>CAVXLO010000039.1:0-165476 GCA_963762555.1 uncultured Verrucomicrobiae bacterium
CCCATTTCTCCAGGGTGCAGGGCAAACCCGTTGGGAAAACGGTTTGGATTGGTCATGCGGCGAAGGCAAGTCCTTGAGCGGCCCGGTTGTAGTGTTTCCAGAAGTCCTCGAACCAACCGCTCAGCAGCGCGCAGCGCACAGCCAGCAGATGAGAGGCGCCTTGACGGCTCCAGAGCATGCCGGATTGCTTGAGGCGCTGCCCTACCACCGTTTTGCAGCCAGCCTCCACCACGCCCGAGCCGATGAAATAGCCGGCGGCTCGAAACGTCTGATAGAGCATCTTGGAGTGGTTGCGTTCAAAGTAAGCGATTTGCTTTTTGGCCGATTTACGGGTTTGGGCTTTGGTCGGCAGGTCGGCGTTAGCCTGAGCGATAACCTGAGCGAGTTTATCCTTCAGCAGCGCTTTGCGCCACTGGCGAAAGCGTCGCTTGGCCAAAGGGGAGCCCTCCCCGTAAAGGGTGGCGCTCAGGAGGTTCAAATGCTCACAGGCGTGATAGTAATCCAGGATACAGACGGCCTGCGGAAAATTCAGGCGTGCCAACTTCCACACCCAAACAGCGCCGTCCCCCAGGAAGACCACGACCTTGGCCTTGGCCATACCGCGGCGAATGGCTTCGGCGCGTAAGAGGGGACCGAACTGATCAGCCGTAACGATGGCCGCCAGGTAAGTGGTCGAGGCATAATCCCGTTCGGGCCGTTCGTCAGACTGGTCCGGTTTACGGTGCGTGAAGACCGTACCGACCTTGACCTCGCGGGTGCGGGCTTGGCCGCCATTCTTGCCTTTGCGCCCCCGGACCTCGCGCCGACGCATGGGCGCACCGGTTCCGTCGGTGCCCACACACATAATGTCTCCAGCCATGGGGTTGCAGACCGGCGCTTGAGCCGCTCGCCAGCGATTCATGGCCGGGGCGACTTGCCTGACCAAGCGCTGGATTTGGCGAGCATCGATCTCTAAACCGGCATAGGTCAGCAGGTCCTGGCTGGCGGCTTGGTAACTGCCCGCCAGAGCGGCAGCACGACAGACCCAGCGCAGGACCTCTGGCGAGTAGCTGTCCACCAATCCCAAAGCGCTGTCCAAAGGAAAGCGGCCCTCCCCGCGAGAGGCGCTATACAGATAGGGGCGGCGCAAGGTGATCCAGCCCAGGGTCAGCAGCACCGCTTTGGGGCGCGGTCCGTAATTCTCCTCATCGGGCAGACATTGCTGGTGCTGGCCAGGTAACGTTGGGTCGTTGAGCAACTGCTCCGGCCAACGGGCCCCGTCGTGCTTGAGGGCCGCCAACAGGTTCCGTTCCAGGGCGGCAAAGTCGCCGATGCCCTGAGTCTCCAGCCGATTCAGGCAGAGGGCCGTTTGCGGGAAGTAGGCCGCCAGAAGCGCCGGAACTTTTTTTTAATCTCGGCCCCCTGCTGGTCCCAGGTCATCTGTTCGGTCAGGGCGGCGTAGCGCTGGGCCAGCGTTTGGAAGCGGTCGTGGCCTTCAACGGCCTGGACGATGAAATCCAATTCATCAGTTCCCACCCGTTGACAGTTGTTCCGGCCGTTTTCACGGCGCTGCAGGAGATGATAAGGGCCTTGAGTCACGGTGCGCTCGCCGCGCTGGACCCGATAGGTCTGCTCACTGACATGGCCGCGGATCATGCGGTCAATATGAGCCATTTCTTCGAGGAGGTGGGCGCGTTCCTGTTGGAGAGAAGGTGAGAGCATAGTTTAGTTATGTTGTATATGCACTATACAATACATTGCGCAAAAGTCTAGGCAATTCATCACTTTGGAAATCAGCCAACTATTCTTTCAGGCACCCCAAAGCGTTCGGGCAACGGGAGCCCGGAGGCCGTTTTCTCGCAAGCCTGGCGCTCCTCAAAAGACCTTCCCAAGGCCCAGGCCGGGCGGAAAAGGCGCCGGACCGGGCAGGATCCCTTAACTCATCCGTTCCCTACCGGCACCAACCGCCCCCTTTACCCTGGCCAGCGTGCGATACAGGGGGAATACAGGGGGATTACAGGGGGATTACAACGGGAGGTAGGCCGGCTTGCGCCTCATCCCGGCATGGCACCGGCTCGTCCGGCACGCAGGAGACGGTCCGGTGGGCCTTGCGTAGTTTCGCTGAGAGAGCCATGCGCCTGGGCCCGGAACCTATTCCACCAGCAAGAGCAGGGAGCGGAATAACCTCACGTAAGCCGCTCGCCTTGACACCGTTTCGCCGCCTGATAGAGTTCGGCGCGTGAGCAGACCCGGAAGCGAACTCTCGTCTCAGTGTGTCGCCGTGAGGGCGGCCAAAGCATCCAGATACCCAGTGTGAAGAACCTGAAGATTGCCATCGGCGCGGACCACGGCGGCTTCGAGCTGAAGAACCAGCTTCTGGGCTGGCTGCGGGACAAGGGCTGCTCGGTTCAGGATTGCGGGACGCACAGCAAGGACGCGGTGGATTACCCGCGCATCGCCTACACCGTGGCGCGGCTGGTGGCCGGCGGGCAGTGCGACCGCGGCATCATGATTGACGGCGCCGGCATCGGCTCGGCGATGACGGCGAACAAGGTGCCGCGGCGTGCGCGCGGCGGCGTGCTACAACGTCGCGCTCGCCAGGAACAGCCGCGAGCACAACGACGCCAACGTGCTGACCCTGGGCGCGGGGCAGACCAATTTCGAGCAGGCGACGCCTATCGTCGAGGCGTTCCTGACAGCCGAATGTGTCGAGGAACGGCATCGGAAGCGGGTGCAACTTATTAACGCCGTCCAGGAGGGGCCCGATCGAAGTCGGGCCGCACCAGGCGACGCTGCTGGCCGGGGTCGGGGAGGCGCGTCCCGCCGCACCGACCGAGCCGGACTTGGAGAAGATCGCCAAGCGCGTCCAGGAACTCCTGGCCGCCAAGGGCACGCCCGTGGCGGCCCCGCCTGCTCCGCCGCCGCTGAATATCCCGCAGCTCATTGACCACACCATCCTGCGGCCGGATACCACGCGGTCGGACATCGAGCAACTCTGCCAGGAGGCGCGCCAGTACAAGTTCTACTCGGTCTGCGTCAATCCGACGTGGGTCTCGCTTGCCCGGCAACTGCTGGATGGCTCGGGCGTGAAGGTCTGCTGCGTGGTCGGTTTCCCGCTGGGCGCGCAGCCGCCCGAGAGCAAAGCGATGGAAGCCCGCGCCGCCATCCGGCAAGGCGCGAAGGAGATAGACATGGTCATCAACGTCGGCGCGCTTAAGAGCGGTGACGACGCGCTGGTGCTGCGGGACATCCGTTCGGTCGTCGAGGCCTGCCGGGACGGCAGCGCCAAGTGCAAGGTGATCCTGGAGACCTCCTTGCTGACCAACGAGGAGAAAGGCCGCGCCTGCGAGATGGCCGTCAAAGCCCGGGCCGACTTTGTGAAGACCTCCACCGGGTTCAGCACCGGCGGGGCGACGGTCGAGGACGTGGCGCTGATGAGCCGGATCGTGCGCGAGAAGAAGCTCGGGGTGAAAGCCTCGGGGGGCATCCGCACACTGGCCGATCTGCGCCGCATGGTGCAGGCCGGCGCGACCCGCATCGGCACCAGCAGCGGCATCAAGATTCTGCAGGAAGCCGCCGGCCAGGCCGTCAGTGGGGAGGGTGCAAAATACTAGCGAGGTCGCAATGAGACTGCTCACAAGGCCCAACTTCCACCGAGTCGTTCACAAGATCGGACGATTAGGGACGTCGGATGGTCCGTTCCCCCTCACCCGCGGCCCTCTCCCTTAGGGAGAGGGAGAACCGTCGCCATTTGGTTGGTGAATGGGGAGCCACCGGAATCTTCGACAATCGGGCTTTGTTGCTCCCTCTCCCTAAGGGAGAGGGCTGGGGTGAGGGGGAACAGGACGCCTTCATACCCCGCTCCCAGTTGTGTCCGAAAGCGCCTCGCATATCAACGAACCCCGAGCGCTCACCCGGCAGCACCTCGCCTGAACCTCTGGCCAGCCGCTTGGCCGCGAAAGGATAATCATCATGGCAGACCTACGCTCATACATATTTCTCGATAGCTTGCAACCGCAGGTGGCGTCGTTCTTCGCGACGGTGTCGCAGGGGTTTCTGCCCATCGCGGGGCAGGCCTCGCTGTTCGTCGAGATTTCGCCCGGCATGGAGATCAACCTGGTTACCGACGTGGCGCTCAAGTGCACGAAGGTCACCCCCGGCATGCAGATCATCGAGCGCCTCTACGGCATGCTGGAGATTCATTCCGAGTCGCAGGCGGATGTGCGTTCGGCTGGGGCCGCCATCCTCGATGCGCTCGGGCTTGAAGGAGGAAGACCGCTACAAGCCGGTCATCTACAGCAACAGCGTCATCCGCCAGATTGACGACCACCATACGATGCTCATCAACCGCACCCGGCACGGCAACATGATCCTGCCCGGCCAAAGCCTGTTCACGATGGAAGTCGCCCCGGCCGCCTACGCCGCGTTCGCCGCCAACGAGGCCGAGAAGACGCGCGGAGATCAATATCCTGGAGATCCGCGCGTTTGGCAGCTTCGGCCGCCTCTATCTCGGCGGGGAGGAGAAGGACATTGACGTGGCCTCCAAGGCCGCCGAGGCCGCCATCAACAGCCTCACCGGGCGCGCCATGAAAGGCAGCGGCGGGGCTTGATGCCCGTTTGAATCAATCACAACTCACAACACAAACAACGTAAGGAAACACATATATGGCAGAAGCATTAGGCTTACTGGAAACACGGTCCTTTGCCGCAATGGTGGAAGGCGCGGACGCAATGGTCAAAGCCGCCAAGGTCGAACTCGTCAGCTTCGAGAAGACCGGCGGCGGGTTACGTCACCGCGGTCATCCGTGGCGATGTCGCCGCCGTCAAGGCCGCCACTGATGCCGGACGCCTCGCCGCCAGCCGCGTCGGCGAAATGGTCGCGGTCCACGTCATCCCTCGCCCGCATGCGGGCGTGGATGAGGTGCTGCCGCTGGGCCGCGGCGCCAAGGCTGCCAAGAAGTAACGCCAGCTCCGTTGCCGGGCTGGCCGCTGCGGTCCCCGGCAGGATGCGTCGCCCGGTCACTGCAGGGCGGGGCGCGGATTAAAACTTTATGACTCTTGGCAAAGTTGTTGGCACGGTCGTCGCCACGCGCAAGGAGCCCAGCATGGACGGCCTGAAATTCATGGTCGTCAAGACCGTCGATTCCGAAGGCAAGGAAACCGGCGGCCATGTCGTGGCGGCGGATGCGGTTGGGGTCGGCCCAGGTGAACTTGTCCTCATCGCGGCCGGCAGTTCCGCGCGCCAGACCCTCGCGACGCAGAACCGCCCCTGCGACGCCGTCATCATGGCCATCGTGGATAGCTGGGAAATCGGCGGGGTGGATAAGTATAAGAAGGAATAGGTGTGGGCCATTTCCGTATGGAAGACCTCCAAGCCCTGAACTATCTTCCTGCCATGCCGCAGACACTTGAAGAGCGGGTAGAACAGTTGGAGCAGAAGCTTGCTCAATTGAGCAGCAAGACGGGGCCTGCCGCGCGCCCAAAGAACCCGTGGCGGACCTTCGGGGCGTTCCAGAACGACCCGGACTTCGAGGAGGCCGTTCGGCTCGGACGCGAATATCGAGAGCAGCAAACCTACCAAAAAGAGATTGCTGGTTCTTGATACAGATCACTTTTCCGAGTGGGAACGCGCTTCGGCTGCCGGGGGGCGGCTGCGCGAGCGCCTGGAGGCGGCCCAACCCGAGATGGCGGTCACCATCATCACTGTCGAGGAGCAGATGCGCGGCTGGCTGGCTGAGATAAACCGGCACCATGATCCTCATCGCCAGATCGCTCCCTACGCGAAACTCCAGCGGCAGGTCGAGGTCTTTGCTGATTGGACGATCCTTCCCTGGGATGCCCAGGCCGCCGATCAGTTTCTGAGCTTCCGTCGCCAAGGGCTGCGCATCGGTTCGTTGGACTTAAAAATCGCCTGTATCGCTCTCGCGCACGACGCGGTCCTCCTGACCCGCAATGCGGGCGACTTCGCCCGCGTGCCCAGCCTGAGGCTGGAGAACTGGCTGGATTGATTCCACGGGGTGCAACGAAGATTTGGAGACGGCATCTGTTCGTTGTGGGTTCCCGGGTGACAAAACCACGCTTGATTCGGCAGGGCCGTTGTGAAATCAATGCTGCGTGCAAGAATCCAGAGGCGCCTGAAACATGGCTGGTCTGACTGAACAGGAAATCGAGGTCATCGCCCAGCGCATCGTCGCCGACCTGACCGAGCTGATGGCGACGGGCGGCCCAGGAGCGGCCTGCCGGGCCGTCGCTGGCTGGCGAATTGGGAGTCTTCTGACGGCATTGATGAGGCGGTGCGCGCTGCTGGGGCGGCGTTCGGCCAGTTCGACGAGATGGGCTTGCAGAAGCGCAATACGATCATCGCCGCCATCCGCAACGCGATGCGCGAGCACGGGAGCGCGCTGGCCCGGGAGGCCTACGAGGAAACCGGGCTTGGGCCGCTACGAAGACAAGGTCATCAAGAACCAGCTCGTTACCGAGAAGACGCCGGGCACCGAAGACCTGCAGCCCGAAGGCGGTCACCGGCGACGACGGCCTCAATCTCACCGAACCGGCGCCCTACGGGGTCATCGCCGCCATCACGCCGACGACCAATCCGACCTCGACCATCATCAATAACACGATTGCGATGCTCGCCGCGGGCAACGCCGTCGTGTTCAACGTCCATCCCAATGCCCGGCGCGTCTCCTGCCACAACGTCGCCCTCATCAACAAGGCCATCGTTGGCCGCCGGCGGGCCGCGGAACCTCATCACCTGCATCGCCAATCCAACGGTCGAGAGCGCGCAGGCGCTGATGAAACATCCCGGCATTCGGCTGGTCGTGGTGACTGGCGGGGGCGGCGTGGTGCAGGCGGCGATGTCCAGCGGCAAGCGCGCCATCTGCGCCGGCCCAGGCAACCCGCCGGTCGTGGTGGATGAGACCGCCGACATTGACAAGGCCGCCCGTGACATCGTCTTCGGCGCCTCGTTCGACAACAACATCATCTGCGCCGACGAGAAGGAATGCCTGGTGGTCTCCAGCGTGGCGGGCCAGCTCATCCAGGCGATGACCTACAACGGCGCGCTGCTCGTCTGGAAGGACCAGTTGCCGGCGCTGGAGAAGGTCATCTTCAAGAAGACCCACGGCCCGCGCAAGGAAGCCGAGATCGACCGCTCGCTCATCGGCAAGAACGCCAGCGTGATCCTGCAGAAGGCCGGCATCCCCTGCGACGACTCGGTGCGGCTGGGCATCGTCGAGGTCGAGCACGATCACCCGTTGCTGTGGACCGAACAGATGATGCCGATCCTGCCGATCACGCGCGTGCGGGACGCCGACGAGGGCATTGATCTGGCCATCGCGCTGGAGCACCCGCGCCGGCACACCTTCGTCATGCACTCGGAGAACCTGTCGAACCTCAGCCGCATGGCCCGCGAGTGCAACGCCAGCATCTTCGTCAAGAACGGCCCTTCGCAGGCCGGGCTGGGCTGGAAGGGCGAAGGCTACACGTCGTTCACCATCGCCAGCCCGACCGGCGAAGGCATGACGGGCCCGCGGAGCTTCTCGCGGTGGCGCCGCTGCACGCTGGTCGGCGCGTTCAGGATCGTGTGATGAGGAAATATCCCACCATCGCAGTCATTGAGTTCGGCAGCATCGCCGACGGCATCTACTGCACCGACGCGCTGCTGAAGAAGGCGCCCATCGCCATGATCAAGTCCGGCACCGTCAGCCGGGGCCGCTACTTGATTATCATTGGCGGCTCGACCGGCGCGGTCGAGGAATCGCTCAACGAGGCAATCGAGATCGGCCAGGCCAGCCGGCTGGACCATGCGCTTGCTGCCGGACGTTCACCCGCGAGCTGCACGACGCCGTTCTCGGCCAGCGCCTGCCGATGCAGCAGGACGCGGTGGCGATTCTCGAAACGGACACCGTCGCCGCCAATGTCCGCGCCGCCGAACTGGCGCTTAAGGGCACCAAAGTGCGCCTGGTGGAGCTGCGCCTGGCCGATTACGAGATGTCCGGCAAGGCCATCAGCCTTTTCAACGGCGAACTGCATGAGATCGAGGCCGCGATGGAATTGGCCGGCGACTTCCTGCGCGGGCGGAAGGAATATGTCCAGCACCGCATCATTTGCCAGCCGCACGAGGCGCTGACGCAGCAGCTTAGCCGACGGCACGCGGTTCGCGGCGAGCAAACCGCGCGAGCTGGAGGGCGAGGAGGTTTCCTGATGCTGCTCGGCAAGGTCATCGGCACGCTGACTCCGTGCGTCGTTTATCAGGGGCTGGAAGGCGTTCCGCTGCTCTGGGTGCAGCCGCTCGACAAGCAGGGCAAACCCAAAGGCGAGCCGCTGGTGGCCTGCGACTCCACCCGCGCCGCCGGCCCCGGCGAGCTCATTTACTTCGAGGGCGGGCGCGAAGCCGCGCTGGCGCTCGACCCGTGGTTTGTCCCCGTGGACCATACCATCATCGGCATCGTGGACGACCTGAATATCCCGTCATGATCATCGGCACCGTCAGAGGGGACATCGTCTCGACCATCAACCACCCGTTCTACACCGGCAAGAAGCTGCTGGTGGTCGAGAAGGAAGACCCGTCTGGCAAACCCGGCGGCTACCTGGTCGCGATTGACGGCGGCGTGCAGGCGGGGGTCGGCGAGCGCGTGCTGGTGATTGACGAAGGCAACTCCGCGCGCCAGATCGTCGGAGATGCAGACGCCCCGGTCCGCTCGATCATCGTGGGCATAATTGACCGCGTTGACGCCGAGGCTTAACGTGCCTGTGGCGTGAAATTCGAAGCCACAGTGGAAGCCGAGGCTGACGGCAGCTACGTCGCAAGCTGCGTCAGCCCGCAGTGCAGCAGCCACGGGCTGAGCCCTGCCAACGCCCTGGACGCCTTGCGCGAGGAGATCCGCTACCGGATTGAGCTGTGCCCCTGCACCGGCGTTAGCGACGAGTTTGTCGAGTTGGACGTGGTTTCGGGACTGTAAGTCCTGAGTCATGCTCTGGTGGTACGCGCCAGGTGCGCCCGGTGCGCACGCGGGCGGGAGAATTTGCTTGCCAAAGCCGGACGTCGGCACATCATTCTCACCGGTTAAGACTTGGAGCAATTTATGAAACGCGTTGTGCTGCCGCTTCTGGGACTGGCGTTGAGTGCCTTCTACGCGACTGCCAAATTCAAACCGCCGGATATCGAATGGCAAGCCAGCTTTGGCGGCACAGGTCGTGACGGCGTGTTCGGTTTTCAGGAGACATCGGACAAAGGCTTCGTTCTGGGGGCCTTTTCTGCGTCGCCCCCGAGCGGCAATAAGACGAGTCCGAGTTACGGCCTCAATGATTATTGGGTCATCCGCCTGGATAAGCACGGCAGGAAGGAGTGGGAGCAGACTTACGGCGGAGCGGGCGATGAGCGGATTTCCAAGATGGTAATCCTGACCAACGGAGATATGGTGCTGGGGGGCTATTCGACCTCGGGCACTGGCCCAATCAAGACGGCTCCTAACCGCGGTGGTTACGATTATTGGGTGGTCAAAACAGACCAGGACGGCAACAAGCTTTGGGACAAGACCTATGGCGGAGCCGGCGCGGATTACCTGGAGGCGATTGTGTCAACACCAGACGGCGGCTTTTTGCTCGGTGGTCAATCATTCTCCTCCGCCAGCGGAACCAAGACCGCGCCGCTGAAAAGCTCTGCCGATTATTGGCTCGTGCGAATTGATGCCGAAGGAAATCAACTGTGGGACCGGAGCTACTCCGGCATCGGAGGCCAAAACAGCCTGGAAGTCATTCAACCCGTCAGCAATGGCGATTATATGCTGGCCGGGTGGTCCGGGTCAGGCACCGGCTTGGACAAGGCGGCCGCGTATTACGGCTCGCTGGACTGGTGGCTTTTGCGGGTGGATTCCCAGGGAAACAAGATTTGGGACCAAGCCTACGGCGGCACGGACTACGAGACGGTGTGGGGTTTGCGCGAAGGCACCAAGGGGACGCTCCTGGTCGGCGGCCTTTCGGCCAGCCGGAACGGCAATCGCACCACTGGCAGCTACGGCAGTAATGATTATTGGATCATGCGAATTGACGGGACCGGCGCCATCCAATGGCAGAAGAGCCACGGAGGAACCGGACTGGACGATTGCCGGGCGTTTGTGGCGACGGCGGACGGTGGTGGCCTGTTCTGCGGCAAGTCCGACTCCCCGCCGAGCGGGGACAAGACGAGCCCGTGGTTCGGCAACAATGACTTTTGGGCGGTCCGGGTGGACGCGGACGGGGAGAAGATTTGGGAAAACTCGATGGGCGGCAGCGGGCTGGACGATCCCTTCTGGATGATCCAGTGCTCTGATGGCGGGTATCTTATCGGCGGGTGGTCGGATTCGCCGCCGAGCGGCAATAAGACCAGCCCGAATTACGGGGATCGAGACGCCTGGGTGGTGAAGCTCAAACCCGAGAAGCATCAACTCGCGGTGGACCAGCAGCCCGGCGACGGCATCTCGACCAACGGCTTCCAGTTTGAGCTTTCCGGCCTGTCCAATATCTACGTGGCCGAGTACTCGACGAACATGGTGGACTGGATTCCTTTCGCGACCAATGAAATCTCAGTGCTGGCTGGAGTCATCCGGTTTGCGGATCGGGATACCAACGCGGTCCTGCAGAAGTATTACCGCACGCGAAAGCTTGCGCCCTGAGCGGACAGGGGCGGGAAGGTAAGACGGAAACAGCCGCTGATTTGACTGGCGACGCCCCACAGTCATCCGATACTCCTCGGATAATGAGACTAAGATCATGTGCTCTGTTATGGTTTGTTCCGCTGCTGGCAGGTGCGGCTGAGATCCCCCAACCGGTCCTGCCGGCGGGGGTCGGAGTGAACATTCACTTCGTCACGGGTCACGAGAAGGACCTCGACCTGATTGCGGCTGCGGGGTTCAAGTTCATTCGGATGGACTTTCATTGGGGGACGATCGAACGCAACAAAGGGGAATACGATTGGAAGGGCTATGAGGAGTTGCTGGGGAATCTTGAGAAGCGCGGGCTGCGAGCCATCTTTATTCTCGATTACTCGAACCCTCTGTATGAGGAGGCCGTGACCAGCCCTCATCCCCTCACGGGTCATGCGCACAAGACCACGGCATCCCCGCAACATCCGGAGAGCATTGCGGCCTTCGCGTGCTGGGCCGCCGCCTCGGCCAAACACTTCCGGGGGCGACATGTGCTGTGGGAAATCTGGAACGAGCCGAACGGCAACTTCTGGTCGCCCAAACCGGACGCAAAGCAATACACGACACTGGCACTCGCCACCGCCAAAGCCATCCGTGAGGCGGACCCGCAGGCAACCATCATTGGCCCCGCCTCGTCCGGGTTTCCGTGGGAATTCCTGGAGACGTTCCTCAAGTCCGGAGTGCTGGACTATCTCGGTGCGGTGAGCGTGCACCCGTATCGCAACCCCAAGCAACCGCCCGAGACGGCTGCGGGTGACTATGAAAGGCTGCGGGGACTGATCGAGCGCTACGCGCCGCCCGGGAAGAAGAACCGAATCCCGATCCTGAGCGGTGAGTGGGGATACTCGAGTTGGAAGCACGGGGTTTCGCTGGAGACCCAGGCGGCCTTTGCGGTGCGGCAGCAACTGTCGAACTTGCTCAACGGGGTGCCGCTTTCCATCTGGTACGACTGGTGCAACGACGGTCCCGACCCCAATGAGAACGAGCACAACTTCGGCACAGTGCTGCCGGACCTGAAGCCGAAGCCGGCCTACGTCGCGATCCAGACCCTGACCCGCGAGCTTTCCGGCTATCGCGTCGCGCGACGCCTGGTCCTGCCGAGCGAGCAGGATTACGTGTTGCTCTGCACAAACCAGGCGGGAGAGCAAAAGCTGGCGGCCTGGACGCTGACCGAACCTCATGCGCTCAGTCTCGAAATCAATCTCAACGGGCAGGCCAGCCCAGCCGCCGTGGCCGGGAATGGCGAGCACTTCGTCCCAAAGGTCGAGGCAGGGCGGCTGTTGCTCGATCTCAAAGCCCTGCCGCAATACGTGAAATTGGGACCCGCCACACTGAAGTAGCGAGACAGAACTACTTCTTTCCTTCCAGCGGCACAGTGCAGATGACACGAGTGCCGCGGGCGCCGGCGCCCTTGATCTCCAGCGAGGCGCCGATGAGGCTGGCGCGATAGTTCATAATGCGCAACCCCATGCCCGTCGGAGTGCCTTTCAGGTCCGGGAACGGCAGGCCGTCGTTGTGGACCGTCAGAACGACAGCGTCCGAGCCGTTGGAAAGGCTGATGCCGACGCGTTTGGCCTTGGCGTGCTTGATGGCGTTGGTGACCGCTTCCTGGGTGATCTTGTAGAGCTGGCTGGCGATGTTCGATTCGAGCGGCGGGACCGGCCCGTTCGCCTCGAACCGGCACGAAATCTTGAACAGTTCAGTGGCGTGCTGGGCCAGGCCGTCGAGGGCGACCGGCAGATCATCCCCCTTCAAATCCAGGGTGGCGAGGTCGCGGGCCAGGTCGCGGGCATGGTTGATGGCTTTCTGGACCAGGGTGTGGATTCTGGCGGCGTCCGAGGTCTCATGGGCGCGCCGCTTGGCCAGTTTGAGTTCCAACCCTTTGGTCATGAGCGCCAGGCCGGAGAGTTGCTGGCCGAGATCGTCGTGCAGATCCAGGCCGATGCGGCGCCGCTCCTTCTCGGTGATTTCGAGCAATTCGTATTCCAGGCGCCGGCGTTCCGCGATGGCGGTGTGGAGCCGCGCGTTGGCATCCTTGAGAGCGGCGGTGCGCTGTTGTACGCGCGCTTCGAGTTCGTCATGAGCGCGGCGCAACCCCTCTTCGGCGGTGCGGCGCTGCAGGAACTGGCCAATCTCGCTGCTGATCGCCGTCATCATGTTGAGCAGCTTCAGGTCCGGTTCAAGCCGGCGGATGGTGAAGAATTCGAGCACGCCGAAGGCGGCACTGGCGCCTTGAATCGGAAAGGCCGCCGCGCTGCGCAACGCGGCCTGGGCCGCCTGTTCTCGCTGCACGAAACCGGGATCACTCGACAAGTCCGCCACCCACACCGCCCGCCGCTGCTGCCACGCGCGCCCAGCCAGGCTGGCGCCGGGAGCAAATGCCCTGCGGCGATTGCTATCGAGGAAGGCATCCAGGGAAGGTGAGGCGCCACGCTGTTTCAGGGCGGCGGCTTTGAGCAACGGCTGCTGCGGATCCACCACCCAAAGCACCCCCACGTCCATTCCCAACCCGTCGAGCAGAACTCCGAGGATGGCCAGCGCCGCCTCGTCGAACGAAGGGGCGCTCGCCAGAATGAGAGTAATGGTGTGCTGCGCCTTTAGCTGTTCCTCCGACCGGTGCCGCGCTCGGCGGACTTCGGCGTCGCGCAACTCCCGCTCAACCGCTGGGCCGAGGCGCGCGAGGTTATCTTTCATCACGTAATCGTGCGCGCCCGCCTTCATGGCCGCGACGGCTGTCTCTTCCGTGATGTAGCCCGAGACGATGATGAACGGCAGGTCCAACCCCATCTCCTTTACCAGCGCCAGCGCCGCCAGGCCGTCGAAACGCGGCAGCCGGTAGTCGGAGATCACGAGGTCCCATTGCTGCTGGGCCAGCGCGGCGCGCAGTGCCTCGGGAGTCTCTACCCGCAGGCAGACCGGCGCATAGCCGGCGCGCTGCAGTTCGATTTCCAGCAGCACCGCGTCGTCTTCCGAATCTTCAATGACCAAGACCTGGAGTGGCCGCATCACAGTTCAACGTCCCCTGGTGTTTATCGGGATAAGGTAGGAGCTAATGCGCCAAATGACAACCCCAGCCGGAGCGATCCTGCCGGTGAGGGCGCGCGTTGTGGATTCCTTTGGAGCGCGGACATCCTTGTCCGCCCTCCGCTGCTCCGTCAAGACCGGGCGGACAAAAACGTCCGCGCTCCAATGCGCCCCTGGAGAATTCGGGGGGCGTTTTCCGTGCTTGGAATCATTACCCGCCATTGCCACAATCCGCCCCGCTATGAAGAAGTCACTCGGGCCTAAGACTCTGATCTATCCGGCGCCGGTGCTGGTGGTGGGCACTTACGGCAAAGACGGCAAGCCGAACGTGATGACGGCTTCCTGGGGCGGCATCTGTTGTTCGCAGCCGCCCTGTGTGGCGGTTTCTCTGCGCAAGGCCACGCAGTCCCACGGGAACATCATGGAGCGGCAGGCCTTTACCATCAGCATCCCCTCCGAGAAACATATCAAAGAGGCCGACTATTTCGGCCTGGTGTCCGGACGGAACAACGACAAGTTCGCCGCGACCAAGCTGACCCCGGTCAGGAGCAAGCTGGTGGACGCGCCCTATGTGAAGGAGTTTCCACT
Organism: uncultured Verrucomicrobiae bacterium; assembly: GCA_963762555.1. Classification (GTDB taxonomy): domain Bacteria; phylum Verrucomicrobiota; class Verrucomicrobiia; order Limisphaerales; family UBA8199; genus PALSA-1440. The sequence continues at coordinate 14,277 of CAVXLO010000039.1, forward strand.
GGTGCTGGAGTGCAAACTGGTGCACGTGGCCGAACTGGGCCTGCACACCCAGTTCGTGGGCGAGGTCATTGACGCGAAGGCCGATGAGGGGATCATTGGCGACAACGGAGCGATTGACATCAGGAAACTCAAGCCGCTGGTGTTTACGCCGGACACGCAGGACTACTACGGGGTCGGAGACTATAAGGGCAAGGTCTTCTCGGCCGGCAAAGGCATTTGATTTGCGCTGGATTTACCCGGCAGAATCTGGCATTACTGGGATATGGCAGAAAAGAACCTGAATCAACTGCCGCGCGACCTCCGCATGCTCTTCACCAAGGGCACCGACGCCATGCAGCGGGACAACCTCGACTACGCCGTTGACCTCTTCAACCAGGTGCTGGCCAGGGAGCCCGGGATATATGAGTGCCGCAAGGTGCTGCGCGTGGCACAGATGCGGAAGACCGGCGGCGGCGGCGGCTTCTTTAAGAAGATGCTGAGCAGCGCCGGCTCGTCGCCGCTGGTGGCAAAAGGCCACCTCGCCCTGAGCAAAGACCCCGCCGAGGCATTGAGGATCGCCGAGCAGATCCTCAATGGCGATCCCACCAACTCGGCGGCCCACAAACTGGTCGTCGAAGCCGCCACGGCCCTCGAGTTGCCCAAAACGGCGGTCATGTCGCTGGAGATCCTGGCGGCCAATTCGCCCAAGGACCGCGACGTAGCGATCAAGTTCGCCAACGCGCTGGCCGATACCGGCCAGGTCGGGCGGGCCGAGAAGATCCTCGCGGACATGGCTCGCTCGTTTCCAACCGATAATGAACTGGCCCAGGCCCTCAAAGACCTCTCCGCCCGGAAAACCCTCGACGAGGGCGGCTACGAGGCGCTGGCCGACGGCAGCGGCTCCTATCGCGACATCTTGAAAGATAAGGACGAAGCCGTGTCGCTGGAGCAGCAGAATCGCCAGGTCAAGACGGAGGACGTCGCCGAACGCCTGATCGGTGAATATGAGACCCGGCTCCAGGCCGAGCCGAAGAACCTTAAGTTGCTGCGCCAACTGGCGGAGTTATACACGCAAAAGCAGCAGTTCGACCGCGCTTTGAGCTACTACGACCAGATCAAAGCCTCCGAAATCGGCGGAGACGCGTCGCTGGACCGCAGCATCGCCGAGACCATGACCCGGAAGTTCGACCACCAAATCTCGCTGCTGGACGCCGCCGCACCCGACTACGCGGAAAAGTCCGCGCAGCTCCAGGCCGAGAAGCAGGCCTACCAATTGGCCGAGTGCCAGAAGCGCGCCGAGCGCTTCCCGACCGACCTGCAAATCCGTTTCGAGCTCGGACAGCTCTACTTCGAAAGCGGCAAGTTCACTGAGGCGATCAAGGAGTTTCAAAGGGCCCAGGGAAACCCCCATCGGCGGATTCAGGCCAAGGCGTATCTGGGTCAATGCTTCGCCCGGCGCGGCATCAATGATCTGGCCGTCGCCACCTTCCAGGACGCCATCAAAGAAAAGGTGGTCTTCGACGACGAAAAGAAGGAGTTGCTTTACCTGCTCGGCACCGCTTACGAAAAGATGGGCAAGCGCGACGAAGCCATTGCCGAGTTCAAGACCATCTACGCCGTGGACGCCTCCTACAAGGATGTGGACGAGAAGATTACCTCCTTTTACGGCGGGTAAAGCTAACGAAGGTTCAACGGTCGCGGCGCAACAGGAATTCCGCCAATGCCTCCAACGCCACGGCCCTTCCTTTAAAGTCCTTCAACGCGCTAAAGGCGCGCTGAGTCAATTGCGCGGCAATTCGACGGGAGCGGTCGAGTCCAACAATCGAGGGATAAGTGGCCTTTTGCGCCTGGGTGTCTTTGCCGGCGGTCTTGCCGAGGTTTTCGCTGGTTTGGGTGACGTCGAGGATGTCGTCAATCACCTGGAAGGCCAGTCCGACATGGTAACCGAAGTCGGTCAGCGCCTTGAGTTGGCCTGGCGTGCAGTTGGCGCTCATGCCGCCCAGGCGGATCGAACAACAGAGGAGGGCCGAAGTCTTGCGCTCATGAATGTATCGAAGCTGCCGGGCGGAGATGCGGGTCCCCTCGCCCTCCAGATCCGCGACCTGCCCGGCGATCAACTGCAACGAGCCGGCGGCGCGGGCCAGTTCCAGCACGATGGTCTGATGCGAATAGCGGGGCCAGCCTTTGCAGCGGGCCGCGATCTCGAACGCCTGCGTGAGCAGAGCATCGCCGGCGAGCACGGCAATTCCCTCCCCGAACACCTTGTGGTTGGTCAGCTTGCCGCGCCGATAGTCGTCGTTATCCATAGCGGGCAGGTCGTCATGGATCAGGGAATAGGTATGGATGCACTCGACGGCGCAGGCCAACGGGAGGGCGGCGGCATCGTTGCCGCCACAGGCGGCAGCGGCGGCGAGGCAGAGGGCGGGGCGGATGCGTTTGCCGCCGGCAAACAGCGAGTAGCGCATGGCGCGGTGGATCGTGGCTGGTTTGGCCGTCGCAGGTGGCAGGAACCGATCCAGGGCCTGATTGACGGCGGCGGTCCGGCTGGCCAAAAAGTCCGGCAGGGAAAAGGGCATTCGGGAAGCCGAGTGTATGCTCTTATTGGTGGCGACCATGCGCAGTTGTTGTAGGGAAAGCCGGTTTTAAGCGCAAGCGCATTCAAAAACATTTATATTGCGTTCGCGCCCAGAGCAGTTAGTGTACCCCGCTCGACTTTGAAACACCTACGCTTTGAACGCTGAACTTGTAAAAAAGGCACTGGAGAAAGTTGGCAACCCCAACGTTCTGGTCAATTTGGTTTCACGGCGCGTCCGCCAGCTCAATTCCGGCGGAGGCAAGCTGGGGCGCCCCCTGGTGGCGGATACTGGCAACCTGGGTGCGGCCGACCTGGCGCTGGTCGAAATCGTAGAAGACAAGATGAGCTTTGAGATGCCGGAGTTGGTGGAATTAGCGCGGCCTGTATCCAAGAAGCGCAAGCGGCATTAGCGCGGGCGACCGGCGCCCGACCGGTAACTCTGGGGATCCTAAAGGCGGCAGGCGAGTTCGGGGCGCCGGGAGACGGCTCGGGTGGCTCCTTGTTGACCGCTGCAACGGCTTATGGCGGATATCCTGACCAATCCCAAAGCGCGGCGAGATTACTATATCCTCGAGACCTTCGAGGCGGGGATTGTGCTGCATGGCACCGAGGTGAAATCGCTGCGAGCGGGCAAAGGCCAAATCAGCGACGCCTTCGCTCGGGTGGAGAATAACGAGGTCTATTTATACAACGCCCACATTGACGAATACTTTTACGGGAACCGGGAGAACCACCAGCCCAAGGCCCCGCGGAAGCTGCTGCTGCACAAGTCGGAGATCCGAAAGCTCTTCGGACTGGCAGCGGTCAAAGGCAACGCCTTGTTGCCGCTGGCATTCTATTGGAATAAGGGGAGGGTCAAAGTGGCGCTCGCCGTGGGCAAAGGCAAGGCGCAGTACGACAAACGCGAGGCGCTGAAGCAGCGGGAGGCCGACCGGGAGCTGAAACGGGCGACAATGCGGCGGCTCAAGGAGATTTAAGCGGAAAAAGTGTTTGCATTTGGGCGATGCGCGTGAATTTAATGGGGGCGAAGATCGTCACTAGGTTTCCATGCGTTCACGATTCAGGCTGTACGGCGTGTCGAAAACAGCGGCGGCAGCCCTGCTGCTGCTGTTTTCGTTCACGGCGTGCCAACATCCCAGACCCGAACCTCCCAGTTCGCCGCCGGTCAAGTATAGCAAAGGCTATGACCCGGAGATCAAGGAGATCATGGATTTGGCCAACAAGGGGCGCTGGGAAGAAGCGCAAACCAAGGCGGAGGCGTTGCGCGAGATGGCGCCCAGCAACCCGGTGGTTGACCGGGTTTACACCTGGGTGAATCAAACTGGCCAGCAGCGGCGGGAGCAGGCATTGGAGAATCAGATCAGGGAAATTGACGCCAAGAACTCCCCCTTCAATCCCACCGTTAAGAGCCTGCTGACCGAGAACAAGGATCGTGGGCTGTCCGCCCGCAAGGACATTCGGGACGCGGTGGACCGCATCGAGAAATCACCCTGGATTCCCGAGACCTACGGCAAGACGGTTCGTGAGGAGGGTCCCCTGTTCGACTTCGAGAGCGCGAAAGGCCGGATGGCGAAAGTGCTGGAGAAGGAGGTGACCATCCACCTGGATAGCGTGCCGCTGGAGACCATGCTGATTAACCTGAGCCAAACGGCGGGCGTGAACATCGTTGCCGATAAGTCGCTGGCGGCCCTCAAGCAGGTGCTGACGGTCAACCTGGATAAGGTGAGGCTGGGCGAGTTCCTCCGGTACGTCGGCCGCAATTACGACCTCCAATTCCAAGTGGGCGATGAACTGGTTTGGGTCGTAGATGCGAAAGATCCCAAGAAGCTGATGGAAGAGACCCGGTTTTACCGTCTGCGGAAGGGCTTCGTGCTGCCGGCGGAATTCGGCGCGCAGCAGGTTACCCGGACCGAGACCCGGGCGCCGAACAATGTGGTCACGGTTTCTGAAACCACCGAACTGAACAACTTTGTCAACGACCAGGCCCCGACGCTACCATCCCTGGAGCGCGCCATCACGAACCTGTTCATGGGCTCCAAGTACATGATTGATTATGAGCACAACCTGGTGGTCGCCCGCGGGACGCCGGAGCAACTCGACGTGATGGAGAAGATCATCAAGGAGTTCGACCAACCGATCCAGCAGGTGCTGATCTCGGCCCGGTTCGTCACCCTCTCCAAACCGGCCTTCATGCAGTTGGGCGTGCTGTGGCAGGCGGGCACCCAGTCGGCGACCAACATCCTGAGCAGCAATATACCTCAAGACTTCACGGGGTTAGTGAACAACCAGAATTTCCCCAATGGCATTACCTCAGTCGGCTCGGTAGTCCCATCAGTTGGTACGGGTATCCAGGAACCGTTCACCCGTGTGCTTGGCATAAACGATCTGAACGCCACCATCAGCGCGCTGGAACAAAGCGGGGAAAGCCAGACGCTGAGCGAACCACGCCTGACCGTGCTCAACAACCGCCCGGCCCATATCAGCGACGGCGAGGTGCAATACTATTACGAGCAGTACACTGTAGCCTCGACAGTGGGCCAATATTATACCGCCTCGTCCATCGTCCCCAGCGGCAAACCGACCAAAATCACGGCGGGCGCGGAATTGAATGTGCTGGCGAGCGTCAGCGGCGACGGCAAGAGCATTCTGCTGGCCTTGAACCCCAAGGTAAATACCCAGGTGCTGCTCCAGAAATACACGACGATCAGCCAGGTCGTCCCGAGTCAACCCCCGGAGGTCACAAGCTTCGATATCAATCTGCCGACCTACCGCACCGAGGAATTATCCACGCGCGTCTCGGTGAAGTCGGGTGAAACCGTAGCGATGGGCGGCGTGCTGCAGCGGGAGAAGACCGCCTTTGTCGAGTCCGTGCCGGTTCTGGGAGATATCCCGATTATCGGGGCGTTATTCCGCCGCCGAACAGAGCTGGACACGCCGCGATACTTGTTGGTTTTTGTGACCGCCACGATCGTGAAGGACACCGGCGAATTCCTCGTTTACGACGACCAGCAAGCCGCTACCAATTCTCCCGCGGTTGCCAAATGAGTCGGGATCGCCGCCGGGACGCCGCCCTTTCGCCATGTTGAAGTTCGACCGAATGCAACCGCCAGCCCGGCGGGTGCTGGCGCTCGATGCCGGCACCCGTTGCATCAAGCTGCTGCTGGCGGAAAGCGATTTTGGGCGCCTGCGCATTCTCAAGGAAGAGCTGATTGACTTGCAGGCGGAGGGCCTGGTTTCGGCGGAGGAGATCAAGGCGCACCTGCAGACCCGGCTCGACGAATGGGACCGCCCGGCGCTCGCGTTAGTCCTGCCGCAACACTTGTCCATCTCGCAGGTGATTGACTTGCCGCTCGCACCGGAGAGCGAGGTGGAGAAGCTGATCGAGGACGAAACCGTCAAGCTGGGTGGCGTCAGTGAAAGCCGGATCGTCTATGACTTTGTCCGCACCGAGACCACCGTCAAGAACCGGCAGCAATTCTGGCTGACCCTGGCGCAGGAAGGTGAGATCCGCGAGCGTATTTTGCAGTTGGGAGTCGAACAGGAAGACCTGTGCGAGGTGACCACGACAGCGAACGCGTTGATTGCCGCCTACCGCGCCACCAACCCGCTCTCGTCGCGCGCCATTCTGGTTCATTTAGGGGCCCAGACCACGGTGGTAGTCGTCCTGCTGGCGGGCCAAGGGGTCTTCGCCACAAGCTTCCAGATGGGGGGCGACTTCTTCACCCGCGCGCTGGCGCGACTCCGGAACTGCTCCGAGGAGACAGCGGAATCGGCAAAGCGGACCAGCAACCTTTTCACCGGCCCGGAGGCCCGCCCCGACTTTGCCGGGGTTGTGGACGGCTGGGTGGCGGAACTGAAGCGGCAGCTCAACGAGTGGTTCGAGCACAATCCAGGCCTGGCACCGGATGCCGCCTCGTTCGAGCTCGTCGCCAGTGGCGGCGGGTTCGACCAACCCGGCTTGCTCGACTACCTCAAGGAGCAGGCGGGACTGGCGTTGCAGCCGTGGCCCAAAGGCCGCCAACCCGAGGCGGTGCCGCCGTCAAAGCGGTTCGAGGTGGCTTTCGGCGCCGCGCTCCAGGCGTTGGGATACAGCGCTCAACCAGTCTCGCTGTTGCCCGACGATTACCGTATCGCTTGGCGGAAGCGCCTGAGACTCCAGCGACTGGAACTCGTCAGCCTCGTCCTGGTGGCTCTTTGCGTGGTTCTGTTTGCGCTCGCAACCTGGCACAAAGCGTCGCTGCTGGGCCAAAAGCAGGCATTGCTTGCCAAAGTCCGGGCCGGCCACGAGGCGGTAGAGGCCAACGATGCGCTGGCTGCCGAACTGACGGCCGAATACGAGGGTTTCCGGCCCCTGTTTGCTGCCCAACAGAATACGCTGGACACACTGAAGACGCTCGCGCTGCTTCAAACTTCCCGCAGCAATCGCAGCTTCTGGTACGTGCTCCTGGCGGACCAGCAAAGCTATTTCAACCAGCCTGCCGGGCTTGGCTCCACCAACAAGCTGTCCCGGACCAACGTATTTGCCACGGCTGCCAGCCGTCCGAGGCTCGGTGCTCCCGAATTCCTGACCGCGCCGGTCCTCTCGACCAACCTCTCGCCCGCCAAGCCCGGCTACATTGCCGAGCTTTGCGTCCCGGAAGACCTGGAGGGAGCCCGCCGGGTCCGCCGCCAACTGGTGGATCAATTGAAGGAACAGCCGCTGTTCTCGAAGGTGGATTTGCTGACAGATGATCTGCGGCGAAACCTGGCCGACCCGAAGGTCACCATTCCCGACCGCGACTTCCTGTTGGTGCTGGATTTTGCCGAGACGGCGTTCCAACAACCTTTGCCGCCGAAAAAGCCGCTGCCGGGCAGCACGTTGCGGGTGACCACCAGGCGGGGCGCCCGCCTGTCGTGGGCGGCGCCGGAAAACGGGGAGAATCCCGCCCCAATCGCACCGTGAAGCTGCCTCTGCGCGATTACCAACGCCGTGGCCTTGTCCCGCTCGCCGGGCTGGTGCTGGCGGCCTATTACTTGCTGGTGATCCTGCCGCTCTCACGCCGGGCGGCGAGGCTGGACGAGCCCCTCCACAAGGCCTGGCAAAAGCTCTCGGCCTCCTTGGACCAGACCAACGCCACTGCGATTGATTTCCTGCACATCACCAACCAGCTCAGTGAAACGCGCCAGGCGCTGGTGATTCTGGAGAACGCCCGGCAGCAAGCCACCGCCCGGCTTCAGCTCGGCCCGGCGGTGCGCGCCAGGATGCAGGCCGACTTCCAGCTTGTGGATTACGAAAACGAGCGCAGCAAAGAGTTGGATGAACTCAGCGGCCTGGCCAAGAAGCAGCACGCGGTTGTCGAACCCGCCGTCTTCGCCGGCTTTCCGGAATGTACCGCCGACGTGCAACAGCCCACCCTCCTCTGGGCCGCCCTTTCGCTCACCGACAGCCTGCTCCGAACCGCCCTCCAGTGCAACGTGGCAGCCATTCATTCGCTCGACGTGCCGCCGGTGCTCACCAATCCACCGCCTGCTAACGCCACCGAACAACTGGCAGAAATCCCCATGCAGGTCGAATTCACGGGCTCGGCCATGAATGTCACCCGGTTTCTCCAATGCCTGCCCTTACGGGCCGATGAAATCGGCGCCGCAGGCTTGCCGGCCGCGCCGTCCGACAAACCCCCGCTGTTCGTTGACCGGCTCATTATACAGAAGCAATCCCCAGACAAGCCCGACGAGGTGCATGTCTGGCTGCGCGTCGTCGGGTTTGTCATGCGGGAGTGAGGGCCAATGGCGCCAATGATCAAGAGAACCTTAAGAAGTCCCTGGCTTAGGACCGGTGTTCATGCCGGTTTGTGGGTCCTGCTTTGCCTCGCTGTGCTCGGTCTCCGCGGCCGCACTCCCTCTTCTCGGGATGCGGAAGCTATGGCGGCCCCGGCGCAAAGTCCGGTGCCGGTCGCCGGGCTTGTCCGCCTGTTCTCGCCCGGGGTCTGGCGCAGCTCATCTAGCGACACGAACCTGCTTAATCCTTTCGCCACCAGCTACTTCATCCCGCCGGTCCCTCCGCCGGCTACCACTCGCACCATTCAGGTGACTTATCAGGGGTTCTACGAAACCGCCGGGGGTCCCAAGCAAACGATCTTCAAGCTGGGCGACGCCTTCATGGTCGCTCCCATCGGGTCCAGGATCGCCACCAATCTTTTCATTGCCGAGGCGACGATGCAGGCGATGACGTTGACGAACCTCGCCGCCCAGACCAATATCCTGCCGCTCAACGCGAAAAAGGAACTCGTGGTGCCGATTCGATGAATGCCAACCAGCCCACAGCCCAGCCAGAAGCGGGTGAGATCCTGCTCAAGGAAGGCAAGCTCACCGAGCAGCAGCTCGAACAGGTCCGACGACGCCAGGGCCGGCTGAGCCTGCCGCAGCATCGCGCGGTCGTGGACCTGAACTTCGCCTCCGAAGAAGACACCTGGCGCGCGCTGGCGGCGGCCCGGCATCTGGAATTCGCTGATCCCAGCGCGCTCGACCTTAAGCGCGAGACCCTGGAATTGGTGCCCATCAAGATGATCTTCCACTACCATCTGCTGCCGCTGGGGTTGGAGGACGATTGTCTGGTTCTGGCCTTCAGCGAGCCGCCGTCCCAAATGGAGCTGGGAAACCTACGTCTCCTGCTGAGCAAGCGGTTCAAGATTGTGCTCGCCACGCCCAGCTCGATCCATTCCGTCATCAAGAAGAGTTTCGGGCTGGGCGCCGAGACGATCCAGAAGCTGCGGGAGGATCGCGGCGGCGCCGACATCAGCGAGGAAATCGTCTTCGACGTGCAGGGCAAGGAGACGGATTCCGCGCTCGAAGCCACGGTTTCCGCGTTTGTGGACCAGATTCTCCAGGAGGCCCTCCGGCTCCACGCCACCGACATCCATCTGGAGCCTTATACCAGCTCCATTCGCCTCCGTTACCGGGTGGACGGGATTCTGGAAACCGTGCCGATGCCCGCGGACATGCGCCAGTTGCACGCTGCGGTCGTTTCGCGCCTCAAAATCATGGCCGGGCTGAATATTGCCGAAAAGCGCCTGCCCCACGACGGACGCATCGCCATGAAGACGGGCAATGAGGACTACGACCTGCGCGTCTCGATCGTGCCCACCAAGTACGGAGAGGCGGTCTGCCTGCGCATTCTCGGCCGTCAGAGCCTTTACCTGGATCTGGGCCAACTGGGCATGGAGCCAAACCAGGAGGCCGTTCTGGCCCAGTTAACCGCTTTGCCGCAAGGGATGGTCCTGCTGACCGGACCCACCGGCAGCGGCAAAACGACCACCCTCTACGCCGCGCTGGCCCAAGCTAACGATGAAGGCCGTAAGATCATCACCTTCGAAGACCCGATCGAATACCAGCTTGAAGGCACGGTGCAAATCCAGGTCCGCGACCAAATCGGGCTGACCTTTGCCAGCGGCCTGCGCTCCGTCCTGCGCCACGACCCGGACGTGGTGCTGGTTGGCGAGATTCGTGATTATGAGACGGCTGAAATTGCCGTGCGGGCCGCCCAAACCGGCCACTTGGTGTTTTCGACCCTGCACACCAACGATAGCATCAGCGCCGTTACTCGCCTGCTGGAGATGCGTATCGAGTCTTATCTTATCGCCTCCTCGCTCGTCTGCAGCATCTCGCAACGGCTGGCCCGCCGCATTTGCCGCCACTGCGCCGAGGAAGACCTGGCCATTCCCGATTCGATCCGCGAGGAAATGGCCACCATCCTTTCGGTCCCAGCCGGCCAGGTCAAAGCCTGGAAAGGCCGCGGCTGCGTCGAGTGCAATCAGAAAGGCCACCGAGGCCGTGTCGCCATCTACGAGTTCTTCCTGCTCAACGAAGCCATTCGGGACCTGATCCAGCCTGGGTTGCGGACCGGGGAACTGCGCGAAGCAGCCCGCAAGCTGGGCTGGCGCTCCTTGCGGGAAACGGCCTGGCTCAAAGTGCAGAAGGGGCTGGTCCCAATTTCCGAACAGGAGCGTTGGACCCGGACGATTGACCCCGCGGCGCTACTGGCCAAGGGATAGGGAGAGGAATGGAAGGATGGAATAGTGGAGTGATGGAATGATGGGCCACCCATCATTCCATCCTTCCATCCTTCCACTATTCCAATTTCGCTGCGCGGGGAGTCAGGAGCCTTGCGCTGCTGCTGCGGTTTCTTTCTTCCAAGTCCGCTTGGGGGCTTTAACCACCAACCCCTTTTTGATGGCGCGGGCTGTAACCCGGACATAGCGCACCTCGCCGTTAACCACTGCCTTGACGCGCTGCAGGTTCGGCATAAAGCGGCGCTTGGTGATCGCCGTAATGTGCGTGCCGATACCGCCGCTCTTCTTCGACTTGCCGCTGCGCCAGATGATGCTGCCCTTGATCGGACGCTTGCCTGTCAGTTCACAAATTCTCGCCATACGATTCCTGTTTGAACGTTAATGAACATCCATACTATCAGGTGCCCGCCCCGTTGCAAGCTGTATCGGCGGAATGCTGGGCGGGCGCATTGTGTTAGTGCCACCCTTTCGGGCAGCCACAGGCCGGAAACCCGAAGCCCGAAATCCGAAGGCCGAAAGAAGGCCGGAGTCCGAAACCCGAAGTCCGAAAAGACCTGCTAGCGCTGATTGAGCCGCTGCCGGCTGGGTCGCAGGCCCAGGCGCGGGGTCGCCTTTCGGGTTTCGGACTTCGGATTTGGGAGCCTGGCGCTTGGTGGACCGTTGGTTTGCGCCCCCCCGGCGAAATCAGTATTGAATCCGAGGCTTCGGCCGGGTATTTGTCATTCATGCGTTGGTGGTTCATTTGGCTGTGGGTGGCGGTCTGGCTGGCGGGAGCCTGGGCGGCCCCGGCGGCCACCGGGCGGGTGATCAAGGTCCTGCCGCAATTCCTCGACCTGAAAGGCCGCGCCTCGCTCTCCCCCAGCCTGTATCAGCGAGATACTTATCAGGCGTACCTGCGCGACCATACCAACGAGTGTTCGGGAATGCGGTTTATGGTGCAATGGAAGGCCAACGGCAAGGCAGCCGCGCCGCTGAAGCTCCGGGTCGAACTGCGCGGCATCGCCCAAGGTGACTTTCCCAGAGAGCTAGTGCTCGAGAAACCGGTGGAACCCGGCGGCTGGTTCAGTCATTGGGCAGAATTGGACCTGGCCGGCGAGGCGTACAAGAACTTTGGGCAGGTCACCGCATGGCGCGTGACATTGCAGGAGGGGACTCGCCTGCTTGGGGAACAGAAGTCGTTCCTTTGGTAGCCGGTAAGGCAGGCACGCGGTGGAATGCGTCCCCATCGCCCTCAGCCGCGCCGGGTTTCCTGGGTGCGCAGGGCCTGCTCGTAGCACTCCAAGGCCTCGTTGAAACGTTCCATCCGATTGAACAATCCCCCCTTGTACAGATAGGCCACGGTCAGGGAATCGTCCGCCGCGATGGCTCGGTCGTAGCAAGCGATGGCTTCGTCCAGTTTCCGGAGCCGTTCCAGCGCCGCGCCTTTCTTCACCAGGGCATCGGGGTGGTTGGGGTCGAGCGCCAGGACCTGGTCGAAGCAGGTCAGCGCCTCCTCGGCCTTGTCGAGGTTGAGCAAGGATTGGCCCTTTCCCAGCAGCAGAGTGAGACTCGCGGCGTCTGAGGCAACGGCGGTATCGGCGGTGACCGCACCCGGCGGTTCTCCGCTGGCCGGCGCCGGATGAGGTGTTGCCTGGCCCGGCGAGGCGCCTTCCGGCAACGGCGGATGAGGGGTATGTTCCAGTTGATAAATGCGCTGTTCCAGCCGCTCCAGCGCGCCGATCAGCCGCTGGCCGGATTCCCCGGGCGGCCCCACGGTGACCAGATGCTCGTCGCCCGCCCCCAGCGCTGCCACTGGCGGTTCCGAACCCAGCGCATGGGCGGCCGGCAAGGCAGCGGCGATTTCAGCCAGGCGGCTGATGGTGCGCCATTGGAAGTAGGCCATGAACAGCATGGCCAGGAAGCCGAGCGCGGCAAAGCTCCCCGCCACGACGAGCATCGCTTTGTTGGAGCTTTGCATCGCCTCCAGTTCCTGCGCCCGCTGCGAGTTCAGGGCTTGTTCGATGCCTTGCAGCCGGCTGGCGAAGGCCTTGGCATTGTCCGTGGCGGCGTCACTGGCCTCCTTCCGGTTGCGCTCGATGGCAAGCTGCGTGGCATGAAGCTGTTCCTGGAGCTGCAGGTACGCGCGCAGCGTTTCCTGCGTGTTCGTTTCGTCCGGTTTGTTGGGCACTGCGGTGGGTGAAGCGGTCTCCGCCCCGAAGCAGGCTGTGGCAAAACATACCAGCGCAAGGACCAGCGCGCTGCGGCGCAGCAAGGGCGCAACCCGGGAGCGAAGGATGTCGAATCTGCTCACTGCGCTCCCAGAGTGGCGAGAAACCCCGCCGATGTCAAGTAGAGGGCGCGGCGCCCCCCGGCGTGCCCTTCCGTGATTCGTTGACACAGAGTATTCCGCAGTCTAGCTTCGCGCCCATGTCACGGTTGCCGTTCGAACTGCTGCTGGCGCTGCGGTATCTGCGGCCCAAAAGGACCTTCGTCTCGGTGATCACGCTGATTTCCGTGGTGGGTGTCACGCTGGGTGTCGCGGTGCTGATCATCGTCCTCAGCGTTATGACCGGCTTCGACCAGGAGCTGCGCCAAAAGATCCTCGGCTTCAACAGCGACCTGAAGGTCCTGCCCATCGGCGAGACCATGACCAATTACGCCGCTATCGCGCGCCTCGTGTCGTCCAATCGCAACGTCAAGGCCGTGGCCCCCTTTATCCTGGGCCCCGTGCTGGTCGAGACCGAGCCTTCGGTCGGCCAGTCGAAGGTCGGCGCGCCCTGGCTGCGCGGCATCGAAGCTCAAATCGAAACCAACATCAGTGTGCTCCCCAGCCAGCATTGTGGAAGGCAAATTCGATGTCAGTGATGACGGCGTGCTGGTCGGCAGCGCCTTCGCCCAGAACATGGACCTGTCGGTCGGCGACCGGGTGGAGATTGGATCGCCCAGCTTCCTGAGAAAATGGCAGGAAAGCTCCAAGACCGAGAAGGCCAACGTGCCCGTGCTGCCGGAGTACGAAGTGAAGGGCATCTTTGATGTCGGCTATTACGAATACGACCTGTCGGTGATCGTGGTCTCACTGAAGAACGCGCAGGAGTTGTACGACCTGGGCCACAGTGTGCACGGGCTGATGGTGATGCTCCACGACCCCTACCAGGCGCCGATGGTGGCAGAGGAGTTGGCCCGCACCCTGGGACCCAACTACCAAATGAGGACCTGGATGCAGGAGAACGCGAGCCTGCTCAACGCGCTGGTGGTGGAGAAGAACGTCATGTTCTACCTGCTCTTCTTCATCATGATCGTGGCGGCATTGTGCATCCTGAGCGCGCTGATCACGTTCGTCGTGCAAAAGACGCGCGAGATCGGTATGCTCAAGGCGCTGGGGGCAACCGACCTGCAAGTCAGCCTGCTCTTCCTGAGCCAGGGCGCGCTGGTGGGCGCAATTGGCGACCTGCTCGGTTACGGGCTGGGCATGCTCGCGCTGGCGTATCGGAATGAATTCCTGCACTTCCTGAACCGCCTGACCGGCTTCGAGTTGTTCCCGGCCTCCATCTATGGGTTCACGGAGTTGCCGGCCATGATCGTCGGGCGGGACATCCTGCTGATCTGCGGCAGCGCCTGGCTGATCTGTATCCTGGGTGGAGTGATTCCTGCGTGGCGGGCAGGCCGGCTGAAACCCGTGGAGGCATTGCGCTATGAGTGAGGTTCTGCTCTCCGCCACCGGCATCCACAAGACGTATATCCTGGGCCATCGCTCGCTGGAGGTATTGCGCGGCGTGGACATCGAGTTGCAGCGGGGCGAATTCCTGGCGCTGCGGGGCGCTTCGGGCGCGGGCAAAAGCACCCTGTTGCACCTGCTGGGCGGGCTGGACTCGCCCAACCGCGGGGAAATCCGGCTGGCCGGCCGGAACCTGGCGGGCCTCGGAAGCCGGGACCTGGCGCGTCTGCGCAACAAGGAAGTGGGTTTCATCTTCCAAGCCTACTACCTGCTGCCGGAACTGGATGCGCTGGAAAACGTCTGCCTGCCCGCCCGCATGACCCGCACCCCGGCCGCCAAGGCCGAGGCGCGCGGACGCGACTTGCTGGCCCGCGTCGGTCTCAAGGAACGCATGGAGCACAAACCCTACGAGCTTTCCGGCGGCGAACAGCAGCGCGTCGCCATCGCCCGCGCCCTCATCAACGAGCCGGACCTCATCCTCGCGGACGAACCCACCGGCAATCTGGATTCCCACACCGGCGAGGAGATTATTGAGCTCCTCTGCTCGCTGCGCGCCGAGAAGCAAACCACCTTGATCATGGCCACACACGACGCGCGACTCGCCGCCCGCGCGCCCAAAGTGGTCGAATTGGTGGATGGGCTGATCGAGCACGGGAAGACGGAGTAATGTCACCATTTGTGACTTGCCTTTCGGGCTGGTTTGGCGTCTAACCACGCGATGCCAGACTGGATTGCCGTAACGCTGCTCGGGATTATCGAGGGGATCACCGAGTTTCTGCCCGTTTCGTCCACGGGCCACCTGCTCATTGCCGAGCGCTGGTTCCACATCCACCAAAGCGACCTCTTCAACATCGTCATCCAATCCGGCGCGGTGCTCGCGGTCATCCCGCTCTTTCACCAGCGCTTCCACCAGTTCATCTTCCAGTGGCGCGAGCGGGCGACGCTGGACTACGCCGCGAAGATCGTGCTGGCCGTCGCGCTGACCGGCGGCCCGGGCTACATCCTGGACAAGAAAGGCTTCAAGCTGCCCGAGCACCTCGCTCCCATTGCCTGGGCACTGCTCATTGGCGGCATCGGCTTTGTCGTCGTCGAAGCCTGGCTGCGCGGCAAGCCGCTCAAGAAGGAAGTCACCTGGACCGTGGCGGTAGCCGTCGGGCTTGGCCAGCTTGTCGCCGCCGTCTTTCCCGGCGCCTCGCGCTCGGGCACGACGATTCTGCTTTGCCTGATACTGGGCCTGGCCCGGCCCGAAGCGACCGAGTTCTGCTTCATCGTCGGCATCCCCACGATGCTGGCGGCGGGCGGCCTGAAGATCTTCAAGGCCCTCCATCATCCGCCGCCCGGCACGGCGCCCGAGCATTGGGGCATGGTGCTGCTCGGATTCCTGGTCTCTGCCGTCCTGTCGTTCATTGTCGTGAAGTGGCTGCTGCGCTACGTGCAGACGCATACCTTCATCGCGTTCGGCTGGTATCGGATCGGCCTGGCTCTCGTGATCGCAATTGGTCTCCTCGTCGGCCTGGGTTGAGGTGCCTTGCGAGCATCTCACCTTTTGTGAGGGCCGACGGGAAGGCCGATACAGCCCGCTGCCGACCTTGAGCCCCGTTCCCCCTCACCCCGGCCCTCTCCCTCAGGGAGAGGGAGCCACCCGCGCCAATGCTCTAACATGCTGGACGACCCAGATTTGCCGACAGACTGCCGACGGTTCTCCCTCTCCCTGAGGGAGAGGGCCGGGGTGAGGGGGGAACGGGGCTCAAGGTCGGCAGGTATCGTCGCGAAGCAGCCTGCGGTGTACAAAAAATGGGATGCGCCCGCCACCGCGCGCGCTGAACAATTCGTTTGTCAGCCCGTGGCGGGCGAAATACTGTGGACTGTCAGGTTCATGCACGAATTGTCCATCATGCAGAGCGCGCTCGATATGGCGCTGGAACAGGCCCGCCAAGCCGGGGCGGTGCGCGTGCATTCGATTCGGCTGCGGATTGGCGCCCTCAGCGGCGTGGTGCCTGACGCCCTGGAGTTTGCCTTCGAGGCCCTGACTCCTGGGACCGAGGCCGAAGGCGCCGCGCTGGCCATCGAGCACGTGCCGGCGCGGTTCTGGTGCTCGGCCTGCCGCCGCGAGTTCCAGTCGGATGATATGTTCGCCGAATGCCCCGACTGCCACAAACTGAGCGGCGAACTGCGCGCCGGCCGGGAAATGGAATTGGCCTCTCTGGAGATTGACTGATGTGTAAAGATTGCGGATGCGGATTGCCGGGAGAAAGCCCCGTCGGGATAAGCTCTCATCACCATGAACACGCTCACGAGCACGACCACGTCCATGAGCATGACCACGAGCACGAACACGAGCATGGCCCGGGTACCCACCACGGCCACGACCATTCCCAGGTTCATACCCACGCCCACGCCCACGCGCATTCGCACGACGCACCCGATCACGATCACGCACACGCCGAGAGCGCCGCGGCCCGCCGGACTGTCGAGGTCCAGCGCTCCATTCTCGATAAGAACGACCGCCTTGCCGAGCGCAACCGCGGCTTCTTCCACGCCCGCGGCCTCCTGGTCCTGAACGTCCTCAGCTCGCCCGGCTCGGGCAAGACCACCCTCATCCGCGAAAGCGTGCGCAAGCTCGGCCCGGACCTGAAGACCGGCGTCATCGTCGGCGACCTCGCGACGGATAACGACGCCCAACGACTGCGCGAGACCGGCGCGCCGGTCGTGCAAATCACCACCGGCACCGTCTGCCATCTTGAAGCCGAGATGGTCGCGCGCGCCGTCAAAGAACTCGACCTGAGCGGCCTCGACCTCCTGATCATCGAAAACGTCGGCAACCTGGTCTGCCCGGCCTCTTATGACCTCGGCGAGGACGTCCGCGTCGTGGTCCTCTCCGTCACCGAAGGCGAGGACAAGCCGTTGAAGTATCCGCCCATGTTCCAATCGGCGCACGCGGTGGTCATCAGCAAGACCGACCTCGCCCGCGCCTGCGACTACGACCGCGAAACCGCTCTGGCCAACATCCGGCGGGTGGCCCCCACGGCCCGGATATTCGAACTGTCCGCCAAAACCGGCGAAGGCATGAACGGATGGCGCGACTTCCTGCTCCAGCAGCAACAGGAACGGAAAGCCCTCGATCCCTTAGCCCCGTAGCAGTTCAAGGTTCATCTAGCCTCCGCAGTGCTGTCCACCCTCCGCAGTGCGCCTACGGAGGACGGCTACGGAGGACGGTAGGTTCAAGGTTCAAAGTTCAGGATTGGCGGTTGGCTATCGGCTATTGGCTGTTCTCTCCGCATAAGTTGCCTCCCCACAGCACCTTGCGCTGGCTGACGGAACGTGCCGACGCCATATCGGCAAGTTCTTATTTCCCAGCAACTTACGTTGCCCGTGCTGCTTTCCCTGGCACAGCCCTGCTCGCAACCGCGCGTTGATACCCCTGCACGTCCTCCTCCCCCTCTCGGGAGCCACACCGTCACCACCCGCGAACCACACCGTAGTACCTCTAGCCCAGGGCTAGCCCGACTTGGCGGATTGGAGGGGGTACCCTTGCGTAAGTGCCTGCAAATCAACGGCGGCATCTTCTAGGTCTTCACTACAGGACTAGTTTGGCCTGGCGGTTTAGGATTCATGATCTTCGGTGGAGGCTGGGGCGGCAGCTCCAGCTTCAAACGCTGCAGTAGTAGTTGCACGTCCGACTCGGGCTGCGTGTAACGCCTCATCACGACCGTGCGTTGATCGGTGGTGGGCAGATGGACATCGAGCATCTGGATGGTGGCGAACTTCTCCAACACCGCACGGGCCGTCAGGCCGGGAGCTAAGTCATGCAGGCGTCGGCGCAATGTCACGTGCAGGCAGTAAGCCAGGAAGGAGATAAAGATATGGGCCTCGATCCGCCCTTCGAGTTGATGGCGAATAGGGCGCAAGTTCAAGTCGTCCTTCAGATTTTTGAAGGCCCCCTCCACCTGGGTGAGTTGGATATAAAAGTGCCATAACTCCTCGGGGGAACGACCCGAGACGATGTTGCTGCGCAAAAGGTAACGGCCTTCCCGTTTGCGCGCCTGGCGCAGTTTGTCTTTGCGCAGGCTGAAAGAGAGCTGCGCTGCCTTGGGCGCCACGGCCGTTTCCATCAGGCGGGCCGCCGTGGGAAAATCGTGCAGCGCCGCTCCCAACTTCTTGAGCAGTTCATCGCGCTTGAGATCCATCTGCTGGAGTTGCTTGAGCCGTTTACAAAGCCCTTTGAGCTGGCGCCGACGCATGGCCCGTTCCTTACTCACCCGGTCCTGGCTCTGGGCAAACACATACAGTTCCTTGTCTTCAACCAGGAGCTTGACCGACACGCCTTCCCGCACCACCTGCCAGGGCAAGCCCAGGAGCTTGTCTTCATATTTGCTGAGCAGGCCCCGCGGGGTGCCCACCAGGTAGTAAATCGGCGGATCGGCCAGCGCGCATCTCGGCCAGGACCTCCTTGGTCGGAATGCCCCGGTCCATCACCCAAATCCGATCGGCTTTCCCATACTGTTGCTCGATCTGCTGGAGGAACTCTCGCAGCGTGGTCTTGTCGCTGGTGTTGCCCGCCATCACCTCGTAGGCCAGGGGAAAGCCTTCCGGAGTAACAATGAGCGCGATGACCACCTGCACGCAATCCGAGCGCTTGTCCCGGCTGTAACCGTAGCGGCGCTTATCTCCTTCGGGAAAGGGCGGGTCGCTCTCAAAATACGTGCTGGTCAGGTCGTAGAGCAGCACCTCGAAGCGGGCGTTAAAGAGGTCTTTCCAGCGCCCGGTCAGATGATTGAAAAGCTCCCGCTTGTGCGTCAGCAACCGATCGTGACATTCATAAAGTTTGTGGATGTCAGCCAATTCCAAATCAACGGCGAGCAAATCGGCCAGGGCGCTGTGCTCAAACCAGTGCCGATACAGGCGCCACTCGCTGCCCGGTTCGATCAAGCGGTAAAAGACCAGGATCTGCAGCACCCAATCCCAGCGCGTGCCTTTGCGACTGGGCGGCAACCGCTCCGCCCAGAACCGGTCCAACTCCAACTGTTCCCAGAGTTGGCTGGCCAGCCAGCAAGCTCCCCATTGGCGCGGCCGATGCAACGATAGTTCGTTGAGACGAAGGCGCACGATGTCCGCGTCGGCCACCGGACCGATTCGGTCCTCGGGGAATAAGGCGACCGTCCGCGAGCGAGGTTGGCCCTCCTCGAACATCTCGATGGTCTTGCGCCAGGAACTCCTTCTGGCTGTCGTTGATCTCGCCCAGGTAGAGCACAGGCCGTTGCACCACTCGCCCGCCGCTCACGCGTCGGTTCTCAACCAGACTGTAATAGCGGTGCTCCTTGCCGTTCTTCTTTCGGGTTGTGAAGCGCAGAAACATAATGCCGTCCCATTATGCATACTTGCAGAACGTTGGGAATAGGGTGGGTCTTCACTACAAGCGGTTTTGCCCCCTTTGGGAGAATCCCTCCCTTGGAAATCAACGACTTACGAAGCGAAAAAAGTTAGACCGTGGGTCGAATCCGCCAAGTCGGGCTAGAGGTACTACGGTGTGGTTCGCGTGTGGTAACGGTGGGGCTCCTGTCCGGTCCTTAGGCCATTCTGGCACAGGTTTGCAGGCGGCACGCGGCCACCCCTCCACCCAGGATAAGCATTCGCAATACTGAGAAAGGCACCGGAGGCCCTCTTTCCACCCCGGCTTAGCCCTGGAGGTACCCTGGACATACGATGGACATACCCTGGCATCATAGAACCCCCGCCGAATCGCCCGATAACAGCCCCCGGGGCGCCACAATCGCCAGCTTCCACTGCCCCGGAGCATCAGGCGCTTTAATGGAAGCTGGAACGGCGGCGGCAGGCAGACGCGGGATACGCTAACGATTGGCCCTTGAGCGGATGCCGTCCAAAGACCTTGAGAGGAGGTCCGGAGTCCGCACGCCGAGCCGCACTTGTTCAGAAACCTTGTTCCGACCCCGGCATGCCTTGGTCCGAACGGCGGCAAAGCTGAAAAGCTGCAAGACTTCACAGAATGGGGGTTTACAGTCGAAGCTGGGAGGAGTAGAAAAGGCCTTGGTGAAGAGCAACCCTTCATCGGAGCAGCCGGGGCGTTTGGATAACACCCCAAAATGGGATGTTATCCAGATCTGTTTAATTACTTGTTCGGCAAAGTGAGAACCCTCTGCACTTGCCTCATACTCGCACTCCTGTCGGCGTGCACTTCAGTGGACGCCGACAGAACCTCGAGTCGTACACGAACCTACACTACCGGCGAGCATGACGTGCGGATGGCCATCTGTATTGCCCGCATTCGCCATGTGCCGGGAGAGACTTGGTTCGTAGATGAAAGCTCAGCTTTTCTCGAAGAGCTGAGGAAGAGGACGGGTGTGGCCTCGATTCGGCACATTAGCCTGTCACGCTACGACCAGTTGAAGCAGCGTCCGGTAGATCGCTACACAGGACAGACTGGGTTCGATTTTCGGATATCGAATGTAGCAATCACCGGCGACACCGCAACCGCCTCAGTAACGTGGTATGCTTCGCCTTTGGGTGCCAGTTGGCAAACCGTCACGTTGCGAAAGGAGACTGACCAGTGGGTAATCGTTGACTGGAAGCTGAAGGCCGCGTCGTGAAAGAGCCGAACCCAGCAGTGGAGCGGATGCGGGCCAGCCGCTCAGGTGAGTTTATATTCGTGGCTCAGGGGTGGCTGGACCGCACCGCTCACCGCCGTCGTTCGACATGAGTGACCAATGGAAACCGCCGGCACACTGTTCCTGATCTGGTTGATGCACGCCGTCGTTGGGGCGGCGCTGGCTGCCCCCATCCTTTACTTTGGCCGCAAGCGGGCTGGCTGGGCCAACTGGGAGTTGCTCGCCCTGGTCATTCCGTTCTGTGTGTGGGTTGTTTTGATGCTTTCGCCCCTGTCCGCCGGACGGAAGAGTCTGGCGAACCTCGGTGAACCCATCTACATCAGCTTTGCTATGCCCGTGCTGGCACTCCTGCGGGTAGCGTTCGGCAGGAGATTCAGTGAGCGGGCCTACGCTGCCGGTTTCATCACCGTTTTGTGCGCGATAGCCGCCACGGTTTTCTTTATGGTTCCATTCAAGCCAGAATGAGTGCGGAGTCGAACCAAGCAGTGGAGCGGATGCGGGCCAGCCGTTTAGGCGAGTTCGCATTCCTGGCTCGGTGGCGGCTGGCCCGCACCGCTCACCGCCATCGTTAGATGAAACGCGCCATCAAAACCGCGGCTTGGACGGTGGGCATTCTGCTCCTTCTGTTGATTGGCTGTATCGGAGCAGATCAGATCCCAATGGCGAAGGCCAGGCCTCCAAAGACAGTCACCGACATCAATTCGTGTCTGGCATGGCTGAACCACCCCATGGGCGCTTACAGGATCACGGACGGGGATGTCATGTACTACAGGATCACTGGCCCGGCAGGTCGTTTCTTGGCTTCTGGTCCATCAGCCTACACCTTCGATTCGCGCGGCAAGTTCATCGGCTGGACCGCAGACGTTGGTGACTTTCCAACGCCTGGGTTGCACCTATCGGAGAGCGCCAAGCGAGAGAAGATTCCGATAGACGAGTTGAGGCGAACCGTGCAATGAAGGACGCATCTAACGAATCACTCCAGCGGACGGCGGGATTGCGTTTCAGTCAATTCGTAGCCCATTGGCCCGCCGCCGCTGAGTTCTGGCGTTAGCGCGAAACCAGGCGATGCGAAAGCGGAAAGCCAAGTTCAAGGTCTTCGGGGCCTACTGTCCAAAGTGCGGAAACGGAGATACACGCATTGACTGGACGCGAGCGGCCAACCTGAAACGGGTGCCGTTGGCCGTTGTCGTTGACGCAGTAACACCGCTGCCCGGCATTCGACCTAAGCTCTGGATGCGGTGTGGCCATTGTGGAGAGCGCTTTCTTGGATGAATACAGAGATGCCCATGCTCGCTAACAACCGCATCCAGCGGATGGAGCCAGCCGTTCAGGCCGCTCCCAATTCGTGCGTCAGAGGCGGCTGGCTCCCACCGCTGATGCTGCTCGTTCCGCATGAGCCCGGCTCGCAACCGTATGTCACCGCGCTTATTGGTCTTTTCCGCTCTTTGCGCAACTGGCTTGTTGGGAACGAGCGCAGCCTGGGCGCAGGGCGTTTCCCAATCGTCAGCGCAGGGCAAGGAACCGGGCGGAGGCTTCGTGATTCCGACTGGCTGGACTCGGCGGGGCGTGGTGCTCGAACGGCAGCGGACGGACCAGGGTGTCAGCGGCGCCCCTTGCATCGTCTGGGATGAGGCGATCCAGGGCTGGCGAATGGTGCTGTTCTACGATCCTGGGACACGCCCAGGCCATCTGCACCAATCGCGAGGACCTCGGACCCGGGCAATGGAAGTTGGAAGGCCCCTTGCCGGTCACAAACCCCGGGCCGGTGAAGGGCTGGCACTTCGCGCCACAGCGGATTGAGTGGGTCAAGGACATTCCGAAGGCGGCGCTGGATGCGGGCGAAGGTTACAACCTGTGGCGGCAGTTCATCCACATTTTGCCCGACGGGCGCGCCGCGCTTTTCTACAACAGCGGCTATTACGGTCGCGAGCATTTGTATTTGAAGGTGAGCGACAAACCTTGACCTCGCACCACTCAATTCTCCCTCACCCGCGAAGCGTTCGGTACGCGCGGCGCGCAAAACCAAATCCCTGTCAGTGAGGCAGGTGTGGGACTCACGACGCAGAAAGCGAATACAGAAGATGATCCGATGGTTCATTGGCAATTGGAGGATTGCGGTAATCCCAAACTCAAAATGTTGGCTGGCGGTCGGCGCGGCATCAGTGCTTGGGCTGGCCATGCCGCCGCGAGGACTGGCCCAGCCTGCCAATGATAATTTCGCTGACCGCATCGCGCTGACGGGCAGCAGTCTGTTGGTCACCGGCTCGAATGTCGGAGCCACCCGGGAACCGGGGGAGCCGAGTCACGCCGGGTGGAGCGGCAGCGCGTCCGTCTGGTGGTCGTGGGTCGCCCCGGCCACGACTTCGGCGCGGTTTGACACCGTTGGCAGCGGCTTCAGCACGGTGCTGGCGATCTATACCGGTGACGTGTTGTCCAACCTGACTGCCGTGGCGTCGGCGGCGCAGAGCTTTTGGACCAACGGCGCTTATGCCAGCCAGGCCGGGTTTGTGGCGACCGCCGGCGTCGAATACCAGATCGCGGTGGATACAGAGTGGAGCGCCACGAGCAACGTCGTGCTGAATCTCGTCAGCGGGGCGCCCATCATCACCTCTCAACCGCAAACGCAGGCGGCTTCTCCCGGAAGCAACGTGACGTTCAGCGTCGCCGCCGCAGGAGACCCACCCATCTGCTATCAGTGGACCAGGAACGGCAAGGCCATCGCCGCTGCCACGAATGCGGACCTGTCACTCACCAATGTCCAGGCGGCTGACGCGGCTACTTACGCCGTGATGGTTACCAACGACCTGGGCAGCACAGCCAGCCGCAGCGCAGTGTTATCGGTTCCAGTCTATGAACCTTATTTCTTCACGACGATTGCGGGCAAAGCTGGGACCAGCGGGTCCGCTGACGGGCCCGGCGATGTGGCCCGGTTCAACGATCCTGACGCGGTGGCGCTCGACGGTGCCGGCAACCTATACGTCACCGAGTACTACAACCACACGGTGCGCAAACTGGAGCCCGCCGGCTCAAACTGGGTCGTGAGCACCGTGGCAGGGACGGCGGGCGCTTCTGGCTTCCTGGACGGGACGAACTCGGACGCAAGATTCAGCTATCCCAACGGTGTGGCGGTGGACAGTGCGGGAGTGTTGTACGTAACCGACCGCGGGAATGGTGCGCTGCGGAGGATTGTCTCTGTTGGCACCAATTGGGTCGTGAGCACGATCGCGACGGGTTTCTTAAGTCCCGGCGGCTGCGCCGTGGACAGTGCGGGAAACATTTATGTGGCGGACTCGTCCAGTCTCAAGGAGATCAGCTTGGTGGGAACCAACTGGGTGGTGACGAACCTGAGGCTGACGCATGGTTATGCGTTCGATCGCGTGGCGGTGGATGCCGCCACCAACCTTTATGCGAGCGCGACGTCCAGTGACGTGATTTGCAAGATCACACCGGGCAGCCCCAGTTGGGTCGTAAGCATTCTCGCCGGCAAATCCGGGCAGAGTGCCGCTGCGGATGGCACGAATAGTAACGCGCGGTTCTCCAGCCCTGAGGGCGTAGCGGTGGACAGCGCCGGCAGCGTATATGTGGGGGATTACGGAAATGCGACGGTGCGCAAGATTACCGCTGCTGGCATCACTACAACCTTGGGCGGGCTGGCCGCTGTGCTCGGCAACACTGACGGCGAGGGCGCCGCCGCCCGTTTCGTCGAGCCCAATGGGGTCGCGGTGGACAGCCACGGCAATGTGTATGTGGTGGATTCGCTCGAACACACCATTCGCATGGGCTCGCCGGTCGTCCGGATGCAATGCCCGGCTTCCACTCGATCGAGCGAGATTCAGACCGAGGGGTTCGGCCTCTCGATGTCTGTGGCATCTGGGTTGAGCTACCGCATCCAGACCTCGACAGACCTGTCCACGTGGACTGATTTGACCAATTTCACCGCGCCGGGGCTGACGTTCTCCTTCCTGGATGAGGGAGCAACCAACCTGCCCCGCCGGTTCTACCGGGCCGTAGGGCCATAGATACATCGTGCTCGATTCGATCAGCCAGGCACCGGCAATGGCTGTTTGAAGGCGGGATGCCACACATTGCGATAATCAGGCGTGGTCGGACGACTCTATTTTCGCAGATAACTTGAGTCCCCCCGCTTCCTTGCCTAGATTCGTCGGGACATGAGCACACCGTTGAACGAGCAGGTGCAGGCGGCAGCCGGCTGGATTGGCCAACTGCGCGACGGAGATTGGCAGGGTGATCGTCGGCCAGGAGCAACTGGTGGACCGGCTGCTGGTCGGGCTTGCTGGCCAACGGCCACGTGCTGCTGGAAGGCGTGCCCGGTCTGGCCAAGACCCTGTCGCGTGCGCACCCTGGCCTCCGCCATCCACGCCACGTTCCACCGCATCCAGTTCACGCCCGACCTGCTGCCCGCCGACATCGTCGGCACGCTGATCTACAATCCGCAGGACGGCAAGTATCACGCCACCAAAGGCCCGGTGTTCGCCAACTTCGTCCTCGCCGACGAAATCAACCGCGCGCCCGCCAAGGTGCAGTCCGCGCTGCTCGAAGCCATGCAGGAACGCCAGGTGACGCTCGGCGGCGAGACGATGCCGCTGCCGTCGCCGTTCCTGGTGCTGGCCACCGAGAACCCGATTGACCAGGAAGGCACCTATCCGTTGCCCGAGGCGCAGGTGGACCGCTTCATGTTCAAGGTGCTGCTGGATTACCCGTCCTTCGAGGAGGAGCGCAAGATTCTGGACCGCATGGCGTTCACCGCGCCGGAAACGGAGGTGAAGCCGGTCATCGCCGCTGGAGGAGATCCTGCAGACGCGCAAGCTCGTGGACCAGATTCACGTGGACGAAAAGGTGCGCGATTACGTCGTCCACATCGTCTTCGCCACGCGCAAGCCGGACGCAATACAAGCTCGACCTGAAGCACTTCATCCAGTTCGGCGCCTCGCCGCGCGCGACGATCTACCTGACGCTCGCGGCCAAGGCCTGGGCGCTGTTGCAGGGCCGCGACCTACGTCACCCCGGAAGACGTCAAAAGCATCGGCCCCGACGTGCTGCGCCACCGCATCATCCTCACCTACGAAGCCGAGGCGCAGGCGGTGACGACGGATGCGATCATCAAGAAGATATTTAACGCCGTGCCAGTGCCGTGATGGATTTACGATTGGCGATTTACGATTTACGAGTCGCGGCTGGCACAGGCAGCGATTCGCAAGCCGTAAATCGTATATCGTAAATCGTAAATCCCATGACCATCACCGAACTTGCTCGAGACCGTTCGCCGCGTAGAGGTGCGCACCAACCGTCTGGTCAACGACATGATGGTCGGCGCCTACCTCAGCCACTTCAAAGGGCGCGGCATGGATTTCGAGGAGCTGCGCGAGTACATCCCCGGCGACGAGGTGCGCGACATTGACTGGAACGTCACCTACCGCATGGGGCGGCCGTTCGTGAAGCGCTACCGCGAGGAGCGCGAGTTGGCGATGGTGCTGGCGGTGGACGTATCGGCCTCGTCGGCGTTCGGGTCGCTGCGGCGCACCAAGCGGCAGTTCGCAGCCGAGATCGCCGGCACGCTGGCCATTTCCGCCACGCGCAGCAGCGACAAAGTGGCGCTGCTGCTGTTCACCGACCAGGTCGAGCTGTATCTGCCCCCGCGCAAAGGCCGGCGGCATATTCTGCGGCTCATCCGCGAGATGCTCTCCTTCGAGCCCAGGCACCGCGGCACCAACATCCCGGCCGCGCTGGCCTTCCTGAATCGGGTGCTGCACCGCCGCTCGATTGTGTTCCTGCTAACCGATTTTCTGCACAGCTTCGGCCCCGCCTTTGCTCAGCCTGGCGCCGGTCGCGGCACGCTTGAGGAACTCGGCCTCACCAACGCGCGCCACGACCTGGTCTGCGTGCACCTGCACGACCCGCGCGAGAGCTCCTTGCCCCCGGCGGGGCTGCTGACCATCGAGGACGCCGAGACCGGCGAACTGCTGGAAGTGGATTCCAGCCGCGCCGCCGTGCGCGAGAAGTTTGCCGCCACCAACGCCGAGCGCCTCGCCGAACTGGACCGCGCGTTTCGCCGCGCCGGCGTGGATACACTGCGTTTCAGCACCGCCGAACCCTTCGCGCAGACCTCCAGGCGTTCTTCGAGACCCGGCGCGGGAGGAGAAGGGGATGAAAGGCCGAAGTCCGAAATCCGAAGTCCGAAGGAAGGCCGAAATCCGAAGCCCGAAGGCCGAAGGGCAAGAAGGCCGCGAAATGGAGGTAGTCCCAACCGCCTCGGCCGGAGCCCGTCCCAGACTCCTCCACCCGCGCATTCGGATTTCGGGTTTCGGCCTTCCTTCGGCCTTCGGATTTCGGCCTTCGGACTTTAGCTGTGGCCCTGTCGCTGCTCACTTGCCACCCGTGCTTCGCCGCCACCAACTCCTCTTCCCCCGACGCCATCCCTCCCCTTCGTCCGCCTCATGCCGAATTACCGCCCAGCTTTTGGGAGCAATATGGCTGTATGGGTTGTGTTCCTCGCCGTGCTCCTGCTGGTGACTGATTTGCGTTGCGGTCTGGCTTCTTTTACCGGCCCAGGCCGCCGGTGGTAGTGCCGCCGGAAGATGCCGGCCCGCCAGGCGCTGGAACCCTTGCGCCAGCAACCGGAAGACGGCGCGCTGCTGAGCCGGGTTTCCCAAATCCTGCGCCATTACGTGACTGCCGCCTTCAAGCTCGCCGCCGGGAGAACTCACCACCGCCGAGTTCTGCCGCGCGATTGCCGGCCACGCGCAGATCGGTCCCGAACTGGCCGCCGCGCTCAGCGACTTCCTTCGCCAGTGCGACCAGCGCAAATTCTCCCCGCCCGCACCCGCTCCGCCGCTCAGTGCCGCAGCCCAGGCCCTCAAGCTCATAGACCAGGCCCAGGCCCGCCTGGCAGCCGCGGCCCGAACTGGCAGCCCAGCCCGCCCAAAGCGCGCCAAGTGCTGCTGTGAACCAATGAGGTCCTTTTGTATGAAGACTGGGAACATCCAACATCCAACATCCAACATCCGACATCCAATGATTGGCCTGCTGGGAGCCATTGGATGTTGGATGTTGGATGTTGGATGTTGGATGTTTTCCCTTTCCTCGACTTTAGCCTTTAGCCTTCAGCCTTTAGCCTTCTTTCGATGACCGGCGACCTGCAGTTTCAATACCCCTGGCTGCTGGCCTTGCTGGCGTTGCTGCCGATCTATGCGTTCCTGCGCGGGCCGCATCGGCAAGCTGGCCGCACTGCGTTTCCCCAGCGCCGACATCGCGCGTGCCGCCGGCGCCGCCGCGCGCGCTGCCGCGGGCCGGATTCTGGTCTTTCTGCGGATTCTCACCGTGGCCTTGTGCATCATCGCGCTGGCCGGCCCCCGTTTCGCGAATGACCATACCGAGACGGAGGCCAGCGGCATAGACATCATGCTCGTGCTCGACCTGTCCTGGTCCATGATGGCTCTCGACATGGGAGGACAGGACGAGCGGGTCTCGCGCTTCGACATTGCTTCCCAGGTGCTGGAGGATTTCATCCGCAAACGCCCCAGCGACCGGCTGGGCCTGATCGTCTTCTCCGCAGTGCCCTACCTGGCCAGCCCGCTAACGCTCAATCACAACTGGCTGATCGAGAATCTCCATCGCCTGCACGTGGGCCTGATTCGCGACCTCGGCACGGCTATCGGTGATGCCACCGCGGCGGGCGCCAAACGACTCAGGGCGCTCAAGGAAAGCAAGAGCCGCATCATCATCCTCCTGACCGATGGGGATAATAACAAGGGCGAGATTGAGCCCGTGCCCGCGGCCCAGCTCGCCGCGGCGCTGGGGATAAAGGTCTATACGATCGGCATTGGCATCGAAAAGCCCTGCATCCTGTATCTGTTTAACCCGGCGACCGGCAAGCTGGAGCTGGACGCCAACGGCAATCTCAGGCCGGGCATGACGTTGCAGCCCGCCAACTATGATGTGCTCAGCAAAATGGCCGCGCTCTCTCACGGCAAGTTCTACCGGGCCACCAACCGCCGCGAGCTGCAGCGCATCTACAACGAGATTGACCACCTGGAGAAGACGGAGATCAAACTCCGGCGTTTCACGACCTACCGGCCATTGTATCAGTGGCCCCTGCTGGCCGCTTTCGGGCTGTTCGCCCTGGAAATGGTTCTCGCGAACACGCGGCTAAGGAGGGTGCCGTGAGGGGAAGTCCGAAGGCCGAAGTCCGAAGTCCGAAGTCCGAGGGACATTGGCTGGTCCGGATAGTTCGCATCCTTGAGCGCTCCGGGGTGGCGGGGGGCAGCGCATGAGCTTCGCGAACCCGCATTTTGCCGAGCCGGAGTGGCTCTGGCTGGCGGTGGCGGCTCCACTGGTGTTGGTCGCGCTGCAACGCTATTCGGCCTGGGCAGCGGCGCAAACAACTGCCCAGGTGGCCGCCCCGCAGTTCGTGCAGGAACTCACGCGCACTGTCAGCCCCTTCCGGCGCGCCCTCAAGCACCTGTTGCTCGTGCTCGCCGCGGCTGGGATCGGGCTGGCCCTGGCGCGGCCCCAGTGGGGCGAGCAGACCCAGGTGAGTCACGCTCTGGGCCAGGACATGCTCTTTGTCCTGGATTGCTCGCGCAGCATGCTGGCCAGCGACGTGGCGCCCAGCCGTTTGCAGCGCGCCAAGCTGGCCATCCTCGAATACGTGCAGCGCTCCGGCCACGGTCGCGTCGGGCCTGGTCGCGTTCGCCGGCGAGGCTTTTCTTCAATGCCCGCTCACCTTCGACTACGGCGCCTTCGAGGACGCCCTCATGGCGGTGGACGACAAGACCATCCCGGTTCCCGGCACAGACATCGGCCGGGCGCTCGACGAGGCTTACCGGGCTATGGACAAAACCAAACGCCCGAAGGTAGTGGTGCTGCTCACCGACGGCGAAGACCTCGAGCAGAGCGGCGTCCGCACCGCTGAAGCGCTGGCCAAAGAGGGGGTTGTCGTGTTCACGCTCGGGGTCGGCACCGCTGCCGGCGCCGAGATTCAGGTCCTGAACGCGCAAGGCAAACCCGAGTGGCTGCGCGACAGTCGCGGGCAAATCGTGCACAGCCGGCTCGACGAAAAGACTCTGCGCGCCATCGCCCAGGCCACCCACGGCGCCTACTATCCTCTCGGCCCGCTGGGCGAGGGCCTCGCCAAGGTCCGGCTCGCGCTCGAAGGGCTGAATAGCGGCTCGGGCTCGGCGCCGGCGCGCAAGTTCGGCGTGGACCGCTTTCATCTGCCCGTAGCGGCTGTGCTGCTCGTGCTGGTGGCGGAATCTTTGATTGGCACCCGCCGTCGCCTGCGCGACATTGACTCTTAAACAGTGTATGAAGCGGCTTTTGAAGTCAGCCCTCGCGCTTGGGTCTTCGGCCTTCCGTCACCGACGGCAGGGCCCTCTTTGCGTGATTAGTGGGAACATCCAACATCCAACATCCAACATCCAACATCCAATGGGCGCAGCTCGGGCAATCACTGGATGTTGGATGTTGGATGTTGGATGTTGGATGTTTTCCCCTCCCCTTAGCCTTTGTCTCCTTGCTTTCCTTGCGGCATTGCCCGCTCTTGCCGCCACCGAACCCGCTCCGCCCGACAACCCGCGCGAGTTCTTCAACGCCGGCACCGAACAGCTTCGCGCGGGCAAGCTCCGCGAGGCGGAAGCTTCCCTCGAGAGCGCTCTGGCCAGTCAGAGTCAGCGTATCCAGCCCCCGGCGCTCTACAACCTGGGCCTGGTCCGCTTCGGTCAGGGCGTTGAGGAGTTGAAGAAAGGCCCCAAGGCCCAACCGACCACTGCCCGCGGCCAGAACGCCCTGCAACAAGGCGACGCCGCCCTCCACCAGGTCGAGGACGCGCTGGCCGGCAATGACGTGCGGAGAATGGTCGCCGCTTACATCCGGGGCCGCGGCGCCTACAAGGAACTCAAGACCGCGACTCAAGCGGTGCGCCGCGCTCTCAAAGCGTACGGGGCCGCCCTCACCCGATGGGAGCGTTCCTCGGGCGATTTCAAGAGCGCCGTCGAGCTGAACAAGGCCGACGCCGACGCCCGCCACAACGCCGAGGTCCTGGACCGTTGCATCGCCAAGCTCGTGGACAGCGTGCGCGAAATGCAGCAAACCGCCAACGGCATGGGCGACAAAAAGCAGCAACTGGGCGATGCCTTGAAAAAACTCCGGGGCCGAATTCCCGCTCCCGACATGCCTCCCGGCGCGGCCGGGGACGATGATGAGGACGAGGACCAACCCTTCGGCCCTAAGCCAGGCCAGGAGGAAGGCCCCTCGAAGGATGGCAAGGAAATGACCCTTTCCCCGGAACAAGCCGGCTGGCTGCTCGATGCTTATAGGCTCGATGGCGAGCGCCGTCTGCCGATGGGAGGAGACACCCCCGGCCAGCCCAGGGACCGCTCCGTGCCCACGTGGTGATTTCATGAAACAGGGCAACATCCAACATCCAACATCCAACATCCAACATCCAATGGCCTCCATTCGGACGAGTATTGGATGTTGGATGTTGGATGTTGGATGTTGGATGTTGCCCCTCTTCTTCGCCCTCGCCCCCTCGCTGCTCGCCCAACAACCCAACCCGCCGCCGCGCGACCCGCTTATGTCTCTCATGATGTCGCAGCCGAAGCTGGCGGTCCCGGGAGTGACGACCGCCGTCGCCTCCTTCGATCCACCGGTGGTGCGTCCGGGCGAGTTGGCGTTCTTGCGCGTGGTCATCAACGCGCTGGAAGAGTCTATTGAGTGGCCGACTAACCTCGTTGCCCCACCCCAACTGGAAATACGCCCCGGCGCCCACGGCCAGATCTTCCAGAGGGCCGGCACCAACATGGAGCCGCGGTCCGCGTTTAACTATCGAGTCCGTGCCTCCAGCCTGGGGACGTTTGCTGTGCCCCAGTTTGTGATCAAGGTCAATGGTCGGTCGGTGACCGTGCCCTCCGCGCAGTTGCAAGTCGTCTCCGCCCCGCCGGACTCGGTGCCGCCCGCGGTTGAGCTCAAGCTGGAACTGCCCGTCACCAACCTCTTTGTTGGTCAGGCCGTCCAGGCGCGCGTTGTGTTGCCCGGTTCGCCCCGGGGCGTCCCGCAGGGCTTGGGAGAGCCGCGGTTGAGCGGAGAGGGGTTCCTGGTGGATATGGGGGCAGTGCGTCAGCGCATCGAGATGCAGCCGCACGGCGGGGTCATGGTCCCGTCCTTTATCTATGAGGCGACGCTCACGCCGGTGATGGCCGGAAAACTCACCGTGCTCGCGCAAGGGTTCACCGTCGGCAGCTTTTTCACCGGTCCAATCGTAATCCAAGGCCCCGTGACCTTGCCGCAGGCGCCGCCTCAATACACACTGCTCGAATCAGAGCCGGTCGAATTAAATGTGCGGCCCCTTCCGCAGGAGGGTCAGTTGCCCGGTTTCACGGGGGCCATTGGCAGCTTCTCCCTTGGTCCGCCCAATTTGGCTGCCAACGTCCTGCGCGTAGGCGATCCCGTGACGCTGAGCGTCACCGTAACGAACTACGGCGACGCCCCACTCGCCCGGTTGGTTGCTCCTCGACCTCCACAGGGCCGAGACTGGCAGGTCCTCGCGGCAAATGACTTCGCCCCCGCTCAACCCGTGGTGCGCCCAATTCCTCCCCCGGCGCGTCGGTTCGGGGGCCAGGTCGAGCCCGGCAGCCTGCAGGGCGTTGTGACGTTCACATACATCCTCATTCCTCTCACTGCAGCCTCGCACGCGACGCCGGCCATTCCCTTTAGTTGCTTTGATCCCAAAACCGGCGCCTATGTTGATCTCACGATC
Source organism: uncultured Verrucomicrobiae bacterium (assembly GCA_963762555.1). Taxonomy (GTDB): domain Bacteria; phylum Verrucomicrobiota; class Verrucomicrobiia; order Limisphaerales; family UBA8199; genus PALSA-1440. The sequence continues at coordinate 46,972 of CAVXLO010000039.1, forward strand.
CCGTCCGTGCCGGTGACCGTGCAACCCGGCTCGGTGCCGGGCGACTTTGCGGCCCTCCTGCAAGCCAGCTCGGCGCAAGGCGAACCGGAAAAGGAACTCACGCTTAGCGGTCTGGCCCCGTCACGCGGTCGGACCGTGTCCAGCCTGAAGCCTCCGCAACAACGGGCCTGGTTCCCTCTCGTTCAACTCGCTCCCGCCGTCGTCTTCCTTGGGTTGTGGAATTGGGACCGTCGCCGCCGTTATCTCGAGACGCACCCGGACGTGGTCTTGCGTCGGCGTGCTCGGCGCGCTCTTCGCGGCCAGCGGCGTATCCTGCGCCGGGCGGCCCGGGCGGCGGATGCGCCCCGGTTTGCCGCCGCGGCAGTCAACGCAATGCGTGTCGCCTGCGCGCCGCATTATCCCGCCGAACCGCGCGCGCTGGTGGGCGGCGACGTGCTGCCGCTCTTGCCCGAACCCGAGCGCTCCAGCCGGTCCGGCGAGGTAGTGCGGCGTTTCTTCGCCTCCACAGATGCCACGCGCTTCGGCACCACCCCCTCGAATGCCGCCGATCTCCTCCCCCTGCAACCCGACGTCGAGCGCGTCCTCGAACAACTGGAGCAGAAGCTATGAAGCTCGCCCCCTCCGCCTCTGCCCTTTCGGCCTTCGGATTTCGGCCTTCCTTTGGCCTTCGGGCTTCGGCCTTCGGATTTCCTCTCCTCGCCCTGCTGCTGGCATTATCACTCTGCCCAGCCTCCGCCATCACTCGCCGAGAGCCTTTTTCGAAGCGGCGCCACCGCCTACCGCGACGGCGATTACGCGCGCGCCGCCGAAGACTTCCGCCAATCCGTCACCCTCCAGCCCTCCTCGGGCGCCCTCCAGAATCTGGGCAACGCCGAGTGGCAACGCCACCGGACCGGCCCGGCCATCCTCGCCTGGGAGCAGGCCCTGTGGCTCGACCCGTTCAACAAAGCCGCCCGCCAGGACCTCCGCTTTGCGCGCAAGACCGCCCAATTGGAAGAGCCGGACCTGACATGGTATGAAGTCATTTCGAGTTGGTTGCCGGCAACCTGGTGGGCGTGGATCCCTGGCGTGGGTCTCTGGCTCGCCGTGGGCATGGGCATGCTCCCAGGCATCCTGCGCCGACGCAAAACCACCTGGCACCAGGCCATCGCGGCGTGCGGTCTGATGGTCTTCCTCCTCAGCATCCCGGCCCACATTGGCGTCGAGACCCGCTCACGCCTCGGCTTTGTGCTGGAGAAAGACACACCCCTGCGGCTGACGCCCACCCTCGACGCCCAGGCCGTGACACGCCTGGCTCCGGGCGAACCGGCCCGCTGGGTCCGCGCGCGTGGCGACTACGTTCTCCTCCGCACCGGCCGCACCCTGGGCTGGGTAAAGCGGGACCAATTTGGCTTAATGTTCCCTTAAGGTGACTTGGTATAACCTGACAGCGATTATGAAAACATACCTTAAAGCAGTCACAGCCGGCGCGCTGGGAGCGGTCGCCTGGTTGCTCGTCAGCACGGGCAACGTTCAGGCTCAAGACCCCCCGGCGCGGGGAAACTTCGATCCACAGCAAATGCGCCAGCGCATGATGGAACGTCTGCGCGGCCAATTCGAAGTGAAGGATGATGCCGAATGGAAAGCCATCGCCGAGCGCATTGATAAGGTCATGGAGGCGCGCCGCAACGCCGGCGGGCCCATGGGCATGAGGCCGCCTGGCTTCCCGGGTGGTCGCGGCGGCTTTGCCGGGCCCGGGGGTCCTGCAGGCCCGGATGGTTTCCGTGGTCCCGGCGGTCCCGATGGCCCTGGTGGCCCCCCACCGCAGGGCGGTGAGGGCCAACCTGAAGGCTTTGGTCCGCCGGACGGAGGTCCGGGTGCGCCAGGCCAGTCCCCAGGTGCTCGCCGAAGACAGGGTGAATTTCAGAACCGGCCCGGCCGCCCCGGCCCTATGGGAGGCTTCAACCGCGAAGCCAACCCCGAGATGGAGGCACTCCGCAAAGCAATCGCAGACAAGGCCCCCGCCGCGGAGATTAAGGCCAAGCTGGCTGCCTTGAGAGCCACCCGTGCCCAGAAGGAAGCCGACTTGGAAAAGGCCCAGGACGAGCTGCGCGCCGTCCTCTCCGCGCGTCAGGAGGCAGTTGCGGTCACGCTTGGACTACTGAAGTAGCCCGGCCAGCAGGGTTGCAAAGTTAAGCCGTTACCTGGGTTGCAGAAGCAACCCACACTGTCACCAAACCGTAGCACCTCTATCCCCGGGTTAGAGGTGCTACCAGGCTCCGGGGGGTCACGGCGCCGCTTTGGGTTCGACAAGGGGAACTGGGGCACCGCATGATTCCGCGGTGAACCTGCGAACCGAACCCTTACCGGACAACGGCTTGGACAACACCGCCCGAATCAGGTTTGACAGCGCAGGCAAGAACGCTGACCAGGCCGCGCGAAGCGAGAAGACGCGACACCAGCGGAGCCAGGCAAACCGGGCCACTCGCGCGGTGAAGTCCGGCCTCCTCGGACCTTTCATTTTCTCATTGTTGCTGTTGGTGTCCTGTGCGGGCGGACTCAACGCCGCGGCCCCGGAGGAACTGAACCGCTATAACGTGGTGTGGGATACCCCCAGCCACAATGCCGCCGGTTCAATGCCCATCGGCAACGGCGAGGTCGGGCTCAATCTCTGGGTGGAGGAGAACGGCGACCTGGTCTTCTACGTGTCGCGAACCGACGCCTGGAGTGAGACCTGCCGGCTGCTGAAGCTGGGCCGCATCCGCCTGACCTTGTCCCCGAATCCATTCATCAAAGGCGCCCCGTTCCGCCAGGAACTCAAGCTGGGCGAGGGGGCGATTGAAATCACCGCCGGCTCCCCGGGCGCGGCAACCAAAGTGAGAGTGTTTGTGGATGCCGACGCGCCGGTCGTTCATGTCCTGGGAGAGTGCCAGCGGGCGCTCGACGTGCGGGTCGCGTTCGAGACGTGGCGGACGAGCAAGAAGGTGCTCACCGGGGAGGAATTGGGTTCCAGTTGGACCATGCAGGGCGCGCCAGCCGGGATCGCAACGTGGGAAGCTGCGGACTGCGTGACCAACGCGCCCGGCGGCGAGGTGATGTGGTACCATCGCAACGAATACTCATGCGTCCCGGTGACGCTCAAACAGCAGGGACTGGAGGGGCTCCAGGCGTTGGTGAAAGACCCGCTGCTGCACCGGACCTTTGGCGGACTGCTCTCGGCGCCGGGATTCATAGGCGATGGGCACCAGGCGCTCCGGTCGAAGGGCCAGGTCCGCCGGTTCGCGATCCAGGTTGCCACCCATTCGGCGCAGACCGAAACGGTTTCTCAATGGGAGGAACAACTCAGGCGCATCGCTCACAGTTCGGCCAAGCCCGGAAAAGCGGCCAAGGCTACCGCCACTTGGTGGGGCAAGTTCTGGAATCGGAGTTGGATCTTCGTGGAAGGAGCCGACGGGGCGCCTTCACCCATTACGCGCGCCTACACGCTCCAGCGCTGGATGGCGGCATGCGCGTGGCAGAGGTAATTACCCGGTCAAGTTCAACGGTTCCATTTTCACCGTTGACCCCGAGTTCACGGGCGGCCCAAAGCTCGACCCCGACTGGCGCAGATGGGGGGATTGCTTCTGGTGGCAGAACTCGCGCTTCCCGGCCTTTGCGGCGCTGGCGTGCGGCGACTACGAACAATGCCGGGCCCTCTTTCGCCTCTATCGCGAGGCGCTGCCGCTTTGCGAGGCCCGCTCCAAGCTCTATTACGGGGCTGAGGGGGCGTATTTCCCGGAAACCATGACCATCTTTGGCACCTACGCCAACGCCGACTACGGCTGGAACCGGCAAGGTCATAAACCCAATGAAGTGCTCTGTGACTGGTGGCGCTATGCCTGGCAACAGGGGCTGGAACTGGTGACGCTGATGCAGGACTATTACGACCAGACCGGTGACCGGTGGTTTCTGGAAGACGACTTGCTGCCGATGGCGCACGAGGTCCTGCGCTACTATGACACCCGCTTCGCCCGCGACAGCGAGGGCAAGCTCATCATCAGCCCCACCCAGGCGGTGGAAACCTACTGGTATGGCGTGACCAATGATATGCCGAGCGTCGCCGGGCTGCACGCTGTGCTCGACCGGTTGCTCGCGCTCCCGCCCGCTCGGGCGAGTGCCGCCGAGCGCCAGTTCTGGCTCCGGTTGAAAGCCGCCGCGCCACCTATTCCCATTCGCGTCCAGGGCAGCGCGGGTTGGTTACTGCCCGCGGAAACCTTTGGCCCCAAACGCAACAACTGTGAGAACCCTGAGCTTTACGCCGTTTGGCCGTTCCGGCTGTTCGGAGTCGGCAAACCGGATCTCCAGCCCGCCATCGAGGCCTTTCAACGACGCGTCGAGAAGGGCATGAAGGGCTGGTCGTATGACGGCCAGTGCGCGGCGATCCTCGGCCTGACGGAAGAGGCCAAACGCCAGATCCTCTCCAAGGCCGGCAACTCGAACCCGAACTTCCGTTTCCCCGCGATGTGGGGACCGAACTTCGACTGGCTCCCCGACCAGGACCACGGGAGCAATATCATGCTCACCTTGCAGAATATGCTGCTCTTTGCGGATGGGCAGAAGATAGAGCTGCTGCCGGCCTGGCCCAGGGAATGGAACGTCTGGTTCAAATTGCACGCGCCACAGCAAACGGTCGTCGAGGGCAAAGTCGCCAATGGGCGGCTGACGGAACTCAAGGTGACCCCAGCCAGCCGGCGTAAGGATGTGGTCCTCCCGGAGCAGATGCAGAGCGCGAGATGAGCTGCCTCACTTCGGCGTCTTCGCCTTGCCGTCCCTTGTCGGAGGCACCACTTGCAGGATGACCACCGCGCTGCTGCAACCCCAGGAATACCTGGTGCCTTCCGGTGTCGGCTGAGGCCAGCGGCACCAGCAAAGGTTATCTGAGATGCGGCGGGCCTGCCAGGCGGCCTCGGCGTTCTTTTGCAACCACGGTTCAAAGGTGGCCTCCTCGCCTCGGTCCTTCATGAACCGCGCGATCCACCGCGCCCCAATTCCGTTGAAGCCGCCACCGTCGCCGCTCTCATCCGCCGGGGGCATATAGCCGTCCCGGCACAGTTCGTTCATGGTAAAGGTCGCCGCCAGACGCGCCTCGTTCGTGAAGCCGAGCAGGTTCGCCGCCCCCACGAAGGTGCCCTGGTTGTAGGTCAAAGCAAACCTGGCCACCCGCCCGCTGCTGCGGATGTGGTCGCAGACCCGGCCAGTGACTGGATCAAATAACGTGGCGCGCTCCCAAAGGAACAGGTTCGTCGCTTTCGTGAAGTAGCTGCTTTCGCCGGTTGCCTTCCCGAGCAGGAAGGCGGCGATGGCGCCCGGGCCGTTGACGCAGGCATTCTTTGAGCGATTCTCGGTTTTCCACCAAAGCCCGCCCCCCAAGTCCGGCGAAGCCGCCCGCGCGTAGCAGAGATCGAAGTTGGTCCGCGCCACGTCGCGAAACTCGGCATTGCCCGTCAGCAAATGCCCCCGCGTGCAGGCGATGACCATCCACATGATGTCGTCATTGTATGGGTTGTCCGCCCAGTTCGTCCCATGTTCGACCAGGAAGCCGCGAAACAGATTAGTGAACATCACCATCGGCTGCGCCTTGCGCGTGCGTTCATAGGCGTCCAGCACCATCTCCATTTGCTCAGCGCTCATCCAGAAGTCGGCAACTCCGCCCTCCGTGGATTGCTTGAACCAGGCCCGACCCTCCTTCTGCCGATAAAAGGCCTTGGTGTGGGCTTCAAACATTGTGTCGGCATCCGCTGACGTGAATGCACGGGCGCTGGGCGCCCCGCAGGAAACCGCGAAGAAAAGGACCACCCACCACGCGGCGCGAATCGGCCTCAACCTTTGAGGCGCCCGGCTTGGATTAGATACCGGCTTCATTGTCTTCAGGCGGCAAAGATGCGGGTTCCGCAGCTCCCCGACAAGCAAATGAACCGATGGGCCGGCAACCGTCAGCGAGTGCCTGATCCGCCACAGCCTCAAAAGTCCTGTCTTGACATTTCCCGGGATTTAAGCTAATCCACCCGCACTTATGGCTAAGTGCGGGTATTGTGGCGCGACTATTATTATGGGTGGGGTCTCCGCTAACGCGCAGCGTTTCTGCAACAAGAAATGCCTCACCAATGCCTATGTCCTCAGCGTCGCCCAGCGGGTGCCGCCGGAGGTGGTGGACCGTCAGGCGGAGGAGGTGTTTCGTGGCAACTGCCCCAAGTGCCGGGGGCTTGGCCCCATTGAGGTCCACAAAGTCCATCGCGTTTGGTCCGCCCTGTTGCTGACGCAGTGGAGCACCTCCCCGCAGGTGTCGTGCCGTTCGTGCGCGACGAAAAGCCAGCTTGGCGGCCTGCTGTTCTCGGCAGTGCTGGGTTGGTGGGGTTTCCCGTGGGGCCTCGTCCTCACGCCGGTCCAGATCACCCGTAATATTGTCGGCATGTGCTCAGGGCCAGGCGGCCCTCAGCCATCGGCTGAACTGCGGAAGCTCATTATGGTGAACATCGCTTCGCAGGCGCTTCAGAGCCAATCGCAGAACGCTCCACCGGTAATCGCGCGATGACTGGAAACGGCGGCCAAACCGCGCGCCTGACGCTCGTCTTGTAACTACTTTTTCATGCTTGGCCGGTTGGTGGTGTAGGTCCACAGCCAATCGTCTGAACCTTTGGTCTTGCGATCGTCGGTTCCATTCGGGCCAACACCGCGGAGGATGAAGGTGCCCTGGCCAATGGGCTCGTAAATGATGGGCCGGCCCGAGATTGCATCATGGGGGATGAGGGGCAGAAACGCCGGCACGAGTTGATCCAGGGTCTCGGGGTAGACGCCCTTGGCTAGCCGGAACCGTTCCAGGGCGCAGGCGACAATGGCCTGGTTTACTGAAGTCTGGGCGAAGGCGACCGATCCCGGATCTGCCCCCCACCACGATGTCGGTCGAAGCAACTCGCTGCTTGGGGAATCCAAAGGCAATCCATCCAGCTCCGACCAGTTCTCTGCGAGTTGAATGCGGCCCCCGCTGACGTCCACATGTTCCAGCGTATCCCGGGCGACGTTGTATAGCCGAATGCAGCTCTCGAACCACCACCCGCGTGGTTGCAGTCGCCAGGCAGGCTCGCGCAGGTAACCGCCGTCCCCCGCGGGCAGGACGATCGCCGACCTGGGGCTGTTGGGAATGGCGCGCCAGATCTCGATATGAGCGAGGACAGTCCGGCGCACGGCATTGGTGTAGTCGGCGAGCAGGTTAAAGCCGGCCAGCTCGTGCTGAAAGCGAGCGAGTTGCGGGTCGGTCCAGGCATGCTGGCTGAGTCCCTCCCACACGGGTTGCAGCGAGCGCGTCAGCAGCACCTGCACGCGCACGGTCGAGCGGGCGTCAGGGAGCTGCCGCGCCAGCCGCGCCAGGCGGAGGCCGGTCAGCACGTCCTCAGCGGCGGCCGCGTCCCGGCCCAAAGCGAGCGAAGCGCAGGCGCGTACCTGAAAGAGCAGGTGCAGGTGTTCGAGCCGGAGGGCGGGTTCCCCGACGGAATGAATCACCGCCCGGGCATCGCGGTTGGTCGCGGTTTGAAAGGCGGGCAGACGGGCCGCTGCGGTCGCCAGTTCCTGCAACGTCTGGCTGTGGGATTGCAGGCGCTGCAAGATGGCCGCGGCGTCCGCCGTGCGGTTGGTCCCGGAGGCGCCTCGCGAGCGCTGGCCGGGCCAGGTTATGAAGGCGTAGAGCGGTGAATTGGTCTGGCGGCTCCAGTCCAGCATGACGGAATTCGCCCGCGAGCTGCTGATGGGCGACCCGAAGGACATCATCCATTCGAACAGGTTTGTGGTGCTGCGGTTGGCCTTGCCGGGCAGGGCCAGAAAGACCGGTGAGCGGGCGAAGTTCGCGTCGTTGGGCACTGGCCCGGGCAACACCGGCGAAAGCGCGAGCGATTCCCCGCGTTGTTTCAGCGCGATTTGGAAAGCCCTCCAGGCCCGCTGGCCGCGCCAGTTCTGATACCCGTAATAGCTTAAGACCAACGAAGCCACGACGGCCAGGAGAACCGCGGTGCCGACGGCCACACGCCGGACCGTGCGCCAGGCCGGCAGCCGCCATCGCCAGGGAGCGAGCGGTTGGTAGCGGCTCATGGCGACCGGGCGCAGACGATGGCGCAGGCGGGTCGCGGCCCAGACGGAGAGGACCAGGCAATGCCCGCACCCGATGGCGAATGCCAGCCACATCATCAGCGGGAGGAATTGACGTTCAGGCAGCCGGTCTAATTTGAACTTATCGGCCAGGTAACATGCGAGGCTGAACAGCAAAACGGGTGGGGCAAACAAGAGCGCGAGGGAAGCCATCGGGGCGAACCCCGGGTGCTTCATCCGCAAGCCCAACCAACGCCCCACCCAGCCGAGCGTCGGCCAGGTCAACATCAGTTGCAACAGGAGCAGCAGCGGGATGCGCAGGATAAAACCAAACTCCCAATCCAGCACCCGCCCCCTGAGCGGTTGGCCGGACAGCGCGCTCCAGAACACTTCGCCGGGTGTGCCGCCAGGGGCCAGGGGTCCTGGAGGGTCGAGCGTCATCAGTACCAGCACTATCCAGATGAAGAACAAATGGACCAGCACGGCCAGGAGCGCGGGGAACAACATCTTCCGCGCGTAGGCCAGCCAAAGTCCGCGGGAGATGGTTCGTTCCGTCGTCGGAGTGCAGAGAATCAGCTCCAGGGCGCCCGTCTGTTTGTCCTCGGCTAACTGCTGCGACGCCGTCATCGCCGCGTAATAGAGCACGAGGGCATGGATCGCCAACCCGGTCCAGAGCCAGGCAAAGAACCACCCGAGCACCGGGGAAGCTGATCCTCCTCCCATCGTGCGCCCGAAGAAGGGCGCCGCCACATAGACCGTGATCAGCGTCAGGAGAACAGCCAGGACCATGATGACCGGCGCGCTCACCGGTTGGCGTCCGGCCAGCCAGAATACCGGGTTGAACGCAAGCAGGCGGCGACGCAGCGCGGCGCGTTGCGCCGAGGGGAGCCGCGCCGAACGCCACCAGACCTCGAGTCGGTGCCACGCGCGGACCCTCTTCGGCCGGTCACGCCAGGTGCGCGCGAGCAGCAGCGTCGTCAGCGCCAGCCAACTGAGCGACATGCCGGCCACCACTGACGCCGAGAGCCAGAAGTGATTGGGTCCAAAAAACCGCGTGCCATCCGCGGCAATCAGGGTGTAGAGCGGGCTGAAGACCGCCAGCCAATCCGCCAGTGGCCGGGTGGGGCCATACGAATGGGCCGCGGCGGCTCCGATCATCGCTCCCCCTCCGATTGAGATGGTCAGACCCAGTGCCAGGGCAATGGCCGTGAATTGCCGTTTGCTCACGACCGAAGCCAGGAACCCAGCGGCCAAAGCAAATAGAATCCCGTTCAGCAAACCCAACACCGTTCGCGCGAAGTATCCGAAGGTGATTCCCCCCATCAACAACGGCAGGGCCAGCATAGGGAAGATGGCCATCAGGGCGTAAACGGAAGCCAGCGCGGTCGAGCAGAGCTTTCCCGTAATGATCTCGGCGCTGTTCAGGTTGGTCAGGAACAATAAGCCCAGGGTGCCCTCGCGCCTTTCGGCGCTGATGCAATCAGCCGTGCGGGCCGTGCCGAGGAAAAGGCAATACAGGAACGTCAAGATGGAAAGGACCCGGAAGATATCAGGCGCGGCCCGCCGGTTGGTAAACCCGTCGAACGCCCACAACAGCCAGACCAACAACCCAAAGAAGAGAGCCGCCGTCAGCCAGCGCGTGCGGTAAGTCGCCTTCTGCCGCGCGGCGGAGCGAAGTTCGCGGTCCGCTACAGTTAAGAAACGCATGTTGCTCGGGCCCCTGCGGCCAGCATGTTGCCATAGACAGGGCGCACGGCCAATTGTTTCAGGGAATAGTCCGGCCTCGCGATTCCAGGCAGTATTCGACCCTCTGCCTTTCGCGCAACGCGCTTCTATTATTGACCCTACGCGCATTCCCGACATCAATGGTGGCAATACATGCGAATTCCTCTCTTAACTGCGTGCACCGGAATGGCGCTCCTGCTGGGAATGCCCGCGCCTGCCGCACAGCCCAAGGCTCTATCCGACCAGCCCAATTTCCTGATCGTGATTGCCGACGACTGCACCTTCAACGAGCTGCCCCTGTATGGCGGGAAAAACGTGCAGACTCCCAACCTGGACCGATTGGCAACGCAGGGCCTGCGTTTTCGCCGGGCCTACGTCGGCATGTCCATGTGCACGCCCTGCCGCACGGAGCTGTACACCGGGCTTTATCCCATGAGCAGCGGCGTGTGTTGGAACCATGCCGGCGCCAAAACCGGCACGCTCAGCCTGCCCCTATACCTGGGCAAGCTCGGCTACCGCGTCGGGATTGCCGGCAAGGTGGATGTCCGGCCAGAGTCAGTGTTCCCCTTCGAGATGGTCGGGGGTTTCGAGCGCAATTGCGTCGCGCGGACTGCGGACTACGATTGCAAGGAGATCGAGTCCTTCATGACTCGGAGTAATCGGCAGCCTTTCTGCCTGGTCGTCGGGCTGGTGGTTCCGCATGCTCCCTGGACTGTGGGCCACCCGGAGCATTTCGACCCAGCGAAGCTGGTGTTGCCGCCTTATCTCGTGGATACCCCTCAAACTCGTGAAGCTCTCGCCCACTACTACGCCGAGATCGAGGTCATGGACCAGCAGCTTGGCGATATTCTTAAGACCCTCGAGCAGACCGGCCAGGCCGGCCGGACCCTCGTCCTCTTCACTTCCGAACAGGGCGGCCAATGGCCCGGATGCAAATGGACCAACTGGGAGGAAGGCCTCCATACCGCCCTGGTGGTGCGCTGGCCGGGGCATGTCCCCCCTGGCCGCCAAACCGACGCGCTGGTCCAATACGCCGACATCCTGCCCACCCTGCTCGAAACCGCCGGCGGCGATGCCGGCGGGGCGCGGTTCGACGGCACGAGCTTCCTGCCCGTTCTGCAAGGCCGGGCCCAGCAGCATCGCAAGTACATCTACGCGATGCACAACAACCTTCCCGAAGGCCCGCCCTATCCCATTCGCTCAATCAGTAACGGGCGCTTTCATTACCTCCGCAACCTGACGCCCGATGCGCTTTACATCGAGAAACACGTCATGGGCACCCGGGGCGTCAACCCGTATTGGTTGAGCTGGGTCTGGCACACCGAGACCGATCCCCATGCGCTGGCGATGGTGACCCGCTACATGCGCCGCCCAGCGGACCAACTCTACGATGCCCAAACGGACCCTTACGAGATGAAGAACCTGGCCGACGATCCGCAATACGCCCGGATCAAGACCGAGCTTTCTGCTGAGCTGGATCGCTGGATGAACCAGCAAGGCGACCCCGGCGCAAAACTCGACACAAAGGAACAGCAGCAACAAGCCACCCCAGGCGCCGCTCCCTGACATCTCTGAGAGGTTGTAGCCCCGCTTCTTTCTCACCGGTCCGCGTATCAGTCGGTTCTTGCGCGCCAGAATGACCGGCCAGGATAATGCCGGCGGCGAGGATGCCCAGCAGACCGCAGGCGCCCCAAAGGGCGAGCGGGCTGACGGAGAAAAGCAGCATCCCGAGGCTGGGCCCGGCGATAAAGGCCACCGACCAGGTCATTCCGTAGGTCCCCATGTAAAGGCCACGCTGATGCATGGGGGCCAGGTCAGCCACATGGGCGCCAGCAACGGGCATGGCGGTCATTTCGCCCAGGGTGAAGAGCACCACGGTGAGCGCAAGCAACGGCAGCGTGCGCGGCAGTGCATTCGAAGCAAAGCCCGCCCCGATCAGCAGGTAGCCGAGCGCCATCATCCGCCGCGCCGGATACCGCCGGGTGAAGACCGTCAAGGGCAGTTCACACAGCACGATCAGCGCGCCGTTCAAAGAGATCACCAGGCCATAGACCGAAGCGGAAAAGCCGTTCCGGGTTATCTCCAGGCTCATGGTCGAGAAGACCTGCACAAAGACAAGGCCGACGGCCAGCGACGCGCAGAGCACTCGCCGGAACCGGTGGTCGGTGCGCAGGACGTTCCAGGTCTCGCGCAAGCTGTTCTCGGCCCGCAAGCCACGCAGGCCGGCCGGCAAGGCGAACCAGGCAACGAGCCCGTAGAGCAGAGAGGTGGCGGCGTCCCCGACAAATAGCCAGAGGAAGGAATGCTTCGCCAGCAGACCGGCGGTGGCCGGACCGAAGGCAAAGCCGGCGTTGAGGGCCATCCGATAGGCGGCAAAGGCGGTGACGCGCTGTCCGGCCGGAACAAGGTCGGCCAGCAGGGCGCTGCTGGCGGGCCGGTAGAGTTCCCCGGTCAACCCGGCGAGGCCGGAAAACAAGATGATCAGCGGCAGGCTGCGAGCCTGCGAAAGGCTGAGCATGGCCAGCGCCGCCGAGCCCATCGAGAGCACAATGGTCTTGCGGCGCCCGAACCGGTCGGCCAGGCAACCGCCCAGCAGGCAGGCCCCGAGCGTGCCGACGCCGTAGGCCCCAATGGCCAGCCCGGCCTGCGCGGACTTATAGCCCAGGCGCGTCATGTAAATGGCCAGGAACGGCAGCACAAACGTGCCGAACTTGTTCAGAAAGGTGCCGAAGAACAGAATCCACGCGCCCCGCGGCAAGGCGCGCAGGTTCTCTCGCAGACTGGCTTGTGGTCTCGTTCATAGGTTGACCGGGGCCAACCGCCGGCTGCCGTGGGCCAATAAAAAACCCACCGGCTTCGCAGCGGTGGGTTCGTTAAAGTCTGGTGTTTCTGGATTACGAAAGCTCGCCCCAACCGCTGCCGCGGCGCCGGTGAATCCGGACTCCGTATCGGCGCCACGAAGTCTTGCGGACCACGCTGGCACAGGCGCCGCGCAGGCTTGCAGACATCGGTTGAGGCATCGTGTTCATCTCAGTGCGCGTAACATACGAATTCTTCCTGCCCAAGTCAAAGTAAATCCAAGCGGGTCTTGGCTCACGGGCGCATCGGTTTCTTGCGGGATTGAACAGGGGGTGAGGAATCCGCAGGTGCCAACGGTGGTGACGCCGGCAGGTGTCCCGACGCACCAGCCCTCGCCCACCAGCCGGGCGTATAGCTCAAATAATCGTTGAGTGGGACCCTTCTTTCGGTCCGTTGGGTGCAGGAAGTCGTAAAAGGCCTGCCGAAGTCGCTCAAACTCCTGCTCAGCCAGGATGGTCTTGCCAATCAAATGCCCATACAGGTCCATCTGGACCAGCATGCCCGGTCTCTCGACCTTCGGGTTTTGGGCGCTATTTCACCAACCACTCCGCCTGCGTTCCTGCCGGCGCCTTGATCTTCACCGCCCCATCCTGCACCTCGACCAAGGGCGGCTGCCAACCCGCTTTCGACTCGCACCAGAACACCCACCACCGGCTCTCGTGCCCCTCTGGCAACGTCGTAGTATGCGTTAACGTAAGCGGTCCGCGGCTGCCTGGATGGCGGGTCAATTCGGCGGCTCCCAGCGTCCCGGGCACGGTGCCCACCCAGAGCGCATGTTGACCATCGCTGAGCCGCGTCCAGCCGTCGCGGAACGCCCAGCCCAGATGATCGCCACCCTGCCAACTGGTGCTGACCTCAACGTCCTTGCCTAGAGAATCCAGTGTATCACGCACCACGACGGCCTGCCCGCCGTTGTTGATGAGCCACACCTCACGCTGCACCGAGGCCCCCGCCGGCAGCCCCTTGTAACAGCCGCTCAAATCCACGCGCGCGTGCTGCCAGCCTTGCGTAGTCGTCTCCAGCAGTTGCAGCCGGGCGGCGCGCACCGTCTGCGCCTTGCCGCCGATTACCGGCCCGTTATGCGCTTCCGGCCCAAGGGTGTATTCGCGCTCCTCCCCGGGCCGGTACTGCTGGTAACCGGGGTCGGTAATCCAGAAGCGCCCCTGCCAGCCAAGAATGATCTGCCCGCCATCCGTATGCAAATGCCCCATCCGGCACCGGCTCAGACCGACGACAGCAAGCAAGTCACTCCTGTCCCAGCCGGTTCGCAAGCTCACTGCATAGGGAAGTTCCCGCGGGCCGACCGCAGGCGCGGCCAAGCCGGATGGGTATTTCTGATCGTACGCGGAGATCAGGGCGGCGGCACGCATTCGCTCCAGAGGAAACCGCCGCAGGAACCAGTCTGCATCCTGCCACTTGTACCATCCGGCCACCCGGCTCAAAGCAGTGGCCCAGAAAGTCATCTCGGGCTCCACGTCCCCCAGCGGCGCTTCCAGGTCGGGCCGGCCAGGCAGAGTCAGGTCCATCCACTGGTCGGCAAGGCTGCGGAATGCGTCGTGGCTCTCCTCCAGTAACTCTGCCCGGTCAGGCAACCCGGCCAGCCATTCTGTGATGCTGTCCATCAGGAAGCCGTCGTAGGCCGTGCCCTCGGTGTGGTGCTCCTCCCCGTGCGGAATCGGCACCAGGCGCGGAACACCTCACGCGCCTTGTCGTCGAGCGCCGCCTGATGGGGACTGCCGATCACCCGCGCCAGGTGGGCGCTGCTGACCAGCGCAATGACAGGGATATTCGCAAGCCGCGCAGGCGTTAACGTCTCCCCGCTCCATTGCCGGCCAAACCAGGGCCAGACATCGCGTTCGATGAGCGCCTCCGCCGCACTGCGCGCCTGCTGCAACAATTGCGGGTCCCACTTCGAGGTGTCCGCCAGCGCGACCGACAGGCTGGCGGCTATATGCCCGGTTACCAGCCCCACATTGCCATCCACTTCGCTGAAGTGGTCCCAGCCCGACAAGGCGGCCAGTTCCCGCTGGAGCAAGGCGCCCGCCTCGCGATCACCGAATTGCCGCCAGGCCACCTGCAACAGCCGCCATCGGTCCTCCAGGTCCCACGCCAGCCAGATCAGCCAGGGATAAGCGCGCCCCGGTAAAGGCGACGGCAACTCCTTCAACGCGGGCCGCCGCTCCAGCGGCAGAGGATAGCTCATCGTGTAGCCGATCCGGTAGTAATAGACATCCATTTCCCGCCGCTGCTTTTCCCGGGCAACGCGTTGGAGAATGGCCTGCTTTAGATCGCCTCTGCGCCACGCATGCAGCCCCTGCTGAAGCTCAGGCATAAGCTCATAAGCCGATGTCTCATAGGCCAACGGCGGCATTCGATCCTCGCTGTTCCCTGCCCGCACGCGAGCAGCAGAGACCACGAGCGCGGCAAAAACCAACAGGACCGACCAAACGCCGCGGCGGCCTCTTTGTAAGCGAACGTCAGGCATGAAACGGACTGCCCTCTCAGGTTGAACAACGCGAAGCACCATAGCTTTACGGCCCGCACTCTGAATCGGCCCCGTGTAAATGGCAAGCCCGCGCAGACCACCCCACTGAGCACACGGCTGCCCAGGCACAATGCGTTAAGGAAGGCATCCAGGCCCGAACGGCGCTTAGATAAGGGTCAATAAGGCCAGGGGCCCCACCGTAGCCTCACCGTCACCTCACCGAGTACCTCTAGCCCGGGGCTAGAGGGTACCACGGTGAGGTGACGGTGAGGCTACGGTGGGGCCCCTGCGAGGCTCCGAGGCGGTGCCGGGGCTGGAGTTGTGCGCAAGTCTCGTGGGGACAGAATGTTGCGGGTCTCAGCCGGGGAAACGGGCGAACTGGCTCCAGCTTGGGGCTGAAGCTGCTTGGCTGGGGAAGACTGTTCCTGGAGCGGAATCCGTCTCACTGGCCAGGGCGGTGTACTCGGTTTGGGACTTGGGCCGGTATTCCTTCGGCGCAATTGTTCCCAACCGCCAGGCATAGACCCCGGCGAAGGAACTCCGCAGCTTGGAGAAGATCCGCTTGGCGTAATCGTTTTGGACAAACTGCGGGTCACCGGTAAAGCCCGCCAGGTCGTGCTGCACATACACCCGGTCAACAAAGTCCACCATGTCGCGCACCGTGGTTTGCTCGTCCAGCTAATCACCCAGCATTCCCCTGACCAGCTTGTTCCAATACTCGTGGTCACTGGCGATAATCTCCTCCGGCAAATCCGCCAGCGGCTGGCGATTGATCTTGAAGATGAGCTGATGCGGCTCCAGTTAGGGATACATCCAGTCCAGCGGGAAGCTTTCCTCGACGTAGAACTCCCGGTCGGGGTGCCGGTCGAAGATCACCTTGGTCATGAGGGCGTTGATGGACATGACGGCGATCGGGCGCAGTTGACGACCTGGTCGTAGGCCAGGTCAAGCTCCAGCACCGGCTGCCAATACGCCGTGCGGAGGCTCTCGTCCACGGCATGGGTGCCTTTCTCGTATTGCGGGTGATGCTGCTTGCAGAACTCGGAGAGGTTGGTGACAGCCTGCCAGTCGCCACTCACGGCGGCTCTGAAGAAGCCCTGGAACCGGGGTGAGATTTGCTCGCCGGCCCTGGCCGCCAACGCCCCCGACTGCTTTTCCTTCGCGCGGGCAAAGGACTCCCCCGCACGCCAGGCTCGGGCGCTCTCCGCGGCGATCGTGAGATTCAGCCGCCGGGACTGTCCATTGCTATTATGGCTTCAGACATCCCGTGGCGGCATCCAGGGGCACGCGCTGACCCGGAGAAGGCGATCGCCCTTGTGCTGGGATTGGATGAGGTGGGTGAGAGGCTGCGCGCGGCGGTGGGGGGCAAAGCGGCGAATCTTGCGGTATTACTGCGAGCCGGGGTGACGGTGCCGCGGGGCTTTTGTGTTACCACGGCTGCGTTCGAGCTGTTCCTGGACTCGTTTCCGGGGCGGGTTCGACTGGCCGAAATGTGGGGACGGTGTTTGGCAGGTGGGACTTACCAGGTCGCTGGGTTGAGCCGCATGGCGCGCGAGGGTCTGGCGGCAGTCGAGGTGCCTGCGGCGGTAAAGGAGGCGGTTTTGGCAGCGTGGCGCGGGGTGGGGGAGGGCGGGAGCTATGCGGTCCGGTCCAGCGCGACGGTCGAGGATGCGCCGGAGCGGTCTTTTGCGGGGCAGTTTGAGTCGGTGCTGAATGTGCGGGGGGAGGAGGCGCTGCCGGTGGCGATCAAGGAGTGCTGGCTTTCGATGTTCTCGGAGCGCGCGCTGGTTTATCTGGCCAGGGAACCGGTTCCGTTCGAGAGGATCAAGATGGCGGTGCTGGTGCAGGAGATGGTGGCGGCGGAGTTCTCGGGGGTGGCGTTCACGGCTGATCCGCATTGGGGGGCGGGGACGGCCTCGTCCCCGCAACAACCTTCAATCCGACAGTCAAGTGGGGACGAGGCCGTCCCCACCCCTATAGAGCGCGAGTTTCACAGGTTGGCAAGAGGGGCGATGGACCGGTTGGTGGTGGAGTGGGTGCCGGGTTTGGGGGATGCGCTGGTTCAGGGGACGCGGGAGCCGAAACGGGTCGTGATCGAGAAGAGCACCGGGCGCGTGCTCGAACCGGAGAACGCGAATGAGCCGGCGGCGGAGGCGGGCCCGGATTGCACAACTGACGCCCAAGAGCGCCGCGTGGGGGCACGCGGCCTACAGGAGGGGACGGGGCTCGTTGTAGGCCGCGTGCCCTCACGCGGCGCAGGGTCGGGGCTGCAGCCGGAGTTGGAGCGGTTGACGGTTCTGGCGCGTGAGGTGGAGCGGCTGTTTGGCGCGCCGCAGGACATCGAATGGGCCTGCCGCGATGGCGAAGTTTGGCTGCTCCAGGCGCGTCCGATCACCACGTTGCGCCCCCAGCCTCACGCCGAGCCGGAAGTCTGGACCAATCTCAATGCAGTGGAAAACCTGCCGGACGTTGCTACGCCGCTGACGTGGTCGCTCCTGGATCATTGGCTCCGCCGAGTGTTTGATCCGCTGTTGCGCTTAATCGGACTGGACCCTGCCAGCGAGCCGTGGCTGGGACTGATTGCCGGTCGCGTGTACTTCGGCCTGAACGGGTGGCTCAAAGTGCTTCACTGCCTGCCCGGATTCCGGCAGGAGCGGCTCGCCTGGCTCTTCGGCGGGCACCAGGACGCGCTCGCCGATACGGTTCAGCGACAGTTCGCCTCCGGCAGCCCTTCACTCCGCGAGAGGATCGTTAGGCTGTCCCGTGTGGCGCGGCTGGCGGCAGCGTTTCTGTGGACGGCCCGCTGGGAAAGTGGGCGCGCGTGCCTGGCCCGGTTCACCCGCTTCGTTGACTCACTCGCTCAACTTGACTGCCGGCAAGCTTCCGCGGACGACTTGTTCGCGCGCCTGAATTCGGTCGAGCCGGACGTGATTCGGCTTCGGCCTGTGCCCGTGATGTTGGGCTCGGGCATTATGTTTCATGGGTTCTTTTGGCGCGCCTGCCGGAAGTGGTTCGCGGACCCTAATGGCGCTGTGGCCAACCGACTTCTTTCTCGTGCCGGTGGCATGGCGTCGGCGGAGTCGGGGGTGGCTTTGTGGCAATTGGCGGCGTCGGCCACGGCGCAACCCGAACTCCGGGCGGCGGTGCAGAACGCCCGCAGCTTCGCGGAGCTTTCGCATGCGCTGGCCGGGAGCGCGGCGGGAAGAGAATTCCTC
Organism: uncultured Verrucomicrobiae bacterium; assembly: GCA_963762555.1. Taxonomy (GTDB): domain Bacteria; phylum Verrucomicrobiota; class Verrucomicrobiia; order Limisphaerales; family UBA8199; genus PALSA-1440. The sequence goes on from CAVXLO010000039.1 coordinate 65,350, forward strand.
CGGCAATGGGATGCCTTCATGCGACGCTACGGCCATCACGCGGCGGGGGGCGAGCTGGACATTGCCTCCGTGCGCTGGTCGGAGAAGCCGGATGACGTGCTGCGTCTGGTCCAGGGTTTCCTGGCAGGAGCAGAGCAGCGCAACCCGGCGCGAGCACTGGACGAACGGGCGCGCGAAAGCCGGCGCTTGCTGGAAGAATGCTGCGCGCGGTTGCGCAATCCGCTGAAACGATGGTGGTTCAGGCTGGCGCTTCGCCAGGCGCAGCAGTGGATGGTGTTCCGGGAGAATCTCAAGAGCGAGGTCATTCGCATGGTGGCGGTCATGCGGCGAATGTTCCTCGAGCTGGGCGAGCGCATGGTCCGGCAGGGCATTCTCGAGCGGAGCGGGGACATCTTCTTCCTGGCATGCGAAGAGATTGAGCCCGTCTATCGCGGGACGGCGGGGGCGTTGGACGTGAGGGCTCTGATCCGCACCCGGCGCGAGGAGTTCGACCGCAACCGGGCCCTCGCGCCCCCGCCGGTCGTCGTCGGCAGGTTCGATCCCGCCCGGCACACCCTGCCGCCGGTGGATGGGGCTGCGCGGGAGCTGAAGGGGCTGCCGGTGAGCGCGGGCGTCGTCACGGGCCCCGCGCGCGTGATGCTGCGCGCCGACGGCGGCGAGCGGGTGCTGCCCGGGGAAATCCTCGTGGCGCCGTTTACCGATCCTGGCTGGACGCCGCACTTCCTGGCGGCGGCGGGTTTGGTGACGGATATCGGCGGGCAGTTGAGCCACGGCAGTGTGATCGCCCGTGAATACGGCCTGCCGGCGGTGGTCAACGTGCCGTCCGCCACAAGAACCGTCCATACTGGCGACCTCATCGAGGTGGACGGTGACAGAGGCATCGTGACTGTTCTAAATCGCCGGTCAGCGGGTAAGACACACTACGAACGAGGAACCTGAGGACTTGCGGGGGAAGACCGGCGTGGGTCTCGCGTGGGACGAGTTCAAGCACGGATGGGAAGCCGAAACCTTGAACCTCGAACCTGGAACTTCGAACCTTGAACTTGGGACTGCTAGCCAAGCCACCCTCAAGCCACCCCCAGGCCACCCTCAGGCCATCTGATGGCTAACCGGTAGGCACCCTGAAGCCACCCTGAGGCTACCCTGAGGCTACCCTGAGGCTACCCTGGGGCCACCCTCAGGCTACCTCCAAAACACCCCGGAACGAGCTCAAGGCTTGGGAAAGGTCTCCAGGGCGGGTTTGGAGGGGAATCGGGCGGGTTGGGAAGGGTTGCGGCCGCAGGTGGAGGAACGGGCTGGCTCGCAGTTTTCCCAGCGTGGCGCAGCCGCAGCCGAAAATGGCCAGGGGCGGAGGGCAAATGCCAGATATGGCGGAGCGCAGAAGACAGTGCACCCTGCCAAAGTGAAGCATTCGGGCGAAAGGAGCCTCTTGCTACCGGAGGTAGTCCATCAGGTTCAAGCCCAGGAGTTTGGCGCCGCTTTGGAGGGCGGCCTGGTAGGCGGTCTGGGTGGAACTGAGGTTGACGAGGGTCTGGGCGAGGTCGGCGCCGGTGGCGTTTGTGACTTGCCGGGTGAGGGCGGTGGAGCGGTCGCTGAGGATGGCGGCGGAAGCCTCGAGCCGGGCCTGCACGGCGCCGTTTTGGCTGATGTGCCAGATGAGGTTGTCCTCGTCTTTGGCCAACTGCGGCCGGTCGGTGTCGGCAATGGCGGTGACGTTGCCGGAGAGCAGGTCGTTCTGGAGCGAGATCATGTGGTTGAAGAAGTCCGCGCCGGAGGCGGTGTTGGTGATGAGGCCGCGCGGGCCGATGCCGGTGGTGTTGGCGCCGGCGAGCTGGGAGGTGACGGTGACGCCTTCGGCGATTTCGGTCGGAGCGAGGCTGTTGTTGCCTTGATAGGTGACGCCGGTGACGTGGCCGTCGGGGTCGGTGGCAGCGACGAAGGGGGGTTGGCCGCTTTGGGTGCCGGCAAAGAGGTAGGAGCCGTTGTACTGGGTGTTGCCGATCTGCACGGCTTGCTGGATGAGCTGGGTGACCTCGGTCCCGTAATTGGCCAGATCCGCGGGCGATCTGGTGCCGTCGGCCAGAGTCGCGATCTCGCCGATGCGGTCAGAGATGGTCTTGAGGGAGTTGATGGCGGAATAGGTGGCGTTGGCGCGGTTTTGCTCGGCGGTGACGTTGGTTTGGTATTGGGCGACGGAGCGGGTTTCGGCCTGCCAATCCAGGACCTGACGCGCGGCGCCGGGGTCGTCCTCGGGCGCCTGCACGCGCTGGCCGGTGGCGGCCTGGGACTGGAGTTGGGTTTGACGCTGAACGAGGGAGTTCAGTTGCTGGATCAGGCTTGCGGAAAAGGTATTGGCCGTGACGCGCATGGAGGGGAATGGGATCGTGGTTTAGTGGCAGGGTGGAATGATGGAATGATGGAATGATGGAATGATGGAATGATGGAATGGAGGATGGAGGGCATCATTGCTTCATGGCGATGAGGGTGTCGAGCATCGTGCTGACTACGGAGATGAGGCGGGCGGAGGCTTGGAATGCCTGCTGGTATTTCATCATGTTGGTCATCTCCTCGTCGAGGGAGACGGCGCTGACGGAGTCGCGCTGTTGGGAGAGCATGGTCTGGACGGCGTTCTGGTCGTCCACGCGGGTGTTGACCGAGGCGAGCGATTGGCCCAGTGCTGCCACGGTCCGGGAGTAGCTTTGGGAGAAGGTCTGGTTGGCCAGGCCGGCAATGGGCTGGTTTGCCAACTGGCCGAGGACCAGCGCGATTTGGTTGTCGCCCGCGGCTCCGGCGGTGCCACTGGCCTGGAGCAGACTGGGATCGTTCATCAGCGCGCTGTTCACCTGGATGTCGGCGGCGTTGGTGCCGGTGAAGAAATCAGCGCCGGTGCCGCCGCTCAGGTTATAGCCGCCGCTATGGATCGTGTTGACCTGGGAGATGAGCTGCGAGGCCAGGGAGTTTACGTCGCTGCGCAGCGAGGCGACTTCGCTGTCCCGCACGTCAATCGTGGCGGCGATGCTGCCGCCGGTCAGTGTGAGCGGGGTGCCGGAGGTGGCGGTGCGCACGAGCATTTGCCCGCCGCCGGCGTCGTAGGTCTGCAGTGTATCCAGGACCTGGTGGCCGGAGACGAGGGTGTTGCCGGCGACGGAGATGTTGACGGCACCATTGGTGTCGGGCGCGACTGTGATGTTGGTCAGCTTTGCTAACGCCTCGATCTTCTGCTGGCGCGTGTCAACGAGGTCGTTGGCGGCGCCGCCGGAGCCGGCCTGGACGCGGACGATCTGCTGGTTGAGGTCGGCGATCTGGGAGAGCAGGTCGTTGGCGCTGGTGACATTGCTTTGGAGGGAGTTGTTAAGCTGCGTCTTGCAGGTCGCCGAGGCGGCGGTCGGTCTGGTTGAAGCGCGTGGCCAGGTCGGCCGCTTTTTGGAGCAAGACCTGCCGGTTTGACAGCGACGCCGGATCGGTGGAGAGGCTTTGGAAGGCGCCGAACAGATCGCTCAGGCTGCCGGCCAGGCTCGAGTTGGTGCCGTCGGTCGTATCAATGGTTTGGCCCAGGCTGGCCTCGGCGTCCTGGAGGGCGCTCTGCTGAGTTTCGAGATAGCTGCCGACGCTGGTTTCACTTTGGATCTGCTGGTCCAGCGCGTCGCTGCGCAACTGGACGATGGCCGTCGCCATGGCCCCAGTGCCCTGCGGCCCCAGGGAGCTGGTAACCGTCGGGGAGGTCTCGATCGTGAGGCGCTGCCGGGTGTAGCCGGGGGTGTTGACGTTGGCGATGTTCTGGCCGGCGACTTCCACGCCCTGGCGTTGAGTTTGCAGGGAGCGCGCGCCGAGGTCCAGGGTGCCGAAGAGACCGAGCATATTAGTCGAGGGTAGGGGGTTACTCGTTAAAAGGAGTGGAGATTAGCCGGCGGCATCGCACAGGGCGTGCGCTGGGAGGGTGCGCGCGAAGGAATGGCCGGAACTGTCATACAGATCGGGCGGTGAGGACGGGAGGATCGTTTGCAGCAGGTGCTGCATCAAGTCGAGCGAGCGGCGGAGGAGCAGGTGATTCTGCCGCGCGCGCTGCTGGACGCGGACCAGGAGGTGATTGTTTTCCTCGATGAGCGCGTGCAGCAGCGGTTGGTAGTGCGCCGGCATGGTCTCGGCCAACTGGTTCAGTGTGGCCTGTTCGGGCCGGCTTAAACGGCGCGCAACCTGCCGCTGAACCTCCTCGCGCGAACGCCGGGTATCCTGGAGAGTCGCCGCCTGGGCTTCAATCTCGGTCACGCCGGCCAGCACGTCGTCGGAGTTCCGGCGCACGATGGCGTCCTGCTGGCGGTCCAGGCGGGCGAGCATCTCGCCATATTCCTCCAGCTCGCGGCGCAGAGCGTTAACAATGTCGGAATGAGGGTCGGTCATGGAAGTTTGTGTGTTGGGTCTTTGGCTGCATTGATCTTGAGCTGGCGGGTGAGCTGGTGCGCGAGGCTGTCGGCCAGGCCAAGCGCATTGGAGTGGCTGATGGTGTCGGCAAGCTGGTTGGTGAGCATGTCGCGGTAAATGCCGGCGGAGGCGGAGTTCTCGTTCTGGTCGGAGGACAGGAGTGGCTTCTGCGCGGCGGAAAGGATCTGCCGCAGTAGCACCGCCTCGAACTGCCGGCTCACTTCGGCAATTTTGTCGGTCTCCGAGACGTGGGAGTTCCGGGCCAGGTTGTCCAGGGGCAGGTCAGCGGCTTTGACGTGATGCTGGAGGGCGGGGATTTGCATGGCTAGCGCATGAGCAGTTCGGCCTGCAAGGCGCCGGCCTGCTTCATGCATTGGAAAATGGCCATCATGTCGCGGGGAGTCACGCCAATCGCATTGAGGCCCGCGGCCACCTTCTCGATGGTGGGCATTTCACCCAATGGGATGAGGGCGCCCTTGGCTTCATTGACTGTGGTGTTCCGTGCGCGGGGTCACGGCCGTCTTGCCGGTGTTGCTGAAGGGCTGCGGCTGGGAAACGTCCAGGCTGGAAGCGATGCTGATGGTCATGTCGCCGTGAGCGACCGCACAGCTCGAGATGGTAATGCGCGCCGTGGCGACGATGGTGCCGGTGCGCTCGTTGATGATGATTCGCGCCGGAACGTCAGGGGTCACCTGGATAGCCTCAAGGCGGGCAACGAAATCCACCGGAATGGTTTCCACGCCGGGGGGCAACTCGATACGAATCTGCGTGGCATCCATGGCCACCGCGCTGTTGGTGAAGATCTGGTTGATCGCTTCGGCCATACGCGCCGCGGAGGTGAAATCCGGCTCACGCAAGAGCAGGTCCACGTGGTGATCGTGCACGATTTGGGTGGGAATCTCCTTTTCAACCAGGGCGCCGCCGGAAATCTGCCCCACAGTCGGGTGATTCTTTTGAACAGTGGCCCCGCCGGCGCCACCGACGCCGCCGATAAACCCGCCTATGGCAATGGCGCCCTGGGCGACGGCATAGACTTTGCCGTCCGCGCCGAGCAAGGGGCATTGCAGCAACACGCCCCCCTGGAGGCTCTTGGCGTCGCCCATCGCCGCGACCGTTACATCAAGCCGGTTGCCCGACTTCAGGAAGGCGGGGATATCCGCGGTTACCATCACGGCGGCAACGTTCTTGGAGGAAAGGGTGGAGGCAGGCACCGAAACGCCGAACCGCTGCAGGACGTTGGCGACGCTCTGGACCGTATAGACCGGGTCTTTGTCGCCGTCGCCGGCCAGGCCAACCACCAGGCCATAACCCACAAGCTGGTTCTCGCGGGCGCCGGCGACCATAGCCAGGTCTTTGATCCGGACGCCGCCCCAGGAGTTCAGCGGAAGGAGCAGTGCCAGGACCAGGGACGCAAGACGGAGTGGCAAGAGGCGATTCATCAGGCTTTAGAAGGGGGTGAGCTTGTCCCAGATTTTCGAGAACCAGCCTTTGCGCTGGGCATCGGTAATAGTGCCTTTGGAGATGTACTTGATCGAGGCGTCGGATACGTTGTAGCTGAAGACGGTGTTGTTGGCTGTGATGTCCTGGGGGCGCACCACGCCCCGCAGCACTGCATCCTGGCTCTCGCCGGAGAAGGAGGTTTGCTTGGTGCCTTCGATCACCAGGTTGCTGTTCGGAAGGACCTCCACTACGCGCACCGCGATGCGGGCGGTGATGACCTCAGAGTTGTTGATCTTGCCGCCCCCATCGAAGGTGTTGGCAGAGCCAAGGTTCATGGCCGGCAGTTGGCCATTCTTGGTCAGGAAGCCGCTGGCCGTGGGGGAGTAAAGAAAGCTGTTGATGCTGGCGTCCAAGCTGGTCTTTTTGGAGGTGGAGGTGGTGTTGTTCTTGGTGGCGCTGTTGCTTTCCTGGACCAGGATCGTAAGGATGTCGCCCACCGCCGCGGCGCGCTTGTCAGCGACGATGTTCTTGGCGCTGTCGGCTTGCCAGAGCGACTGGGCCGGCAGCAGCGTCGGAGCCAGCAGCAGGCTCAGGACCTCAAAGAGGGACAATGACAGTTTGTTCATTTTCGACTTTGGCATGGAATTCACGCCTGGACTTCGCGTTGCGAACGCGGATGGTCTGCCCGGGCAGGCCATCTTCCAGGGCTTCGGCTTTCACAGTGATCAACAGCGGGCCATCCTGCACAATCGCGTCCACCAGTTTGCCTCGCCGCACGACGGGCCGGACCCGCACGGAGCGCAAGAGCAGGGGAGCGCCCGTCGAGAGGTTTTCCGCCAGCTCAAGCCCGGAGTTGGTGACATCCACGCTCGCCAGGGCATCGCGCAGCAGCAGCACGTCGCGCCGCTCGGTAGTGAGATTGGCGTCGCGTAATAATCGTCCGCGAGGCTGAGAGGTGCGCGCCACCCAGACCTCCCGCCAAAGCTTTGCCCGGAGGGGAACCTGGAACGTCCCGATGGTCTCGCGCTCGGTGCGCAATTCGAAGCGCAGGATAAAGTTGGGCGTCACGCCTGCCACCGGCAATTCGAGCACGCGAACGGTCAGGGGTTCCTCGGGGACCGGAATCGCAGTCCAGGGTCGGCCCAGGCGCAGCTCCAATTCGCCCCGGTCCCGTGCCTGTTCGCGCTGGAGCGTCGCCGTGAGCAAGTCCTTGAGCTCGCTTTCTTCAAGCTGCCGGGTGCGGCGGGTTACTTTCACTTCCGTGGCTCCAAGCCAATTTGTGAGGACGAGCCCCGCGACTTCGTGGCTGACCCTGGCGGTGATTTGGGTCCGGGTCAGGGTGACGGTCTGGTCGAGCTCGGGCGCGGGCGCCAGCAGCAGATTAGTCGGCCCGGCCCAGTCCGCGGTGAGGACCTCGTGGAGGTAGATGCCGGCACTGTCCACCTGTGCGGCGGCGCGGAGGTTGGAGACGGGCAGCCCACCCGCGCCGAAGCACAGCGTGGGCTGGCCGATGACTATCCAGCTCAGGCAGGCTAGAAAGGTGAAAGTCCGGGTCATGAGCGGCGCAGGTTGTTGCTCATTTGCATCATTTCGTCAGCCGCCTGGACGGCCTTGGAATTCACTTCATAGGCGCGCTGGGCGACAATCATGTTCACCATCTCCTCGACGACCTTGACGTTCGACATTTCCAGGTAGCCTTGTTGCAGGGTGCCGAAACCGTTCTCGCCGGGATTCCCCGACTCGGCAGTGCCGGAAGCCAGGGTCTCGCGATACAAGTTGCCACCGAGGCTTTCGAGGCCGGCGGGATTGGCGAAGCGGACCAACTGGAGTTGGAAGGACTGACTTCCGTTGGCGCCGGTCGTGGTTACCTGCCCGGTTGAAGCGATGTCAATCGCCGTCGTGCCGGTTGGGATCGGCTGGAAACCGCTTTGCACGGTATAGCCGTCGCTGGTGGTGACTTTGCCCGCCGAATCCGTTTTGAGCGCCCCGTCGCGGGTGTACGCCCTGGTGCCATCGGGCATTTGGACCTCGAAAAAGCCATCCCCCTGGACGGCTACATCCAGACGTTCCCCCGTTTGTGTCAGCTCGCCGGTGGTGAAGATTTTGGAGGTGGCCACGAGCCGCGAGCCGTGGCCGATCTGCACGCCGGTGGGTAACTGGTTGCCGGCGCCCTGGTCGGCTCCCGCCGAGCGCGTCGTCTGGTAGAGCAAGTCCTGGAACTCAGTCTTGCTCTTCTTGAAACCGGTCGTGTTGACGTTGGCGAGGTTATTTGCAATGACGTCGAGGTTGACTTGCTGGGATTCCATCCCGGCGGCGGACGAATAGAGGGCTCGAAGCATATTAGTTAAACGTTGGCAGTTGAGACGCGACAGTTGGGCGGGGTGCGACGTGACACGTAACGGCTAATACGTGAAACGTGAAGCGTGAAAGGGCGGGCGCTGGCATGTGCGGCTTGGACCTCGGAGTCATATTACGTCGGGTTCCCTAATTCGCTGATGGCTTTGCTCATACGGTCATCCTGGAGTTGGATGACGTGCTGGTTGGCTTCGAAACCCCGCATGACGCGAATGAGATCGGCCATCTCCATGACCGGGGTGGTATTGGCCGCCTCGAGGTAACCCTGGCGGAGGGAAGGCTGGCTGACGTCGGTGCTGTGCAGGTTCGGATTGCCGGCGAGAAAACACCCACCGCCGGTTTGCTGCAGCAACTGGGGGTTGTCGAACTCGACCACTTTCAGCTTCCCTTTGGTTTCGCCACCCTGGCTGACCTCGCCGGTGGCGGCAATAGAGACCGGGGCGGGGTTCTTGCCGTCGAGCTGTATCGGTCCCCCCTGCCCGATCAGCGCAAAGCCTTGTTTATTTACGAGCTGGCCCTGGGCGCTGATCTGGAACTCGCCGTCCCGGCTGTAACCGAGGGTGCCGTTGGGCATTTGGACTTGGAAGAATCCCGTGCCCTCAATGGCGACATCGGTATTGACGCCTGTATAACGGACCTCTCCCGCTTGGAAGCTGGTTGCCGTGGTGGCCTGCGGCATCATCACCTGCGCCGCGCCGGCCTGGCTGGCACGCAAGCCGGCTTCGACCGCCGCGAAGGAAAGCTCCTGCTTTTTGTAGCCGGGTACGGAAGCCGACGCGAGGTTCTCTGACACCGCCTCTTGCCAACGAGCGTTGGCGGTCAAGGCGCTGGCGGCTTGATAGAGGCTCACATTCATGCCCGGCCGTTTAGCACCAGACATGCCATCACCCAAACAAGGCCCAGGTGCGCCTGATTCCACGCTCTGCAGCCGGTCATTCGGAAAACCTTGCCGAGCCAGCAGGAGAATTTTGCCGCCGGGGATGATCGAAGGTAGAACGCAGAATGAAGAAACCATGCCGCGTGATGCGTGATCCGTGATGCGTGATCCGTGGTGCGTGACCCCTGGTGAGCCATGTCACATATCATACAACAGGCATCACGCATCACGCATCACGCATCACGCATCACGCATCACGGATCACGCATCACGCGTCACACACCAGCGCAGGTTTCCGCATTCTTCCTTCTCCATTGCCGGCTTGGCACAGGCGGTGCTAAACGGCTCGCGATGCTTTGCGCGAAATGAATACTTGTGAACCAGTCGAGTTGGAAACACTGCCAGTCCGGACGGAGAATATCATCCATCTTCCGCTCGGGCTGCTCGGTTTCGAATCCATCAGGAAGTTTGTCCTGTTGTCCGATCCGGCGGACCTGCCTTTCCGGTGGCTCCAGGTGCTGGAGGACCCCAAACTGGCGTTCCTGGTGCTCTCCCCTTTTGAGGTGCTCGATTACGAAATGGACCTGGGGGAGGAGGACGTTAACTTCCTCAAGCTGGCATCGCCGAAGGATGCACTGGTGTATAATATCATTACCTTGCAGGGCGACGGACGGGCCACCATTAACCTGAAGGGCCCCATCATCCTCAACCGCCACACGCTCCTCGGCAAGCAGGTCGTGCTCAATAATGCGGCCAACTACTCCCTGCAACACCCCTTGCCGACAGCCGAATAATCTCTCCCTATGCTTGTCCTCTCACGAAAAGTCGGCGAAAGCGTTGTCATCAGCGGCCGGATCGTCGTCACTGTGGTCCGGGTGGACGGCGAAGTGGTGCGGTTGGGCATCGCCGCTCCGGCGGATGTGCCAGTGCATCGCCAGGAGGTTTATGACGAGATTCAAGGCAACAATCGCCAGGCGCTGACCCGGGAGCGGCCCCGAGTGCCAAAACTTCCGCCCAGGATTAAGCCGCAAACCTCGCCACCGCCGTCCACTGCCTCGATGGCGCCCGTCTCCTAAATCACCGTACTTAGAACAAAACAGCACTGAATAGCATCCTTTATGGTCATCAACACTAATATCACCGCGCAGATCTCTGCGAATAACCTCGAACAAAGCCAAACCATGCTGAGCAAATCGCTTGCGCGGCTCAGCTCCGGCTCCAAGATCGTCAGCCCCGCTGATGACGCTGCCGGGCTCGCCGTGGCCACGCGCCTGAATGCTCAGATCAATCGCCTCAACGCCGCCAACTCGAACGTGGGCAACGCGGTTTCCTTTACCCAGACGCAGGACGGCTATTTGTCGAAAATCGGCAAAGCGCTCGATCGCATGAGCGAGCTGGCCGTCATGGCCCAGGATGCCACCAAGAGCGACGCCGACCGGTCGCTCTACAACAATGAGTTCTCGCAGTTGTCCGCCTACGTTACCAGCGCTGCCAGCAAGGATTTTAATGGCGTCAGCCTGTTCTCGGGCACAGCCCTCGATGTCACGGTGGACTCAGAAGGCGGCACGTTTTCGATGACCGGAATTGATCTCGGGGTACCCGCCTACACCGACGCCACCGGCTCGACGATTGATAATCTCGCCAACGCGGCAACGGCACTGACGAATGTCAAGGCTGCCATCATCCAGCTTTCGGCCGACCGGGCGACTGTCGGAGCCTCGCAGTCCCGGCTTAATTACACTGCGGAACAACTGTCGGTCAGCAAAGAGAATCTTACCGCGGCCAGTTCGCGCATTGAGGACGTGGACGTGGCGGACGAGAGCACCGAGTACGCCCGCTACAACATCCTGGTCCAATCCGGCACCGCCATGTTGGCGCAGGCCAACCAGTTGCCGCAGAGCGTGCTGAAGCTGCTGCAGTAAGCCCTCGGCGAGCTTCGCCCATGGAACTTCCTTCCCCAACGGGCCGAGTTCGCTCCCGGGGGGGCCGCTGGAGGACAGGAACCGCGTGTGCCAGACTGGCTCGTCTGGCGAACGAACGATTGAACCACCCACAAACCGAACCAACATCATGAAAACCGCCGCATTCCTTCCCGCCAAGGGCTCCAGCCAGCGCATCCCCAACAAGAACACCATGCTGCTGGACGGCGAGCCCTTGTTCTTGCGCAGTCTAAAGAAACTCACCGCCTGCCCCTCCGTGGACGAGGTCTGGCTGGACACCGAATCGCCGGAGATCGTGGAGCTTGCCTCTGACATCAAATGCCGCGTGCTGCGCCGCGACCCAACTTTGGCGTCTAACAAAACCAACGGCCATCAGCTTTTCCTCAACGAAGTCGCGCAAACCAACGCGGACATCTGCGTTCAACTGCTCGGCACTTCGCCTTTCATCAAGATCGAAACGATCGAGAAAGCCATTGCCGCCCTTGCGACCGACACCCGATACGATTCGGTCGTCGCCATCCGCAAAGAAAAGCAATACCGCTGGGCCCAGGGAGGCCCAATTTACGACGCTAATCACATCCCCAACAGTTCCGATCTCGAGGATACAGTCATCGAATCAATGGGGCTCTATGCCGTGCGGCGTGAGACGGCTTTGGCCACCAGGCGCCGCATTGGAAATCATCCGCTGCTGCTGGAAATCGGCCCGCTCGAGAGTGTGGACGTAAACTGGCCAAAGGACTTCGAGATGGCCAATCTCATTGCCGTAGGCCTGCGGGAGCAGGAACGTCGCCTCTTCCAAAATCTCAAACTTCAGCTTAACAGCCCGCTGCTTTCTGATGTGATGGACGATTTGGGAATTCAGGGCGTGCTCTCCGCGGATTTCCATCTGAACCTGCCGGAGCAGAAAATCTTCGGCCGCGCCAAGACCATGCAAATCGATCTGTGCACCGATGACGACGACTTTCGAAGAATTTACGATAGCCTCAACCTCTACGACCATGTCGTGTCCAACGACGTGATCATCGTAGCCAACCATGCTCCTGGCTACGCCTTTTTCGGTGAGTTGAACGCGAACCTCGCGGTCCGCTCCGGCGCGGTTGGGGCCGTCATAGACGGGATCACGCGGGATCTGCCGGACACACGCCGGATGGGCTTTCCGGTTTTTTCCAAGGGAAACCACTGCAAAGACACCCGCAAACGGGGTGTGGTTAGCTCACGCAACAAAACTATCATGGTGGACGCGGTCAGCATTCACAAGGACGACCTTGTCTTTGGCGACAGCGATGGGATTGTGGTGATCCCCCCAAAGCATGAGCAGGCCATCCTGCGGGAAGCCCTGGGCCGGAAGAAAAACGAGGCGGAAATCCTTGTGGCGATTGCGCAAGGTACCCACACCAATGAGTTGGTCAAACAGTTCGGCCTCTTCTAAACCGGCCGATAAAATGGGCTGTTATTGTTTCGCAGCATGAAAGCCTTCCAGCCCTATGCGCCCAGCTTCGCTCTTGCGCCTCATAGTGTCACATTATGAAATCTCCAACCCACAAGCTGGTAATGACGCTGCTAGTCCGCGACGAGATGGACATTCTTCGTGAGAACGTAGAGTTCCACCTGCGTCATGGCGTGGATTTTCTCGTCATCACCGACAATGGCTCTAGCGATGGCACACGTGAATATCTTGCGGGACTGCAACGCGATGGCATTGCACACGTCATTGATGAGCCCGAACAAAATTATGCCCAGGCGGTTTGGGTAACGCGCATGGCACAGATCGCCCGCGACCAGGACGGTGCCGAATGGATCCTCCATAATGGCGCGGATGAATTCTGGGTCCCAACCAGCGACGATTTGAAAACCGAGTTGAAGTCGCTTGCTGGCAACGTCCTTTCTTGCCCACGGTGGAACATGCTGCCCGAACGAGAGGTGTTGGCCCGTCCGGACTATCGTTTCTACCTGAACCGGCTCAAGGTGGTAGTTCCTCTCAAAGATGATTGCGTCACCGGTTGTGAGCAGCGCTCAATGTTCCTTTGGGGGGCTAGCCCGAAGGTGCTGACGCGTGCCGAAGGGCTGCTTCGTGTGGCCCAAGGCAATCACTCCGCCACAATGGACTCGGCTCGTGTGGGCAGAAGCACCAACATCCAGATTCTACATTTTCCCGTCCGCAGCTACGAGCAGTTCGAACGGAAGGTGCTAAATGGGGGGGCCTCCTATGCCCGCAATACTGAGCTGGCTCAGAACGTGGGTTGGCATTGGCGGCGCTGGTATCGCCTCTGGCAGCAGGGTAAATTGCGCGAGGAATTCATTCGCCTGCTCCCCGCTGGCGAGCCGCTTGCCGAACTCCTGCGCGATGGGCGAATCATCGTGGATGACAGTTTTCAAAAGGTATTCCGCGAACCGACACCGGCTTTTGTGGACGCCCAGGGTATCGCCATCTACACAAGCGATTTCTACTCGATGCATAACCCTTGGCGGCAGGAGTATGAAACCATCGCCGAGCTGCTCGCTGATAAACTCCAGTTTGACTCCGTTCTCGACCTCGGTTGCGGAAATGGGTTTCTGATTGATTCTCTCCAGCGTCGAGGGCGAAGCGTGCGGGGTTTGGAGGGCTCGGCCAACGCCCTTGTCCAGGCCCCGGAAACCATCCGCTCGAGCATCTCGTTATGTGACCTGCGTCTGCCGGCCTATATCGGCCGCTTCGACTTGGTCATCTGTACCGAAGTCGCCGAACATCTGGAGGAGCATTACGCTGATACGCTCGTGGATTCGATTTGTCGTAGTGCCCGAAATCATGTGTTCTTTACAGGTGCCACGCCCGAACAAACCGGGGGGATCGGTCACATCAATCTCCAGCCACACGAGTATTGGATTGAAAAATTTCGCCAACGCGGGTTTGATCTGCGCTCAGACCTTACTGGATCAATGCGGCGCCACCTCAGGCACAGCCTCAAAGCCATCGTCTGGTTCCCGAACAATGCGTTGCTTTTCCAGAAGCGTTCCCGCTCTGGCGAGCAAGGCAGTTTACAGGCGGGACTGGAGGCTGCGGAGCCTTCCCACCTGCCGGCTCTCCGGCCGGTGCTGGCTTGGTCCCCGCTCAATGATCAGACCCAATCCTGGCTCAACGCGTTTGCCGATGCTTTGGCAGAACTCCGATGCCACTTGATATTACTTACCGGCGACGCTCCACGTCCTGGTAAAACACGGTTTGAAACAATTAGCGTTCCCTTCTCGCTGTTGGATTATCCGACTCGTTACCCTCAACTGGGTTCGATTTTGCCAGGCGCCTCCCGTTTGGCCCATGACTTGGCGGCTCGGGCTCGTTCCTGGTGGGGGAAGGAACATGAAGCGTTGGACAAGTATGAGCAGGCAGTCAATGTTGCCTCTGGTTTGTTTTCCACGCTGCTTCGGGAGCTGGACCCGGTTTGCGTGCTGCCTTGGGGCTCCTCTCTTCCGCAGAGTGTGCTGCTGCGCCATCTCGCGGAGTTACGCCACATCCCCTGCTTTACCATCGAGCGCGGCCTGCTGGGTGGAACTCTGATGGTCGATCAGCGCGGCCACGGCGCTTTTTCCGACTTGCAGGCTTCCTTTGCGGCGCATTCGGCCATTTCATCGGATCCTGCTAACCTGGAGTTTTATGAGCGGGCTCAGGTATTCTATCTCCACACTGACGTGCACAAATACCCTCAGCCTGGGCGTACCGGTGTGCAAGCGTTTCGGGCTGCCTACGTTCCGCAAGGCTGCAAGGCGGTGGTGTTGTTTGGCCAGTGGGATGTCGCCTCAGGTCTCCTGCCCGCGGCTGCCAATGACGCTCAGGTGCAGGCCCCCTTTGCCGCCTCGACGGCTGAGGCTTTGCTCCGCTTGCAAGAGTGTCTACAGGGGCGCCCAGATGTGAAACTCCTTTTTAAACCGCATCCCTGCAATCGGGTGGACTATTCCGCGATTCTCGGGCCGGACACCGTGGTTATCCAGGACTGCCATCTTGACGACATACTGGAGGTGGCTGATGTCGCTGTTTGCCAATTGAGCACTGTGCAGTTTGCGGCGCTGCTGCGGAACAAACCGTGCTTGCTGCTCGGCCGCAGCCAGCTTTGGGGCCAGGGCATCGCTTATGAAGCAACCAACGCTGCAACGCTGGCCACCCAGATGGCAGCCGCCCTGGATCGTGATGAATTTGTGGCGCGTTCTCAGCGCGCCCGACAATGGCTCGGCGGCGTCTTGCGTCATTTCCTAGTGGCCACCGCTCCCGATGTTCCGGCTGGACGCTCGGTGTCTGATCTGGCCCGGTTCGTGGCAACAAATGCGCTGCCAGCCAGGCTAGGAGCCACCTTAGTTGAGCGTCAAAACGCGTTTCAACGAATTGTTCGGAATAAACCGCTCGCAACCACCATCCCGGATTCGGCCCCCGTGCAGCACCTAGCGCGGCTTATCGCCTTTTATTTGCCGCAATTTCACCCTATTCCCGAGAACGACAGTTGGTGGGGGAAGGGATTTACCGAATGGACCAACGTGGTCAAAGCCAGTTCCCGGTTTGAGGGCCACTACCAGCCACACCTCCCTGGTGAGTTGGGCTTCTATGATCTGCGTTTGCCCGAGGCGCGTGTCGCCCAAGCCCAGTTGGCGCGTGCGTATGGTATTGAAGCCTTCTGCTATTGGCATTATTGGTTTAATGGTCGCCAACTCCTGGAACGGCCATTTGAGCAGGTGCTCGATTCTGGTCAGCCGGACTTTGGCTTCTGCCTGGCTTGGGCAAATGAAAACTGGACACGCCGGTGGGACGGCCAGGAGTCCGAAATGCTTCTTCAGCAGACTTACGGCGGAGAGCAGGACGATCGCGCCCATTTCCAGTACTTGCTGCCGGCTTTTCGCGATCCTCGAGCGTTCCGAATTGACGGTAAGCCGGTCTTTTTGATCTATCGCCCGGCCATACTCCCCAACCTCGCCGCTACTCTGCGGCTGTGGCGCCAACTCGCGGCGGAGGCAGGATTGCCTGGCCTTTACTTGATTGGCATGAAGACCTGCTTCGACGGGCGCAAGAGCTCTTGGACAAGCGTGGGGTTTGATGCGGAACTCTATTTCCAGCCAGACTTTTCAGACGCCTTGCTGGAGAAAGCCCAGGTGCTTTCTTCAACTCGCGATCGCGTGATTCGATATGCGGACGCTTGGCCTTGGATGAGCCGCGCGGCCCTGGCCAGCAATGCCGTCAGCAATGGCTTCGCCTGCGTCGTGCCTTCCTGGGATAACAGTGCTCGCCGAAAACAGAAAGCCGTCATCTTCCGCGAGTCCAGCCCAGCCGAGTACGGTCGCTGGCTTCGCGAGGAAATTGCGCGGGTCCAGGACCGTCCCGCACAACGACAACTGGTCTTCATCAACGCGTGGAACGAGTGGGCAGAAGGAAACCATTTGGAACCCGACTTGAAGTGGGAACGAGCCTATCTTGAGGAAACGCGCCGGGCCAATGAGCGACCGCTGGCCCCGCAGCAAACCAATGAAATTCTCCAGCGCGCCGAAGCGCTGATGAAAGCAAAGGCTGAGGGACAAGCTCTCGCACTGCTGCGCAGTCACGTCCAACGCACGCCGTCGAATGTCGCGTTGCGCCTGGGGTTCGGAGCGATGTTGTTGCGGCAGGAAGATAAATCCGGGGCTTTGGTTGAATTCTCGGAAGCCAGTCGGCTGGATCCCGCCAACGTCGTTGCCGCCAAATTCCTGGCGTCCACGTTCATAGATCTGGGGCGCGTTAGCGATGCGACTACTCTGCTGCAGAACATCCTCAAGGTGGCTCCCGCTGATTCGGAACTGCGTGACGCGCTCGCCGCTTGCCTCGCTCACGAGGCGGAGGATGATTCGGCAGAGCCGGCTTGCCAGAACGATTTGAGCCGGACGCCGGTAGATCTCCAAGCCACGCCGGTTTCTGTTTCCGATACCGGAGCTTCAGTGGCAGGTAAGAATGCCGCTGACAGTGCCGCACTCCGTTACCCGGATGCGCCGAAGGTGTCGATCGTCATTCCGGTTCTGAACAAGATCGCTTTCACGCGCAAATGCTTGAAAGCGCTGAAGCGAAACACGCCAGAGGGATTGTACGAGGTGATTGTCTGGGACAACGGCTCCAGCGACGAGACCTCGGGGGTTCTTAAGGAAGAATCTGCCAAAGACAAAACGGTTCGCTATTATCGCAGCGAGGAGAACCTCGGATTCGTAGGTGGGAATAATGCCGCAGTGGCGCATGCGCGCGGCGAATTCCTGGTGTTTCTGAACAATGATACCGAACCGCAGCCTGGGTGGCTCCAGGCTCTCCTGCAAACAGTCGAGACCGATCCCTCCGTTGGAGCAGTAGGGGCGAAGTTAATCTATCCGAACGGCAAACTTCAGGAAGCGGGCGGCATTATCTTCAGTGACGCCTCCGGGTGGAATTACGGACGCACCCGTGACCCGCGTGACCCGCGTTTCAACTTCCCTCGGGAGGTGGACTATTGTTCGGCTGCCTGCCTGCTGGTGCGCGCGGCGTTGTTCCGCCAATTGGGCGGCTTCGACGTGCGTTACGCCCCCGCCTACTATGAAGATACGGATCTGTGCTTTGCCCTGCGCCGTCTCGGCCATCGTGTGGTTTATCAGCCGCGCTGTGAAATCATTCACCACGAAGGCGTGACCGCCGGTCAGGATCTGGCCAAAGGCTTCAAACAATTTCAGGTGGAGAACCGGGTGAAGTTTCGCCAGAAATGGCGGCAAGCCTTGACGCAACAGGCTGCACCTGACTCGCTACTGGTGCGCCGCGCTAGCCATCGCCTTCGGGGACAGCGCATTCTCGTCATTGACCCGCTAATGCCGATGTATGATCGGGCCTCCGGTTCGAAACGCCTGTTTGAAATGCTCAAGCTCCTCACCCACGGAGGCCACGCTGTTACTTTCGTCGCCCGCAACGGCCATGGCGGCGACCGGTACGCGGCGGAACTCCAGGCGCTGGGAATCGAGGTTTACGCGGGCGATAGGGACCGCATGAGGGAGTGCGGCTTTGCGAGCAACTGCTGGCCGTTGGATCTGAAGCAGTTGCTTCGAGAGACGCAATACGACCTGATTATCCTGAGCTTTTGGTACCTCGCGGAGCAATACCTCCCGCGCATTCGCGCCTGGTCACCCCAGTCGTGGGTAGCTATTGACACGGTGGATGTCCATTTCCTTCGCGAGCGGCGCCAGGCAGAGTTGTACCGAGACCAGAAGCTTTTGCAGCAGGCGGAGGAGACGTATCGGCGTGAACTGGATATCTACCGTCAAGCGGATTCGCTCATCACTGTCACTGAAGATGACCGGCAGGCCCTGTTGAAGGAGATCCCTCAAAGCCGGATTTTCGTTGTGCCGAACATTCATGATATCGCCAAGGATGTTCCGCCGGTTGACTGCCGAAGCGGCTGCCTGTTTATTGGCAGCTTCACCCACCCGCCAAATAAAGATGCCGTGCTGTATTTTCACCGGGAGGTCTGGCCCCAGGTTCTGCAGCGGGTGCCGAATGCGCGGTGGACCATTGTCGGCAACAACCCGCCACCGGCCGTGATGAGCTTGGCAGGACCGGCCATTGAAGTGACCGGTTACGTTCCCGCCACAACTCCTTACCTTCGTTCCCATCTGGTCTCCGTCGCCCCGCTCCGCTATGGAGCGGGTATGAAAGGCAAAATCGGCGAAGCATTAGCCCATGGCCTGCCGGTGGTGACCACACCCATAGGCGCGGAAGGGATGAAACTGCATGACGGCGATGGTGGAACCCTGGTGGCGGATACCCCCAAAGCCTTCGCTGACCATGTGGTGCGGCTCTACCAGGATCGGACGTTGTGGAATCATCTCTCCGAGCAAGGACGGCAGCACATCGCCTCTCATTTCACCCCCGAATGCATCAACCGGCAGCTAAGTGCTGTGCTGGATTGGAGCGCTTCCTTTACTTCGATCATTATCCTGTCCCACAACCAATGGGAGCATACTGAGAGATGTCTTTCCAGCATCAAGCAGTGCACACCAGAACTGCACGAGATTATCGTGGTGGATAATGGCTCAACCGACAAGACTCCGGAAGCTTTGCTCGAACTCGCTTCTCGGGAGCCGCATCTGCGGGTGATCTTAAATCGTGAGAACCGAGGCTTTGCCGCCGGCAATAACCAGGGCCTAGCGCTGGCACGCGGTCGAAGCATCATATTGCTCAATAACGACACCGTGGTCACGCCGGGCTGGGTCTCCAGAATGGCGGCTGTTTTGAACCGCCATCCCGGCACCGGTCTCGTAGGACCAATGTCCAATTCGGTTTCCGGACCGCAATTGGTCCAAAGCGTCAGCTATAAAGCCCTCGACGAACTGCCCATGTTCGCGGCTCAATGGGCGGGCGAGCACAAGGGCCAGTCGGTCGAGACCAACCGCCTCGCCGGCTTTTGTCTGCTCGCTAGACGTGAAGTCATCGAGCGCATCGGCGGATTGGACGAGCAATTCGGCTCGGGCAACTTCGAGGACGACGATTTTGGCCTGCGCGCTAAACTCTCCGGCTTCGAACTCCGCATCGCCCAGGACGTTTTCATTCACCACGCCGGAGGCCAGACGTTCAAGGGCGCCGGCATAGACTATAGCCGCGCCATGCTGCGCAACTGGGGACTATTCTGCTCCAAATGGGCGCTGCCGAAGGACGCGATCTCGGAATTCCGCTATCCTGTGCCAACAGAATTGCCCAAAGGGGGGGCCGTGCGAGTTCCTTTGCCCTCGCTGGAGGCCACTCACCTTGCGTCCGGCCGATACTGGTCCCAAAAAGGAGCATCGGTGCTGCCGGCGACAGTGAAACGGGATACCCCGGCAGTCGCGCGACTGGGCGATTTGAGCGAGGCCCGCGCGCTGCGCAGCAAGAGGAGCTTTTCGGCCGCGTGGCAGGCGACGCTCAATGCCCTGCGCACGCGTCCATTTCATCCCGAGGCTTATCTGCTCCTCGGCGAGATCGCCTGGTCGGTGGGGGACGGCCAGGACGCTAAAGCATGTGCTGAATACGCGCGCCTCATCGCCCCCGCATTCAAGGGGGCGAAGCGGTTCCTGAATCAGCGGCTTAAAGGGAACGCCCGGCCGGAGTGGCTTGTGCTGCCGGAAGTCGTTCAGAATCCACCCCTGGCCAGTCGCAACGCGCTCTCCGTCTGCCTCATTACTAAGAACGAGGAACAGTTCCTCCCGCAGTGCCTGGCTTCTGTTCGCGGCCTGGCCCAACAGATCATCGTCGTGGACACCGGCTCGACCGATCGCACGGTCGAACTGGCCAAAGCCCAGGGCGCCGAAGTGTATGACTTTGCCTGGTGCGACGACTTCAGCGCGGCCCGCAATGCCGCGCTGGAACATGCCACCGGGGATTGGGTGCTCATGCTGGATGCCGACGAGGAATTACCGGCCGACCAGCATGCGCGGCTGCAACCCGATCTGAAGAACCCCAAGGTTCTCGCTTGTCGCCTGCCGTTAGTGGACCGTGGCCGGGAAGCCGAAGGGTGCAGTTATGTGCCACGGCTGTTCCGCAACGCCCCGGGGCCTATTATCAGGGGCGGATCCACGAACAGGTCCTTCCGAGCCTGCTGCCGCTCGGTCAGGCTTGGGGGCTGGGATCGAGCCTGGGCACGGCGCAGTTGCTCCACCACGGCTATGCCAAAGAGGTCGTCCAGGCCCGCAACAAGAAGGCCCGGAATCTGGCGTTGCTGCGCCGGGCCGTCCAGGAAAGCCCCGCCGACCCCAACATTGTCATGAACCTGGGCTTGGAATTAGCGCGTTCCGGGGATCTGCATGCCGGCCTGGAACGGTACCGGGAGGCGTTTCGCCTCTTGTCCCACCAGCCCCAGGCCCAAGTGGTGCCCGAGTTCCGCGAGACGCTGCTTACCCAGTTCGCCACGCGCCTCTGCGAGGCGCGAGCATATCAGGAAGCCGTTGCCGTGCTGACGTCCCCGCTCGCTCAGAACGGCGGCCTTACCGCTTCTCTCCATTTCGCGCTGGGGCTGGCCTTGTCCGAGTTGAAGGACTTCGAGGCCGCTGCCGAGCAAATCCGCCATTGTATTGCCAAACGCAATCACCCCTCGCTGGCTCCTATCATCCGGGAAATCCGCAAAGCTGGCCCCCATCATTGCCTGGCGCTCTGCCTCAGCCAATTGGGCCAGGCTGAACCCGCGCAGAAGGCTTTTGACCAGGCTCTCCGCGAGGACCCCCAATCGCGCCCGGTCCGCTTGCATTACGCCGAGTTCCTCGCGGCCAATGGCAAGCCCGTGGAAGCCTTGAACCTCTTCCATGCCTTGGCCGCCGAGAAGCCGGACGACCCGCAAGCCTGGCGCCAAGGCGGTGGCTTAGCCGTCAGCCGCCCCGAGTTTCTGGAAGTTGCCCTCGACTGGACCGCCGCCGCGCTCAGCCATTCTCCCGATGATCCTCCCCTTCTCCAGCAACGCGCTGAGGCGCTGACCCTGGCGGGCCAATGCGCTGCCGCGCTCCCGC
Organism: uncultured Verrucomicrobiae bacterium; assembly: GCA_963762555.1. Taxonomy (GTDB): domain Bacteria; phylum Verrucomicrobiota; class Verrucomicrobiia; order Limisphaerales; family UBA8199; genus PALSA-1440. The sequence continues at coordinate 86,848 of CAVXLO010000039.1, forward strand.
TCTGGCGGAGCCTCCAGACATCCTCTGATTCCAGAGGGCTGGCAGCGTTCATCCTGTGCGCGCTCGCCGACGACGATACCTTACCTCCGGTGCCGGGGCACTTGGAGTCCCAGGCCAGCCAGTATTTCCTGAACTGGTACCGGCGGCTGCTCCAATTCAACGCGCGGGAAACCGTTGATCGGTTAAACAACCGCCTCGACACACTCTCCGCACTCCTGCCCTCCGCGGCTGGAATCCTTTCCACCGCTGTTGCCGAAGCCGCCGCTTAGCGCGGAAGGAGGGGGCCGTGATGCGTGATGCGTGATGCGTGATGCCTGACATTACGCAGCACATATCACGAATCGAATGGCGCTTGGATAGGTTCTTCGCTATTTCCAGTGGAATCAGAAGGGGGGGGCGGGAGTGTTCACGCCGCACCGGGGGGCATCATCTGGTGCGAGCCAAGCCGTTCAGTCTCTGACCCTCGACACAACGTATCGTCCCGATAGATACCCGCAAGCCATCTACAAGCAGGGGGAGAGCAGGGGGAGAGCAGGGGGAGACCTCTCCCCCTGCTCTCCCCCTGCTCTCCCCCTGCTCTCCCCCTGCTTCAGATACGCCTGTCCCTCGCTTGCGGGTATCCGCTCTGAGGCTGGTCAGGCGAGGGTGGGTGTGGCTCTGGAGCGCACCCCATCCACCCCGCGGCCTCACCGTAGCCACGGGGACAGCCTGGAGGGTCCTGCTTGCACCCGCCGACAACAGTAGCCGGGAACAGACAGGCCCGAGTTCTCGTGTGCTTCATGGTTTTGGCAGGTTGGCCAGGCGGGGGCAAAACGCCAGACCCAGGAAAGGTGGCCCACCTCTGACGCCGACTTTGCGGAGGAACGCGGTGTGATTGAGCCTTAACTAAGCGCGCACTCCGCATTCTGTTTGCTCCGCGCTAAAGAACTTTTTCCTTCTGCCGATAGATACACCGTCACGAAAGACTGGCGGCTGGCAGCCAAAAAGAGCCGGCGAGGAAAACGGTGAACGCCTCCAATAAAGTTCATCCACGACATGGATGTCGTGACAAAAACAAATGCCCCTCACGGGGCGACTCACGGAAAGAGTTAGTATGGTTATCAACACAAACATCTCGGCCCTGGCTGGCGCTCGTCAGCTCTCGGAATCCTCGAACCTCCTCTCGAAATCCCTGGCCCGCTTGTCTTCGGGCTCCAAGATCGTCTCTCCGGAAGACGATGCCGCCGGCCTGGCGGTCTCTGTCCGCATGGGCGCGCAAATCAGCAGGATCGGCGCGGCGCAAAACAACGTCGGCAACGCGATTTCGTTCCAGCAGACCCAGGATGGTTTCTTGCAGAAGGTGGGCCAGGCGCTCGACCGCATGAGCGAGCTATCCATCTCGGCCCAGGACGGCACCAAGACTGACGAGGACCGCAAGCTCTATGACGCCGAGTTCACCAAACTCGGGACTTACGTCAACGACCTCGCGACCAAGAACTTCAACGGTGTGACGTTGTTCGACGGCAGCGCTCTGACCGTGACGACGGATGGCGATGGCGCGACCATCGCCACGACCGGCGTGGATCTGACAGCCGGTGTTTACACAGACGCTACTTCGGCGACTATTGGCACGGCCTCCGATGCTCAGGATGCTCTGGGCTTGGTGAAACTCGCCATCAATCAGCTCAGCGCGGACCGCGGGAATGTAGGCGCCAACATCTCGGTGTTAAACTCCTACAACGACCAACTGGGCGTCCTCAACGAGAGCCTCAGCGCCGCCAACAGCCGCATCAAGGACGTGGATGTGGCCCAGGAAAGCACCTCCTACGCCCGCTACAACATCCTGGTCCAGGCCGGCACCGCCATGCTCGCCCAGGCCAATCAGATGCCTTCCAGCGTGCTCAAGCTCATCTCGTAATTCAGATCCTAACCCTCAGCCCGGATGGCTGGCCTCAGCCATCCGGAGCTTACCAAACATGCATAATTTTCGACATCGCTCAGTGGCGGCCTCCAATGCCGCGCGGGCCTTCGCCGCGCCGGAGTGGAGCTCCCGACCAGCCAGGGCCTGTCGGCGGACGCTGGAGTCGGCGAACCGCAAGGACTGGCTCCGGCCACGCAGGCGGGAGTTCCGGTCGAAACAAGTGTCGCAAGACATGGCGGCTGGCAGCCACCAAGGGCCAGCGGGGAATCGGGCGGGTGCCTCTATCCAAAACTCGCCACGCGGCAGGGATGCCGCGCCAACACAAAAATCCCCGTAAGGGGTGACTCAAGGAAGGAGTCGTTAGTAGTATGGTAATCAATACAAACACATCGGCCCAGAGCAGCGCTCGCTTGCTCTCGGATTCATCCACCATGCTGGCCAAGTCGCTCGCGCGCTTGTCCTCCGGTTCGAAGATCGTTTCACCGGAAGACGACGCGGCAGGCATGGCGGTTTCGACGCGTTTTGACGCCCAGATCAACCGGATCTCGGCGGCCAACAACAACGTCGGCAACGCCATCTCGTTCAGCCAGACCCAGGATGGTTTCCTGAAGAAAGTGGGCAGCGCCCTGGATCGCATGAGCGAGCTGTCGGTGTCAGCACAGGACGCCACGAAGACGGATGCGGACCGCGCGCTCTACGACAAGGAGTTCCAGAAACTGGGTACTTACATCACAGACCTCGCCTCGAAGCAATTCAACGGGGTGAGCCTTGTTCGGCGCGACCGGAATCAGCGTCACGACTGACAGTGATGCCAAGACCATTGGTCTGACGGGCGTGAACCTGGGGGATGCGGCCTACACGGGCGCGACGGGTTCGAAGGTCAGTGACGCCACCAGCGCTGCAACCGCCCTAACCAAGGTCACGGCTGCGATCACCCAACTGGCCACGGATCGCGCCGATGTGGGAGCCAACATCTCGGTGTTGAACTCCTACAGCGGACAGCTCGGTGTGCTCAAAGATAACCTTTCAGCCGCTAACAGCCGCATCAAAGATGTGGACGTGGCGGAGGAAAGCACCAACTACGCACGCGCCAACATCCTGGTTCAAGCAGGAACCGCGATGTTGGCCCAGGCAAACACCAGTTCCCAATCCGCCCTCCGCTTGCTGCAATAAGCAGGTGTAGTCGGTTGGTAACTCATGCTCGGACGGCGCTCCAACGCCGTCCGAGTTCTTTTTTGATGCATGACGCGTGAGGCGTGAGGCGTGATCCGTGACTTCACGGATCACGCCTCACGGATCACGCCTCACGCAGCATGCCTCATCTTGGCCTAAAGTTCCTGTCCAGGGTTGCCGATATGGTGAGTTGAACTAGACGAAGTATGGCAACCATTAACCTTTCGGGCCTGGCGTCGGGTTTTGATTGGAACTCGTTCGTGGACCAGATGGTGCAGGCGGAGCAGGCGCCGGAAACGACGCTGCGCAGCCAACAGAGCACGATCAACCAGCGCAACAACGCCTACGGGAGCATCCAGACCGAGTTGGGGGTGCTGAGCAACCGGCTGGCGGATTTGCAGCAGGCCTCGTTCTTTGGCACCCGACTGAGTCAGAGCACGGACTCAACTGTCGCACAGGCCACGGCTTCGGCCACCGCCAGTTTGGGCCAATACACCTTCGAGGTCAGCCAATTGGCCACAGCTTCAGCCCAGGTGGGCCAGGCCGATATTGGCGCGTCGTTGGTGGGCGCGAGCGGCCTGGACATGGCCCTGAGCGCGGCGCCATTTGCGACCGCGGTGACCGCCGGCACTTTCACTGTTAACGGCAAACAAGTCACGGTCGCCACCAGTGACACCTTGCAGCAGGTGTTCGATAAGATTTCCACGGCCACGGGCGGCACGGTCACGGCCCAATACAATTCCGGCACGGGCCAGGACACGATTACCCTGTCCAGCGCCGGCGCGATCGTGTTGGGCAGCGCGACCGATACGAGCAACTTCCTGCAAGTCGCCAAGCTGAACAACAATGGGACAGGCACGATCACCAGCACAAGCGCGCTGGGCTCAGCCCAGCTCACGGGCACCCTGGCCAACGCCAACCTGGGGACGGCGCCTTCCGACGGCGGCAGCGGAGCCGGCGAGTTCAAGATCAATGGCGTGTCCATCTCCTTCAGCACGACGGCTGACAGCCTTTCCAATGTCATTGACCGGATCAACAACTCGGCGGCCGGCGTGACGGCCAGCTATGACACCCTCAACGACCGCATGGTGCTGACGAGTAATGTGACCGGCGACATGGGCATTGCCCTGGAGGACGTCACCGGCAATTTCCTGGCCGCGACGGGTCTGAGCGGCGGCACGCTCCAGCGGGGCAACGACCTGCAATACAGCGTCAACGGCGGGGGCCAACTCACCAGCCACAGCAACACGATCGGCTCCGACAGCTCCGGCCTGGCCGGCCTGGCGGTAACGGTGGCCGGCACGGGCAAGACAACGATCAGCGTCAGCAGCGACACAGCGACGATCAAGAAGGCCATCAAGGACTTTGTAGATGAATTCAACAAAGTCCAATCGTTGATCACCACCAACACCAGCAGCACGACCAATTCGACCGGCAAGGTCACCGCCGGGATTCTGGCGAACGACGGCGACGCAGATGAAATTGCTTCCCGATTGCGGGGCCTGGTCAACGGCAGACAGGCCGACTTGAGCGGAGTGGTGAAGAGCCTGGACGACCTGGGCATCATCTCCAACGGCTACGACAACACGTTGAGCGTTGATGACGAGAGCAAGCTGGATGACGCGCTGGCCAACCATCTGAACGATGTGCAAGCTCTGTTCACCGACAGCACGAACGGGTTGGCGACGAACCTGAGCGGTTACGTGGATAAGACCATCGGCGATGATGGCACTTTGCTGGCCAAGGAGAGCACCCTCACCAAGCAGTCCAGTGATATTGACACCCAGATTGCCGACATGGAGCGGACCATCCAGGCGGACCGTCAGCGGATGATTGAGCAGTTCACCGCCATGGAAACCGCCCAGGCCACGATTAACCAACAACTCTCTTATCTAACCCAGACGTTTGGTGGTTCGACCAGTAAGTGATGAAATCCACACTAAGATCGGCGACGCTCCTTTCCTGCATCGGTCTGCTACCCCTGCTGCTGGGTACCGGTTGCTTTACGCCTCGGATTCCGCACGAATTGGTGCTCGGCCCCGGCTACCATCCGTCCAATATCTATGGCCAGAACGCTCCCCTGCCGGAGGATTTGCGGCGGGTCGCCGTTCTGCCACTCAGCGGCAGGCCCGCGCTGGAGGAACGGCAGAGTGTGGGCTCGGCTTTGGAAGCCGAACTGGCCGGCACCAAACGCTTTGAACTGGTGCGGGTTTCTGCCGAGCAATTGGAAATCTGGACGGGACAGCAGACCTGGTCTTCCACCGGCGTCCTGCCGACTCAACTGGCGACGCATCTGCGCGATGAGCTTGGCTGCGACGGGGTGCTGCTGTCGGACCTCACCCAGTACCGTGCCTATCCACCGCTCGCGGTGGGCTGGAACCTGAAACTCCTGGACCTTCACTCCGGCCGGGTCGTCTGGGCCGCCGACGAGGTGTTCGATGCCGGCCAGACCCCGGTGGCCAACAGCGCCCGCCGCTACCGGCTCCGCCATTCCCAGCTCCCGGGCGCCGAGGACGATTCACGGTTTGTCCTGGTGTCCCCCACCCTCTTTTGCCACTATGCCGCCGAGGCGCTGTTTGAGGCCCTGCCTCCCGCGCCGCCCGTCGTCCCGGCTAAAGTTTTGCCGCCGTCTGCCGATAACCAACTCAGAGACAAAAAGGCCATCTGACGGCAAGAGAAAAGAAAGGATGATGGCGGTATGGAAATAAAACGCAGCACCGAGTCTATCAATGTTCCGCGCACCAGCGATGCCGCTCCGAAGCACACGCGCCCTCCGGCGGTGGATGGCGGCGGTTCGTTCCAGCAATCCCGGGCCCTCGATGCGAGCCTGGCCCAGGCGCCTGACATCCGCCCCAGCGAAGTCGAGCGCGGCCAGAAGCTGGTTTCGCTGAACCAATACCCCCCGATTGAAATGATGCACAAGATTGCGCGTCTGTTGGCTGCCGCGTCCGACGACGCGCAATGACCCCCTGAGCCCTGACCTTTTGCCCATTGATGAAACCCACACACGCCTGGAATTCGTATCGCAAAGTCGCCACCCAAACCGCCCCCCCCGGCCAGCTCGTGCTGATGCTCTACGATGGGGCCATTCGTTTCCTGGATCGGGCCTTAACCGGCTTCGAGAAAGACGACCCGGCTGAGTTTAACGAGACCATCAGCAACAACGTGCTGCGCGCTCAGGAGATCGTTCACGAGTTGAACGCCTCGCTGAACCTGGACCTCGGGGGCGAATTGGCACAGGTCCTGCACCGGCTCTACGTCTATCTGGATTGGCGCCTGATGCAAAGCAACGTCAAGAAGGAGGCGGCCGGCATCCAGGAGGTCATCCGGCGGCTGACCGTGCTGCGCGACGCCTGGGCAGCGATGCTGAGCGGCCAGACCACGACCGCGCCTATGCTCGCGGCCCTGCCGGCTGCGCCTCTTCCGGTCGCCGAGATGGCGCTGGCGTGAGCTTTCGCTCGTTCCCCCATGTCCGAAGGCCGTCCACTTCTCAGTCTGTTGCAGGAATGGCGCCAGTGTACCCTGGCGGAGGGCCGGGCACTCCGGGCATTAGACTGGCCGGGAGTGAAGGCTTCCCAGCAAGCCAAACGCCAATTGCAGGCCCAGCTCGGGCTCCCCTTGGGGGGCGTGCAAGAACGGCTCGACCCTCCGGTGCGCCTTTTGGTGGATGAGTTGATCACCCTGGAAACCGCCAATGGCGAATGGATCGCCGCGCAAGCTGCCGCCCGCCGTAGCCGTTTATCGGAACTGAAGGGCAGCGCGCGCAACCTCACCCGCCTGCGCAACTCCTACTCCTGCCGCAAATACTCCCACTGGCAATCTTATTCTTGACGTTGAGGCCCGGAATCCTGGATGCTGGGCCATGAAATATAGTGAACGTAACCGGGCTGCGGTGATTTCCGTCCCTTATCGGTGACGAGGACTGGACCGGAAGCTGGACGAAAGATTGCGTTCGCGGCATTGATTCCGGCATCTGTCCTGCTTCTTTCATTCTTGTGAGTTTCGGACTGTTGGTTTGCCAACTCAGGATTCCGTATCTTGGTTTACCCGCTTCATTAAAGCGGGCCTCTGGACATTCTCAGACGGTTTGCAGGGCTTTTGACGTATGTTACTTCCGTCCATCATTGATTGTGGGTCGCAACGGGCCATTAACTTTCCCTCGCCGGCGAACAAAGCCGCACCGCTCTGGCTGGACGGCGGTGTCGCAGTCTTGGATGAGAATGGGACGATTCTGGAGGTCAACCCTGCCCTCGCAGGGTGGTTGAAGAAGTCCGCCTTTGAGCTGGCGGGGGAGCCTATGGTTGACGTTTTGGCGGCGCACAGCCCTGCCTGGGGCCAGGCATGGGAGCATCTGCAGGCGTCGAACGAGGTCTTCCACCACGCCAGATGGGAGACTCCGGCGACCGAACTTCAGCCAGCCCGCTGGTTCAAGGTGGAACTGACACGTTTTCCTGGGGGCAAGGTCTTCCGGCTCAATTCACTGCTGCCCTCCGTGCCGGCACTCCAGGAGCAGGGCTGCGAACGCTGCCTGAGCACGGAACCCGGCCGGCGGGCGATGTTCTTTCAATCCGTGCGCGCACAAGAGCAACTCGCACAATTGATGCAGCGCTGGCCGGGCATCGTCTTCAACCAGCGGCCCGACGGCAGCTTCTATTTTGTCAGCCCCAAAATAGAGGAACTGACAGGCGTGCCTTTGAGCGACTGGGAGCGCGGCTCAAATCTCTTCTGGGAGATAATCCACGAAGCCGACCTGCCGCGAGTTCGGCAGCAGTTCCAGCAGGCGACCCGTTCGACGGAAGCAGTTTCCTGTACCTTTCGGATCCGCCATAAGAAAACCGGGAAAGTGGGTTATGTTGTGGAGCATCGCAAGGCGGTCACCAGCAGCAATGGCCTTTTGCTCGGGTATGAGGGAGTATGGCTCGACCACACCCGGCAAACGGTGGTCGAACAGCGGCTCGCCGCAGCCGCCTGGAAGGACACCCTGACCTCGCTGACGATGGGGCTGATCCACGATTTTCGGAATAGTATGGCGGGCATTGTCGCACTGACCGAGGCCTTTCAGGAAAAGCTGGAGAAGACGCACCAACTGCATGAAGGGCTGACACTGATCCGTTCCAACGCCTGGCAGGCCAGCCAATCCGTGCAGCGGATTTTCCAGCTCTACCACAGCAAGAGCGGCGAGCGGGCCTACCACGATCTGAACGAACTGACGCGGGAGATCGCCGACATGTCGCAAATGATGCTTTCCCGGCGTGTTTCCATCCAGGTCAGCCTGGCCGAGGGTCAACTGCCGGTTTACGTGGACGGCTTCGAGTTTCGCCAGGCGTTTCTTAACCTGGTGGTCAATGCTCGCGACGCGATGCCGCAAGGCGGGCGGCTGGTGCTGACCACGAAACGCCACGAAACGTTGCCCGCCGTGAGCTTTCTGAAAGGCCAGTTGCAGCGCTTGCCGGCGGTTTGTCTGTCTATTGCTGATACGGGCCCAGGCATTCCGAATGAGCATCTGGCGCAGATCTTTGATCCCTTTTTCACCACCAAAGGGCCTGAGAAGGGCTCGGGCCTGGGCTTGTATAATGTCCAATTGTTCGTCGAGAAGCACGGTGGGGCGGTTTCGGTCGAATCCGTCGAAGGCTTGGGTGCCGTGTTTCATCTCTGGCTGCCCGAGGCGGACTTTCACGAAACCGAACCTGCGGCCCCTGCCTCCCCGGGCCCGCGCTCTTTGTTGATCGTCGGAGCGCAAGGGGCGGCACTCGACGGGACAGCCCTGACTCTGCGGAAGAATGGCTTCGAGGTTAACACCGTCCTTTCCTCGGTGGCGGCCTGCGAGGAACTCCGGTCTTCCCAAACCGGATTTGACGGGGTCATTCTGCAAACGACCGCTCAATTGCCGGGCTTTTTTGCCGATATAAAGAAGCAAGACGCGTCTGTGAAGACCATTTTGCAAATCATCGGCTGCAACCCGGACGAGGCGAACATTTCGTCCCTGGGACAAGTGGACATGGTGATTTCGGCTGATGCCTTCGGCCACGAAATCGCCGGTAAGATCCACTCCTTGCTAGCCGGAGCGGGCTAGCGTATGCGAAACAGTTCAGGCAATGGCAAAGCCTCGGCCGATGCTCGCATCCTGGTGGTTGATGACGAGGAGATCGTCGCCTTAGCGCTCAAGGAGGTCCTGGCGGCTGAGGGCTACCAGACCGAGGCGTTCACCGACCCAGTCCAGGCGCTGGAATTCATCAAGCGGCAGGCTGTCTCTGTCATCCTGACCGACCAGAAAATGCCCGGGCTGACCGGTCTCGAATTCCTCGCCCAGGCCGCTCCGTTGCAACCCCACGCTTCACGTATCCTCCTTACGGGTGTACTCAGCCTGGACACAGTCATCGCCGCTATCAACAAAGGCGAGGTTTACCGCTTCCTTATAAAGCCCTGGCTGCGCGAAGAGCTGCTGGTCACCATCCAGAATGCCGTCCAGCGCTACGACCTGTTTTGCAGCAACGAGGCTCTCCAGGGTCGCACGCAGGCGATGAATCGCGAGCTGCAGGCCCAGGTCGCCTTTATCGGCGAGCAAAACGAGCAGTGCCTCGAACTCAACCACCGGCTGCAGGAGAATCTGAGCCGCTCCATCGAGGTGAGCCTGCGGATGCTGGAAACGTTCCTGCCCATCCTCGGCAGCCAGGCCCGGCGGGTCCAGCAGATCACCTCCGCCATGGCTGACGTGCTCCAGTTCTCGCCGGACCAAAGGAAGGTGCTGGACATCAGCTCGCAGCTCTACGACATCGGTCTGATTGGGATCCCCCGCGCCCTCATTCGGCGCTGGCAATTGGCCTCGACCAAGCTGACCGAAGCCGAAGAGCTCATCATCCGGCAGCACCCGATCTGGGGCGAGGAATTGGCTGGCTTCGCCAACCCGCTCGCCGAGGTGGCGGCGGTCATCCGGGCCCATCACGAGCGCTTCGACGGCTCGGGTTATCCCGACCGGCTGGCGGGAGACGACATTCCCTGGCCGGCTCGATTGCTGGCGGTCGCCGTGGCGTTTGCCGAGAGCAACGAAGGGGCGATGGTGACCGCCGAGAACATCCGGCACAGCAGCGGTGTGGCCTTCGACCCGGAGGCGGTGCGTGTTTTCGTCCGCGTTCTCCCGCGCTCTGGCGTGTCGAGCAAAGAGCATGAAGTGTTGCTCTCGGAGCTGCGGCCCGGGATGCGGCTGGCCAAGGGCATCTACACTTCCAACGGCGTTCTGCTGGTGCCGGAGGGCCAATGCCTGACTCAGACCTGCATTGACAAGGTTTTGAACCACAACCGCATCACACCGATCAGCCAGTCACTGCTCATCTATTGCTAGATCGGCATGCTATGGGAACGAGACCATGACTAACGTTCCGAATTCCGGGCCGGTGTTTTCTCTGCTGGCAGGCGGTAAGCCGGGGCCCAAACCGGCCGCGGTGGAGCCATCGTTGCTGGCAACACCCTACTCTCCGGAGCTGGCGGAAACGGGCGGGGCAGAAGTGGAATTCATGCCCGGCACACCCGCGGCGCGCGCCGGGGCGGTCGAAGCGACGCCCTCAACTCATGCCGCGCTGGCGCTGCTGGACCTGGAGGGCAGGATCATCGCGGCCAACGAAGCGTGGGCGGACTTCGCCCGGTCGCTGGCTATGGGCGATTTGCCGCCCTGCCTGCCGGGAGAACAGTCCGCTGTGCTCTGCTCGCTCCTTCCCGCCCAACTGGGCGCCAATTTGGGGCAGGGTATCAGGGACGTGCTCGCCAAGCGCCAGCCCGCGTTTGCCTGCGAGATTCCCGCTGTCGGCGACCGCGGGCGGCGTTGGTATTCGCTGATGGTGATCCCCATGTGCAGTCCCTTTGACGGGGCGGTCCTGACCAGTTACGACATCACCGGCCAAAAGCAAACCCAGGAGCAACTTAAACTGTTTCGCCGCCTCGTGGACCAATCCGGCGAGGCCATCCTGGTGGTGGACCCCGAGGACGCCCGAATTTTGGATGTCAACGAGCGCGCCTGCCGCAATCTCGGCTATACCCGCCAGGAACTGCTGGCGCTGACCATGCTGGACATCGAGACCGCCTATGACGGCTTTACGTGGCACGAGCAGATCGAGCAGGTCCGCCACAGCGAATTGGAACTAATCGAGACCGGCCAGCGCCGCAAGAACGGCGAAACGTTCCCGGTCGAGATGAGCCTCAAGTTCGTCACCCTCGAGGACCGTGGCTACGTTGTGGCCACTGCTCGCGACATCACCGAGAAGAAGCAACTCGAAATCAAATACCTCCGCGCCCAGCGCATGGAGAGCATCGGGCGCCTGGCCGGCGGGATTGCCCACGACCTCAATAACGTCCTGGCGCCGATCACTCTGGGCGTCGAGATGCTCCGCCAGAGAACGCCGGATGCCGATTCCCAGGAGATGCTCAGCCTGATGGGAAGCAGCGCGCACCGGGGCGCCGGGATGATCCGGCAGATCCTGGCCTTTGCGCGCGGCCTCAAAGGGGAACGCATCCCCGTCCGCCTGAACGATCTGATCAGTGAAATGGTCAAGATCGGGCGCGAGACCTTTCCCCGTTCCATTCAGCTCAGGGTGGTGGCGCCGCCGGAGCTTTGGATCACGCTGGGCGACGCCACGCAACTGCACCAGGTCCTGATGAATCTCTGCCTCAATGCGCGCGATGCGATGCCCGAAGGCGGAGTGCTCGAGCTGCGGGCGGAGAATCTGCACGTGGACGAGCGGTTATCGCGCGGCCACCCGGGCGCCCAATCGGGGCCTCACGTCCTGATCTCGGTCCGTGATACCGGCCTCGGCATCCCGCCGATGCTCCTGGACAAGATTTTCGAGCCGTTCTTTACGACCAAGAGCTTTGGCCAGGGCACCGGCCTGGGACTGGCTACGGCCCTGGGCATCGTCCAGGGCCACGGCGGGTTCCTGACGGTCGAGAGTGAGATGGGCAAAGGCACCTGTTTCAAGATCTACCTGCCGGCCAAAAGCGATTCCGAAATGGCGACGGCGGGATCGAACGCCATCGCCGCTCCGATGGGAACACGCGAGCGCATCCTGGTGGTGGACGATGAACGGGCTCTGCGCCTGATTACCCAGGCCGTCCTGGTTGCTAACGGCTACGAGGTCGTTCTGGCCAATGACGGCGCGGAAGCCGTCGCCATTTTCAAGGCGCGCCAACGAGAGATCCAGGCGATCGTCATGGATATTGGCATGCCCTTTATGGATGGCACCGCTGCCATTCGGGCCATCCGCCAGATGGATCCGGACGCTCGCATCCTCGCCGTCAGCGGCCTGGCGGAGGCGGACCCTTTGGGCGTTTCCTCCGACCAGCCCGGCTTAACCTTGCTCCCGAAGCCCTATTCTCCAGACCAGCTTCTCCAGGCGCTGAACAGCGTGCTGAAGAGGTAAGGAGGGGGGGCGTGATGCGTGATCCGTGAAGCGTGATCCGTGACGAGTAAGGCGTAAACGCGAGGCGCGATCAGCATCTGAGGCGCCATGCATCACGCATCACGCCTCAGATCAGCCCTTCCAGCACCATCGGCAGGCGCTCGAGGCTGCGCTTGAGTCCGGCTTGGGCAATGGCCTTCTCGGAATCCCGTTGCGGGAAAAGGATGCCCCAGCCCGAGGCGCTGGTCCAGGTGGTCTCCGTGATCTCAGCCGAGTCCCCACTCTTGCCGATATGCGCCAGGCGCATCAGCAGGTCGGCGATTTGCACCGCCGCCACAATGGGCGCGCGTTCGCCGGCGCGTTCGGGCAGGTGATGGTAGCGGGCGGTATCCACGAGGGCGTCGGGCAGACTGTAGTTCCGGAGATACATGGCGCCGAGTTCCGCGTGGTTGATGCCCAGGATCTCCTGCTCGCGCTCCATCAGGTTGTTGTCCAGGCCGTCCGCCTCCTGGTAGATCGCCTGGAAATGGTCGGGAAACGCATAGGCCATCGCGATCTTGCCCACATCATGGATCAGGCCGGCGACGTAATCGGTCTCGTCCGAGGGCGCGTTGAGGGCTGCCATCACCTCGCGGGTCAGGATGGCCGTGCCGATGCAGTGCTGCCAGAACTCGCGCCAGCTAAAGTGGACTCCACCCGTCATCTTCTGGAAGTCCTCCAGAATCGGTGTGACCATGACCAACTGCCGAATCTGTCGCAGGCCCAGGTAGAGGACGGCTTCTTCGAGGTTTTGAATCGGCGTGGAGAGGCCGTAATAGACGCTGTTAACCAGCCGGAGCAAGCGGGCCGTCAAGCTGGGGTCACGGCGGATGACTTCGGCGATCTGCTGGGTGTAACGCTGGTCGGCATTGAGCAGCTCGCGCAGCGCGCTGTCAATGCTGCGCAAAGAGGGCAAGCGTGGGCAGGCCTGCAGCCGCGCCGCTATGGTCTTGGAGTCCAGGGGGCGCGGGCGTGCGCGTATTATGGCAGTGTCAGCGGTCATATCTACCTGCATATCGGCGGCTTGCGCGGGAACTTAAACTCCAATCTTCGCCCTTAAGTCCCGGACCCGCCCAACCGATAGAGAATAGAAATATCATTTGCTGTACGGTCGCCCACCGAACCGACCGTGGCAGCGGCGTACGCATGAAACCAAAGCTATCAGAAGCCGGCTTGGCCGCAGGTGAGAACTGCGCACAAGCCAAGGGGTGGAGCTTTTGCCGCCCGTTCGGGACGGGGACTCAGGTGAATCCTCGAAGCGCGGCGGTGTTACTTGCCTTGGGAGCGCTTCTCTGTTTCGGCAGTGCGGTCGCCCGCGCCCAATACCTCCCGGCTCTTGGCCCGGCGCCGGTGGTCTGGGAAGAAATTCCCACGGCCCGCCTGGACAAGCTTGCGAGCCTGCCACCCCTGCTGATGAAGGAGCCGGAGCCTGCCTTGGCGACCAACGCATCCTCCCCCGCGCTTCCCGCCCCGGCCACACCCGCCGCGGCGCCCTCGACCACCAACACCGCCGTCACCACTGCGGCGGCCCCCACCCCCGACACCAACCAGGCTTTCGTGGAACCGACAGGGGACGGCTTCATCGGCCCCCCCGCCCCAGCCGTCCCGATGGAAGTTCTGGCGCCCTTCCTGTCCTCGTCCCTGGGCACCAACCGCGCGACCGTAGTGACCCTGCCGCTGAACTTCAGTCCCCCAGCGGCGGCCCCGGCGCGCTCCAGCACCGCCACCTATACAACCTCTCCACCATGAGGCTGGGCTGGCTATTCGTCCTGATTCTCTGCACGCTAACCGCTGACGCGGGCTCGGCGCCGACGGCGACGAGCGACGCGCCCACCAACGCGTTCCTGACTCCCGAAAGCCAGGACGGCACTCACTCGTCGCTTCAGTTCAACTTCAATCCCGCCACCAATGACCCGGTCTTCTCCCTCACAAACGACCTGGCGCCCACCAATGACATCATGGCGCCCCCCGCCGCGCTCCCCGCGCCGGGGTCAGCGGGCGGCACGAACCCGTCTCCTGACGCCGCGGCAGCCGAGGAGGACCAATCCCGCCTGCAGATTTTCCAAACCAAGCTGGAGCTGGCCCGCCGGGAGCGGCTCGCCAAGGACTTCCCCAACGCCGAGAAGCTGCTTAAGGAGCTGCTCGAATCCACAGCGCCCATGGAGACCAAACGCCCCGCCTTGATGGAAATGGCTCTGCTGGCGCAGGACGAGAAGGAATTCGTGCGCGCCCAGCAGATTTACTCCCAGTTCATCCACCTGTTTCACGATGACCCCAGCATCCCAGAACTTCTGCTCCGGCAGGGGGTGCTTTATCGCGAGATGGGCGCGCCGGTGATGGCGCTTTCCAAGTTCTACGCGGTGATGTCCTCGGCGCTCACGCTCAAACTCGACCGCCTGGATTATTACCAGCGGCTGGTGCTCCAGGCTCAGACCGAGGTTGCCGAGACCTACTACCTGCAAGGCCAGTTCCCCGAGGCGGCGGACTTCTTCAATCGTTTGCTCAAGCTGGACAACCCGCAACTGAACCGGGCCCAGATTCACTACAAACTGATCCGCTGTTATTCGGAATCGGCGCGCTACACCCAAACCGTGGCCCAGGCCCAACTGTTTCTGGCGCACTATCCCAAGGCCGACCAGGTGCCCGAGGTGCACTTCCTGCTGGCCGATGCCCTGAAACGGCTGGGACGCAAGCCCGAGGCGACGCACCAAGTGCTGGCCCTGCTGCAGCTCTCACGCGCCGACGCCACCAATGACGACAACTGCATCTATTGGCAGCAGCGCGCCGGCAATGAGATCGCCAACCAGCTCTACCAGGAAGGCGATTGGCTCCAGGCGCTGCAAATCTACCTGCGCCTGGCCGAAATCAACTGCACCCCAAGCTGGCGCATGCCGGCGTGGTACCAAGCCGCGCTGATTTACGAGCGCCTGAAACAGCCGGAGAAGGCTACCGACCTTTATAACCGCATCCTGGACTCTGAAAAGGACCTCGGTTCCAGTGGCCCGAGCCCCAGCCTCGCGATTGTGCTGGACATGGCCAAATGGCGAAAGCAGCGGCTGGCCTGGCAGGCGCGCGCCGAGTTGACCACCGAGCAAATCAGCGATGGCGCCAAGCTGGAGACCGCGAAGCCGACGGCACGGCTCGAGGCTTCCAAGGGAGGCGTGCAGTGAAGTCCGAAGGCCGAAATCCGAAGGCCGAAATCCCAAGCCCGAAGTCCGAACCGGGCATCCGGGGCGCCTCCAATGCCGCGTCCTTTAGGGTTAGGGCGGGCAGCCTAAACTGCCCCAGAACGGCCTGCGCCGCTCACCGGGCGGGCCTTGAATTCGGACTTCGGCCTTCGGATTTCGGTCTTCGGATTTCACCTCTCCCGGCCCCGCTCCTTTCATTTCGCCCTGCCAACCCCTGAATATTATGACTGACACCTTAACCCAGGACCTCCAAACCCACCTCGTCCTTTGCCAGGACCTCCTTGCGCTGGCTCAGCACGAGAATCAGTTGTTGCGCGACTCCAGCCAGCCCTCGCAGTTCGAGACCTGCCGCGCCCGCAAACAGCTCCTGCCCCGGCTCAATGCCTCGTTGGACCTGCTCCGCCGCCATCGCAGCCGCTGGCAGGAGACCCCGCCCGCGGAACGCACCCGCCAGCCCGAGGTCGTCGGCCTGCTCCGCCAGAACCAGGACCTGATCATGAAGATCCTTGTTCTGGACCGTGACAACGAACAGTGGCTGCTGCGGCGCGGCCTGGTGCCGCCGCGCCATTTGCCTTCGCCCTCGGCCCAGAAACCGCATTTTGTTACTGACCTCTACCGCCGGAACACTCTAGGCTCGGTTCATGCCGATCGAGAAGATCGTCGTCGTCGAAGACGATTTGATCGTCCGCAAGAACCTCGAGCAACAACTGCGACAACGCCACTACGACGTTGCCGCCGTGGGGACTCTCGCCGCCGCCCGCGAGTATCTCGCCAAGGACTACTTCGACCTTGTGTTCACCGATGTGCGCCTGCCGGACGGCGAGGGGACCGACCTGTTGCGGGAGCTGCAGGCGCGCCCGCAAAAGCCGCTGGTGGTGGTGATGACCGCTTTCGGCACCGCCGAGTTCGCGGTCAAGTGCCTGCGCGAGGGCGCGTTCGACTACCTGTTCAAGCCATTCTCGAATGACCAACTGGTCTTTACACTCAAGAAGGCCGAAGAGTTTACCCATCTGGTCAAGGTCACCACCTACCTCAGCCATGACGAAGGCGACGACGGCGGCTACATGCTGCTCGGTCGCAGCCCCGTCATGGAGCAACTGCGCGGCCTCATCCGCCGGGTCGCCCGCACCCAGGCCACCGTGCTGATCCAGGGCGAAAGCGGCACCGGCAAGGAGCTGGTCGCGCGCGCCATCTACCGGGAAAGCCCGCGCGCGGACGCGCCCTTCATCCGGGTCAACTGCGCGGCCATTCCCGAGAACCTCATCGAGAGCGAGTTCTTCGGCCACGAAAAGGGCGCGTTTACCGGCGCGCTCAACAAACGGGAAGGCCGTTTCGAGCTGGCCCATACCGGGACGATTCTGCTGGATGAGATCAGCGAGATCTCCCCCGCCGTCCAGGCCAAGCTGTTGCGGGTCTTGCAGGAGCGCGAGCTGGAACGGGTCGGTGGCAACCGCACGCTCAAAGTGGATGTGCGCGTCCTGGCCACCACCAACCGCAACCTCGAACAGAGCGTCGAGCGCAAGGAGTTTCGCCAGGACCTCTTTTTCCGGCTTAACGTCGTCCCTATGCTCGTGCCCCCGCTGCGCGAACATCGCGAAGACATCCCGTTGCTGGCCGAACAATTCCTGCGCCGCTTCGCGCGCAAACACGGGGTGGGTGTCTCGGGCATTTCCGCGAGCTGCCTCGCCAGCCTCAGGCCCATCGCTGGCCGGGCAATGTCCGCGAGCTTCAGAACGTCATCGAGCGCGCCGTCATCCTGGGCGGGGACGGCCATGACATCCAGACTGAGCATCTGGGTTTCGCCCCGCTCGAACAAACTCCGGGGACGGCGCCGGCTGCCGCACCACCGGCGGCGGCGACGTCCGAGGAGCCGCTGCCGCTCGACGAGGTGGAGAAGCGGCACATCCTGGTGGTGCTTGAGAAATCCGGCGGCAACCGCACTCAGGCCGCCAAGAAACTCGGCATCAGCGTCCGCACCTTGCGCAACAAGCTCCACGAATACGGCCTTGGCAGCAAGGACGACGCCCCGGAAGAACCTGAGCAGTAGGGCGTGCACATCGCCGCGCGCCGCGAATGCGTTGGCCCTCGGTATTCCGCGGCAGCCAGCGGGTACATCGGCGTCAGGAATCCGAGAATGAGGATCGGGTGCCGCTCTCCGAAGAGACGAGCGGCCCGTTATCCCGCCTGAAGCCGCCGCTGGACGGCGGCTCCTCCCGACTAGCCGAATCCAGCACCACTCGCGCTTCTCCGGCATCGGTAATTCTGTCCTCTCCCGCTCCTTCGCCGTTCCCGATTCCGCTGCCGGCCTCGGGTGACCCGGGCCGCTTTCCCGCGGGACCCTTCAGCGCGGTGTCCACTGAAGCCACAAATTGCCAATCTTTGCTCGCCGGATGGCCCTGGCTTGAGGCACGCAGCGTTTCCGGGCCGACCAGCGTGTGCTGGATCTCGCTCTCAGTGGAATATTCCACCAGGCGCGCGCCGAGCTTAATCAGGTTCTCGTCCAGGGACACCACCGCGCTGAAATCAATGATCACATGCCGGAAGCCATCATCCACGGCATCCGCGAGCTTGCTGCGAAAGAGCGGCTCAAGTTCCCCAGCCTCGGCCTTGTCAATCCGGGAAGGCAGCGTCAACACCAGCGAGTTTTCGCGCCGCTCGAACATCTGATGGGAGGTATCCAGGCCCAGAACGCGCGTGATCTTCTGCGGGAGGCCGGGCAAGTCAATAGGCTTGGTGATGAAGTCGTTGAACCCGAGTTGTTGCGCCAGGGACTGTTCCTGCGTCGCGGTCTTGACCACCAGCCCCAGAATGGGCACGCCTCGGGTCGGGGGATTGCTGCGGAGGATCTGGAACAGGGTGAACCCAAATCCGTTCGGCAGCGACAGGCTGATCAGAATCAAGTCCGGCACCTTCTTGCCACAAAACGCCACCGCTTCCTCGCCATCCGACAGGCAGTGCACCTTCCACGGCGTTCCTGGCCAGGCTGGTGCGGATTTGCTCGGAGATAGCCGGCTTGCAATCCACCACCAGGATCTGCAAGGGGGCGTCGGCGCGCTTTTTCCTGGATTCCTCGTTGGGCCGCGGCTTAAGCGGGATGATCCGGCTCAGGCGTTCTACAAGACGGTCCTTGGTGAACGGCTTAATCACATAGTCTCTTACGCCCAATTTCACAACGTGCTCCACACAGTCACGGCGCGAAACAACACTGAGCATCACCACAGGGATTTGGCGCAATTCGGGGTCGGCCTTCAACTGTGCCAGGACCTCCACGCCATCCTCGTCCGGCATGTCAACATCCAGCAGAATCAGGTTTGGCTTCTCCTGCAGCGCCAGAGCCAGGCCTTCCAGCCCGCTGGCCGCCTGCAGCACCCGGCAAACATGGGCGCGGAGCGCCGCGCACACCGTCGCGCGGATCACTGCGTCATCATCAATCGTTAGTATCTTCGGTTCCACGGTGTTGGGCGCAAATGCCACACACTAGCTCCTGTTGACATCGGCATTTCGCGCTTCCGCTTTAGCACGATCCCTGCGATTTCGGCATTCCCGGCAGATCCCCGCGCCTGGAGCCCTCCTCCACCTGCCATGTCTGGAGTATCGCTGGAGTAGCGCTGGAGTAACGATGGTGTACGGATGGTGTACGCAGCCAACGGTTCTGAAGGTACTCCAGCGAGGAGCAGGTGGGTCGCGGCAAAAACCTCCCGCTTGAAAGGCAAGAATTTCCGAAGCAATGCGCCCGGGTGCGGCACGAAGCAGGTATTTTCCACGTTTTGCGGCCCAAATCGGCAGATTTCTCTCCATGGCACATGCGGTGCTAAACCGGGCTCGGTGCCATCGTTATGATTGACGCATTGTTTAGCCAGACCAATTACGTCGCGACCAAGAAGATGCTCGATGTGACTGCCTTGCGCCACGAGGCCATCGCCAGCAACATCGCGAATCTCGAGACGCCGGGCTACAAGCGAATTGATGTTGCCCCTTCGTTCAACGCGGAACTCAACCGGGCCGTGGCCTCGGGCGATGGCGGGGCGATTTCCAGCCTGCAGCCGCAATTGGCGTTGGACGCCAACGCGCGCGCCGTGGGACACGACGGCAATAATGTGCAATTGGAGAACGAGATGCTCGAATTGAATCAAAACACCGTGGCCCACACGGTCGAGGCGCAACTGGTCAGCGCGAACCTGTTGAAGCTGCGCATGGCCGTCACGGGCCGCTCCTCCTGAAACTAGACGCTTATGGTTAATTTCATTGCCGGTATTCAAAGCACGGCGGCAGCCCTGACCGCCGAGCGGGTGCGGATGGATGTCGTTTCCCAGAATATTGCCAACGCCAACACCACACAGGGCGCCAACGGCCAGCCCTATCAGCGCCAGGAGGTGGTCTTCGAGACCATGCTCAATCAACAGGAACAACAAACGGGCAGCCTCGGCGTCGGTCCGCAAACCATCAATGTCGCTAGAATTGTCACCGACCACCGTCCTCCGCGAATGATCTATCAGCCGGGGCATCCCGATGCGAACGCCGACGGCATGGTGGCCGTGCCGGACATTAACATCCACGAAGAAATGGCGGACCTGATCACCTCGTCGCGCAGCTTCGAGGCTAACCTGGCCGTGGTCAAGAACGCCCGTCAAATGGCGCTGCAATCGCTGAGCATCGGGAAATAGCCAGCCGCCCCATGAACCGTTGAACCAGTGAATCGGGAAATAAAAGACAGGGCCTTGCGCAGATGAACCCGCTTTCCGCCTTAAGCTTCGCGGCCAACCCGCAATTGCGGCCGGACCTGCTGAACCAGGCGGGGCTGAACGCGTTGCCGCAAGCGGTGCCGGCCACCGAACTCGATAAGCTTTTTCCGCAAACCGATATCACACCGCTCCGGCCAGCGGGCCCGGCGGGCCAGTCATTCTCGAACCTCCTCGGCCAGATGGTGCAGGAGGTCAACTCCAAGCAGGCCGCGGCGGGCGACGCGGTCAACGGCCTGATCAGCGGCCAGGACGTCAGCCTGCACCAGACGATGATCGCGGTGCAGGAAGCCAGCATCTCCTTTCAGCTCATGGTCGAGGTGCGCAACAAGCTGCTGGATTCCTACCAGGAGCTGATGCGGATGCAAGTTTGAGCCCAGAGGCCCCTATCCCAATGACTAACCCAGACCATGATTCTCAGGCGGGCGCAGGCGGTTCCCTGCGCTTTGGACGCCGGCTGCTCCCGCCTGCCGCCACTTCACTGCGCCGTTGCCGACCGTCATGAACAATCTCCAGGCTTTAGGCAAACAGCTCGTCGCGATTTGGAAACAACTGGGCCTCAACCAGAAGGTCA
Organism: uncultured Verrucomicrobiae bacterium; assembly: GCA_963762555.1. Classification (GTDB taxonomy): domain Bacteria; phylum Verrucomicrobiota; class Verrucomicrobiia; order Limisphaerales; family UBA8199; genus PALSA-1440. Next base: position 107,847 of record CAVXLO010000039.1, read on the forward strand.
GCCTCGCGGCGGCCCTGGCGTGCGTGATCGTTGGGCTGGGCGCGCTGCTCGTCTGGTCCTCCCACGCCGACTACGCGCTGCTTTATGGCAAGCTGCCCGAGTCCGAAGCGGCCAAGGTGGTCGCGGCGCTGGACACCGCCAAGGTCCCGTACAAGATCAGCAGCGGCGGCGGCTCGATTCTCGTTCCCGCGGACAAAGTCTATTCCCTGCGAATGCAACTGGCGGCCAAAGGCATTCCGCGCGGGGAAGGCGTCGGGTTCGAGATCTTTGACAAGCCGACCTTTGGCATTTCCGACTTCATTCAGCGGGCCAACTACATGCGGGCAGTCCAGGGGGAACTGGCCCGGACCATCGGCCAGGTTGACAGCATCGAGTCCGCCCGGGTGATGATCGTCATGCCGGAGAACCGCCTGTTGGTGGACCAGCAGAAGAAGCCCACCGCGTCGGTATTTGTCCGCGTGCGCGGCAACGCCCAGCTCCCGCCACAGACCGTCAACGCCATCCGTTTCCTGGTCGCCAACTCCGTCGAGGGCCTGCAGGCCAACTACGTCACCATCGTGGACAACCTGGGCAATGTGCTTTCGGAGAACACCGACAACGACTCGCTCCTGGGCGCGACGACCAGCCAATTAGCCGCGCGCAAGAGTCTCGAACAGTACCTGTCCAAGAAGGCGGAGGACATGCTGGATGCCGTGCTCGGTTCGGGCCAGGCCGTCGTTCGGGTGGCGGCCGAGCTGAACTTCGACACCTCGACTCGCACGGAGGAGAAATACGACCCGGACGTGCAACTGGTGCGCTCGGAGACGATAGATGACGAAGACACCTCCACCGGGTCCGGCAATACTGTCGGCGGCACCCCCGGGGTGACTAAAAACACCGGCGCGGACACCAATTCCGCCGCGGCCCCGGCCGCCGCCGGCAATCGCACCAAGAAGAAGCTCACTACCAACCAGTACGAACTGAACAAGACGACGAGCAACCTGGTCCAGGGCGCCGGCGGCATCCGCTCTCTCTCGGCCGCCGTATTTGTCGCCTCGAAATTCGAGGGGGTCGGCACAGCCCGCAAGGCGGTTCCGCGAAGCAAGGAGGAGCTGGATAAGCTGCGGCGCATCGTGCAAAGCGCGCTGGGCATCCAGGAGAATGACCCGGTCCGCAAAGACCAGGTGACGCTGGAGGAGATGGTTTTCAACGACCAGCCGGCGGCCGAGATCACGCAGCAACTCGATAAGCAGCAGCAACGCGAATTCTGGTGGAACCTGGCCGGCAAGGCGGTCTATCCGTTGCTGGCGCTGGGCATGTTGTTCTGGCTCTGGCGCCTGTTCCGGCGCACGCCCAACGACGCGATACCGATCGGGGTGCCCCTGGCTGATTTCGGCCCGAACGGCGAGAACGGCAACGGCAAGCACGCCGCGCCCCTGGTGACCGTGGATGTGCTCAACCAGCTCATCCGGGAGAACCCGAACAATATGACTCAAGCCATCCGCACCTGGATGACGCGCGGCAAATCCATCGTGAAATAGGCTATGGCTGCCAGCCCGGACACCCTTCCCACGACAGCGGCGGATGCTGGCAAACTGAGCCGGCAGCAAAAGCTGGCCATTCTCCTCATCATGCTGGGGCCCGACAGCGCGGCGCAAATCCTGAAGAACTTCGACGACGCCGAGGTCGAAGCGGTTTGTTCCGAGATGGCCAAGGGGGCCACGGTGACCCAGGAGCTGCAGGACCGAGATTCTGAGGGAATTCAGCGAGGTGGCGCTGGATGCGAGCACGGCCATCCGCGGCGGAACCGAGTTCATGCAAGACGCGCTGGAAAAGGGGCTTGGGGCGTTCAAGGCCTCCAATATCATCAGCCGTGTATCGCCCAATCGCACCCCCGTGGCGGCCATGGCGCAGATCGCCGACCTGGAAGCGCGCCAGATCTTCAACCTCATCAAGCAAGAGCAGCCACAGACCATCGCGCTGGTGGTCAGTTACCTGAGCCCGGAACGGGCGGCGCAGTTGTTGGGGCTGCTCAGTGAGCAGACGCGCGGAGAGGTCATCGAGCGCCTGGCCACGCTTGGCCCGACACCCATCGAGGTCGTCGAAAGCATCGTCGCGGTCCTCAGCCGAAAGCTCGGCCGCAACCACACTCGCGCTCTGAATCAGACCGGCGGAGTCAAAGCCGCCGCCACCCTGCTCAACGCCGTGGGCAAGAACCTGAGCAAGTCCCTCCTGATCTCGCTGGACGAGCGCAACCCGGCGCTCGGCATGGCGATTCGCCAGAAGATGTTCACCTTCGAGGACCTGGGCTCGCTCGACCCGATGGTCTTGCAGCGGATCCTGCGCGAGGTGGAAATGCGCGACCTGGCGATGGCCCTCAAGACCGCCAATGAAGATCTCAAAGCCGTCCTCCTGGGCAGCATTTCCAAACGCGCGGCCGAAACGGTCGCCGAGGAAATGAGCTTCATGGGCCCGCTCAAGCTGCGCGAAATCGAAGCCGCGCAGCTTCGCATCATCGAAGGGCTCCGCCGTCTCGAAGCCGAAGGCGAGATAGATTTGGGAGGACCCGGCGAGAAGGCAGGAGAAGAAGTGCTGCCTTGAACCCCAGGGTCTCAAATCTGAAACCCTCAGCGCGGGGCGCAAGGCACTGCCCGGACCGGGAATGCGCATGACTCCCTGGCACGAAACCATCCGGTTCAGCCACCCGCTGCGTGATTTGCGGCTGGGCGGAGAGCCCGGCCAACCCACCGGGCCGACGCTCGAAGAACAATTACGCGTTCGCTACGAGGAAGGCATGCGGGAAGGCGAAAAGAGGCTCCGCGACCAACTGCTGCAGCAGCGGGCCGACCTGTTGGAGCTTCAGAACGGCGTCCTGCAATCGTTGGGCCAGTGCCTGCCCCAGGTCCGTTCCGAATGCGAGGCTACACTGGTCGAACTGGCTCTCGAAGTGGCCCAGAAGCTGGTGGCCGGGCTGCCCATCTCCGCCAAGACGGTGAGCAAGGCTGTGCGGGAGGCGCTCGATCATCTGGAAGCCAGCCAGGATGTCGTGGTGCGCCTGCACGCCGAGGACCTGGCCCTGCTGGAAAAGGCCAATGCCCCGGTGCTGCTCACGACGCTCGGCGGCGAGAAGGTGCGTTTTGAAACGTCCCCCGAGGTTACCCGGGGCGGTTGTGTGGTCCAGACCAAGTTCGGCGTGCTGGACGCCTGCCGCGAGACCAAGTTCGACCTGTTAAAGAAGTCGCTGGCAGCCCAATGAGAATCCAAACCCCCAACTCGCCGCATCGGCTGTCGCACTTGCTGGACCGTGCGCGCCAAACCCGCGTGTTGGAAAACCGCGGGCGCGTGGTTCAGCTTATCGGCCTGGTGATCGAGTCGGCGGGCCCGCTGGCCGCGGTGGGCGATGTCTGCCGCATCGAGTCCGCCCGTCACGATGGTTCAACGCTGGCCGAGGTGGTTGGCTTCCGCAACCATCATGTGTTGCTGATGCCGCTGGGCGAGATCCATGGCATCCATCCCGGCAGCGAAGTCATTGCCCTGGGCGCCCCGCTCCAGGTGGCCGTTGGGGACGCTGTGAAAGGCCGGGTGCTCGACGGCCTGGGCAATCCGCTCGACGGGCTTGGCCCGATCGCCGCTGAGCGGCGCGTCAGCGTCAATTTCCTGCCGCCGCATCCGCTCAAGCGCCAGCGGATAACGCAGCCGTTTCAGGCCGGCATCAAGGCCATCGACACTTTCGTTCCGTGCGGCCGCGGCCAGCGTCTCGGAATCTTTGCCGGCAGCGGCGTCGGCAAATCCACTTTGCTGGGCATGATGGCCAGCCACGCCGAAGCCGATGTCAACGTCATCGCCCTCATCGGCGAACGCGGGCGCGAGGTGCGCGAGTTCCTGGAGAAGGACCTTGATGAGGCCGGCCGGCGCAAATCGGTGGTGGTGGTGGCAACCTCGAATGAGCCGGCGCTGGCCCGGGTCAAGGGCGCCTTTCTGGCGATGGCCATCGCGGAGCATTTCCGCGACCAGGGCCAGAACGTGCTGCTGATGATGGATTCGGTGACGCGTTTTGCGATGGCGCAGCGGGAAATCGGTCTGGCGGTCGGCGAACCGCCGGCGACGCGCGGCTATACGCCCTCGGTCTTTTCGCTGCTGCCGCAATTGCTGGAACGCGCGGGCGCCGGCGAGCGCGGCTCGATCACCGGCTATTTCACGGTGCTGGTCGAGGCCGACGATATGAACGACCCGATCGCCGATGCGGTGCGCTCGATCCTGGACGGTCATATCGTCCTGTCGCGCGAGTTGGCGACGCAGAATCATTATCCGGCCATTGACGTGCTGGAGAGCGTCAGCCGGCTGGTCGCGGATCTGCTCACGCCCGAGCAACTGGAGTTGGCCGGGCGGGCCCGCGAGTCCATGGCGGTCTTACCGCAAGAACCAGGACCTGATCAACATCGGCGCCTATCCTGCCGGCAGCAACGCGGCCATTGATCAGGCCATTCGATTGCACGATCCCTTAAACCGGTTTCTGCGCCAATCGGTGGACGAAGGGGTCCCCGCCGAGGAGAGTTGGAAACGTCTGGCACAGATCTTCACTGCCGCTGAAACGAAGCCGGAAGTCCAAGCCCCGAAGGCGGCGGCAAAGCCGCGCCTGGACGTTCCAAGGCCGGCCATGCCGAAGAGCGGGACACCTGAATGAAGCCGTTTAAATTCACTTTGCAGGCCCTATACACGCTGCGTCAGCGGTCTGAAAACGATGCGCTGAAGGTGTATGCGGCCAGCCTGGTCAACCGCGCTCGCGCGGCCGAGAGTGTCCGGGCAGCGGAGGGCGAGCTGAGCGCCGCCCAGGCTGCCTGGCAGCAGCAGGCCCGGGCGGGATGTCCGGCGGCGGAGATGGCCCAGCACGCGTCGCATTGCCAGCGTCTGGCCACGCAACGGGACCAAAGGCTGGCGTTGCTGGGCACGGCGGAACGGAAGGTCAACGCCGCCCTCCAGGACATGCTTTCCGCCCGCCAACGGCGCGAGGCGGTGGAACAGTTGCTGGACAAGCAACGGCGGGCTTACAAGGCCGAGCTGGCGCGTGCCGAGCAGCGGTTTCTCGATGAACTTGCCCAACGGCGTCCAGGGCTGGCCTCCGGCTTTGAACCTCTGCCTCTATGATCCGCATTCTCCAATCTCCCTGGCTCGCTTCGCTTCTCGGTACATTTCCGTACCTGGCCACGCTGGTCTTGTGCTGGCGGCCAGTCCCGCTTCCACCGGGACCCTTGCCGGCAAAGCTGGGCGCGCAAGGCCCCGGCCCAGCCTGGACTTTCAGCAATCCTGATATGGACTTGTTGATGGAGGAATTAAAGAATCGCAAGGAAGCCTTAGCGGAAAAGGAGAAAGATCTGAACGACCTGGCGGCCCGCCTCCAGAGCGAGCGCGCGGAGCTATGCCAGCTCACGCAGACGGTCGAACGCGTTCAGACCGAGTTCGATCAGAACGTCACGCGGGTGCAGCAGGCAGAGGAAGTGAACCTGAAAAAGCTGGCGAAGATGTATGCCGCCATGAGTCCGGACGGCGCGGCGGCAATCTTCAAAGAGCTCGATGATAAGGCAATCGTCAAGGTTATGATTTTTATGAAGGAATCCGAATCCGCGCCGGTGCTGGAGCTGATGGCCCGCCAGAGCGAAGCCGACGCCAAGCGGGCGGCGGCAATTTCGGAGCGCCTGCGCTTATCCTTCATGGAGAAGAAGAAATCGGCGACTCAGTGAAGGGACGCCCGTGAAAGCCGCGGCACCATTCAGCGCCAGCCCCGCCCCGCTCCCTATCTCGTCGGCGCCGTCAGGTGCTTCGCGCGATCGGGAACCGGAAAGAGGTAAGGGGGCGCCCTTCGCTTCCTGTTTGAGCGAGGCGCTTTGCAGTCATCAATGCAGGGCAACACGAGGCAAAGGCGCCGAGCCCAAAACTGACGCTTCGCCCGCTCCGTCCGTGGTCCACACCGAGCGTCACGACAACCCCGATGCCTCTCCTGGCAGGCGCGCCGTTTCCCGGGATTCCGAAACGCGCCAGACCGAAGCTGAAGCGGCTTCCGAGAAACCGTCCGCGGTTGGACAGCCAACCCATCCCAGCCAGGATGTCGGCTCGGATTCCGACATCGTCGGCACCTCAGCGCCGACTCGTCCCAAACGGCAAAACAAAGAGGGGGATATGAATGGGGATTGGGTTTGGGTGGGGCAAGGTGCGGTCCCCTTGGCGCTTCCGAGTGCCGCCGCACGGCCCTTCGCGCCGGCGGCCGTCCAGACTGGCCCGGCGGGAGCCAAGCCGTCAGCTTCCGAGCAATTAAATCCGACTGACGCCGATCCTGCCGGCGCGAAAATAGCGCCGGCGCAGGAAAATCCTGCCGCCAGCCCGGCACAGGTCCTCCCAACCCAACCGACGCCGCCAACGGACCCAAAAACAGCCCCGGTGGACAGCAGCCAGCAGAAACCTTCGAACCCGGAGGCAGTCTTGGGAACGGCTGTTCCTTCGAAAACGGCGCAAAGCAGGCAGGATAGTCCGCCCCCGATGATCCTCGAGGCGACGCCGGGAGAGGCGGGTGGAACGTGTCCAACCCCTGCTGTGGAGGTCTTGGCCTCGGGTGCTGGCACGGGCGTTGCTCAAGCAGGGGAACAGATGAAAGAACGCCTCAACCAGGATGAAATTGCCGTGCGAGCGGCAGGTTTTTCGCCAGCGGTTGATAATGGCCGGAAGCTGGTCGAAGGCGTGACCCGGGCGAAGGACCTCGGCCCCAGCCATGACCGTCCCCAAACGGATGCGTCCATAGTCGCTGCCAACACGGTGCAAACCTCGCATTCCGAAGTGCGGCCAGGTTTGACTGAGGAGACCAGCCCCGTGCAAGCTCCAAGGGAAATCCCCGCTGCCGGCCTCCTGGAGAGCATTACTCACGCAGCAGCCACGGTCCGCCGGTTCCAGGCCGACTCGGTCGCCTTGGTACTAAAGCCGGATGCTCAGACGGAAATCTCCCTGCGCTTGACCGTGCAGGACGGGAAAGTGGAGGCCTTGGCACGGTGCGAGCGCGGCGACTTCAACGCTTTGAACGCGCACTGGCCGGAATTGCGCCAATCCCTCGAACACCAGGGCGTGCGCCTGCTTGAACTGCAACCCCGCACGAGCACTGATTCTGCATCCAATGCCGGCTGGGCCGGCTTTTCGCAGCAACATTCGCGGCAATTCGCCGGACCGGAGGATTTCGGCGGCGCCAGAGGGCCAAGTTCCACCCCAAAAACCAGCGTCGCGACTGCCGTCGCGAGCAAAACAACCGTCAGATCAAACCACCTGTTCGAATCCTGGGCTTAATTTTATGTCTTACACTGTTCCTTCCGTCTCCTCCACCGTTACCAACTCCGCCGCTGTATCGGCTCGTGTTCCGACGAAGACCTTGGGCCAGGAGGATTTCTTGAGACTGCTGGTCAAACAAATGACTTCACAAGACCCGCTGGATCCACAGAAGGACACGGATTTTATTGCGCAGATGGCGCAGTTCAGCGCTCTCGACGCCACCAACAACATGGTCTCCGACGTTGCCCAACTCAACACGCAACAGCAGTTTGCCCAGGCAACCGGCCTGCTCGGCCGGACCGTCCTGGTGCAAACCAGCGGCGGTGGCACAGACGCGGGGGTGGTCACCGCCATGGCCATGAATTCCGGCGCGCCCTCCATCATTGTGAATGATCAGCCTTACGATCTAAGCCAGGTGCTTGGTGTTACCCCCACTCCCGTCAGCCAATAACCGTTAACAATCATCCAAATATGCTTCCCTCCCTAAACTCCGCTGTCAGCGGGCTGCAACAGTTCCAGAACGATCTCGATGTCATCGGCAACAACATTGCCAACGCCAACACCGTGGCCTTCAAATCGAGCCGCGCTGATTTTGAAGACACGTTCAGCCAGACACTTAGCGCCACCGGCTCCAATGGTCCCTCGGCGGCCACCCAAATCGGCTCGGGTGTCACAACGGCGGCTGTCACTAATGATTTCACTCCCGGCACCCCGACGAGCACTGGTGTTCCTTCCGACCTGATGATAAACGGCAACGGGTTCTTCATGGTCCAGGACCCGCTCAGCGGGCAGGAATATGCCACGCGTGACGGCGCGTTCAACCTGGATAACAATAGTTACCTGGTTAACTCCGAGGGTTATCGGCTCCAGGGCTATAACGATGCCGGCCTGACTGCGCGTGGCGATTTGCGGATAGACACAACCGGCATGCCGGCCACCGCTGACCCCAGCGCCACGTATGACAGCTTCAGCATAGACCGGACGGGCCAAATCAACGTCAAGTTGTCCGATGGCACGACGTTTGTCCGGGGCCAGGTCCTGCTTCAGAGTTTCATCAATCCCCAGGCGCTGCTGAAATCCGGCGGCAATCTCTACTCGAATATCAACAACGCCGGGCCGTTGGGAAGCGCCGCCTCGCCTACCTCAGCCGTGCCGGGCACCTCGGGCTTGGGGAGCGTCATGTCCGGCAACCTGGAAATGTCCAATGTTGATCTGACGACCGAGTTTGCCAACCTTATCACGGCGCAACGCGGCTTCCAGGCCAACGCGCGCGTCGTGACCACCAGCGATGAAGTGCTCCAGGAAGTTGTGAGTCTGAAACGCTAGCCCTCATGCCGCCCGTGCCCGCTAATACTACGAAGTCCGCCCCGGAACCCGCCTCCGAAAAGGACCCGGCGCCGGTCGCAACGCCGAGCCACGGCGGGGGTTTCAAACCCTGGCTGCCCACGCTGGCGAATTTGTTGCTGATGCCCGTACTGGCTTACGCGACGGTCAACTTTCTGATCCTGCCCAAGATGCGGGCGGGAACGGCCGGTGCGGCTGCCGCAGACGCCGCGGCGGGAGCCAGCGAGGACAAGGCCGCCGCCGCGAACGGCAAGGAGGGCAACAAGAAGACGACCGCTCCGCTCGGCGCCAAGGTGCTGGTCAACGTCGCCGGCACCATGGGCACTCGCTACTTGTTGGCCAGCATCACTCTCGTCAGCGACAATCCAAGTCTCAAGGCAGTGGTGGACAAAAACGACGCGCAGTTGCGCGATGTCGCCGCCAGCACGCTGAGTGCTAAAACGATTAGCGATCTGGAAAAGCCGGGCGCGCGGAATCTGATCCGGACGGAGCTGATCTCCGTGTTCAACAATGTCCTGGGGGACGGGACCGTCAGCGACATCTATCTCACCGAGTTCGCCATCCAATAACCGGGTATGGAACTGGACAGCCAAAGGGCCGCTGCCAACTTGCTCTCCCAGGATGAGATCGAACATCTGCTGGCGCAAACCGCCGAGCAGGAGGCCAAGGCCACTATCCACAAGGCGGAGGGTGCCCGAGCCAAACCTCCAAGGGGCACCGTCCAGCCTTACGATTTTCGGGTCCCGGCGTTTCTTTCGCCGGCGGAGCTGCGCAGACTCCGGATTCAGCACGAGGAATTCATTCAATCCCTGGCAGCGCGCCTTTCCATTTACCTCCGGCTGGAGTTCGCGCTCCAGATGACCAGGCTGGAAACCCTCACTTATCAGCGGTTCGTTGACAGCCTGGACAACCCGACTCATCTGGCCTTGTTCCGCGTGGATCCATGTCCAGGCATCTGCATCCTGGACGTCAATCCACAGCTCGGGCTGACCATTGTGGATCGGTTGATGGGTGGCCCCGGGCGTTCGGTGAACATCAATCGCGACTTGAGTGAAATCGAGGTGGCGCTGTTGGACCAGGCGATCCAGGTCGTGGTGGGGGAATGGTGCAATCACTGGGCGAAGCTCCAGGAACTAAGGCCGGTGTTGCTGGGCCACGAGACCAGCGGCGGTTTTCTCCAAACCGCTGCGGCTGACTCCATCATGCTCATCCTGGCGATGGAGGCCCGCGTGGGAGATTGCGTCGAACAGTTGCAAATTGCTTTTCCCTACACGACGCTCGAACCGCTCATTCGAATCCTCAGCCAGGCACCCGGGTCCTCCGCCTCGGAAACGACTGCCAAGGAGGGAGCCAAACCAAAATGGAATCGCGGCTTGGACGACGTCACCATCTCCCTGATTGCGGAATGGCCGGAACGGGAGCTCAGCGCTCGTCAACTGACCCAGCTTAAGGCTGGCGATGTGGTGGAATGGGATCCGGAGGCGGTCAGCCAAATACGCCTGCGTCTGGCCGGCACGAACAAGTTTCTGGGCCGCCTCGGCACGAAAAACGACAAATGGGCTGTTGAAATCACTGGCCTCTATCCGGTCAAGCCCGCCTGACACTGACTTATGAATACCCTCCAGGAACCCCCTGCCAACCTCGACCTGGTCCTCGACGTTCCGGTAAGCCTCACCGTCGAACTCGGCTGCTGCAAACTTCCCATGCGCGAGGTTCTCCAGTTCAACATCGGCTCGGTCGTGCAACTGGATAAAGCGGCGGATGCGCCGGTCGAATTGATGGTCAACGGCAAACTCATCGCGCGGGGTGAAGTCGTGGTTGTGGAAAACCGCTTCGGCATCAAGATCACAGAGTTGATCGGGGCCTCGGCATGAACCTGAGACCGCATGTCGCCCGCCTCCGTTTCGCTTCGGCGCGGCAAATCCGCTTGCCGCGCTGGGCTGCGGTCGGCGCGTTGTTTCTGGCCATGCCTAACCCGCTGCTGGCGGCAACCAACGAGCTGGTCCCGGTCCATTTGGAGGCACCGTCGCTGGTGTTCTCTGTCTTCCGTTTGGTGGGCGCGCTGGCCTTGGTCGTGGCTCTCTTTCTCGGTGGCGTCTGGTTGCTGCGAAGCTGGCAGCGCCTGACCGTCCAACGCGGCCGCGCTCCCAAGCTGAGCGTGCTGGAGGTAAGGTCGCTCGGCCCGCGTCACGCCCTTTACGTGGTCGGTTACGAACAACAAAGATTCCTGCTTTCTTCGGCGCCGACGGGCATCAGCCTGCTTGCCCCGCTGCCGGCTGCCGCGGAAACCACACTCGAGGCTCCCACCCCGGCGCCATTGAGCTTCGCCGAAAGCCTGGCCAAGGTTCTTGCGCCCAAAACCGGCAAGGCGGGAGGGCGGCTCTAATGAGCTTGATGCGCAAAGCTCGCGATTTAGGGAAGTCTCTCCCCCTGCTTCTGCTTCTGCTGAATGTGCTGTTTGCCACCGGCGCAACGGCCCAAACCAACTCCACGGACCTTCGCCCTGCCGGAGTCGAGGTCCCGACCGGCCAGGGCATGTCGGCGGGCGCTCAAGTTCGCGAGCCGGAGGGACAGGCTCCGGCCACGCAGGCGGGCGCCGCTTCTCTGCCTGCCGGGCTCGTTCCCTTTCGGCTCAACGTTGGGGTCGAAGCCGCTCATCAACCGCAGGATGTGGACATCGGCATCAAGATTCTTTTTGCCATCACGCTGCTCACCCTTGCACCGTCCATCATCCTGCTGATGACAAGCTTTACCCGGATTGTGGTGGTGCTTTCGTTCGTTCGCTCGGCTCTCTCGCTTCAAGGCACCCCGGCCAATCAAATCCTAATTGGACTCTCGCTCTTCCTGACGTATTTCATCATGGAGCCGGTGTGGGCGCAGATTGATGCTCACGCGCTCCAGCCCTACCTGGCCAAGCAGATTTCCAGTGACCAGGCCCTGCAGGAGGCCGCCAAGCCCATCCGCAGCTTCATGCTTCGGCAAACGCGCCCCAAGGACCTGGAATTGTTCGTCGGCCTCGCCCAACTGCCGTCAACCGCGCCGCAGCAACTGCCTCTGAAAGTCGTCATTCCGAGCTTCATTATCAGCGAGCTGCGAACGGCCTTCCAGATGGGCTTTCTGTTGTTCGTGCCCTTCATCCTGATTGACCTGGTCGTGGCAACGGTCCTGATGAGCATGGGCATGATGATGATGCCCCCCGCGACCATTTCGCTCCCGCTCAAGATCTTGCTGTTCGTGTTGGTGGATGGGTGGAACCTGGTGGTGCATTCCTTGATTCAGAGCTTTGGATACTGAGAAGCTGATGATCTCCACTGATTGCTTATGACACCCGAATTTGCCACCGAATTGATCAAAATGACCCTGCTGCAAGCCGTCGCGCTGGCTGGGCCGTTACTGGGCGTGGCGATGGTAATAGGTCTGGCCGTGAGCCTTTTCCAGGCTGTCACGTCCATCCACGAGCAAACCCTCTCGTTCGTTCCGAAGGCATTGGCCGTAGCGGCACTGGGTATTATTCTGCTCCCCTGGCTGCTGCGCACCCTGGTTGAATTCACCATTCAGGTGATCTCAAGGATCCCCCAGATGGTCCAATAGACGAGTGCATTGCCACCACGCGCACCAAGCGTGTACCTGAACATAACAGTCTGGTTCCTTGTGTTCGCCCGCGCAGGCGCTCTGTTGGCGATATTTCCCCTTTTCGCGGCCCAGACCGTGCCCGTTCAACTCCGGATCGGCATGGCGGCCCTGATTGCCTTTCTCGCGGCTCCGTTCCTGCCCCAGCCCGTGCCGCTTAATCCATCTTTCTGGACCCTGCTGCGGTTGGTGTTTACGGAGGTCAGCGTCGGCCTGCTGCTCGGCTTCGTTTGCCGGCTGATCTTCTTCGCCATTGACCTGGCTGGCGGCATCGCGTCCACCGAAATGGGCCTCATGCTTTCGTCGGCTTTCAACCCCTTGACCTCTGCCGCGCTGCCGATTCCCGGCACGATCCTCTTCTGGCTCGCCATCATGCTGCTCCTGAGCCTGAATCTTCACCATCTGGTGATCGCTGCCTTCCAGCAGAGTTATGCCCTGGTTCCCATCGGCGCCGCTCATGTGAGCCAAGCCCTCACGCTGGATGTATTGCGGCGCACCGGGGAGATCTTTCGCATTGCCCTGCAAATGACCGCTCCGGTGATGGCCGTTTCGTTCGTCATTACGGTCATCTTCTCGGTGCTCAGCCGCGCGGTGCCGCAGATGAACGTCTTTGCGGAAAGCTTCTCCGTCCGTTCGCTGGCCGGTATGGCGGTTTTCGGGCTCACCTGCCACCTCATGGCCCAATATATCGAGCTTTATCTGCACCGCCTTCCCGATGACATGCTGCGGGTGGCCCGCCTGCTCGGCACAGCGAGTTGAGGCTAAGCGATGTCCGAGCAAACAGGCGAGAAAACCGAACAACCGACACCGCGTCGGCTGGAAGATGCGATCAAGCGCGGCCAGTTCCCGCGCAGCGCGGAGGTGGAGACTATCTTCGTGCTGGGCGCTTCCCTGATCGCTCTCAAGTTCACGGGTTATGAGCTTTGGACTCGACTGGCTGGGGCGCAATACGCGGTGCTGGGCCACCTGCACGACACCCCGATCTCGCTCAATTCGCTCCAGGGGTATGCTTTCCAGGGGGTGCTGTTGCTGGTGGCGTGCGTGGCGCCGGTGGTGCTGGCGGCCATGGGCGGCGGTTTGCTGGCGGGCGGGATCCAAAGCCGTTTCCAAACCGCCTCCGAAGCGCTGGAAGCCAAATGGGAGCGCCTCAACCCCGTTGAGGGCTTTAAGCGCCTGTTTTCGGTCAGGGCACTCGTTCCCACAGTAGTCAGCATGCTCAAATTGACCGTGATCGGGATCCTGACCTACTCCCAGGCCAAGGAGATTCTCGGTGACCCGATATTTCTTTCCGCGGTGGACACGGCAAGAATTGCCAGTTTTCTCGCGGGAGCCGCCAGCGCGCTCGTTGTGCGCGTAGGCCTCGCGCTTATGGTTCTGGCAGCCGCGGATTACGCCTATCAGTATTGGCAGTCCAATCGGGACCTGATGATGACCAAGGAGGAAGTTAAGGAGGAAATGAAGAACTCGGAGGGCGACCCGCATGTCAAGGCCCGCCAGCGGCGGCGGCGGACGCTTAAGACCCAGCGCGAAATGCTGCGGGAAGTTCCCAAAGCCGATGTGATCGTCACCAATCCCACCCACCTGGCGATCGCCTTGCGTTATGACCGCAAGACGATGAAAGCCCCGAGGATTGTGGCCAAGGGAGCCCGCCTCAATGCCCTCAAGATTCGCGAGGTGGCTCTCCAGCACCAGGTCCCCATTGTTGAGAACAAACCCCTGGCGCGCCTGATGTTCAAGTATGGCCGGGTGGGTGGCGAGATTCCTGCTCAGCTCTATGCGGCGGTCGCGGAAGTGCTGGCGTGGGTGTACCGCGTCAACCGCTACCGCTATTACGCCGAACAGAATCATTGCTGAACATGGCCGCGTCTTCCGCCGCATCTAATCTGCGCCGCCTCTTTCAACAGGGCGACCTCTGGCTGGTCGGCGGCATCTTCGGCACCATCCTGTTGCTCATTTTCCCGGTGCCACCGTTGATGCTGGACCTCCTGCTCACGGTCAGCATCGCGATGTCCCTGCTCATCCTGCTGATTATCCTCTACGTCGAGGAACCCGCCGACTTTGCCGGTTTCCCCACCCTGCTGTTGTTCGTGACGCTTTTTCGCCTCGCGCTGAATGTTGCCTCAACGCGCCTCATTTTGCTCGACGGCTATGCCGGCCACATCATTGAAGCCTTCGGCAATTTCGTCGTGCGCGGCAACTACGTCGTCGGGCTGGTGGTCTTCCTGATACTGGTTCTGATCAACTTCGTTGTGATCACCAAGGGCGCGGGGCGCATCGCGGAAGTCGCCGCCCGGTTCACCCTGGATGCCATGCCGGGCAAGCAAATGGCCATTGATGCCGAACTGAACGCCGGCATTCTCAACGAAGAGCAGGCCCGCAACCGCCGCCGCAAAGTCGAACAGGAAGCCGACTTCTACGGCGCGATGGACGGCGCCAGCAAGTTCGTGCGCGGCGATGCCATTGCCGCCGTGCTGATCACGCTCATCAATGTGCTGGGCGGCTTTGCGATCGGCATGATGCAGAAGGGCATGACCGTCGGCGAGTCGCTCCAGCGATTCACGTTGCTGTCCATTGGGGATGGCCTGGTTTCGCAAGTGCCGGCGCTGGTCACCTCGATGGCGGCCGGCATGCTGGTCACCCGCGCCGCGGCCCGGAACAATCTCGGCCAGGAACTGGCCAAACAGCTCCTGTTCTATCCGCGCGCCATGACCATTCTGAGTGGCATGTTGGTCGTGATGGCGATCATCCCCGGTTTGCCTGCCTTGCCCTTCATGGTGCTGGCGCTGATAACGGGCGTGGTCGCCTGGCGGTTGCACAAACGCCGTCCGGCTTCCCTGGGCGCTGCGGCTTCCGCGGCGAAGCCCGACGGCGCAACCAACGCGCCCGGCGCAGCGGCCTCTGCCAACGGGACCGAGAAACTGGAGACGCTGCTGCACGTGGACGCGCTGCAAGTCGAGCTGGGCTACGCCCTCGTAAGCCTGGCGGATAAGCGGAAGGGAGGGGATCTGCTTGAACGCATCACGGGCATTCGGCGCACTTTCGCGCAGGAGGTCGGCATGATTGTCCCGCCCATCCGGCTGCGCGACAACCTCCAATTGGCGGCCAACGATTACCGGTTCCTGCTCAAGAGCCAGCCGATTGCTCAGGGCCAATTGATGCCCGGTTACTGGCTCGCCATGAACGCCACCAATAGCCGCGCCACCCTCAAGGGGGTCCCGACGGTCGAACCGGTCTTCCAGTTGCCCGCCACCTGGATCACCGATGTCGAGCGCAAGAATGCTGAACTCAACGGCTTCACCGTGGTGGATGCCGCTTCCGTGTTGGTCACGCATCTCTCGGAGACCGTCAAGCGGCACTGCCACGAGATCCTCAGCCGTCAGGACGTGCAGAACCTGTTGGATAACCTTAAGCAAACGCACCCTACGGTCGTCAATGAGCTGATCCCCTCGCTGCTGACGGTTGGCCACGTACAGCGCATCCTGCAGAATCTCCTGGCCGAGGGCCTCTCGATCCGCAATCTGGCCGGCATCCTCGAAAAGGTCGCCGACCACGCTGCCATCACCAAGAACCCGGACGAACTCTCGGAACACGCTCGCCGCGCGTTGGGCGCGCAACTGGCCAAGCCTTTCCAAAACGAGCATGGCGCCATCCGCGCCATTACGCTCGACCCCAAACTGGAACAGCAAATCGCCGGCGGCGTCCGGCAATCGCCCACAGAAGTCTCGCTCCTGCTCGACCCGCGGTTGGCCCGCCACGTGGTGGATTTCCTCTCCCGGCATATCCA
Source organism: uncultured Verrucomicrobiae bacterium (assembly GCA_963762555.1). GTDB lineage: Bacteria > Verrucomicrobiota > Verrucomicrobiia > Limisphaerales > UBA8199 > PALSA-1440. The sequence goes on from CAVXLO010000039.1 coordinate 123,889, forward strand.
GCAAATGCTCTCGGCAGGCCACCCGCCGCTAATCCTGTGCGCCCCGCAAATCCGCCTGGCCTTCCGTCGCTTCTTCGAGGCTACGTTCGCAGACCTCAATGTGCTCTCGTACAACGAGGTCCCGGCACGGGTCGAGATCCAAAGCGCCGCGGTGGTGCCGTGCCCCGAGTGATCAGTGCAGGTTCACACGTTCATAGCCGAATCCGCCGTCCAGGCCGTCGAGCGAATCCGCCAGCAGTTGGGGCCGCACGCGGTGGTCCTGAACGTGCGCAAGCTGCCGGGGGAGGGCCTGGCTCGGTTTTGGCAAAAACCGCGTATCGAAGTTCTGGCCTGCGTGCCCGAAATGCCCGCCGCAGTGGCGCCCGTGCCGGATCCCCTGGCCGAGCTGCGGCAAGAGTTGGCTGAGATCAGAGAGGAGGTCCGACAACACAAGCCCGCTCCCGAAACGGGGAGCCCCGGTTTCGCGCAATTCAGCGAGCCCTGCCAGGGGCAGCCGCAACCCTCGCCAACCGCGGTCTCGAGTGACGACCCATCGAGCCGACCGAGCCCCTGCCCAACGGTGGCAGGACTTCTCGAGAGCAGCGGCCTTTTACAGATCCACGTCCAACGCGTGCTCGATGATCTCCGCGCGGACCGGGCAGGGCAGCCCGCCTGCGTGGCCGAAGCCTGTCACTCCGCGTCGCCAACTCCAGCGCCTCCCGACATGCCCTCGCCGGTCGGGACCTCGACTCCGGCGGGGCGAAGGCCCGCCGAGTCGTTGGCCCAGGAACTCCGTCTTGCCCAGGCGGCCCTCATTCGCTTGTGGCGGCCCACGCAGCCGGGCGCCTCGAATTTCCACGTCTTCATCGGCCCACCCGGGGCGGGCAAAACCACCGCTCTCAGCAAATGGCTGGCCCAGGCTGCCCTGGTGGAAGGTCGTCGCGCCCGCGTGTGGCGCCTCGACAGCCATGTCGCCAACACGGCTGAATCGTTAAGTGTATTGGCTGAGGTCCTTGGCGTCCCGGTCGAACGATGTCGGCCGAATGAATTTGCACCCGACCCTTCAGAACTGGTCTTCGTTGACCTGCCTGGGGTGAGTTGGAACGACCCAGTTTTGCTGAACGACCTGGCGCGCCAATTGGCAGGTTTTCCGGGTGCGGAGGTCCACCTGGTCCTCAATGCGGCCTATGAAGGCCAGCTCCTGCTGGCTCAGGGCCGCGCCTATAGCGGCTTCCCCGTCCATGACATCATCCTCACGCATCTCGATGAAGAGCCGCGCTGGGCCAAACTGTGGAACCTCGTGTTGGGCACTAATTTCTCAGTCGGCTACCTCAGCGCCGGGCAAAATATTCCGGGCGACTTCCAGCCGGCAGACCCCGAGACAATCCTGGCCCGCCATTTTCCTCGGGTTTGAGCTTGTTTCCCGTGAACGCTCTCGCTGGCAGACCTCCTGCTAAACCCTTGGCAGATTGACGAGTCCATGAAGAAAATGACGATAGCAGGCGGCTTTGGCGGCTTCGGTCTCGGACTCCTTTGCGGCCTTTTGACCGAAGGGAGTTCCTGGCCCGACGTCCTGCTGCGCGCCAGCGTTGTCGCCGTCCTCTGCGCTCTCCTTTTCCGATGGTGGACGGGTGTGCTTTCGCGGTGTGTCCAGCAAGCCCAGGCCGAGCGCCGGGCTGCCCTCGATGCCGCCAAGCCGTCACCCGTCTCGCCTTTCACACGGTAATTGCCTATGAACACCCTGCTCGAATCTCCCCCCCGAACCAGGAAGCCCACCGCGCGATCCAGGATGTGGCGGGACGCTACCAGGTGGCTCCCGGCAGCGTGGCGGAAGACGAACTGGTACGCGAGCACCTCCCGCTGGTGAAGACTCTCGTCGGCCGGATTGCCATAACCTTGCCCGCGCATGTCGAATCGGAGGATTTGTACAGCGCGGGGCTGGTCGGCCTGCTCAACGCGGTGCGCAACTTCGATCCCCAGGCTGGGAGCACTTTCGAAAGCTACGCCCGCGTGCGCATTCGCGGCGCCATTTTCGATGAACTTCGCCGGCTCGACTGGGTGCCGCGCTCGGTCCACGAAAAGGCGCGCAAAGTCCAGGCCGTCATTCAGCAACTTGGACAACAGAATGGAGAAGTCCCCGCCCCCGAGCAGGTCGCTCACGCGCTCAAGCTCTCGCTGTCCGAATATGAGCAACTCCTCGAGGAAATCAAACCGGCCACTTTTATTTGCCTCGACTCCGTCCAGGAGAATGACGGCGGCGAGGGGGCCCGTTACGAAACGATTGCCGATGTGGCTCAGGTTGACCCAGCCGAACATGCGGCCCGGAATGACCTGAGCCAGCTCATCTTCCAGCGCCTGGAGCAACTCCCCAAAATGCAGCGACAGGTGCTGGCGCTTTACTATTTCGAAGACATGCGCCTGCGTGAGATCGCCGCCGTTTTCGGCGTGACCGAATCCCGCATCTGCCAGGTCCACGCCCAGGCCATTCTCGCCATCAAAGCGTCTCTGCGCCGCTTGCCATGATCGTTCTTCTTGGTGCAATCATCGTGACCGCCTCGGTCTTCGGCGGCTTCATGCTGGCGGGTGGCCATGTGGTGAACCTGATCCAGGTGTCCGAGTTCATTGTCATCTGTGGCGCGGCGCTAGGTGCCCTGATCATCATGTCGCCCCGGAAAGTGCTCATGGACATGGTCAAGCAGATGACCGCCTCGCTCAAGGGTTCACGCTTTCACCGCGCCAGCTATGAGGAGCTGTTCAAAGGCCTCTACGAGTTGTTCCTGCTCGGACGGCGCAATGGGATGATCGCCCTCGAAGAACACGTGATGGACCCCCAGAACAGCACCATATTCAAGAAGTATCCCTCCTTCATCACCAATGAGCGCGCTGTCAGCCTCCTTTGCGACGGCTTGCGCCCGATCATTGACGGCAAGGTTAAGCCCGACCAACTCCGGCTGTTGATGGAGACCGAACTCGAAACGATGGAATCCGAGCAGCACAAGCCGGTTAATGTGCTGACCCGCATCGGCGATTCCCTGCCCGGCTTCGGCATCGTCGCGGCGGTCCTGGGCATAGTCATCACCATGGGATCCATCGCCGGGCCAATCGAGCGGATCGGCGAGCACGTCGCCGCGGCGCTGGTAGGCACGTTCCTCGGTGTGCTGATCGCTTACGGCTTCGTCAATCCCCTGGCCGTCAATATGGAGTTCAACGGCTATTCCGAGCTGGCATACTACCAGTGCATCGCCACCTCAATCATTGGCTTCGCCAACGGCATGGCGCCCATCATGGCAGTCGAGATGGCCCGTCGCGGCCTGGGGGACGACATCCGGCCCTCCGCCCAGGAGCTCGAAACCCTCGTCAAGACGCTTAACGTCGTTGAAAAGAGCGGGTAGCCGGCAACCCGTATGAGTCGCAAGCGGCAGCACCACGGTGGCGCCTGGAAAGTCGCCTATGCGGATTTTGTCACCGCGATGATGGCTCTCTTCCTCGTGCTTTGGTTGACCTCACAGGATGAGCGGATCAAGGAAGCGGTTGAACGCTCATTCAAAAACCCCTTTACTTCGGTCACCAAGGAGTCCACCGGCCTGATTCCGAGCAAGGACACTCAGGCGGTCAAAGCGAACACCGGCAATTTCGACTCCGCCTCGGCGGTTGAACTCAACATGTTGCGCCGGCTCGCCCAGGACTTGCTGAGGACTCTTTCCAGCAACCCCGAAGAGCAGACCGAGGAGAGTCCTGTGAAGCTCGATTTCTCGCCTGAAGGCCTGCGGATTAGCGTCTTTGACCGCTCGAAGCGGCCCATTTTCAAGCCCGACTCGGCTCAATTCACCCCGTATGGCGACTGGGTCTTCACCACGCTGGCCTGGGAAGTGGCGCGTTACACTAATGCCTTTCAGGTCGAACTTGAAGGCCACACCGAACAGGGCCACATTCCGCCCTTGCCCGATCATGGCAATTGGGAACTCTCCGCCGACCGCGCCAACAGCGCCCGCCGCAAACTGGTGACCCACGGAGTCGCCGAAAAACAAATCCGCGAGGTCGCGGGTTTCGCCGACACCCGACCCATGCCGGGCTCCGACCCGACTGACCAATGCAATCGCCGAGTTGCGGTGTTGCTCAAGGTGCAGAACGACCGGAGCCAGCGCTGACCTTATCGCCAATGATTGCCATCACCACTCAGCACATTCACCGGCGCCCGACCGATAGCCGCCCCTCGGTTTGCCAGCACCTCGACTACTCCACCATCCCAGTTCCGTTATGAGCGACTTTGCGCCTCTTTTCCCGGATTCTCGTGACGAGCCTCTGCCCAGAGGGGCGGTCCCGCACTTAAGGCTGCACACGACAAAAGACACTGCCCAGCCCTTCCAGCCTCTGGCGCATCCTGCGCCTGGCTCTTCCAGCCCGGGGTGCGCCGCTACCGCTTCGCCCCAGCTAACTTTTCTCCGCAACGGCGACCGCATTACCCAGATCCACCTCAAGTGTTCCTGTGGCCAAATCATAGTCCTTGACTGCGATTACTGATCCAGGTCGTGCGTCAAAGACCTTGAAAAATGCCGCATCCATCAGGAGTTGAACCTGAAAGCTTCTGATCGGTAGTCACATTAAGCCACTCCTTGCCTTGGTCGGCGTGATACCGGTACGATGACGTTCATGAAAAGGCCTCTTCTGATACCCAGTCTCCTGTCAACTGTTGTGGCGCTGATAGCACGGCTCGTCGCGGCTGACGAAATCGCTCAGCCCGCCGATTTGATGCCCGTACTGCGCGAGGTGGATGTGGTCGTGGTGGGTGGCGGGTCGGGTGGCGTGGCCGCGGCGGTGGAGGCGGCTCGGGCTGGGGCCAAAGTGTTTCTGGCCGCTCCGCGACCGTATCTGGGAGAAGACCTTTGCGCGACGTATCGGCTCTGGCTGGAGCCGGGTGAGACACCGACCACGGATTTGGCACGCGAGCTGTTCAAGCCTGGTCCGGCGCCGGCCGCGCCGATTGGGCCTGGCCTACGGTTCAAGTATTCGGCGAGCGTGCCCGGTGCCGGGAAGCATCCCGATACGAAACCGGAGTCGCTGCTGAGCGACGGGCAATGGTAGAGCGCCTCGCGGCAAAGCGTTGAATACGACCGCAACGTGTCACTCGTCCTGGACCTGGGTTCGGAGCAGGAGGTCCGGAAGGTGCGCGTGATGGCTTATCAGCGTCCGGCGGATTTTGATGTGGCGAGCGTGAGCGTGTCGGCTGGCAGCGATGGTCAGAAATGGTCGCCGGCGGGCACCCTGCAGAACCCGAGCGTTGGGGAGGGGACCTTCGACTGGAACCCGCTCATGCTTTCCGGCGAGATCCGCGCCAAGGCGAGGTACCTGAGGCTGGAGGTGCGGCATAGCCCGGAAACGAAGCGGATCCTGTTGGGGGAGATTATGGTCGAAGGCCCGGGTGCCCTCGGCTTTGAGGCGGCGGCTTCCCAGGCGGCTGCGCTGCCCACTCCGATGCAGGTCAAGGAGGCCCTGGACCAGGCGCTCATCCAGGCGAAGGTGCCGTTCCTGTATTGGTGCTATGCCAGCGAGTTGCTGCGAGATGCCGCGGGCAAGCCGGCCGGGGTGGTCATTTCGACCCGATCGGGGAGGCAGGCGGTCATCGGCAAGGTGATCGTGGATGCCACCGAGCGGAGCATTGTGGCGCGGATGGCCGGGGCGACGCTCACGGAATATCCAGCCGGCGCCCAGCGGTTCACCCGGGTTGTGGTTGGCGGAGCGCCGCGCGAAGGAAAACGCCTTCGGCTGCGGAAACGCGCCCCGGCTCTCCACATCACGGACAAGAAAGGCGAGGTATTCCCGGTGCATGAGTATGAGATCCAAGTGCCGATGAAAGGCGGCGGCTTTGGCGCCTTCGCCGAGGCGGAGCAACTCGCGCGGGACCTGACCTGGTCGGCGGAAGCCGTGGACAGCGCCGAAGTTTTGTTTCAGGTGCCGCCGGATCATTTCCGGGGCAGAAGCTCTTTTGATGGTCAGTGGCCGGGCGCGGAGAAGCTGCCGCTGGAATGTCTGCAGCCGGAGAAGGAGCAGCGGATCTTCGTCCTGGGCGGCTGCGCCGATCTGTCGCGGGAAGCGGCCGCCGCGCTGTTGCGTCCGGTGAACCAGATGGCGGTGGGTGCCCGCATTGGCCGTGCCGCAGCGATCCTGGCGGCGGGTGAGCCGAAACCGGAGGGCGTCCACGTCGCTGGGAAGCCTTGTTCATCCGCGCGGTCGGGCGTGATCCGTGAGGTCGCGATTGAGCAGAACCCCCGGGTGGAGGGGGCGCGAATTGCTGAGGGCTCCTACGGGGTTCCGGTGGTGGGTGATTACGATGTGGTTGTGGTGGGCGGCGGGACTGGCGGGGCGCCGGCAGCGATCGCCGCGGGGCGGCAGGGCGCCCGGACTTTGTTGATCGAGTATCTGCACGGGTTGGGCGGGGTTGGAACGCTGGGCTACATCGCGGCGTATTATCACGGCAACCGGGCAGGCTTCTCCACCGAGGTTGACGAAGGGGTGGCGGCTTACGGGGGGAAGACGCGTGAGGGGAGCTGGAATCCGGAGCACAAGAGTGAATGGCTCCGCAGCGCGCTGCGCAAAGCCGGGGTCGAGGTTTGGTACGGCGTGCTCGGCCAGGGCGTGGTGATGGACGGAAGAAAGGTCATCGGGGTGGTCGTGCTCACGCCGCAGGGCCGGGGGGTCGTCCTGGCGAAGACGGTGGTGGATTCCACCGGTAACGCCGACATTGCCGCGGCCGCGGGGGCGATCTGCCGGTACACGGATGACACCGACGTGGCAGTCCAGGGCGCGGGCCTGCCACCACGCGAGCTCGGGCAGAAGTATGTGAATACCGACTACACCTTCGTGGATGACACAGATGTGTTTGACATTTGGCGGGTGCTGGTGACTGCTCGGGTCAAGTTCCGGGACGCCTACGACCTGGGCCAGCTCATTGACACCCGCGAGCGGCGGCAGATTCTAGGCGACTTTTTCTTTTCACCGATGGATATGGTGCTGCAACGCACCTTCCCGGATACGATCGTAATCGCGCGGAGCAACTTCGACACGCATGGCTACATCATTCATCCGCTCTTCATGATCCGGCCGCCGCACCGGGCTGACATTACGGTGAGGGTGCCGTGGCGATGCCTGCTGCCACGCGGGCTGGACGGGGTGATTGTCACTGGACTGGGCGTGAGCGCTCATCGGGACGCGCTGCCGTGCATTCGCATGCAATCCGATGTCCAGAACCAGGGTTACGCGGCGGGACTGGCGGCGGCTATGATTGCGACGAGGGGTTGCACCACGCGGGAGCTCGACATCAAGGAACTGCAAAAGCGACTCGTCGCGGTCGGCAATCTGCCGGAGACTGTGCTCAAGGAAACCGACAACTTCCCACTGGCGAAGGAACGAGTTGCGCAGGCCGTGCGAAATGTGGCGAACGACTATGATGGTTTGGAGATCGTGCTGGCCCAGTTTGACATCGCCCAACCTCTCCTCCGCGAGGCCCTAACCAATGCGATCGGGAAGGATAGGCTTAGCTATGCGCATATCCTGGGCATGATGGGTGATGGCTCGGGCGCGCAGGCCCTCGCCGATGCCGTCCAGGCCAGTCCGTGGGACAAAGGCTGGCAATATACGGGCATGGGTCAGTTCGGGGCGTGCATGAGCCAGCTCGACAGCCTCGTCATTGCGCTGGGCCGCACGCGGTCGCCAGTGGGCCTAAAGCCGATCTTGGAGAAAGCGGGGCAGCTCCAGAGTGGTAGTGAGTTCTCCCATTTTCGCGCGGTGGCAATGGCGCTCGAGACGCTGGGGGACAGGTCCGCCGCCCAACCGATGGCCGAGTTGCTGCGTAAACCCGGGATCCGTGGGCACGCGGTGACGACTATTGACGCTGCGATCGAGGCTAACCGGGCCAGCAGCACGGATACTACGATCCGCAACCAGGCTTTGAAGGAGCTCTACCTGGCGCGGGCGTTGTATAGGTGCGGTGACTACGAAGGCCTGGGGGAGAAGACCCTGCAGGAATATTTGCATGACCTGCATGGCCACTACGCGCGGCACGCCAAAGCTGTTTTGCGGAAACCCACTGGTCCGGTGGAATAGAGCCCGTCCCCCCGGCTTGCCCGACTGAATGCAGTACGCAGGCGACATAAATCAAAGTCCTAATGAACCCATATTATCTCTTCCAATACAGCGTTAAGAATCTGTGGGGCTACAAGAGTTACCCGATTACGTTCCTTACGGGTTGAAGCGTTTGTTGGGTGTGGCGGCGTGCCGGGCGCCGTTTTTGCGGGATCACGCCGACGGAGCCGTTGCCGCTGGCGAGCAACCTGTCAATCTCCTTGCGGACAGGAGCGGAGGTCTGGGCTCCCATGCGGGTGACCGAGATGGCTGCTGCAACGCTGGCGAAACGGGCGGCGTCGAGCAAGGATCTGCCCTCAGCCAACGCTACCGCCAGCGTGCCATTGAAGATGTCACCTGCCGCGGTGGTATCCACGGCCTTGACTTTGAGCGCGGGAATCACTTGCCGCAGGTCCTTTCCGGCGACCAGCGCACCGCGCGCGCCCATCGTGATGATCACGTTCTGGACCCCGCGTGCCAGCAGAGCGTCGGCGGCTTTGGCGGCGCCGTCCGCGTTGTCCACCGCCACGCCGGTGAGCAACTCGGCCTCGCTCTCGTTTGGGGTCAGGAGGTAAAGCCGGCGCAGGAGTTTGTCGGGCAGCGGCCGGGCCGGGGCGGGATTGAGAATGACGCGCGCGCCCGCCGCCGCGGCAAGTTCGGCCGCCGCCTGCACCGTCGCGAGGGGGGTTTCCAGTTGGAGCAGCAGCACGTTGGCTTTCGCGAAACGCGCTTCTGGCCTTCCGCACATCCGCCGGCGTCAGCCGGGCGTTGGCTCCCGAGGCGACGGCGATGCTGTTCTCGCCGTTCTGGCCGACGAAGATCAACGCCACCCCCGAGGGGCTGGTCCGGTCGCGCGACACGTAATCCACGTTGATCCCGTCGGCGGCAAACCCGGCGACGGCTTGATCGCCGAACATGTCCTGGCCGACGCGGGCAATGAAGGTCACCGCCCCGCCCGCCCGCGCCGCACCCACGGCCTGGTTGGCCCCTTTGCCGCCCGCCGCGCTGGCGAACTCCCCGCCGATGATGGTTTCACCCGGCTTGGGGATGCGGTCCATTTTGATGATCATGTCGGTGTTCGAGCTGCCGACGACGAGGATAGAGTGCTTGGTCATAAAAAGACTGGATTAATGGAGTATTGGAATGGCGGAGGGGCGGAACGAGGCGTCTGCCTGGTTCCATCACAGTACGATCCGCCGGTTCGTAGGCTTTTCACAGTTTGGATGCGATGAGGATTCCCAGCCCGAGCAGGTAGAAGAAGAACATCGCCGCCAGGAACTTGTTGGTTCCCGCGGGAGCGCCCTTGAATTCCTTCCAGATGAACACGCCCCAAAGCGCGCCGATCATCGTCGCGCCCTGGCCGAGGCCATAGGCCAGGGCCGGGTCGGCGGCGGTGGCGGCGATGATGCTGAAGCTCATGCCGATGTTCCAGATCACTCCACCCAGGATGCCGATGAGGTGCAGCCGCGCGTTGCCTTTGGTGAAATAATCGCCGAACGGCACCGGCTCGCCCGAAAGCGGTTTGACCATCATGATGCTGTTCCAAAGGAAATTGGAGAGCAGCAAGCCGACGGAAAACAGGACAATCGCGGTGTAAGGGCTGAGCTTGCCCGCTTCCAACACCTTGGTCGTGGGATCAATCCTGCCCATCGCCTGGGCAACGAAGCTGTAGAACCAGCCCATGAGCAGCCCTGCCGCCACCGAGATCACAATGCCTTTGGCGGGGGTTTTCTGGCCGCTGCTGGCCAGCCGTTTGTAAGCCAGGCCATCCAGGATGATCGCGACCATGACCGCGGCGACCCCGAGCGCGAGCATCGGAACATTCCCTTGCCGGGTCGCCAGATAGGTCGTGATCACGCCGAGCACCAGCGCCAGGCCCACGCCCACCGGAAAGGCCACCGCCAGGCCCGGCGATATCTATGGCCGCCACCAGCAGGATATTGGACAGGTTGAAGATCACTCCCCCCACGAAGGCGGAGCCGAGCCATTTGGCGTCGGCCTGGCGCAGGTCGGCCAGGAAGCCGCGTCCGCCGCTGCCGGTGCTGCCCATCGTGAACGCCAGCAGGAGCGCCAGCAGCAATACGCCGATGGCATAGTCCCAGTAGAAAAGCTGGAAGCGCCATTCTTTGGTGGCGAGCTTTTGCGTGTTGGCCCACGAACCCCAGCACAGCATGGTGATAACGCACATGAAGACAGCGATGGGATACGATTGAACAATGACCATGAGTTGATCCTTCCAGGTTAGTTGTTTAGTTGTTTGGTTATGGGAGTGGTTTCAGTTGACGGGCGGCGCCACGCGTTTCACCGATTCGCGCATCACCAAATTGGTGGGCAGCAGGATGCCGCCCCTGGTCTGCCGGTGCGGCGACTGGATTTGATCGAACAACAGCTTGATGGCGACCTCCCCCATTTCGGAGTTGGCCTGCGCGACCGTGGTCAGCGGAGTGGCCAGGTACGGCAGAATAGGGCGTGTCATCGAACGAAATAATCGAAGTGTCCTCGGGGATGCGCCGCTTCTCCTCGGTCAGCGCCCGAATCGCGCCCAGGGCATTGAGGTTGCTCAGCGCGAGAATGGCCTTCACCGCCGGTTGGGTCTTGAGCAGCAACTTGGTTTCGATGTAGCCGCTCTGTTCGGTAAAGCTGTCGCCGACGATCAGGTCTTCGTCTATGGGCAGGCGATGGTGCGCCAGGGCCTCCTTGTAGCCGCCGACGCGCGACTCGTTGGGCGAGGTCCCTCGGGCTCCCTGGAGGCAGGCAATGCGATGGTGGCCATTGGCGATGAGCAATTCGGTCGCCTGCCTGGCGCCGGACGCATTGTCGGAACTCACATAGGGCAGGGGCAGATTGGGAAAAAACCGGTCCACCAGCACAATCGGCAGCCTCCCGCCGACGAACTCGGCCAAATGCGCGCCCGACTGCCCGACGGGACAAAGCACCACGCCTTCGACGCTGCGACTCTGCAGCAGGCCCAAAGACTGGACTTCCAGATCGGTGTCGTCCTGGCTGTCACAGAGGACGACCGAGTAGCCATGCAGCCGGGTCCCGAGGATGACCTGGTGCGCAATGCCGGCGAAGAAGGGGTTGGAAATGTCCGGGATAACCAGTCCGATGGTGAGGGACTTCTTCAGACGCAATCCGCGCGCCAACTGGTTGGGCACAAAACCGAGCTCCTTCGCCAGCTTGCGAACGGTGATTTCCGTCTTCTTGCTGATTCGGTAGCGGACGGCCTGCCCGTTCAACACGCGCGAAACGGTCGTAACCGAAAGCCCCGATTGCTCGGCGATGTGTTGGAGGGTGGGTTGCGGATTGCCGGACACGGGGTCAGGCCGGGTGAAACCGTCGTTGCTCATAGGGCGCAAACCTGATGCGTTGTCACTCGCATCTGTTCCCTGCGGATACGTTGTTCGCTGCGATAAACCAGTTGCTCTTTCCAATCCTGGGCGGGACGGAACCGGTCCCGTCCGATCGCCGGTGATCGGTTGATTAAGAGAGGATGAACTCTTCGGCTCCCTGGGGCAAGAGATATAACCCGGAGGAGCTTTACACCCCATCCACAATTCCATGGGCTTAGGAGGGTGGATGGCGTCGGGAGAGTGCTTCCGGCGCGGGTTCACAGGGTTGTAGCGATCATCTGGGCCAATGAGTCACCAATAGCCGATATAGTCATTCTGCACCGGACTCGGGTTCCAAAAGGTCCAATGCTGGTGCATGAACATTTGCTTTCGCCACTGAACGGACCCATCCATCAGGCCTATATTGCCACCCTGCGACCCGATCGCGTCCGGTGGCGGGCTGCCGGTCGCATGGCGCAGGCCCCCGCGAGTGTGAGGAGCGATGGTCACGTCCGTCTCTTTGGCGAAATCGTCAATCCCGCTGCTGATGATGTCGGCCAGCAGGACCGTGTAGGGTGTGGCAACATCGGTGGTCTTTTTCGGAGAATCCCAAGGCCAGGGAATCGAAGGACCGTAGTTGGCATTTCGAGGGCGCGTATCAATCTGGGTGGGCACGCTCCAAAGGCAGAAGTATCCCACGCGCACCCGATCCGGCTTAAACCAAAACCACGAGCCAATCTTAACGAGGTTGGGACACGAGAGACAGTTTGTGCTCACACGAGCCGTCGTAACGAAGTAGTCATATACATTGGTCGGCAGCCACACCGCGTGAGTGGATTGGACGCCCGAGGAGGGGTTCCAGACGGCGGTGGGAAACTTGTCGGCATTGTCCCCGGCATACATAATCGCGGTCAACGAAACCTGACGCATATTGGATTTGCAGGCGGCGCGCTGCGCTTTCTCCTTGGCTTGGGCCAACGCCGGCAGAAGTAAGGCGGCCAGGATGGCAATGATGGCGATCACGACCAGCAACTCGATCAGGGTGAATCCAAATCGGAGAGCCGCAGACCTCCCAACCTGGCCTTGATCCCGGTGGGACAGCCGCGCACCAGAAAGACTGGGGCCGGGGAACTGCGTGGGTACCCGGGAAAGCGCGCAAACCTTTGTTCTATTCAGGAATGGCTTCCGCATAATCATGACCTTTTGCTTTGTGGTTGGTATCAGCCGATCAACGCAATCGTTTGTGCAAAGATTGCATTCTGCGGTAATCCTGTCAACGCCAAAGGCGAAAAAAGCGGCGGAAAACCAATCGGCGCACAGATTACCGCGCGTCTGGCCGGAACTCGAAGGCGCCCATGTCGGGCCTGTCTCCTGCCGGAATCTGCCGGTCATCGAAATCCAGGATGTATTGGAGGTTCGTCCCGGCATCAATGGCCGGGCTGCCCGGTTTGAGCCGGAAGTCGCCCCCGGCCAGGTCGCGGAAGAGCGGATCACCGATCCTGTCTCCCTCCCGCAATTGTGCTCCGCCACCCAGGTACTTGCGTTCATACGCCTCCCGGTTTGCCTGCTTGGGGATGCTGGCCTGGTCAGTGCGGTAGAACAGATTGTAAGAATGCTCGACTTCGCCCCGCGCGAACATCGGTTCTACCCGCGAGGGGTCATAGACGAAGATGTTATTCCGAAAGTTGATGTTTGTGTTGCCACCAAGGTAAAGCCAGAAGACCACGTCCTCCGAGTCGGGTTCCGGATGGGCGAGAGTGCGGACGACGGTGTTGTTTTCAACCCGCATATTGGTGCACGGGCCCGTGAACCCAAGAAAGGACTGGTAGTCCATGCAAACGTTGTGGTGGATAAGGAAGTTGTCCTGTTTGACCCGCCCGACCCATTCGATGAACCCCTGGTTGCGCAGGGAAAGATTGTGATGAATGCGAACGTCCTCCTTCGGGAGCCTCCGGTCATGAATTTCAATGGCTCCGCCGTCATGGCCATATTCCGCACTGGGCGCGCAGTAGTTCACGAACCGGTTGTAGGAGATCTCGTTATGGGAGCTGCAAACCATGACGCACATCGGGCCCCAATGCGGTAGGATGGGGGCGTTGTCGTCGTGGATGTAGTTGTGGGTGATGAGGTTGTGCTGGCCGTACACGTTGACGCCAATGGGAGTTTCAGTCATCTCACAATTGCGGATGATGTTGTAATTGGCGTTGGTGGTCAGGAACACCGCCCCCAGCGTCCGCACGTCCGCCGCGACTGGATTCGTCGGACAGCGCTCGAAGAACAGGCCTTCGACAATAATGTGGCTGGCGTTGAGACGGATGGCGTTGCCGTCCAGAACCACCGGTTGCGGGTTACTAAAGCACGGAGCCGGCCCATCTCCGCACGCCTTGAAGGTGATCGGCGCCGTTGCTGTGCCCGACTGATTCACCTCGAACCCACCCTCAAAGCGGGAACCACCGATGAAACAGACCGTGTCGCCGGGATGAAAAGTGACCTTGGCCAGGCGATCAAGCGAGCGCCAAGGCTGTTTCCGCGTCCCTGGGGCTTCATCGGAACCGGAACGGCTATCCAGGTAGTATTCTCGCGGGCCAGCCTCCCGCGCCGTGGACGGAAGGGCAAGAAGCGCGAGGCCGACCGTTAGCCACAAACTATAAAGACGGTTTGCCAATCGGCTTGGTTGCACTACGGAGCAAAGGCCTGCAGTTCGGCGCACGAGGAGAACGCCTGTTTGGGATTATCGCCGCAGGCGGGTTTGCCGAGGACGCGCAGGCCGAAGGCCTTGACCGGCTCGGGCAATTGACAGGCAAAGCGCTCGCCGCCCTTCAGGCCCGCAGGATCAGTCGCTGTCGTCGCAGGATAGTCTGCAATCTCGCACAGCGTCACCCATTGGGTATTCGGGGCCTTCTGCACCTGCACCCGCGGTTTGATCGCGGCGGCATCAAACCAGCCCCCGTCGTGAAAAGTCCGCCCATGCACAAACACCACACGGCCGACCGTGACCGGTTCCTTCAGTTCCACGCCGAACCAATCCCAGGTGGCGGACTTGCCGCTGAAGGTGGTCGCAACAGTCTGAAGATCGTCATCAATGATAGACCCGGCATTGGGTTTGCGGGAACGAATCTCCATTCCGGTGAACAACAGATTCCGATTGGGCGGCAGCTTCCCATACGGCAGCCAGATCTGGTAGCCCGTCCCAGTCGCACCCGCATCGGCGAAAGGAACCAGGCGGATTTGCAGCCGCGCACCCGGTTTGAGCGAACCCATCGGCTTGCGGGCGACAGCGTTAATGCGAAACACCTGGGCGTCCGGCCAGGATTTAACCTTGGCCAGCGCCGGCTCCGGTTTGACGTGCAGCGCGGCGAGGTCCGGCCCGGCAACACCTATCGCGTCCAGCGTCCGACCTTCTCCTCCCAGCAGAGCTTCGTCCGCCGCCAGGACCAGCGGTCCGTAAAGGACGGCGACTTTGCCCTCGTTCTTGTGATCGCCGACCACCAGGCGCGGTTCCAGCTTGAGGCGCAGGTCTATCCCGTCACCTTTCCGCCATTCCCTCTGGAGCGCCACATAGCCGTCAGCCCCGGGCTTGGGCTCCATCTTCTTACCGTTTACACGGATGGATGGGTTCTCGCACCAGGCAGGAATCCGCAGCTTGATCGCGAATGACTTGCTCGCCGCGGACGCCACGTTGATGTGAATCCGCCCGTCGCTCGGATACCGGGTTTCGGTCGTGAGCGTCACCGAGGTCCCATCGCGGAGATTGAGACCGGCGGTCCCGGATTCGTAAAGGTTTACCACCGCCCCATCGGCGTCGGTGGTAACCGCAAAGGTCGGAATCAGCGCGACACCCCGCGGGCCACTCGAAAGGCAGCAATGACCATCCAGGCTGCTGCTATAGGGTTTCTTGCCTTCCATCTGGACGTAATAGCCCCACGACGTGCCGTCGCAGCTCTGGGCGCCGAACAACTGGTTGAGCGTCGTCCGTTCGAGCTGCTCGGCAAACCGTGCCTCACCCGTCAGCCGCAGCAACTGCGCATTGAACTGCAGCCAGGTCACCGTGACGCAGGTCTCGCCCACATTGTTGACGTTCGGCAGATCGAAGTCGCCGTGGAAGAACTCGCGATAGCTCGCGGTGCCCGTCAGGTACAGGCGATGATCAACAATGTCCTGCCAGGCGTTCAGGCAAGCCTTGAGAATCTTCGGATCGCCGACGGTGCGGTAATACTCCAGGGCGCCGTTCAGGCACGAGAGCATCTCGTAGGCTTTGCCGTTGCCCACTTTGTCCACACGCTTTTCGTTGAGCAGGGTCGAGATGATCTTCGGGCCGTTGGGATGCTCCCAGGCGCGCAGGATATACCGGCAGAACTCCAGATAGCGTTTCTCGCCGGTCAGGCGGTACAGCAACACCATCGGTTCCAGCACGCTGGTCGGCGCCATCCCCATGTGTTGCCCCGCAACGATGATGTCCCGCTGGCCCGGCTCATCCCCAAACGTATTGCACAGCAAATCCGCCATTCGCCGGCACGCGGGCAGCGGCTCCATGTTCCCAGTGAAGCGCATGTAGGTGATGAGGCCGATGAGATTGTATTTGTGCGCCCACACGTCCCAGAGCGTCCAACGGTCCTTGCCTACATAGGTGCCGAGGTAGCCGTCCGGCAACTGGCACTTGACCAACTCGGCGGCAACGTAATCGAGCTTCTGCCGCAAGGCCGGGTCGCCCGTATTGGCCCACGCCAGCGTGGCGGCGTGCAGCCACTTGCCAACGTGCTCGCCGTCCCAGATCTGCCGGCCCGGACGTTTGCGGTAGCCTTCCAGCAGGCGCGCCGGATCGAGCTTTACCAGCCGGTTCCCTTCGTTGGCCAGGACGCGCGTTTCTATCCAGCCGGTGAGATGCACCCGGTCCGGGATCTGGCGGTCCTGCCGGTCGGGAACGGCCAGTGGGACCTTGTCCGGCACGAGAGAAACCGGAAGGGCCTTCACTGCGGAGGGGACGAAAGTCAGAAGCAGCCAGGCTGCGCAGAAGTGAGAGATGATGGTTCGGAGGGGGCTATGGTTCATTAGTGAGATGCGGTTACAGGCTTTCATGTGTTTGGGTTCGAGGCGCTAAGGCGCTTGCGTTCGGCCATTCTACATAGCAGTTCGACACCTTGCGACCGGTTCTATTCAGGGACAAAGCCCAGCGACAGCACCGCCCGGCGTTCGGTGCCGAAATCGCCGGTGATCCGGATTCGGGCGTCAGTCCAACCATCCGTGGCCGGCTTCGTCAGGGTCAGCGCCAACTCTTTGCGGTCGCCCGGGGCGATTTCCACTTCGCGAGGCCAGTCCGCCGTCCACCCTTCCGGCACAGTCACGGCCAGGCGACCGGAGGCCTTCCCGGAACCGAAGTTATAGAGGAACAGAGGCACCGACCGTGTCCGGGCAGCGCCGAACTTGTACACAGATTGCTTTACCAGGACATCCGCCTCCGGCAGCAAGGCCTGCAGCACGAGGGGAACCGGTTCGCCCGAGAGGAGCTTGGCCGGTTTAGGTGGCGGGATTAAAGTGGCATGGGTTCCGCTTGGCAGGACCGCGAAAACCGGCGCGTGGCCCACCTTGAGCACTTTGCCGATCACGGGCAATACTCGCCCCAAGTGGTCATAGCAGGCTTGCGGCGGGGCCGGCAATTCGAAGGTCGTGTCCTGCCTGGCCCAAACCACGGCCACGTCCGCGGCTTTGCCGTCGGGCCGGGCACTGAAGAAATACGCTTGCCCGACCTTGTTGCCCAGTTCGACACGACCGAGCGGTTTGGCGTCGGCCAGCAAGCGACCAACCGCTGCCAGCGCCAGGTAGCCGGGCCGGGGCGTGAGGTCAGCGTGCAACAGGCCGTATTGGAGCTTTCCCTCGGTGTACTGCGGCAGCATGAAGTAGAAGACTTCCGCGGCCCCCTGGTGCAAATCCAGCGCGTAGGTCTTGGTCAACCGCTCGCTTTGCAGCCGCAAGTCCTCCTCGCTCAACTCCCTCAACCGCTCGTCCCCCTGCCATCTCACGTGGACGCTGGTCTCGGTCACCCACATCGGTTTGCCCGCGGAGACCGCGCGGAAGTCAGCGAACGCCTTCGGATAGCCCTGCAACGGATCATAGCAGTGCAGGTTGAAGGTGTCGAAATAGGGCCAGGCTTCGTTGGCCTGGAAATCATGCAGCGTCGCCGCGCGATGGATGGCAAAGACGTTCAAGCAGGCAATCACGTTCGGGTTCCCGGCTTTCAGGCCGAAGTAAGCCGCCTTTTGCAGCGACGCCATCTCGCTGCCGGTATGGCCGCCGAACATCTCGATGTCGGCTTCATTCCACGGCTCGAACGCGCGCACCTCTCCCTCCCAGCGATGGGCCATCTCGCGATACAACTGATAGATGTCCCGCAGATCGAGCGGGAAGCGCTTCGTGTTCGGGTTGGCCCAGGGCGCCGAGACGTGGCTGACCTGTAGCACCTGCAAACCGGCGGCCACCTGTGCCTTCGCGGACGCGTCATAACGCGTATCGGAGACGAATTCCCCGCGTTTAGGCTCGACCTCCGGCCAGAGCAAGCGATCCCGCACCCAGTTGATGCCCGCCAGGGCGCAGAGATTGGCGGGTGCGGCCATGCGTTCCTTGGGAAAGAACCAGGCCATCGCGACATCAATGGCGATGGGGGAAGTCAGAGGTGTCGGCGCTCGCAGCGGCGCCAACACCCCGAGGGTCACGAGGTTCGTCCCGGTTCCCGCGCCCCAGCGCAACTCGTAGTAACCAACCGGGAGCTTCCCAAGCCGCGCCCGGCCATCCCCGTCGAGTCGGCCTTGGGCGACGGTGGTTCCGTCGTAATCCACCGCGCGCCACGCCTGGGCGGCGGTGGATGGAGCCTCGACCACGACCTGCTCACCGGCAAGAAAGATGTTGCCCGGGTGAGCCGGCAGCGGATGTGGGATGGCACGGGCGTTTAATTCAGCTTTGGCTCGGAGCCCTGAGCTCAGAAGGACGCCCAGGACTCCTGCCATGATCCAGATTCTTCTCATCATGATTCACGCCAGCACGGCGTGCATCCGCATAATAGCGTTTACTGCCGCAAACGGAAGAACTGCTGGTCGGCGGGACCGATGTTATTGGTGTAAGGTCGCGTGCCGTTGATCACGTCCTGGTAGGCGCCCGTCACGTTGGTGGCCGACTGGAGGAAGAACGAGCCGTCCCAGTTCAGCGTCATCGTGCCGGGTTCCGATGTTGCCGAGAGCACCGGCGGGACCGTGTTGGTTGTCGGCGCCGGGCCCAGGCGGATGCCGCGGAAGTTCTGGTTGACGCCAGCATAGCCGAGGATCGTCCCGGTGGAGCCCGCCCCGGTGTCGGTGATCTTCACGATCTGGTTATTGTCCCCTTCAGTCGTCACAGCATAGATCACCGGGTTGGGACCACTGAAGTCCACCGCACAGGTAGTAAGCGCCGCCCGGCATCTTATCGGTCAACAGGTAGGCCTCGGTCCAGGTCGAACCGTCGAACTGCCAGCGGGCAACGCCACCGCCGGCGACCGATTCAGCTATGTAGATCAGGTTCCCATCCGGGCTGACGTCCAGGTCGGACGAATAACTGCTGCCCGTGTTAAGCAGGTGCTCGCCCGTCTCAGGAGCTTCCGGCAGACCCGCAAATCGTATGACGCCCTGGTGGGCAGGCACCGCCGTGACGCCATACAGCCGCCCGTTGAAGATCAGCATGTCGCGCAAGTTATTCCAAGAGGGTTGAACGACCACCCCGTTGGTGTCGAAGCCGAAATAGTAGGTGCTCGAGTTGCGCGAATAGCCCCAGATAGTTGTTGGTGCCATCCGCCACCGCGCCGCGGTAGTAATTCCCGCTGGAGCCGCTCGTGCTGGCGATCGCCAGGGTGTAGTGGGCCTGGTCGTCAATGAGGGCGATGCCCCGGGGAACCGTCGCCGGGCTGACCGTCTGCAGGTCGGCCCCATAGTTCAAGTTGGTGTTGTACGCTCCCAGAACCAGAAACCGCCCGTTAGCCGAACGCGAAAGGCTGTTGCCTGTGACGGTGCTGCTGGTCGGGCTGAGAGCTATTACGGTCGGACCAAGGGCCACCAGGCTGGTCGGCCCGCTGTCGGGGAGGTTCATCGTGGTCAAATACGTCCCGTCAGGCGCCCATTGATCCAGGAAGATGGAGTTGCCCTGCGTGGACAGCGCCTGGGCCCCGTCCCCCACGCGCATGACCACCACGTTGGTTGGGTAAAGGTGCAACGAGGCGACAATCGAAACCATCGCCGGAGCGCTGGTCTGCGCGCCGAAGGAGTTGGACACGATCACCTGGTAACTCCCCGTCACGTCCGGTTGCACATTCGTCAGCACGTAAGCCGCCTGCGTTGCGCCGGGCACGTCGGCGCCCTTGAACTGCCACTGGAACATAGGGTCCGAGCCGGTGAAACCCACCGCCAGGGCCGTCTTCGAGCCGGCCAGTACGTTACGCGGCGTCGGTTGTGCCGTGATGGTGATCGGCGTTGGCGGCGGGACCACCGTCAAAGTGACGGGCACACTGACCTCCGACGCGCCGAAAGCGTTGAATACGGTGACGGTGTAAGTGTCTTGGTCCCCGGTGTCAAGGTTTGATATGGTCAGCGTGTCGGTGGCGGTGCCGAAGTATTTGACCCCGTCGTCGAAAAGAAAATTGGCGCCCTTGGACCATAGGTAGGTCAAAGGAGCCGTTCCCACCGCCTCCACATGGAAAGTGGCCGCGGCGCCGGCGACGTTGGTAACGGACACGGGCTGGACTACGATCCCCGGGTCCAGGACCGTCAGCACCGCCGGGTCACTGTCCACAAATCCCAGCGAGTTGGACACCGTTACCGAGTAGGTGCCCGCGTCGGAGGCCGTCACGCCGGTGATCGCCAGCATATTGCTGTGGCTGCCGGAGATGTTTCCGCCGTCAGTCAAATTACCGAACCCCTCCCGGTGCCATTGGTACGTGAACGGCTCGGTGCCCGAGGCCGTGACTTCGAAGGTCGCCGTGGTCCCATAGACATTGGTCACGCTTTGCGGCTGCATGGAAATCGAAGGATCGCTGGTGAGCAAGACCGCGTTGCTGCTCACCACACTGCTCCCCAGGCCGTTGAACACCATCACATAATAGCTGCCCGCATCTGCGGCCGCGAAGCCGGTGATGGTAAGCACGTTCATCTGCACGCCGGAAATCCGTCCGCCGTCGGAGAGCGGTGAATTGTTCCGATACCACTGGTAGGTCAATTGCGGAGTGCCGGCCGCCTCGGAATAAACCACGGCGGTCGAGCCGGCGGTCAGGATCTGGTTGGTCGGTTGCACGGTAATGACCGGATCATTCACGACCAGGGTAACCACCTCACTCGTGACAACGTTGTAGCTGTTGCTGACCACAACTGAAAACTGTCCCCCGTTGGCCTGCACAGCATTGCCGATGGCGAGCGTGGCCGTGGTGGCGCCGGAGACATTCCCGCTGTTGTTCAGGGCAGCCCCATCTTTCAGCCATTGATAGTTGAGCGGCGCGCCGCCAAAGGCGCCGACTGACAATAAGGCGGTTGTCCCCGCATTGACGGTCTGATTGGTTGGCTGGGCATGAATACCCGGCCCGCCGGTGACGGTGGCCCAGTTGGTGCCGAGGCGCACATCGTCTATGACGCCGCTCGGCGCGGTGGGGAACTGGCAGAGCAGTGCCCAGGCCCTGGCACCATTAACGTTGAGTGCCGTGATGCCGCTGGTCGCTGTCAAAGTCGGAGCCGGCGCAGTGTCGGCGCCGAAGCTCGACGAGGCGGGGTTGATCCACACGACCACATTGGTCTGGTCGCCCGCGGCCTGCTGATAACCCTGCACCACGAATAACACATCACCCACGTTGTGGGCGGCGGTGTCCGGCTCATATACGAAGTCGGCTGGCGAAGCAGACCGGCTCGTGCCCAACACAAAACCATCGCCGACCCTCTTCGTCACCACTCTGCCGCCCAGCCGCGCGATCTGGTTCGGGAAAAGGCTGGTGCGAGGATCATCACCGAAAGCAGCAAACGGATTGTTGTCCGGTGTGGTCGGCACGGTGGAAACGTCCGTGATCTTCAAAAGGAAGGAGCAGAAAACCATGCCCGGCTGGCCGTTGGCAGGCTCATTAAGGTCCAAGCAGGCGCTCGTGCTGTTGGCCGGGAAAAAGGACGCGCTGTTCCCGGTGGAGGCAGGCAAGCCGGGGTAGCTAAGGCTGCCCGAAGCGATCAGGGGCGTTGTGCCCGGCGCATTGCCCCCACGCCCAAACCAGGGCGTGAATAGAGCCGGGCTGAATTGATTCGTCAGCGTGCTGTCCACTGCGTAACTGGTCCCACCGCTAGCCGTTGCATCCGCGAACGGATCAAAAATGGGCACCGCCGAGGCGCAATAGGCCAGGAGAAACACCGGCAAGAGGAGCATGAGCGCTTTCATGGGGAACGCCCGAGTTGAATTGACCGGCCGCCCGCGTTGCCCGCCGAGCGCCGGATTGGTGGATATGGGAGCGTTGTTTGCGCAAACCATTGTTCTAGTGGTCCAGATGAGTAACCGCATAGACTGCCTTTCGGTTTGGGGTTGATTAGTGTCTTAAAACAAACGTTTGCGCAGTATCGCCCGCCTCCCGTTAACCTGTCAACATCTTTTATCACAAATCTCCGATACCGGGAGCATCGCACCTTTTGTGAGGTCCAACGGGAAACCCTGTATAACCCTTTGGCGATCGTGAGCCCCGTTCCCCCTCACCCCGGCCCTCTCCCTCAGGGAGAGGGAGCCACTTACGCCAACGCTCGAACCTACCGGACGGCTCGGATTCGCCGACCCACTGCCGGCCGTTCTCCCTCTCCCTAAAGGAGAGGGCCGGGGTGAGGGGGAACGGATCTGACGCCGAAACAGGCGCCGGCGCGAAAAAGCCTCCGATGTACAGAAAGTGAGATGCTCCCTCCGATGGCGTGCTGATACTCCCTCTACGCCTCCGTCCCAACGTTGTGCCCACGCCATCACCCCACCGGGACCCCGCCGTCACCTCGCCGTCGTACCTCTGCAAACTTTGCAGAGGTACGACGGCGAGGTGACGGCGGGGTCCCGGTGGGGTCTGCGGGGCGATCCAGGGTAGGACCGGAGAAACAGGGGGCAGGTTCGGCTCATTCGGCGGGACTTGCCGGGTTGGCGGCGGGACGCGGCTAGAATTGGCACACGAGATACCCGGCTTGGGGCTTTCTGAGTGGCCCTGCGGGGGTTACCGCTTCAGGATTGCTCCGCGCAGTCTCCCGATCAGGGCAATCGGGCAGTCAGGCGCACGAATAGGGGCGATTGGCTGGGGACTGCCGCGTCGGCGCGGAAGGTCACCCTGTCGAAACCGGGGAGCACGGCGGATGGCGTTTGGGAAATGTCTGTGCCCGGCAAGGGACTGGTCCAGGTCACCAGGTTGGTCGAGCTCTGGGGCTCATAGACCAACTCGTCAGTGCCGGGGAGGCGGCGATTATACTGGACCTCCACGTGACCGGACACGATCTCCGGTACGATCTCCATAGCACGCGCATCGGGGATCAGCGGCTGGCCGCCAAAGGCGTATTCACCCAGGCGACTGGCGCCATCGCCATCATCGTCGGCACTCCAGTTGACCGGGGCGTTGCCGAAATAGCGGCGGTGCCATGCGGCGGCGGATTCGTCGGTAGCGCTGGCCTGGGCGGCAATCTCCCCAGCGCTCAGCGCGCGATTGTAGATGCGCACCTCGTCAATGTCCCCGTCGAAGAACCGGTTCTGGATGTCGCAACCGATCAGCGCATCGTTGAGCGCGACGGTGTTGATGGCGACCTCCGCTCCCCCACTGATCGGGTCGAGCTGGCCGTCCACGTAGAACCTAACGTTGGTCGAACTGGGTGAGGGCAGGCTGTCGAGGGTACAAGCCACGTGGTGCCACTGGCCATCGTTGACGGGCGTCGTGCCGATCGTGTTGCCGTAGCCGAGCTCCAGCCGGAGGGCGCCTTTGGGATCGGTGGTATTCTGGATGAGAAACGACCACTTGTCGCCGGAAGGCAAGTCGCCCCAGGAGACGATTCCTATGGAGTTGTTGCTCTCGGTGGTTCTGACCCAGGCGGAGACGGTGCGCGGATTCGTGCCCACTATGCCTTTGAAACCGTTGATCACGACCTCGTTGGAGACACCGTCAAACTCCAGCGCCCGGTTGAACTTGCCTGCGACCCATTCGGCGGGATCGTTCGTAAAGCCCACCAGCGACGCTGTGGCCCCGCCGCCGGCTTCTTCCGTCGTCAGGCCGGACACCTGGTTGAAGGGAAACCAATAACTGCCGTCTCTGAAATAGACGCTCACGCGCACCGTCGCCGTGGCAGTGGACTGGCCGTCGCTGATGGTGTAGGTGAAACTGTCCTGGCCGAGGAAGTTGCTGTGGGGCAAATAGACGATTTGCCCCGCGTTGGTCACCGCGATGCCCGCCTTCGGCAGGCTGACGCTGACGATCGCCAGCGGGGCCGGCGCGCCGTCGTCTGAATCATTCTGCAAGACATTAATCATGACCGGCGTGGCCTGGGCGGTCGTCGCCGAGTCATCCACAGCGGTTGGCGGAGTGGCCACGCCGACACCATCTCGACGGAATGCGCTCGTGGGAACAAGCTGCTTGGCGAAGCCCGGGCCGCTCCAGGAGAAACTCAACGCCGGCGTCCCCACGCTTTCGCGCGCATAGTAAAGCCGGAACGGATGAAGCCCCGCCTTGAGCTTGATCGTTCCGCTGACTTCCGTGCCGCCTGCGTAACCATAGTCCGCATCCACCACCGTCGCGTCATGGATGCGCAACAAGGCGCCGGTGTCGGCGGTGACGTAGAACGTGTAATCGCCATCCGCGGGGGCAAGGATGTAGCCGGTGAAGAGCAGGCCGATGTCATTGTCCCGCGGACGCACTGCCAGCGTGGGCTGGTTGGTCGTCCCGCCGGATGTGCTGGTCAGCGTCGTTAACTCCGGCACCCAGGGAAAGGCCTGCGTATAGGCCTTCCACTCAACGCCGGGGGTGACTGGCGAGGGCGAGACTGCCGGCACCAGTTCGTTGTCGTAAGGCCGCGGCGCGCTGGCGTCGGGCCGGCGCAACTGCAGCACGCGATCCTTCATCTGCTGCTGCAAGGCGGCAAAGGATGGGTTGGCCGCCAGGTTGGTCGCTTCCTTTAGATCGGTGTTGACGTCGTAGATTTCAAAGTCATCCGTTTGGGACCGGATGTCGTAGCGCACCCCCTGGTAGCCGTTCAGGCGGATGACCTGCATCTGATTATGCACGCGTCCGCGGTGGGCGGGCTCGAATTCAGGATAGTCCGGCGTGGCGTAGGGGTCGGCGTACTCGACATAGATCGTGCTGGGGCGCTGGGTGCCGACACCGGTCAGGGTGGGCACGAGCGATACGCCGTCGCTGCGCGCAGGGGCCGGCAGGCCGGCCAACTCCGCGAAGGTGGGCATCCAATCCTGGAACTGGGAAGGCGTGTTGCTGATGACGCCCGCCGGCACGGTCCCCGGCCAGCGCACATAGGTCGGCATGCGGATGCCACCTTCCCACGTATCGCGCTTAGTGCCGTCCAGCGGGCCGAAGGTGTCGAAGAAGTTGGCCACGTAACGCGGCGTGAGGCTCAGATAATCCTCGGTCGTCGGCCCGTTATCCGAGGTGAAGACCACCAGGGTGTTCGTGTCAATGTTCAGGTCTTGCAGCAACTGTTTGAGATCGCCATACGCATCATCTATCCGGCGCACTCCCATGGCGTAGCGTTGGAAGACTTCCGGCCAGTGGACTTCAGGCGTGGCGGGGTTGCCGTCGTCATCGTAAGTGGCCGCGGCGTAATCGGGAGCAACGTAAGAATCCACGGTCCCGCTGGCCGTATTGATCATGTGCCCGGGGGTGCCGAGCCACTGCATGCCGCCGCTCACCCCGCCGCCGGCCGGGTAGGCTTGCGTCGGCAATTCATACACCGCATGAGGGGTGTCGTAGGCCAGGTAGAGGAAGAACGGTTGGCCAGGACGGGCAGAGTGCTGGTCCTCGATCCATTTCTTGGCGCGCGCGGTGAACAGGTCGGTCGTATAGCACTTGTCCAGACCGGGAGTGATGTTATTGGTGCCGTCGTAGCATTCCTTGCTCTTGCTGCTGTAAAGCGCCTCTTTCGGATAATGATCATGCCCGTCGGCATGGCGCTCGTAGCCGAAGAAGTAATCAAAGCCGCGTTTGGTCGGATACGCGGCCCATTCAGCCGGAGTGGTGCCGCCGATATCATCGCCGCCCAAACCCCACTTGCCGATGGCTGCGGTCGCATAACCGGCTCTCCGGAGCACGGTCGCCAGGGTGTGATCGTCCGCGAGCGCCTTGTCCCACTGCTGGTCGCGCACGTTCGCGTGGCCCTGGGTGACGCCCAGCAGCAACGAGGCGCGCGAGGGCGCGCAGACGGGCGCGGGGCAATAATGCTGGTTCAGTTGGATTCCCTCGGTGGCCAGCGTGTCCAGGTGGGGCGTCGCCTCGCGCGGCAAGCCCGCCCCGCGGCCGTTTTGATAGAGCACCCCGAGGTCGCCGTAGCCCATGTCATCGCACAGGATGAAAATGATGTTCGGGCGCCGGGCGGTAATGGAGGGGTCGGTGGTAAACAAATCCACGTGGTCGCTGAACAGGCTCTGGCCTGATCCGGCCATCACCCGCACCCAATAGGTCCCGACCTCACTGGAGGAAATACTGCTGATTGTCAGCGTAGCCGTGGTGGCGCCGGAGACTTTGCCCGCGTCCGCGAGCGTCGCGCCGTCCTTGTACCATTGATAAGTCAGCGGCGCCGTGCCTTGCGCCACCACCTGGAATACCGCATTGGTGCCCGCGGGCAGGACCTGGGTGAGGGGTTGCCGGGTGATGACCAGGTCGTTCACCGTGAGCACCGCAGCCGAGCTGATGATCGCGCCGTATGAATTGGTGATCTGCACGGTGTAACTGCCGGCATCAAGCGCAGAGAGGTTGCTGATCGAAAGCGCCGCCGCGTTCGCTCCCACGATCCGGCCATCGTCAGCGAGGTCATTCCCGTTTCGGCGCCATTGATATCCCAACGGCGGGCCGCCCGCTGCTTTGACCATGAAGGCAGCGGTTGCGCCGGCGTCGAGGGTCTGGTCCACCGGTTGGTCCACGATGTCCGGCGCGCCGGTGACGAAGGCCCAGGTGGTGCCGATGCGCAGTTCGTCCACCAGGCAGCCCGGCGGCGCATTGGTGCGGCAACCCAGCACGAAGGCCCGGATGCCATTGGAATTCAGGTCAGCGCCGGCAGTGGCCGTGATGGTGGGGCTGGGGGCCGCGCTGGCGCCGAAGGTCGAGCTAGAAGGGTTGATCCACAACTTCGCCGTGTGGTTGCCGTAGTCGTAACAGCCGACCACGAACAGGACGTCGTTCAGGTTCCGCTGCGTTGTGTCGAACACCCAATCGGCGGGTGTGCTCGAGTTCCTGGCGACGCCAAGGTTGAAGCCGGCGCCCGCGCGCCGGGCGTAAAGCCGGGTCGCCGCCCGCAGCAGTGTCGCGTGCTGGCTGCCGGTGGTATCACCGAAGCCCGCAAAGAAGTTGTTCTGCGTGCCACTGGTATCTACGCCCGAGAGATCGGTCACCTTCAGCAGGAACGAATAATACGCCGTGCCGCTGGTAACGACGAACCCGAGCGTCAACCGCCCCATGACCCCCGGTTGCGGCGGAATCGAGATGCAGTTGCCGCTGGGCGCCGGCAAACCCGGGTAGGAGAGGTTACCGGAGGCGACAATCGGAAAGCCCGTAGCTGGCGGCGCGGGGGTGTTGGTGAGCGCGTACCAGGTGGTGCCGAGGGCGTTGACTTGCTGGAACAGGTAACTTCCGACCGCGTAGCTGGTGCCGCCCTCGACGGTGGCATTGGCGAACGGATCAAAGCAAAGGGACGCGGGGGCACGGTAAGCGCCCAGGAGGAACAACAGAACGAGGAGCAGTCTTTTCACGGGCAAGGCGGGTTATTGGCAGGATATCGTTAACACAAACGTTTGTGCACAATCTAGTGACCGGGGTGGTACCTGTCAACGGCCGTTTTTCAGCCGGGTCAAGACGGGGAGCATCTCACTTTCCGGACGCCGCAAGCCGCTTCGTGACGGCACTTGGTTTGTCGTGAGTTCCGTTCCCCCTCACCCCTGCCCTCTCCCTCAGGGAGCTGGAGCCACCCAAGCCAACGCTCGACCATACCCGACAGCCCAGAGTAGCCGACACACTGCCGGCGGTTATCCCTCTCCCTGAGGGAGAGGGCAGGGGTGAGGGGGAACGGAACTCACGACAAGGCAGAGGGTGATAGAAGGCCTTCCGTTGGCCGGCACAAGAGTTCCGGGCGTTCGTCGCGTAGTGATTGAGTGATGGTAGCGATGCGGCTTCAGCTCACGGACCTGCTCACATTGTGCAGATCCACATTGAGCTTCTTCAGGGCGTAGCCGGTCTCGCGCAGGTAATTGTCGTAGCACATCATCCAGTGGAACCCTTTCATCTCGCGGAGCAGGGCCTGGCCGTCGCCCAGCACTTTCACGTCAATCTGCGAGCGGCAGATGTCCAGGAAGGGGTTCCCGACGATCTTGCCTTCGAAGCCGACCCATTTCTTGCAGGCGAAGTCCGGCACCAGCGTGGTGCAGACTTGGCCCAGCTTCATTTCGACTTTGGGGGCGGCGCCGTAATCGGACTCGAAGTGGGTCAGGACCTTGACTCGCTCGGCGCGCCGGCCATCCATCTTGCGCGGCGCCGTGCAGTGGGCCATGGTGACGACGTTGTCGTGCGGGAAGGTTGGGTCGTTCAGGAACACCGGCTTGCCGGAGATGTAGTGGAGCAGGATGCCGGAGGGGATGACGACGAAGTCCGACTCGCAGAAGGCCAGGTAGCCGTCGTCGTTCAACCAGCTCAATGGCATACAGGCCGTGGTTTCGGACACGGTCATGATGGTGCCCATGCAGGCGTTTACTGTGATGGCGTCGGTGTGCGCCTCGTCCAGGATGTCCTTCATCACTTCGTTCAGCACGACGGCCTTGTTAACGAAGGAGCGGTCGGTGTGGAGCGAGACGCGGGATTGGCGCAGGTAGTGGCCAGCGGCGGCCTCGCAACGTTTGACCAGGTCGGCGTTCTGCCTGGCGGCCTTCAGGCGAGGCCCGAGGTCTTTGTAGCTGTAATCCACGATGTCCAGTTTCCAGAGGTTGCGGGCGGTTTCCGGGGCGTTCCGGCCACCGGCGCCCCAGCCGCCCGGGCCGCCGATGGCGACGATCCGCTTGCCGAGCGTGTTCCGCAGCCCGTGCAAGGCGCGGAAGCGCCAGAGCAGCTCGTCGGGGTTGTCCACCACGACGTCCGAGACGTCGAGCCCGCACACATCGAATTCGTCCACCGCTTTGCGCAGGAAGTGGGGATGCGCGATTTCATACCAGAGATAGACCGGGCCGGGTTCGTGGCGCAGGAACATGAGGTTGAACTTCCCGGGCAGGATGAGCTTTTGCAGGATATCGCCACCGCCGCCGGCGGCATAAACGAGCATCGTGTCATAATCTCCCTGGGCGATAGTGTCGGCTTCCTTGGCGTTTGCGGCGGCGGCGAGCGGCAGGACTTCCAGCGCGAAGTCCGCTTTGGCCTTGATCTTGGCCAGCTCCGCATTGATACGGCCTTTCTCGGCGGCGACGTCCTGCTCGGTCTGCAATCCGCCCCAGGGCCGCCAACTGGTGCCTTCGCGCCGGTGCGGCAGCGCGTAAGTCAGCACCGGCTGCACCTTGAGCGCTCGCTTCGGCAGCGGCCCGCGCACGGGCAGGGCCAGGCGAGTGACTGGCGGCGAAGCCATCCACGGCGCCGAAAACGCCAGGCCGGTGGCGGTAGCCGCGCCGACCCGGAACAGGAAGTCGCGCCGGTTCAGGGCGGCGCCCGGGGCGTGCGAGTGAGCGGCCGCACAGCAGCCGCAATTGCAGGAGTGCGGAGGATGATTTGGTTTCATAGGGTGAGGAGTTGAGATGTTTAGTTATTCAGGCGAACTGTTCATGCGCGCTGAGCATCGTGTTGCTGCACAGGCTGTAAGGAATGCGGGGCCGGTTGTCAAGAAGACTGGCATTTGGATTTGTCACTCCTTCGCGTGGATGCCATTGTTTTGGGCGAATGCGAGATCCCATGTTGTCAGAGGTCGGCGACGCGGAACTGGTGCGCCGGGCCCAGGCGGGTGAGCTGGACGCCTTCGAGGCGCTGGCGACCCGTTTCGAGGGCCGCGTGTACTCGCTGGCCTTGCGGATGTTGCGTCACGAGCAGGATGCTGAGGACGTCACGCAACAGACGTTCCTGAGCGCGCTGGAACACCTGAACGGCTTCCGCGGCGAGGCCAGCTTCGCCACCTGGCTGCTGCGCATCGCCAGCCATGCGGCCCTGAAGGTCATCCGCAAGCGCAAAGGCCTCGACACCGTGTCCCTGGAGGAGGCAACCGAGGCTGGCGACGATGTCGAGGTCATATCGCATCCCGAGTATATTGCTGATTGGCGGCAGTCGCCCGAGCGGTTGGTGGAAAACAATGAAACCCGGCGCCTGCTGGACGAAGCGCTGGACCAGTTGGACGAGAAGCATCGCCTGGTCTTTCTGCTGCGGGACGTAGAGGGCTTGTCCATCAAGGAAACCGCCGAAACTCTCGGCCTGAGCGAGGCGAACACCAAGGTGCGGCTGCTTCGGGCGCGTCTCCAACTCCGCGAGCACCTGACGCGCACGCTGGGCGATCCCCAACGCCAGGTGGCGCGCCACGCCCATTAGCGGAGATACAGTGCCAGCGGAGCATCTCACTGTTTGTACAGCGCAGGCTGCTTCGCGACGGCACCTTCCTCGGCGTAGGCTCCGTTCCCCCTCACCCCGGCGCTCTCCCTGAGGGAGAGGGCCGGGGTGAGGGGGAACGGGGCTCACGGTCGGCAGAGGGTTATATGGGGGTTCTCTTTAGCCCTGACAAGAGGTGAGATGCTCCCGGAATTCCAAACCCGCGGCGACGCCGGCTGCCGGGACGGCCGGTGGTGGTGGGCGAGGCCGACCCGGCACGGTTGGCCGAGGCATTGGCGGACGCGAGATTGACGACCGGACGATTATTGTCGCCAGTTCTGACCTGAGTCATTAGCATACGTACCAGGCCGCTAAAGCGTTGGACGGCCTTTGCGTGCAGGCCATCCGTGAGTTGGACCTCGACGCGATGGCGACACAGGAAGGGTGCGGCAAGACGCCGATCCTGGCGTTGCTGCACCCGGCGCGGCAGAAAGGTTGGAAGGCGCAAGTGCTCGATTACCGCAACAGTGGTGACGTGACCGGCGAGAAAGACCGTGCGGTGGGCTACACGGCGGTCGCCTCCTATGCGCCTATGTCGGAGACACCTGTCCGCGGCGGAGCGGAAGTTCCTGCTCGAACTGGCCCGCAGGACCCTGGCGAGCGTCACGCGCCGGGCGGCAGCGTGCCCGAAGTCGGCGGAGAAAGACGTGCCGCCGAACCTGGCGGAAAAGAAGGCGTGCTTCGTCACGTTGACGAAGAGCGGGGCGCTGCGCGGGTGCATGGGCCACCTGACGGCGATGGAGCCGCTGCAACGGGCGGTGGCCGAGAACGCCCGCAACGCGGCCTTGCGCGACCCCCGGTTCCCGCCGGTGCAGCCCGACGAGGTGGACAAGCTGAGAATCGAGATCAGCGTGCTGACCGAGCCGCAGCCTCTGGCATTCATCTCGCCCGACGACCTGCTGGGCAAACTGCATCCGAACGAAGACGGCGTGCTGCTGCACATTGGGCCGCGCACGGCGACGTTCCTGCCGCAGGTGTGGGCGCAGATTCCCGACAAAGCGAAGTTCCTGGAATACCTGTCGCAGAAGGCGGGCTGCGAGCCCTCCGCCTGGCGGGGGCCGGATGTCTCGGTCTCCACGTACCGCGTCGAGTGCTTTGAAGAAGAGCACCCGGGTCCTTAAGCGGGATAGGGCTGGCGCGCCGGCGCCGGCGGCGATTGGCGGCAGCGCGAGCCTGCTTGGCCTACGCGATTTCCATTTCGGCAGCGGCGGCGTTGGAAGCCACTTGCGCCGGGTCCTTGCAGCCGGGGATGACCGCTGAAACCAGCGGGTTTTTCAGGCACCAGGCCAAGGCCCACTGCGCCATCGGCACGTCGCGAGGCACTTCGCCTTGCTGGAGGCGCTCCGCTTCGGCCAGATCGTGGCTCATCTTCTCTGCCGAGAAGGTCGAACGCCAGTCATTGGCGGGGAAGGCCGCGCCGGGACGGTATTTGCCGCTGAGCAAACCGCTGGCCAGCGGGACGCGAGCCAGGATGCCGAGATTATCCCGCTGCGCGTGCGGGAAGTAGAGCTGCTCGGGCCGGCGATCGAGGCGGTTGTAGATCACCTGGAGGGCTTCGGCGCCGAGGCGCTTCGCCTCCCGGGCCTGGGCTTCGCTGCCTTTGCCGAGGATCGAAATGCCCAAGTGGCCGATTTTGCCCGCGCGCTTCTGTTCCGCGAGCATCGTCCATAGGCTGTCATTCAGCAGTTGGCTGTCTGAGCCCGAGTGGAACTGGTAGAGGTCAATGGTCTCGACGCGCAATGCCCGCAACGAGGCTTCAAGCTGTTTGGGCACGTCCGCGGTCGAGAAGGCCTCGGTCCGGTCCAGGAACCGGTTGAAGTGGTGGCCGAACTTCGTGGCGACGATCCAGCGGGAGCGGTCATGGCGGCTAAGGTAATCGCCGATCAGCCTCTCGGAGAGGTGGTCGCCATAGCACTCGGCGGTGTCGAGCAGGTTGATGCCGAGATCGGCGGCCTTATCGAGGATAGCGTCCACCTCGGTTTGCGAGAAAGTGCGGCCCCACTCGCCGCCAAACTGCCACGTGCCGAGGCCGATGACTGATACCCGCAAACCGGTGCCGCCCAGAATTCGATAGCGCATGGTGAGAGCTTACTGCAAAATCAGGAATCTGATACTCCAAAAACCCGATTCGACCGAGAGTGGCTGCCGAGTATTGGTCCAAAGGCCACACGGCGCTGTGGCGAAAGCAATTAATGGTATATGAAGCGACGAGTCATAGCTCTGTTGGTTAGCGTGGCGACTGGTTTCCCTGCCGTGACAGGAGCGGCCCCGGCGCCGAGGCCTGCGTTCGCGCAGGTGCCCGCGACAGAATGGATCGGCCTGACTGATGGGCGACTGGAAGTGCGCGGGTTGCCGTGGCTGGGAGAGAACACCCCCGACCTCTGGCGCTTGCCGAAAAGCGCGCAGACCAAGGTGCCCAAACGGGCCTGGGCCCGAGCGCTTGCTCCCGACGGGGGCCGGATCCGCTTCTCCTGCAACAGCACGCTGCTGGGCATCAGGGTCCAGCTCGCCCCGGGGCAAAGGAAGAAGTGCTTTTTCGACGCGTTCGTGAATGGCGAATACGCTGGGTCGGTCAGCCCCGTCGGGACGCAACGGGTGGATCTGGTTTTCTTCGAGAACAAAGACCCCGACTGGAAAGACATCACCATCTATCTGCCCCACCGCCAGGAAGTGCGGGTCTTTGCCGTAGGCGTGGAGGCGGATGCGGAGATGAAGCCACCTCCTGCCTTCGCGCTGAAGCGCCCTATGGTTTGCTATGGATCGTCCGTGTTGCAGGGTTCGGGGGCCGCTCACCCGTCCCGGACGTATCCGGCGACTGTGGCCCGCAGGCTCAATCTCGATTTCGTGAATCTTGGGTTTGGCGGTGCGGGGAAGGCTGAGGCGGCAGTGGTTGGCCTGGTCAATCAACTGGACGCCTGTTGCTATCTGTTCGACCTGGGCAAATCCTACGGCGCTCCCACGCCGGACCGGTTCAACCGCATGCTCGACACCATCCGGGCGTCGCACCCAGAGGTTCCAATCTTCTGTGTGACGCCAATCTATTCGACCAGGGAAGAGACAGAGCCCGCCTTGAAGCAGCGGTCCGAGGAATTGCGTAGCATGATGCGCCGGGCCGCCATGGAGCGCCGGCAGGCTGGAGACAGGGCTATGTATGTGGTCGAGGGCCTTTATCTGTTCGGCGAGCCGGACAAGGCGCTATTTGCCGATGCTCTACACCCGAATGATGGGGGCAACGAGCGAATGGCGGAGAGGCTGGCGCCGCTTATTGAGAAGGCTGTACTGGGCGGTGAGCAGGCGGCCTTGGGCAACCCGGCTTCAAGCAAGCCGGTTTCCGGCACCAACGCGATCCCCGGTCGCGTGCGCTAAAGGTGGTTGCGGCTCCGAGGCCGGAACCTTTTCCCGGAAGAGGCTGAAGCGGAGGGATAGGGGGCGCCCGCGACCGGTCAGCAGCCAGACCGAGAGCAACAGCAGAATCGTGTTCTCGACCAGCTTGTGGCAGATGAAGACCTCTCCCGCGCCGCAACCGCAGTCGAACTTCACCGCACAGAACGGGAGGCCGGTGCTCGCCGCCAGGACCAGCGCGCGTTTGAGCACGAGCAACGTGAACGGGACCAGCATGGCGACCAGGTTCAACGCCGCGCCCCGGACCGCGATTCCCGCCAACAGCAGCACCCCACAGAGGACCTCGAACCAGGGGAGCGCGGCGCCGATGGAGTTCAGCAGCACAGGGCTGGTGACCATGTCGTATTGGCGCACGAGTTTGAGGAAGGCCTCCGGGTGCGGCAGGGCTTTGTGCAGGCCCATGACGATGAAGACGCCGCCGAGCCACCATCTGCCGAGGACGGCGGCCGTGTTCCGCGCAAAACCAGTCAACAGGAGCAGCCCGTAAAGCACTTCCAGCCAGGGGGTAACAGCGGCGATCACGCTCGACAGGGCGGGGCTGGTCACCATCAGTTGTTCCCGGACCAACTGGAGGAAGTCGGCGGGATGGAAGACCTTGCTCAGGCCCAGGTAAATGAAGAGGGCACCCAGGAGCCACCTCGCCAGCAAGGCGAGGATGTCGCCGGGCCGTCGCTTTGCTCCTGCTGACGCGTCGCTCATGGTTTCAGATCCTCGACTTTGCCGCTCTTGGCGGTCTTGACCAGGTTAGTGATCTCGCCGCTATAGCGGGCGCCAAGCTCGATAGGCAGACCGTTGGCGGCCCATTCGGCGATGCCTCCGCCATACACGAACACCTTCTCCTTCGGCAGGGCGAGGCTGTCCCGCAGCATGATGGCGGCGTGCTCGCTGTCATCGCAGTCGCCGCCGTTGCAATAGAAGACGATCTCCTGCGCGGTCAGGCAGACCTGGACCACGTTGGTGAGATAATTCTCCGGGTGGAACCGGTCGAAATGGTACGCGCCCGGGATGTGACCTGCCCGGTAGTGCTCCTCGTCGCGGGCGTCAATGAAGACCACCCCGTCCTGCTCGCGACGCGGGTCGCGAAAGAGCCGCACGACCAGGTTGCTGTCGGCAAGTTGCAGGCCGTTGTCGCGGAGGCGGGCGGCGAGGGACTCGATGGGTGAGTTGGTGCCGGCGGTGATGCTGGCCGCATTGGTGCTCGAGGGAGGGACCGAGGGGGTTAGGGCGGTTCCGGGGAAGTAGTTTCTGCTCAGTTGGAGGCCGCGCGGCGAGAGGGCGTTGGCGGCAAAGGCCAAAGCCGCGCCGATCACTGCCACCAGCACGCCTTCCTGCAGAATCCGTTTCACCTAAAGGCCGGGAGGCCGATGCGGCAGAGGCGGTCGAGGCGGAACGGGTCGGGGCGCGGTCGAGGATACTTGTCTTACCGGCGGTGGCGGGGCCGCCGCGTGCGCGGGAGTCGCGACAGGTGCGACCGGCGCAGGCGCAATGGTCGGAGGAGGTCGGTAAATGGTCGCGGGGCGTGGCATCTGCAACACGGGCACCTTGATCGTTGGGAACTTCGCGTTGCTCGATTTGACGGTCAATAACACCTGCTGGCCGGGTTTGATTTCAAATCCCTGCGGGAACCCCAGCAGCGCAGTGAAGGTTTTGCCGGGCCGAGTCTCTTTGATCTCCACTCCCACGCCCGGTACGTTGACCACCGGGTCGGATAGCGTCACGGGGTTCGTGCTGTTGTTCTGGACCGTGACGGAGTTGGTCAGGGCGTTGGGCAGCGGTCCCGGGGCGAGGGTGACGTAGGAAGGGATGACCATCAGGGCCGGCTGGACATTGGCGACCGCGGTCACAGAGATGACGGGGGTGTTGGTCCAACTGGTCCTCAGAGTGATCTGCCCTTGAAGACTGCCCGCAGTGAGCGGCGGCACGGTTGTCAGCTTCAACTGGTAGCCTTTGCCGAAGTCGTTGGTGATCAGTTCGGCGGCGAATATGCGGTTGTTGCTCGTGGGGGAGGAAAGGATGAGCGGCTCGTCGGTGTGGTTCGTGATGGTCACCACCATGGAGGCGGTGTCCAGATCAGCCGGAAGCTGGAGAATCGCCAGCGGGGGCATGACCTCATAGGGCCGGAAGACCGATGCCCTTGAGCTGAAGGAACACCAGCGGCTGGTTGGTGACATTGCAGTTCACCGTCACCTGTTTGAAGACCTGTCCGTTATAGGCCATCGTGTTGAACTGGATCGGGATGGTGCCGGTCTGGCCGGGTTCAACCTCCCTGGTCCACGCCCCGGCGGTGGTGCAACCACACTGCGGCTGCACGCTGTTGATGACCAGTACGCGTCGCCGGTGTTGGTGAACATATAGGTGTGTTTAACGGGGTCCCCGGACCGGGCCCGGCCAAAGTCGTACATCGGGGTGGCAAACTGGATTCGTGGTCCGTGAGCGTTGGTGGCCGCCGGGGCAGCGGGAGGCGGCAGGCCTGGCCCGCGCTCCGGCCCCCGCGGTGCCAAGGCCGAAGGCGGAGACCAACAGAACCAGGTTCTTGATCGCAATGTTCATAAGTTGCAACTAACAGGCTATTATGTCAGATGCCGGGGATTGTGCAATGCCCCTTTTTCTCAGAAGTCAAGCTCCAACTGCCCGGCCAGGGACGCCAGGTCGTCCTGTGATGCGGGAAGGCACGACAGGATTCTTCCACAGCGTTCCCGCACCCACGGGCTGGTTTCTTTGCCGGGCTTCAGCTCGCCGCTCCTGCCCAGCAACCGCCGCCATTCCGCCTGGCACTCCCGGTCGTAAGTTTCCAGCAGGCTCAGCGGCGCCTTTTCGCGCAGGATACGCCTCAAGGCCCCGGCGAGGGTTAAGGCTTCCGCCATGCCCACGTTCATGCTTTGCACTCCCACCGGGCCGGTTTGGTGGGCCGCGTCGCCCGCCAGCCAGCAACGGTCCCGGCCGAATTGCCGGGCCACCCGATGTTCGAAGACAACCTCGCTGCACCAGGTGATCTCCCTGACGCCGGCCGAGAACCACGGCGCGCGCTGTTTCGCCACCTTTTCCACATACTGGCGGATCCGCTCGTCCATCGCCTTCTCGGCGAGGCGCACTCCCCGCCGCTCTTTTTCGGGAAACTCGGCGGACAGCTCGGCTTTGAGCACCTGGAAGGTCCAGCGGCAGTGGTTCCCCGGCAGCGGCCAGAGCACGTTGGTGGTCGCCGCGTCCAGCAGCACGCGCACTTCGTCTTCGACGTTCTCCTGCGGCTCGAATTCATACACCGCGAAGAACTCCGGGTCCGCCACCCGGGTATGCTCGATCCCCAGCCGCTGCCGCACCAGCGAGCCATGGCCGTCCGCGCCGACGACGAATTGCGCGCGCAGGGCGAAGCTCTTTTTAACGACCGCCTCCCAGTGCGGCACGATGTAGCCGGTGCCGGTCGCGCCCAGCTCCTCGACGGTGGCCAGCACCGTGGCCGCCTCGTGCCGCAGGTCGCCGAAGCGATGATTCCAATGGACGGCCACCCCGGCCTGGCGAAGCCGCTCCTCGAGCAGACCCTCGAAAACATTCTGCGGCAGGACGACCATGAAAGGGAATTGTCCGCCCAGTTTGGACAGCTTCAGCTCGGCTTGACGCGACGCGCCGTCGTAAAACGCAATCCGGTCCAGGCGCCGCCCGCGCTCGACGATGGCTGCGGCGAGCCCCATCGGCTCCAGCAGCTTGAGCGTGCGCGGGTGCAACGCACAGGCATAACTGCGCGCCGCCGTGCGCTCCTCGCGGTCAATGATCTTTACCTGAACACCAGCCTCGGCGAGCACAATCGCGGTCAACAACCCAACTGGCCCTGCCCCGACCACCAAGACGTCCGTTTGTTCTTCTCGCATGTGGTGCCTTTACTTGTCCGTGCCGTTCTGTGATGTGGTTTGCACCATACGCCGCACTGCGGGAAAAGTCACGTCGAATCCCAGGGACACAAAAGCGCCCGCCCCAGGTTACAGGTTGTTGCCAAAGGCAGTCCTGGACCCTTAAATCATCGCGTGCAACTCGAATGGCGCTTTGGCCCGCGGCCCGCCGCTCCCCCGGCGGAGCAGTGGCTGGTCGCCGGGCCGCGGCGGGTGCGGTTATGGTTCGTGCGGAACCAGCGCGCGCGGCGCTACATCCTGCGCTTGCGCCCGGACGGGGCGGCCCGCGTCACCGTTCCCCGGGGCGGGACACTGGAGGAAGCCAGACGGTTCGCCGAGAGGAACGTCGCCTGGCTGGAGAGTCAACTCCTGCGGCAAGCCCTGCGGCCACAGCGGCCCAAAACCTGGCTGGCGGGCACAGAGATCTTCTTCCGCGGGCGAACGCGTGCGGCTGGAGCCGGGCCAGACGGGGAGGCCCGACTGATTCGCTTCGGCGCCGAAGTCGTGCGCGTGGCGGACACGGGGGGAGATCTTCGTCCGGCCATCGAGCGGCATCTCCGGCAATTGGCGGCGCGGGAATTGCCGCCGCGCGTGTTCGAGTTGGCGGCGCTGCACGGCTTGCCGGTGCGGCGCGTCACGGTGCGCAACCAGCGCTCGCGCTGGGGCTCGTGCTCTCGCCGAGGCACCATCTCCCTCAACTGGCGCCTGGTGCAAACCCCCGTCTTTGTGCGCGACTACCTGGTGCTGCACGAACTGGCGCACCTCAAGGAAATGAACCACTCGCGCCGCTTCTGGAGCGAGGTCGCGAGGCTTTGCCCGGATTTCCGCCAGGCGGAACGCTGGCTCAAGCAGCACGGCGAACTGCTGGCCTAAGGGGCGCATCTCGACCCCCTTTCCACACCGAAAATAGGCCCGCCCACAACCGCCGCCAGGGGTAACTCCGCCGGCACCAGCGCCAACTAAACACTAAACACCGAGCCCTAAAAACTCTCTCCCCCTACTTCGGCGCCGCCGGCTGGGGTGGCTCTTGCGGAGGCGGCTGCGGCAGCGGAATGCGGCTTCGCCAGGTCGGCAGCCCTTGTCGCGCGCTCCCCGCCTGCGGGCCTATCGAGAACGCATTTGTCTTGCCGACGCTCTCGCCTTGTTGCCGAAACCCTGGCCCCTGGCCATGCCTCAGCTTCTGCCTCTTGTCCGCCTGCTCCGGGGTCAGGTGCGTTTTGATCTTGGCGTCGGTGCCCTGCTGGATTTCCTTCAGCTTGGCCATTCTGTCCTTGCGGGAAAGCGATGTATCCCGCCTCAAGGCATTGAGCTTGTCCCGCTGCTCCTTGAACACCGGCTCCAGCTTCTTGGCCTGCTCGTCACTCAGACTGAGCGACTCCTACATCATTTGCAGGGGTCTATTGCGGCGTGCGGACGCTTAGCGCGCCGCCTCGGCAGGTTTTGGTTGAGCGAACATTTTCATCCCTGCGGCCCGTTTTTCAATCAGGTCCGTTTGCTCCTGGCGGTAGGTAGTTAATTGCTCCGGGGAGAGGAAGCCGGCGAGGATTTTCACTTTCGCCTCCAGTTGCTGCTTCTCCCACTCGATGGTCATGTTGGCGGCATCCGCCAGCCTGCCGCTCCTGCCGGCTTGGGTAATCGCCTGCTGATTCAGCGCGTTTTCGGGCTCTTTCATTTTCAATCCGTAAAGGAGCCCGTGCAGCTTCTCTTGTTGGTCTTTGGAAAGGCTGAAGTCTTTCGCTATCCGGCTGGCGTCGGACTTGGCGGAAGTGTCGGCGGCGGTCGTCTTCTCCGCCTGTTGGTATTCCGGATAGGCCGCCAGTTGTGCGGGAGTGAGTAATGCTTTGATTTCAGCGTCCTCGTCGCCGATGGCACGGGCATGGGCCTGTGCTTCCTCGGGCGTTGACTTGCCCGTCATCAGGGCCAGCGTCAGTTGAGAATGGCCCTCGATATAGTTCGTCATGATGTTGCTGATGGCCTGCTCTTGATCGCCCGAGAGGTTGAGCATCTTCTTCATGCGGGAAAGTCGGGCGAGCGCGTCCTTCTGCTTAAGCTTCACGGCGGTGGCCAATCCTCTCGCCATCGCGTTGGTGAGGTAACTCCGGCATCTGTCCCGATTGCCGGGCGAGCGCGGCTTTAACCGAGCGAGTTCGCGGGAATCCGTTTGCGCCGCGGTCGCTTTGCCGCGCAGCCGCAACAATTCGTTCAACTGCGCTGGCGGCAGAGTTTGGGAAGCTCTGGGCTGGGCCACCAGGTTGGAAAGACGCTCATTTTCGTTCTTGAGCTGCGTTAATTGGTCAGCTAACGGCGCTTGCTGATGCTGGAGCGCCTGAACCTGGCGGCGCAGGGTGGCAGCCTGGCGGGCTTCATAGATTCCGGTGCCGACGGCAGCAGCGATTGCGGCGGTGATGAGTGTTTTTTGCAGGGCGGTCATGGCGATGGCTTTGGTTGCGGTGACAGTGGTGGCGAGGGCGGTTGCGGCAAAGGCAGAGGAGGTGGAAATCATGACGGCCAGTCCGGACGGCGCAGCCTGGACGGCATTGGCGGAGATGACGGCGACCAGGCCGCTCGCGCCAACGGCAACGCCGCGTTTGGTGATGCATTCGCGCAGACGTTCCACAGCGCGGCTGACGCGCTTCTGCGCGGCCTCGTCGCTGATGCCGAGGACTTGCGCCATCTCGCCGGCGGACTTGCCTTCAAAGTAGCGCAGCAACACCGCGTCGCGGTCTGGCTCGCTCAATTCTCCCAGAGCGGCGTCGAGGTGCGGAGCGATATGTTCCCAGGAGGCGTCGGATTCGGTGGCAAGCAATTCGTTCATGGCGGCGGCCTCCTGTTCGCGGACACGGCGACGCACATCGGAGCGGACGGTCTTGCTGGCGATATTTTGCGCCGTGCGGTGCAGCCAGCCGGACAAGGCTGGTCGATCGGTGAGCTGCCCGGCATTCTGCGCCAGGGCTACAAACGCGCCCTGTGTCACGTCTTCGGCCAGGTGCGCGTCGCAGACCATGCGCACGGCCGCGGAATAGACCAGGTCAACATGGCGGCGGACGAGTTCAGCAAACGCCGCCTCCGACCGGGTCCCGGTGTAGTCGCGCAAAAGCTGCTGGTCGCTCAGACCGTTCATCTGCACGATAGTACCCGCTGGCTTCTAAATCGGACAGGGAAAGGAGAACCGTATGGGGGTCAGAACAAAGTTTCTTCACTACTTGGCCCTTTCTGGTTGTAGCGCTGTAGCAAGGAAGCGACGTGCGTGGCCGCCCCCATACACAGACGATCGGCTATCCATCCCAGTCAATGATAATGTCATATATTCAGGCTGGGTTGGTTCGACTGCTGTGGCTGAGCGCAGGTCTGGCCCTTGAGATAGAGCAGGTGCGCTAAATGGCCGCGGGTTCCCATCGCCAACCGCTGCGCAATCCAACTGACGCTGGCGCTGGTCTCGGCGCGCAGCTTGGCAGCCAGCCTCAGCTTGAACGGATGCCCCTGGCGCCAGACTGCGAGCTGCTCCTGAGTGACGCCATTGGTTCGGAGCGCCTGGGCGATGAGGCGCTCCGCTTTGGCTTCCGCCGCTTCGCAAAGCTCCACTCCGTAGTGCCACTTGCCCCGCTGCTCCTCAATGTGGTGGAGGGTCTAGCTTCGAAGTGGCTTTGAGCCCGCACACCTACCCCGGGGCCCGGGCTTGTCTGACACCTTTTCCTTTTCTCGAGGCCGCCCGCAGGCCCCCTCCAGGCGTACTCTGTGGGCAACTGTTAGCCAACAGTTGGCCGGGCCCGGGCTTGTACCGGGCCTGAGGCAGGTTTTCGGGGCGCTTTGGCGCTGCACTCCGCTCGCCGGCGCCAGCGGCGGCGGGGGGGCCATTTTGCCAGCGGCCCTGCCCGGCGCGGCTGGCGGGGGGCTATAACTTTTGGCGGTGCCTCGGTCCGGGTCACGAGGCGGATTGCGTAACTGCCTCTGGTTGAGCCATTTGCGGCGAGCGTTGCTCCACAAGTCTCTGTGGTTGAACCACTTTCGCAATCGCGGCGCATTCTATGTGATCCCAAAGCAATACGATGAATCAGGCTACATAAC
>CAVXLO010000040.1:0-342721 GCA_963762555.1 uncultured Verrucomicrobiae bacterium
AAGGCGTGCTGGTGACAGCAGAGAAAATGTTCCAGCGTTTCGGCCAGCGTGAACTCCAGATAGAGCTTGCGGCTGAACGCCAGCACCATGAGGAAAAAGGACAGGCGCCGGCGCGTGGAGCCCACCGGACCCCAACCCGCACAGCCCCAGTCCACTTGGGCACATTCTCCGGGTTCGAAGTGTAGCGTCAGGAAAGCCGGTCGCGGCTTGGGACGCACTTGGCGCACGAAGGCCTTGAGGATCGTGTAGCGGCCCTGGTAGCCCTGTTCTTTGAGCCGTTGGAAAATCTGCTGGGCCGAATAGGCGTGCTGTGCCAGCAGGCGGATAATCTCGCCCTTAAACGGATCGAGCTTCGCTGGCGCGCTTGGGGATCGGCGCCCGTTCGAAGCTCTCCCGCCGAGCCCATTTGCACACGGTGTTGAGTCCCAGCTTGAGTTCCCGGGCAATCTGCCGCAGGCCCAGCTTCTTTTCGGTGAACAGGTGCCGAATCTGGCAATAGGTTTGGTAGTCAATCATAGCCGACCTCCCATCGCCTGGCGCAACAGCTCGCCCACGCTGAACGGGCCGGAGCGCGGCGCGCCCACCGGCTCCAGGCTCAGCACCTGGTAGAAGGGCTTTTCATAGGCAATCAGCCCGGCTTGGATCAACTGGCGGCGACTGGCCGAAAGCACCACCAAATCCATGTTCAAGCGCCGCATCAGCGAGGCCTCCGAGTAGTAGCTCAGGCCCTCGGCATCGGCCACGCTGGCCAGGAACAGGTAGAGGGTCCAGGCGGAGTGATCACACCGAGCGAAGTGGTTTTCCTGCACCAGCCGGTGATCGATCCAACTGAACTGCGGCGGAACTTTCCGGAGCCGCTCCGGATTGAGGACACGTTTTTTCATGCAATAACCTTTCAAAGTTCATTCCGGGCACCATGCCCAGAATGTCGTGTCCCTTGATTAGCAGCCGCCGGAGGCTGGATACGATGTCGTCTGGTAAGGTACTGCCGACGACCATGGAGATAAGCCCCACCAACAGCGGCGCCGGCATCGAGCAGAGGTCTTGTAAGGTACGGCTCGGGGGAGTTGGCACAACCTCTTGTGCCGCCGCAGCTTGCTCCGAGCAGCCGTCTTGTAAGGTACGGCGCCGGTAACGAGCCGTGTTCTTCCAATAACCCGGATGCTCCTTCTGCCAGTCGCGGACTCGCTCGGCATTCTTGGCATCCCGGAAGTAGTTTTGGTTCTCCGGTTTGGCCAACCAAGCCCGCATGAGTTCGCGCTTTCGGACCTGGCGGCATTCGGGTTTGAGGCAATAGCGCTGTCGCTGGCCGCTCCGGTAATCGGGAAGAAAAAACTCCTTGCAGTTCAGGCACTTGTGTCGAGCTCTGGGCGGCTTCATCGGTTCCAAAATCAAAAGGAACCAGTATCGGAAAACCGACCGAATCGGCGGAACGAAATCCACCGGGAAGAAGACTCAAGCCGGAGAAGAAGGAAGAAGAGTTTGCAGTGAATCTTTCGAAGAAAAGCCACGGCGAAGAAGATCCATTCCTCGCCGCCCGTTTTGTCTCAGTTCAATTTCGCCGGTAACAAGTGAACGGGTCCATGGACCAAATGCAGACGGGGGTAACGTTGTTGGAACCGTTGGACACTGGCCGTTCCGCGATGAGAGGAACCATTGTCCACAATCCAGAACACGCGGCGGGCTTGGGCATAGGGAGGCTGATTCATCACCCGGTTGACCAAGCGATCAAAAGCCACAATGCCGCTTTGCG
Organism: uncultured Verrucomicrobiae bacterium; assembly: GCA_963762555.1. Classification (GTDB taxonomy): domain Bacteria; phylum Verrucomicrobiota; class Verrucomicrobiia; order Limisphaerales; family UBA8199; genus PALSA-1440. The sequence continues at coordinate 1,754 of CAVXLO010000040.1, forward strand.
GTTCGCAGTGGCCGAAAAGCTTGGCCCGATGAACATCCAAGGCGGCCAGGTAAGTAAGCGCTCCGCGCCGCTCGTACTCGTGTTCGACCTTCATCGGTTGGCCGGGTTGGGGTGCCTGGGTAGGATGGATGCGAGCACGGGCTTGGATGCTGGTCTTTTCATCGGCCGAAATGACGAACTCGTCTGCTTGCAAGGGTTGGCCCTGCCAGACGCGCTGGTAGAGGTCCAGCAAGCGTGCGGCTTTGGCAGCGAACTGCGGGTCACGGGGAAAAATCCAACAACGGTGAAACCAAGGTCGGATGGCATCTTCATGCAGCCAGCGCCAAAGAGTGCTATCGCTGATTTTGGCCACCAACCCGGATTGACAGACCTGCTCGTTCAACTCGGCGAGGCTCCAGCGGGAGAGTGGCAAGCCGAACTGGCTGGGCAACTCGCAGGCCAAGGCCTTAACCTGCACGACCAGTTCTGGGGGGAAAAGCCCGGGGGCGACCCGGGCGGGGCAGTTCTTCCAGTCCGCGTAAGCGCTCGTAGAAGAAGCGTTTGCGCCATTGACTGACGACTTCACGCCGTGTGTCCAGCCGAGCCGCAATGAGGTCGTTGGGCAGGTTTTGGGCGGCCAGAAGGACGATTCTGGCGCGGAACACCTGAAAGTAAGGCAACGTATATTTGGCTGATCTATGTCGGAGTTCTCGCTCCTCATCTTGGGTGAGAACGATAGAGAATGGGCTATTTAGTGGCATATTATCCGCACATTTCCGTGCTGCGACAAGATACCACTATCCAGTCGGTATGGCCAGTTCAAATACGTTATTGTATTTAAGAAAACAAGTACTTAGCGGTCCAACAAGTAATTAAACAGATCTGGATAACATCCCAATTTGGGGTGTTATCCAGACGCCCCGGCTGCTCCGATGAGGGGCTGCTCTTCATCAAGATCGTTTTTACTCCTCCCAGCTTCGAGTGTAAACCCCTATTCGGCGAGGTCTTTCAGCTTTTCAGCTTTGCCGCCGTTCAGGCCAAGGCATGCCGAGTCGGAACGAGGTGTCTGAACCAGTGTGGCTCGGCCTCCGTGCGGAGTCGGAGCCGCCTCTCAACGGCTTTGGCCGGCACCCGCTCAAGGCCTAACCGCTGGCGTATCCCGTATCTGCTTGTGCCGCCGCCGTTCCAGCTTCCATTAAAGCGCCTGATTCTCCGGGGCGTGGAAGCGGGCGATCGTGGCGGTCCGGGGGCTGTTATCGGGCGATTCGGAGGAGGGTCTACGGTACCAGGGTATGTCCATCGTATGTCCAGGGTACATCCAGGGTTGGGCCGGGGCGGAAAAGGGGCATCCGGTGCCTTTCTCAGCATTGCGAATGCTTATTCTTGGCACAGGGATGGCCCCGTGCCGCTCGTGCCGCGGTTGAGCCGCCGGTGGCCAGGTCTAGACCTCCTGGTTCCGTGGAAAATGAGTGAGGCGGGGGGCGGGAGTGTTGAAGCGCTGGCCGTTACCCCACCGTTACCCCACGCGGACCACACCGTAGGACCCTCTAGCCCGGGGCTAGAGGTACCTACGGTGTGGTTCGCGTGCGGTGACGGTGTGGCTCCCGACAGGGGACGGAGCACATGCAGGGGTATCAAGGCGCGGTTGCGAGCATGGCTATGCCAGGGAGAGCAGCACGGGTAACGTAAGTTGCTGGGAAGGAGGAACTTGCCGATATGGCGTCGGCACGTTCCGGCAGCCAGCGCAAGGTGCTGTGGCACGGCAGGTTATGGGGGAAAACATCCAACACGCGCCTGCGTCGGACTTCGGCGCGGCGAGTCCAACATCCAACATCCCACATCCAATGCGGAAGCCTCAAACCTGAACCTTGAACCCTGAACTTCAGCCCAACTGCGGCCGCGTTTTCCTTTTCCGTTGACGGCATTGGAGTCATCTGGTTTGTTACACCTCAATGTCTGTAGATTTAGGCGCTAACATGTTGAATCGTTCATTCTCCCGTCGTTCCTTCCTCAAGACCCTCACTGCCACAGGGCTGACTGCACCGTTCATTACCCGCAACTTGATTGCCCGGCCTCCCAGCAGCGTGCTGGCTCACGCCAGCTTCGGGGCAGCCGGCATGGCGTGGGAGGACATCACCCAACTCAACCGGACCAAGAAGGTGGACCTGGTGGCCGTGGCTGAGGTGGACTTGCGGCGCACCAAGAGGCTGAAAGAGCAGTTCCCCAGCACGCGAATCTACCAGGACTGGCGCGAGTTGCTGGATCAGGAGGCCAAACGCATTGACTCGGTCAACGTCTCCACGCCCGACCACATGCATGCGCCGATCGCCATGAGCGCGATGCAGTTGGGCAAAAACGTCTATTGCCAGAAGCCGCTCACCCACAACCTTTACGAAACGCGCAAGCTGACCGAGTTCGCGCGCTGGAAACGCCTCGTCACGCAAATGGGCATCCAGATCCACTCGTCGAGCTTCTACCGCATGGCGGCGGTGCTCGTGCAGGCCGGGACTATTGGCCGGATTAAGGAGGTCCATTCCTGGGTCGGCAGCGCCTGGGGCGACCCGGAGCCACGGCCTAATACTTCTGATCCCGTGCCAAAGGAGTTTAATTGGGACCTCTGGCTGGGGGTTTGCTCCCCGCGGTCGTTTATAGACAAGGATTACTACCATCCCGCCACCTGGCGCAAACGGCTGGACTTCGGCACCGGTTCGATCGGTGACATGGCGTGCCACATCTTCGACCCGATTTTCATGGCCGTCGGCGTGAGTTCGCCCATTACGGTTCGTTCCGAAGGCCCCGCCCCGAACCAGTGGAATTGGCCGTTGAACGATGAAGTGCATTTTGTCTTCCCCGGCACAGCTCATACGGCGGATCCAACACTCCCCGTGACGTGGTACGATGACACGCGGCGGCCGCCTGCCCACATCAAGGCTCTGCTGGAAGGAGACGACTTCCCCGGGGCCGGCTCGGTATTTGTGGGCACCCAAGGTGTGATGGTGCTGCCGCATATTGCCCGGCCCATGCTCTATCCGGACAAGAAGTTCAAAGACCTCAAGTTCCCCGAGGTCGCCGAACTCAACCATTGGGGCAGCTATGTCGATGCCTGCCTCGGCGGAGCCAAGACCACCGCCGGCTTCGACTACTCAGGGCCGCTGGCGGAAACGGTCCTGACCGGCACGGTCGCCTTGCGCTTCCCGAAGGCCACGCTGCATTGGGACGCCCCGTCGCTCTCGTTCGCGGAGGCCGAGGCCAACCAGTTCATCCGCCGCGAATACCGCGCCGGCTGGGAGGTCGCGGGGCTCTAACGGCTGTTTAGATTTGCATTCGCCCGCGAAGCAGGGCACCGTGTGGGCATGCTTAAAGGGTTTCTGGTCTCTCTGTGTCTCGTAACCTCGGGGCTTCCTCTCAACCTGCTCGCGGCCGCCGAACCGGCCAAGCCGGCGGAGAAGGCGGCGCCTGAACATGAAAAGGAAAAGGCAAAGCCCGGCGAGCTTAAAGAGGAGCAGGTCAAAACCCAGCACAGCGTCACGATCAACGGCCAGAAGCTGAACTACACCGCCACCGCCGGCACCATCCTGCTCCGCGACAACGAAGACAAGCCCACCGCTACCATCTTTTACATCGCCTACACGAAGGACGACGTGCGGGACCTGACGCGGCGCCCCGTCACCTTCGCTTTCAACGGCGGCCCAGGCTCCTCGTCGGTCTGGCTGCACCTGGGAATGCTCGGCCCCCGGCGGGTGTTGCTCAACGAGGACGGCACGCCCCTGCCTCCCCCTTATAAGCTGGTAGATAACGAGTTCTCTCTGCTCGACGACAGCGACCTGGTCTTCATTGACCCCGTCAGCACCGGCTTCAGCCGCGCGGTCAAACCCGATGAGGCCAAGAAATTTCACAGTGTGGACAGCGACCTCAGCTCGGTGGCCAGCTTTATCCGGCTCTACACCACGCGCAACACGCGCTGGGGCTCGCCCAAATTCGTCATCGGGGAAAGCTACGGCACCACCCGCGCGGCCGCGCTCACCGGCGAACTGCGCGACCACCAGCGCATGAATATCAATGGCGTCATGCTCGTGTCCACCGTGCTGAACTTTGAGACGATCTCCTTCGCCCACGGCAATGACCTGCCTTACGTCCTTTATCTGCCGAGCTATACCGCCGCGGCCTGGTACCACAAACGGCTCCCGGCCGACCTCCAGCAGCTTCCCGTGGCCGAGGCCATGGCCAAGGCCGAGACGTTCGCCGACGGCGATTATAACCACGCGCTCCTGCTTGGCGCCGCGCTGCCGCCCGAAACACGCCGGGCCGTCGTCAAGGAATTGGCGCGGTGGACAGGCCTCTCCGAAGACTACATTGACCGGGCGAACCTGCGTGTCCCTCTGGGTCGGTTTGCCGAGGAGTTGCTGCGCGCGCAAAACCGCGTCATTGGCCGATTCGATGCCCGCTACCAAGGCTATGTGCGGGATCGTCTTTCCGGCAGCATGGAGTATGACCCGACCCTCGAGGCCGTCGCCGGGGTGTTCGCGGCCACGTTCAACAACTACGTCCGGACCGAGCTGAACTACAAGAGTGATTTGCCGTATGAAATCCTCGCCAGCATCCAGTGGGATTGGGGCGAGCAAAACCGCTACCTGGACGTCGCCGATACATTGGCCGACAGCGTCACCCGCAACCCCTTCCTCCATGTCCATGTCTCCAGCGGCTTTTACGACCTCGCCACACCCTGGGCGGCGGTCCGCTACACGTTCAACCATCTGCGCCTGGACCCTGACCTGGCGAAGAACATCACGATTGATACCTACACCTCCGGCCACATGACCTACCTGAACCTGCCGGATCTCAAAAAGGAGAAGGCCGACCTGGCCCACTTCATCCGCGAAGCTGTGCCGCCCCAATAAGCGGAGCCTCACCGCCCTTATAAACTCCAAGCCCCTCCTCCCATCCAACGGGAAGAGGGGCAAAACGCCGCGTGGGCGGGGAGCCTTACGGACTCCGGGCGGAAGCTCAGTCCGCTTTGCTCTCGTCCACGACGACGTAGTGGCTGCCGCCGTTGCTCCAGATGCGCAGGAGGGTCACCTTGTCCTTGGGATGCTCGGTGAACTGCACGGCTTCCTCGGCGTCCTTGACGGGGTGACGGTTGATTGACTGGATGACGTCACCTGCTTGAGGCCGGCATCGGCGGCGGGTGAATCGGGCTGGACTCGCGTGATGACGACGCCTTGACATCGTCCGGCACCTTGAGTTGCTGACGGGTCTGCTGGTCCAGGTCGCTCGACGGTGACGCCGTTGAGCGTGCCGTTATCGTAGTTGCCGGGGCCATTGTTCTTGGCGAGTCTGCTCGCTGCCGGGCAGTTGTTGGACGGTGACCTCAAGCGTCTTGGTGTCGCCGTCGCGGAGGATCTTCAGACGGGCACGGTCGTGCCGGGCTTGGTCTCGCCTACGGCGAGCCGGAGGTGGCGGCTGTCGGGACTTTCTTGCCGTTGTACTCGAGCACGACGTCACCGTCCTTGAGGCCGGCTTTGGCGGCGGGGCCTTTGGGCATAACGTCGCCAACGAGCGCGCCGGTGGCGTCTTTGAGGTCGAACTCTTTGGCGAGCGCGGGGGTAACGTCCTGGATCATGACGCCGAGATAGCCGCGGGTGACATGGCCGTATTTGATGAGGCTGTCCATGACGTTGCGCGCCAGGTCGGAGGGGATGGCGAAGCCGATGCCCTGGTTGCCGCCGGAGCGGCTGTAGATGGCGGTGTTGATGCCGATGAGCCGGCCTTCGATGTCAACCAGCGCGCCGCCGGAGTTGCCGGGGTTGATCGCCGCGTCGGTCTGGATGAAGTCCTCGTAGTCCTCGATGCCAAGATTGCCGCGATCCTGTGGCGCTGACGATGCCGGTGGTGACGGTCTGGCCGACGCCGAAGGGGTTGCCGATGGCCAGCACGATGTCGCCCACCTGCACCTTGTCGCTGTCGGCCATCGGCACCACCGGCAGGTTCTTGGCGTCAATCTTGATCACGGCGATGTCGGACTTCGGGTCGCGGCCGATCACCTTGGCCGTAAACTCGCGTCCGTCCTGCAAGCGTGACTTTTACTTCTGTCGGCATGATCCACCACGTGGTTGTTGGTGAGGATGTAGCCGTCTTTGGTGACGATGACGCCGGAGCCCAGGCCGTGCTGCGCGCGGGGTGTTGAACTGGCGGTTGGGCATCTGGCCGCCGAACTGCTCGCCGAAGAAGTGCCGCCAGAAAGGATCATTGAAACCAAAACCTTCCGGCACTGAGACCGTGTTGCCCTTGATGGTGACGACGATCTTGACGACGCCGGCGCCACCTTCTTGACGATCGGCGCGAAGCTGGTGTAAGGGCCCGCAGCCCGCGGAACGGGACTTTCGTCCAGGGGGACATTGGCGCGGACAGGCTTGGACTTGCCTGCCTCTATATGACTCGCCGCCAGGGCGGAGCCAGCCAGCTAATGCCGCGACGCCCAAAGCCAGGACGACCCGCGCGAATGTTGAACCGAGCCAGAATTCTTTTTCATAAGCATTGCCTTAATCGAGTTTTACTTTATACCTATTTGAGCGTTGGAACTGTGACAAGAAGCTTTCCGGCAGCATTACACTTTTGTAAGCAGCGGCAGGTTGCGGTGAACAGTGCGGCACGGTCAAAAGTCAAAGGAACATGGAACACAATATTATTATTGGCTCGATCCCCTGGCCAGTAGCGGCGGCAACGGCGATCTGGTTTTGGCGTAATGGCCCACAAGGCGGGCAAAGAACCGCCTGCTGTGGGCCATCAGCGGCGGCGCGCTTGGGCTGGTGGTGACGACCATTATTCTCGGCCTGGCCCAGGCCACGTTTCATCCCTTTCCACAGCGGTGAGGTTGCCCCCTTCCGCGCGATGGTGGCGGCCCTGGCAGTCCTGGTCGTCTTGAGCCTGGGGTGGCTTTTCACGGGGAGCCTGCACCGCCAGCTTCGGGCCTTCTGGCAACGCTCGGAACGGACCGCGGCGGAACCACCAGCCAAGCTGCCGCCCACCGCCGAGGCGCCACCCAAGCCGCCCGCCGCCGCAGTCAAACGGTAGTTTCGGCGCCGGCCTCAAGGCAGCCAAAACCGGGGGTTGTGACGGGCGATTGAGGGGCGAATCCCTTGCCGGCACGCTTGAAAATCTCTGTCGTCATTCCGGCTTTCAACGAAGAGCGGCTCATCGGCGAGACGTTGCGCCACGTGCAAGCCGCCACGAGCAGCTTCACCCGGCGCGGATGGCCGACCGAAATCATCGTCTGCGATAACAACTCCACAGACCGCACAGCGGAGCTGTCTCGGGCGGGGGGCGCGGAGGTGGTCTTCGAGCCTGTCAACCAAATCGCCCGGGCACGAAACTGCGGCGCGGCGGCGGCTTCGGGGGATTGGTTGGTTTTCGTTGATGCGGACTCCCACCCGAGCGCGGACTTCTTTGCGGAGGCCGGGGAATGGATTGGGTCGGGGCGCTGCCTGGCGGGCGGCTGCACCGTGAGGCTGGAGGGCGATTATCCGGTGGGGAACCTGATTACTCGGCTTATGGAACGGCATCAGCCGTGCCGGCAGGCTGCTGGCCGGCTCGTTTATCTTCTGCGAAGCGGCCGCCTTTCGGGAGGTGGGCGGATTCAGTCAGGAACTGTTTGCCGGGGAGGAAATTGAGTTGAGCCGGCGGCTGAAAAGGTTGGCGCGGCGCCGGAAGCAGAGGATCGTGATTCTGCACCGTCACCCCTGCTGACGTCGGCGCGCAAGATGCATCTCTACACGCTGCGGGAACATCTCCGGTTTCTGGCTGGAGGGCCGGCTGCTCTCGCGCAAGCGGGTCCTGACCAGCCGCGACGAGTGCCAGCGTGATCCTGGTGAGGCGGTGATTCGGCATTCGGAATTCGGATTTCGAGGTTCAAGCTGGCCCTCTCCAGCATTAAGCGCCACGAGTCCATCTACGGCTTGCCAAGGGGCGGCGGTTTGTTTAATGGGGCGGTGGCACAACAGCAAACACTTAATCGCGTCCGGCGAGTTATTCTGGGGTCGGCTTGCATAGCGGCAACCGGGTGACCATGACTTTCCTGCCGGCCCCGCCCAACACCGGCATCCGCTTCCGCCGCGTGGACCTGGAGGGCAAACCCGAAATCGAGGCGCGGGTGGAGAACGTGGTGGAGAATAATCGCTCGACAACGCTGGCCAAAGGCAACACGCGCATTCCATACGGTCGAGCACGTGCTGGCGACGTTTGCCGGCTACGGCATTGACAATGCCATCGTGGAACTGGACGCCAATGAGCCGCCCATCGCCGACGGCAGCGCGCGGGAGTACTGCAAGATGATCCAGAGCGCCGGCATCGTGCCCCAGGACGAACGCCGGGAAGCCTATACACGGTGACGCGCGCCGATCGAACTGGAGATGGGCGAGACGGTGATGACGCTTTTCCCGGACGAGGCTTTCGTGATCTCCTGCACCAGCGCGGACAAACAGGGCCGGTTCACGCAGTTCTACAGCCTGGAACTGTCTCCCGGCGACCTGGGAGCACGACCTGGCGCACGCCCGCACGTTTTGCTTCTACGAGGAGATCGAATACCTGATCAACAACGGCCTGATCAAAGGCGGCAGCCTGGAGAACGCAGTGGTGATTCGCGACGATGCCGTGCTGACTACCGAGCCGTTGCGCTATCCGGACGAATTTGTCCGGCACAAGATGCTCGACATCGTGGGAGACCTGGCCCTGTTGGGCCGTCCGCTGCGGGGGCACTTGATTGCGGTCAAGCCCAGCCATGCCGCCAATTGCGAGCTGGTCCGCCGGATCATCGCGCAAATGCGCAAGCCGCTGGTCGCCGCCCAGGCTTTCGCCCCGCCCCCCGCCGCGTCCGCCGAAGCTGCGCCGGCCGCGAAAGCGCGCCGGACGAAACACGGGCCCAGGATGGCGCCATGGACATCCAGGCGGTGATGCAGATGCTGCCGCACCGCTATCCGTTCCTGATGGTGGATCGCGTGGCCAAGATCGAGGGCAACCACATTATCGGCATCAAGAACGTCACTATCAACGAGTCCTACTTCCAGGGGCATTTCCCCGGCCATCCCGTGATGCCGGGCGTGCTGCAATTGGAGGCCATGGCGCAGGTGGCCGGCATCGTGATGCTCAAGACCGCCGAGAACGCCGGCAAGATCGCCTACTTCATGTCGGCGGAGGATGTGAAGTGGCGCAAGCCGGTGCACCCGGGGGATGTGCTGGTGATTGAAGTCGAGCTGACCAAGATGCGCGGCAAGATCGGCAAGGCCAAAGGCATGTGCAAAGTGCGAGGCGAGGTGGTCAGCGAGGCGGCTGTGACGTTCATGCTGTGGAGCCTGCCTGAGCGCTGATGAGCAGGCGGCGGTGACGGCGGGTAGCGTTACAGGAAAGCGATATGGTTCATCCGACAGCGATAATCCATCCCCAGGCGCAGATCGGCGCCGACTGCGAAATCGGGCCGTATTGCGTCATTGGCGAGCACGTGGAGCTGGGGCAGGGCTGCCGGCTGCATTCTCACGTGGTGATTGACGGCCACACGCGCCTGGGGAAGGGCAATGAAATCTTTCCCTTCGCCAGCATCGGGCTTAAGACCCAGGACTTGAAGTGGAAGGGCGGCCTGACGCGCACGGAGATTGGCGACAACAATACCTTCCGCGAGTATGTGACCATCCACAGCGCGACGGGCGACGGCGAGGCGACCGTTATGGGGTCGAACAATCACATCCTGGCCTACTGCCACATCGCGCATAACGTGCGGCTGGGGAACCACATCATCATGTCCAACGTGGCCACGCTGGCCGGCCACGTAATGGTGGAAGACGGACGCCGTGGTGGGCGGCCTGGCGGCGGTGCACCAGTTCTGCCGCATCGGCAGGCATGTCCATGATCGGCGGCTGCTCCAAGGTAGTGCAGGACGTGCCGCCGTTCATGATCGTGGATGGCAACCCGGCGCGAGACCCGCACCATCAACAAGGTCGGCATGGAACGTAATGGCGTTTCCGCCGAGGCCCAGGCGGCTTTGCGGCAGGCCTTCAAGATTCTCTTGCGCGAGGGACTCACCACCCCCAACGCGCTCGCGCGGATCGAGAAGGAACTGCCGGCGCTGCCGGAGATTCAGCATCTGGTGCAGTTCGTCCGGACGAGCGAGCGGGGCATCACGAAGTGATGCGTAACGAGTGATGCGTGAAACGTGAAACGTGAAAACGTGCTGGGGAACCTTGGGATAAATCGGTCAGCGGCCAGGCCAGGTTTCACGCATCACGCATCACGCATCACGTTTCACGTATCACGCATCACGTATCACCATGAATGACCCTCTGCCGCCGCTCACGCCGGGCACGCTCTACCTGGTCGCAACTCCAATCGGCAACCTGGAGGACATCACGCTGCGCGCGCTGCGGACCCTCAAGGAGTGCGACGTGGTGGCGGCGGAGGATACGCGGCGCACGGGGCAGTTGCTCAAGCATTTTGGCATTTCCAAACCGCTGCTGAGTTACTTCCAGTTCAACGAGGCGAAGCGCAGCGAGGAAATCATCGAGCGGCTGCGGAGCGGGCGAAAAGGTCGCGCTGGTGACCGACGCCGGCAGCCCGGGCATCAGCGATCCCGGCGAACGGGTGGTGCGGGCGGCGGTTGCGGCCGGGCTTGCGTGTCGAGCCCGTGCCCGGGCCCAGCGCGCTGGTGGCAGCGATCACGGCCAGTGGATTACCGACCGACGAATTCCATTTCATCGGGTTCCTGCCCCACAAGTCCGGGCAGCGCCGCCGGGAATTGGAACGTCTTCAAGACTGTTGGCGGAACGCTCGTGCTCTACGAATCGCCCTACCGTATCGAAAAGCTGCTGCTGGAACTGAAGGAGCTCTTCGCCGACCGCCAGGTAGTGCTGGCGCGGGAGCTGACCAAGAAGTTCGAGGAGTGCTTGCGAGGCACTCCGGCCGATTTGCTCGCGCTCCTCAAACAGCGTTCAGTGAAGGGAGAATGCGTCGTCATGGTTGCCGGTAAGGACACACCCAACCTCCAACCGCCAAGTTCCAACATCCCATGATCGCCCCGATGGAGCCGGCCTCCGAGGTCGGCAACAAAAAGGCGCGGGACCGTCGGCCCCGCGCCTGTTGTTAATTCTGAGGCTTAATGACGCCGGCCATAGCCCCCCTGCCCTCCTCGGCCGCGTCCGCCGCGGAATCCGCCCCCTCCCCGGAGCGCTCCTCTTTCGGACGCGCCTCGTTGACGGTGATGTTCCGGTCGCCGAGCATCGTGCCGTTCAGGGCGTCAATCGCCTTCTGCGCCTCTTCGGGAGAGCCCATAGTGACGAAGCCAAAGCCCCGTGGCTGCCCGGTGCCGCGGTCAACCATCAGGTTGGCTTCAGTCACCGTGCCGTGCGCCGCGAAGGCATCCTGCAGGTCATTCTCAGTCGTATTGAAGGAAAGGTTTCCAACAAATAATTTCGTGTTCATTATGATGTTTCCGTGTCCTCAGTTCTATCCTGTCCTCTCCATACTGTTCCCGGACCTCGGGTTTCAAATCATCACTGAACGCTGTTCAACTGAGGATTCACCATGTGCTGGAAGCTACAAGCTATCTGTCAGACGCCTTTACCATGCCCCATCGCCGCCAAAAAGCAAGCTGTTCCGAGCGTCCAACCGGGAAGCTGGAGCTCGAAGCGCGGCACCAGGTGTGAGAGTCACGCAAAATGCGGGAGAATCACGCAAAACCAACGCCGGATTAGCGAGAATCAAGCCTGTCTGAGGCGATTTGGCGGTTGGCGCTATTTGTGCGTACGGGCTGTCCCAAGAGCGGCGGGAGTCTCGCCGCGCAGCCGAAAGGAAAGCTATGAATCGGTGGGTCTGGAGTGGTTTGGCCGCAGCCTGTCTCGCATTTATCTTCTGGCTTTGCGCTCAGCCCAGGTCGGTGACAGTCTCTTTGCCGCTGACGGTGATCTCCTCTTCCCCAGTCAGCAACGCACCAGCCGGACAATCTGCCGGCTCCACGGCTCCCAAAACACACGCGATTCCCGGACGCCCACTGCAGCGTCACAACGTCGCCAAGCCCAGCCCAGAGCCTCCTCCCGCTCCTTTCCTCGCCTTCAACCATTGGGCCGAGCAATTCCTGGCGGGCGCGGCTTCTGCCAGCCTCGCCCGAGGTACCGCTCTGGCCTGGAAACGGCGTGAAGCCATGCTCGACCTCATCCAAACCGATCCGCAAGAAGCCCTCACCCGGGCGGTGCCTTACGCCTGGCGGAATGCGTTGCCGGACGAAGTAACCCGCTGGTTCGAGTTACAGGTTGACGGACGGGGCGCGTTGGACGTTTTGCTGGCCGAGGGCCTCGGTCCAAGCCGGAGCACGGTCTTGCGCTATGTGCGGGTCGGCGGCCATCGTTACGAGGCCTTTGTTTATGGACGCCGGCTTAGCCAGATTTCCCAAACCAAGATACCCATCCACGGCATCGCGCTGGAGGGCAAGTTGGCGGTGGCAGCCGACCCGATTCGGCTCTTGTCTCCAGCCGAAGTTGAGGGGTTGGCCAAGGAACGGGGCCAATCGCTTCAGCCGGTTTGTGGCGTATGCAGCCGGGCGGCGGACCTGAAGACCCAAGGTGTGGCCGCGGACCTCGGCGGGGAATTGGCGTGCTTTTGCAGTCTTGACCATGCCCAGTTGGTCAACCTGCGCTGGGTGCTGGCTGAAAGCGGCGGCCCCGCCGCCAAAGCCAGCGCCCATTCAGTCGGCCAGGATTCGTGGACACACGGAACCAAAACTGTTCTCTACATGCGGCTGAACTTCCCCGATGACCTCACGGAGCCGATTGCCGCCGATAGCGCCAATGCCCAGATGCTGGGCGTCAATGCGTTTTACGCGGAAGGGTCTTACAAGTTAACCTCGTTGGCGGCCACGGTCACGCCGCTGTTGACTCTGCCCGAGACCAAGGCCTGGTACAGCACCGCCGGCGTGGGCGCCCTCCTCGACGATGCCCGCGAGGCTGCCCGCCTGGCCGGGTACGACACCGACAATTATGACCTGGACATAACCTGCTTCACCTCGGTGCCGGGGGAGAGCTACAGTCACTGGTCCGGCTTGGCCGTCGTGGGGGGGAAGGGCCTGTGGCTCCAAGGCAAGCAGGGCGGCGCTTCGGTGGGAGTCACGGCGCATGAATTGGGCCACAATTACGGGCTCATGCACGCCAACTTTTGGGACCTGTCAGCAAACGCCTACACCACCAGCATCGGTTTGGGCACCAACGTCGAGTACCGGCAATGCCTATGACACCATGGGCGCCGCCGCAGCGGGGAACAACCACTTCAATGCCTTCTTCAAGAATACCCTCGATTGGCTGCCCGATTCCGCCATAACCAACCTCACCACCAATGGCCTCTGCCGGCTCTATCCCTTTGATGTGCCCACGCGCGTTTCCGGCCGCGTTTATTCCCTGAAGATTCACAAGGATTACCAACGAGATTACTGGGCCGAGTTTCGCCAGAAGTTCACGGGCGACCCCGGGCTGCGAAACGGATTGTTGCTCAACTGGTCGGCGTTCGACCTGAGCAGCGGCGGCTCGGAATTGCTCGACGCCACTCCGAGCACGCCGGGCGACCCCGTTAACCGCGGGGAGGCCCTGGTTATTGGGCGAACCTTCACCGACCCCAATGCGGGGGTTCATATCACGCCTGTGGCGCTCGGCGCCACCGGCACCAATACCTGGCTCGATGTGCGGGTTAACCTCGGGGCCTTTGCCGACAACCAACCTCCCGACCTCCAGGTTGAAGTCGCGCCTCCCGATCCCGCGCCAGGTTCGCTGGTTCATCTCCACGCCACAGCGTCCGATCCGGACGGCGACACCCTGGCTTATGCCTGGACCTTCGATGACGGCAGTTTCTCGACCAATAACCTGCCCTGGACCTTCAAGACGTTTGCCGCGGGCGACCACGTCGTCCGGTGCGTGGTCAGCGACATGAAGGGCGGCGTGGCCAGCGCGAACGCGCTCGTGACGGTCGGCGCGCCAAGCGGTTCGCGCGTCACCGGCCAGGTGCTCGATGGCGACGGCCTGCCAATCGAGGGGGTGCGCATAGACAACGAGGGCGAGCCGGACAATTATCTCGGCGGCTTCACGGATAGCGGCGGCCGTTACGTCATCACCGGCGCCTCCGGCGACCTCAACCTCTTTGCGTTCAAATATGGCTACACCTTCACTAACATCACCTGGGTCAATCCCCTCACGGCCGACTCGAATCTCGTCCACATTGACTTCATCGCGCTCCCTTTGACCAATGTGGTTCTGGCTGCTAACACCAACCAGGTCCCCGAGAACAGTTCGACCATCAACTACTTCCTCTTCACGCGGTCAGGCGACACGACCACCAACCTGACGGTCAATGTCACGCTCTCCGGGTCCGCCACAGTGGGGCGCGACTTCATCCTGGACCCGCCCCTTACCAACGGCCTGAATGCCGTGGACATCCCGCCAGGCACCAACGCCCTCTGGATCGCCTTCCGGACCATCAATGACTCGCTGGCCGAAGGTCCCGAGACGGCCACACTCACCCTGGCTGACGACCCGAGCTACGTGCTACTGGCGCAAGCCGAGGCCACCATTACGATTCTCGATGATGATTTGCCCAGTCTGCCCGCCGTTTCGGTCATGGCCACCACGCCGGCCATTCCCGAAAACGGTGCCGACCTGGGCGAGTTCGTATTCTCCCGCACCGGCGATAGGCAGAAGGATTTAATCGTCAATTACTCGGCTTCCGGCACCGCGACACCTGGCGACGATTACGCTTCGCTGCCTGGCGTGGTGGTCATCCCCGCCGGCCAAGCTTCGGCCTCCGTCCGCTTTCAGCCTGTTGATGACAAGGATGTTGAACCCGATGAAACTGTTATTGTCACCGCGATAGCCGGGGCAGCGTACACCGTCATCGGGTCGTCGGCCCGGGTCACCATCCTCGATGATGATGTCACGACCGTTACCATCTTTCCCAAGCAGAATACCGCCGCCGAACCATCCGCTCCAGGCCGGTTCAGCGTGAAGCGCGAAGGCGAACTTTCTCCCGATCTCGTCGTCTATTACACCGTCGCCGGCACGGCCACCAGCGAGACGGATTACGTGCCGCTCAGTGGTTCCGTCACCATCCCTGCCGGTCTGACGTCGGCGGACATCGTCCTGACCCCGCGCGACGATAACCTGATCGAAGGCGATGAGTCGGTCATCCTTACCCTGTCGGCCAGTGCCGCTTACAGCGTCGGCACGCCTTCCAGCGCCACCCTCTTCATCCGCGACAAAGCCAGGCCCTACGTCACCATCACGGCTACCGATGACACCGCCTCCGAGCCGGGCGATGATTTCGGCGCCTTCACTATCTCGCGCGGCGATGTGGTCAACGGCAACCTGACGATTCCTCTGGCTATCAGCGGCACGGCCATGAACGGCATTGATTACGTGCCCATTGACGACACTGTCGTGATTCCTGATGGCGCCGCGTCGGTCACCATCAACATCATCCCGTTCGATGATTTACTTCTCGAACCAACCGAGGATGTCATTCTGACGTTGCTTCCCGGCACGGACTACAACCTCGGCTCACCGCTCCAGGCCCGCGTCCAAGTCCTGGATGATGATCCCTATAGCGTTCCCGGGGTCGGGTTCACTTTCAGTTCTTCGAGCGCTCCGGAAAGCCAGTCGCCCGGCATCAGCGTTTCGCTCAGCCAGACTTCGGCGGTCCCGATTACCGTCAATTACCGTGTGGTTGGCGGCACCGCTGCTCCGGGGGATTACACCCTGCCGCCGCCGCCCCTGACCTTTGAGCCCGGCGAATGGGCCAAAACTCTCCCGCTGGAGATCAACGACAACGCGCAAGCCGAGCCCAATCGCACCATCCGCCTGGTGCTCTACGATCCGATTTACGCCACGCTCGACGGCATCAAAATCCATACTTACACCATCCTCGATGACGACGCCTCCGCCGTCAGCGTCCGCGCCACGGCGCCCGGCGCCTCTGAAACCGGGCCGGTGGCGGGTAATTTCCGCATTTCTCGGGCCGGCAACACCAATGCGCCGCTGGTCGTCAATTTCCAGGTTACCGGCACGGCCAGCGCCCCCGCCGATTACGCGCCGCTTGGCACGGCGGCCATCATCCCCGCTGGCGCGAGTTACGTTGATCTGCCGGTAGTGCCGGAGGATGATCACACGGTGGAACATCCTGAGACCGTGGTCCTGACCCTTATCAGTGCCTCGGCTTCCAGCATTGTCTCGCCCAATGCCGCCACCATCACCATCACGGACAACGATCCGAATGCATTGCCGGTCGTGGCCGTGACCTCGACCAATCATCCCGCCGCCGTCGAAGGCGGCGTTACCGGAGAGTTTGTCCTCTGGCGCGATGACACGCACGGCCCGCTCACCGTTTATTTCTCGCTGGCCGGCACCGCCCGGTCCGGCACGGACTATCTCCCGCTCACCAACGCCGTCACTTTCCTCGACGGACAGCCCTCGGTGTCGCTGCCGGTGTTGGCAGTGGATGATGCGCTCATCGAAGGCGAGCGCACGCTCGTCCTGAACCTCACGCAACTGGTGACCTATCGCGCCGCCTATCCCGCTTCAGCCATCGTCACCATCCAGGACAACGATCAGCGGGTGCGCATTGATGCCAGCGATTTCACCGCCGCCGAGCCCGGAACCGATGCCGGCGAATTCACGTTCAGCCGGTTCGGCACCACCAACACCGACCTGCGCGTCTTCTTCACCATCAGCGGCTCCGCCAGCAACGGCCTCGATTATGTCGCTCTGCCTGATACGATCGTGATTCCCGCCGGCAGCCTCTCCACCACCTTGCCGATCCTTCCCATTGACGACACCCTGGTCGAAGGGCCGGAGACCGTTACGTTGACGCTGCTGCCCAACGCCGCCTATGCGCTCGACTTCCCCACCAATGCCACCATGACGCTCAACGACGACGAACCGATGTTGACGATTCTCGCCACGGTGCCCGAGACCCTCGAAGGCGGACAACAGCCGGGCGTTTTCACCCTGATCCGCACCGGCGATCCCAAGTACAGCTTCACCGCGCGCCTGGCACTCGGCGGCACTGCGACCTATGGCGTGGATTACCCGCCAGTCCTGACCAACCTTTACTTCTCCTGCGGTGTTACGGCCATAGACCTGTCCATCTGGCCCATTAATGAATTGGCCGTCGAAGGTCCTGAGACCGTTGCCGCCCTGCTCCTCCCCGACCCGGCCTACACGATCCTTTACCCCAGCAATGCCCTCGTCACCGTCCAGGATGCCGGGACCAACGAGGCGGCGGTTGTCCTCATCACCAGCCCTAAATCCAATCCCGTCTATCTCCTTGGTTCAACCGCCAACTTGATTGTGGAAGCCAGCATCGTGAGTGCCTCCACTACCGTGACGACCTTGTGGAGCCAGGTCGCCGGCCCTTGCCCGGTCATCTTCGGCGATACTAATTCGCCCAACACCACGATCAGCTTCACCAACCGGGGGTTCTACGTGCTGCGCCTCACGGCTGGTGATGGGATGTTCCAGACTTCCGCCGAGCTGAGCGTGGGACTGGATGGTTCGGAGTTGCTCTCCACTAACGCGCTTCATTGGGCCTTTGATGAGGCGGGCGGCACCAACGTCCTTGATTGGTCCGGCGCGAACCATGACGGCATCCTGGTCGGCCATCCCGTCTGGGTCACCAACGGCGCGCTGGGGGGCGCCCTCAGCTTTGCCGGCAGCAACGATTGCGCCCAGGCCACCAACCGCGCCAGCTTCCTTGATGGGCTGAAGGCATTCACTCTTTCGATGTTCGTGAAGTGGGATGGCACCAACGCCGACCAGGGCATCTTCTCAGCCGCCGATTCGGGCACCAACGGCACCCTCTCAATCAGTTCGAGGCGATATGCATCCTGCGGCACCAACACCAACGTCCTCGAGGCAACCATCCCAACGTCGCGCGGCTTCATTCGCCATGTCAGCTACAACAACTCCTTGGCCAATGTCATGACTGACGGCTGGCAGCACCTGGCCCTGGTCTGGAGCAACGGCCTCGCCCCGGTCCTCTACATCAATGGCCAGCCCGATCACCCGTCCGAGTATCTCGTGTCCGTCGGCGGCATCTTGACCAATTGCCCGGCCTTCCGCGTCGGCCAGGGGCCGCCCGACTGGCCGCTGGGCTGGGACGGCCTCATTGACGAGGTCCGGCTCTATGACCGAGCACTCAGCCCATTGGAAGTCGGGACTGTGGGCGGTTGTGGTGGTTGTGCCAATCTCGGTCCACTGGTGGATGCCGGCACCAACGTCACGGTTCAACTCATAACCCCCGTCAAGATCGCGGGCACCGTCAGCGACGACGGACTGCCCGTGCCGCCCGGCGCCGTCACGACAACCTGGACCAATATTGGCGGGCCGGTTGCGGTGGTGATCCCGGATGTCAATGGTCTCACCAACACCGTCAGCTTCACCGATCCGGGTGAGTATGTCTTCCGCCTTATCGCCGACGACGGCGACATCAAGACTTACGATGATGTCACGGTGAAAGTGATTGAACCGACTCGCGTGGATCTCTATGCCACCGATCCCGAGGCCGCTGAACTTGGCCCTGACACCGGCCAGTTCACTTTCTACCGCGACGGCGACACCACCTTTGACCTGCCCGTCTTTGTCACTATCGGCGGCATCGCCAGCAACGTCATGGACTACGTTGAACTGACCAACCTCTTCACGATCCCGGCTGGCGAATATTTCCTCCAGGTCACCGTCGAGCCTTTTCTCGACCACCGCACCGAGGGCGACGAGACAGTCACGCTGACCATCAACACCAACCTGGCTTATTCGATCGGCAATGGCGAAGCCACCGTCATCATCCACGATTCGCCTTACGGCGCCTGGACCGTCAGCCACTTCACTCTCGAACAGCTCACCAACCCGACCCTCAGCGGCGAAGGTGCTGATTTCGACCACGACGGCCTCGTCAATTTCGCCGAATACGCCGCCAACCTCGACCCGACGATTGCCAACACCAATGCCCCGCTCGCGATGAGCTTTGAACCATACCCGGACGATAATCTCCAGCACCTGACCCTCACCTATCATCGCCGCTTCCCACCCACCGACGTCGCCTACGCCGTCTATGTTTCCAATGACCTGCTGACCTGGAACACCGGCACCGACTATGTTGAAGAACTCCAGGTCACTGATGACGGCAACGGCCTGACTCAGACCGTCAAAGCCCGCCTCGTGGCCCCCGTCTCGACCGCTAGCAACCAATTCGCCACCGTCCGCGTCTGGCTTTTGACCACAAAACCGTGATGGCGCTGAAGCATTGAAGCGAGTTCCCTTCAGCGCCTTGCTCGTTTCTTGCCCCGCTGGCCCAAGGGTTTGCAATGCAAGGTCGGAAGGGGTAATTAGTATCCGCTAAAAATGAGCAACCAGAACGCTCCGCCGAATGCCGCTCTTGCGGGTGGGCAGTAAGTCGGGCCATGCCCATGCCCAATCCAGCGCCGAACTCCGACCCTGCAGCCGAGATGCCATCCGGCACTGCTATAGCTCGGTCGCGTCTTCCGTTATGGCTGATGGCAGCATTGCTGGCGCTAGTGACGATTGCCTTGTACGGCCCGGTGACGAGCCATGACTTTGTCAACTACGATGACAAAGAGTACGTGTTGGATAACCCTCACGTGACCGGCGGATTGACCTTGGAAAACGTCCGTTGGGCATTTGAGAATAGCTACGCCGCCAACTGGTATCCCGTCACCTGGCTGTCCCACATGCTGGACTGTGAGGTTTTCGGTTTGCGCCCCTGGGGACACCATTTGACCAACGTGCTGCTTCACGCCCTCAACGCGGCGCTGGTTTTCGCGTTGCTGCAACTGATGACCGGCTCAACCTGGCGAAGCTTGTTTGTGGCGGCGTTGTTCGCAGTCCACCCGCTGCGCGTCGAATCGGTCGCCTGGGTGGCGGAACGTAAGGATGTGCTCTGCGCCTTTTTCGGTCTCCTGGCACTGATCTTTTACGCCCGCTACGCCCGGAAGCGGTCTGCGGCCGTCAGTCGGGAGCCGAAGCCGCAAGGAGTCCTGACCGCCTCTCGGTCCGCGACTCTCGACTACATGCTCACCCTGCTCTTCTTCGCCCTCGGATTGATGAGCAAGCCAATGCTGGTGACGTGGCCGTTCGTCATGGTGCTGACGCGGCAGCAGCTCGGATATTGGAAGGATAGTGAAGCCCCAGGACTCAAGCCCGACTATGCCGACGCGCGGAGAAACCTGGATTTCCTCCTCGCCATCAAGGCCGGTTCTTCGAGGCGGCCAGGCGCTTCCACCAACCCCTAGCCCGGACATTGATCTTTGCCAGTTGTCGGTCGCACTTCGAGCAGCAAATAATAATCTCCCAGGTTTTGGCTTTGGCATAGACCTCGCAGTGCGCCCGCGGATGGCAGGAGGGGGTAATGCGAATGGGACAGTCCAGTTCGTTCTTCTGGGCGAGTTCAATCAGGTTGCGGCACATAGCGTCTCACCAAGCACAGCCTGATATTGGCAGGGCGGCGCCCGGATGTCAACAGCTAATTCTTGCGGGGCTTTTGACTGCTATTCCGGCATCGGCTGGCCTTTGGTCTCCGGCATGAACAGAACAATCAGCAAGCCCAGGGGATAGAGGAGGCCAAGCAGGGTAATCGCCAGCCGCAGATCCATTCCCGGCAGCGATTTGAGCCAGCCCGAAAGCACCAATGCCAGGGCGGCCACTACCCGCCCGCCGTTGAAGCAGAACCCCGATCCGCTCGCCCGTAAGTGGGTGGGAAACAGCTCCGGGAAATAAATGGCGTAACCGGCATGGATACCCAATGTCAAAAACCCGAACACCGGCAGGATGGCCAGGAGCTGGCCGTAAGTGGAGGGCAGGTAGCAAGCGACAGGGACAATGAGGAAAGCCCCGACGTGCATCCAGGCAAAGGCCCGCCGACGCCCCAGCCGCACGCAAAGGGGTCCCATCGCCAGCAGGCCGAGGCCGCCGCCGATGGTCTGCACGATGCCATAAGCGAATTTGGATTGCTGATTTGCCTGGGCTGCGCCCACGCCGTTTCGCATTAGGAGTTCCTTGGCCAAATCCTGGCCCGCGACGCTCACGGCCCAAAAGCTGCCCAACCCGACGGCCGCCAGCAGCAGGCCCAGCACGGCGCGCCGACGCCAGCGGGGATTGCCCAGGAGGTCCTTGAAACTCCCCATCTTCGGCCCCTTTGACGCGGCGGCTTTGGCGCCAGCCGCCCGCCAGCTTTCCGGTTCCTTGATCGCCGACGCCACCCAGAACACCAGCAGAGCCGGGGCGATACCAATCAGGTATCCATAACGCCATTGCGCGCCGATAGCCAGGCCCGCCAACGCGGCGGCCCAGGTGCCCAGCACGCTAGTCGCGTGGAAGATCCCCGACGCATGGGCTCGCGCCTCCTTGGGAAAGACTTCGGCGACCAGGCTTGCCGCCACCGCCCATTCTCCCCCTACGCCCATCGCCACCAGAAAGCGGGTGGCACCCACTTGCCAGAGCGAATGCGCAAAATAGGTTAGCCCCGAGAAGATGGAATACATCAGGATCGTAACCGCAATCATCGGCCGCCGGCCCCAGCGGTCCGCCAGTGACCCGAACAGTATGCCTCCGACAGCACCGCCGAGCAGGAAGATGGCCAGGAATACGTCGCCGTAGTTCTTGATCACCGCCGCCGTCCCGCTCGTCTTCAGAATATCGGCGAGCATTTGATTGCGCGTGATATTGAAGATCTGCCCCTGGTACACATCGAAGACCCAGCCGGCTGAGGCGATGCTCAGCACCAGCCACTGGTAGGACGTGACCCCTGAATACCAGGGGGCCGCTGATTTCGGCACACCAGCCGGGGGCACGGCAGGCGGCTCAGTCGGACGCGAATTCATGACGTGGGTTGGAAGTGCGGGGAGCTGTTCAACGAGTCCATGACCCGGTTAGATTTTGACGAGGCTTGCCCAGAAGTGACCGCTTCCTGCGCCTTCAAACACATCGCGACCGACCAGCGGCCATCTTCGCCGGTCGCGCACCGCAGCGCCGCGCCGCGCGCCGCTTCGGCCATATTGGCGAGTTCGTCCTCAAGTTCATAGACCTCGCCCGTAATCTTGGCCAGCGGGATGTCTTGTGCCTTCTCGCCGTCGAAGTATTTCAGCGAGAAGGTGGGATGGAACGTCCGGTCCATCGCCCCGCTCCAACTGGCCCAAAGCGCCCCTTTGGTCCCCGTCAACTTGACCACCTGATGATGCTCGTAGGCCGCCAGGGTTTGCGAGATGACCGCATAGCCGCCATTGGGAAAATGGAGTATGGCGCTGAAGTTGTCCTGCAACTCGGGATGCTCATCCCGTATGTGGCTGGCCGACGCGAACACGGAAACCGGGTCCCCGGCCTTCGCAAAATACCAGCGGGCCAAGTCGAAGAAATGAATTGGCTCTTCCAGAATCCAGTTCCCGACCTGCTTGATGTTGTAGCGCCACCCCCCTGTCCCCTGTCGGTACGGATTGCGCCACAGCTCGATCAGGCAATAGCGCGGGTCCCCAATAGCCCCTTCGTCCACCATCTCCTTGATCCGGCCCCAGAGCGAGGAGAGCCGAAACTCATGCCCAACCGCCAGGTGCCGGTTCTGCTTCTTCGCCAGAGCATTCAATTCGTCGCATTGGTCAACCTGCAGGCACATCGGTTTCTCCAGCAACACATGGCAGCCTGCCTCCAGTGCCGCTTTGGTCGCCTCGAAGTGCAGATGCGGCGGCAGGACGATGTCCACCACTTCGAGCTTCTCCCGCTGCAGCATCTCGCGGTAATCCGCGTAAGTCTTCGCGGCGGGATAGGCCGTTTGGGCGCTCGCGCGGTTCTCCTCTGATTGTTCCGCTATAGCGGCAAGCTGGGCTCCAGGCGCTTTGGCGATCGCGCGTGCATGCTGGCTGCCCCAGGCGCCGCAGCCCAGGAGTCCAAATCGAACGGGTGTATTTTCAGGGTTCATATAAGGTTGCAATATATTTTGCTTTCGCGGTAACACGCCGGGGACACATGTGTCAACACTCAAGCACTCCGATTTCAAATTAAGGAACGGTCTCCGTCCTGTTTTGGGCTGTGAGCCACGTCGCTCTCGTCGCTTTCGCATTGGCCAATCAGGCGCGGGCATGATAGATAGAGCCAGTGCTTAGCAAAGCCAATACGTCGCCTACGGGCCAGACTCCTTCGCCGGGTCCGTTCGGCCGGTTTTATTTGCAGGAACTGCTCAACAGCGGCGGCATGGCCGATATCTGGCTGGCCACTGACGAGCGGCAGAAACCCTACGCGTTGCGCAGACTGCACGAACGGCTCCGTTTCAACCTCCTGGCCCGGCGGCGATTCGTCCGCGGCGCGGAGATCCTGTCCAAGATCGGCGATCACGACCGCATCATCGGCTACGTCGAGCACGGGAAGATCGGTGGGCGGCTCTATTTGCTGATGGATTACGTTGAGGCCTCGAACCTCAAGGAGTTGCACGTGCGCCAGGACCCGGTGCTGCTGGAAAACGTCGCGCAGATCCTCATTGACATGGCGGAGGGCCTCGAACACATGCACGACAACGGTTTCATGCACCTCGACTTCAAGCCCGAGAACGTGCTTGTCACCCGCAACGCCAGCGTGCGCCTGGTGGATTTCGACCTGGCCCAACTGATTCCCGAAAAGCCGAAGAAAGCCTCCAGGAAGAACCCGGGCACTCCCGCCTACATGGCGCCCGAGCAATTGCTTGGCGAGCCAATTACGCATCGGGTTGACATCTTCTCCTACGGCGTGGCCGCGTACGAATTGCTCACCCACCAGAAGCCGTTCCCGGGAGAAACCCCGGGTGAGATCCTGGCGAAGCAACTCGACCGTTCGGGCTTCATCGCTCCCCGCGATTACAACTCGGACATCCCGGCCAGCCTGGAGAAGGTGATTCTTCGTTGCCTCGAACGCGAGCCCGAGCGCCGTTACCCTTTCGTTGGAGTGATGGTGCGGGAACTCCAGGGGGCGTTGTACGTCTAGCCTCGATTTCCACGGAAATGGAATCAGCTAACGCTTGAGGCGTTTCGGGCAGTCGGTTTAGGCGAACTGGATGACCAATCGCTTGCCTCCAAACCAGGGCATGGGCGTTGGTTTTTCGGCCAAGCGCGAGGAAACCAGGAAGGGGTTATGGGCTCGCTTATCCAACCTTACGATCACGTCCTGTTCCCCGATGATGACGGTGGCCGACACATCGAGCAAATTGCGGAAGATCTTTTTGGCCTGCGCCCGCTCGTACTCGCGTCCGATTTGATCGGCCATGAGGCGGTAAAGCGAGCTGGCCATGAGGGTAATTTGGAGATCAAAGTCCACCTTGAGCCCGACCATCGAGGAGAGAGCATCGAGATGAAAGAACTGGACGGCCTCCGAGATGCCATTCTCAATGAGCATGCGGTGGGCGTAACGGGTCACCAGCGCCGGGCAACTCAGTTCCAGTTGGTTGGTCAGCAGGATGGTGGGGTCCTCATGGCCCAACTCCGTAACGGTGACTTGGCGCAGCAGGCCCTTGTAACCTTTGAGTTGGATGCGCTCATCCAAAACCTTGGGCGTGCGGAAGGTGCGGGTCAAAGCCGGCAGCGTGATCCGTTGCCAGGCCGAGGGGGGCTGGCTGAAGATTTGGCCGAGCATCTTTTTGGAGCGGCGGCGCAGGGTGATGAAGCGGATGTCCTGGCGGTTGAGCCGGTCCAACTGCCGATAGGTGGTCAAACGCGAGTCGAAAACCAGTTCGGCGGGCAAGCGACCGGTGCGACGTTTCCAGAACTTAACGAAGCTTAAAATCTCGTCGGGCTGTTGGGCCTTGGTCAGGGCGGCGTTGGCATAGCAAAGCACTCGCTCGGTGGCGTCGCGGGCCAGGAAGACCAGGATGCCCTTTTGACTGCGGCTGCGGCTGGAAACATAGTGCTTTTCCAGGGGTTCGGCCCCGGTGTTGGCCGGCACGGTGTGGAAGTCCAGGTCGAAGGAATCACCCCGGCGCAGTCCCGCTTGGGTGAGGTGTGCAAACCAGGTTGCCATCAGGCGGGTGTTGGTTTGCTGGCCGATGCCCGAGCTATAAGCGGCCAAGTAGGAGCGTTTGGGGATGACATTCAAACCGGCGAACAGGGCCAAGCCCTGATCAAAGACCAAGTCCATGACATGACTCTTGCGTTCTTTGCCGATCAGCTTGAGACCCAGGAGGCTGCGCAAGGCTTGGTGGGCGGGAATCATCTGAGAACCCGGCAAGTGAGCTCGGCGGGCGACCCACTCGAGGTCCAGGCCTCGCATCAAGGGGACGAACAGGAACAAGCCCCCCAAGCGAGTGCGGAAGGAGCGAGGCTCCAGATCCAATTGGCGGACGTTGGCCACAGCGGCCGGTTCCGGTTTGAGGGTGAGGGGCCGTTCGTCGTCCCGGCGGCGGGGCAGGCGGGCGAAGCCCTCTTCGCGCATGAGCACGGCCAGAGCATTGACGCTGATGACCTGGCCGGCCTGGGCCAGTTCGCGCTGGATGTCATAGATGGAGAGGTTCTGCTTGCGCAGGGCCACGGCCAGTTCGCGCACGCGGTCGCGAGACGGGGCGTGGTGGGGGCCGGGCTTAGGGTGTTGGAAAAAGCCGGCGCGTTTGTTAGGATCATGGCGGAACTGGTAGCACAGGACGCGGAAGGCATTGGGGGAGTAACCGAAGCGGCGAGCGGCTTGCGGTCCGGGCAGTTGTTCGACAAAGAAGGCGCGGAGGGCCTCATACTGACGGTGGTGGGCGGATTCCGGGGCGAGGAAGAAGCGGGCATCTGGCGAGACAGTTATCTCATTTCGAGTATTGATAGCCACATATTAATATTGCCACAGTATTTCATTGATGTCAATAGGTAGTGGGCGATGGAGGTGGCAACCACAATCTATTGCGGCACTGAACGCATTAATGAGCGATGTCGAAGGCTCCGGTGTGCTGGCCAGCATAGGGCGTTATTTTGATAATAACACATACACTGTGATATTATAAGTATTCTATATTGCTAACGTCACGCTGCCGCATGGTGCCGGATCTTCTGCGAGTGAGAGCCGTGACGGTAACCAGCCCGAGTCCATGCGGAGCCCCAGGGGCTTGTGCGCTGGCCCAGCGTGGAATCGCAGGGAAATGGCTGGTGGCCTGAGAAACGAACCGCGGCCGAAGGGAGACGCGCGGGGTCGGTCCCCGGTCATCCAGTTCGCCTAAACCGACTGCCCGAAACGCCTCAAGCGTTAGCTGATTCCGATACCGTGGAAATCGAGGCTAGCTCCTGGAGTCCGCTCCGCCTTTCGCCATTAGTTCCGTCTTATGGCCCTTTTCCCGTGGCCGGCGCGGAAGTTCGAGCGTAAACGTGGCGCCCTGGCCCAACCCCGCACTATGGGCCGTCAATGAGCCACCCAGCTCTTGGGCCGCCAGGGAGCCGTTGTGCAGCCCGAAGCCATGACCTTCTTTGCGGGTGGTGAACCCGTGCTCGAAAATACGCGTCAGGCTCTCAGGCGGAATGCCGATGCCGTTGTCAATGACGGCAATCCTCACCCTGTCGTTTCCATTTAGGCCGACTTGCAGAACCAACCGCTTGTCCGTGTGACCCCGGTCGTCCAAGGCGTACTTGGCGTTGCGGATCAGGTTCACCAGGATCTGCAATACCTTGTGCTTGTCCACCAGAATGGGCGGGACCTCGAAGTATTCGCGGATGACCTGAACGTTATGGCGCTCCATGGCGCCGGCATTGAGGCGCAATGCGTCTTCAACAAGGTCAATGACCGGCAGCGACTCCACCACACCCACTACCCGGGCGTAGCTTTGCTGCATGGCGACAATTTCTTTGATGTGATCAACGTTGCTAACCAGCGATTTGATCTCCTCGAGGGTCTCTTGCTGTTCCATCGCAAGATGATCGGCGAGGCTGCTGAGGTAACCGGCCAATTGCTGGCCCTTGGGATCGAGGGCAAGGAAGTCGGCCAGGTCTTTGGCGTGAGCCTGGAGCAGGGCCACGGCCTTCGCCAGGTTCCCCATCTTCGAGGTGCGCAACTTGTCCGCAATCAAGGAGCTGGAGACGTTGACGCTGTTGAGGACGTTGCCCACGTTGTGGAGGACGCTGGTGGCCACTTCGGCCATGCCCGCCTGCCGGGAGACTTCCAGCAACTGCCCGTGCATTTTCGCCAACTCCGCCTCCGTCTGCTTGCGCGAAGTGATGTCCCGCAAGACGCTCAAGACAAGCGGCGGCTTGCCAGGCACCTCCAGCAGGGAGTTGGAAAGCTCAAACCACACCTTGGCCTCGTTCCACAAGGTAACCTCCGTCTCCAGGTGCGGCACCAGGGTGTTCGAGTCAACCCGCTTCCGGTAGGTGCTCAGAACAAAGTCCGCGTTGGATTCGCTATGGATGACGGTCAGGAGTTGCCCCTCCAACTCCGCACGCGATTTCCCGACCATGCGGCAAAACGCATCGTTGACTCGCAGCATGACGCCCTCGCGGGTGGTCAGCCTCATGCCGTCGCCCGAGCTTTCCCAGACCAGGCGGAATTGGGATTCGGACTGGCGCAGCGCCTCATCGGCCCAAATGCGTTCGAGGGCCACGCCGCAACAATCGGCCAGCGCCTGCAGGGTGTTCAGGTCCCTTTGGCTGTAGGCCTGTGGCCGGTAGCTGTGAATCGCCACGATTCCGCTCACCTTGCTTGTCCGAAGCCGGACCGGGACGCGCATGATAGATGCCGAAGGCCGCGTGGTATCGCCAAACGGAGTTCCGTCTGGATCCATCACCAGGGCCGAGGCCGCTTTCAAAATCAACTCGGCGCCCTTTTCAATCACACGGCGATTGATTGGACTCGGCTGGCCCTCATAAGCCGGAGGCGCGGTTTCAACCCGCCGTCCGTCAACGGTATCCATGTAGAGCACTGGATGCACGAGGTCCTTTTCCGCCGAATACAGGTAAAACGCACAGGCATCCCAGCCGAACAGTTCTTCCGCCACTTGCAGGAGGACCCGCGCCGCCTCGTCCTGGGTGGTCGCCGAAATCAGGCTCTGACCAAGCTTGGACAGGGCCATGGCGGATAGCTCGGCCTGCTTGCGCTCGGTAATATCCTGCCAGGATGCCTATCGAGCCAATCACCCGGCCCGCCTCATCGAGATTCTGGACAGAGGCGTCGGCGATCCACCGGGATTTGCCCTCACGGGTAAGGATGCGCATATCGCACCGCCAATGGCGCAGCTCGCCGTTGACGACCCGTCGGGACGCCTCGGCCTTTTCCAGCCCCGCCGCGTCCCCTGCCATCTCCGATTCCTGAACGATGTGGGTCCACAGCGCGCTATTGATGTCCTTCGCAGCGTAGCCTGTCAGTTGCTCAACGCCATCGCCGATAAATGAATAGGATCGGTTGCGATAGTCGTACGCGTAGGGCACAGCCCCTGCGCCACCGATGGCGCGGCGATAAAGCTCTTCGGTGCGGCGCAGCAAGGCCTCGGCCTGGATACGCTCGACGACTCCACCGCAATGGTCTGCAAGCGCCAGCAAGGTATCCACGTCCTCCTTGGCATAGGCATCCGGCGTGTAGCTCTGGATCGTAAGGACGCCCGTTACCCGCTTCTGGTATCGGACTGGGACCAGCAGCAACGAAGCTGATGGCCGACTTGCATCTCCGAAAGGCCTGGACTCGGGCGTGAACTGGGGCGTTCCTGGCCGCAGGATGAGCTGACCGCCATCGCGAATCACCTGGCGCATGGTCGAAGAAGGCGACAACCCCGGTCGCTGCGTGACCTCGGTTCGCCGGCCTTCGACCAGATCCATTGCCAGGATGCAATCGGCCGCATCCAGTTCCGGAGAATACAGGTCCAGAGCCGCCGCATCCCAACCCAACAGTGTATCGGCCGCCTCGAGAATGATCTCCGCCGCCTGCCGCAGAGAACCCGCCGCGTTAAGCTTGCCCCCCAACTCGGAGAAAACGCGGCTGGCCAGTTCCACCGACCCCTTGACCGGTGGAGAGGCCTCGCCAGGCTTTTGCAGAGGTGCGGGCATAGTCACATCTTCATGAGCCCCTGGGAGCGCCGGCATCCTTGCCGGCGTAATTGCTTCGTGGCCAAACGTCGGCAAGGATGCTGGCGCTCCCAGGCCGCCGGTTCACTTTCCCAATGGATGCGCAAACGCGAAAGGAGGCTCTTCATAAACAGGTAGCAACCTTTGCTTCGACTGGGGAGCGGCTGTGGAACGTGGCGCTGGCGGCTTGGGCCGTGTCGGTCTTGACCGGCGCTTGCACGGCGTGGTCCAGGCACGCCCTGACCGCCTTGAGTAGCGCCGGAGGATCGTAGGGCTTGCGAAGGAAGTTCACACCAAGCGTCAAACGCAGATCTTCCCTGATGACCTCTGAACTGTAACCGCTGGTGTAAAGCGCTCGCAGGTGAGGGTCCCGCGATTGGAGCACGCGCGCCAGCGCGCCGCCGCTGACACCATGGGGCATGACCATATCGGTGACCAGCAGGTCAATGTGGGCGGGGCACCGCTCCCACACCGCCAGAGCATCCGGTCCATCACCCGCCTCGAACACCCGATACCCTCCACGTTCCAACGTCAGCTTGGCGGACTCTCGCACGATCGCTTCGTCCTCGACGATTAGCACGGTTTCCCCGGCGCCGCTCTCAGACGCGCAACTGCGGGGAGATTCGGCGGTTGGCCCCACCACAGCCTCCCCCTCCCAGACCGGCAGGAACACCTTGAACGATGAACCGTGCCCCACCTGGCTGGCGACTTCAATCCAGCCCGCGTGCTGCCGCACAATGCCATGCACCGTGGCCAGTCCCAGACCTGTGCCTTTGCCCACTTCCTTAGTGGTAAAAAATGGATCGAAGATGCGGGCCAACACCTCCGGGCTCATACCGCAGCCGATGTCCGAAACCGTCAGGCAGACAAAGCTGCCCGGGCGCGCCTGGACATTCGCCCGCGCCGCCGCCTCGTCCAACACCGCCAGGCTGGCAGTAATCCCGATCGTTCCTCCGTCCGGCATAGCGTCGCGGGCATTGAGCGCCAGGTTGATCAGAATCTGTTCCACGCTGCTCTCGTCCGCGCGCGCCTTCGGCAGGCTCGCGGCGCATTCCAGGCGCAGTTGGTAAGGCTCCCCGATCAACTGGCCCAGCATCTTGGCCAAACCCTGCAGGGTAGCTGACAATTGGACCGGTTTGAACTGCACCGCCTGCTTGTGACTAAAGGCCAACAGCCGGCGCGTGAGCGAGGCTGCCCGCTGGCTGGCTTGGGTGATGCGCGCAACGGATTCCGAGCCGCCGCGCGTGCCGGGCGTTTTGCCGCTAAGCAGGTCTGCGTGGCCCTGAATAACCGTCAAAAGGTTATTGAACTCATGAGCAACACCCGCAGCCAGGCATCCTACCGCTTCCAGTTTTTGGGCCTGCCGCAATTGTCCTTCCAGCTTCAGCCTCTCCGTCACATCCTCGACGATGAGCAGCCGGCATGGTGCGGCGGCCAGCGTAATTGGCTCCGCCCACAGCACCGTTTCGCGAACTGTGCCATCCGGGCGACGAAGTGCGCCCGAGCGACCGCGGATACGGGCTTCGGGCAAGCCCCTGCCGCCCCGTTTTAGCGCGCCGTCCTCCCAGAGCCGCAGCTCCTGGTCTGTGTGCCGCAACAGTTCGTCGGCGGCGTAGCCCGTGAGCTCCAGAAAGCTGGAATTGGCATCCAGGAAGCGGCCGTCTGCGTCGCTTTGAATCGCCATAGGCATCGGGCTGGCGCGAAAAGCCTTGGAGAACCGCTCCTCCGAGACCAGGAGGGCTTCCTCGACCCTTGCGCGTTCCTCGACTTCCTGTTGCAGCTTCTGCGTGCGCTCGCGCACCATCCGGTCCAAATCTTCCATCCTCAGCTTGGCTTGCCGGCACAGGTCCCATTTCCGCGTCAGGGCATGAGCCACCTGCAGCACCTCGGTCGTATCAAACGGCTTCTTGAGAATCAGCAGCCCATCGGTCTGGCCCAACCGCCGCGCCATTTCATCCCACGAATAATCCGAATAGGCCGTGCAGATGACGGTCTGCAAGTCCGGGGAGCACTTCCACAGGTGTTCGATCGTCTCCACCCCGTCCCAACCGGGCGGCATGCGGATGTCAACAAACGCCAGCACGTAGGGGTCATTTTCCTCCCGGGCGCGCTGCACCATCGCCAACGCGTCTTTGCCCTGGAAAGCCGAATCTATCCGAAAGACAGCCCTCTGGATCGGAGCCGCCGTGGCGCCAAAGAGTGATTTCTCCAGGTCATCAAGTTGCGTCCCCCCTGTGGGCTGCGCGCCTAACGTCTTACGAAAATCGCCGTGAATCGCCGCGTTGTCGTCAACGACCAGAATCCGAAAGGGGCGCTTGCCAGGTTCGTCAGTCATGTTTCTACCTTGGTTCTGCCATCTGCCATTTGCCATCCTCCCACTCCCCGCTCCTCACCCGCAGGCAACGCGCCCTCATCGGCACCCGCCCGCGTCGGGTGTTTGCTCGAATCCACTGCTTGAAGTCTATTGTCATTGCCAATAATGGTCGCCAACCCAAGTGCCCTTCCGCCATACCTCTGCAGACCAACCAGCCCTCGAAGGCCCTCGCCAACAAGAAGACCGCTGCCCAAGGTAGCAATTGCTGTGCCTGTCGGTCATGCAACCAGCCCTCGCCGCAGCGGCCTTGGCCGCCGGGCAGTGTACCGATTCTTGACACCTTCCCGCGAAACTGCTCGTAACACGCAGGAATGGCTGTAAAGACCTCCTGGACAGGCAGGGTCAAAGATAACGTGCCAAACGGTGTGGCTTGGAGTTTCTCTGCTGGCAAATCCCTCCCAACGGTGCCGGCAGCCGGCAAGGTTTGCCTGCGCATCGTGGCTACGGAGACACAAAACAGCGCCACGGCGGAAGTCTCGATAGGACTTGACGAAGGCGGCGTATTGTGGTGAAGTCGGGCTGTTATGGGGAAGCTGCTGCCATACGTGCGACTAATTGGAAGCGCGTTTCGCCTTCGTCGGACGTTGGACTTATGAGCACAAAGGATCAAGGCCGTTGGACCAGACGGCTTCTCGTCGCGCTGGCCGGTTTGGCCTGCTGCTCTGTGGGCCCATTGGCCGGAGCGGAGTTGGTGCGCCAGACGATTTGCTCCTTCATATTGCCCAACCAGGTAGGTTCCGTCTCCGATTTAGTGCAAGCCCCAGACGGGAACTTCTATGGCACCGTGGCCGGCACCAGTTCCAGCCCTGTGTTTCGCATAACACCCGCAGGCACGCTGACGAACCTGAGGGGCCTCCCAGGCGCGGGCACCGATCCACAGGGCGGCCTGGTGCTCGCCACGGATGGCAATCTCTATGGGACCACCGTGTCAGGCGGTACGTATGGTCTCGGCACCCTCTTTAAGGTCGTTCCCTCCCAGGGTTACTACCAAACGATCCATTCATTTAATGGCAGTGAGGGCGCTCGGCCGGTTTATGACCTGATACAGGCGAGCGACGGGTTTCTCTACGGCGTGACGATGGGCGGGGGCTGGGCCTTCACCAACCCCTCGACGATCTTTCGGGCCACCACGGCTGGAGTGGTGACGGCATTGACGAATTTCATCGGAGCAGCACCAAGCGACTGCGTGGTGCAGGGACCCGACGGCTGGTTGTACGGAACAACCGCCGTACCGGCTTCCATCTACAAGGTCTCAACCAATGGTCTTTTCCAGACCCTGGCCCATTTTTACGACCCGCCATCGCCGCCTTTGCCAGGCTACGGTGACCGGCCAATGGCTGGCCTTACCGCGGGAACCGACGGTTACCTTTATGGAACCATAGGGCATCCGTTGGCGCCATTTACGACGAGCAATGGCAGCGTGTTCAGGATGAGCACGAACGGCGAGATCACGACCTTAGTTTCCTTCGCCGGCACAAATGGCTCCAACCCCATGACCCGGCTGCTGCTGGCCAGGGACGGCAGCTTCTACGGGCTGACCACTGGCGGTGGGCCTAATGGCATCGGGACAATCTTCCGCGTAATGACTAACGGGCTTTTGTCCACTCTGGCCGACGCTGAGGATGCTTCCGGCGGGATCAATACCGGCCCTCCGCCGCTGACACAAGGCCGTGATGGGAACATCTACGGGACAGGAGTGGTTGGATGGGGTACCCCCACGAACATTATCTTCCGCCTGTTGCCGCCCCCAACGATCACTGCCGCCTCCTGGTCCAGTGGCAAAGTGACGCTCACCTGGCACTCCTTCACCAACGGCGCCTACCGGATCGCCTATAAGAACACACTCGACGCTCCGAGTTGGATTACACAGGTCTCGACCATCAACGCCACGGGCACCAGCACTTCCGCTTCAGACTTTCCCGGGATCGCGCCGCAGCGCATTTACCAGGTCGTGCTCCTGCCCTGAGGGCACGCCAACGCCATCTCATCCGCGCGACTGCAAAGGATATTGACAAAAGATGCCGCTCCCGCTAAACCGCTACCCGGATACTCAGATGAGACCCCTAAGCTTTAGTCCACGGTCCGCCTGCCTGATCTCCTTGATCATCACCCTCTCGTGTACCGGAGCCCGGGCACAGACCCCGAGCCTGGAACAGGCGCTGGATACCACCAACCTGGTCTGGACGACCGGCGGCGACGCCGATTGGTTCGGCCAGACGACTAACAGCCATGACGGTGTGAGCGCCACTCAGAGCGGCCTGATTGATCCAGGGCAGTCGAGTTGGCTGGAAACCACTGTCGTCGGCCCAGCTACACTGAGCTTCTGGACCGAGACCATAGACCCGGCGACTTTTCCTTCGCCGGCGACCGCGTATCTGACCTTCGCTATCAATCCGGGCTCGGGTCCGCCCATGCCCGGGGTTCATTCCAGCGGTTGGTGGCAGCCGCTCTACGATCTGCCGGTAGGGATTAATGTTCTGCGGTGGACCTTCCACGTTTACTCCTCGGCAACCAACAGGGCAGCAGCCGGCTTCGTGGATCAGGTAGTCCTGGATGCCCCTCGCCCACTGCAGTTTACCTATCAACCCTGGGACCAGACCGTCTTCTCGCGCGAAACCGTCTACGCCGGGGTCTCGGTCATCGGCACCCCGCCGTTCAGTTATCAATGGCTCAAAGGCGGCGCCAACATCTCTGGCGCTACCAATTCCTGGCTCTACCTCGAGTCCGCCACTACCAACGACACGGGCGTATATTCCGTCCTCGTCACCAACGTGCAAGGCTCTGTTCTCAGCAGCAACGCCTCGCTCACCGTCCTGCCTCCCTCGCCTCCTTTCATCACTTACCAGCCTTACGGTGCGACGGTTTATGTCGGCCAGGCCGTTTCCTGGCGGGCTTCTGCCGACGGGTCGCCCCCGTTCGAGTACCAGTGGCGCAAGGACGGTACCAATCTTCCCCGAGCCGCAAGTTCCTACCTGTCCCTCACGAATGTCCAGCTTAGCGATGCCGGGGCCTATAGCTACGAAGTGCGCAACGCCGAGGGCAGCGTGGTCAGCAGCAACGCCATCCTAACAGTGCTCCCAACTGCGGCCCCGATCATCACCGCCCAGCCCTGCTCGCTGAACGTCGCCGCCGGAGCCGCCCCCACGCTCTCCGTCCAGGCCAGCGGCGCCCCCACGCCCCAATATCAATGGCTCCGAAGCGGCACCAATATCGCCGGGGCCATCGGCAGCAGCCTCTCTTTCACTAACGCGACCGTCGCGGACGAAGGCGTGTATTCCGTGCGCGTCAGCAACTTCGCCGGCACCAACTTCAGCCGTGACGCGCTATTGACCGTCCTGGCCTCCCCTGCCCCACGCGGCTTTTGGTTCCAGGGAGTCAACGATGTCTGTGTAACCAACAACCTGGCCTACCTCGCCCAGGGCTCCAACGGCGTCGGGGTCCTCGACATAAGCAACCCGGACAGTCCGATACTGGTAGGCGGCTTCAACACCCCCGGCCAGGCCAACGCCGTCCACATCGCAGGCCCATTCGCCTACGTGGCGGACGGCGCCGCGGGAGTGCAAGTGCTCAGCCTCGCCAATCCGGTCAACCCCATAAGCATCGGGAGCTACGACACACCCCGCTCCGCGCAGGATGTCGTCGTGGCCGGCAACCGCGCCTACGTGGCCGATTGGGATGGCGGCTTGCAGATTCTCGACGTGAGCAACCCCGCGCACCCGTCGTGGTTGGGCAGCTTCGTTACGAATATGTGCGCCGAGGCTATCTGTGTGGCGAACGATCTTGCTTACGTCGCGTGCCCCTCGGTGTTGTCGCTCATAACCGACCCCAAGACCTACGGCCTGCAGATCATCAACGTCAGCGACCCGACCCAGCCGGACCTGCTCGCGGCCACAACGTCCGATGCTGAGGGCGTCGTTCTCCTCGGCGACCTCGCCCTGACCGCCGGCGCCAACTCGGGCCTGCGCCTGTTCGATGTGAGTAACCCCGCCGCGCCCGAGATGGTCGGCTCATACATGCCTGGCACTGGGCCCGTTGGCTTCCCTCCGCGCTACCAGTTCTTGCCCGTCTATGACGTCCAGGTGGCCGGAAATCTGGCCTATCTGGCTTGTGGCACCAGTGGCATCTGGGTCGTGGACATCAGCCTCCCGTCCGCCCCGGTCAACGTCGCCCGTATTCCCACGACCTCCTTCGCCAAAAAGCTCGCGCTGATCGGCAACCGGGCCTTCATCGCGATGCCCGACGGCGGCCTGCAAATCGTTGACATGCCCGCCAACTTGGGCATCCAGCCATCGCCCGCGCTGTCCATCTCCGCTTCAAACGGCCTCCAGCTCAGCCTCATCGGCCCTGCGGGCGCCCAGTTTGCCATCGAACACGCTGATAACCTGACGGGCAGCCTGTGGCAGCCCCTCCAAACCGTCACCCTCACCAACGCCCCCGCCATCCTGGGTCTCTCCCCTGCAACCGCTACCCGGCACTACTTCCGCGCCCGACTCGTAAGCCCATAAATGGGATGATCACAGCAGCTTCCACGAGAACGTGTGCTTCGCTGTTTTCGGTGGAATAGCTGCGGCTCTCATTAACACCCCGCTTCAGAGGGGTGGAGGCAGGCTCAGAAATCCTGATCCCGTGGAAACAAGGTGAGCCTTCCCCCTCACCCCGGCCCTCTCCCTTGGGGAGAGGGTGCCCTGCCGGCCGTCGCGGGATATGCCTCGATGCCTCGATTTGTCGTAGAACGGCCGATGGTTCTCCCTCTCCCCAAGGGAGAGGGCCGGGGTGAGGGGGAAGCAACCACCCGCCTCGAAAACAGGCTCAGGCAAATTCCACGCTGCTCCAAGATCCTGCGGCGAGTCAGGAGTTCTGAAGCTAGTCGAGCATCTCAACCGTTTTAGCGGTTGCCTCGCAGTCCCGCCCTGGCGTCGCGCACGAGGAAGCCGCTAAAGCGGCTAAAGGCGGCGCTCTGCCCAAATTCACCCCGCTGAAGCGGGGTGTTAATGAGAAAGGCCACTGCGCTTGGCCCAACACGTTTCCACCGAGAACCGATTATTAAAACGGAAGCTGTTTACTATCAAAGACTTGCGCGTATTCCAAAGGTAATGACCCTGCTCGCCTTGGCCCCACGCCGCCACCCGCACAGCACCGGCCCCCCTCCATCACCGCACTGTCACCCCACCGTCACCTCACCGTAGCACCTCTGATCGGCGATCAGAGGTGCTACGGTGAGGTGACGGCGAGGTGACGGTGCGGTCCCTGCGGCGGCCGTCGGACGGCACGGTGCAGGGTTGGAGGTACCCCGCCTGATTACTCAGCGTTCGAGTTAATCGGCTTATCCACGACCAGCGGGTCGGGGAAGTCGGAGGCGTGCTGTCCGCCGCGGCTGCGCAGGCGCTTGTTGGCGCTCCCCCCCATCGGTTGATTCAGTGGGACCTCCATACCCCCCAGGTCGCGCATCATGTCGTAAAGCTTGTTCTCCATCTGCTTTCCGAGCGCTTTGTATTGCGGATCGTAGAGGAGGTTTTTCATCTCGTTCGGGTCGTTTTGCAAGTCGTAGAGTTCGTCCACGTCCCACACCCCGTAGTAGGTGATGTATTTGTAGCGGTCGCTGCGGATCGCAAACATGGTGGGCGTTTGCGGGTAATTCTTCTCCCAGTAATAGACGTAGAGGAAGTATTTGCGCCAGGGGACCTTCTTGCCCTCGGCCAGCGGGAGGAAGCTCAGCCCGTCCATGTGGGGCGGTTTCTGCAGGCCCATCGCCTCCATGATCGTCGGAGCGATGTCAATGTTGGCGACCACTTTGTCCACCACGTTGGCGCCGTGGAACAGGCCCGGGCAATAAAGCAGCAGCGGCACCCGGATCGAGGCCTCGTAAGCCGTGCGCTTGTCAATCAAACCATGCTCGCCGAACTGGAACCCGTTGTCCCCCATGTAGATGACCAGCGTGTTGTTCTCGACCCCCATGTCCTTCAACTGCTGGAGCACGCGCCCGACGCTGTCATCCACCGAGCACAAGGTCTCGCAGTAGCGCTTGTAGTAGCGCTCGATGTCCAGGTTGCTGTGATAGGGGAAGTCCACGCCGTGCCAGGAGTTGCGCTGGTCGTGCATCCAGCGTGGTTTATCCCAGTAGTTGGTCGGGGTGTTGGCCTCGGTGATGGG
This sequence comes from uncultured Verrucomicrobiae bacterium, assembly GCA_963762555.1. Classification (GTDB taxonomy): domain Bacteria; phylum Verrucomicrobiota; class Verrucomicrobiia; order Limisphaerales; family UBA8199; genus PALSA-1440. The sequence continues at coordinate 39,307 of CAVXLO010000040.1, forward strand.
GCGTTTGAACGGCAGGTTGGTGAACCGGCCCTCATACTTCGGGGCGGGGGTGAAATTGGCATGAAGAGCCTTGTGCGAAAGGTAGAGGAAGAAGGGTTTCCCGCCCGGCTTCTGTTGCTTCAGCCAGTCCACCGCGTAATCGGTCAACTCGTCGGTCATGTAACCCTTGAGCGGCACGTGCTTGCCGTCCACGTTAAGCATGTAACCGCCCTTGGGCGCGAAATACACCCCCTGCCCTTTGAAGCTCACCCAATGGTCGAAGCCGGGCCGGGGCGCGTCGGATTCGCCGCCCATGTGCCACTTGCCAATGAACGCCGTCGCGTAGCCCGCCTCTTGCAGGTACTGCGGAAAGTAGATCGTGCCGGGCGGGATGGGACGGTTGTTGTCAATGACCCGATGCCGGAAAGTATAGAGCCCGGTTAGAATCGAAGCGCGGCTGGGCGAGCATAGCGAGGTCGTCACCAGCGCGTTCTTCATGTACACGCCGTTGGCGGCCATCGAATCGAGCACGGGGGTCTGAGCGAACTGGTGGTGCAGGAAGCTCATGGCGTCGTAGCGATGGTCGTCCGTGAGAATGAAGACCACGTTCATCGGCTTTGCGCCGGGGATGCGCTCGGGCACGACTTCCTTTGGGACGGGCACTATGGATTGCGCGGCTAAGGCGGACACGGAAATGGCCAGGCACGCCAGAAGTATAGCTTTCATAACGCACTTATACTTCGGGACGCCTCGCCGGGTCAAAGGCAACCTCGTGCAAGAGCCCACTTCCGCGCCTCAACGCCAAGCGTTGGGAGTGGGACCAGCTTGCTCTACTCCTTATACGCATCTCGCAGAGGCTGAAGTGCCGGCGTCCGGTCCCCCTCACTCCGGCCCTCCCCCTTAGGGAGAGGGAGAGAAACCTCGCCAGCACGTCCGCGAGCCTGGCGCGCCAGGTATTTGGGAGAGACGGAGTGCGTGGCTCCCCCTCCCTAACCCGACTTGGCGGATTGGAGGGGGTACCCTTGCGTAAGTGCCTGCAAATCAACGGCGGCATCTTCTAGGTCTTCACTACAGGACTAGTTTGGCCTGGCGGTTTAGGATTCATGATCTTCGGTGGAGGCTGGGGCGGCAGCTCCAGCTTCAAACGCTGCAGTAGTAGTTGCACGTCCGACTCGGGCTGCGTGTAACGCCTCATCACGACCGTGCGTTGATCGGTGGTGGGCAGATGGACATCGAGCATCTGGATGGTGGCGAACTTCTCCAACACCGCACGGGCCGTCAGGCCGGGAGCTAAGTCATGCAGGCGTCGGCGCAAGGTCACGTGCAGGCAGTAAGCCAGGAAGGAGATAAAGATATGGGCCTCGATCCGCCCTTCGAGTTGATGGCGAATAGGGCGCAAGTTCAAGTCGTCCTTCAGATTTTTGAAGGCCCCCTCCACCTGGGTGAGTTGGATATAAAAGTGCCATAACTCCTCGGGGGAACGACCCGAGACGATGTTGCTGCGCAAAAGGTAACGGCCTTCCCGTTTACGCGCCTGGCGCAGTTTGTCTTTGCGCAGGCTGAAAGAGAGCTGCGCTGCCTTGGGCGCCACGGCCGTTTCCATCAGGCGGGCCGCCGTGGGAAAATCGTGCAGCGCCGCCCCCAACTTCTTGAGCAGTTCATCGCGCTTGAGATCCATCTGCTGGAGTTGCTTGAGCCGTTTACAAAGCCCTTTGAGCTGGCGCCGACGCATGGCCCGTTCCTTACTCACCCGGTCCTGGCTCTGGGCAAACACATACAGTTCCTTGTCTTCAACCAGGAGCTTGACCGACACGCCTTCCCGCACCACCTGCCAGGGCAAGCCCAGGAGCTTGTCTTCATATTTGCTGAGCAGGCCCCGCGGGGTGCCCACCAGGTAGTAAATCGGCGGATCGGCCGCGCGCATCTCCGCCAGGACCTCCTTGGTCGGAATGCCCCGGTCCATTACCCAAATCCGATCGGCTTTCCCATACTGTTGCTCAATCTGCTTCAGGAACCCTCGCAACGTGGTCTTGTCGCTGGTGTTGCCCGCCATCACCTCGTAGGCCAGGGGAAAGCCTTCCGGAGTAACAATGAGCGCGATGACCACCTGCACGCAATCCGAGCGCTTGTCCCGGCTGTAACCGTAGCGGCGCTTATCTCCTTCGGGAAAGGGCGGGTCGCTCTCAAAATACGTGCTGGTCAGGTCGTAGAGCAGCACCTCGAAGCGGGCGTTAAAGAGGTCTTTCCAGCGCCCGGTCAGATGATTGAAAAGCTCCCGCTTGTGCGTCAGCAACCGATCGTGACATTCATAAAGTTTGTGGATGTCAGCCAATTCCAAATCAACGCCGAGCAAATCGGCCAGGGCGCTGTGCTCAAACCAGTGCCGATACAGGCGCCACTCGCTGCCCGGTTCGATCAAGCGGTAAAAGACCAGGATCTGCAGCACCCAATCCCAGCGCGTGCCTTTGCGACTGGGCGGCAACCGCTCGGCCCAGAACCGGTCCAACTCCAACTGTTCCCAGAGTTGGCTGGCTAGCCAGCACGCTCCCCATTGGCGCGGCCGATGCAACGATAGTTCGTTGAGACGAAGGCGCACGATGTCCGCGTCGGCCATCGGACCGATTCGGTCCTCGGGGAATAAGGCGACCGTCCGCGAGCGAGGTTGGCCCTCCTCGAACATCTCGATGGTCTTGCGCCAGGACTCCTTCTGGCTGTCGTTGATCTCGCCCAGGTAGAGCACAGGCCGTTGCACCACTCGCCCGCCGCTCACGCGTCGGTTCTCAACCAGACTGTAATAGCGGTGCTCCTTGCCGTTCTTCTTTCGGGTTGTGAAGCGCAGAAACATAATGCCGTCCCATTATGCATACTTGCAGAACGTTGGGAATAGGGTGGGTCTTCACTACAAGCGGTTTTGCCCCCTTTGGGAGAATCCCTCCCTTGGAAATCAACGACTTACGAAGCGAAAAAAGTTAGACCGTGGGTCGAATCCGCCAAGTCGGGCTAAAATGGGTATTTTACCCCCGTGATAGCGACCGCCACTGAAATGGCCAACGAAAGCAAGCGCATCCTCGATGACGTTATCCAGCGCGGCCAGGTGGTCGAAATCCGCCGCCACGGCAAGGGTGTCGCTGTTGTCCGGCGCGCGGTTGGTGTGTCGGGTAAGGAATTGCTGCGCCGGCTCAAAGAGGTCAGGTTTTCCGAGCAGGACCGCTCCGAACTGCGCCGGGCGATGGATCAAGGCGCCAAGTCGCTGCAATAGCCATAGCGCTCGATACCAGCGTGCTGGTCGCCTGGGAAAAGGCGGGCGGCCTGCCAGCCTTCCTGGAAGCGCACGAAGGCCCGTTCTATGTCCCGGCCCACGCCGCTGCTGAATTCCTGCTTGGCACCCACCCGCCCGTGCGCGCCGACTTGCGCGAACGCGCCCGTCGGCTCTATGAGAACCAAATCCGCAGCCTGGTGGATGCCTTTGAGGAGCCGGACGCCTCCCAACTCGCCGCGCTGAATGCCGAGCTGCGGGCCAAGGGCCAGGCCATGAAGTTCTAAAGCCAAACAATTACAAAAACACATGGCGTTGATTCCCAGCCACTTACGGCAAAACGACAAAATACTTTGCCTGCCAGACCGCCCGATTCCCCTGGCCCGGTGTCGTTAACGGCATACGTAACTCATTGCCGCTGAGCCACTTTCCGCCAACACGGTTCTCGCCTTTGGCTTCCCCCATTCCAGAGGTCGCGTCTTACCGGCATGAGGGCTAGGCCGTCCGACTCACCGAGATCGTCCTGATGTGGCAAACGGCCGCGCCCAACCGAGACGGTCGGCCAGGCATTCCATCGTCAGCGTGGTCTCTCGCGTGCCATTCACTTGCGGTAACTGGCCACAACCCAGTCGCTTAAGACTTTATCGGGGGCCTGGACGGCGTCGGTGTCAATGACGAACTCCTGTTTGCCGGAGCTTTGGGCGAGGAGTTTTAGGCCGAACTGGAAGTCTTGAACCGGGTCGCGCAGAGGTCGCGGACGGATTGGCCCTTCTCCAGCGCTTCCTTGACCAGCATTTCGGCGGCGGCTTCAGTAAAACGGATACTCATGCCGTGAGCCTCACGAAAGCGCCGCGCAAATTCGTCCACCAGTTGGCGGGCGACAATCCGTTCCTCGCGGTCAGGGTCGGCTAGAATCTTCTGCAGTTCGGCGGCGGGGTCGTCCACCAGTTCGCTTGTGATCACGAAGCGGCGCACCTTGGTGGAGGGCAATTCGAACTTGATGTCGCGAAAGACCCTTTCGCACACGGTCATCAGGCCGCGCGCGCCGGTCTGCTCCTCGCCAGCGTGCTCAGCGATGCGGCGCAGCCCCTCGTCTTCAAAGAGCACTTCGATGCCGTAGGCGGCGAAGTCCTGTTCGTACTGGCGGATGATGCTGCCCTCGGAGCTCTTCAGAATCAGGAAGAGGTCGTCCACCTTCAGGGAATGGCACACCACGCGCACGGGGAGCCGCCCGATAAATTCCGGCTCAAAGCCGAACTCGATGAAGTCGCGCGTTTGGGCCAGCGCCCAGCGCTTCTTCGGGCGTCTCCAGCGGGCGCTCCTTGGCGCCGAAGCCGATCGTGGCTTCGGGCAGCCGCTTGCGAATGATCTTCTCGAGGCCCTCGAACGCGCCGCTGACGATGAACAGAATATGCTTGGTGTTGATGGTGGTCGGCGCTTTGCGGCCGCGCTGGGTGAAGTCCATCATCGCCTGGATCTGGCCGGCGATGTCGTTGGGCGAACGTGCCGGAACCTCGGTTTCCTCCATAAGCTTCAGGAGGTTGGTCTGCACGCCGCGCCCGCTGACGTCACGGCCCGTCACGCCGGTGGCCGCCGAGATCTTGTCAATCTCGTCAATGTAGATAATGCCATACTGGGCGCGGGTGACGTCGCCATCGGCCAGGCGCATCAGGTCGCGCACCATGTCCTCGACGTCGCCGCCGACATAGCCGGTTTCGGAGAACTTGGTGGCATCGGCCTTAACGAAAGGCACGCCAATCAGGTCCGCCGCGCTGCGGATGAGGAAGGTCTTGCCGACCCCCGTGGGGCCGATGAGGATGATGTTTTGCTTGGCGTAGTTGGAGGATTCCTTCCCTTCCAGCGCCAGCCGGACATGGTGGTAGTGGTCGCACAAGGCGACGCTCAGCACCTTCTTGGCATCGTCCTGCCGGATGACGAAGCGGTCGAGGTAGTCCTTTACGTCGCGCGGCTTATAGTTGAACTCGAAATGCGCCGCTTTGGCCTGGTGTTCGGGGGTCTCGGGCGCGCCGGCGTCGGCGGGTTCGGCGGCGGGCTGCGCGCCTGTGCGTTGGAAATGCTGCCGCATCATCTCAGCGAGCTGGCGCTGAAACTCTTCCGGCGAAGGCGGGCCATTAAAAACTGGTCTATTCATAACCTTACTTGCCAGCATACCGCACTTGTGCAATAAGACCAACCCAATGAGTGAGACATTCGAGCCCCGCGACCCACGCCGCTTCGAGGCCGCCTTGCGGCGATTCGACGAGGAGAATGCGCGCGATCCGCACAGCGAGCGGGTCGGCGGCGCCGAAGGCCCGCGCGAGCTGCTTTACTCCCAATGGCTGACCGATTGGGTGTTGAAGCTGTGCCCGGACGCTTCCGAGGAACTCCGCCTCGCGGCGCGCTGCCAGCATCTCTGCCGCTGGATGGTGCCGCGGGATTCGTATCCGATGACGCGAGCGGGCTACTTGAAATGGCGCGAGGGGCTCAAACATTTCCACGCGCAGAAGGCGGGGGAAATTCTCCGGGAAGTCGGGTACCCGCAAGAGGTGATTGCGCGCGTGCAAAACCTAAACCTGAAGCAGGACTTCCCGCGGGATGCGGAGGGCCGGGTGTTGGAGGATGCGCTGTGCCTGGTGTTCCTCGAACACCAGTTTGGCGCGCTCGCCAGCAAGACGGATGAGGATAAGACGATCAATGCGCTGCGGAAGTCGTGGCAGAAGATGACGCCGGCGGCCCGGGCACTGGCGCTCAAGCTGTCTTTCGGGCCGCAGGAGCAGGCGCTGGTGGAGAAGGCGCTGAAGCCTGCGGCGCCAGGACCGGAAGCAAAGGGAGCGGAGACGGAATAGCCAATAGCCGATAGCCAACGGCAGATGGCAGATGGCAGACGGCAGATTGGTGGCGGGCGCCGATTAGCGGCGTCGAGCGCGGGACGGCGGCGTCACCAGGTCAATTCCGGGTGAGGGCGGGCGCGGGACGGTGCCTTTACCCGGGGTTTATCAGGTTGCAGAATCGCTCGGCGCGGCGGAGGACTGCCTTGCTGGGGTGCTGAATCTGCGCGGGGGCATTCCAGAGGATGTAGAATTCCGAGTCGGTGGGTGGCCGATGCATGGCGCGCTCGAAGGGGGCGCAGCGTTCCTGCATGGCCTGTTTGGCGACCGGCAAGGCCTCGGCCGGGTCTGTCCAATCGGCGTCGGCGCTCGCGTAACGCCGCCACACCTCGGGCCTGATCTGGTATCGTGACACCTCCCCGGCAGCGCCGACGGCGCAGTCGTTGTTGCCGGACTCCATCTGCGAGAGCGCACTCCAGCGGTCCGCAGCCTGAACCCGGAGGCATGTGCATAAACCCAGCCCAAAAGCGACCAGGCAAAGCTTCAATGTAATCCGGGCGGACATTGTTGCCCCACCGGGAGCAGGAGCCATGCCTCGGACTGGGTCGGAATGGTTGGGTCCCCTGCCCCGCCCTTGGGCGGACTGAGAAACAGGCGGCTGCTTTGTAACCTGATGGGTCTTGCAAGTGACTCCCGATGCCACCCCTTGTGTCCCGAATTGTGCCGAGCGTGTCGCCGGGCAATGGACGCAGAGCGATGGGGCGCGACTCACGTTATCGGCCCCTGGGAGCGCCGGCATCCCTGCCGGCCTGCTCTCGTGGGACACTTTGGGATTAACCTCAAATCGGGCGATGTTGCAAGGTGCCGGCAGGGATGCCGGCGCTCCCAGGGGCCAGGGCCGATAACGTGAGTTGCGCCCAGAGCGATGATCGCTAAACGTTTTTGGGAGACAACCCGGGCTGCCTTGGCTTATCTTCCCGCGGAGTAACCAATATGAACCTTAGCTTGAATATTCCCAAGAGTGGGGCGCTGGACTTTGTTTCCCTCGGCGCTCTTGTACACCGGCTTGACCCGGGAGTTATCCCTTTCCGCAAAGCCACCCAGTGCCAAATCCACGTCAGTGGCGGCGAATTCAACGTCGCGGCCAACCTGGCTGACTGCTTCCAGATGCAAACCGGCATCGCCACGGCGATGGTGGATTACCCCGTGGGCGACCTGATCGCTGAGCGCGTGCGAGCGATGGGAGTCAAAGCGTTCTACAAGCATTTCAAGCATGACGGCGTCCACGGACCGAACATGGCTACGGTCTATAGCGACCGCGGCCAGGGCGTGCGGGCGCCGGTGGTGTTTTACAACCGCTGCAACGAGGCCGGCGCGCAGCTCAAGCCGGGTGACTTCGACTGGAAGGCGATCTTTGCGGGCGGCGTTCGCTGGTTCCACAGCGGCGGCATCTTCGCGGCACTCTCCCCGACAACGGCGGAGGTCATCATCGAAGGCATGAAGGCGGCCAAGGCCGCCGGTGCGGTGGTTTCGTTCGATCTCAATTACCGGGCCAAGCTCTGGAACATTTCGGGCGGCCATGACCGCGCTGTGGAGGTGCTCGACCGCATCGTGAAGAACGTGGACGTGCTGGTGGGGAATGAAGAAGACCTCCAGATGGGGCTCGGCATCCCCGGCCCGGAAGTGGCCGCCAAGTCCAAGCTAGACCCGAGCGCCTTCCTGGCAATGATTGACAAAGTCATCAAGAAGCATCCGCAGATCAAGATTCTGGCTACGACCCTGCGCGAGGTGCATTCGACCAACCGGCACAGTTGGGGTGCGGTGGCGTGGGTCGAAGGCGAGTCATACGTCTCGCCGACTTGCGAACTGGACGTGCTGGACCGCGTGGGTGGCGGCGATGGTTATGCGGCGGGCTTCTTCTACGGTCTGCTGGCTGGTGAAGAACCGCAGGAAGCGGTGAAGCTGGGCTGGGCGCATGGGGCGCTGCTGACTACTTTCCCGGGCGATACGACTATGGCGACTCTGGAACAGGTGCGCGCTTTTGCCAAAGGCGGTTCAGCCCGTATTCAGCGGTAGAGCGGTGCTATGATCTTCTCCGCCGGTGACGGCGGGCGAATTGCTCAGCTTGGCGCCGAGCTTGCCAGTCGCAGATTTGCTCCAAGTCGCTAACCGGCGCCTGGGTAAAGGGCAGCGTGTGCAGATAATCCGGCGGTCCGAATTCAGGGGTGAGAGCGGAAACCCGCATCCCGCGCCGTTCCTGCGCCTGCCAGACGAGCTGCCACCAGGTCTCGTGCGCTTCCAAATGCCGACGGTATTCCGGCGCGCGGGGATCGGGGACTTGCGGTCCCTCCTCGTAGCCGACGCGCGCGTGCAGGTGCAGACAACGCTCGGCGCATTGCCGGAGGATGGCAGTCTGGTCCTCCAGGAGGCGCTCGCAGACGCAGACCCAATGGCTGAAATCGCAACACAGCTTTAAGCCCGGGAACCGCTTCAGCAACCGGCTTGTGATCCAGGGATTGAACAGGATGCGGCCCCGATGCGTTTCGTGGGCAATGGGAACGCCGAAGCGTGCTTCAAGCTGAAGCGCTCCCTCATAGAACTGAAAGCTCTCGTCCTCACTAAAGCCATCCTGCCCGCTGTGGGAATTGATAAAACGGGGGCCGAAAGTCCTGGCGACGGCAAGCTGCTCGCGCAGTGATTCGAGATGCTCAACGACGTTCTTGCCGCGGGAGAAAACCTGCGCGATGAACTCCAGCTTGTGCTTCCGGAGCAGGCCGCGAAGGCGTTTGCGGTCGTCGGGAGGCGGGAGGGCGCTTTCGATTCCGCGATAACCGGCCAGCTTGAACCTGGGAAAGAGCTCTTCCCACTGGCCTGCAGTGCCCCAGAGGTGGCGAAAAATCATCAGTTCCATGCGCCCCTTTACTTCGTCCATTGTTCCGAGAACGCAAGCGGAGAGGGGACGGATCTTGCAGACGCCATCATCCCATTCCTGTGACGCAACACCAGGCGCGACGGCATTTAGCGGCTTTCGGCCAAGGCCTTTTCCGGTGCAGGAAGAGTCCTGGCAACCGCCCGGTTGGTTGCATTAAGTGACGCGAGGTAGTCGCCGAGGGCCCTGATTTCATTGGTGGTGCCAACCAGTGGCGGCATGTAGGCGCGGTAGGTGGAATTGGTGCTGTAATCGTGCAGGATCGCCAGAAAGCTGCTGATGGCTTCGCGGTTGCGCTCCGCCATGAGCCTTTTCATCGAGCGATACCCGTAGCGTGTGTGACAGGAGCCGCATTCACCCCTGAACATCGCTTCGCCGACCGCCATTGCCGGGTTAGCGTCCGGGCGCTGGCTTACCCAAAAGCTGGACGCCAGAAAGCTTTGCCCGCGCTTCTCGGCGGTATCGGCCCGCTGGACGCGGACGCCGTTGGAAAACATGTAATGCCCGATAACGTAAGGTTTGCGGAGCATCTCCCGGGCGTATTCACCGGAAGCCGTGGCCATGAGACCGAGCAGCAACACCGAGCAGGCGTAACCGAAGGTCAATTCCCTTGGCGAACGCCACGCGATGAAATAAACCACGCCCGCGATGGTGGCGGAGGTCATCACGATGACAAGCGCGGTGCGGGTCACCTGCGTGAACGCGCCCGTGCCGATGGTATTGATGCCGAGCGAAAGCAGGGCGCGCTGCGATTCGGGCACGGTCCACAGATACCAGCCCAGCGCCACCGGCAGCAGCGCGAACGACGGGATGAGCCACTTGGCGCTCCACCGGACCAGCTCTGTCTTCAGTTCGGGGAACTTGTCGCCATCAATCCGGCTGTAGCTGACCAGCGCCCAGATGCCCGCCAGCGAAGTGCAGACCAGCGCGCGCATCATCAAGTTCGGCCAGTAGGTCGGATTAAAGAACGCCTGCCAGAAGTGGCTGGCTTCGTGGCCTGTGCCCGCCACCGCCAGCCAGGAATCGCCCGGCATCAACATGAACGCCAGGATGCCGTTGATGATGACCAGCGTGAAAACCGAGGCAATGGTGTAGAGCCAGCCGACCTTCAGGTGCAGTTCATCCGACACCCGCCCCCAAGTGTAGTAGTAAACCGCCGCCGCGCTCAGTTCGACGATGAAGAACACCCACTCCATCGCCCAGCCAAAGACGAAGTTGTGGATCAGCGCGCTGGTGGCTTCGGGATTCGCCAACCCGATGGCAAACCAGATGCCCACGCCTGACACCGCGCCGAACACGCCCGTCAGGATGAGGAAGAACTTCGAGTGGTCGCGCAACTTCTCGAGCCAGTCGCGCCGGCCTTCGCGCAGCGCCTTGCGTTCGGCCACCGGCAGGTAAAGCCCGCCGCCCACCGCGAAATGGGAAATCATCACGTGATAGATGGCAATCAGGCCGATGACCCAGCCGCTGCCGAGATGAGGCACGTCCCAAAAAGGATAGTTCATAAGGTCAAAACACCGGTGCGGGTGAAATCATGGTTAGCGCAGGGCGGCATAGCCCCAAAAGGTGGTGACGACCAGGATGGTCAATGCGAACAGGCCGAAATAAGTGGCGTTGCGCCCGCGGCGACCAGCGGTGCTCGAACTGTCATACAGCGGCACCAGCACCCACAGCACCAGGCCAAGCGTGAAGGTCACGATGCCGGCGCCTTCGCCGAACTCGGCAAGTTTGCCGCCGAGGACCTTGCCGAAGACCTTCAACATCTGGAAGGAACTCATGAAATACCACTCGGGATGAATGTTGTTCGGGGCGGGTTTCAGCGCATCGGCCTGGTTGCCCAAATCCCACGGGAACAGAGACGCCAGCAAGGCGAGCACGTTAAGCGCGATGAGCCACATGGCGAGGTCCTTGGTAAGGAAGTTGGGGAAGAACGGCATGCTCTTCCGCTCGTTCGCGGGCTTGGCTTCCTCGCCGGGCGGGACGGCATTCCCGTGCCTTTGGACGAGCCAGAGATGAAAGCCCAGCAGCGGCAGGAACAGCGCCGGCAACACCACGACGTGCAGGGCGAAGAAGCGTTGCACGGTGAACTCGTTCACCTCGGCGCCGCCGCGGACCAACGCCGCCATCTTCGGCCCGATCCAGGGAAAAGTCGCCGGGATTTCCAACCCTACCTTGGTGGCAAAATACGCCAGCTCGTTCATTGGCAGGAGATAGCCGCTGAAGCCGAAGAGCATCGTCACCAGCAGCAGTGCGACACCACTCCACCAGCCGAATTCACGCGGATTCCGGTAGGCCTTCATGAAGAACACCGAGAACATGTGCACGAAGATCGCGGCGATCATCAGGTTGGCCGCCCACGAGTGGGCGGACCGGAGCAGCCAGCCGAAGTTGGTGTCGAAGGTGATCTGGCGCACGGACTCGAAAGCGTCCGGGCCGGGCCGGTAATACACCAGCAACAACACACCCGTGAACGCCTGCACGAGAAAGAAGAACAGCGACAGCCCGCCCCAGTAATACCAGAACGTATGCCGGTGGGCGGGCACCGATTTCTTCTGCGCAAAGTCGAGCAGTTCCTGAAGTCCGAGACGTTCGTCCACCCAGGTAAAGAGATTTGCCTTGCTTGCCTTCATGATTGATGCCGCTCAGGTGCGCGAGACCACTACGCCCGTGTCGCTGACAGCCACTTTGTAACGGAACAGAGGTTTCGGGGGCGGGCCGCTGATATTGGCGCCGGTGTTGGGATCATAAGTCCCGCCGTGGCAGGCGCAGTGAATGATGTTGTGCTCCGGCTGATACTGCACCGTGCAACCCAGGTGCGTGCAAACCGCGGTCAGCGCGATCCAGGTCCCGTCCGGATGATGGATCAGCATGGTCGGCTTGGAGCCGAACTTGAACATGAGCGCCGAGCCGTTCGGCAGCTTTTGCGCGTCCCGCAACGTCACCTCGGTCACTGCCGCTTCCGCCGCTGATTTCTCCACTGGCGACGCCAGGTACCGGTAAACCGGATAGCCGATGGCCGCCGCGTAACAGATGCCCGCGCCGCCCAGCGCCACCCGGACGAACGAGCGCCGGCTCACCGGCTCCGGCACTGGAACCGCCGGCGGATTGTTCGATTGCGATCCATTCATAACGACACCCTTTCCGAAAGTGGTTTGGCCCGCACCATCACGGAAGTCAGCCAGCCCAGCACGGCCACGCCCGCGACGAACAGCACGAGGAAAAGCCCTACCACGGACCAGTTGGTGTCCACCGTTCGCGCCCAGACGTCATACCCGGACAAGCCCAGCGTCAGGTCGCGGATGCCATCGCGGTAGAGCGTCATGCAGGCAACGCTCAGGAAACCTCGCTGTAGCCGCGAGCCATCCCGCGAAAGCGGTCGCGGGCCTTACAAACGCGGACCACCCGCCAATAACGAGAACCACAGCGGTGACCGCGAGCCAGCCAAGCCCGGAAACCTTATAGATCAAGCTCGCGGCCAATCCCGACTTCACAGCCTCGGGCTGGGCCTTGAGAACGAGGAACGCCAATACTGTCTGCACCACGATCATTAGCAGCGCCAGCCGACCACCGTTCGCCGCAAGGTAACCGCGCACCGGGGATTCGATCTGCCTTCGCCCGGCCAGCCAGACCATCCACAGCCCTGCCGCGGTCAGTCCGCCGGCCAGCATAAACAGCCAGCGCAACGTTATCGTGGGATCGTTCGTTGGCAGCCAAACCCCCAGGCCGGATTTGGAATACATTTCGCCCCAGGCGTCAGGCCGCAGCATCAACGTCATGTTCGACGTGTAGATTCGAGCGATGACTCCAGCGAGGACCCACGCCGCCAGCCCGAACGGCCATCCCGCCTTGCCCGCTTCGGCGCGCGCGGCAAAGCGGTAAAGCAGCCAGTAGCAAATCGTCAGCAGCACGATGACCGAAATCCACCACAATCCGATGAGCACACTGCTGGTGTAAAGCGCGCGGCCGTAAAGCACCTGGGAAAACAACAGCGGCGGCACACCCAGGTTGATTACGAACGTCATCACCACCGGCAAACGCCGGGCCAGGGAAAACGCCGCGCTCCGTTGCAATTGGGAAGACGGACCGCCGCGGTTCGCCGTGCCGCGGAAATTCAGCCAGGCGGCCACAATGATGCCGCCCAGCATCATCTCCACGACGGTGAAATGCAGCGCCAGCGTGACGACATGCAAGGCTTTGAACAGCCAGACCGGCGCGGGCAATGGGATCGGATCAACAGCAGGGAATGGGTTCATGAATTCAAGGGCACGCTTCACGCGATCCGGGCGGCGTTAATGCGAACCACACAGTGCTTAATCATCTTCAGTAGCGATTATGCAGTCTGTCCGGATTGCGCGCAAATCTTTTTCGCTTATGGAGCATAAATCACGCGCCCAAAGCCGGATCCGGCATTCCCCTCCCCCTTGCTCCCGTTCTTGACCATGAAAGCTCTTGTCGCCGCGTCGGGCGGGCGGCAGCACGCAGGAGCGGGGAGGTTGGTCCCATTCGCCTCTGGTCAACAGCACTCCCAAGTTGATTGGAGGTTGGGGCTTTTCGCTTTCGCACCGGTTAAACGCAGCATACCCTCAAGTCAATGGCCGTCCGCCGCCGCTTATGAAATATCTTCCCCTCATCGCGGGTGTCGTCCTCCTCGTTGCCATCGCGCTGGCCGAGGCTTACCGCTCGACGATCGAAGGCATCATGCGCCAGGAGTGCAGATTCAGCCTCAACCGCAGTATTGGCGTGAGATGCCGCGAGTACGCCATGGCCCACAACGGAGAGTTCCCAAACACGTGGGCCGACCTCGGCCCGCTGGAAACCGGCTCGACCTGGGCCGCTGTATTCCGCTGCCCCTCAACCGACCACGGCATTGGAGAATGGGAGCGGCTCGACATTTGGTCCGACTACCACCTCCTCCCGGGCCGCAGCACAAACGACCCGCCGAACACGATCCTGGTGATTGAACCCCTCGCCAACCACTCGGGGGAAGGGGCCAACGTGCTCTTCGTTGACGGCAGCACCACGTGGTGGACCGCCTCACAAGTCCTCTCAAACCAACCGCCCACCTCAACCGCCCCCTAAGGGGCATCGAAAGCCGCCCACCTTCCGCCGCGTGACGGTCCACTTTCGCGGCGACCAAATACCGCAGCGCATCGGCGGCGTCATCGCGGAACCCCTGATTGAGTTGATAGAAGTTGGGATGGCGGAGAGAGGGGGATTCGAACCCCCGGTACGGCTTTTGACCGTACAACGGTTTAGCAAACCGCCGCCTTCAGCCACTCGGCCATCTCTCCCGCCCAATGTTTACAGGGCTTTTCCTGGGGTCAGCAAACTTTTGTTGAACCCCTGCGTGGACACCTTTCTGCAATTTCATTACGCCGTCATTATCTAAGCACTGACGCTAAGTGAACGCAGACCTGGGCCGCAACCCGCATACCTAACCTGTTTCTGCTAAAGGAAACTGTCACATATTACGGAAGGGTCAAGGTTGCTGGCAAGAGCTTTCGCAAATCGTTCGACACAAAAACCTTCGAGGTTGCCGGTGTCTCGTAAATGGATGCTAGCTCCGACCCGGTGGCCCTGGCCGGTGCAGCCGCATCGGGCTTGTCCCGGGGATGCCAGGATGCCAGTCCACCCACAAAACGTGCTTGCGGCAACACCACCAATAGTGTTGATTGCCAACCACAGCGGCAATGGGGTTTGCCTTCCCCGCAGGGGAAAACTGCCTGAAATGGTTTCAGAGCTGATGACTCCTACCCAGAGAAGCAGTCGGTAGAAGTTATGCTGAACTATTTACTGGTGGCAGTGGGCGGGGCGCTCGGGAGCGTATCGCGTTTCGGTGCTTCGGGTCTGGTGGCAAACCGCTTTGGTCAAACCTTCCCGTGGGGCACGCTCTTCGTCAACGTCACCGGTTCCTTCATGATCGGGCTTTTTGCCACGATTACGGCGCCTGAAGGCCGTTGGCTTGTGGGCCCGTCCGGCCGCAACTTCTTCATGACGGGGTTCTGCGGCGGTTACACCACCTTCTCCTCGTTCAGCCTGCAAACCCTCGCGCTGGCTCAGGATGAGGAATGGCTGTATGCGGGCGGCAACGCTGTATTGAACCTGGTCCTCTGCCTATTGTTCGTCTGGCTGGGCCATGTTCTGGGTGAGGGACTCAACGCAGCGAAAGGTCTATAATATGCACCTGCCCCACGAGGCCATGTTGTTGCGAGTCTTCATCGGCGAATCCGACCGGTGGCACCACAAGCCGCTCTACGAGGCCATCGTCATGAAAGCCCGAGAGATGCACCTTGCAGGGGCAACAGTCCTCCGCGGACCCATGGGCTTCGGAAAATCCAGCCATCTTCACACAACCAGGATTCTCAGGCTTTCTTTCGATTTACCGCTCGTCATTGAGATCGTGGATACCGAAGAAAAGCTCAATCTGTTCCTGCCTGTGCTGGACGAGATGATGAACGGTGGATTGGTGACGATCGAAAAGGTGCGAGTCATTGACTACCGCGCTGGACCGCCGCCCCAGGCACCACCGGAGATCTGAACCCGATATAAAGAATCCCCAGTTGGAGTATGAATGCCATCCAACAAATCAGTGCATTGGAAATCCTCGACTCACGAGGGAACGGACGAGGGCGGATTGGCCCCGAACCTCAAAACCAACACTGAGGCAGTCGAAGTGATTGTGGAAGCCATCCAAGCCGCGGGTTACAGGCCGGGCGAACAAGTTGGCATTGCTCTGCGGACAAGGATTAGACGCCGCCGCACCGGCTCAGTGTGCGCCAGGAATTGGCAACATTTCCGCGTGGCGTGCCGGCATCTTCCATGCCTTCAGGCCTCCGTTTCCGGTGTCAGGTCTGACCGGCAGGACTTGCCCTTTTCGCAGCGGCGCGTTTATTGGGCGTGCGCCGGTTCCAGAGCGGTCTTGTCAGGCGCATCGAGCTGAGGGGATATTTCCTCGCGCATGGTCTTAAGCGCGGCCTGCATGGCTGCGGATTTCAACATCTCTTTAGCAATCGCCTCCCCGAGCAACTCACCCGCCACGGTGTCGCTCGGGTAGTGTGCGCCGCCCAGCACCCGGCACCACATCACCTCGTGAATCTGGGCCTGAAACCCCGCTGTCTTCTCCGGGATTGCAGCGGAAAGAATTGTCCCCCAGAGCGCCGCCGCGGCGGCATGCCCACTCGGGTAAGAGGTGTTATCAGGCCGGCCGACCACCGGATGCACGGCGGAGGAGTAGAGGTATGGGCGCTTCCGATTCCACCGTCGCTTCACCTGGTCGTCAATGATCTTGCGGCTTTCCCGGCCAATTTCGTCGAAGAGCGCCACGGTGCGGGGAAAATCCCGGGAGTGAAACCAGTCTCCAAGCACAGGTCTTGCGAACGACGTCACGGTTTGACTGGCGACACGCTTGGCGCGTTTGACCTGCTCGGGGGTGCGGTCAGCCTGGACCTGGAGGACCGTTTCGAGATCCGCGAGGCCCGCTGGCGAATCATCCGCGGGAGGGGCCGGCAGCAGCTCGAGGAGCGCCGTGCAATCTGTCGGTAAGAACCGCTGGGCCTCACAGGGCGAAAGCAGGCCCAAGAGCAGCACGAAACTCAGCCATGATCGGCGAATCATGGTCCGAGTTTAGGCATCCTGGTAGCTCAAGTCACTCGCAAACACGGAAGGTTCAGATGCGGCCTCTTGATCCAGCTATAAGCCGCAACCGGCACCCCTCACAACGCGGTTCGATTCCTGTAAATCTTTGAACCGCTGGATTCCAGACGCGAAGAGCGCCGGTCGCTTTATTGCAGCGTCTGGCCCGGGATGAATCGGGGCATGAGCAGGTGCTCGCGGGGATGCGGATTGCCCCCGGCCCTGAACTCCAGCACCAGGTGCGCGAGCTTGGTGGCAAACAAGACCAGATCCGTCCGGTATCGGGCCATGGAGGGGACGACCAGTTCCAGAAAGGCATCGTCATCGCGCGAGATGAGCGCGGCGTTGGCCGGGAACCGAAGCCCGCGTTGGACCAGGTGACCCAGGGCCGTGAGGGCGTTACCGGGACGGCACACGAGGAAAGCCGTGGGGGGGCGGGGCCGGGCCAACAGGCGATCCAGCGTGGCGCACACGCCCTCGACTGAGCCGTCATGTTGCGCGGCCACCGTTTCGACCTCCGGGCCGGCGGTAACCCCCGCACGAGCGAAGCCGGCTTCCGTTCTGAGGCCGCCGGCAAATATGCGTTTGGGTTGCACAAGGGCCAGGCACCTGTGTCCATTGGCCAGAAAGCGTCCGACGGCATGGATGCTCGTGGCCCGGTAGTCCACATCCACGGCGGGCAGGCGAATTCCTTCGTAGCAGGACCCGGCGTTGACCGTTGGCAATCCGCGCGCCATGAACCACGTCTGCATCGAGGGGGTTGCTTGGAAGAGGACCCAGGCCGAGGGGCGCAGGCGGGCGGCCAGCTTTTCCAGGGCTCGCTGCGGACGGTTGGAGTAGCAACTGCGATAATCCAGAACCTTCAGCTCGCAGCGCTCTTTGGCCAGCGTGTCGCGCAACTCATCAATCCAGAATAAGACGCGCGGCTCGATTTCCTGCAACGGGATGGGGGAGAGCAGGACCACATCGCGCGGGCCGTTGCGTCGGCCGGGGCGGATCCGGGCTTGACCAGGACGCGACTCCGGCCCTGGCCGGCGCGGATCAATCCCTCGCGCGCCAGCGTGGCGAGGGCTGCCCGCAAGGTCATGCGGCTAACGCCCATCTGGTGGCCGAGCTCGCGTTCGCTCGCCAGCTTCTCGCCGGCCGGGCGCGTGACCAGGTGTTCGCGCAAAAGGTCAGCCGTTTGGGTCACCAGCGACAGGCGTTTGGGCGGTCGCAGCATCGCCCCAGCCTACCGTGCCACGGACTCGTGGTCCACAAAAAGTACAAGTTGCTGGTAATTGTTTCCTCGCGCGGCAGGCGCGACATTGGGGAGCGTTGATCCCGGCATACATTCGTCATGACATGAAAGAGAAACTGGACGGATTGATCGCAGCCCCGTTCACGGCCCTGCGGCCGGATGGCAGCCTAAACCTCGACCTCATTGAGCGCCAGGCTGGCGAACTGGCCGGCAACGGCGTGCGGGGCGCATTCATTTGCGGCACTACGGGCGAGGGTTTCTCGTTGACCCGCGAGGAACGGATGCAGGTGGCCGAGCGCTGGTTGGCGGTCGCGCCCAAACACCTAGCGGTGATTGTGCATGTGGCGCAAAACAGCCTGGACGAAAGCCGGCAACTGGCCGCACATGCCGAGCAGATCGGCGCTTATGCCATCGCCAGCATTGGGCCGACCTTCTTCCGGCCCGCCGGCGTGGAACAGTTGGTGGACTTTTGCGCGCCGGTCGCCGCCGCCGCACCCAGCCTGCCGTTCTACTATTATCACATGCCGGCAATGACTGGGGTGAACGTGCCGATGATTGATTTTCTGCGGGCGGCGAGCAAACGCATCCCCAATCTGGCCGGCCTCAAGTTCACCGATGAGAACCTGATGAGCTACGCGCAGTGCCTGAACTTCGAGGAAGGCCGGTTCAATATCCTGTTTGGTCGGGACGAGATCCTGCTGGCGGCGCTGGCTCTGGGGGCCACCGGCGCGGTCGGCAGCACTTACAATTACATGGCGCCGATCTACCAAAAGGTGATTGAGGCCTACCATGCCGGGGACCTGGAGGCGGCGCGGCGATGGCAGATGGCCTCAATCGAGATCATCGCCGTCATGGCGCGCCATAGCGGGCTGCCGGCCGGCAAAGCCATGATGAAAATGATCGGACTGGATTGCGGCCCGGTGCGCGCACCCTTGAAGAATCTCTCGGCCGAGCAACACGCGGCCTTCCAGCGAGATTTAGCGGGCGTGGGTTTCCCGGCGCGAGTTCCCAATAACGGTGGCAACCTGAAACACCCCGAACCCCTGGCGCGGGTTTGACTATTGCTCCGCGCCATGACTCATGCTAATCCAAACATGAATCTGATAGCGCAAAAACACCGGAAAGGTCCGAGCGCCCCAGCGGCCGGGCCGAAGTCCACAAGGGGCGGCCGTGGCCTCGGGTTTACTCTCATCGAGCTCCTGGTGGTGATCGCGATCATCGCGATTCTCGCCGCGTTGCTCCTGCCGGCCCTGAGCAAGGCTAAAACCAAGGCGCAAGGCATCGCGTGCATCAACAATCTGAGGCAGATGCAATTATGCCAGGTGCTTTATGCCGATGACAACAGTGACCGGCTGGTGGCGAGTTGGGCGACCAGCGACCCGAAATTGACCTGGGCCGCCGGCGACTTGCGGAATGCGCTGGAAGCCACGAATGTCGCCTATACCATCGGGGCTTTGCTGGGGCCCTACGCGAAGGCGGCCTCTATATTCAAGTGCCCGGCGGACCATGCGACGGCCAATGGTGTCCCCCGAGTGCGCAGCCAGTCCATGAATATCTTCTTCGGGGGAAAGGGCGACGGCAGTCCCGCTTCCCCGCGGGTGAATACATCCACCCATTACTTTTTTGCGAAGGCCAGCAGCATCCTCAAGCCCGCCGGCCTATGGGTATTATGGGATGAAAACCCAGGCACGGTGGATGACTGTTATGGGGTGGTGGATGTCAGCGCGCCGTATCAATCGAGCAAGCTATTGGTTAATTCCCCGGCCAGTTATCACAACAACGCGGGCGGCCTCTCCTTTGCGGACGGACATGCTGAAATCAAACACTGGTTTGGCCCCGGGGTATTTGAAGGGACCTACAATGCTTTTGGCGGCAGGGACTACGACTGGCTGGCGGAAAGGACCACCTATGCGAAATAGCCAGTTGATTCTGTTGGCGGGCGCGCTGGGTCTCGGTCTGGCTGGGGCGGGGTGTTCAAAGAAGAAAGACGTCTCCCCCACCGCCGCAGCCGCAGCCGAAGCGGCAAATCCGGCCGCCGTGCCAGCGGCCGCAGCACCGGTTGCCGCCAGTCCGGATCAGGTACGAGTGGAAAGAGAAGCCTCATTTCAGGCGAAGGATTTGCAGCTCTCGGTGGATGCCTACCAGAAGATCTACAAGCGCAAGCCGGCCAGCCTCGAGCAGTTGGTGCGGGAAGGCTTCCTCGCCTCGCTGCCGTCAGCTCCGCCGGGCAAACGCTTCACGCTCGATCCAGCCACCGCCCGTGTCAGCATTGTGCCGCAGTGATTTCTAACGGTCGCTGTTCTTTCAACATAACCAACATCCCAAGCAAACTAGTAGAACACCAATCCAACAAACCGTATGAAAACCAACAAAGCGTCCTCCAATTCGGTCAAGCCAGTGCGTTTGGTGGCTTGCCCGATTCACCCTCAACTCCTGCTGGCCGTCTTGCTGGCTATGTTCGCGGCGGCGCTGACGCCACAACGGGCGGAGGCGGCCACCTACTATTATGATAATGATTCCAGTACTCCCGGCTTTGGAATGGCCGGGGGCATCTGGGCCGCGCCGACTGCCGGGCCAATACCCGGCTGGACCACGGACCCGACCGGCGCATCAATTCCCGGAAGCGTCACGACGAGCACGTCTGACCCGATCAACTTCGGCAATGGCGCGACCGGTCTCGGCGCCGGCACGGTAACGCTCAGCGACGCGTTGAGTTGCGGCAACATCACCTTTGCCTCCGGATCCGGCCCGATCGTCCTCTCCGGCGGCACGTCCCTCACCTTGCCCGCCAGCGCAACTATCACCGTTGATAACAGTTCCGACACCATCGCGACCCCTCTCGCCGGTGCCGCCACAGGCCTTATCAAGGCAGGCACGGGCACGCTGACGCTGTCGGGCGATAACACCGTTTCCGGCACCGTGACGGTCAGCAGCGGCACACTGACGCTCAACGGCGGTTCATTTAACCTAGGAGCAAAAGCGATCAACGTTGCCAACGGCACTGATCAGGTGGCGGTTCTCAGTATCGTGAACGGCAGTCTTACCAACTCGGCCAGCGACTCTATCGGGACCGGCACCAACGCCGTCGCGGTGGTCAAGATGAGCGGTGGCAATTACGTCAAGACTGCTGGCAACTTTAACCTCGGTCAGGCCAACGTCGGCAAAACGAATTATGCCGCCTTCCTCATGTCGGGCGGCTATACGCTTCTTACCGGTGAATTTGGTATAGCCTATGGTTCCTCCACGCTGGGCTACGTGAACCAGGCCTACGTCAATCTCTCGGGAGGTAATTTGACCTGCAATAGCTATGTCACCGTCGGCCGCGAGGGAATGGGGGTGCTCGATATCTCCGGTGGCACGCTCTTCCGGCCCACCACCGCCCTCAACAAGTTTTACATGAACCGTTCGGCAGGCAGTTTCTCCCAGCTCACCATCAGGGATGCCGGCACATTGGACATCGAAGACAACGTCGGTTATCGGTTCGCGAACAGCGCCTCCAATGCAGGCTCCGGCGTGGCGAACCTCCTGACCGGCGGCATGCTCATTAGCCGGGTGGGTATCTCTTGGAGTGGGGCCGGCATCACCTTCGGGTATTTCAACTTCAACGGCGGCACGTTGAAGGCGAGCGGTTCGTCAACAACGTTTTGGACGGATCTTTGGTCGGCCTGCTACATCTACAGCGGCGGTGCCACGGTTAATTCGCAGGATAACGACATCACCATCGCCCAGCCGTTTCTGGCGCCCGCCGGCAACGGTGTGACGTCCATCACTGGCGGCACCGGCTCAGGGTATCTGGCGCCGCCGGTCGTGAGCGTCAGCGGCGATGGCACGGGCGCCACTGCGATTGCGCAGCTTGACTCCAGCGGCAATATCACAAACATCCTCATCTCCAATCCTGGTGTGAATTACACCACGGCTTCGGTCACTTTGGTGGGCGGCGGCGGCACGGCGAGCGGCTGGAAAGCCAACGTCAGCCCCAATGCGACGACCGGCGGTTTGACCAAGATCGGCTCCGGCACGTTGACGCTTAACGGTTTCAACACTTACCAAGGACCAACCAAGGTGGGCGGTGGAACTCTGGCGATTTCATACGCCAATTACCCCAACACCAGCGCTCTGACGTTGAGCAACAGCGCCGTACCTCGATCTCGATGTCTCCGGCGGCGCCAGTACGCTCGCCACGCCGAGCCTGGCCTTGGGGACGAATGCGACGCTGAATCTTAGCTACGGCTCCCTGGGCGGCAATCCTTTCCAGCCGGCCATCAGCGATGTCAGCATCAATGCGGGCACTGTGCTCACGGCGGATGGCACGAACATCGTGATCAACCTCTCCGGATCGGGCTTCCTGGCCGGCCAGTTCCCCCTCGTCAAGTACAGTGGCAGCATCGGGGGCAAAGGTTTTGCCGCGTTCAAGCTGGGCACATTGCCGTCCGGCGTCCCGTCTGCCTCGCAACTGGTCAACAACACCGCCAACCATTCGATTGACCTCAGCATCCCGTCGGTCAACAGGCTAACCTGGAATGGCACCAATTCCAACTGGGACATCAACACCACCTTCAACTGGAAGGACTCGTTGTTCAATCCCTCGACTTACCAGGAATACGGCACGACGACTATCTACGGCGACGAAGTCACTTTTGACGACACGTTATCCGATCCGTCGCAGACCCACATCAACCTCACCACCGAGTTGCACCCCTCCACCGTGAACATGTCCGCCTTCGGCACAACCTACGTCCTCGACGGTTCCGGCAAGTTGAGTGGCGGGAGCTTTTTGAACGTCAGCGGTGGGGCCACGCTGACCATCAACGCGGCCAACGACTACACCGGAGGCAGCCTGTTGAGCGCGGGCACGGTTCTTTTGGGCAACGATGCCGCGCTCGGGGCCGGCACCGTCACGCTGGCAGGATCGGTATTGGCTTCGGACGGCCCTGCGCCCCGGACATTGGCCAACGCGGTGACCGTTACCGCTGACACGACTCTTGGGACCGGGCCGTCCAGCGGTGCGCTGACGCTGGCAGGGCCGGTTGACCTGGGCGGCGTCGCGCGCGGGCTCACACTGGACAACAGTGTGGCCTTGACCGGGCCGGTCTCCAACGGCGGCATCACCAAGTCGGGCGCTGGAACGCTGACGGTGGACAATGCCGGCACAGCGCTTTCGGACACGATTTGGGTCAATGCCGGCAAAGTGACGCTCAACAACGGCACGTTCACCGGCGCGTTCAACATCGCCCCCATCATCAACCAGGTTGGCGTTGTTGCAATCGGGAACGCCAATGTCACCAACACGGTCCAGAACAACATCGCCACGGCAGCCAACAACGTGGGGGTCGTTAAACAAAGCGGTGGCAGCTTTGTCGAGTCGGGGGTCATGGCGCTCGGCGAGTCTTCCAGTTCCGCGGCCTATTTAATGTCCGACGGCGTTGCTTTCTTCGGCGGTGACACGCAGTTGGACCGCAACGGCGCCGTGGGTCTCATCAGCCAATCAGGAGGCATCATGGTTTCGGCAAACTACTTCACCATCGCGCGCGATGGCGGGCTGGGGGTCTATGACCTCTCGGGCGGCACGCACTTCCGGCCGAGCAATGCGGTCAACCAGTTCTATCTCGGAACCCGCGCCAATGGCGGCAATGCGCAACTCAATATCCGCGACACCGGCACGCTGGACATCGAGGACGATAGCGGTCTGTGGTTTAACCACGCCGGCACCCGCACCTTCAATATGGTCGGCATGGTCAACATCCTGACCGGTGGCACGCTCATCAGTCGGGTCGGCTTCCAATGGGGCAGTTTGGATCCCGCCAGCATCGGCTACGTCAACTTCAACGGCGGCACCTTGCGCGCCAGTGGAAGTTCGGCCGATTACTGGTCCGGCTGGACCGGGGGCTATATCTATGGCGGCGGAGCCACCATTGACTCACAAGAGAACAGCATCACCATCGGTCAAGCGCTCCTGGCCCCGACCGGCAATGGCGTGACCTCGATCACCGGGTTCAGTGGTTCCGGCTATCTGTCCCCGCCGGTTGTGAGCATCAGCGGCGACGGCACGGGCGCCACGGCGATCGCCCAGATTGATTCCGGCGGCAACCTCACCGGCATCCTCGTCACCAGTCCCGGCGTGAACTACACCTACGCTTTAACCAGCTTGAATGGCGGCGGCGGCAGCGGCAGCGGCGGGACGGCGAACCTCGGCGCCAACGCGACCACCGGGGGGTTGACCAAGCTTGGCTCCGGGACGCTCACGCTCTCGGGCACCAACACCTACGGCGGCCTAACCAGGGTTAACAACGGCACGCTGATGCTGGGCGCGGCGCACGCGGCGGCGGGCAACATCACCGTAGCCGATGGTGCGACGCTCGGCTGTTCGGTCTGACACTGCGGGCGCGAGCGTTCACCTGCCGAGCGCAACCCTGGGTGTCACCACCGGCGCCGGCTTGCTGGCGCAGTTCACTGGAAACGCAGGTAATCCCACCGCACCCGCCGGCTACATCACCGACCTCACTTTGAATGGGACGACGGCCATCAGCGTTTTGTGCAGCGGTATTCAGGTCGGCACTATTCCGCTCTTTCAATACTCAACGCTTAGCGGCACGGGCAGCATCACTGCCGGCACCCTGCCGCAAGGGGTCGTGGGCACGCTCACCAACAACACGACGACCAAGACCATTTCGCTGGTGGTCACCGGTTTCACTCCGCTGGTTTGGTCAGGTGCGAATGAGGGTATTTGGGACATCAATGTGACTACGAACTGGCTTTTGGGCGGGACACCGGCAACTTATCAGGACGGGGCCAGCGTCTGCCTGTTTGATGACACCGCAGCCAATGGTAATGTCGTGATAACCCAGCCGGTCAGCCCCGGCAGTATTGTGTTCAGTAATGATTCGCTGGCCTACAACGTCGGCACGAGTGGCTCCGGGGTTTTGGGAGGCACGTCCGGCTTGACCAAGACCGGCGCCGGCACGGTCATACTCTCCGGCGCGAACAGTTACACTGGCCCGACTGTCATCAACGCCGGCACCCTCCAGGTGGGAGACGGCGGCGCCTCGGGAATGCTGGCTGGCGCCAGCGAGATCACTGTTGGTGAGAGTGGCACTCTTACTTACAACAGTTCAACCGTGATTAATGGCGTTCTCAACAACATCTCCGGAACCGGCACCATCAACAAGAGTGGTGCGCAAATGGGTTGGACCGGCAGCAACATTTTTTCCGGAACGATCAACGTCCTCTCCGGCAAGCTGGCCTTTTCCGGTTCCGAGAGCGAAGACGGTCAGCCTAACGTGAACATCGCTTCCGGCGCCGTCGTGAGCATCGGCGCAGAATTCGCTGGCGGCACCGCCACCCTGGGTACCATCACCAGTTCGGGCGGGGGGATTGATTGCGCCTTTGGCGCGACGGCGGGCACGCGCACGCTGCAAGTCAACCAGACTGCCAACGGAGTTTTCTCAGGACCGATGACCGATTCCTCGTCCGGGCGGATCCTCGCTTTGACAAAAACCGGTCCGGCCACGCTCACCCTCGCCGGGACGAACACCATCACCGGCGGGATGATCGTCAGCGACGGCTCGCTCATCCTCAGCGGAAGGTTGATCAACAACAGCATGGTGACGGTGAATTCCGGCGCCGCCTTCGGTGGCAGTGGCACCGTGGTTGGCACTGTTAGTTTCGCAGAAGGATCTATTGCCACGAACATCGTGGGTGCACCACTGACCGTTGACATTTTGGACATGGCTGGAAATGCCAGCATGAGCGTGGCTACCGCCGCGCCGGTGTCCCAGGGAGATTACCCCCTGATCCATTACACCACGCTTAGCGGCAGCGGCCAGTTCACCGGCCTCCATGTCGGCGGTGCTGGTCTGGCCAGCGGTGCGACGGCCAACGTCGTTGTCACGAACAGTGCAATCGTGTTGAGCGTCTTAGGCGGCATTCCCGGTCCCGCCAATATCACTTACACCCTCAACGGCAGTCAGTTGGTGTTGAACTGGCCGACCAGCCAGGGTTGGTTGCTCCAGTCCAACTCGGTCAGTGTGGCTAGTCCCAGCTTCTGGTACGACGTGAGCGGGGCTACGCCGCCATTCACAAACACGGTCAATCCGGCTACGCCGGCGGTGTTTTTCCGATTGAAGAATTAGGGTGGGCTGCGCTAAGGCGGATGGCAACAATGCCATCCGCCTCGCCGTGCCGCGTGAGAAAGAAATGCCATACCAGCCAATCGGATGGGTAAACCAGGTTAAGCCACCACCTGACGGTGGAGCTTGCATTTGAGAAGCATGCCCCGTCCGGAGAAACGTCAACTGCAGCGCGGGCACTGCTTTCAAGCTTTATGCCTAGTTATGGTCGGCTTTCTGGCGACCGCCGCCGAAGACCCCGTTTTCGCCGCAGTTGACGTGTTCACGAGCAGCTCAGGGGGTTATAATACCTACCGTATTCCGGCGATTGTCCGAAACACCAACGGAACACTGCTGGCCTTCTGCGAGGGGCGGAAGAGCTCAGCCTCCGATGCGGGAGACATTGACATCGTGCTGCGTCGTTCCACCGACAATGGCCAGACATGGGGGGCAATGAATGTGGTGCAGGAGGAGGGCGACACCGCCTCCATCACCATCGGCAATCCCGTGCCGGTGGTGGATGAGACAACCGGCAGGATCCACCTGCTTTTCTGCCGCAACAACGACCGCGTGTTTAGCACCCATAGCGATGATGGCGGCCTCACCTGGTCTAGCCGGCAGGAAATCACGCCGGACGTCAAGCTTTCAGCCTGGGGCTGGTATGCCACCGGACCCGGGCACGGCATTCAGTTGAAACGCGGCGCGCAAGCAGGCCGCCTCGTCGTGCCCTCCGACCACAACCTGACCGGCGGTGGCAATGGCATCCAGGTGGTTTACTCGGATGACCACGGCGCCAGGTGGCAGCTCGGAGCCATTGGCGACGCCGCGGGCGGCGTGAACCCGAATGAGAATCTGGCCGTCGAGTTGGTTTTACCGCCGGCGGGCGGCGGCTCGCGCCTGTATTTCAGCATTCGGGACCAGAACGGCTCTGCCGCGGGCAACCGCACTGAGGCATGGTCGCCCGACGGCGGGTCAAGCTATCACCTGCCTTTGACCAACAACACCGGTTTGGTATGCCCGGTGGTTCAGGGCAGCGTGATCCGCATGTGTGCCACTGACGAAGGCGATTCCACCAACCTGATCGTTTTCAGTTGCCCGAACAATGCTTCCGCCCGCTCCAATATGTCGGTGTGGTATTCCCTGGACGAAGGCTCAAGCTGGAGCGCGCCGTGGTCCATCTACTCGGGATCATCCGCCTATTCCGACATGGTGCGTTTGACGAACGGCGCTATCGGAATCCTCTACGAACGCGACAGCTATGGCAAAATCACCTTCGATGAGTTCGCAATTGATGCATTGGTCCCCAACGCACCCACTAACCAACTGCCTCAACTTTGGGACGGTGGCGCTGGGCCTGCCAACGAATCCTGGCAGCAGCCGACCAACTGGAGTTCCAATTCGACGCCATCATTCGGCAGCGGCCTTGATGTCATTTTCAACGCCGCCGGGGCGGGCAATCTTGCCAACGCCCTCGGGGCTAACCGAACCCTCCGTTCGCTCATCTTCAACGACTTGGCGGATAACGACGTTGACGTCTATTTGGCGGAAAAGGTCAGCTCTCCAGCCACCAACTATGTCCTGACCTTCGCCGCCTTCAGCGGCAATGCCACGAACACCGTGACCAGCGGAGCGGAGGGCAACTTCACGGTCGGCACGGGCGGACTGGGCTCGATCTTGCTGGCGAACAACCTGGTGGTGACCCACGACGGCAGCGGCACGTTAACCTTCGGACGGCCGATTAACGAGTCCGTAGCGGGAAGAAGCCTTACCAAGGCCGGCAACGGCGTGCTCATCCTTAGCCAGAACAACACCTACACCGGCGCGACCATGCTGGATGCCGGCACTCTGCGCGTGGGAGGTGACACTTCCTGCGGCACCGGCCCGCTGATCCTCAACGGCGGCACCACCTTTGCCTCGGACTCCGGCGCACCGCGGGCGCTGGCCAATAATGTGACCCTCGGCGGTAATGTGACCCTAGGCCAATCCCCCGTTGGCACCGGCGCTCTGAATTTCACCGGCGCGCTCGACCTCGGCGGCACCACCCGCACACTCACGATTAACAATGCCAACACCACCTTCACAGGCGTGGTCAGCAACGGTGGTCTGGCCAAGGCCGGCATGGGCACCCTGACGCTCGCCGGGGCGAACACCTACACCGGGATGAACACCCTGTTCGCCGGCATCTTGCAGCTCGGCGCGGGCGGCGCCTCAGGCAGCCTGGCCGATGCCAGCGCGATTGCCATCGGCCCCAACGCCATCTTCCAGTTCAACCGCTCCAGCTCCGACGTTGATTTCCCTAACAACATGTCCGGGACTGGAACCATCCTGAAAACGGTTGGCGGGGCGGTGGAGTTTGGTCTGACCGGCACCAATACCTTCTCCGGCACAATTGACATTCAAGAAGGCAAGATTGCGTTCGCCGGCGCCAATAGCGAGAACGGCGCCCCCAACGTCAATGTCGCTGCCGCTGGCACGTTGAGCATCGGTGGCGGATTCATCGGCGGCACTGCGACGATTGGCAACCTTAGTGGGGCGGGCCGGATTGACGCTGCGTTCAATAGCGGGGCTGGAACCCGCACGCTCCGGGTCCACCAGACCACTGACGGGACGTTTTCGGGCACCATGCTGGATGCCTCGTCCGGCCGCGTCCTCGCCCTGACGAAGATCGGCCCGGCCACGCTCACGCTTTCCGGCACCAACGCCTGCACCGGCGCGACGACGGTCAGCAACGGCGCGTTGATCGTCAACGGCGTGATCAGCAGCAGTGCCGTTGCCGTCAAGGGCGGCGCGACGTTGGGTGGGACTGGGGTGATCAACGGTCCCGTCAGTGTGGAGAGCAGCGGCACGTTGTCGCCCGGCGCCTCAACCGGCACCCTCACGATCAGTAACAGTCTCACGCTGGATCCCGCAGCCACGGTGTTCATCGAACTCAACACCACCGACGGCCAGAGTGCCCGGGTCCAGGGATTGACTGCCGTCACCTACGCCGGCACCCTGGTCGTCAGCAACCTCGCCGGCTCCGCCACCCCCCCGACGCTGGGACAAACTTTCCCGATCTTCAGCGCCGTACCCTCGGCGGCCGGCAACTTCGCCATCACCCCTGCTTTGGCCGGCGGGTTGGCCTGGAGTTTCAATCCCATCAACGGCCTGCTCAGCGTGGTGCCCGCCACTGTGACCTACCCAACCAACCTCAACTATAGCCTTTCCAACGGCATCCTCTCGCTGACCTGGCCCGCCTCGCATCTCGGCTGGATCGCGCAATCCAACGCCGTGAGCGTGGCTGATGCGCCGGGGTGGTTTGATATCCCCGGGTCATCGGGCACGACGAACGTGAGTATCATCCCAGATTTGCTCCGGACGAACGTGTTCTATCGCTTGCGGTCGCCCTGAGAGGTTCAGCCGGCACATGAATCCACGAGCCAAGCTTATGCAAAACAGCACACTTGAATGTTCGACAGCGAATCTTGCTCGCATAGATGTTCCCGGCCCGCGACGGCGATCTTCTCTCCCCTAAATGAAACGCTTTATGAAAAACATCCTGCCAGCCATCCTGGTCATCCCGCTGCTCGCGGGCGGCATCGCCGCCGCCAGCCCGTTTCTCGAAAAGACCATTCTCTTCGAGGAAGGGAAAAATGGCTTCTCCTGCTATCGCATTCCCGGAATCGTCGTGACGGCCAAGGGTACCGTGCTGGCCTATTGTGAAGCGCGCAAATACTCGTGCGCGGACTGGGGTGAGATCGAAATTCACCTGCGTCGAAGCACCGACGGCGGACGCACCTGGTCACCCGCCAAACAGGTGGCCCATCTCGGCTCGCGCACCGTGTTACACAATCCCAACGGCCGACGGAGAGGCAAGCGGCCGCAGGGTGAGCCCGCTGACCAGACGGTCAACAACCCCGTCGCCATCCCGGGTCGCGATGGAACGGTCCATTTCTTCTATTGCATTGAATACCAGCGCGCCTTCTATATGCGCAGCGAGGACGATGGCATTACCTGGTCCAAGCCGGTCGAGATTACGCCAGCCTTCGACCAGTATCGCTCTGAACTGGACTGGCAGGTCATCGCCACCGGGCCTGGCCACGCCATCCAACTCCATACGGGCCGCCTGGTTGTGCCTTTTTGGATGAAAACCACCAATCAGCACGTCAAGCTCAAGGGGGGCATCGGGGTCGTTTACAGCGACGACGACGGCAAGACCTGGCGGCCGGGCGATATCGCGCTTCGCGACGGCACCGAACCGAACATTGCCGAACTCGCAGACGGACGGGTGCTCGTGACTATTCGCAACAACGATCCGCGCCACCAGCGCAAGGCCGCCTATAGCCGCGATGGCGCGACCGGTTGGTCAGGCCCTGAGTTCGTTGAGGAGTTGCCCGAGCCGGGTTGCATGGCCGGCATGGTGAGCCATCCTGGGACCGGCGAAACGAATAAGCCGCTGCTGCTGTTTTCTAATCCACACGCCACCCAACGCGACCCTAAGCAGCGGGTCAATGTCAGCATCCACGCCAGTGAGGACGGCGGGCGAACCTGGCCCGTGAGCAGGCTTTTGCAACCGGGCCCGAGCGCCTACAGCGATCTGGCCGTGCTGCCTGACGGAATGATTCTCTGTTTCTACGAGTCCGGCACTCCGGAGGCGACGCTGAAGCACAACCGCCCTTGGCCCTATGCAAACCTTACTCTGGCACGCTTCAATCTGGAATGGCTGACCAGCGGCAGTGACAAGGGCACCAAGTGACCGCACCTGAAACCCCTGGTTGCTATGCTTCCACCGGGCTCTTGGTTCACAAAAGATACAAGTGCAATCCGCTTGTCGGCGGGCGCGGGCTGCCTGAAATTGCAGCGCAGCACATCATGGGAATTCGTTATGACTCTCGGATTGGCTCAATGCCCGGGATTTTCATTTCAGCGCATACTATGACAAGAGCAAGAACACCGAAGGCAG
This sequence comes from uncultured Verrucomicrobiae bacterium, assembly GCA_963762555.1. GTDB lineage: Bacteria > Verrucomicrobiota > Verrucomicrobiia > Limisphaerales > UBA8199 > PALSA-1440. The sequence goes on from CAVXLO010000040.1 coordinate 70,218, forward strand.
CGACCACCGCCTTGATGGCGGTGATGGCCCTATTGACCGCCAGTGCGAATTCAGACTCCGGCACGGCACAACGTCTCGCCGAACCGCTGTTCGTCCGTGGGCAGAATGGCTACCACACCTACCGCATTCCGGCGCTGGCTGTCACCACCCGGGGCACAGTGCTGGCCTTTGCCGAGGGGCGGAAGAATTCCGCCGGCGACGCCGGCAGGATTGATCTGCTCGTCCGCCGTTCGACCGACAACGGGGAGACTTGGAGCGCGCAACAAATCATCTGGGCCCATGGTGACAACACCTGCGGCAATCCCTGTGCCGTGGTGGATCGCGACACCGGCACGATTTGGTTGCTCAGCACCTGGAATCGCGGCAACGACCGTGAGAAGGACATCATTGCCCAAACCAGCCGGGATACGCGGCGGGTGTTTGTGATTCACTCCACCGACGATGGCACGACCTGGAGTGCCCCGCATGAAATCACGAGCGATGTGAAGCTCACCAACTGGACTTGGTATGCCACCGGCCCTGGCAGCGGCATCCAGATCGAGCACGGCCCGCAGCGGGGCCGCCTCGTCATCCCGTGCGACCACATCGAGGCGGATTCCAAATACTACTACTCGCACATCATCTATTCCGACGACCACGGGAAGAGTTGGAAACTCGGCGGCTCGACACCCGGGCATCGAGTCAATGAGTGCGAGGTCGTGGAACTCGCCGCCGGCCGGCTCATGTTAAACATGCGCAACTACGACAGCGCGAAGAAATGCCGCCAGGTGGCCGTGAGCGAGGATGGCGGGCTGACATGGAAGGATCAGCACCTGGATCCGACGCTAATCGAGCCGAGATGCCAGGCTGCCATCGAGCGTTACAGTTGGCAGGGGTCAACCAACCAGAACGTCATTTTGTTCAGCAACCCGGCCAGCGAGAGCAAGCGCGTGAATCTGACCGTGCGCGCCAGCTTTGACGAGGGGCAGACCTGGCCGGCCTCCCGGGTGCTGCACGCGGGTCCCGCCGCGTATTCCGATCTGGCCGTGCTGGCGAACGGACAGATCGCCTGCCTTTACGAGGCGGGGTCCACCAATGCTTATGAGACCATCATGTTCAGGCGCCTCCCGCTGGTCTCGCTGCAGCCCGGGCAATCCGGTAGCGTTCCGAACCCATGAACAGTGAGCGCATGAAGGGTCGCTTTTGCCGAATGGTATTGCCGGGCAGACGAGTCGTTGCCCTACTGCTTATGACCCCGCATTTCATCCTGTCCGCCAGCGCCGCCGAGTTCTCGAAGCTGCCTGCGCTTCCCGACCGCGAGGGCTTCGCGGGTGCGTTTGCGGGCGTCGCCAGCGGCAGCTTGATCGTGGCCGGCGGCGCAAACTTCCCGGACAAGAAGCCGTGGGAGGGCGGAAAGAAAGTCTGGTATGACATCGTATTCGCGTTGGAGAAAACGAACGGACCCTGGAAGGTTGTCGGCCACCTGCCGCGACCGCTTGCCTACGGTGTGTCGGTCACGACCAAAGCCGGCGTGGTGTGTGCCGGGGGCAGCGACGCGGAAAAGCATCACGCGGAGGTTTTCCTGCTCACGTTGCAGCACGGCCGCCTGGAAGTGAAGGACCTTCCCAAGCTGCCCGTGCCGCTGGCCAACGGAGCTGGCGCGCTGGTCGGTGAAACCCTCTACGTCTTCGGCGGCTCGGAACAGCCCGGCGAGCAATCCGCGTCGAGACGCCTGTTTGCGCTCGACGTTCAGGCCGCCCATGCGCAGTGGCGGGAATTGGCCGAGTGCCCGGGCAAACCGCGTATCCTGCCGGTGGCCGCCGCTTGCGAGGGAACATTTTACGTGGCCGGTGGCGCGGCCCTGGAACAGACGAATGGCAAAGTGGAGCGGGTATATCTGCGCGACACCTGGCGTTACCGGCCCGGCTCCGGCTGGAAACGCCTGGCCGACCTGCCGAAACCGTCGGTCGCCGCGCCGTCACCCGCGCCGGTCGCTGGGTCCCAATTCTTCATTGTCGGCGGTGACGACGGCTCGTTGGCAGGATTTCAGCCTATGGCAAAGCATCCCGGGTTTCCTAAAGCCAGCCTTGCCTACGACGTACGTACTGATTCATGGCGAACGAATGGCGAAGTGCCCGCGCCGCGGGCCACGTTGCCGACGGCGTTCTGGCAAGGACGTTTCGTGCTGGTCAGCGGCGAGGCGCGGCCCGGTGTCCGGTCGCCGGAAATCTGGACCTTTGAACCCGCCGCCAAACCTTAGCCACCCCTTCTCCACTTGCACATGATGTCGAAATCCGCCGCCCTGCCTCGGCAGCCAATTCCTCCAGATGCGTTATGAAAGCGCTCACTTCTGAACAGATCCATGGCAACTGGGCGACCTTGTTGTCAGCCTGGAACGCGGACGACTCGCTCGACCTCGGGCGGGTGGCGGCCGAAATAGACGCCTTAATTGCTATGGGAGTGGACGGCATCTACTCCAACGGCACGGCGGGCGAGTTTCATGCGCAGACGGAGGCCGAGTTTGATCAAATCTCCGGATGTCTGGCGGAGAAATGCAACGCCGCGGGGATGCGGTTTCAAATCGGTGTCAGCCACATGAGCGCACAGATTTCCCGGGAACGTTTGCGTCGTATTGTTCCGCTCGCTCCGGGCGCGGTGCAGGTGATCCTGCCCGACTGGTTCCCTGTGACCGAGGACGAGGCGGCCGCGTTTCTGGAAGGGATGGCGGAGGTGGGGGATGGCATCGGCCTGGTGCTGTATAACCCGCCCCACGCGAAGCGGGTGCTGAGCCCCGAACAGGTCGGGCGCTTGGCCGAACGCATCCCCGCCCTGGTGGGACTGAAGACCGCCGGAGGCGATGACGCCTGGTATGCCTCGGCGCGCCAACATCTCGCCCGACTCAGTGTCTTCGTGCCCGGGCATCTTCTGGCCAGCGGGGTACGGCGTGGCGCGCAGGGCGCATATTCGAATGTGGCTTGCCTCAACCCGTTGGCCGCCCAGCGCTGGACCGAGCAGATGCAAACGGACATGGCGGGAGCGCTGGAATTGGAACAACGGCTGCGGCGATTCATGGACTCATACATCGCGCCCTTCATCACTGAACAGCGGTATTGCAACGCGGCCTGCGACCGATTCTTGGCCCTGCTGGGCGGTTGGGTGGATGTTGGCGAACGCATGCGGTGGCCTTACCGCTCGATTCCGGCGACGGAAGTGGAGCGGGTCCGTCCTGCCGCACAGGAATTGATCCCGGAATTCATGGAAGGGGTTAGGGAATCCGCCGCAACGGGTTGGCGAACGGCGACTCATAGCTGAATAATGAGCTGCCATCGGGGATCATGAGCGCCCTTTCCAAGACTGCATTTCGGGCCTGGCTGGTGGTCGCTTTGCTTTGGGTGGTGGCATGTCTCAATTACCTCGATCGGCTCATGATCACGACGATGCGCGATTCGCTCAAGGCGGATATCGCCATGACCGATGCGCAGTTCGGCCTGCTCACCTCAGTGTTTCTGTGGGTCTATGCGGTGTTGAGTCCTTTCGCGGGGTTCTTTGCCGACCGGTTCAGTCGCAGCCGGGTAATCGTTGTCAGCCTGCTGGTCTGGTCGGCGGTCACCTGGCTGACCGGCCATGCGCATGACTTCAACCAACTGCTCGTGGCGCGGGCGCTTATGGGGGTGAGCGAGGCTTGCTATATCCCCGCGGCGCTGGCGCTGATTGCCGATTACCATCGCGGCCCGACTCGGTCACTGGCGACCGGCTTGCACATGAGCGGCCTTTACGCCGGCGCCGCGCTCGGGGGATTGGGCGGGGTGCTCGCGGAGCATTTCAAGTGGCAGAGCGCGTTCAGCCTCTTTGGCGCCGTGGGCGTCGGCTACAGCATCTTGCTGGTGCTCACGCTCAGGGATGTGCGGCCCGCGGCCGAACAGTCGGGCAAAGTCGAGGCACCGGCGGAAAAGGTCCACCTGTGGTCCGCGCTCAGGCATGTGGGCCGGGAGGGCTCGTTCTGGGCCTTGGTCACTTACTTTGGAGTCTTGTCCATCGCTTACTGGGCCATTTACGGCTGGCTGCCCACCTACCTGGGGCAGCACTTCAAACTCGGTCAGGGCGCGGCGGGGATGTCGGCAACCGCGTATCTTCAGATTGCGTCGCTTTTCGGCGTGCTCATTGGTGGCGCGTGGGCCGACCGTTGGTGCCGCCGCAACCTGCGCGGGCGGCTCTATGTGCCGCTGATCGGATTCTGCGCGGCAGGCCCCGCTCTATTCCTGGCGGCCTCCACGGATGTTCTGCTCCTGGCGATTGGCGGACTGATCGTCTTCGGCCTGGCGCGCGGTTTCGCCGACGCCAACAACATGCCGATCCTCTGCCAGGTCACGCCTCCGCGTTATCGCGCGACCGGCTATGGCGTGTTGAACTTTGTCGGTTGCGTCCTGGGCGGGGTGATGACCTACGCGGCCGGCGCTCTCAGCGACGCGCAGGTGGGCCTCGAAAGAGTATTCCAGTTCTGCGCCGGTGGCGTCGTGGTGGCCGTGCTGGTGCTGCTGCTGGTCAAACCGAAAAAGGAATTGGAAGAGTCCTGATAGGACGCACCTTTCTTTCTTGCAAGGATTCTGATTGAACAGCAGGAAAGCCGCGGGTTAGGCTATGCTCGAATGTCTTGGATGCCTTAATGCAGACCCGCGCCTTCTTTCCCGCACGCGAATTGATTACGCTTATCCTGTTGGCGGCGAACTGCGCCGGCTTGTCCACCGTTGCGCACGAGGCGGCAGCCGCTCCGCAATGGGCGGCGCCGGTGGTCGAGCAACTGCTGCCGGGCGTTTGGCGGGTGCGTTTCGGGACCCCGGAACGCTTCACCCCGGTGGCCGTCCGCGAGTCAGGTCCGCGTGTCCAGGGGTTCGCGTCGCTGCCAGCGCCAACGCCGCTGCCGTTCGCTCCAGGCCAAATCCGTTGCCGCATTTCACCCTCGCGCACGACGGTGTATGTGCCCTGCACCGAACGCGGGGAGGAGATTTATGGCTTTGGCCTGGATCCCGGCGCTTACCGGCAAAAGGGGCTGCGCAAGGACCTGACGGTTTGCGCGGGGGTGGTGGGGCAGACCGGGGCCAGTCACGGCCCGGTTCCCTTCTACCTCAGCACCAAGGGCTACGGCGTGTACGTGGATACAGCCCGGGTGCCGATCGTGCAGGTGGCCCGATTGACGCCCAATGCGGCGGCCACGGCAAGCCAACCGGGCTCCGCTCTGCCCAGCGCTTCCGAAGCGGAGCTGTATGCCGCGCGGGCGGCTCGCGGACAGACAGAGGTTATCTTCGATCTCTCCGGCGATTCCTCGGGAGTTGAGGTGTATGTTTTCGGCGGGCCGACGATGCGCGAGGCGGTGGAACGCTACAACCTCTTCTCGGGCGGCGGCGCCGTCCCGCCGCTATGGGGCCTGGGGTTGAAGTACCGCACGTTCACCCGCGCAAACCAGGCCGAGGTGCTGCAGACGGCGCGCGCGCTGCGCTCGATGAGAATCCCCTGCGACATGCTTGGGCTGGAGCCGGGCTGGCAGTCGCACGCCTATTCGTGCTCGTTCACCTGGTCAAAGGAACGCTTTCCCGACCCCGGGAGCATGATTGCAGGAACTCCAGCAATCGGGCTTCAAGCCAAACCTCTGGGAGCACGCCTACATCCACCCCAGCTCGCCGCTGTTCGCGCCGCTCAAATCGCGCGCCGGCGACTTCCTGGTGTGGGGCGGCCTGGTGGTGGACTTTGCCGATGCGAAGGCGTCGCAGATCTTTGCCGATTACCATGAGCGGGAGTTGGTGCGCCAGGGCATCCTGGGCTTCAAAGGCGACGAATGCGACAAGCAACCGCCCACCGATGCCACACCCTTTAATTTCCCCTACTGTTCCATCTTCCCCTCGGGGATTGACGGCGACCAGATGACGCAGCTTTACGGTTACTTGTATCAGAAGGCCCTGTTCCAGCCCTTCAAAGCGCGCAATCTGCGCACGTGGAGCGACGTTCGCGCCACGACCGCCCTGGCCGCGCCCTTGCCGTTCAATCTCTACAGCGATGCCTATACGTTCGATCAATACCTCCGGCAACTGGTGAACGCCTCCTTCGCCGGGTTGCTCTGGTCGCCGGAGGTGCGGGAGGCCGGCAGCCTGGACGAGCTTCTGAACCGGCTGGCCATGAGTGCCTTTGCGCCCCAGATGTGCCTCGACCTGTGGTTCATGCCCCACCCGGTGTGGGAGCAATATGACCACGCCAGGAACAAGGCCAACCAGTTGCTGCCCGAGGCCGAGCAGAAAGCGGTCGCCGAACGGCTGCGGGCGGTGGTGAACCAACGCTATTCCCTCTTGCCCTACCTCTACTCCGGCTTCCAGCGCTACCACAACGAGGGCCTGCCTCCGGTGCGCTCGCTGCTGCTGGAGTTCCCAAACGACAAGAGCCTCCGGGAAGTGGATAATGCCTTCATGTTTGGCGACTGCCTGCTCGCCGCCCCGTTTGTGGGCGACACGGCGTCGAGAAAGGTTGTGCTGCCGCGCGGGACAAGCTGGTATGAGTTGAAAACCCAACGTTGGCATCCGGGCGGGTCCGTCGTCTCGGTCACCGGCGCGCCCGGCGAAATGCCGCTCTTTGCCAGGGAGAATTCGCTCCTGCCGTTCGCTGAGCCGGTGCAGCAGGTCGGCCCCGACACAGTGTTTAAGATCACGGTCAAGGTGTTCGGCTCACGCCCCGCTCCGTTTACGCTCTATGAAGACGACGGGACGAGCTTTGATTTCGAGTCGGGGGCGATGAATCGGGTGGTATTGACCTGGAACCCATCCGCTGGCGGGAAAGTCGAACGGACAGGAGGGTTCTCTGGCCGGCGATATGAAATCCTGCGATGGGAACCCGTGCCCGCGCCCAAGTGAAACCGTTCCGCAATGCGGACGACAGATTAGCCACCTGCGGCGCACTGGAGACAGGGGGACAAGACCCATACGGCAACATTCAAGCCCTCGGGCATCAGCAAACCAGATCTGCCCGCTGAGACGGAGGAATACCACGCCGGAACCCACAGGGAGCCACACCATTTGGCAGGTGGTGAAGCGCTACCGAGGGAAGCCACCCCGGAGCCGCCCTCAAGCCAACGGGCATGGCGTACAGAATGGTGTACGCAATGGTCTAACGGAATGGGTGGAACGAAGCCACCTGCGGGCCACTTACGAGCCACCCTCAAGCTACCTTGAAGCTTGGCGCGAAGCCGAAGCGGGACCGTTTCATCTCCCGGGAAGGGGTTGGCCTAACCTCCACCCCCGGGAGGAAGGAGGTGGCGCGGGAAACTACCCCTTTGAGTGGGTTTGCAACGCCTCGCTTGGCCATACCCTTTGAGGGAGAAACGACGCCGCTGGCGTGGCGGAGGCCCCCGTAAGACAGGGGCGCGCAAGCCGGCCAAGGCGCGAGCGAATGAGATTGCGATTATCGAGATGGGCGGGGCTGCTGGCGGCCCTGGGAATGTGTGAACTGGCTGTGGAACCGAGCTGGGCCGCATCAAATGCCTTCGTCTCAGGCATGTGGGTGTGGTCCGCTGGCTCCTACCGAACCGGCGAGGAGCAGGCGAGGCTGCTTAAGTTCTGCCACGACCAGCATTTCAACCACCTGGACGTGCATGTGCAAATGGAACAGCGTTCAGGCCATGCCGTACTGATAGATGAGAAGGCGCTGGCCGGGCTCCTCGCGCGGGCGGCGGAGGCGAATGTCTCCGTCTGCGCGCTGCGGGGCTCGCCCAGGATGTTCTTTGAGACGAACTCTGAGAGGACGCTGCGCGAGCTGGAGGCCATCATCCGCTTCAACGACGGGCTGCCGGCTGATGCGCGGTTCCAGGGGGTCAAGTATGACGTGGAGCCGCAGACATTGGCGGAATGGCACGCGGCGGGCGCGGTGCGCGAGAGGATCATGCGCGATTACTTGCAGTGCCTGGCCAGGATCAAGGCGGCGCTGGACCAGGCCCGTATGGCCGGGATGAGCATGGAATTGTCGGTGGATATGCCCTTTTGGTGGGATAAGGAGGAGCTCAGAATCGAGTACGGCGGGCAGAGCAAGCTATTCAGCGAGCAGGTGCAGGACCTGACCGATTCAGTGACCCTGATGTCCTATCGCCGTGATCCGGGGCAGGTCAAGCAGTTGGTGGAGGCGGAGAGGGAGTATGCGGCTCAAACGGGCAAGAAGGTCATGGCCGGCTTGCTCCAAAGCAAGGCGCGGAACCCGGCGGAAGCCTGGTTAAGCTTTCACGGCCTGCCCACGGCCGAGTACGTGCGGGTTCGCGGCGAACTGGAGGCCTGGGCCGCCGGCCAACCCGGCATGGGCGGCGTCATGCATCACGATTATGCCAGCCTGTGCCAGAGCCTCGGCGGGCTTGCCCAGTGACGATGGTCGGCCCATGAAAGAGCTTTCGACGGCTTGATATACCGGGCGGGTCCACCGCCCTACCGCCACACGCATCTGCATCACGAGGCCCGTGCCCGAGCGCGCCAGGGCAGAAACCATAGTGACAAAGGGATTCGCCATGGTTCACACGTTCGGCGGCGGTTCGGCTCCCAGCTTGGATTTGAAATCCGCGCGGTACATGGGCTGCCGGCACAAACGCGTGAAGGCGCGCTGGTGCTCGCCGGCTTTTGGGGTATCAATCGGCTGGTATAGCTCCGCCAGGTGACCATGCAACAGCCACTGGCTGGAAGCCAAGCCCAAGCGCCGTCTCATAAGCGGCGATGGCCTCCCGGATCTTGCCGAACCGTTCCAGACCCACCGCCAGATGAAAATGCGCCTCGGGATAGAAATGGACCAAGCCGACGGCTTCGAGGGATTTCTCGACTGCGCGCTCCCACTCCCCTTGCGCAAGATGCACTGCGGCCAGGCCGTCCAGCGCGACCGGATTGTCCGGTTCGGTCTCGAGGGATCTGCGGAAGGCGTCTGCCGCTTCCTGCCAGCGTTCCAACTGAAGAAACGCACGGCCAACCTGGTTACAAAGAAGATGATGCACGACGCCGTTGGCGCTGGCGGCTTCGACATGACTGAGGGCCTGGGCTTTGTTTCCTTCCGCGAAAGCCAGGTCCGCCAACATGAGTTGCACCTGGGCGGAACCTTGGGCTTCGGGCGAGGCCGCCTCCAACAAGGCGCGGGCTTCCTTGAGTTGCCCCAAATCGAGTTGGCAGCGGGCCAAAGTGAGCACGCACCATTCATCCTCTTTCTGCTCAGCTATCAATTCTCGAAGCAACGGCACCGCCTGTGCCATCCTCGGCGTCTCGATCAACGCGCGGACCAAGCTGACTTTGTTGCAGCGAATGGTGTTACGGATCGTCTCCTGGACGTCCTTCCCGGGCGCGGCAATATAGCCGAGCTCAATCAATTGGTTGATCGCCTCCGCGGCCTCGGCAGGGTCCTGACGAGCCTCGCTTCGATGCAAGCCGGCTTTGTCATCACCCAAACCTTCCCACCCAAAGATGCGCTCGAGCTTAACCTCCTGGCGAAACACTTCCAGCCAGGGTCGCCCGTCCATGTCCCCTCCCACCGGCAGGCCGAGCAACGCGAGAATCGTGGGGGTCACGTCCAGAATCGTCGCGCCGTACAGGCGTTCGTTTTCCTTTATGTCCGGCCCCTTCAGACACGCGATGCCGAAAGTTGCGGTGGCACCCCTCCGGGTTCCGCTTGGCCTCCTCCGGCGGCGGACGGCGATGCCCGCATTCGTAGCCGTGGTCACTCACCAGAATCACCGTTGTCTGCTCGTCAATGTACTGCAGCAACGCGTGCAGCATCATGTCGTGGAACCGATAGCAGCCCGTCATGACGTGCTGGTATAACTCGAAATCCCGTTCCGCGATCCCCTTCATCCGCGGAGGATGGTACGACATGAATTCGTGGCCGAACTGGTCCAGGCCGTCGTAATAGACCGCCATCAAGCTCCAAGGCTCACTCTGGATCAGGGCGGTGGCGACGGCTTGAACTGAAGCAACCTTGGCCAGCCGGCGGGCCAGTTTTAGCGGGCGCTCGTCGGTTTTCAGATCCAACTCGGCCAGGCGCGGAATAAAAGCTTCCACGTCCTCCGCAAAGAGGGTGCTCGGGGGTCACCCGCAAAGCCGCCAACGAACTGGCCAACTCCGGAGGATGCACGGTGCTTGCGAGTTTGTCTTCCGACGAGACCAGGAATTGGTCCGTAATCATCACCCCGTTGATCGGCTCGGCCGGGTTGGTGGCAAACCAGCCGACGATGTTAGACTTGAGCCCGTTTTGGCTGAGGATGTTCCAAATCGCCTTGCACCTCCGCGAAGTGCTGCGAACCGGCCCAATGCCGGTGCCATCGGGCAAGGGCTCCGTGAAGCCGCAAATGCCGTGCTTATCCGCGCGCTTGCCGGTGGCAATGGAAGTCCACAGCATCGGCGAGAGCACCGGCTGTATCGTGGCCAGATTGCCGCGCACTCCACCTTTAATGAGCTGGGCCAAGGCTGGCATCTGGCCGCTCTGAAGCAGCGGATCAATCATTTCCCAATCCGCCGCATCCCAGCCAATCAGCAGCACTTTCTTTCCGGGTGATTGAATAGTGGGGCTTAAACTTGTGTGTTCTGGTCCTGCCAGGCTTTGATCCGCTCGCGGCGACGGGCGCGACGGGCCGCCATCCCCGCTACGCCCGCGGCCAGCAACGCGAGCGAGGACGGCTCCGAATCGGAAACAACGCCGAAAGTGATGCCTGGAGGCGATTCAGCAAACAGCACAGGCTGCAGCCCCGGCAACCGAACCGGGGCTCCTGGGCCGCTGCTTTTTCGCCGCTCATTTCCATGTCGTCACTTCAGAATCCCCCGATCAAGCCTAATGCGCCAGTATTGGGAGGTTGCGCCCGAGGAGGGGTACGTCAGTGACCTGATAAGTGGCCGGAACGCTATAGGTTGACTTAACGGCTGGAGCTGTTAATTGAAACAACGGAAGCCTGGTCATCGGTCGTCCAACTGGCTGACGGACCGAGAGTGGGGCTGGTCTCCACCACGAAAGCGGACGGGGTCATAGTTTACCATCGTGTTCGGGCCAAAGTTAATGGTGATGACGTCCAGTACTGGTTAGTGACTATTGGTGATTTTAATCAGCTTCGGCACAGTAATGTCGGCCTCTGGCGTTGTTTCATAGACGCAATCACTAATCACCAAAGACGTGCAAACCTTCTTCGTGAGGCTGGTGGGGTTGCCCAGCGGGGTCGAGCGTATCAAAAGTCACGGGGACGAAAGTGGCCTTAACATCCATGTAGCCGAAATGCTCCTGGCCATCTACGCTGCTGGTGAACTTGAACCCCAGGAATTGGTTCGGAAACCCGCTCTGGAACAAGCTGTTGACGTAATTCGGGGTCAAAGGGAAAGCAGCGCCATAATTGTAGCTGATGCCGATTTGGGGATGGTAAAACGGCGCAGGCGAGTTGGTGTTATTGCCGATGATCGCTCCGCCAAGGAATGCGGCGCAATAGGAGTTTGTAAGCCATGACTGCCTGACGTGTTTCTCAGGGCGGAAAGGACCTGGCCGTTAACCACCGCAGGATTGTTCGTATCCGGCACTATTCCCGGTATGCGAATCACTTGGCTCGGGATACTTATTTGTGGGGTGAGACGTAAGATCGCTGGTAATGAAAAGGTGGAAGTTCGTTATGCTCCCGCCCTCGATGCTCAGATAAAAATCGTTGGTATTGGTCGAGCCAAGCTCCGGTGGCAAGAACACGTGTGGATACGGGGCAAGCCCCTGAGCCTGGACGACTGCCGCCTCGGCGCTCTGGCCGGAGAAAAACGCTCCCAGGCTGGCGGCGGCGGAGTAGGCCAGGAGGCGCTTCTGCGAATCCACACTCATCGGAGAGGGTTGTATGGGGGTCTTGATGTCTTTCATGGTGATGTCTTTTGTATGGTTTTCACGTGATTTCCTACCGCGAGTTTTTGCGCCTCGCGTTGTGTCGCAACATACTCTCTCAAGCCTGAGGTGGTCAACCCACTCAAAAGAGTGGTTTTGCACAGCCTGGAAACCTTCCCGCATCGCGGCCAATGTACTGCTTGATTTTACCCGGAAGCCGGCCCGTGGCAAGCAATTTCCGCCTCAGCAGAATCCCGCGGGCGCGTCTTGTTAGCACCACCGTTTCGGGCAGCCATAGGCCGGAAACCCGAAGCCCGAAAGAAGGCCAAAGTCCGAAACCCGAAGGCCGAAAAGCCTACTCTCGCCCCTCTGCTAGCGCTTATTGAGCCGCTCTCGGCTCGGTCGCAGGCCTGGGCGTGGGGATGGAGCAGGTTCGCTTTTCGGATTTCGGACTTCGGCCTTCTTTCGGTCTTCGGGTTTCGGATTTCGGATTTGGGAGCCTGGCGCTTGGGGGTTCAGTATGAGCAATGCTGTTGCAGCCAAATGACGTCCGGGTTATTCGGCGTTTGTACGATGGACAAATCGGTTTGAATCGGGGGACAGGTCCTCTTGTCCCTCCACTTGTGAATTTCAGAATGGCCGTCGGCGAAGCTGAGGCCCCCCGCCTGCGCGTGATAGCTGGCTGGATAATCCACGACCTCGGTCGTCGCAGGGTTGGGATAACCGTCCATCTCGGTCACGAAGTAAGCATCATTGATGCTGTCCTGGCGTTCGTCCAGCAGGACGAAGGTCATGGAAGGGCCCGGGGTGGACCATTTGCGTCAGCTTCCGATAGACCACGGAGTTCGGCGAGTTAAGCCCCCAGTTGCCCTTGTAGCCATTGTCAGGCCGGTCACCGTTGCCGCCCACCCAGTTGCTCATGGATACGCTACGCACACGTGGAACGCGCTGGCCCAAATTATTGATGCCATAAGACGTGTCCGCCGGACAGTGCCAGATGCCGACCGCGTTCCCGCAGTACGGCCAAAGCAGGCTCTTGCGAATGGTAATGTCGAGATTCCAGTTGTCCGGCGCGCTCGGATAGGCATTGTCGAGTATGCCAGGCACCCAAACGTAGGGTGCGGCGGTGGCGGAACTCATGGCGTAAGCGAAGGGAAGCGTCTCGCCATTGTCATCGGCATACATACGCCAGGCGAACGTGAGCTGGCGGGTGTTATTCATGCACCCAATGCCCTGCGCCCGGACTTTTGCCCTGGACAGGGCTGGCAACAACAACGCCGCGAGAATCGCGATGATGGCGATCACGACCAGGAGTTCAATCAAGGTGAATCCGCGACGCGCTGCGCAATTCGGGCCGCAATTCCTGATAAGCATATTCCCATTAATGCACCCATACGACGAAGTAGTCAACCCACTCAAGAGGGTGGTTTTGGACTGCCCTGGGTTGCATCAAGCTCTCGATTTCAACAAAGCGTGGTAGGGACGTTTCGCCGAAACGTCCCTGCTGGAGCGTGGCCGGACGCCTCGGCGAGGCGTCCCTACCAGGCCTTGCGGCGAGCTTGATGCAGCCCTGTGGACTGCCTCACCGCTCTCGGCACCCTGGCCAAAGCATATTTCGATTCCACTCGCAGGCCGGGCCGGTGCTTGGGCATGAATTGGCTGGCAGGCAAAGAGTTCCGTGGCGGCTCACTTTGTTGGCGTCTTTAAGGATGCGTGACTTGGATTTTCATAAAACGCGCGGCTGCCGCTGGAATCGGCGCGGCATCACGCACGACATCGGTTTCCAATGCGTTGGTCATCGAGCGGCTGATGAGGGCGGCGTTGGTCGTGCTCGTGATGTTCGTCCCAACAAAAGTGCAACCGGTTTCCCACGCGTAGAGATTACTGGCGACCAGCACCCTGTACGTGACGTCCGTGGCGCTCATTGGCCGCTGAAACGTCACCGTCAGAAAGTTTGTTCCCCCGGTGGTGGTCAGGCTGCCGGCAGGCAATCCCTTGGTGGATGCCACCAGCGGATCGAGCGCGAAGGCGTATTCGAGCAAGTTTGGGATGCCATCCTGATCCGGATCGGCGTTGTCCCCGGACACGCTGATTCTGTTGGCGTTGGTGCCAAAACAGCCACTGCGCCACGTCTCGATGGGCTGGGGCAAGTCATGGAAATGGACAAAATCATGCACATCCATACGGCGGGGCGGCGTTCCCGTGTGTTCTTCCGTCTGAATCATTGCCATCAGGGCATAGAAGTTCAGCCAGGTGTTGCCATTTGTCCCGACGTCAGCTTCCAACGCAACCCGACATTCGTTCGTGAAATTCTGGATTTCCCACGACACGCCGCTTTCGATGCTGTCGGCCGTATCGCGATCGTAGGCCATCAAGGAAATCCCGGCGAGCGACTGCCCCAGGGCCGCAAACCAGGCATCGCGCTCCGCTGTAGAATCCCAACCCACCGGCGTCGGCAACTGGTCATACCACACGGGCAGATCGGCATAAACCGGAATGTCCGCCGCGCCGTGCTGGTCCAGATACGTGCGCACCGCTTGAAAGGTGTCGCGGAGCAGGAGCAAAAGATCCCTCCGCCCAGCCGGAGTGTTCGTGCCCCACTGCGGCAATCCCTGCGGCTCGATGTCCAGATGCAGCCCGTCATACCGTTCCGCGGCATTAGGCGACGCCGCGTTGAAATCAATCAGCTTGGGTTGAATATGGACGGTCAGCAAATTGGTGCGGTTTTGCGGAAAGATCCAAGTGTTCTCGGACAAGAGGAGCTGCGATGAAATTCCCGCGGCGTGGAGCTTCGTATTCCATGCACGGATGACTGCCGGGTTGGCGCGCGTCTGGGTGCTGAAGCTACAATAGACACGCCCGAAATTCCATGCTTTGAGAAACTGCAACACCTGTGTTTCCTTGTTGTTGTCGCCCAGAACTTGATCCACACCCCAAGGCTGACCGGCAGAAGTCCACCACCAGGTGCCGCGGGGTTCCGCGGCGGCGGTGCGGCAGAGCGGGAAGATCAACGCCAGGAGAAATCCGGCGAAGCTGGTGCTAATCACCTTGCCCGCGAAGGGACGGAAGGCCCCTTTCCTGACGCTGCGCGGTTTACGCCCGAAAGGTGGCGAAACCGCGGGTTCTGCTGGGCGGCGGACTTGACTTGGCGCTCCATCGGCACGACGCATCGCCCGACCGCGTTCACCGGGAGCTTCAACCAGGAGTTCAATCAACATGAACTCGCGCCGCCGCCGGCAGTGCGAATCGGAGTCGTTATACCGCATGTCTGCATTATATGGTCGCAAGCGCAACCTGATCAAGCCGCTCAAAAGAGTGGGTTCGGACAGGCCCACCCCTCCAGCACTCCGCCCAGAGAACAGCGCGGTTCCACCTGCGGGCTTGCCCGATGGACGGGAACAGCTATCGTCGGCGCGTGCTCCTAGGGTTCGCGCGCATCATGGCGACGGGCGTTTGCTCGGGGCTGGTTTGCAGCCCGGCGTTGGCTAACCCAGCGGCGCCTTCGCCCTCCGCCTGGGTGGCCCGGGTCTGGCAATTGGATGATGGCTTGCCGGATAACAACGTCACGGGCATAGCACAGACGCCGGATGGCTACCTCTGGCTCGGCACCCATCGTGGCCTGGTCCGCTTTGATGGCGTGCGCTTCGCGCGGATTGCCTTGCCGGGCACCCCCCAGATGACCTTTGGGCTGATTCGCGGTTTGTCGCTCCTGCGCACAAACGAGTTGTGGCTCACGATGGAGGGCGGTGTCGTCGTGTGTATGACGCCAGGGAAGGAGACCAATGTTCTGACCCGAAGCGAGGGTTTGTCCAAGTTCAGGCCGAAGGCGGCGGTGGAAGGCGCGCAGAGCGCCGCATGGATTGGGTATTCGGACGGGTGTGCGTATCGCATCGCGGGCGGCCAGGCCACGCGCTTCAGTGTCGCCGAAGGTTTAATTGGCTCCGGCTATTGTCAGCTTGCGCGAGATGTCAATGGTCAGTTGTGGTTCGCCAAGGCCGGACGCGTGGGGGTTTTCCGGGATAATCGGTTCGTTCCCCTGCTGACGCTGGAGGAGAAACCTCTTTGCATCGGCCCGGCGCGCGCAGGCGGGGTTTGGATTTGCGCCGGCTCGCGGCTCTTGAAATATAATGGCGGCGCCAAACCGCAAACGCTTGCGGAACTGGCCCCCGGCTCGGCGCCCCTTGAACCAACGGTGCTGTTTGAAGACCGCCACGGGGCACTTTGGATCGGCACGTCCGCGAACGGCTTGTTCCGCTTCGACGGGACCAACATCGCGCGAGCCGACACTTCTCACGGCAACATCCTGAGCCTGGCTGAGGACACCGAGGGGAGTATTTGGGTTGGAACGGGCGGCGGCGGCTTGAACCGGTTGCGCCCTCGCGTGCTGGAGTTGGAAAGCAAGAACACCGAGCTCCCCTTCGAAGCCGTGCGTTCGGTTTGCCAGGACTCTTCGGGCATGTTGTGGGTCGTTGGGCAAAACGGCGGCCTGGCCCGCCAGGAGAAAGGCACCTGGAGGACCCTGTCCTCCGAGGATGGCTGGTGCGGCGCTCCTGCCATCTGTGTAACCAGCGACCTGGAAGGCGCGGTCTGGATCGGCACCTACCGCGGCGGCTTGTATCGCTGGCAGAATGGCCGTTTCACGCACCTGGGGCGGGAGGATGGGTTGGCCAGTGATAAGGTGCATTCCTTGCTGGCGGACCGCCAGGGAAGCCTGTGGATTGCGCTGGAGGCACCGGCCTGTGTGCAAAGGTGGCACGCAGGGCAATTCCTCACCTACACCCAGCCCCAGAATGAATTCCCGGTTCGCGCCCTGGCCGAAGACGCCGCCGGAACAATTTGGATGGCCGCGTCGGATGGTTTGTTGCTGCGCGTGAGCGGCGACAAGCTGCTGGACGAAACCCGCCGCACGCTGTGGCCGCCCGTAACCATCCGTTGCCTCCATGCGACGCCCGATGGCAGTCTGTGGATCGGCTACGCGGGCGCAGGGGTAGGCCGTTTGCGAAACGGCCGCTTCACCAAGATCGGAGAGGAGCAAGGGCTGCTCGACCCTTACGTCAGCAATCTCGAAAGCGACGACTACGGCACGCTTTGGTTCGCTTCCGACCGCGGCATTTTCAAAGTCAGGCAGAGCGAACTGGACGCGGTGGCGGAGGGTCGCGCGAAACGGGTTTTATCCGTGGCCTACGGACGCGATCAGGCGTTGCCGAATCTGCAGGCGAACTACGGCTTCTTCCCCGGGGCCGTCCGCACCCGGGATGGCCGGTTGTGTTTTGCCCTAAGCACGGGCCTCGCCATCGTTTATCCGGAGCGGGTGCGGCCCAACGCCGTCGCGCCACGCGTTCTGGTCGAAGGCATGGCGGTGGACGGGCAGAACCTTGACTTGCGCGAAGCGCGGCGGGGGCTGAGTTTGCCCGCCGCGCACCGGAAGGTGGAATTGGAGTTTACGGCGCTCAGCTTCGTGGCGCCGGAGAACATCCGCTTTCGGCATCGCCTCAAGGGATGGGACGAGACCTGGCAGGAAACCCAACAGCACCGGAGCGTCAGCTACACACGGCTGCCGGCGGGCGATTACGTCTTTCAGGTGACCGCCTGCAACGAAGCCGGAATCTGGAGCGAGCCGGGAGCGGAACTGCGGTTCCGCGTGCGCCCGTTTCTGTGGCAGACCTGGTGGTTTAGAACTCTGGTGCTGGCGACCCTGGCGGGATTGGTTGCCGCAACCGTCCGCCGACGCGAACGCCGGAAACACCGGCTCGCCTTGGACCGGCTGGAGCGGCAGGCCATGATGGAACGGGAGCGGACCCGCGTGGCCCAGGATCTGCACGACGACCTGGGAGCGGGTCTGACCGAGATCGGCCTCGCCGCGTCCCTGGCACAGCGCCAGAACACACCCGGCGAACGCATCCAGCAGCATTTGCGGCAAGTGACAGACAAGGCCCGCGAGATGGTCACCAAACTGGATGAAATCGTCTGGGCCATCAATCCCCGGCACGACTCGGTCGTGTCATTGAGCCACTATCTGTGCGAGTATGCGCAGCACTTCCTCGAACTGTCCTCCATCCGGTGCCGGCTGGAAGTGGGCGCCGACCTGCCGGCCTGCGCGCTCGACTCCGAGCAACGGCACAACCTGTTCCTGGCATTCAAGGAAGCCCTAACCAACGTCGCCCGGCACTCCAAAGCCGGCGAGGCACGCGTCAGAATCTCAGCCCTGGACGGGAGGCTGGTGGTCGCCGTCGAGGACGACGGAGCGGGCATGGCGGCCGTGGCGGGCCGGGCGGGAGCTGACGGACTGGATAATATGTCCAAGCGGCTGGCACAGATTGGCGGCCGATGTGAAATCCAGAGCGCGCCCGGAACGGGAACGACCGTGCGGTTCATCCTGCCGCTGAGTGGCGGCTGAACCACCCTTTTGAGTGGTTGTTTCCGGCAGGATTTGCGGCACGATAGAGGTTGTGATTTCGGTTGCCATCGTTGAAGACAATGCGGGGATTCGGCGCAATCTGGAATTGCTGGTCAGGGAGTCTCCGGGCTTTCGCTGCACCTGCGCTTGCGGCAGCGGTGAAGAAGCCCTCAAGCTCATACCGCGCGAGCCGCCGGACGTGGTCCTGATGGACATCCACCTGCCGAACCTGTCCGGCATCGAATGTACGGCCCGCCTCAAGCAACTGCTGCCCAAAGTGCAGGTCATCATGATCACCGTCTATGCCGACACCGAGAAGGTCTTCAGCGCGCTGCGGGCCGGCGCCTCCGGTTACCTGCTCAAACGGTCTTCGCCGGACAAACTCCTGGAGGCCATCAGCGACGTTTCGCAGGGCGGCGCGCCGATGACCAGCGAGATCGCGCGCAAGGTCGTCGAGGCCTTCAAAGCTCCCCGGCCAGAGGCACAGGCCGATTCGGACCTGACCCGGCGGGAACAGGAAATCCTCAGACTGCTCTGCGAAGGATTCGCGAACAAGGAAATCGCCAAGTCCCTGAGCATCAGCTTTGACACCGTCCGCTGGCACCTCAAACAGATCTACGAGAAGCTTCACGTTCGCTCCCGCACCGAGGCAGTGGCGCGGTTCCTCGGCGGGCGGGAAGCCACTACTCCCCCAGTGTCACTCTCCGGCCAGTAGGTCCGAGCCTGGACCCCACTGCCGTTGAATTGCTTTTCACACCGCCAAGGTGAAGCGCGGCGCCGTGGAAGCCACGATCAACGCCAGCGGCACCCTGGAGCCGATGGAGGTGGTGGACGTCGGCGCTCAAGTCGCCGGTCGCATCAAATCATCCGGCAGCGACGTGGAGGGCAAACCCGTGGATTATGGCTCGGTGGTCGAGGAAGGCGCCGTGTTGGCGCGAATTGATGACTCGGTCTATGCCGCCGACCTCGCCGTGGCCAAGGCGCAGGTGGAACACGCGGCGGCAGGCAAATTGAGCGTGGCCGCCAGCGGGGTCAACTCCCTCAGCCAGCTTTACCCCAACGGATCCGTGCAGCTCTACCCACAGCCATCCGCCGAAGACGCGACCGACGTCCAAGCTAGAACATGATGCGGCTAAGAGCAACGAACTGGGTTGCTCATCCAGCAGCATGGAGAAAGAACGCGCCCGAAAAGCTGGCGGCGCATTCTTGCTTGTGGAGCGTGATTCTGGGCCGCACGGGACTGCGACAGGAATGGGCCTGGCTTTTCGGCCTGGACCATAGCCCACCTGCTTCCGCCCTCCTAATACCGCCTTCCTGCCTTCTGCCTTTACTTCCCGGTCCCCGTTTTCCAGCATGGGTCCATGACGAGTGAGATCGGGAAGCAACTCTCCCCCCTCCGCGCAGCGCCATGAGCCGCCGGAGCGCAAAGGACAAACTTCGCCTCGGTCGTTCTCTTTGCTCTGGGCTTAGCCTTTTGGTAAGGTCGTCCCCAACGTGAAAAGGGAAACGCGAGCAACCGAACTGAAAGACGCAGTTGCCACTGCCGAGGCCCTCTTTTCCCTTGGCCTGAGCGAAGCCCGGGCCATCGCTTCCGGGCTTACCGACGGAGGCCGCTCGAAGTTCGGCCCCAGCCTCTGTGCAGCCCTGCTGGAGTTTGTCTGGAAACGGCTTCAACAATCCGGGAAGGCCCCCTGGGACATACGGTCACCTGTTTGCGCCCCAATTACGAAGTACCCCGGCTTGGTCCAGCGGCTGGGTGACGCATTCATGGCCCTACCGCCCGCTCAATCCGGGTTCCTCATTGGCCAGCTCTACACCAGCCTCCTTCCTGGCCCGCTGCGAAAGGCGTTGGGCGCCTTCTATACTCCACCTGCGCTAGTGGACAGGCTGCTGCAACTGGTTGCATTGACTGGCTTTGACTGGAGCAAAGGCCGAATCATAGACCCCGCTTGCGGCGGCGCAGCGTTCCTGGCGTCCGTCGCTCCTGTGCTCGCTAAGAACTCCGGTCACAAACAGCCTGCGGCAGTCCTGGATGACATCGAAACGCGTCTGCTGGGGACTGAGGTGGACCCCTTTGCCGCCTGGATGTCCATGGTGCTGCTCGATCTGGCGCTTTCCGACCTGACCTTGGCCGCCGGCCGGCCATTGAGGAATATCGTTGCCGCCCGCGATGCACTGGAAACCCGCGCTGATGAAGTCGGTCCCTTCGACCTCGTGATCGGCAATCCGCCTTACGGCAAGGTGACTCTGGCACCAGCGCAGCGAAACAGGTTTAGGGAGTCTCTGTTCGGCCATGCGAACCTCTACGGGCTTTTCACCGAATTGGCGGTCAAGCTGAGCAGGCCGGGCGGAATCATTGCCTTCGTCACGCCCACCTCGTTTCTGGGCGGAGAGTATTTCAAGAACTTGCGCAAGCTACTGGAGACCCAAGCGCCGTTGCAACGGCTCGACTTCATCAGCGACCGTGACGGCGTATTTGACGGCGTGCTCCAGGAAACGATGCTCGCCGTGTTCATGCGGCAAACCGGCGCCACAAAACCAACCATCCGGATCGGTCTCCTGCTGCCAGACGACAACGCCGGTTCCGTGCGTGTCAAGCAGGTCGGCAACGTGTCCCTCAATGGCGGAGTTGGCAGGCCCTGGCTGCTCCCGCGCTCGCCCGACCAAGCGCCTCTGATCGAATGCCTCAACTCCATGCCCCACCGGCTTGGCGATTACGGCTTCGGTGTTTCCACCGGCCAGTTGGTCTGGAACCGCCACAAAGCTCAGTTGCGCCGGACCTACGAGAAAGGCAGTATGCCGATTATCTGGGCCGAAGCTGTCAACGCTGACGGGAGATTTCATTTTCAAGCCGCACGCCGGTCCCATCTGCCCTATCTCAAAGTAGAAGAGGACCAGGAGTTCTTGATAAACCAAGAGCCTTGCATCCTGGTGCAGCGGACCACAGCCAAAGAACAAAAACGCCGCATTATCGCCGCGGTCATCCCGAACTCCTTCGTGCTGGAATACCCCGGCTTCGTCGTGGAAAACCATCTGAATATGGTCTATTCCATGACCAGCAAGCCCCGCCTTGCACTCCGGACACTTACGGCCCTGTTGAATTCAAGTGTCTTGGATCAGGCATTTCGATGCATCAACGGCAGCGTCGCTGTGTCGGCCTACGAGCTGAATTCGCTTCCATTACCAGACCCCGACCAGATGCGGGCACTTCAGGAACTGGTCCTTTCGGGAGCCCGCACCTGCGACATCGAAGCGCTGATTGCCGGCTTTTACTCAGGAATTGGAACCAAATATGCCACTGCCCCAACTCGTTCCCGTAGAGACCATCGCAAAATGGCTGCCTGAGATCTTCCCGGAGGGCACTGCCAACCGCACCTACCTGGTCCGCCAGATGGCTGCCAAAACCCTCTTCGTCATGCTTTACGCCGGAGCGGTCGAAGGCAACGAGCGCTGGCTCCGGCCCGATCAAGTAACCAAGATGACGGACGCGCAGGCTGCCAGGAATGACGAAGCACACCGCGAACAATGGGCTGCGCGTTCATTGATTCCCGGCGGGATGAAGCATCTGGCTAAGCGCTGGTATGCCCCCAATACCCGAGAGCCAATCCGAGATGAAACCCTTCGTGCCGGCCTGGTGGCCGTTGGCGCTGTGGTAGAGAGACCGGGGCTGCCGACCACTTCCGCCAAACCGCGCTACGCCCTTGCGCGCGATTTCGCTGATCTCTTGCAGAAACTGGTCAGCGGGACTGGTGGCCCCTCCGCCCTTATCGCTCAGTGGCAAGCCAGCCATCTCACCGCCACGGCCCTGAACCGCATCAACCTTCTCCGCCGCGGGGCCGTTGCCTCCCGGACTTGTGGGCGGGTAAAGGTCACGTTTCCCAATGGCGAAACCCGCCTCATGCTGCCCGGCCCGAGCACCGTCATCGCCAAAGCAGTGATCGAGGTATTCGCCACTCGCTTTCTGCGCCAGCCCGGGGTAATCTTCCTCAGCGAATCCGGCAACAAAGTCGTCGCTCGAGACGACGAGACGGCGACCTCTATCGGCCTCCGACTGGATTACTCGCGCAATCTCCCGGACATCGTTCTGGCCGACGTGCAGCCCGACACACCCAAGGTGGTCTTTATCGAAGTCATAGCCACCAACGGCGCCATCACCGTTCAGCGCAGAGCCGCCCTCTCCGAGGTGGCCAGGGATGCCGGTCTCAAACCGGAAGCCGTCTATTTTGTCTCAGCCTTTGCCGACCGAAGCGCCCCAGCCTTTCGCAAGCTCGTCTCCGAACTCGCCTGGGGCACCTTCGCGTGGTTCACCAGCGAACCAGAAAAGCTCCTTGCCTTCAGAGAGGGCCAAATGGCCGAGCTGCCGGGTTTGTTCAATTACTGAGAGAGAACCGGTCAATACGACGGCGGCGTAATCGCAACTATGGGCAATCAAACCGGGGCTTCGTTTGGTGAGTGGGAACCCAGCGACCCGGCATCCTTCACTCGACGTTAGCGCCAGCCTTCGGTCTGACCCCTTCTTGTCCGTCCACCACCCGCCAGCCAAACACCGAAAACCGCCAGTGCGCTTCTGCCGCCTCTGTCCGTCCGATTCACCCGGACCAACCTACGGTTTTGACCCGTTTCACGTCATTCCAGTTCAGCTTTCAGTGCTTCTGCTTTCTCCCCCCAACTTTCCCCTTTCAACTTTCGTCCCTTCAGCGCATCATTGCGCGACTTTTCGTCATGGGCGGCACAACTGCACAGTCACCATTTCGTCTGGCGACCCCTTCGGGCCACCGCCGCCACCAGCGCCCGGAAGACACCCACGGCCAACACGCTACAGCCCGACCGCACAATGCCCCGCATCTTTGACAACATCGCCACCGATCTTCTGCCAGCGTTGCGGGACACGCTCCAAATCTCCCAGCGCTCTGACTTCTGCGCCGGCTACTTCAATCTGCGCGGCAGGAAGACGATAGACGCCCTGATCGAACAGGGGCCGGGCGGCGAGGGCGCTCAGTGCCGCCTGCTCGTCGGCATGCAACGCCTCGCCCAGGACGAGTTGCGCCTCCACGCGACCCTGGGCGGCCGCATGGAGCGGTTGCTGCACCAACTCGCCCCGCAAGGTCGCCTTATCACGCAGGGGAAGTGGAATGAAACTGCTGGATGACTGCTTTGGTCACAAGGTGAGGCTCACGGACGAGCGGTTGGCGCACATTCTGGAGCACACGGAAATGGCAGGCATGGCGGCGGAGTTGGAACGGGTATTGCGGGAGCCTCAACTGGTGCGCCGCTCGCGTTCGGACAGCGATGTGCGGTTGTTTTACGAGTTCTACGCCCAGACGATTGTGGGTGGCAAATGGCTGTGCGTTGTGGTTAAGTATATGCGGAACGATGCCTTTGTGGTCACGGCCTACCTGACCGACAAACCCAAAGCCGGAGAAGATTTATGGCCGACAAAGTAAGAATCTGGTTCGACGCGGAAGCGGATTTCCTCGAAGTCCGCTTCTCCGACGCCGCCGGATACGAGAAGGAAACTCAGCACGACGCCGTGATGGAGCGTGTGGACGCGCAGGGCCACGTCATTGGTTTCAGCGTGCTGGGTGTGAGCCGTTTCAAGAAATCCAACCCGCTGGAGGCGGATTTGGTTGCCGGTTAAGACGCAGCCGAGCCCTCAGGTGCTTGAGTTCGTGACCGTTTGAGGGCCCGGCATCGCGGGATCACGGCGGAGAAACTGGATTTCATCCTGAACTACGGCCTCAAATACCGCCTCGGCCGTGATACGGAAACCGCGGAGGATTGAAGAAGAACCCTGTGAGTGATCAACTGCCAGCCCCCGCCACCAGCAACACCTTCGAGCGCATCAAACGCGTCAACGAATCCGGCGCCGAATTCTGGTCCGCGCGCGAGCTCGCCCGCGTGCTGGAATACCGTGAATTCCGCAATTTGAGCGCCGCCATCGCCAAAGCCCAGTGACCCGCGCTCACTCGCGCCGGGCCAATGACGTCCGATACGTAACAGAACGCGCTCCCGGCGTCGAGTGCAGGGCGATAGTTAGATGCTCCTGACCTCATGACTTGCTTTCCGGGCGCGGACTAACAGCCACCACAAAAGGAAACAGAGACCGGTGAGAAGAGCCAGCCCGAGAGCAGCCACTGGCAGAGGCCGAAAGGGCACCGAGAAGGCCTTCGGCCCCATGATGACGTACGTGTGCTCCGTTGTCGGCGCACCGTTTGACGCTCCAACATAAGCAAAAGACCCATTGGCGTTGAGCCTGTATCCTTCTAGCCCAAACTGCACCGGATACGCCCCAACAGTCCAACGTGTATGAACGCTGAATGAGTAGATGTTCGACTGTCCAAAGCAGCCTACCGGCAGCAGAGCGAGCAGGAGGACCGTCAGCATGAGCAGTCTTTTGAGTGGCGCGGGCATCGCTGTCTCCATCTAACGCGTAGGTCAGCGACCGGAGCCAGCCGCCGATGATGTTCGATTCGTCCCGGAGGTAATCGGCTGGCTCCGGTTCGCTGCACCGTCGGGTTGGGGGGCTGCGGCCGCGTTGTTGGTATCCAACTTAGAGAACCTGACCATGATGTCTCCAATACCGAGACCTGAACATGAATCGGGGCCGGAGTTGAACCTCTGCCACGTATCAGCGAATGCATCAATCTTCGCCTTGGCGCTCTCATAGCGGCCTGCGTTCATATCACTCTGGATTTCCCTGAGTGCCATGCCGCCGGGAGCCTTAACGGCACTGACCATCCACAGCCGCTCCACGCCTGTTCTGAGGCTGTGAACAACACTGAACGCGAACCATGTAATGGCGGCAGTCGCTACTATGATGAGAAACGTCTTCATGTTATCCCCAACGACCAGCATCAGCGGTGAGAGCCAGCCGCCGCTGACGCGGGAATTGTGACTGGCCTGAACGGCTGGCTCTCATCCGCTGAATGCTGTGGTTGGGCTTCATGGCGTCACTTCTTAGCCGCCGACTCCTCATAGAGAGCCATAGCAGCCTGATAGTAACCAAACTCGTTGGTGCTCGCCCTAACCGTGCGATT
The DNA here is from genome assembly GCA_963762555.1 of uncultured Verrucomicrobiae bacterium. Lineage (GTDB taxonomy): Bacteria > Verrucomicrobiota > Verrucomicrobiia > Limisphaerales > UBA8199 > PALSA-1440. The sequence goes on from CAVXLO010000040.1 coordinate 95,466, forward strand.
GTAGGCGGCTAGCGCCCGTTTGACGGCATTCGTGTCCCCGGAGGTCGCTAACTGCTCCATGTGGCTCATGCCACCGGCGAGCAGAGAATGCTCCTTTGGAACCCACGACCATGCGATGGCTTCTCGGAGCTGCCCGCCCAGGTAACCAACGCACGCGAAGCACAGGAACACGAGCAGACCGGCACAGATGCGAACGGCGAGCCTGCCGTTCAGCTCTGCGACGACCCAGCCCAAGAGAACGAGGAGCGTGGTAGTGATGGCGAGTAAAAGCATGGCTACGATTCAGCCCAACGATCAGCATCAGCGGTGGGAGCCAGCCGCCGCTGACGCTCGAATTGGCACTGACCTGAACGGCTGGCTCCCATCCGCTGAATGCTGTGGTTAGCCCTGTTCGTGTTTGATGAGCTTCTTGAGGTCACGTTCTACCTTGTCTGCCTCTGCCTGCCCTCCAAATTCGCCCCCAAACTCAATCATCATGGTGCCAGTCTCTATAGGCATCATGATGACGGGCGCGGTCAAAGGCCTGTCGCCGAGCATCACGAGCAGCCTCTTGCGGACGGCGCGCTCGGTCAATGCTGCAAAGCGCTTCGCCTCTGCGGAGGGGAGCACGATTGTCAGTGCAGGCCGCGTGGCATTCGTCACCACGGTGCGGTTCCCGTTCGTGTCAGTCATGATGGACCAGGGCGCGGACTGCTGAGGGTAAACATCGAGCAGGTTGGTGACGACCAAGTCTGCCAGCGGGCCGATATAGCCAGCTTTCGGAATGGCGGCGGTGTCAATAAAGCGCCCCCCGGCGACCTTCTCCTCGCTGAGGACGTAAAAGGCAAGGGCCATATTGGTGGTCTCAGCACCGGCGACCCGGAAGGCCGTAAGCAAAGACGCGATAACCGCAATCATGCAGAGGTATTTGCTCATAGAACGTGTCGGCTAACGATCAGCATCAGCGGCCGGAGCCAGCCGCCGCTGAGCAACGAATACAGGCTGACCTGAACGGCTGGCTCCGGTCCGCTGAATGCTGTGGTTCGGCACCATAGTGCGACTCACGGACGCGATAAGGAGGAACTGATGTTTAGGGCAAGCAGCAAACACGCTGCAACTCCCAGAACTGCCAGCGAGATCACAGCCGTCAGGATGTGCCTTCCGTTATGATCGGCTGGCAGGACACGATAGGCTTTGACCGCGAAGACGGCGCCCACGATGCACGCGACGAGAGAACATGGAACGTAGGCGATGAGGAACCCGATCAGGAAGAAGCCGTTGTTGGTTAATTTGGCACGGGCGAAACCAAGCACTCCCACGAGCAAGACCAAGCCGAAGCACACGAGCGGTCGCACAACTAGCTCTGTATTGGAGTGCTGATTCATCGCGCTGCCGAACGATGAAGCTCACTGGCCGGGAGCAGCCGCCAGTGGCGTTCCCATTGAAACCAGACTGAACCGGCTGCTCCCGGTCCAGTGGAGCGAAATGTTCGGTGCTTCAGCCATCATCTGGTCCCCAACCACACGACTAGCAGCAGCACCAGGCTGCTGGCAACACATGCATAGGCCAGCCAATAAAATCGGCGGTGCTTGCGGTCTAGTTCCCGCGGCCCCACTGTCCAAAACCGGCGCTCGCGGTAAAGCGGCAAACGTGCAAGCAGGAGCAACAGGACTCCCAGAATCCCGGCACCCACACCGAGTCCATACAAGGTGCAAACCTCCGTCGTCTTAAGCCGCGCAATAATTGGCAAAAGAATGCCGGCCAGCACCGCTATGAGTGGAATGACGAGGAGAGGCAAGGCCGCCGGTGGTAGGTAACACCAATCTGGATCACGCTTGTTCATAGCTGGCGAGGTTTCACCGAACGAAAAAGGTGAGCGATGAGCGGCGCCGCAGCGTGTCCAGCACGCCAAGAGGCTTCCTCGCCGCTCATTCGCTCCACCGCCTTGTTAGGTATCATCATTTGCGGCTCCATGAAATCGTCTGGCCACTCAAGTCGTAAACCAACTCATGACCGTCCGCACGAATAATCCGTGCAAGCATCACACTACTGCAAGGTATGGAATTGCTCTTGGTCGTCGTAATAACAATCTGATCGTTCTTGAGCTGCCATGTGCCTTCATACGTCCACGATTGGGTGCCGCCTGTGAAACGAGAAAGCAAGCTACCGTCCGGTGCAATCGTAATCACGCCGTGCCCGTTGGTCAGCCCCCACGTCCCGGTAATCTTCTGTCGAAGCGAAGCGTCGTGCCGTCCGCAACCAACCGTAAACAAAAGAAAAGCTATCGAGATTGGCAGCAACGCACGCATGACACACCGGGTAGGTGCAGGCGGTTAGCCCGCCCACACCCCCCTAAGAACCGTGCGTGAAAGTTTCCCTTCACACGGCTCGGGCCTTTCTAAGGACGCGCCCCTGCGGGGCATCCCGGCAATCGGTTGGACGAACGTAAGCATTCTGAGCCCTTATATGCCCGCGAGGACTAGTTGACCAGTCTTTTCGCGGGGCAAGGTGCGCCACGCAAAACAGCGGCGCCGCTCAAAATACTCGGTGTAGGTCGGGTCATAAGGGTTGGCCTCTCCTCTGACCTTGATGTGCCATTCCAGCACCGTCCGAGCGATGGAATACAGGCGTAGCACGGCGTTTTGGCCGCTCTTGGCCCGTATCCGCGTGGCGAACCCGTATTGGCCCTCCAGGCTGAAGTACTTGCGTTTCAGCCAACCATAGGACTTGTTCGGATGCGTTCGCCGCGCCCAACGGTACAGTTGGTCTTGGATGATACGTTCCGCGGTCCAAAAGGCTTCCGCCGAGCAGACGTAGCGATGATAATTGGCCCAGCCCCGAATCATCGGGTTGAGCTTGCCTATCAGCGTTTGCGCCGTCTGCCCGACACAGCCTTTGATGCACTCGCGGGTCTTCTGCACCAGCGCCTTGAGCCCTTCCTTGGCGGGCTTGATGACCAGTTTGTTCCGATACTTGCGCACGTTCTGGCCGAGGAAGTTGAACCCGGTCTGTATGTGGGTAGTGGCGGTCTTTTGCTCTGAGAGTTCCAGACCTCGTTCGGCGAGGAAGGCCACCACGGCGGGTTTTACTATCGTCTCCAGTGTTTCTTTCGTGCGTGCGGTCACCACAAAGTCATCCGCGTAGCGGATGAAGTTGACCTGGTCGTGTCGTGGCCTGATCCGGCTGCGGATGGCCTTTTCCATTCCGTCCAGCGTCAGGTTGGCCAGCAAGGGCGAGATGATCCCGCCTTGCGGAGTGCCTTCCCTCGTTGGGAATAGCCGGCCCTTTTCCAAGTAGCCAGCCTCCAACCACTGTCGTAGGATTCTCGCGTCCATGGGAATGTTCGCGAGAAGCCATTTATGGCTGATTCGGTCGAAACAGCTTTTGATGTCGCCTTCGAGCACCCAAACCGGCGCGTAGCTTTTAGCCAGCGCACAGAAGCACTGGCCAATGGCGTCGGCGCAGGAGCGGCCTTCTCTGAAACCGTAGGAGTTGCGGTCTGCGACCGTCTCCGCGATCGGCTTCAGGGCGAGCGCGTGGAGCGCCTGCATGGCCCGGCACCGCATGACAGGAATGCTTAAAGGACGCTGCTTGCCGTTCTTTTTCAGAATGTAGTGTCGGCGCAGGGGTAGCGGCCGATAACCACGACGTTTCAGGTTCTGCGTTGCTGCATACTTTTGTCGATCCGTCCTCCATCTTACGTTATCTACACCGGGGGTTTTGGCCCCCTTGTTTTCCGTCACCCGCTTCACGGCCAACAGCTTGGCCGAGCGCGAGTGGGTGAGCAGCCACGACAACGCCTTTGCCTTGCCGTATTGGCCTGCTCGGATTGCCTTTGCAATACGCAACTGTAGCCTCCTGACAGCGCAGCGGACCTTGGGCCATTGGATGGCTTTCCAATCCGACACGCTGTTGGAGGACGCACTAAAGGATTGCTCCTTTATCATTTGCTTTTCCTCCTCAAGGATGGTTCGACGGTTTCTCTTGCAAAGAGAGACCTGACCGACGTGGGCATATCCGGCTCATTACAAACCGGCCTTGGCTTCTTCGGTCTTCTCCATGCTGGCTCCGCTACCCGGCCTTGCGGTTGGGGCGGCCACGAACGGCGTGGCCCGGAGATACAGCGTTTCCATGTTCTGCATTCGATACAGGAGGGGTTAGGTCTGCTCTGCTACACCGGCAGTGCTTGGAGTGCGCGCCGGGCCACGTTAGACGACCCGGACTCGACTGCCCGCCATTTTGGCTCCAGCCTTAAACAGCCTCGTATGGCTGGGTTCGCTTTCACGATGCTTACGAGCATTTAATAGTTTGACCATACCTTCCGACTCTAGCGCTTCCCCCGGCGTTGAGGCTGCCAGGTTGGCTACATTACCGGGAAGGCTCCATACCCCGGACAGTAGCGGCCACTGGGCCGCCGCCCGTCCGGCGCGTGCTTCCGTGGAGTACCTGCGGCGACACGCAGGGCTTGGTCAGGATCGCTCCAGCCAAGCAGTACCGAATGCAACTTCACGTCGCAACTAACGACCAAGCTCAGCCATAGAGGCGAACGTATGATGTGCAACAACTGTGGAATGGAAAACGCGCTCCCAACCAACACCAAATGCTGGCACTGCGGTAAGCCTCTATTGGTTGAAGCGCCTGGTTCGGTGTGTGCCGACTGCGGCGGGACCGGCTGCGACGACTGCGACTGGGACGGAACCGAATCCACACGACAATGGCTGCGCGCTGCAAGGATGGAGGGCAAGCGGCCATCTGACGCGATTAAACCGAACGATGGCGGTGAGCGGTGCGGGCCAGCCGCCACCGAGCCAGGAATGCGAACTCGCCTAAACGGCTGGCCCGCATCCGCTCCACTGCTTGGTTCGACTCCGCACTCATTCTGGCTTGAATGGAACCATAAAGAAAACCGTGGCGGCTATCACGCACAAAACGGTGATGAAACCGGCAGCGTAGGCCCGCTCACTGAATCTCCTGCCGAACGCTACCCGCAGGAGTGCCAGCACGGGCATAGCAAAGCTGATGTAGATGGGTTCACCGAGGTTCGCCAGACTCTTCCGTCCGGCGGACAGGGGCGAAAGCATCAAAACAACCCACACACAGAACGGAATGACCAGGGCGAGCAACTCCCAGTTGGCCCAGCCAGCCCGCTTGCGGCCAAAGTAAAGGATGGGGGCAGCCAGCGCCGCCCCAACGACGGCGTGCATCGACCAGATCAGGAACAGTGTGCCGGCGGTTTCCATTGGTCACTCATGTCGAACAAATAGTGGGCCTCATATTGGACGTAAAATAGTACGTCATGGGCGCAGAATAAGGCTTTCCAAGCGGGTTGTCTATAAGGATTGATCAGGCGAATGGGCGGATATATTGGACCAGGAAAGGTGTCCGGGGCGCACGAGGCGTTCACTCCCAACCCCAAGCTCAAGCTTTTGGACCAGGTGAGCGAGGTGATGCGCTTCAAGGATTATTCGCTGCGGACCGAGGGGACGTACCGGGAATGGATCAAGCGCTACATCTTCTTCCACGGCAAGCGCCATCCGCGAGAGATGGGCCGGGCGGAGGTGGAGCGGTTCCTGAGCGACCTGGCGGTCAGGCGCAAGGTAGCGGCGTCCACGCAAAACCAGGCGTTCAATGCGCTGCTGTTTCTCTATCGGGAGGTGCTGCACCAGGAGCTGGGGCAACTGGGGGAGGTGGAGCGGGCCAAACGACCGGAGCGGCTGCCGGTGGTCCTGACGCGGGCGGAGGTGGAGCGGTTGCTGGCCGGGATGACGGGCACGTTCCAGTTGATGGCCAAGTTGCTCTACGGCACCGGGTTGCGGTTGATGGAATGCGTGCGGCTGCGAGTCAAGGACGTGGATTTCGAGCGGAACCAGGTGACGGTGCGCGAGGGCAAAGGATTTAAGGACCGGGTAACGATGTTGCCCGAGAGTCTGAAGGGGCCGCTGGCCGAGCACCTGAAACGGGTCAAGTTGCTGCACGAGCAGGACCTCGGGGGGGGCTATGGCGAGGTTTACCTGCCGTATGCGCTGAGCGAGAAGTACCCGACAGCCGGCCGGGAGTGGGGATGGCAATACGTGTTTCCAGCCGCGGGGCGGTCACGCGATCCGCGCAGCGGCGTGGTGCGGCGCCATCATCTGAACGAGCAGGGGCTGCAGCGGGCGGTCAAAGATGCCGTGCGACTGGCGGGGATAATCAAGCCAGCGTCGTGCCACAGCCTGCGGCACAGCTTCGCAACCCACTTACTGGAAGCAGGATACGACATCCGGACGGTGCAGGAGTTGCTCGGCCACAAGCATGTGTCCACCACCCAAATCTATACGCATGTGATGCAAAAACCAGGCTTGGGCGTCATAAGCCCCGTGGATTGCCTGTGAGGCAGCGCTGCGGAATCGTTCGGACAGAAAGAGGCGGGGTCGGAGCCGCCTCTCAAGAGCTTTGGCCGGCACCCGCTCAATGCCCAACCGTTGGCGTATCCCGCATCTGCTTGCCGCCGCCGTTCCAACTTCCATTAAAGCGCCTGATGCTCCGGGGCCGTGGAAGCTGGCGATTGTGGCGGCCCGGGGGCTCTTATCGGGCGATTCGGCGGGGGTTCTATGATACCAGGGTATGTCCAGCGTTGGTCCAGGGTACATCCAGGGTTGGGCCGGGGCGGAAAGGGGGCATCCGGCGCCCTTCTCAGTATCGCGAATGCTTATTCTGGGTGCAGGGGGGAAGACAGAAAGCAGAATGAAGAATGCAGAAGGGCCGGTCCAAAGCCTCCAGCATCGAGCACCGGGAATCGAGTATCGAGTATCGAGCACGGAGCATCAGAGCCACCCTCAGGCCACCCCGAGGCCACCCCGAGGCCATCCCGAGTGCTTCAACATAATAACCATCTGTTCAATTTGCCTTATTTTATCGGTAACTCTGGATGGTTGGCGAGGGCTGACGGGATTCGCTTTCCCTGCCGCGCCGCCTGAACCGCCGCTTGCACGGCTGGCAATTCCAAATTCTTTTCTTCGATCACCCAAGGGGCGTATTGAACTACCTGCCGAGCCGGCAATATCCCTCGACGAATCAGTCGTTCCACCACGGTATCGCTGACTTGGAGTCTGCGCGCCGCCCCTTGCAGCGTCACGCATCCGGCATGCCCCTCGCCCAGCTCGATGCCGTGCGTGTGCCGAAAACCATTTACCCGGGCCTTCCGCCAACCGTTGCCCTGACCCGTAGTAAATCCCAAACGGTTCAACACGGCCGCGATGGTCTGGTCGTCGCACACTTGAGCCAACTCCCGCACCAGTTCGACCACCGAGCGGTCCGCCATCCGTCCATGCATGCCGCGGGCATTGCGGGGGACGCGCAACTCGGTGTGCACTCCCCCGGCCCAGTGGATCTGCAACCGGTGTTCGGTCGGCGGCTCCGGCCTCGTGACCACGATCTCCTCAATCACCGTTCGCAACAGTCGCTTCTTGAGCTCGACCGGCGCCTGGGGCGCTTCCCACAGTTGCTTTAGATCCCGGCCCAACTCCCCTAAGCGTTGCTGCTGCTCGACGCTGAGCGCCGGCACCGCCGCCCGCGACAACGCCTCCAGCCGGCTCTCCAGCGCGCACACTTGGGCCAAGGCTTGGTTCCACCGCCCTTCCAGTTCGGCGGCCACCAAGCGGTTCTCCGGTTCCACGACATCAAATTGCCGCTGCGCTCGCTGCGCCTCATAGCGCGCTTTCTCTAAGGCCAGTTCCACCGCTCGGTGTTTCTCCTGCTCCTGCCGCTGGACTTGTTCACTGGCTTGGCAGGCGGCCGCAATGCCCGCCGGCGCTACCGCCGCCAGCAACTCGCCTACCACCGCCGCATCGGCGCGCAAACTCCCCAACGACAAGCAGGTGTCTGAGCCCCGTTGCCCCCCGTCACCACGGCAGTGGTAACGGGCGACCTGGCCCTGCCGGCCGCTGTAGCGGACTCGGAGCTTGCGTCCGCAGCGACCGCAACGCAACAAACCCGATAAGAGGGCCGTGCCGCCCTTGGCGGCTCCGCCGGCCTCTCCCGCCGCTGGCACCCGGTTCTGGCTCATAAGTTTTTGGTTCTGGAGGTATTGTTCCCAACAGAGGTAACCCGGGTGATGCTCCCGGATCAACACTTCCCATTGGTCCATGGGTTTGGCCAGCCGCCCCGCCCGGCGCTGGGCTCGGCCCTCGACCAGCCGGGTCTGGCTGCCGGTACGCCCATAGACAAAGGCCCCGGCGTAACAGGGATTGCGCAGCATCTGATGGACCCGACTGGTCGTGGCCGGCAACCAAGCGATCTGCTGGCCTTGGCTGCCCGGCTGGACCTGCGGCAAGAGAACCTGCTCTTGGCGAAACCAGAGCACCGTTTGGCGCTCACTGCCCAACTGGTTGAACTTACTGAACACCGCCTCGATGGCCTGCTGCACTTGCCGGTCGGGACTCTTCTGGATCTGCCCCTCCCGGGTGCGCACAAAACCCACCGGCACCTCCCACAACACACAGCCGCGCTTGACCTTCTGCACATAAGCCTGCCGTGCTCTTTGTCGCAATAAGCCCAACTCGAACTCGCTCATCGTGCCTTTGAGGCCCAGGAGCAACCGATCATTGAGCAGTTTGGGATCGTAGATGCCGTCGTCATCAATGAGCAGCGTATCGGTCAACCCGCACAGATCCACCAGGTGATGCCAGTCGCGATTGTTGCGCGCCAGGCGGGACGCCTCCAGCGCCACCACCGCCCCCGCCGCTCCCTGGCAAACGGCGGCTAACAAGCGGCCAAAACCGGGCCGCGCTTGCAGCCCGCTGCCCGAGCGGCCCAAATCCTCATCAATGACCACCACCTGCGTGAACCCCAACTCGCGGGCGCGTTGGCTTAACCCATACTGCCGCTTTTGGCCTTCCAGATGAAAGCGGACCTGGTGCGCCGTCGATTGGCGGATGTAAATATAAGCCGCCCGCTGCAGGTGCTCCGGTTTAATCTTCTCGTTCATGGCGCCTCCGGGGTGGCACGGGTGTTAAGACCACCGCGCGTAATAACTGCACGATCAGTTCGCGGCAGCGAACTCGCTGGGGTTGGGGAAACCTTTCCCACAGCTCCTTCTGGGGGAAGGTGAGGTGAGTCTGATAATAACCGGTCTTTGTTTTTGGTTGCATTGGTGCCGGCGGTTTGAACCGTGCCGGGGCCGCAACGCAAGTCTTGACTCAGCATAAGGGCCTGCAGCTCCAACAGGGCGGCCAACGACACGCGCGGCCGCGCTTCTTGCGGCAGTCCGCCGCAGTGGATCGGATCCAGCATCCAGCTCGGAAGGACTAGCTGGTATCCTGCGGGAACTTTGACGGTAAGAACTTCTTCCCCACACCGGCGCCGAACACGAACCACTTCCACTTCAGAACCGTAAAGCGGATGGTGCCGATAATGGATTTTCTGCGGCGAGGGCTGATGAGTAGTATGAGCAGGCGCTCCCGAGGCTATCTGGTGGCTAACCGGTAGCCACCCAGAAGCCACCCTGAGGCTATCCTGAGGCTCCCCCGAGGCTCCCCCGAGGCTCCCCCGACTACCCTGGGCGGCAAGGTTTCACGCCTGCGGGCGCACAACGGCGCAGGCAGGGCGAGTTACTCTCGGTATTGGGGACCTGCAAGAGGTTCGACGGGATGGACCCGCCGTTGTCCCTGGCGAAGCGGGAGCTGATGAACAGCGACGGCGGGAAGACGCGAAGGGAGCGGCAGGGAGATGCGATCTAAAACCCAGGCGCGGGTCGCGGCCTGTAGCGAATCGCTTCCAATTCCCGGCGCAGAGACAGCATCCCTGGTGATACCCTGGAGGAGCCCCGGGGTGCGTCGCGGGGAGGTTGCGCAACGTGCGGGGGTTGAGGCAGCTTCGCAGTGGGCTTTGTCCCTGCGTCAGAACGGCTTTAATTGGAGGCGAAGGTAGGGTATGTTGAGGCGGGCCGGATAGACGGCACGGCGGGGCGTCGCGCCACGGGCGGCGCGGAAAGTATATTCGGCAATGCGTAGTTGCACGTGAGATGATGGTGATTCGACCTAACTGCCGGGCCCAGTTTGCGGCTGAAGACATTGAGTTCATTCTGTCGGTCCTGGGGCGAAGAATCGGCACTGCTGAGTGCCTGGTCCAATTGCTCGCCGATGAGGAATCGCGGGACCTGATCCTGGATGATGAAGCGTTGCTGCACGCGCTCCTGGAACGGCGCGGGTGCTTGCGCGTGTCCAACCGGTTCTATTTTTACATCCTGGTCCGGCAGGTGCTGCGCCGGTCGGATATCCAGGACCGGGCGGTGGCGGATTACGTAGCCGAGGTGCTGGCGGAATTCTCGCGCACGGAACGCACCCGGTGCAGGGTGCCCGGCCAGGCGACACCGCTGGATTACTTCTTCGAGATGCTGGCCGCGCTCCAGACGGCGGATGATCGCACCAGCTTCCTCATCCGGGTGCACATCGGCAATCACTCCCTGTTCCTGTCCGGCGTGTTCCCGGCCCGGATCCGATTCCGGGCCGAGGTGCGCGGCTTTCCGGACCTGAGCTATTACGAGGGGCTGGGCCGGGCGCAATATCGCGCCGCCAGCGACCATCGGCTGGCGCGGCGCTATGAACTGGCCGATGTCCTCGGCACGCTGGCGGAACGGTTCGAGACGACACGGCTGGCGTTGAACGATATTGCCGACCGGTATTTGTTCATCGGGGACCCGACCCTCGGCTAAACCACCCCGGAGCGTGGGAGCATGGGGGCTCGCAACGCACTTCCACCCTCTGACGCCTCAGGCGTGGTTCAACAGGCCCAGCTTCTGGATGGCGGCCCGGGTCTTCTCCGGGGATTCCTGCAGGATGACCTGCCAGCCGCGCTGCGCGCCGGTGGCGATGTTCTCCGGCCGGTCGTCCAGATAGAGAATCTCGGCGCCGCGCCGCCCGGACTGGCGCTCGACAACTTCGTAGAGCCGCGCGTCGGGCTTCATCACCCCGTGCTCGTAGGACAGGATGTGGCCGTCGAACTTGTCGTAGAAGGGGAAGCTGCGGCGGATGTGCTCGGCGGCGAGTTCGTTGGTGTTGGAGAAGGCGTAAGTCGTCAGGCCGCGCTGCCGCAGGGCGGCTTGAAGCTCGACCATCGGTTGAATCGGGACAAAGATGTCGGCAAAGCACTCGCCGAACTCGGCCAGACTGCCACGAAAGCCGGTAACCTGGCATATCTCGTCGTAGAACTGAGGAGTGGTTACGGTGCCCGTCTCGTATCGCACGAACAGCGTGGATTGGTTGATATACCGCGCGATCTCCAGCAGGCTCATGGTGCCGCGGGCGGCGATTCTCCGCGCCGCAATGCTGTAATCGAAGTCCACCATCACCTTGCCCAGGTCAAAGACAGCCGCCGAAGGAATGTGCATAAGCAAGCGCGGCCTCAGTTGCTGGCCTCCAGGCGAGGCGCAAAAAGCAGAATGCCGGCCTGCGAGTCTCACCACGTCGGCAGCGGCAGTCGGTCGGACGTCGCGTTCCCCCTCACCCCGGCCCTCTCCCTTAGGGAGAGGGAGAATCGTCGCCCGTGCGTCCGCCACTCCCGAGCGCCTGGTATCCACGCGAGACGGGCTACCTGGCTCCCTCTCCCTAAGGGAGAGGGCCGGGGTGAGGGGGAATAGGCTGCCCGCGGTTTCAGAATGTGCGCCATAACCAACTGTCTTTGCCGCCGTATCTTTCACGCGCTCAGCTCCCGTCGCCCTTCCAATGCCTGGCTCAAAGTGAGTTCGTCGGCAAACTCAAGCCCAGTGCCGGCGGGCAGGCCGTGCGCAAGGCGGGTGATCTTCAGTCCCGGGCGCGCGAGCCGTTTGGCCAGGTAGTAACCCGTCGCGTCCCCCTCCACATCTGTGCCGAGGGCCATTACGACTTCCTTAATCGGCCCACCCGTCAGCCGCTTTTCCAGCTCGCCGATACGCAGGTCTTCGGGCTCGACGCCGTTCAAGGGCGAGATCTTGCCGCCCAGCACATGGTAATGGCCGTGAAAGGTGCCGGACTTTTCGATGCTGATTATGTCCACCGGCCGCTCCACGAGGCAAACCAGCGAGGCGTCCCGGCGCGGGTCAGAGCAAATCGCGCAGGGAGACTTCTCGGTGAGCGCGCCGCAGAGCTCGCAGAAGCGGACCCGTTCGCGGGCGCTGAGGATCGTTTCGGCGAGCTGCTTGACGGCGCCAGACTCAGTCTGCACCAGGTGCAAGGCGATGCGCTCCGCCGAGCGTGGCCCGATGCCGGGGAGCTTGGCCAGTGCGCCGATCAGGGCGGCGATGGGGTCGGGGAGGACGGCCATGGGGGGCGTGGGACGTGATGCGTGATCCGTGATACGTGAAACGTGAGGGGCGGCAGCGGGCCGAAGGCCCGATACTCAAGCCCTCAGCTTCTAGGTCAGGCCGGGGAGATTGAAGCCGGCGGTGGCTTTGCCCATTTCGGCGTTGGAAATCTCTTTGGCCTGGCCGAGGGCCTGGTTGGCCGCCGTGAGGATCATATCTTCGAGCAACTGCGCGTCGCTCGGGTTTAGCGCCTGGGGGTCAATCTTGATCGAGGCGATGGTGCCGTCGCACTTCGCGACGACTTTCACCGCGCCGCCGCCACTGGTGGCTTCGACGGTGCGGTTGGCCAGGGCGGTTTGGATTTGTTCCATCTGCTGCTGCATGCGCGCAGCCTGTTTCATGAGTTTGCCAATGCTGGACATGGGTAATCGAGTGCTGGTTGATGGTTAAGGATTGGTACTGGTGGAATAAAGCTCAGGAGCGGACTTCCACGATTTGGCCTTTGAATATCTCCAATGCCTTTTGGATGAGAGGATCGTTCTTGAAGTCATCCTTGTTGAAGGGCACCGGAGCGGGCTTCTCCTTGGCGGGCGGAGCCGGCGCTGCAGCCGATCTGGCCGGCGAGGTGGCCCTGGGTTGAGGGCTGGCGGCGGGAGCGGGGGAGGGCGGTTCAGCCGGTGCTGCCGGCGCGGCGGCCTGCTTCTCCGGCGCGGGAGCCTTGATGAACTTGATCTGGGCGTTTGGATGGCCAAGCTCGGACAGCTTGGTCTGCAGGAGAGTGTGATTGCGCGCGTTGTCCACCAGGCCGATGTGATCCTCGAACTCGGGGTCGAAGCCAATCGTGAATACATTTCTCTGGAATGAGACCGGGTGGGCTTCCAGCAGGTAGGTCCGGGTGAAAGGACTGGCACGCCCAACGGCATCCAGCAGGCTGGTCCACAGGCCCGCCAAATCTTCTTGCGGCGCGGGCGCAAGTGCGACACTGGGCTGAGTGGAAAGAGGAGCCGAAACCGCAGCGTGGGGCCGCGGGGCTGGCGCGGGCGCCGGCGGGCTGGCGGCGGCTCGCGCGGGCTTAGGAGTGGCCGCAGGCGCGGGAGCGGGAATGCTCGCGCCCTCGCCGCCTTTGCCGCCGCGCAGGTTCTGGAGCTGCTTGAGCAGGGCGTCAACGCTAACGGCGCTGCGGGCCTCGATGGCTTTGAGCAAGGCGACTTCGATCAGAATCTTCTTCGAGGCGGCGTCGCGCAGCCGCATCTCGGCCTCAGCCAGGACTTCCATGATGCGCGTCAGACCCTCAGCGCCCAGCATCTCGCTTTGGGCCTTGAGCGCGACGGCCTCGGCCTCGGAGACCTCGAGCATCTTAAGGTCGCCGCCCGAGACCTGGAAGATGAGCAGGTTGCGGAAATGGTTCAGCAGGTCGGCGAGCAGGCGGCCCAGGTCTTTGCCGTGGTTGGCCAGGTCATTCAACTGGCGCAGCGCGCTCTCGACTTCACCCGCCAGCATGGCGCGCGACAACTCCAGCAGTTGGCCTTGCGCCGTCAGGCCGAACATCGAGAGGACATCCGGCTCCTCGATCTTCTCACCGCAGAAGCTGATGAGCTGGTCGAGCGCGGACTCGGCGTCGCGCATGGCGCCTTCGGCGCCGCGGGCGATGGCGTAAAGCGCCGCCGGGTCAATCTTCACCTTCTCCAGCCCGGCAATGTGCGTCAGATGCTTGGCGATCAGCGCCGCCGGGATGCGCCGCAGGTCAAAACGCTGGCAGCGCGACAGGATCGTCGGCAGCACCTTCTCCGGGTCCGTCGTCGCAAACATGAACTTCACGTGCTCGGGCGGCTCCTCCAACGTCTTGAGCAGGGCGTTGAACGCCGCCGTCGAGAGCATGTGGACTTCGTCAATGATGTAGATCTTGAACCGCGAGCTGGCCGGGGCGTACTTGCACGTCTCGCGCAGTTCGCGCACCTGCTCGACGCCGTTGTTGCTGGCGCCGTCTATCTCGAACACGTCCAGCGATCGCCCCTCGGCAATCTCCTTGCAGCGCGGGTCGTCGTCGGCGAAATCCACCTTCGGACCGCCTGTCGCAGTTGAGGCACTTGGCGAAGATGCGGGCGATAGTCGTCTTGCCCGTGCCGCGCGGTCCACAGAACAGGTAGGCGTGCGCAATCCGCTTCTGCTCGATGGCATGGGAGAGCGTCTGCGTGACGTGTTCCTGCCCCACGACATCCCGGAAGCGTTGCGGACGATATTTGCGAGCGATGACCTGGTAAGCCATTTCGATATACGAATTACGATATACGATTTACGAGTTGCGATTACTAGCGATACGCAGCTTCCGAACTGCCGCCAACTCGTAATTCGCAAATCGTAAATCAAGAGTGCCAGGGTGACCACGGCAAATGCAGAGCAGACTACCGTTGCTGCCTTCCGGCCCTGGCGGGGTTCGTAAGTCCACAGTCCGTGGGCCCTGGCAGCGCGAATCTGCCCCAAACGCGTCGCCGCTTCAAGAATAAAGTCGGGGGCTTACCAGAATGAAAGGATAGTTTCCCTCACTTACGCTTTGGCCCATCAGTGCCAAGCAGGTGATGGTGGCTCACCGAAGTCCCCCCGTCACCTCACCGTAGCACCTCTAACCCAGGGTTCAGACCTCAGTGAAAGGCCAGTTTCGCGCCAAAAACATTCGCAAGGAGAACTCCCGTTTTTTGAAGAGAGGACCCGTTCTTCCCATTTGGCCACCATGGCCCAGAACCGGGAAATGAACCTGGGATAGTCAGTGCCGGAAAAAAGGGGCCCTTTAGCGAGGTCTGAAGGAAGGCCGACAGCAGGCAACTGGATGGAAGCAGCGCTACACAAGTGCCTGGCAATCCAAGACTTCTGCAACACATAGGCAAAGTTGTGGAGATAGGTTGTTCTGGTAACCCCCGGTGTTCCGGTTCACGCTTTTCTGGGAGAGAAGTATCTTGATAATCAAAGGAGCCAGAGCAAGGCGTATCGAGATAATCGAGAAGGTTGAGGCCCGGGGTGTGGTGCGGGCAGGCAATCGCCCCGTCACGCCCTGAGTTCCGGCGCGTGTTCGCCAGGGACTCAGAACAGGAACTGCTCTTCGCGATGATCCGGGGGCAGACGCCGACGCATGTGCGGCGAACGGTGAGCGCGTTTAATGGATAGCTCCAGGACCAGCAGTGCCTGGTCGAGGCGACAGTCGTAGAGTTGGGGCGTTTGGCCCAGGGCTTCGGCGACCAGGCGGTGAGCGATTTCGAGTTTTTCGAGGACGGAAAGCTCCAGTGGCATAGGCTGGTTAGCGGAGGGTTTGTTTGAGTTGGCGCAGTTGTTCCAAGGCGCGTTGCCGACCCCGCTCTTGTTCGGCCGGAGAACCCGTCGGAGCCAGTGTGATCGGTGGCTTTGGCGGCAGCTCTGGAACGAGACGGACCCGGCTGATGTTGAGATCCTCTTCGAAGCGATCCAGTTGGAGGAGATTGGAGAGCTTGAGGGCGCCGACGTTGCGGCGGGTGTGGCGGATTTCCTTTTGCAAGTAGCGGATGACCTGGCTGAGGTCAGCCCGTGTAAAGCCGGCGTGGAGGAACTCCCACCAGAGCCGCTCCCGGTCAAAACGCCAGGAGAGGGTTTGACCGGTGAGACGGCAATAGGTCTGGTGGAGTTCCTCCAACTGAACCAGCAAGGGGAGCGGCGAGTTCATTTTGGGAACTGGGCGACCCAGGGCAGAAGTTCCAAGGCGCGCTGCACGTGAGCGGTGGTGATGGCGCGGGAGTTCTGGGCGGCGGCTTCTTCCAGGGCGCGTTGAGCCAGGTGATTGAGCAGCCGAGGCAAGCCGTTGCCGGCCTGGAGGAGCAACTGCAAGGCCGCCGCCTCGAAGGGGTTGGCGTGAATGCCGACAGCCTCAAGGCGCGCTTGGATATAACCGGCCAGTTCGTCTCCCGTCCAGGGCTCCAGGCGCAGGCAAAAGCTCAGGCGGGCCAGCAGGGGCGCGTTGATGCCCATTTGCAGCCGGGGCAGGAGTTGCTCGTCGCCCACCAACAGCAGACTAAAGGGCGGCTGGGTGTCACGGCGATCGCAACTCAACAGGCGTACCTCTTCGAGCGCGGTGGCGCTGAGGTTCTGCGCCTCGTCCAGGACGACCACGGGCCAGAGCCGTTCGAGTTGTTGCCAGCCCTGGCGGATGAGCATGACGTTGTCGCTGCGGCGCATGCGGGCGGGCTGCCCCAGTTCCAGGCACAGCAGGCGTAAGAGGTTGGTGCCGGTGACCGAGGAATGGGAGAGCACCAGCGGCTGGTAGCGTTTGTCGGGCAGGGATTTAAGGAAGTGCTGGACCAGGAGAGTTTTGCCCACGCCGTTGGGGCCGTGGAGCAGGCCGCAGGCCCGCACGGAGACCAACTGTTCGAGGCGGTGGCGGGTCTGCTTGAAGGTATCGGAAGCATAGGGCGTTTCGACGGCCGCCCCGAAGGGCAGCTCTCTGGCGCCCCAGAGGCTTTTGAGGGCAATATCCAACTCAGGAGGATTTATCGGGGCGGTCATAGTCGCGGTTGGTATAGGTTTTGGAGTTGAGTTGTTTGTCGCAACGCCGGGCCGGGCCGACGAGCTTATCCTCCCACCAGACCTCAACCCGGCTCCAATCGAAGGGGTTGAAGCGCACTTGGATGACCTGGCCGCGTAAATGGAGGGGCACTTCCCAGAGTTGGCCCTCCAGACTGAAAGTGGCGTCCAGGCGCACCCGGCGCTCGGCGCGCGAGAGGAAGAGGGCTTCCCAGTTGGTGTGGGCGTCGGCGACGCGCAAGTTGAGGGCGCGTTGGGCGAAGCGCTCGGCCGGGGTTTGACCGCCCAGCGCGCTGTGGGGCCTTTGGTGATACTCGGTTTCGATCCAACGCCAGAGCCGGGCATTGAGTTCTTCCAGCGTGTGGGCCGGATTGATGATCAAGCGGGCTTCGAAATCCATTTGGAGCGTGGAAAACCAGCGCTCTTGCTTGCCCTTCGACCACGCCGCATAGGGTTTTGCGTGGCAGAGCCTTACGCCCAAATTGGCGCAAACGACCTGCAGGTGATAGCTGGTGAAGATCTTGCCCTGGTCGGTGTAGAGCTTGTCGGGAAAGCCGCGCTGGGCCAGCCCCTGGCGGAAACAATCCAGGAACCAGCAGAGCTTCTCCGAGTCGTAATACTGCGCGTGGGGAACCACTCGCGAACAGTTGTCGAGCGTGCCGAAGAGGCGGGTCTGGATGAGTTTGCCGTTGGGCAGCCTGAGGGTGGGGCCGTACATCATGTCGGTCATCCACAACTCGTTGGCCAAGGCGCACTCGAAGGCCTTGGTGGGGCCGCCTTGCGGGGGAGGGTTACGTTTGATGGAACGGGCGTCCAACTGGTGGGCGGCTAACAACCGGTACACCGAGGGCAGGCTGAAGGTGCCCGGCTGGAGGACGCCTTTCTGGACCAGTTGGCGCACCACCACCTTGATCTTGAGTTGAGGATACTGCTGACGCAGTTCCACGATGGCTTGGCAGGCCTCGGGACTGAGCGCCTTGCGCGTGCCCTTGTCGGAACGGGGCTGACGCTGGAGCGCCGCAAACCCCTGGTGGCGCAAAAGGTAGTACCAGCTCTCCAGAGTGGAAGCCGAATAACTTTTGCCGCCCCAGGTCCGTTCACTGGCCAGGGCGGTAGCGCGGACCAGTGTGAAGTTTTGCTTTAAGGCTTCCTGGATCCAGGTCGCGGCAGCGTGCCGGGCCAGGGCCAAAGCATCGGAATCGGAAGGTTGATTCATACGCTCAGGAGCTTCGGCCCGGGTCCCCCAATCCGCGATAATAGAGGTGTGTGGGGGTAAACCGGCGCCGCGCTCCTGCGCGGGCGGACCTCATGCAGCCTGAAGCTGCCGACGCTGGTGGCAGCGGTAAGTTCCAAACAAACAGGTATGGAACTGATGGATGAGTTGGCGCGTCGCCGTGGCCAGATCGCCGCAACGCCCGATGAGTTGGTGCCACAAACCTCGGGCCGTGGGCCGAAGAGGCAGTGGACCAAACGCGTTGCCGACCTGTCGCACGAGCCCCGGCAGATGCGTCTCCAATCGCCGCCAGTAACCGCGGATGAGTTCGCTCCAACGCGCTACCTGGGCGTAGCTTGGCCGTTAAACCCCTCGGCAATGGTCGGGGTGTTGACCGGCCGATACGGCTGCGCAAACTGCGGCAGGCAACTCACGCTGATGTGACAGTGCCGACACCAGAAGCGCCGGATCCAAATCCACAGCACCAATGCGGTCGTGCTGGTGATATAACGATGGTAATAGCAGAGTGCTTCCAGGCTGTGCGCCCGCAGACAATTGGGACAAGTTTCCGGCGGACGGACTTGCCGCTGATAGTCCTGCTCGGCATACTGTTCGGGGGTCAGTGACGTGGTGAAGATTGTTTGCACGACAGCTTCATAACCGATCTGGCCCCCGCTGAAAACGCCTTGATGTACGGTTATCCCCCGAGCAAAACAAGCCAACCGAAATGGTCCGAAGCCACGCTCTTCTTCTCAAGCTCCCAACTGAGATCTTTCCACCCCCTCCCACCTCAATGCGAAGCAGGCTATCCGCTTAGTTCATCGATTTCCGCGACTCGGAACACCCGGATGCCCGATGCTCAGCCCGTCTGGGGTCTGTCTTGCCCTGTGACCATGTAGTCACCAGGCAGTGACCAGGTAGTGACCAGGTAGTGACCAGGTACTACCTGGTCACTACCTGGTGACTACCTGGTCACTACCTGGTCACAGCGGAATAGAGGGGCGCGTGCCAGTCAAGAGCGGCTGGGAGGAGGATGCACCGAACCGGGGAGCATCTCACTCTTTGTACGCCGCAGGCTGCTTCGCGACGGCACCAGCCTCCTCGTGCGCACCGTTCCCCCTCACCCCGGCCCTCTCCCTCAGGGAGAGGGAGACCTGCCGGCAGCGTGTCGGCGAATCTGAGCCATCCCGTATATTGGAGCGTTGGCGCGGGCGGCTCCCTCTCCCTGAGGGAGAGGGCCGGGGTGAGGGGGAACGGTGCGCAGGGTCGGCAGAGGGTTATACAGGGTTTCCGGTTGGCCCTCACAAAAGCTGAGATAAGCTCCCCCCGAACCGCGTTCAAAAAACTGGAGACTGCTTGCGATTGCTCCTCCCGATCCCCTACAGAGAATGCCGATTAGGGCGGGTAGCCGCTACCAACCCCTGCTTCCCGCCAGTGGCCAAAGTCCAATTCGCAAGCTGTCGCCCGCTGTTTTGGGAGAAACCCGCGCACAGGCTTAGCGGTTAGGGTCTGCATCACGTGGAAAGGCGGGAGTTCTACTTGCGCATGTCTTTGGTGCGAAACTGGCTTTTTGCTGAGGTCTGGGCATATTGCAAATGGCAAATGGCAGATCGCCGATAGCCGGCAGCCGAGGGGGGGAGGTTACTTTATAGCGCGGAGGTCGGGGGCGGCGGCGGCCATGATCTCGGACAGAGCCTGGTCCCAGCCGGCGACGACCGCTGCCGCAGTCTTTTCCCGGAGGGTGACACGGCGTGAGTAGGCTTTCTCGAGGAGCAATTCCGGCGGCTGCGTGGTTCGGGCACGGAGGAGGAGCAGACGGAGGGAGAGGACTGCGGCGGGTTGGTTGGGTTGGCGGAAGTCGCCGTAGAGCTCGGTGACATGGGTCTGGAGGACGGTGTCAGCAACAAGCGGGCTGCCCTGATCGAGTACGTTCTGGAAGGCGCCGGAGTTGCGGAGGTAGGCGCGCAGGGGGATGGCTAAGGCGTTGGCCGGCGTCACGAGAAAGCTGGCATAGGGGTCCAGTTCATAGGACTCGGGGCCGGTGCGGTAAGCGAGGGAGCGGCCCTCGAACAGGGGGGAAACCTCGACTGCGCGGAGCGTCACCACGTGGCCGTTTTGGACGACGGGGGCGTTGGTAATGGGGGGGCTTTGGAAGGCAAAGGTTTGATGGATGAGGGCGGGGCGGGACAGGCAACCGACGCAGCAGAGCAGCAGGGGGAGGGAAAGGAGAGAGGCTGGTTTCAGGGCACGCTGGAGGTTTGAGAGGAAGGGAAACATCCAACATCCAACATCCAACATCCAACATCGAATGGGGTGACGTCGGGCGGTCCACGCAGGTTTGGAGCGAGGCTGATTGATGGACACCGTTGCAAACTGGGGGCGGGGCATTGGATGTTGGATATGGGATCTTGGATGTTGGATGTTCCGTGTCTTCATAGAGTGCTCCTGGGGCGAGAAGTTATCGTTCGTTCATTGGCGCGGGGTTTGGACGCTTTTGGCGGGGAGAGGCGGCTGGCCGAGGAAGAAGCCCGAGGGGTAGCGTTTGAGATCCACCAGCACGGCGTTGAGGTTCTGCAGAGCCTGCTGAAGCTCGACGACGGTTTGCTGGACGGGCGCGGCACCGACATGGTCGAGGACGGTCTGCAACTTCAGATTGCTTTCACGGATGCCGGCCACCAGCTCGTTGGCATTCTGGCTGACGGTATCCAGCTTCATGCTTTTGAGGGTGTCCTGGACCTGGGTAACCGCTTCCTGGAGTTTGCCGGAGGTGGTCTTCAAATCCACCAGCAGGGCGTTGGCATTGGTACTCACAGCTCGGAGGTCCATGCTGTCCAATTTGTCTGACAGCAGGCTCACCGAGCGGAGGGCGTTGGTAACCCCCTGGCCGATGGCGGCCAGGTCAAGCTGCCGGATGTGGTTCAGCGAGTCCTCGATAGCCTCCAACATGCGCGTGAACTGGCCCGGGGCCGACGGGATGTAGTAATAGCGCGGGGTGTAATCAATTTCCGGGGGCGGATAGGCCGCGGGGTTGAGATTCTCCAGCGCGAGGATGCTGGTGCCGGTAATGCCCTGGCTCTTGATCATTGCGCGCATGCCGTTCTGCACGGACTTCTCCACCGCGCTACGCATGTCCATGCCCGGCGGCAAGGGCACCAGGTCGCCGTCGGCCTCGAATTCAACGATGATCAAGGTGGACTTGGATTTGGGGTAAACGGCCCAGGGGAACGCGATGCGGGTAACCTTGCCGATGGGCACACCGCGCAACTGGACGCCCGAGCCAACCGATAGACCTGAGACTTCGCCGGCGACTGCGGTTTCGCACCGGGTCTTGGGACTGAGATAGCTCTTCGCGCCAAAGGCCAGGAGGCCGGCGATCAGGAGCACCAGCGCGGCCAGGACGAAGATGCCGATTTTGATGTTGTTGCTCTTTGCGCTCATAGATGAACTCGGGTAGCTACTCGGGTGGGGTTTGGGGGGGCGGGTCGGCCTGGCGGTTGAAGAACTGGCGCACCCAGGGGTTGGGAGAGTGGTCGCGCAGGTCCCGCGGGGCACCGGTGCCGATGATGCTCCTGGTTTTGGCGTCGAGCATGATGACGCGGTCGGCGATGGCGAGGATGCTTTGCAGCTCGTGCGTGACCACCACGAAGGTGATGCGGAGGTTACGGGACAGCTCGCGGATCAAGGCATCCAGACCGGCGGAGGTGATGGGGTCGAGACCGGCGGAGGGTTCGTCCAGGAACAGGATGGCCGGGTCCAGCGCCATAGCGCGAGCGATGGCGGCGCGCTTCTGCATGCCGCCGCTCAGGTCGGCGGGCATCTTGCCGGCGGCGCTTTCCATCGCGACGAGCTTGAGCTTGGCGAGGGCGATGAGTTCCCGGGCCTCGGGGGGCAGGTCGGTGAATTCATCCAGCGGCAGGCGCACGTTTTCCAGCACGGTCATCGAGCCGAACAGAGCGCCGCCCTGGTACATGACGCCGAACTTGCGCAGGACGCGAAGCCGCTCGTCCCCCTGGGCGGCAACCAGATTGTCGGGGCCGAACCAAATCTCTCCAGCCATCGGGGGGTAGAGGCCGATCATGTGTTTGAGCAGGGTGCTCTTGCCGCAGCCGGAGCCGCCGAGGATGACGAAGACCTCGCCGCGGCGCACTTCGAAGTCGAGCTTCTCCATGAGCACCTTACCGTCGTAGCCGAGCTTAAGGCCCTTGACGGTAATAACCGGATCGGCGGCGGCGTTCATAGGTGGAGGAAATAGAGCAGCACCGCAACCACGGCATCGGCGACGATGATCAGCAGGATGCCGCTGACGACGGAGCGGGTGGTGGATTCACCGACGGCGCTGGGGCCTTGCTTGGTTTGCAGGCCGCGCAGGCAGCCGACGCCGGCGATCAGCGCGCCGAAGATGACGCCTTTGCCGACGCCGATGAGGATGTCGGTGTATTTGAGCGTCTGGGCCATCTGGTTGTAAATGGTGACGAGCGGGAAGCCCATAGCGAGCAAGACGATCACGCCTCCGAGAATGGAAACAAAAATGGAATAAATGGTCAGCAGGGGGGTGAGGATGATCCCGGCCAGGACGCGTTGGACCACCAGGAAGCGCACGGGGTTGAGGCCCATCGTTTCGAGGGCGTTAAGTTCCTCGTTGACCTTCATGGTGCCCAGCTCCGCGGCGAAGGCGGAGCCGGAGCGGCCCGCGAGGATGATACCGGTCATCAGGCCGCTGAGTTCGCGGGCCATGATGATGCCGAGCATGTTGGCGATGAAGATTTGGGCGCCGAACATGGCGAACGGGCCCGCGGCCTCGAAGGCGATGATTAGCCCCACCAGCAGGCTGATGAGGGAAATGATGGGCAGGGCGTTGACGCCAGCCGCTTCAAAGACGCGCCAGACTTCGCCCCAGCGCATGGCCTTGGGCTGGACCAGGTTGGCGGCGAGGCCACGAGTGACTTCGCCTATAAATGCCACTTCGTCCTTTAGCTCGGTCCCCAGCGAAACGGTGGCCTCGCCCACCTCTTCGGCGACAGACTCCCGAGGGGGCGGCTGGGGACGATTCTTCCAATAATCCTCGGCGGTGAATCTCTCGAAGAGCGCGAGGTACTCGGGGCGCAACCCTTTCACCGTCACTTTGCAGCCTGGCGTCGTCATGCCGCCCATGCTCAGGAAGTGCAGCAGGGCCAGGCCGGCGCCGTCGCAATACTCCACGCCCGAGGCTTCCACTTCCAGGGCGGCGACGGGAGTTCGCCGCAACCGCAACTCCAGTTCGCGCCACGGACCAGGCACCGAACGCGCGTCCAGGCTGCCGCTCAAGGTGAGCACGCTGGCACCGCCGCTGGCCGTCTTCAGCTCGAAGCGGGCGTTTGAATCTGTTAGGGTCGCCGGCATGGGAAGCCTGCAGACAACGCGTGAGGGTGGCTAAAACTTGAAGGCAACGTCAGCCCCGACAGACCAGCCGTCGAAGTGCGGGCCCCAGAGATAGGAACCGCCGATGCCGAGCCACTTCACCTTCCAGAGCTTGCCGAGGAAATCCAGCACCAGACGGCCATGAATCTCATAAGCATGGTTGGTGTTCAGGCCGTTCTTAAGGTCGCCGTAGAGCTCGGTTCGGTTGAAGTAGCCGCCGGTGTGCAGTTCGTGGCCGAATAGCGTTTTGCCCAGTGGCACATCCACGTCGAGCATGTTTTTCCAGGCCTCCGAATCGCCATTGATTTTGAGGTTGGGAGTGGAGGTATGGAAGCTTTCGGTGTGGAAATAGGTGAAGTCTGAGGAGAGGGTGAAGACGGTGCGGCGCCAGGTGTAGATGTATTCGACGTCAGCAGCAGGCCGCACGGTCCAGGTGTCAGCGGTCCAATCCACCAGGCCCATACTCCGGGCCGCGGGCAGATAACCCCGGCTCGCGGCGCTTACAGCGGTGTAATCATTCTCCGTGTGGCCATACATCCCCATCAGAGTCGGAGCGAAGCTGAGGTGCTCGTTGAACCAGAACCGGGCGCCACCACCGAACTGAATGGCGTAGGTCTTATATTCACTCGTATCGCCAATGAGCGGACCGGCGGTGAAATTGTTCTTGGCATCGAGGTAGCCCATCTCGCCCTGGAATCTCGGCTGCCAACCGATGCCGGTATGGCCAATCGGCCGTCGGGTCGCCGACATCCCCCGCGCCGCCGAACTTGGATATCGTAAGGTTGGTATCCCGGCCAGGCAGGCCGGAGGGAGAATAATTGGCGCCGGACGCTCCGTAATCGCCGCCGAGGATGGTCAGAGCTTCGATGCGCGCCCCGACCGTGCTCCGGTATTGTGAAACCACGTCAGGGGGAGGCGTTTGGGCCTGGACCAGAGGGGGAGCCAGGATGGCTGCCGCCACCCCAAGGTACCAGCGAGATTGCAAAACAAGAGCTGGAATAGGTGGGCTTCATCGTAATGGTCTGTTTAGGGTCGCGTGAAGGTCCTGTGTCGCTTCGTGCTCAACTCGCGTCCATAGTGGGCGCCCCGCAACCCGGGGGCAAGCAAGATCGGCGAGGGGCCTAACGCAGAAATGACAAAGCCTTGGCCCCAATGTCGTGACGGAAATGGGCACCCTCGAAGCCGATGGTTTCCACGGCGGTGTAGGCTGCGTTGCGCGCGCTGGGTAAGTCCTTGGCCCAGGCGGTGACGCCGAGCACGCGGCCGCCGCTGGTCACGATCTGGTCCCCTGCCCTGGCGGTGCCGGCGTGGAAGACTTTCGTATTGGGCAAGCGGGCCGCTTCGTCGAGTCTGCGGATGGGTTTCCCTTTGGTATAGCTGCCCGGGTAGCCGGCGGAGGCCATCACGACGCAGACCGAAGCCATGGGGCTCCATTTCAGGTCCATCTGACCCAGGGTCCCGTCGGTACTTGCGATCAGCAACTCGGCGAGGTCGTTCTCCAGCCGCGTCAGATACACCTGAGTCTCGGGGTCGCCGAAACGGGCATTGAACTCCAAGACCTTTGGCCCGCCCGAAGTGAGCATGATCCCCGGATACAGGATGCCGTGGAAATCAATCCCCTCGGCGGCACAGCCGCGCAGCCAGGGATCAAAGATGCTGCGGCCGACGGCAGCCAGCTCTGCGCCGGTCAGGAATGGCACGGGCGAATAGGCACCCATGCCGCCGGTGTTTAAACCGCCGTCGCCGTCCAGCGCTCGCTTATGGTCCTGGGACGCCGGGAAGGGCTTTGCGGTCTTGCCGTCACACAGCGCGTGCAGGGAGATTTCCATGCCTTCGAGGAGTTCCTGGATGACAATGCTTGCGCCGGCAGCTCCGAAGGACTTGTTGACGAGGATTTGCTCGATGGCGTGGTCGGCCTGGGCCATGTCACGGCAGATCAACACGCCTTTGCCCAGCGCAAGACCGTCAGCTTTGACGGCGCAGCGGCCGCCGAGTGAGGCGGCGAATTGCGAAGCGGCTTTGAAATCGGCGAAGGAGCCCGCGCGCGCGGTGGGGATGCCATACTGCTCCATGAAACGCTGCGAAAAGACCTTGGAGGATTCGAATTGAGCGGCCTTCCGGTTCGGGCCCCAGGCGCGCAATCCATCGTTTGCGAACAAATCCACGATGCCGGCGGCCAATGGGTTGTCCGGCCCCATAACTGTGAGGTCTGCTTTGTTGACCCGCGCGAAATCCCTGAGGCCGGGCAGGTCTTCGGCGCTCAGGTTGACGCACTGGACGAGGGCGCCGTTTTTCGCCAGCCGTTCACCGGCGATGCCCGCATTTCCCGGCGCGCACCACATCCGGGTGACGTGCGCGGACTGTGCGAGTTTCCAAACCAGGGCGTGTTCGCGGCCGCCGGAGCCGACGACGAGAATTCTCATGCGCCGGATTGAATCAGGAATTGCGGTGGAGGCAAAAGCAATTTACGAATATTCCCGCTGGACTTTTGCAGTGAGTGGTGTAAACGGAACGGCACTGAACAACGAATTGTATCAGACGACTATGAAGACTGGATTGAAATTGGGATTGGCAGTTGGTTTAGGGATTAGCCTCCTGCAGGTTGCCTTGGGAGGGCAGGCCGGCCCCGCTGCCGTGAACTCGAACACCAATGCGCCGAAGCTCTCGCCGGAGGAGCTAAAGGAAAACATGAGCTACGCCATCGGCACCGACATCGGTCGAAACCTCAAGCGCGGCGAGGTCGAACTGGACCTCGACGTGATGGCCAAGGCGATGAAGGCCGCGATGGCCGGGGAGCCGTCCAAACTGACCGATAAGGAAATTCAGCAAGCGATCATGTCTTATCGCCAGGAGGCGTACGCCAAACGCGAGGCGGAGCGCTCCAAGATAGCGGCGAAGAACCAGCAGGAAGGCGAGGCGTTTCTGGCCCAGAACAAGCAGAAACCCGGGGTCAAGACCCTCGATGTCAAGCTGCCTGACGGCAAGACCGAGGAAATGCAGTACAAGGTCATCACCGAAGGCACGGGCGCGACTCCCAAGACCAATGACACGGTCAGCGTCATTTACCGCGGCACGCTCCTCAACGGCACGGAGTTCGATGGCTCGGACAAGCATGGCGGCCAGCCCAGCAAGTTCCCCGTCACCCGGGTCATCCCCGGCTGGACTGCCGCGCTGGAGCACATGAAAGTCGGCTCCAAATGGGAGTTGTTCATCCCTGCGAGCCTGGCTTACGGTGATCGCGGCGGCCCGGGCATAGAGCCCGGCTCGACGTTGATCTTCAACGTGGAACTCGTCGGTGCGGATACGCCGGCGCCACCGGCCCCGCCGCCGCCGCTAACCAGCGACATCATCCGGGTGCCTTCCGCCGAAGAGCTCAAGAAAGGCGCGAAGATCGAGGTCATCAAAGCCGAGGACCTGCAAAAGTACACCAACGCGGCGGCGAAGAAGGAAGAGAAGAAGTAGGGGTGAGCGGAGTTTGGGGGCGAGTATAGCCCCCAAATCCGAAGGCCGAAATCCGAAGACCGAAGGAAGGCCGAAGGCCGAAATCCGAAGAAACCCGGGTCAACCGGGGCATTCGGGTTTCGGCCTTCGGATTTCTCCGCCTGGTCTGCTCCGAGAAAGCCTCCGAAAGCTCAAGCCTTGGTGTAAATCTCCGCCCCGGTCTTCACAAACTCGCGCGACTTCTCCTCCATGCCCTTACGGAGGGCATCCTCGGCACTGACACCCTGCTCGGCGGCGTATTTCCGCACATCTTCGGTGATCTTCATCGAGCAGAAGTGCGGGCCGCACATTGAGCAGAAATGGGCGAGCTTGGCGCCCTCCTGCGGAAGGGTTTCGTCATGGAACTCGCGCGCGGTGGTGGGATCGAAGCCAAGGTTGAACTGGTCGTCCCAGCGGAACTCGAAGCGGGCCTTGCTCAGCGCGTCGTCCCGCTCGCGGGCCGAAGGATGGCCCTTGGCGAGGTCCGCGGCGTGGGCGGCGATCTTGTAGGCGATGACGCCGTCCTTCACGTCCTTCTTGTTCGGCAGACCGAGGTGTTCCTTGGGTGTGACGTAGCAGAGCATCGCGCAGCCATACCAGCCGATCATCGCCGCGCCAATGGCGCTGGTGATGTGGTCGTAGCCCGGGGCGATGTCCGTCGTGAGCGGACCGAGCGTGTAGAACGGCGCTTCGGCGCACCATTCAAGCTGCTTGTCCATGTTCTCCTTGATCAGGTGCATGGGGATGTGGCCGGGGCCTTCGTTCATGACCTGGCAGTCCATCTCCCAGGCGATCTTCGTCAGTTCGCCCTGGGTGCGCAACTCGGCGAACTGGGCCTCGTCATTGGCGTCGGCAATCGAGCCGGGGCGCAAGCCGTCGCCAAGGCTGAAGGCGACGTCGTAGGCGCGCATGATCTCGCAAATCTCGCGGAAGTGCGTGTAGAGGAAGCTCTCCCGGTGATGCGCCAGGCACCACTTGGCCATGATCGAGCCGCCGCGCGAGACGATGCCGGTAACGCGGTTGGCGGTCAGCGGGATGTAGCGGAGCAGCACGCCGGCGTGCACGGTGAAGTAGTCCACCCCCTGCTCGCACTGCTCGATGAGCGTGTCGCGATAGACCTCCCAGGTCAGTTCCTCGGCTTTGCCCTCGACCTTTTCGAGCGCCTGGTAGATCGGCACCGTGCCAATGGGCACCGGCGAGTTGCGGATGATCCATTCGCGGGTCTCATGGATGTTCTTGCCGGTGGAAAGGTCCATCACGGTGTCCGCACCCCACTTGGCGGCCCAGCGCATCTTCTCGACTTCCTCCTCGATGCTGGAGGCGACGGCGCTGTTGCCGATGTTGGCGTTGATCTTCACCAGGAAGTTGCGCCCGATGATCATCGGCTCGCTCTCGGGGTGGTTGATGTTGGCCGGGAATGATGGCGCGGCCACGGGCAACTTCGGAGCGGACGAACTCGGGGGTGATGAAGGCGGGGATGGCGGCACCGAAGGATTCGCCGCCGAGGTGGACGTGAGACGTGATGCGTGAAACGTGAATTGCCGTGCTCGCGGCCGAGGTTCTCGCGGATGGCGATGAATTCCATCTCCGGGGTGACGATGCCCTGGCGGGCATAGTGCAACTGCGTGACGGCCCTGCCGGGCTTGGCGCGGAAAGGTTGGCGCTGGAGCGTGGAAGGAATGGAGGCGTCGCTGTGCCCGGGGATGGGCTTGTACGAGCGTGCAGCCGGCTCGACGTCGCCGCGGGCCAGAATCCACTTCCCGCGCAACGGCGGCAGGCCTTGCTCGACGTTGCCCGCGAAATCGGCGTCGCCCCAGGGGCCGGAGCAGTCATATACGCGCACCGGCGCGTTGGCTTCGATCTGGCCGTTGAAGGACTTGGTCGGGCTGAGCTGGATCTCGCGCAACGGCACGCGGACGTCCGGATGGATTCTGCCCGGAACATACACCCGGGTTGAATTAGGGAGCGGTTCGCCGCTCTGGGGTTCGATGGAATTCTTGGTGGCAATCATGGTAAGGCTTGATGATCAAATGGCCGGCGTCCGACAGGTCGGACTAGTCGAAAATTTCTTTCTGGTAACAGCACATATTCTTTCGCGCGCCTGCTACGGGAACTGGGAGGAAACCTGGGCGTTCCCTTCGCCAGCATTACCTGGAGCAGGTTCAACGGGTCTGCCGCGCTCCCGCGCAGCACTCTCAGCCTTCGCGTCCCTCAATCCGGGCCGACTGGTTGGCTCCCCTGTAATAAGGCAAGTCTAGACCGCCCCCACCGCGTGGTCAAGCGGGTGTCCCAGCGGGTTTCAAGGTGGGGCGCTGTCAGGGCACGCGCAGGCGATAGAAGCCGGCGGGGTGGTTGGCAGCGGTATCGTCGGTGAAGACTGCCGAGCCGTTGGTGAGGGGCACCGATTGCAACTCCTGCCAGAAGAGGAGATTCGTCGAAGCCAGTACCGTCGCCTGAGCCGCGCCAGGTGCCGTCAGGGCGAACTGGACCCGACCGTCGAGGAGTTTGGTCACCGAGTCGGTATTGATCGCCGGCGCATCAATAATGCTGAACGTGGAGTCGCTGTCGTCGAATAAGTCCGCGTCGGTTACGCTCCTGATCCTGATGGCGTAGTCACTGGCTGGAACGAAGCTTACGCTGATCGGCCAGGTATAGGCTGGAATGCTGGCCGAGTTGGTGGCGAGAGTGGTGACGAACGAGCCGCCCTTGTACAGGTCGAGCGCTACTTTCTCCGCGATGTTGGCCTTCCACTGGATAACGCAGGGCAAACCGCGCCTCCAAGCCTCGCCGCCATTCGGAACGGTCACTTGAACCATCGGCGCGACCGTGGTGAACGAATTGGTCGTCCAATCGCTCTCCCCGCCGTAGTTCCACGTATTCACGCGCCAATAATAACGGGTCCCCGCGGTCACCGTCAGGTTCGTATAGCGGCACTCCGTCAGATCGGCCGCGTCCAGCACGAGCGTCTGGAAGTCTGCATTCGTGGACACCTGCAAATGGTAGCCTTGGGCGAAACCCTTGGGCGTCCAGAAGAAGGAGACCGGCAGGTTTTGGTTGACCGCCGCGTCCGTGCCCGGAGTGACCAGCAGCGGTGGGTAAGGCACCTCTGCCAGATCGGGAAAACCGAAAATGAACTCGCCGAAATCCGACACGGAAGTTTGCAACTGGTGGGTAACCCAGTTGTACTCAGTGGGCAACGCGACGAACAGGCCTTCGCCCGGCGTTTGACGGTAGTGACACCGTCGTGTTTGCCGGGTCCTTAAGGCCGTAACTGTCGGGGTCAAAGGAAAGAATGGCCTCCATGCTGGAAATAGCGTTCTGCTCCACAACCACTCGCACCGGCACGACCCTTGGGGCCTTGCCAAAGAAGCGTGGCAGCACGGGCGCGAAGGGCTGCTTGGAAACGGTAACCTCATTGTAAATGTCACCATTGAGGGAAATCACGTCCATCGTGGTGCCAGTGACTTTTGCACCCTGATTGAACACATACGTGTTGCCCGCGCTCAGTTCACGCTGCGTCACGCTGATGTAGTTCGTCTCCAGGGGCCAGAGCATCCGGGTGAAGTTCCCGGTGACGCCCGTCTGCGGAAACGCCAGGTCGCAGACGAGATCCCCATTCGCGTCGGCTTCAGTCATCCCCAGTTTGGGTGACGCCGTATTGTCGGGTCCCCACGTAATCAGGGTGTGGCCGCCGGGCAAGCGCTGCACTTCCCCGCCATTGTAGGTAATGATGTCCGGGACATGGCGATATTGCCAAACCAGGGCCGCGGTCTTGTTCACTTCGTCTATGACGTACTCCACGGCGCGGGAAAATGGCCGGTCCATGCCGGGCACAGACGGCGCGTAGCCGTTGTCGAAGATGGTGAGGTTACCGTTGGGAAGGCGCCGGGCGCTGTGTTGCTCCTGGAAGAAGGGCGGATCGCTATTGCCGGGGATGGCGTTGGTGAAGGCGAATTGGTTGTGCTTGCCCTGCAGGCGCCAGACGACGTCCCCGGTGACCCGGCTAATCTTGATCACTTCAGAAGTCTCGCGGCAGGAGGCGATGATGCTGCCATCCAGTTCATCGAACCAGATAGAATTCACATGGATGTAGTCCAAACCCTTGCTGAGGGGCTTGTAGGTGTCGGTGACCGGGATATGGTCCAGGCTGCGCCATTGAAAAACGACGTAGCCGTCCACGTCAACCTCTTGAATGATGGATTGATCAACCCGGGCTGCGGGGTAGCCGCCAGGGACGACTGTGCTCAAGTCCAGGTATTCCGAGTTGTAGATCAGCACCAGCGCGTGACCGTTGGGCAGCACTTGAAAATCATGGTTGTCCGCCACATACCCGTTGCCGGCCCAATTGGTGGTTACCCTGTTGAACGAAGAGTCTTTGGAGACCCACCTCAGGTCTTTGCCCTTGGTTCCTTCGCTTGCCACAAACAATCCGTTGCATGCCAGCTTGCCGAGGCTGTCGGTCTTGCTGAGGAGGACGGGATTGCCGGAGTTGTCCAGGATCGCGAAGTAGTTCGAATAGCCCGGGACATTGTTTACGCTAACACTGCCAAAAAAGTAGCCGGGAGCGGGGTTGGTATTCGGGGCGATGGACAACTGCGGGAAGTCCGGCGGCAGTTGGGCAGTTACGCTCACGCAGGCGAGGCCAAACAATGCTGTCACTGCCGTCCAGACCCATAGGGTTCGTTTGATCTTCATTCGGAT
The DNA here is from genome assembly GCA_963762555.1 of uncultured Verrucomicrobiae bacterium. GTDB lineage: Bacteria > Verrucomicrobiota > Verrucomicrobiia > Limisphaerales > UBA8199 > PALSA-1440. The sequence goes on from CAVXLO010000040.1 coordinate 127,034, forward strand.
TCTCTCTTTCTCGGTCTCAATCGCTAATACCCGTTGGCGGCGTCGGCTGTCGAGCGGTTCCTGGCTGATCACATTGCGAGTGCCCTGCCAAATCAATGTGGGCCCCCGAACCAGTTGTCTCCCAGTATTCTGAAATCGTTGAAGTCCACCGTTGCGTCGCCATTCAGGTCGGGCGTCAGCCCCGAGCCCTGGCGCAGCCATTGGCCCGCGAAAACCGAGAAATCTTCGAACCCGACATACCGGTCCTGATTAAAGTCGCCGGGCGCCACCATCCACACCGAAACGTTGTCGAGGTAAACGTCACCGAGCGTGGCGCCGAGGTTGAACACCAGTCGCGCATTCAAATCAGTGCCACCTCCCATGCTAAAAGCGTACGAGAAATGCTGCCTGGTCGTCTTGAGTGAAGGGGCCACCACCTTGTAGGCCGTCCACGGAGACTGGTTCAACCCCAACCTCACTTCCATCGCGCGCCGGACGGAAGCCCACGCGTCGAATTCCACCACGTATTGGTTGCCCTGGACCAGCTTCAGCCCCGCCTGCCGGAGCTGGATGTCCGTTAGCGCAGTGCCCGGGCTGTTGGGATGGACATAGGCTGCGCCACTGACGATGCTCAACGTCGCGCTGGCGGTGCCACTGTTGGTCCAGATCCACGAATTGGTGCCCAGGGAGAAATCCCCGTTGGCAACCATATTCTGACCGGGTTGAACGATATTCACATAGACGCTTTCTTCGTCGGAATAGGCACTTTCCGCGCCGTCACGGCCCACGGCGGTCACACGAAAGTAATAGGTGGTCTGGTTCTGGAGGTTCCTGAGGTTGGCCAGAGTCACCGGGGTCGTCGCCAACACGTTGGTCGGTTGCGGCGTGGTACCGCCGTAGATGCGATAGTATGCCACGTTCGTATCGCCGAATTTATTATAGATGAGCGTTACCTTATCCGGGTAAGGCTCGATGATGAGGTTCGGCTTGAGGGCCATGCCTTGCCAGGGGCACCGCCATACCCGGTAGGCCTCAAAGCCGTCCGTCCAGTTCATCTCGTACGCTTTGGTTCCGTCGGGGCGGACCTCGGTAAGCTTCGGCAGACTGCCGATGGCCCAATTGATGAGCGTATTGCCGTTGGGCAGTCGCTGAGCATTACCCATATAATAAGAGTAAAGGCTCGTGGTAGGCGTCACCGGGTACTGCCAGGTGATCGTGGCGGTCATATTGGTGGGATCGAGCAAATATTCCACCCCACGCGACACCGGCGGGATGTGCAGGTTCCCGTTGTCGAACAGCGTGTAGCGATTCGTCGCAACCATGCGCACGGCGTGCTGGTTCCGCGGTCCGTTGAGGGGATCGTTTACAAAGGTGAATTGGCTATGAGCACCGCCCAGGCGCCAGATGATCTCACCGGTGTCACGATTGATCTTGGTGATTTCGCTCGTATTGCGGCTGGAAAGCAGAATGTTGCCGTCGGTATCCACATCAATGGCGTTCATGTGCGGGAAATCGAAACCGGAAGACTTGAGATCAATAAACTGCTGCTGATCCCGGATGTCAATGTGGTCCCATGCCCGCCATTGAAAAATCAATTCACCCTCGGGCGTGAATCCCTGAATCACCTGCTCCGTAACGGAGGCAGCCGGATTACCGCCGGCGACATAACGGCTCATGTCCACGGTCTGGCTGGCCAACCCAATGAGGAAATAAGTGCCATCGGCCAGCACCTGGAGTTCATGCTCGTCCACTCCGTATCCGTTGACAGCCGAGTAGCTAGCGACCTCGACGTAATTGGTGTTTAGCCCAACAAACCGATAGCCGCCGGTGCGCGCGAGCATGGTTAACATGCCGTTGTGCTGCACCTTCATATCGCGGCGCTCGTCGGGCATCAGTTGATACCAAATGGGGGAGCCGCTGTTATCAAAGATGACATTATACGGCGTGCCGTTACCCCCACGGTTGTCAATGAAGATGTATTCCGGGTCTGGATTATTGCTCGTGGTAATCGTGATGAGCGGGAAGCCGGTGGGAACGGAAACGCCTTTGGGCAGCAGGGTGGGCTTAGTGGTGAGCTTCGGCGTGGGTATCGTTGGTCCCTTCGAGGCCGCCGTTGAAATATCGGCTTCGGGGGGCGGGGCGACGTTCGTCGTCGGCGCCGTCAGAGTCGCCAGCAGTGAAGAGCCGCCTGGCCAAGGTGACAGAACTGATCCGGGAATAACTTCAGACGGGCTGGCCGTGCCTTGACCGGGCTTGGCCCAACCGACCGCAACGTTGTCGCCGCCGCCGCCCTCCTTTTGCAGGGCTTCGACATAGCACTTCTGCCCGGCGGTCAGAGCGATCGTGGCGGATTTTTGCTGGCTGTACCTTGTTCCACTCGCGGGAATTGGCCCAGCCGGGCACTGTGGCAATGAGCTCCTTGTTAGCCGGGTTCGTGTTGGTGCTGAACCACAATTCACTGCCGTCATCGCTGGAGATCCAGAACACGAAATCGCCCGTGTTGGGGGCCGTAATAAACCCACGTATCCGTGTCCCGTAATTGTCGGCCCAGTTGATCGGGGCTTCGAAGGTCGGCAGTTGATCGCTGCTGGTAGGGTTATTGGGGAAGTTGGGGTTGCCTGTCAAATCGGTGACTGCGGTGCCCGAAATCTCCATCCAGACTTCCCGCAACAAGGTGCCCTTTGGTTCGCCGAGTTCGAGCTCTGCCAGTTGGACGGAATTAGCGGTGGCGGCATTATTGACGCGCGTTATCTCCAGACGGTAACCCCGGAAGGCGATGACATTGCTGATCGTATATATATTCTTCTGGCCCCGGCTGCTGAAGATCTGGTCCGTCTGAGTATCCAGGAGCACCAGGTTGGTGGACTGGTCCACGCCGTAGAAACGCCAATCCCTGGGATCGCGCTCCGGGTAATCACTCGCCGAGGTGAGGGTGTATTGGCTGACCACATGGGTTTCGATCGCCCGGGTAGAGATACTGGATCCAACTATAATTGCTGCTGCCGTTCGGCACGACCAAATCCACCCATTTCGTCGCGGCGATACCGTCGAAGGCGTTTGTCTTGCTCCCGGTCGGCGGGCTATCGCCCCGGGCCGTAATGATGCCGGGGTCCGGCAAATGCGTCGAAACTACGAACCGGTATTGATAAGGCGAGACCGTTCCACCCGCGCCGGGCCGCAGTCCGGGGTTCAACGTGACGCTGACCAGCTCGTTCGCGATGAAATCGTTGGACATCGTGAAGATGACGGTCTTGCCGTCACTGGCAAGGTGAGTGGACCCGACATGGTTTCCACTGCTGGTTCCGGTCACCGTGATGAAAGAGGTAATCAGGTTCGTCACGTCAGAGGGCAAGACATTGCTGAAGCGCACCAGAACGAACCGCGTCTGCGCCGAACAATACTCAGCGTCCGGCACGGGCGAGAGGTAGGCATAACCCTGGGAATGATAGTCGGCGCCGGCGGCGATGCTTGCCAGCATCAGGCCGAGCGCGGTCAGAGGGACGGTAACGTGACGTTTCAATTTGGAAGAGGATCGGCGTTTGTGCATGGCCTGTGCAACCGTTTGCCGCCCCTATGGACGGCGAACACGATAGAATCTTGCGGCCCCCTCTCGGAGCGATTCCGTATAGACGCCATTCGTCTGCCCAGTCCCCGCCCAGCCCGAGTCGAGTGTCGGCGCCGTTAACAACTCCCCACCCACGAAGCTGATCGTGATGACCCCATTGGTTAGCGTGATCCCGGTGATGGCCGGAATTGCCGGGTCAACGAAGGCCCCGGTGAAGGTTGGCGTGATGTTAAGATCGGAGGACGCCGAAATGACACCCCCACGGCTGAGGTTGGCGGCAATAGAAACCTTGGCCGCCTGGCTGAGTTGCAGTGTGCACAGCGTCCCGGTTGCGGGCGGAATGGTGGCCGGCACAGTGGGGTCCCACAGGCCGCCGAATTCCAAGGTAACCCCACTTGAATTGAGGCCGGGCAGGGTGTCGGCTGGTCGGTCACTGACTACGGCCAAAGGCGTGTACCCTGCGACGTCCCAATTGATGTCGGTCCCCGTACCGACCGTAATATGGTCTCGAAAGGCGGCAGGGAAAATGCCGTATCCTTGCGCGGACGGTGTGCTCTCACCCTTGAAGTAATTGGAAATGCCGGTAATCAGGCCACGATCCACGGACACATTCAAGGCGAAGGCGCGAACCACCTCACCACTCGCGCATTCATATTTGATCGCGGCGGCCCGATCTTCCTCCTGCACGAAAACGCGCACCTCCGCACGGGCGGAAACCAAGAGCAGGCAGTTCAGCAAAACCCAATAGAGTCTCAATCTTCGGTCATTCATCATTAAAGAGCTCTGCACACCAAGGTGAAATAGCCAAAGTGCTTTCCGGCCACGCCTGCAAGGTGCATTGTTAAAGCAAAGGCCACGCTGGCCGTGGCCCTTGGTGCTTCGACAGCATTTTAGTCAATCTCCGAGCCGAACGGAGTCAGTGCCGGATGAGCCGGTAGAACAAGGCACTGCCAGCGGCAGTATTGGTGACGCTGCTCAGGCCATTCTGGTCGGTCACGGTCAAGCCGGTGGCATCGCCCCAGACGCCATTGACGGCGGTGTTTGTTTGGAGCACAAACCCAGGGGCGGTGGGCCAGGTGAGAGTGACACTGTGGCCGGCCCCCGCCTGCACGCTGAGCGATACCTGGCCGAACAAGGACGCCACCTCCGCCTGGCTGATCGCATAGTTGTAAATGCGCACGTCGTAAATCTTGCCGTTAAACCAGGATTCGTAATTCCCCGGCGTGCTCGACTCCCGCACCCCGATGCCCAGGTGATAGTTGGGCGCCATGCTCATGGGCGCAAAGTCTCCAACCAGGTTGACACTGGGATCGAGGACGCCGTCCACGTAGCACTTGCGGATGCCCGTTATGCCGTCCCAAACGCCGGCGAAGTGATGCCACTGGCCATCGGTGATCGGTCACCGAACCTACGCCATCATAATTGCCCGAGGCCGTGCCGCGGATCGTGAAGGCCTCAGTGTCCCCGCCGCCACGGCGCATCTGCCAGCCGATACCGTCTTCGCCTCGCTTGGAAACGAATCCATTCCAAGTACCCGGGACGCCTTTGGCCCAGAGGGACACGCTGAAGACGGAGGAGATGCCGCCGTCGAAGGTGGTCTGATAGCCGCCGTCGAAATTGGAGGTGTTCGTAACCACCACGCCGACGCTGACTGCGGAGTTCGAATTGGCGGTGAGATCCAGCGATTCGCCGCTGAAACCCGCAGGCACGTCTGTGGAGAACGCCAGCGCTGCCGGATTGGCGCCGACCATCACGCCGTCGTGCGTTCCGGCCGGCGTATAGCCCGACTTGTCCGTCAGGTCCGCCGCACCGCTAAACCAGTGGCCGATCAGCTTCGGCTCGACCACCATATTCACCGTGCTGAGCGCTGCCGTGCCCACCCCGACGGCTTCGGCCGTGATGTCGATCTGCCCCGCACCAATGGTCTGGAGGTTTACCACCTGGACCAGCGACCCAATCGGGAAGGTGAGCGTGGTGGGACCAAGGATGGTGACAACACTGGGACTGTTATTGGTCAGGTACACCGTGACCGGGGCGGTGGCAGTCGAGCCGGAGGGCAAGGTAACCGTCAACTGGACCGTTTCGCCTACCGGGATAGTCTGGTGCGCCACCGCAAGCGAGAACGCGGCGGGTGGGTTGACGATGACGCCAACCTCCTGAGCACTCAGCGCATAGCTATAGATTCGAACGTCGTACAGGAGGCATGGGAAGAATCCCAGAATCCTCCCCGTATCGAGCGCCCCGAGCACCAGGTGGTCGCTGCTGGCCAGCGCAAAGGGACCAAAGTCGCCACTCAGCCCGAAGGACCTGGTTGCCATCCACGTAGAGCGTGCGGATTCCGGTCGTGCCGTCCCAAGTGGCCGCGTAGTGATGCCAATTATTGTCAACCTCGCGCTGCGGAAGATCCGGGTCATCATCCCCCGGGGTTCCGCGGAGGGTGAACGTCTGGACGGACGGGATTGGAAGTCCCACTGTCGCCGGACCTGGTAGCCCAAGTTATCTTCGCCCCGCTTCGAAACCCACGCATTCCAGTCCTCAGACGGCGGGGTCGGTCCTTTCGCCCAGAAGGTGATGCTGAACTTGTTGGCCATCTGGTTGTCGAAAGTCTCCACATAGCCCCCATCAACGGAGGACGAGTTGGTGATCATCACGGCTGTGTTTCCAAAGGTCAGATCCAGCGATAGCGCCCCGGGAGGAGCGACCGCAGGAACGTCGCCGGAGAACAACAGGATGTCAGCGTTGGGGCCGACCGCCACCCCGTCGTGGGTGCCCGCGGGGCGGAAGCCCGAGGTCTCGACCAAGTCGCCGGCACCGGAGAGCCAGTGGCCGATCAAACGGGAGCCCGGATCGGCCCAGACGTTGAACGTGGCGCTGCCGGCCACGAAACCGCCGCCAGTAGCGGTGAGTTTGGCCTTGCCGTCGGCGATGCCGGCCACCGTCACCTGCTGCGTGAGCGAGCCGCCCACCGGATAATTCAATGTCACAACGTTGCCGACCGCGCCGACCAGGGAGGCGATGGCGGGCGTCTCGTCCGTCACCTGGACGGTCACTGCCTGGCTTTGGTTGGCCCCGGCGGGAAGAATCACGTCCACCGTCATGGTCTGGGGCGCCTGGAGCGAGCGTTGTGCCGGCGCCACTTTCAGGGCGGCGACAAATGACAGAGTTTGCACCTCGGTCTGGCTCAGCGGGTAGTTGTACATCCGCACGTCATACAGCAAGCCGTTGAACGCCCCCTCAATTCCCGGATAGGGAACTTGCGCCTGTTCGCGCGCGCCCAGAATGAGGTGATGATTCGGCGCCATCATCATGGGGGCAAAATCGTTAGTCAGGTTGATACTGGGATCGAGGACGCCATCCACGTAGCACTTGCGGGTGCCGGCGTAGCCATCCCAAACGGCGGCGAAGTGATGCCAGGCGCCGTCGTTTATCGCGACGGACCCGACACCATCCTCGTTGCCCGACCCCGTGCCGCGGAGCGTGAAGGCTTCGGTGAGGCCGCCGCCTCGGCGCACCTGCCAGCCGATGGCGTCATCACCCCGTTTGGAAACGAACGGATTCCAAGTGCCCGGGATGCCTTTCGCCCAGAAGCTCACGCTGAATTGGTGAGCGATAACATCGTCGAAGGTCGGCGCATAGCCATAGTCGGACAGACTGCTGTTGTTGATCATCAGGCCGACCCCGCCTCCGAACTGTGCCGCTTTGCCCGGCTTGGAGGGGGGCGTATCGGTTGTGAAAGTGAGAGTGCCGATGCTGCCGACTTCGATGCCGTCATGCGTGCCTGTCGGGAGTGAAGGTGGAGCCGTTCGTATAGCTCTCCGTGCCATTGAACCACTGCCCGATCAGATGCGGGCCATAGACGTTCACCGTGGCGGAAGCGGACGTGAGACCCGCGGCGGCGCAAGCCAGCTGAGCCTGGCCTTCACTCAGGCCGGTCAGGGTGAGCGATTGGCTGGTCGCTCCACCGGCGGGGAACGTCAAGGTTACTACGTTGCCGACCGCCCCGGCAAGGCTGACGATGGCCGGAGTCGTATTGGTCACAAATACCGTGACGGCGGTAGTAGCGTTGGCGGCCGTCGGGGATGGAAACGCTGACCTGGCCGGTTTTGCCCAGGTCAATGACCGAGCTGTCGGCATAGGCCACGACGGCGCTGGTGTTCATCGGTGAATAGGCTCTGCACGGCGCTGCCGCTGAGCGCCACGCCATAGATCTGCACATCGTAGAGCTGGCCGTAAAACGTGTTGCCCGGGCTCGAGGAGCCGGCGCCGCTGCGGCCGCCCAAGGTGAGGTAGTTGGCCTTCGCCAACCCCATCGGGCCGGCATCATGCGGCACCACGCTGTTCAGCTTGCCGTCCACATAGAGCTTGCGCATCCCGGCAACGCCGTCCCAGGTCGCGGCGAAATGGTGCCAGGCACCGTCGTTAATCGAGCTCGAACCATTGTAAGGATCATCCTCGCCGCTGGTGCCGCGGACCGTGAAGGTGGCGACCGGTTGGTCGCCGCGTTTGCGCACCTGCCAACCCACCGAGCCCTCTCCATATTTCGAGACAAACGGATTCCAATCGTTCCGGGAGGCCCTTGGCCCAGAAAGACCACGCTCAGTTGCCGGGCGGTTCCCTCGTCAAAGGTCGGCCGGTAGCCGCCATCCGAGATGACGGTGTTGGTGATGATCACCGCCCCGCCCGAGGCGGCGAGGTCCAGCGAGGAACCGGTGGCTCCGGGAGGCACGTCGAACGCGGTTGAAGACGGGTGTCAGTGCCATCGCTCATCATGCCATCGTGCGTGCCGGCGGGAGTGTAGCCGGACTTGTCCAGCAGGTCTTCCGATCCGCTAATCCAGCGGCCAATCAAGCCGGAGGGCGTGCAGCACCGTGAAACCGGCGCTGTCGCTGAGCAAGCTCGGCACAGCCGGTCGTCAATTGGGCGTAGCCCAGGCCCGCGCCGGCCACGGTCAGGGTCTGGCTGGACGCCGCGCCCGCCGCAAAGGTCAGCGTCGTCACCGGGGCTGCGCTGCCGTTGATCGTGATGACGCTCGGATTGCTGTTGGTCACATACACGGTGACCGCGACGGTTGCGTTGAAGTTGTCGGGAATGGTGGCAGCCACGGTTGAATTGCTGCCGATCACGAGGGAAGGAGTGGCCGCCGCAAGCTTGGTCGAAGGCACCAGGGTGCCGGGAATGGAGACGTTGTCCATGCTGAGCCAGCCCCAATTAGCGCGCTCCGAGTTGATCAGGTCCAGGGTGAAGTTGCCGCCCACGTAGGGAGCCAGATCGGCGGCGGTGAACGTGACGGTCACCATGGTGTCGCCTTCGCTCGTCCGGGGTTTGGCCAGCACGAAGACGCCGTCGCTGACGCGCCGCAAGGCCACGCCCTTCCAACCGGTGCCGGCGGTGTCATCCACCGCGATGTAAGACACCGATGCATCATTGGCCGGTGCGCTTCCGTGGGCCTTGCCCCTCGCCATTTGCGCGGTCAGATCGCCTGAGCCATCCAGCGTAAACTGCGGCGAGCGCAACCACAGCGTATTCAGGTGATTGTCGGTGTTGCCTCCAACCGGGTCCACTTGGGTGCCGTTGTTGCCAAACACATTGTCATCACCCGAAGGGGGCTGGAGGGTTATCGGATAAGTGATCGGTCGTGTTGGGTGCCAGGTCGGACCAGGCACCGGCGCCGGCATTCAAGGCAGGGTCCCAGACCCGGTTGTGCCAGCCTTGGAGCGTGCCGTCGTTGAAATCGTAGGTCACGGTAGCGGCGCGCGAAGGGGCCGCCGCCAGCAGCAAACCGAAAGCCGCCACAAGGGCGCAACCGATTCGCGCGGGGGAGCCGGTGCGGCTGGTCTTCGACGGGGGTAACACAGGTTCATGCGACGTTAATTCCGGGGCAAAGGGCCGCCGGACTGCGGATTGGATTCTAGGGTCAGTTTTCATCGTGTTGGTTTTCAGTATGTTGCGATTGTTCTGTCTTGGTGCAGGGCCGCGGAGGTGGATCACACCTTCGCCCAGTGCGGTTCAACTCAAGGGCAGAATTCTGCATGTCGTGACCGGATTGTATTGCTTTTATGCCGGTCAAGTATTCCACGCCTTCCCTATCTTGCGAATCACTGCCCATTAATTGGCATTTGGTGGGATTGCCAGGCAACATTTCTCTGCTTTCCTCCGGGCGGAGTTTCGTGTTTAGTCACCGCCGATCATGAGCAAGACGGCATTATTATTCGCAGGGCAAGGCGCACAAGTGGTGGGTATGGGCAAGGACCTGGCGGAGAATTCGCCGAGCGCCAAGGCGTGGTTCGACCGAGCGAACGCCGCGCTCGGCTACGACCTCGCATCGATTTGCTTCAACGGGCCGGAGCCGGAACTGACCAAAACCGAGCACGCGCAACCGGGCATCTTCCTGGTGAGCTGGGCCGCACTTCGAGCTGCTCAAGGAACGGGTGCCCGGGCTTGAGCTTCCAGGCCACCGCCGGCTTGTCGCTGGGGGAATTCACGGCGTTGACAGCGGCGGGCGCGATGAGTTTCGAGGACGGGTTGAAGGTGGTGCGGCAGCGCGGGTGCTTTATGCAGGAGGCGTGCGCAGCGACGCAAGGAGGCATGGCGGCCATTATCGGCCTGAACGAGGCGGCCACGCGCGAGGTTTGCGCGGAGACCGGCGTGGTGCTGGCGAATCTGAACTGCCCGGGCCAACTGGTCATCTCCGGCGCCAGTGAGAAGATGGCGCCGGCTTGCGCGCTGGCCAAAGCCAAAGGGCGCTTTGCGCGCGGTGCCGCTCACCGTAGCCGGCGCCTACCACTCGCCGCTCATGGCCAGCGCCCAGCCGAAGCTCGAGGCCGAACTGGCGGGCGTGACGCTGTAGCCCGCCGCTGTTCCCGTCATCGCCAACGTGACGGCGCAACCGCACGAGGGCCCCGAATCCATCCGCGCGCGGTTGGTCGAGCAGGTAACCTCATCGGTGCGCTGGGAGGAATCCATGCGTTATCTGATCGGGCAGGGGTTCACCCGCTTCATCGAGCTGGGGCCGGGCCGGGCCTTGAGCGGGTTTATGAGGCGCATAGACAAGACCGCGCAGATGCTTAATGTAGAAGACCTGGCGCAGCCTGGAAGCGACCGCCAAGGCCCTGGCCAGTTAAAGCGCTGCATAATGTGCAAAAGATAAACCGCGCATTGACAATACCGCCCGAGGATAGCGGACAAGACACGGGATTTATGAACGAACTAGCAAATCAAGTAGCGGTGGTGACGGGCGCCGGCCGCGGCATCGGCCAGGCCATTGCCCTGAAACTCGCCGCCGCAGGCGCGGACGTTGCCTGCGTGGATTTGAAGCTGGAGTTCTGCGCCGAGACGGTGCAGAAGGCCCAGGCGCTGGGCCGCAAGGCCTGGCCTTTCGCCGCCAACGTCTCCGACGCCGCCAGCGTGGAGGCCGCGGCGGAGCAGATTCTCGACGGCCACCGGCAAGGTGGACATCCTGGTCAACAACGCCGGCATCACCAAAGACGGCTTGCTCATGCGGATGAGCGAGGCGGACTGGGACGCCGTGCTGGACATCAATCTCAAGGGCACGTTCCTCTTCACCAAGGCCTTCTGCCGCAGTCTCCTTAAGCAGCGGTCGGGCCGGATTGTCAACATCGCCTCGGTGATCGGCCTCATCGGCAACGCCGGCCAGTGCAATTACGGCGCCAGCAAGGCGGGCGTGATCGGCTTCACCAAGTCCTGCCGCCCGCGAACTGGCCAGCCGAGGCATCACGGTGAACGCCATTGCGCCGGGCTTTATCGAGACCGCCATGACGGCCAAGCTCAGCCCGGAGGCGCGGGAAGGCGGCTCCTCAAGCAGATGCCGTTGGCCGCGCTTGGGCCAGCCGGAGGACGTGGCCGGCGGCGGTGCTGTTCTTCGCCAGCCCGGCAGCGCGCTATATCACCGGCCAGGTGCTGCCCGTGGATGGCGGCATGGCCATGTAACTTTTTTCGATTCGGGGCTTGACGGGTTCCGAATCGTCGCATAGACACACTGCAAAAATTAGAACCGGAGTAAACCATGGCTGAGAAAACAATAGAGCAACGAGTCAAAGACATCATTGTCGAGCAGTTGGGCGTGAATGCCGACCAGGTCACGCCCGACGCCAAGTTCATCGAAGACCTGGGGGCGGATTCGCTGGACACCGTGGAATTGGTCATGGCGCTGGAGGAAGAGTTCGGCCATGAGATTCCCGACGAGCAGGCGGAGAAGCTTCAGAGCGTCGGCGACGTCATCAAGTACATCGAAGACCTCGCAGCAGAAGTAACTGTGAGTCGAGCGCTTGCCGGGGTAGCTTGGACTGGCATCAGCTTAAGCTGCCCCGTTTGATTTTATGGCCAGTCAACTGGACTGAGCGCCGCGTCGTGATTACCGGCCTGGGCGCCGTTACTCCCCTGGGTCACCAGGTCGATGCCTTCTGGCACAACCTGATCGCCGGCCAGTGCGGCATTGCCCGAATCACCCGCTTCGATCCCTCGCAGTACGACTCGCAGATTGCCGCCGAGGTCAAGGACTTCGATCCCGCTGCCCGCGCTTCCCGACGCCCAAGGAAATCCGGCGCACCGACCGGTTTTCCCAGTTCGGCGTCCATGCCGGGGTGCAGGCCCTGCGCGATTCGGGGCTCGACCTGAACCGCGTCAACCGGGACGAAATCGGCGTGTTCATCGGCTCGGGCATCGGCGGCCTGCAGACCGTCTCCGAGCAATGCAAGGTGCTCCTCGAACGCGGCCCGGACCGGCTTTCCGCGTTCATGATCCCCATGCTCATCTCGAACATGGCGTCGGGCCTCTTCTCGATGTACCACAAGCTGCGGGGGCCCAACTTCGCCACCTGCTCCGCCTGCGCCACCTCCAACCACGCGCTGGGCGAGGCTTGGCGGACCATCAAGATGGGCGACGCGCAGGTCATGTTCGCCGGAGGCGCCGAGGCCACCATCGTGCCCATCGGGATCGGCGGCTTCTGCGCCATGAAAGCCCTGAGCACCCGCAACGACGATCCCGCCCACGCCTCCCGGCCATTCGACAAGGAGCGCGACGGCTTTGTCATGGGCGAGGGCGCCGGGGTGGTGGTCCTCGAAGAACTGGAGCACGCGAAAACAGCGCGGCGCAAGGATCTACTGCGAGGTCGCCGGCTACGGCAACACGGCCGACGCCAACCACGTCACCGCACCCGCGCCCGGAAGGCGAAGGCGCCGCCCGCTGCATGAAAATGGCGCTTGCGCCACGCGGGCCTCAACCCCGAGGACATCTCCTACATCAACGCCCACGGCACCTCCACACCGCAGGGGGACATCGCGGAAACGCCAGGCGATCAAGACCGTTTTCGGCGACCCACGCCCGCAAGCTGGCCGTCAGTTCCACCAAAGGCGCCACCGGCCACATGCTGGGCGCCGCGGGCGCAGTCGAAATGGTCGTCTGCGCCAAGGCCATCCAGACCGGGACCGTCCCTCCGACCATCAACTACGCCGTCCCCGACCCGGAGTGCGACCTGGATTACGTCCCCAACACCGCCCGCCAGATGAAGGTCGAGGCCGTCCTCAACAACTCCTTCGGCTTCGGCGGCCACAACGCGAGCATCCTGGCGAAGAAGTTCGTCGGCTGAGACGCCTGGTTCCAATTCGGATTTGGGATTGCCTTCCTGGGCGCGGGTTTGCCAATTTCGGCAGGTGAATTTCCTTTCCCTCATCGAAGCCAAGCGCGACGGGCGCACGCTTGAGCCCGCCCAGATCAAGGAATCCATTGCCGAATACACCGCCGGGCAAGATCACCGGATTACCAGATGGCCGCGTTCCTCATGGCGGTCTATTTCCGCGGCTTGACCCGGGCCGAGACGACGCACGCTGACGTTGGCCATGCGCGACTCCGGCGACGTGCTGCGCTTTCCCGCTGACCCGCGCCCCGTGGTGGACAAGCATTCCACCGGGCGGAGTGGGGGACAAGGTCTCGCTGCCGTTGGCCCCCTGCTGGCGTGCCTCGGCTTCCGCGTGCCGATGATCTCCGGGCGCGGGCTGGGGATCACCGGCGGCACGCTCGACAAGCTCGATTCCATCCCCGGCTTCAACAGCCTGCCCTCCGCCGAGCGCATCATCGAGATTGTCCAAACGGTCGGCTGCGTCATCTGCGGCCAAACTGCCCGCATGGTCCCCGCCGACAAAGGGCTTTACGCCTTGCGCGATGTGACCGCCACCGTGCCTTCGATCCCGCTCATCGTCGCGTCCATCCTCTCGAAGAAGCTCGCCGAGGGCCTCAACGCCCTGGTGCTGGATGTGAAGTACGGCGCGGCAGCGTTCATGCCCACGCTGGAGAAGGGCCGCGAGCTGGCCCAGGCGCTCGTCGCGCTGGGCAACGAATGTGGCGTCAAGACCCGCGCTCTGCTCACGAACATGGACACCCCGCTTGGCCGCGCCGCCGGCAATTGGCTTGAAGTCAAAGAGTCGGTCCATTGTTTGGAAGGCCGGGGTCCGGGCGACCTCCGTGAGTTGGTGCTCGCCTGCGCCGCGCATCTGCTGGTCCAAACCGGCAAAGCCAAGGACCTTGAAGCCGCGCTCCGGCAGGCGGACGAATGCCTGGCCTCCGGCGAGCCGCGCAAGAAGTGGGATGAGATGCTCGCCGCCCAGGGCGCCGACCTGGACGCCTTCAATCGGAAGCTGGCTCTGGACCACACCGCGCCGGTTGTGGTCGAGTTGAAAGCGCCAGCCTCGGGCTTCGTCTCGCGTTGCGACGCCCGCATCCTCGGCGAGGTGGTCCGTGACCTGGGTGGGGGCCGGTTCACCAAGGAGTCGGGCATAAATTATGACGTCGGCGTGGATGCCATCGCCAACGCCTACTTCGATCGCCTGCACCGCTACCTGCTTGTCGTCACCCACGGCGACGAGGACGCAGCGCGCGAGGCATTGCAATCGGCACTGGTGCGCGTCGTGCGGCACATCAAGGTCTTCCAGGGTGAAGCGGCACTTTGGAGCTGGCTCACCGTCCTTGCCCGAAGTGCCCTCAGCGACCAGAGCCGCAAGCGGCGGCGCTACCTGGCCTTCCTGGAGCGGTTCACCTGGCACGCCCGCGCGCAGCAGGAGACGCCGGATGATCCGCAGGCCGATGCCCGGCTGGCCGGGTTGCTCGAAAGCGGCCTGGGGACACTGTCTTTCGAGGAGCAGAGACTGGTTGAGGCGAAGTTACTTCGAGCGCCGCTCGGTGCGCGAGGTGGCGGAGGAGCTTAGCCTTTCCGAGAAGGCCGTCGAGTCGCGGTTGGTCCGCATCCGCCAGAAGCTCAAGGCGGCCATACTGGCTGGACTGAAGCATGACTGAGCCCGGGCACAACGAACGGCTGTTGACCGATGTCCTCGGCGAGGGGGGCGGTGTGGATGTTCGCGAGGCGCTATTGCACGAGACGCTCCGCGTGGTGCGGCGCCGACGGCATTTTCGTCAAGTGCGGGCGGTGGGAACCGCCCTGGCAGTGCTAGTGGCCCTTGGCCTCCTGGTCTGGGATCACCCGCGTCCGGGCCGCGGACCCGCAGCCGTGCCGGCCAAGCCTTACATCCTGGTACGCACGTACCCTTTGCCGCCAGCGGAATGGGTGGAGACGAAGCCCCTCCCCGCCTCATGCATTATCGCGTCCGTGAGGACCGATCATGTTATCACCACTGCCCAGGCGGGTGCGCGGGTTCGCGACCTTACCGACGATGAGCTGCTGGCCCTGGCGCCGAAACCCGCCGCATTGGTGCGCTTCGGCCCGCACTCGGCGGAATTGGTGTTCGTGAAGCAGGAGGATTCAGACTGACTCCTCCAATCGTACGGGCCCAGGCGAGACGCCTGGCCTACGTCGCCAGTATGAACCCGGCGAAGCTATCCAGGCTGGCGGCGTGCTGGCGCGCATCCACGCCGCCAACCGCACCCAGGCGGATACCGCTTGCGCACGGCTGAGAACTGCCTTCGATGTTGCACCACAACCTCCGGCTTTGAAACCGCTCATCGTGGATGTTATTTAGTTCGTGGCCGATAGGTTTGTGTGGAAAAGCGCCAGAGGACTGGCGCAGTCCAAGACGCTAGCGCGAACCGCCAGATGTTTCCTGCCGCGCCCGCGTCTTGGACTGCGGTAGTCCTCTACCGCTTTTCGAACCGTTCGTGAGATTTGGCACTTCTCAGCCCCCTATCTGTGTCCATCTGGGGTTAAAGCGGCGGGCTTAGGCCAAAACCCCACGCATGAACTTGCAATTGGCCTGGTAGCTTTCGAGCATGGGCTTGCCGGGCGGCACCGCGCCTTCGATTTGCAGCCAGCCGCGGTAGCCGATGTCATCCAGAGCGGACGCGCACCTTGTGGAAATCCACCTTGCCCTGGCCGAGCAGGACGCCGTTTTCCTTGCAGTGGACCTCGCAGATGCGTTTGCCCAGCAGACGTATCTCCTTGTAGATGTCGTAGCCCCGGTCGTTCGAGTTGCACACGTCGTAATAGACCTTCACCGCTGGCGACCCTACGCGCTCCAGTATCTCAATGTGTTGCTCGGCGCTCAGCCAACTCTCGATGCCCAAGGAAGACCCCTGTCCTCTCGGCCTTGGGCGCGACCGCTTTGAGCCGGCGCACTACCTCATCCACCCCTGCGGGATCGTCGCGCAGATCATCCTTGCCGAAAAAGGCCAGCAGCACCACGCGCACGCCAAGGGCCTTGCAGGCATCTATGCTGTCGCTGACCCACCGCACGGTGCGCGGGTCGCTCTTGTAGGGAATGTTGTTCAACTCGCCGATGGCCAGGGAGGCGACCTCCAATCCAGTCTTCCGGGCCGCGTCTTTGTATTGCTGCTGCACCTCGGGTTGGCGCAGGCGCATGTCATTCGCAGCGGTGCCAAGGCTCACCTGGACGCCGTCGAGGCCAATCTGCTTGGCAACCTCAAACGCTCCCGGGTCACCCATCTTGCCGATGGACCAATCGCAGGCGCCGAGCCGGAAGCGGCGTTTTTCAGGCGCCGCCAACACCGGGGCGCAGTTGGCCGCCAACGCTAGCCAACCGGTCGCCCGGGCCGAGCGCCGGATCATTTCCCGGCGGGAAAGTCTAATCTGGTTGTGTCGCATAAGATTCACCGGTCCATGCCGCATTTAACTCATTCGCCTGCCGTAACGCCTCAGACCCGAACGAGGAGCGAAACCGGCCCTGCCGGCTTGGGGTCATTCCGCAATCTCCTTGAGTATCTTCTCCGCCGCGGCGCGCGGGTCTTCGGCGGCGCAAATCGGCCGGCCAATCACCAGCCAGTTCGCTCCGAGCGCGAGCGCCTCCCGGGGCGTAAGCGTCCGCTTCTGGTCATCGGCGGCCACGGGCAGGGGGCGGATGCCGGGGATGACCAGTTGCGTGCTGGCGGGGAGCATTTGACGCAACTCCGCCACCTCCCGCGGCGAACAGACCAGGCCCCGCAGCCCGACCTGGTTGGCCATGTTGGCCAGACGGCGCACCTGGCGGCTGACGTTGGGGTCGAGTCCGATTTGGCTGAGCGCGTTGCTGTCGAGGCTGGTCAGGATCGTTATGGCGAGCACGAGCGGGGGCGCGTGCCCCAGTTGCCAGGCGCTTTCCTGGGCGACCTTCTCGGCGGCTTTGAGCATCTCCATGCCGCCGCTGGCATGCACCGAGAGCATCTGCACATCCATCTGCACCGCCGCAGCCACGGCCCGGGCCACGGTGTTCGGGATGTCGTGGAACTTGAGGTCGAGGAAAATCGGGGCGCCGAGGCCCCGAATCCGCCGCACGATGTCCGGCCCGGCGGCAGTGAACAGTTCGCTACCCACCTTGAAACCGCCGCATACCGGCGCAAGCTGCTCGGCCAGTTTCAGCGCCTCTTCGGCGGTCGGCACGTCCAAGGCAACAATGATGGGGTTCCGCATGGGGGAACTGTAATTCGAATGGGGTGGCGCAACAAGACGAGACTCCACCCCCTCACGGCGGTTGACAAGGTGGCTTTGGACTGCGGCGGCACGCGAAGCGCGACGCCGCTTTCCCGAGTCAGCAAAGCGGCGTCGCGCTTCGCTTGCCGCCGCAGTCCATATTCTCGTCGCCCCGCAGCCTAGCGGGCACTGTCATTTTGACTTCGCCCCTGGCTTATTCTAGCTTCCTGCCCCATGAACATAATCCGCCACACCGACGCCAGCTTCGCCAAGCGATTGGGCGAGATGGCCGCCGCCTCCAGCCTGTTCGATCCTGCGGTCGAGCAGCGCACCCGGGCCATCCTGGATGACGTGCGCGGGCGGGGCGATGCGGCGTTGCTGGAACTGACGGAACGGTTTGACGGCGCGACGCTGAGCGCGGAGCAACTGCCTGTCTCCCAGGCGGAACTGGTGGCGGCTTCCCTCAAAGCGGACGAATCACTGCGGGCGGCAATGGCCGAGGCGGAAAAGAACATCGCCGCCTTTGCCCGAAAGTCCCGGCGCAAGGACTGGCGCACGCGCAACTCGCACGGCGCAACCGTCGGCGAGAAGTTCGACCCCTTCCAACGCGTCGGCATCTATATCCCCGGCGGAACCGCCCCGCTGGTCTCGACCGCCTTGATGAACGTCACGCTGGCCAGAGTCGCCGGGCTGTCCCGAGATCGTGGTCTGCACGCCCTGCGGCAAGGATGGGAGCATCAATCCCGCGGTGCTGTTTGCGGCGCGCGCGGCTGGGGCGACCGAGATTTACCGCGTGGGCGGCGCGCAGGCCATCGGGGCGATGGCTTACGGAACGGCCACCATTCGCCGAGTGCAGAAGATCTTCGGCCCCGGCAACGCCTACGTCGTGGCCGCCAAGCGCCTGGTGGTCGGCTACGTCGCCATTGACCTGCTGCCCGGCCCGAGTGAACTGCTGGTGCTGGCGGACGACACCGCCAACCCGAAGTTCGTCGCGGCGGATATGCTGGCGCAAGCCGAGCACGGCACCGGGCATGAGCGCGTCTGGATGGCGACAACGTCTGGCAGGCTGCTCAAAGCGGTCGAAAAGGAAATCACGCGGCAACAAACCAAGCTGGCACGGCGGGAACTCATCCGGCAGGTGCTCGACCGAAATGGCTGGCTGGTGCAGGTCAAGACGCTCGACGACGCGGTGGCGTTGGCGAACCAACTGGCGCCGGAGCATTGCGAGGTGATGACGCGCAAGGCCGGCGAGCTCAGCCGCCGCATCCGCACGGCGGGCGCAATTTTCCTGGGGCCATTCTCGCCGACGGTGCTGGGCGATTACGTAGCCGGCCCGAATCACACGCTGCCAACGGGCGGCGCGGGCGCGTCATTTGCCGGCCTGACGGTGGACCAGTTTCAGCGGCGGACGAGCGTGGTGGAATACAATCGCGCCGCGCTCAAGAAGGCGCTGCCGGCGGTCAGGAAATTCGCGGAGCTGGAGGGCCTGAGCGCGCATGGGAAGAGCGCGGAAATCAGGGCCAACAAGTAATCCGCAGCAACTTGCGAAGCGCTCCTGGCCGTTCGGTCAAGGTTACACCGTTACGCGCCCTTGCCACAGATGCCCGGAAACGGCTATGTTGGAGCGATGAAACTAACTCTCACTGCTGTTTTCCGGCGGTTCCCCGAAGGATATGCAGCTTTCGTAGAGGAATTGCCCGGAGCCAACACCCAGGGTGCCACCCTGGAGGAGGCTCGTGCCAACTTGACGGAAGCAGTCGCCATGGTGCTGCAGGCTAATCGCGAGCTAGCAGAGGAGGAACTGAGCGGGCAAGACGTCATCCGTGAGCCGCTGCGGCTGAGCGCCGCATGAAGCGGCTAGAACTGATCCGACACCTCGAGAAGCACGGTTGTGAGTTTTTGCGTGAGGGAGGCAATCACACTATTTACGTGAACCGGCTGAAGAAGAAGGTGTCCAGTGTGCCGCGCCACCGCGAGGTATTGGAGTTCACAGCCCGGAAGATCTGCAAAGACTTGGAAGTGCCGCCGCCCTGAGCAGGTAGACAAGGTCCTTCAGCACGGATAGTCTCCGGTCGGCCTATGGCCAAACTGGACTTTTCGCCCGGTTTTCCATGATAATGCCGCCGATGCCATCGCGCCATCCACAGCCGTTGATCCGCCCGCTCGTGCGGGCCTTGCAGCCTTATGTCCCGGGCGAACAACCCAGGATCAAGGGCCTGATCAAGCTCAACACCAATGAGAACCCATATCCGCCCTCGCCGAAGGTCCTGGCAGCGACCAAGGCGGCGGTGGACGGGCGGCTGCGGCTCTATCCCAACCCCACCGCCCAACCGCTGCGCGAAAAGCTGGCCAAGCTGCATCGGTGCCGGGCCGAGAACATCATCGTGGGCAACGGCTCGGATGAACTGCTGGCAATGGCGGTGCGGGCGTTTGTGGAACCCAAAGTAGGACAGGCGTCCCGCCTGTCCCGGGCAGGCGGGACGCCCGCCCTACGTTCCAGCAAGTCCCTCGTCCAGTTCTTCACGCCCAGTTACTCCCTTTACCCGGTGCTGGCGGATATTCACGGAGCGGCTCACACCGGTGTCCCGCTCAATACCGACTTCACCATCCCATCCCTTGCCGAGCTCAAACGCGCCCGGCAATGGGACTTCCGGGCCGCCCTCAGCTTCGTCACCACCCCCAACGCGCCCAGTGGCCGCGGCTATAGCACCGCGCAGTTGGACGAGTTGTGCCGCGCCCAGAAAGGGGTCGTTGTTCTGGACGAGGCCTACGTGGATTTCGCCCGCGAGAACGCCCTGGCGCTCGGCCTGAAGCATCCGCACGTGCTGGTCGCGCGCACATTCTCGAAGGCCTACTCGCTCTGCTTCCAGCGCGTCGGCTATTTCGTCGGCCACCCGGAGCTGATCGCCGCCTTGCAGAAAATCCGCGACAGCTACAACGTCAACGGCCTTGGCCAGGTCGCGGCGCTGGCGACGCTGGACAACCTGCCCCACTATCGCGCCAACTTCCGCAGGATCATCGCCACCCGCGACCGCTTGAGCCGGGAGCTGGGGGCGCTGGGCTTCCGGGTCTTCCCGAGCCAGACCAATTTCATCCTCGTCCGCCCACCGAGATTCCCGGCACGGACCTGGCTGCAGAAGCTGCGCGACCGCAAGGTCCTGGTGCGCTGGTTCAGTGACCCGCTGGTCAGCGATTACCTGCGGATCACCATCGGCACCCCGGAAGAAGCGGCGGCGCTGGTTAAAGCAGCCAAGGCTATCCTGTAAACCAGATTCATATTCTGTCCCCGACCGTCCTTCTTTGAGACACTTGCTCGACAGCGCGCTTCGTGCCGGCGAAGGAAGAAGGCGGAATGCGGAATGCAGAAAGGGCGGGCAAAGCCACCCCAAGCCACCTACAAGCCACCTACAAGCCATTTGCTTGGGAGGGGCTTGCGACCCCCTCATGCGAGCCTCATGCGACCCCCAAGCCACCTGCGCGACCCCCGAACCCGGGGCAGGTGGGTTACCGGGGTGGCATGGTTTGGGCTCGGCAGCGTGGGCATGGGATGGCGCGCTGTGGTCTGGCACGCCAACGGGCAGGCCGATCCGTGAATTAGCAACGCGCTGCTGCCCGCAGGCACTCTTTTTGCTTAAGCAAGGGCGTGTACCTGGATTACTATGGCCTGACCGAGCCGCCCTTCGACATCACGCCGAACCCGCGGTTTCTGTTTTACAGCGCCAAGCACCGGGAAGCGTTCAATCACCTGCTTTACGGCATTCGCGAGCGCAAGGGCTTTGTCCAGCTGACCGGCGAAGTCGGCGCCGGCAAGACCACCCTTTGCCGCGCGATGCTCGAACAACTCGACGACCAATACGCCACCGCGCTCATCCTCAACCCGATCATGAGCGCCACCGAACTGATGAAGGCGATAGCGCAGGAGTTCGGTTTGCCGGTGAACGGGCTGGACCGGCTGGACACACTGGCCGTCATCAACCAGTTCCTGCTCCAGCAGGTCGAGCGCCGCAAAGAGACGGTGCTGATCATTGACGAGGCGCAGGACTTGACGGACGAACTGCTCGAACAGGTGCGGCTGCTGTCGAACCTGGAGACGGACAACCGCAAGCTGCTTCAGATCATTCTCTTCGGCCAACCCGAGCTGCGGGGCCGCCTGAACAACCCCCGCCTGCGCCAGCTCCGCCAGCGCATCACCGTCCGCTACCATTTGCCGCCGCTCAAACGCCACGAAGTCGTTCAGTATGTCCAGCACCGGCTCCACGTCTCCGGCGGCAACGGCACGCCCTATTTCACCCGCCCGGCCCTGTGGCGGGTGCATCGTTACAGTCAGGGCATTCCACGGCTCGTGAACGCGGTTTGTGACAAGGCCCTCCTGGCAGGCTTCGTGCAGCAACGCGAGCGCATTGACTTTCGCATGGTCGGCCAGGCGGTTCGGGAACTCGAAGGAAAGGTCAACGCATGAGTTTAATCAACGATGCTTTACGACGGGCGCGGGAAGCGCAACTGCAAGGACCACCTCCCTCTGCGCCGAACCTCCCATTCCGCCCGGTTGAACCCGCCCTGCCGGACGCCAAGCTAGGGCCTGGCGTGGGGCTGCTGGCGGCCGTGGCCATGATGGCCTTGCTCGCTTTCGCTTGCGTCTGGCACTGGGTTAATACGCTCAACCCGGCGCAACCGCTTCAGGTAAAGGCTCGCACCGCGCATCCAGCGCGCGTCACTCCTGCCACCCCCACGCCCTCGGCTGCGGTGCAACCCAGCGCCTCCATGAATGCGGCGGCGATGCAACCCAGCACTGCCTTGCCGCCAACCATTTCTCCGTCTCCGATCCCGGCTGCGGCGTCGGTCCCACCGGCCCATTCCACTTCGGCGCCGGCAAATGCGATCGTGGCCGCCGCCCAGCAAAGCTCCTCCACCAGTGCCACCCAGGCAGCGGCGCCCGCACCGCCCAAACCAGCCCCGCTACGGCTGCAGGGCATTGTCTTCAATCCCAGGAAGCCCTCGGCCATGATCGGCGGCAAGATGCTCTATGTGGGCGACAAAGTGGGCGATTTGCGCATCGTGGCGATTGACCAGGAAAGTGCCACTCTCATCGGCGCCACCCGCACCAACGTTCTCACGCTGTCGGATTAAGCCGACGCCCCGCCGCCGCGCGCCACCCGCTTCGGTCTTCGGACTTCGGCCTTCTTTCGGCCTTCGACCTTCGGACTTCGGGTTTCACACCCCAATTCCACCGGAAACGCACGGAAACCCGCACCTGATTCCCTTTTCCTTTGCCTCAGCCAAGCCCGCCACTTACCCTCCCGCCTCATTTCACCATATGAAACAAAACATTCCGGTGGGAGTCAGCTCGCTGACAAGTGGCCCCTTGGCCTATGGCTGCTGGCGCGTGGCGGGAACCTGGAATCCGTCCGAGGTCACTCCCGCGAGCCGCGCCGCGGGCCGGCGCGCCATCATGGCCGCGTATGAAGCCGGCTACACGCTCTTCGACAACGCGGACATCTACTGCCGCGGCGAAGCCGAGCGCATCCTGGGGGAGGTGCTCAAGGAGGTTTCCGGCATGAGAGACCGGGTCGTAATCGTTACCAAAGGGGGCATCCGGCCTGCCGGCGATCCGCAACCTGAGTCTCCGGGCCGCTACGACTTCTCCGCTTCGCACCTCATCGCCTCGTGCGAACAGTCACTCAAACGGCTTCAGGTGGAGACGATTGACCTGTACCTGCTGCACCGGCCGGATTACCTCGCCGAGCCGGAAGAGGTCGCCTACACGTTCTCAGAACTCAAAGCAGCGGGCAAGGTCCGCTATTTCGGCGTGAGCAATTTTAGGCCAACCCTCGTCACCGCGCTGCAGGCGGCCTGTCCGATGCCGCTGGTGGCGCACCAGGTCGAAATCAGCCTGGCCAAGCTTGATGCGTTCACGGATGGGACGCTGGATCAATGCCTCATTGAGCGGCTGACGCCCATGGCCTGGAGCCCCCTGGCGGCCGGCCTGCTCGGGAGTGGCGCGACGCGCCTCCTGGCATCCCAGAAAACCTATCAGCCGGAACGGTTTCTGCCGGCGGTGGACGCCATTGCCGCCGCGCACGGCGTCAGCCGGATGGTCGTGGCGCTGGCCTGGCTGCGGAAGCATCCCACCAAAATTCTGCCGATTATCGGCACCACCAATCCCGAGCGCATCCGCGAAGCGACCAAGGCCGCCAACCTCGAACTCACCCGCGAGGAATGGTATCACTTGCTGGTCGCCGCCCGCGGCGAACCGCTTCCCTGAGCGGGCGCGGTTGCAAGTCCGTGGACGCGGAGCGGAACCTCCGCCCCGCAACGCCTCTTATCAGTGTTCATCCGTGTCCATCTGTGGTTAAATTACCTTCATGACTGATAGCGAGCGATTCCGGCTTTTCATAGCGGTGGAGATTCCCGAAACCGTCAAGGCAAGCATGGAAGAGGCGCAGGCTGATCTGCGCCGGGCGCTTCCGGAATGCCACGTCCGCTGGGCCCGGCGCGAACAATTCCACCTGACACTGAGGTTCCTGGGCGACGTGGAGGCGGCGCGTGTTGAAGCACTGACCGAGTCACTGCTGGCCGCCTGCCGCGCTTTCGGCGCCGTTCACCTGCGCGCCGAACGGGTCGGCTGCTTCCCGGACCTGCGCCGCCCGCGGGTCGTCTGGGCCGGCGTTCGCGACGAAACGGAGCAATTGCCGCGCCTCCAGCAAGTCGTCGAGGCCGCCACGGCGGAATTCACCAGCGAAGACAAGGAAGAGCGGTTTACCGGCCACGTGACGCTCGCCCGGATCAAAGGGATCAAGCGGGCCGAGGCGGAGACATTGGGCGCAGGTGGCCGCCGGCATGGCGGAGCGGATCTTCGGCCAATGGACCGCCTACACGGTTGCACTCATGCGGAGCGTGCTCTTGCCCCAAGGCGCCCAGCACACCTCCATCGCATCGGTCGCCCTGGCCAATTTACCGGAGGATTTGGCTTGACCCGCCTCGCACCTGGGGCAACTTGTCTCTTATCTAAACTCAATTAACCAAATATCGAACCCGCATGAGCGAAGCATCAAACATCCGATCCGACGAATTCCTCAAGATCAGCGACCAGTTCCAGCTTGGCGTCCTGACGACCGAGTCCTCCCACCCGGTCACCGCCGACCTGAGCGAGACCGCCAAGCGCGACGTGAGCGCCGCGCTTGGGCCTGCTGTTCGAGGCGGATGGCGACGTGGTGCGCAAGTATCGCGAGTTCGCCGAATCGGGCCGCGCGCGCGAAGCATCAAGGAAGCGGTCGCTGCGCGCGCTCAAGAACGGCGGGAAGGTGTTCTTCACCGGGCTGCGGCTCCACCGGGCGCCTGAGCATCCAACTGGTTTCCATCTGGCGCGATTTCTGGCAGCAGCAGCGCGCTCGGGGCCTGAACTGCTCGCCGCCGCCGGAGGACTTTGAGAACCGCGCCTTCAGCGTGATGGCCGGCGGCGACTTCGCCCTGATCAAATCGGTGGAAGGCTTCGAGGACTTCACTGAGTTCGGCAAGAAGCAGATCGGCGATCTGGGGGTGTCGGCCAAGGACGTCGTGTTTGCCATCACTGAAGGCGGCGAGACCTCCTTCGTCATCGGCACGGCTTGGAAGGGCCTGGAAGTCGGCGCCAAGGTCTATTTCGTCTATAACAACCCGGACGACATCCTCTGCAAGCACGTCAAGCGCAGCCGCGACGTCATCCAGGAGCCGCGCATCGAGAAGATCAACCTCACCACCGGCCCGATGTCCATCACCGGCTCGACGCGCATGCAGGCGACCACCATCCAGCTCTGCGTCATGCTGACGGTGCTGGAAATGGTGCTGCGCGATCTGCTGAAGGAACTGGAGCCGAACGGCCCGTGCGCGCTGGACTCGGCTGCCGTGCCGTCCGAGTTCCTGCAGCAGCTGGTCGAGATGCACGCCAGCCTGAAGGCGCCGGAACTGCGTTCCCAGCTCGCCAAAGCTGCTCTCGCTCGAGGAGACCGGTCTATCGATCCGGCCACAAGAACAATTACTTCGCCGACCGCTTCGGCATTGACGTGCTGACGGACACCACCGAGCGCTCTCCCACTTATTGCTCGCCGCCTTTCCGCAAGTTCGACGACACGACCGCCACCGAGTCGTGGGCGTTCCTGTTCCTGCCGTATCAGGACACGCCCGAAGGCCTGGGAGCGGATCATCAAGCGCCAGCCCCAGTGCGTGGAATGGAGCGAGCAGGAAGTCCGCGCCCTGGTCAGCGAGGACAAAGCGGCGCGCACCTACGAGATCGTGCGCAAGATCAGCACCGCCGAACTGATGCGCTTCAAGGTGGGGCTGGACGGCCTGAAGTACCGCCCGCTGGGCGAAGGGCGACTGCGCGGTGGGCATCGTTTCCGAGACGGAAAAGGCCTCCCTGCTCTCACCGGACGGCTTCCACCGCCGCCAGCTCGAAGCCGCGCAGAAAGCCGGCGCGCAGACGGGTTCGATTTATTTCGGACGCGAGGAGTCTTTCAAGGAGATCAGCGGCTTTCTCGCCCAGTGGAATCCGGAGTGCGCTGCCGTGCTGGCCCCGGTCCCGAAGACGGACTTCCTGCTGGACGGCGTGACGCGCGCCGGCGTCAAGATGCTGCTCAATGCGCTCTCGACCTGCACCATGGTCCGCCTGGGCCGGGTGATGGGCAATTACATGATCTGGGTGGTGCCCAGCAACCTGAAGCTCATTGACCGCTCTACCCGTTACATCCAGCGGCTCACGGGCCTTGACTATCAGGCCGGCCAACCGCCTGCTCTTCGAGGTCATGGAATACATCGAGCCGCGCATGAAAGCCGACCAGGCCTATCCGCCGGTGGTGGGCGTGGCGGTGATGCGGGACCGCCACAAACTCGACAACCAGGAAGCCGAGAAACGGCTGCTGGCCGAGCTGTAAGTTACCCCTATACAGCTGGGCCGGGCTCTGCTACTGTTCGCACACCTATGACACTGGACGACTTACTACTCGAGGCGGAAGACAAGATGAGCAAGACCGAGCAGGTCGTAGTGAACGAGTTTGCCGGCGTCCGCACCGGCAAAGCCTCGCCTGCGCTGGTCGAAAATATCATGGTGGAGGTCTATGGCTCGCAGATGCGGATTCGCGAGCTGGCCGGCATCACCACGCCCGAGCCGCGCACGTTGACCATCCAGCCCTGGGACGTGAATTCGCTGCACCCGATCGAGAAGGCCATCCTCAAGAGCAACCTGGGCCTCACCCCATCCATTCAAGGCAAGGCCATTCGCCTGTTCTTCCCCGAACTGAGCGAAGAGCGGCGCCAGGAGTTCGTGAAGATTGTCCGCAAGATGGCGGAAGACGGCCGGGTGGCGATTCGCCACGTGCGGCGCGACGCCATGGAGCAGGTCAAGAAGCACGGCCATGACAGCGGCATCACCGAGGACGAGGTCAAGCACGCCGAAAAGGAACTGCAGAAGCTAACCGACGAGTACATCGCCAAGATTGACACCCACCTGGCCCACAAGGAAAAAGAGATCATGACGGTGTAGGCGGGCGACGACGCTCGTGGCTGGCAGAACCTCTTTGGCTTCGGATTTCGGCCTTCGGACTTCGGGTTTCTCCCCGCGTTCTATCTCCCCGTCACCCTATTAGTCGGCGGCTCCTCGAAGCGGATCGACCGTCTCGCCCGGTTTGGCGTAGCCCAATCTTTCCCGGGCCAGCCGTTCCACCGCCTTGGGATCGTAGCGCAGGGCGTCAATGGAAGTCCGCAATTGCTTGCTGGTTTCCTCCTCCTTCTGAATCTGGTTGTCGAGCCGCAGGATTTCCTGGCGCATCCGTTCGTTCTGCTTGATGAGCGGCAGATACCAGACCGCCACCAGGAGGATGCCCGCAATGAAGACCAGAAACACCACCACCGGAGTCAGCTTGTCCCAGATGCCAAGGTTGACTTTCATTGCCCCGAGTTAATCACGTCCCTCAGCCCCAACGGAAGCGAATAAATTGCGTCGGGGCCAACGTGCTATTCAGTTGTCGATCACCAGGTTTACGGCTGATAACACTTTCGCCGGATGATTAAAGCGGTGCTGCTGATTTTCGAGCCGATTGCGACCTGGGATGGCATTGTTCGTGCCCGCCGCAGTCTGTCTTTCATTCTGATGCTCTACCTTCTGCCGCTGCTCGTGCTGGTCGGGGCGGGCGAAGGGTTCGGACTGGTGACTTGGGGCAAGTGGCAGGGCGAAATAACCCACCTTAAGAAGTTTGCGCGTCAGCGAAACCGTGGTGATCGAAACCGCTCAACTCCTGCTCTCGCTCGCGGTGGTCTTCCTCGGCGCCGGCATGATCAAGTCCATCGGGGAAACCTTCCACGGCCGGCAATACCTATACGCAGGCCTTCACCGCCGTAGCTTACGGCCTCGGTCCGCTCTTTGTCTTTCGCCTGCTGGACGCGTTCAGCGGCGTGTCCCCCTGGATAAGCTGGGCCATCGGCATCGTCCTCTCTGTGGCAGTGCTTTACCACGGCGTGCCGCGGATGATGGAACCCGACCCGGCTCATGCCTTCGGGCTCTTCCTGATGAGCGCACTGTTGCTGGTGCTGATCACCGGCCTGGTGCGGTTCGTTACCGGTATGTACCTGCTGGGAAAGTTCGCCAAGCTCCAGGCCGTCGTTTCCGCAATAGCCGCGCGACTGCCTTTTTGACGACCCAGCCACTGCTCGCCAGCGCCTCCTGCGCCGCCCGGCAGTCGCTTCCCGTCAGCTCCCGCACAATCCGCACCGCCCGGTCCCGCAGCTTCGCGTTCGTCGGCTTCAAATCAATCATCAGGTTGCTCCGCACCTTGCCCAAGCGCACCATGGCCAGCGTCGTGAACAGGTTCAGAAGCTGCTTCGTCGCCGTCCCCGCCTTCAGCCGCGTCGAACCGGTCAACACCTCGGGGCCGAGATTCGGGGCGAGGACAATCGCCGGTCGCAGGGCGCGTGGAATATCGAGAAACGGGTTGAAGCAAACCAACACCGTCGTCGCGCCCCGCCGCTTGCCTTCCCTCAGCGCGCCCCAGACATACGGCGTCGTCCCGCTGGCGGCAATGCCCACAATAACATCCCGGCCCGTGACGCGGTGAATCGCCATAGCCCGCCGCCCTTCCGCCGGATCGTCTTCCGCCCCTTCCACCGACTGCCATAACGCCCGCCTTCCCCCGGCGATAATGCCCTGCACCCTCTCCGGCGGCGTGCGGAATGTCGGAGGACACTCGCTGGCGTCCAGCACCCCCAGCCGCCCGCTGGTCCCCGCGCCCACATAGAACAGCCGCCCGCCACCCCGAAACGACCGGACAATGGCCCGGATGACCCGCTCGATGCCCCGCCGCTCGGCCAGCAGTATCTTCGGCACCTTGGCCTCCTCCGAAAGCATCAATGCGATGGCGTCGCCCAACGGCAGCTTATCGAGATTCATCGAGCGTGGATGCCGTTGCTCGGTTGGAGATGGTTTGGCCGCCCGCACCACCTCTTCGCCTTTTTGGCTTCTGCGATGCCACTTCATTGCCAGGACTATTTCCCAGTCACCTTCCATTTCAAAGCCCTAATTACACGCCCCGGGAAGGACTCCCCGGCGGGCAAACCCGAAATCCGAAGACCGGAACCCGAAACCCGAAGTGCCTTCGGACTTCGGCCTTCGGACTTCGGCCTTCGGTTATCCCCTCCCCTTCCTCCCTCTTGCCACCCTCCGTCCCCCACCCTTACCTTCCTCCCCATGCTGGAAGACACCATAGCTGCGATTGCCACGCCGCTCGGCGAGGGCGGGCTGGCCGTCATCCGCCTCTCAGGCCCCGAAGCCCTGGCTGTCGCCGACCGCTGTTTCACACCCGCCGGCAAAGCACCCGTCAAACCGTCCGCCGCGGCGACTCACACCATCCACTTCGGCCACGTCGTGCGCGACGGCCAGACCGTGGACGAAGCCCTGCTCGCCGTCATGCGCGCCCCGCGCACCTTCACGCGCGAGGATGTGGTCGAACTCACCTGCCACGGCGGCATCCTGGCTGCGAAGCTGGTCCTCGATACCGTGCTGGCGAACGGCGCGCGCCTGGCCGAGCCCGGCGAGTTCACCCGCCGCGCCTTCCTCAACGGGCGCATTGATCTCGCCCAGGCCGAGGCCGTGGCCGACCTCATCCACTCGCGCACCGAGCTGGCCTTGCGCGCCGCCAACGAGCAACTCGCCGGCAAGCTCTCCCAGCGCATCAACAAGCTGCGCGACGACATGCTCGAAACGCTGGCCCATGTCGAGGCGCACATTGACTTCCCCGAGGAGGACATCGCGCCCGACACCCGGGAGCAACTCCTCTCCCGGCTCGAACACGGCGTCGCCTTCATGGACGAACTCCTGCGCACCGCCCACGAGGGCCAAATCCTCCGCCGCGGCATCCGCGCCGCCATCATCGGCCGCCCCAACGCCGGCAAATCCAGCCTCCTCAACCAGCTCCTCGGCCACGACCGCGCCATCGTCTCACCCATTCCCGGCACCACCCGCGACACCATCGAGGAGACCGCCAACATCCGCGGCCTGCCGGTGGTCTTCATTGACACCGCCGGCCTGCGCGAAGCCCGCGACGAGCTCGAAGTCGAAGGCGTCCGGCGCAGCCGCCAGACCCTGCAGCAAGCCGAGTTCATCCTGCACGTCTTCGACGCCGCCGAACCGCTGACGCCCGCCGACGAGAATTACCTGGCGGAGTTCGCGGGCAAAAAACGCATCCTCGTCCGCAACAAGGTCGGACTTGCCCGCCCGGCTCGCATCTGCCCTCCAGCCTCGACGCCCCGGTCGTCGACGTATGCTGCCTGACCGGCCAAGGCATCGAGCCGCTCAAAGATGCCATCAAGGACCTGATCTGGTCGGGCGAGATCCAGGCCGAGATGCTCCAGGTCATGATCAACTCCCGCCACCAGGACGCCCTCAACCGCGCCCGCGCCGCCACGCTGCGCACGTTGGACGCCCTGCGCGCCGACCAAACCCTGGAATTCGTCGCTCTGGACCTGCGCATCGCCGTCAACGCCGTCGGTGAAATCGTCGGCCAGACCACCACCGAAGACCTGCTGGACGTGATCTTCAGCCAGTTCTGCATCGGAAAGTAACAGCCCTTGAAACGCGCGCTGGCACTCCCCGACTTTCGCCAGAGATGGTCCATAGCTCCTGGTTTAGTACCCTGTTAGTACCCTGGTTCAGTACTTTCGGTAGTACCTCGTTAGTACATCGTTAATACATTGTGAATACACGGGCTACTTCCAAGTTTATGGCTAGGGCCTGGATGGGTAATCGCGGGCGTGAACCTGAGACGCAGGGCTCGCCGGGCGTTCCGGGGGCTAAAGTCCGCGCCGAAGGGCCGAAGAGCGAAGTAAACCCACGGAAACCTTTGACAAGACCTTGGCTCTGGGCCATTGTCCCGCCACTTGCATAGATTTGCCTCGATTGCCGACAAGGTGTAAGTGTGAACCAGTGATATGGGCAAGGCGTTAATTATTGCCGAAAAGCCGTCCGTCGCCAGCGACATCGCCAAGGCGCTGGGGGGCTTCAAGAAGCACGACGACTTCTACGAGAGCGACCACTACGTCCTCTCGTCAGCGGTCGGCCATTTGCTGGAGTTGTGCGTGCCCGACGAGTTTGAGGTCAAGCGTGGCAAGTGGACCTTTGCCCATCTGCCGGTCATTCCGCCGCACTTCGACCTGCAGCCCATTGACAAGACCGCCCCGCGCCTCAAGCTGCTGCTCAAGCTGATCAAGCGCCCGGACGTGGACACGCTGATCAACGCCTGCGACGCGGGTCGGGAAGGCGAGCTGATCTTCCGCTACATCGTCCAATACGCGAAGGCCAAGAAGGCCATCAAACGCCTTTGGCTGCAGTCCATGACGCCCGCCGCCATCCGCGAGGGCTTTGCGCAATTGCGCGACGATGCCGCGATGCGCCCGCTGGCCGACGCGGCGGTCTGCCGCTCCGAATCCGACTGGCTGGTCGGCATCAACGGCACCCGGGCGATGACGGCCTTCAACTCGAAGACCGGCGGCTTCCACCTCACCACGGTCGGCCGCGTGCAAACGCCGACCCTGGCGATCCTTGTCGAGCGCGAGGACCGCATCAAGAAGTTCGTCCCGCGGGATTACTGGGAGATCCACGGCACGTTCGCCGCCACCGCGGGCGAATACCCCGGCCGCTGGTTCGACGAGAAGTTCGCCAAAAAGGACGGCGACAGCGACCTGAAGCCCGAGCGGGTCTGGGAGGCCAAACGCGCCGAGGCCATCCGCGCCAAATGCCTCGGCAAGCCGGGCATCGTCACCGAGGAAAGCAAGCCGACCACGCAACTGTCGCCCCTGCTCTACGACCTGACGAGCCTGCAGCGCGAGGCCAATGGCCGGTTCGGGTTTTCGGCCAAGACCACGCTCTCGCTCGCCCAGGCGCTTTACGAGCGGCACAAGGTGCTCACCTACCCGCGCACCGACTCGCGTGCCCTGCCCGAGGATTACCTCGCGACGGTCAAACAGACGCTCGGCGTGTTGGAGCAGACCAGCTACGGCACATTCGCCAGCCAGATTCTCAAGAGCGACTGGGTCAAGCCCAACAAGCGCATCTTCAACAACGCCAAGGTCTCGGACCATTTCGCCATCATCCCAACCTCCCTCGCGCCCAAGCATCTCAACGAATTGGAGGCCAAGCTCTACGACATGGTGACCAAGCGCTTCCTCGCCGTGTTTTACCCGGCGGCGGAATTCCTGGTGACCACACGCATCACGCGCGTCGAGGGCGAGCCCTTCAAGACCGAAGGCAAAGTGATGACCAGCGCCGGCTGGCTGGCCGTCTATGGCAAGGAAGCCCAGACCGATGACACGCCCACGCTGGTCCCGGTGCAGCCGAAAGAGACGGTGCAGACCACCAACGTCGAGGTCGTCGCCACCCAAACCAAACCCCCGCCGCGCTTCACCGAAGCGACGCTGCTTAGCGCGATGGAAGGCGCCGGCAAACTGGTCGAGGACGAAGAGTTGCGCGAGGC
Organism: uncultured Verrucomicrobiae bacterium; assembly: GCA_963762555.1. Taxonomy (GTDB): domain Bacteria; phylum Verrucomicrobiota; class Verrucomicrobiia; order Limisphaerales; family UBA8199; genus PALSA-1440. Next base: position 159,432 of record CAVXLO010000040.1, read on the forward strand.
GATGCGCGAGAAAGGCCTCGGCACGCCCGCCACCCGCGCCTCGATCATCGAGGGCCTGATCTACGAGAAATACGTCCTGCGCCAGGGACGCGAACTCCAGCCCACCGCCAAGGCCTTTTCCCTGATCACCCTGCTGCGCGGCCTGGACATCCCCGAACTCTCCTCGCCCGAACTGACCGGCGACTGGGAATTCAAGCTGCACCGCATGGCGCGCGGCCAGATGAAGCGACCTGATTTCATGCAGGAAATCGCCAACATGACGCGCGAGATTGTGGCCAAGGCCAAGCGCCATGAGAGCGATACCGTGCCGGGCGACTTCGAAACCCTGAAGGTCCCCTGCCCCAGGTGCGGCGGCGAGATACACGAGAATTACAAGAAGTTCCAGTGCCAGAAATGCGATTTCAGCCTGTGGAAGATCGTCGCCGGCCGGCAGCTTGAGATTGCCGAGGTCGAGGAGTTGATCGCCAAGCGCCGGGTCGGGCCGCTGCAAGGTTTTCGCAGCAAGCTGGGCAAGCCCTTCGCGGCGCCCATCATCCTGACGCCGGAGCTGGAGCCGAAATTTGATTTCGGCCCGGACCCGGCTGAGACGAACGGCGCGGCGGCAGCCGGTGGATTTCACTGGCCAGGAACCGCTGGGCAAATGCCCCAAGTGCGGCGGGCGCGTGTTCGAGTACGGGGATGCAATACATTTGCGAGAATGCGGTGCGGCGCCAATCGGACGTGCGATTTCCGGACGGGCAAGATCATCCTGCAGCGGCCCATCGAGCGCGAGCAGGTGCAGAAGCTGCTGACGACCGGCAAGACCGACCTGCTGGAGAAGTTCATCTCCAAGAAAGGCCGTCCCTTCAAGGCCTACCTGGTGGTCAAGGACGGCAAAGTGGAGTTCGAGTTTGAGCCGCGCGAGCCCAAGGCTCCCAAGCCCGGCGCCAAGACCGGCCCGCCTGGGGAGCCGGAGCCGAAGACTGACTTCACCGGCCAGCGCCCGTTGGGCAAATGTCCTGTCTGCGGCAAGCGCGTGTTCGAGGGCAGCGCGGCGTACGTGTGCGAGGACTCGCAGGCGGACAAGAAGCCGTGCAAGTTCAAGATCAACAAAGTTATCCTGCAGCAGGCTATAGACCGCGACCAGGCGGCCCGCCTGCTCGCGAAAGGCAAAACGGACTTGTTCCATGAGTTCATCTCCTCGAAGACAGGCCGGCCTTTCCCGGCGTATCTCGTGATGGATGACCTGGGAAAGGTGAGCTTCGAGTTCCCGCCCCGGGAAGCGGAGACCGCAAAGGCTCCCGCGAAATGAGCCGGCAGGTGCAATGAGCCTGGGGAACAGCCAACAGCCAACATCCAACCTCCAACATCCAATAGCCGCCGTCAGGCCCCTCATTGGATGTTGGATGTTGGATGTTGGCTGTTGGCTGTTTTCCCCAATTCCCGTTCTTTCCTTCGCCTGACATGCCCGAACCGCAGCAGCCTCAGCCCGCGCTCAACGACAAGTGGATCAATAAGTTCCTGCAACACCTGGCCACGGACCGCGGCGCCTCGGCCTACACCCAGCGCAATTACCGCCAGGCGATATGCGAATTCCACCGCTGGCACCAGGAAGAGCGCCATCAGGCGCCGGCGTGGGAGCAATTGCAACGGGATGACTTCCGCGCCTACGTCCGTTTCCTGGGCCGGCACAATCTAAGCCGCGCCGCCACCCAGCTCCGCTTCTCCGCCCTGCGGACCTTTTACCGGTTCCTCATTCGCCACGGCACGGTAGCGACCTCTCCCATCAAGAACCTCGCCCTGCCGAAAATCGGCAAGCGGCTGCCCAAATTCCTGACGCCGGACCAGATGGCAACATTGCTGGCCGCCCCGCTCAAGCTCCTGCCGCCCCCAGGCCGAACCCGATGCCAGACGGGAGGCAGCCGCTTTCACCTGCCGGCGCGACGTAGCCGTGCTCGAAACCATCTACTCGTGCGGCCTCCGCATCAGCGAGCTTTGCGGGCTGGTTGCCCAGGACATTGACTGGAGCGAACGCCTCGTGCGGGTGCGCGGCAAAGGCAAGAAGGAGCGCCTGCTTCCCATCGGCGAGCCTGCGCTGGCCGCCATACAAGCTTACTGGAGCCTGCTGCCCCAGCCGCCCGCGGGCGAGTCCCCCGTCTTCCTGTCCGGCCTGAAGAAAAGGACACCCGTCTCTCCCCGCCCCCTGCAACTGCGGCTGAAGAAGTATCTCGCCATCGCCGGCCTCGACCCCGCCCTGACGCCGCACAAGCTGCGACACAGCTACGCTACGCATCTCCTCGACGGCGGCGCCGACCTGCGCAGCGTCCAGGAGTTGCTCGGCCACGCCCACCTGGTCACGACCCAGGTCTATACCCACCTAACCACCGAGCGCCTCAAACGAGCCTACGACGCCGCGCACCCAAGGGCGTAGCGGCTGGAGTTGTACCGAGGTGCAGGTCTTCGTCCGGGAAGGTGCATCCGGACGGTATCATCAGGTGCCAAATCCCAAATCCGAAACCCGAAACCCGAAACCCGAAACAAATCCAAATCACCAATGGGGAAATACCAAAACGACCTCGCCCTGGGATATTTTGAGCCTTGGGCCATTCGGGTTTTGAATTCGTTTCGGATTTCGCGGTTCGGATTTCGGATTTACCCCACCTCCTAATGGTAGCACCTCCAAAACCTGCCCCTTCCGGGACAAGTTGTGCTTTTCTGCTTGCTCCGCTGCCGCGCCTGGACCCACCCTCTGTGCGGTGCGCGAACATGGCGTTCCGGTCGTTGAATCAAATGAAACTCCTACCCATCTTAATGCTGGCTTCGATCCTGCCGGCGCTCGCTGCGGACAATCCCACGAAATCCGCCGGCACACCCGCGCAGGGAGCGCTGCCCTCTGCCCACGCTGCTGCCGGGTTGGACCCGTTCGCGCAGGTCAAAAGTATGGGGCGCGGGGTCAATATCCTCGGCTATGATCCTCTGTGGCGCGATGAGACCCGGGCCCGGTTCAAGGAGCGTCACTTCCAGCGCATTCACGAAGGCGGATTCCAAACCGTCCGCGTCAATCTCCAGGCCTTCAGCCACATGGACGCCGAGAACCGGCTCGACCCAGACTGGTTCAAGACCCTCGATTGGGTCGTCCAGTCGGCCCTGACCAACCATTTGACGGTTATCCTGGACGAGCACGACTACAACAAGATGGGCAAGGATGCCACCGGCGGCACCCCCAAGCTGCTGGCCTTCTGGCAGCAGGTCGCCGAGCATTTTCAGCGGGCGCCCGATGATGTGCTCTTTGAAATCCTCAACGAGCCAAACGATCAGTTGAACGCAGAGCGTTGGAACGTCTTGCTGAAGGAGGCCCTTGCCATCATCCGTCGGACCAACCCCTCCCGCAACGTCGTCATCGGCCCGGCTGCCTGGAACAATATCCACGCCCTGGACAAGCTCGAACTGCCGGCCGACGACCGGCATATCATCGTCACCGTCCATTACTATTTGCCGATGGAGTTCACCCACCAGGGCGCGCGGTGGAATAAGCAAACGGCCGACCTCTCCGGCATCACCTGGGGCACCGATGCGGAGCGCGAGCGCCTTAAAAGAGACTTCGCGGGCGTCCAGGAATGGGCCAAGGCCCACCAGCGGCCTATTTTCCTGGGCGAGTTTGGCGCCTACGATAAAGGCGACATGGAATCCCGCGTGCGATATACCGCCTGCGTTGCGCGGACGGCGGAATCTCTCGGCTGGGCGTGGGCGTATTGGCAGTTCGACGGCGACTTCATCGTCTTCGACATGGCGAAAGATGACTGGGTGCAGTCCATCTGGCGCGCCCTGATCCCTCGGAAGTAACGGCTCCCTACGGCGCCGCGACGATCTTGATCGTGTGCGTCACCGGCACGAAGGCGGCGCGGATAGCCTCGGCCAGCGGCTCGCGCTCCTTCTCAGTCCGGGCGACAACAGCTTCCATGTCCGTCTTGGCTTCGTTGCTGCGGAAATCCCGCTTGATCTGCGTGGTCTCGAAAGCCTGCTTGGCGGCGACTGCGGCGTCCACTTTGGCGAAGGCGTCGCAGAAGGGATTGCAGGGGAATTCGGCGGCCAGGTTGATCCCGCGCGCCAGTTGCGCCCCGGTGAACGTCTTGCTCTGACTGCCCCAGGTGACCTTGTAGTCGCTGCCGGACTTCACATCGGTGGCCTTCAGCGTGAGCCGATTGAGGTCCTGGTTGAAAGGCACGAGCGTCATGCCGGACCGGATGCTGGTGTCCTTGTCGGGATCATCCTTGCCGCAGACCGGGTAGGACGCCGCTGCTTCCCCATCCGGCGCGCACGCGCAGAACGGATAGCGCGAACTCTTGATCACAAACTCGCCGTCCTTGGCCGACACCAACTCGTGTCCGGGGGAGGTCTTCAGCTTGCCGTTCTTCATATTCACAACAAACGTGCCAATGTCGCCCTTCAAACCCATCGCCTTCAGAAAGGCGTAAGCCATGATGGTGTGGCCCGCCCAGCCGGGATGCACGCCGTCGAGGCCGGCGATGGCGTAGCTCGGCGCCGTACTCCTTCCGGGCGGTGACGCCGCCGGTCAGCATCGGCCAAAAGACATCAGCGAAGCCGACGTGCTGCTTCTCGGCAATTTGCACGTCAATGTTGCGCAGTTGGCAGAGGTTCAGCTCCAAGTCCATCAGGGTGTCGTTCGTGTGCTTTCGTCCAATGGGGGACCTTGCCCACACAGCCAGCGGAGCCGAGGATCACGCGCACGCCATGGGCTTTGAACGCTTTCACAATGGCCGTCTGGTATCTGCGGTACGTCTGCCCAATGCTGTCTTCATAAGCGCGGTATTCATGGTCGTTCATGCCGTAGCAAGTGGTGGCGATCGTGGGATTGAAGCGAAGGCAATCATTGGTCATGCGCGCCAGGAATCCGGGCGCCCGCTCGCCGCCCCAGCCGTACTGCCGCACCGTCACATCCAACTGCGGCACGCAGACGGTCAGATAATCCTCCATCAGGCGCGAATACATCTTCTGCTCGGTGATGGAATCGCCGCAAATCGCGAGGCGATCCCCTTGCCGCAAAAGCAGGCCGTGCGGCTCGGGCGCTTTGAGCAGCTTGAATTGGTCCAACTGGATTTGTTCCGACTGCTTGGCAAAGGTCTGGGTCAGGCCCAGGGTGCAGGTGACAAAGGCGAGAAGAAGAATGGCTTTGGTGCGCATAATTTCGATGGGTCGCATTCTTTGACTTTCCGGGCGCGGCGTCAAGTGCGGCAGGCAGGGGTCCCCCAAGGAGACGCAAGGGGGCGCAAGTCGGGTTTTGAAGGAGCCTTCGGCCCTGAAAAAGATATTATAGCTCTCGTGACGGCCCAGCTCGCGTGTGCTCCCTCCACCGAACTCTTAATTACGGCAGTGCCGCAAACGAACCTGGCGAGGGATGACGGGGGAGGCCCTATTTGCAACGTGAAGATTGTGACTGTGAATACCGCCAAGACCAACCTCGATTCGCTGTTGCGCCGCGTGGCAGCCGGCGAGCAATTCGAGATCGTAGAGAAGAAGAAGCCTGTAGCCCGGCTCGTGCCGCCCCGCGCTCCGGCAGTTAACTGATCAGAAACGTTCACCCAGTTGGACGAGATTTGGGGCCGCAAGCCCCTGCCTGGCAAGCCTGGCAGCCAGTTCATCAGCCAAGGGCGGCGATGAAGGTCTATTGCGACCCCAGCCTGCTCGTGGCGCTCTACCTGCGTGAGGCCCGAACCAACCGTCTCCGCGGGTGGCTGGCAGACCGCCATTCCGCGATAGGCCTGAATAACAGGCTTGGAGGACCTATCAGTCAACCTGAGCCGAGAACGTCAGTGCCGGCTACAACGGCGAAGAAGAGCGTTGCTCTCCGTGGGTTTGGGGAATCCGCCGGAACCGGCGTGAGGTGAAGGTGTGGGTCTGCCCGTCTTCCTTGGTCACAATCAAGGCGGCCGTGCGCGGCAGCGAATCAATCAGGGCCAGGCCGCGTTTGACCCCCAGGAGGCTGACCGTGGTGTCCAGACAATCGGTGGTGGTGGCATTCGGCCCGATTATGGTCGCCTGAATGCGGTTGGTCAGCCCAAGGCCGGTCGCCGGGTTCACGATGTGGGAATAGCGCACGCCGTTGATCTCGATGAACTGCTCGGTGTCGCCGGAGGTCGAGATGCCGGCGTTGTGCAGGAGGACGGTTTGCGGGGGCTGGTTGGTAGCGCTGCCAAGGGCTGCGATGCCGATCTTCCAGCCGCGTTGCCCGGGAGGGGGGTCACCGATGGCGATATCGCCGCTGCATGCCACCAGCGCGCGGTCAATACCCCTGGCTCTTCAGGAGCTTCAGGGCCTGGTCGGCGGCATAGCCCTTGCCGATGCTGCCCAAGTCCAGCCGCATGTCCGGCACAAGCAAGGTGACGGTGCGGGTGCGGGCGTCCAGCTTAAGCTTCTGCCAGCCTACTGCCGCGCGCGCCGCGGCAATCTCGGCGGGTGTCGGAAGGACTTTCCGCTTCCTCGCGAAGCGCCAGAGGCGAACGAAGGGGCCAACCGTGACGTCGAAAGCGCCGTCCGAGAGCCTGGACATCTCCTGGCCTCGCTGGAGGACATCGAACAGGTCCTCGCTGACGGGTATCGGGGTGCCAAAAGGGTGGTCGCAGCAAGCGCATCAGTTCGCTATCGGCCTCGTAGTCGCTGAGGATGTCTTCCAGCGCGTCAATGCGCTTGAAGGCGGCGCCAGCAGCAGCCCTGGCCATGCCCGGGTCCGGGGCGTAGAGGGTGATGGTGATCAGGGTGCCCATCGCCGGGCGGGAGAACTCGAAGCGCTGCAAGGGCTTCTCGGGAGGGGCGGAACGGCAGGCGGAGAGGAGCAGAAGGACGGCCAGGAAGGGAAAAAGCCGAATGCCGAAGGCGGAAGTGGGGAAACGCAACATCCAACATCCAATGCTTGCCGAAATGCCGGTTATTGGATGTTGGATGTTGGATGTTGGATGTTGGATGTTTTCCATCTTCAAGAGCAGGGTATCCGCAAGGCGCTAGTGCAAAGCGGCAGCTCCGTCATTCCTGCGAAATAGAAAGGCCGGCCCGGGAGGGCCGGCCATGAATTGCAAACATCCGCTGCGGCCCATCAGGCTTGAGCGACCGGGACCATCGGCGGGTTCTTGAGGATGTTGTGCAGGCTGGGCATCGGGGGTTGCAGGACGCGGAACGGGCCGAATTCCAGCTTGGCGCAGTCCTTGTAAAGCAGGTCCGGGCCGTAGGTGAAGGTGGAATTCGCGATGTCATCCCACTCCACACCCGCGCCGCTGTAAGCCGCCTCACGGCCCATGATGGCGGTGAGCGTGCTGTCGGCCACCTGTCTGGCCTCGTTCAGCGGCGTGTCCTTGAGGATGGCATTGATGAGGTCAATGTGCTCCTGCACGTAAGGGTTGACCGCCGCGCCCTTGTAACGCCACGCCTGGCCTCCTTTGGGCCGGATGTGCCCGCCGGGGTTGGACACGCCCGCCGAGCCCTCGACCCCTTCACTGACCGAGGCCCACTCACGTTTGATTTGGCCGCAGTAGCTGAACATCCGCACGCCGTTCGCGTACTCGTACTCCACGGCGAAGTTGTCCCAGATCTCGCCGGACTTGCCGTCCAATTGTTGCCGGGCGCCCATGCCCCAGCACTTGACGGGGTGGTCGCCCACGATCCAGTTGCACACGTCAAGGTTATGCACGTGCTGCTCGCAGATATGATCGCCGCAGAGCCAGATGTAATGATACCAGTTGCGAATCTGCCGCTCGAGTTCGGTGTTGCCGTGGTCGCCGCGATGCCAGATCGGGCCGCCGTTGACCCAGTAGGCGCGCAAGGTGATGACATCACCAATGGCGCCATCGTGAATGCGCTTGATCGTCTCGATGTAAGGCGCCTGGTGGCGGCGCTGGGTGCCGGCGGCCACCTTCAGGTTCTTCTGCTTGGAAAGGTCCGCCGCCTGGCACAGGAGGCGATAGCCGGGGCCGTCCACGGCCACCGGTTTTTCCATGAACACATTCTTGCCCGCCTCAATCGCCGCCTTGAACATAGAGGCGCGAAAGCCTGGCGGGGTGGCCAGGATGACGTAATTCACCTCAGGCTGACCAATGGCCTTCTCGTAAGCATCGAACCCGCTGAAGCACTTGTCCTCCGGCACACCAAAGAGTTCGGTCCCCTTCCGGGCCGCTTCCGGGAAAAGGTCAGCTACAGCGACGATCTTGGCGTCGGCGCCGACCGCCTTGGCGGCTTCAAGGAAATTCTGCCCGGCGCCGCTGCCGCGTCCGCCCACGCCAACGACCACCGCCCGGATGGCCTGGTTGTTTTGGGCAGTGAGCACCGAAGGGAAGCTCACCGCGGCAGCCGCCGAAGCGGCGATGAGGGACGAATGCTTCAGGAATTGGCGGCGGGAAACCGCGTTGGATGGATTGGTGGAATGATCTTGCATTGGGCCTTTCAGTTCATTGTTGTCTGTCACTAGTTGCGGGCACGCGCCAGCAGCTATGCTGGCGCCGCACGCCAATTCTTCATTCAGTCGCTCGCCGCGCGGCTTGTCCAGTACTTTTGCATTTCGGCTGCGGTCGGCACCTTCGAGCGGGCGCACGATGCGGAAGCCCACCCATTGCGCGTCTGAAAAATACCAGGTGCTTTTCGGCAATTGCGGGTCCTGCATCTTCCAGGAGCGGTCCGAGCCCCGGCGGGCGGCGCTGCGGCACATCGAGGCGCTGTCGTCCCATGAGCCGCCTCGAACCGCACGCGGGTAGGGCTTGGTCGCATTATTCCACGGGTTAACGACCTCGCCCTGTTCGGCGCATTGCTTGTAGTAGTCAGGGTCGTACTGGTCGAGCACCCACTCCACCACGTTGCCGTAGATGTCGCAGAGTCCCCACGGGTTGGGCTTCTTCTTGCCGACCTTCTGGTACTTGAAATCGCTGTTGTCCTCGTACCAGGCGTATTGGCCCAGCTTGCTGGCGTCGCTGCCAAAGAAATACGGGGTGGTCGTGCCGGCGCGGGCGGCGTATTCCCACTCGGCCTCGGTGGGCAGCCGGTAAAACTGGCCGGTCTTGGCGCTCAGCCATTGGCAGTACTTGCTCGCCGCTTCCTGGGTCATGCTGATGGCCGGGAAGCCGTCTTTGCCCATGCCGAAGCTCATCTCGACATAGGGCTTGGAGGGATGCGTCACGGCGTCGGCCAGCTTGTCCCCGGCGGCATCGGTCGGGACAGTAGCGCGCATGCGCTTCTCCTCGTCGGGATACATGAAAAGCTCATACTCGTTCCAAGTGATTTCGCAGCGGCCCATCCAGAAAGGTGAGATCTTCACCTTGTGCTGCGGGCTTTCGTCGGGCTTGTGCCCTGGCTCGCTGTCCGGGCTGCCCATCGCGAACTCACCGCCGGGAATCGGCACCATGGCGTAGCTGACCTGGGTGCCGGGGATGGTGTTGGTGTAAGCCTTCATCTCGCTCTCGCTCTTCACGGTCTGTCTCGCGACAATGCGGGCGTAGATGTCAGGGATGGTGATGTTGTCGTTGTCCGCGAGGGAAGCCAGACCGCCGAACGGCCCGGCGGTGTAGGCCGTGCCGCTGGCACGGTAAATCTGGTAGCGGGTCGAGAACTTCGTGCCCGCAGGCTCCGAGAATACGATGAGGCCGTCGGGAAAGCTCGCCGCGCAGGTAAATGCGTAGTTGGTGGCCGCCAGGTTTTGGACCGGCACCGGCGCCTTGGCGCCGTCGAAATCAAACACGTCCGCCTTGTCTCCTTTGCCGAAGATCACGAACAGCCGGGAAGCGCCGTTTTGGGTCAGCGCAACGACCCGCCGCACCGGTTGGCCCAGGTCAAAGCTATGGCCTTTGCCAAACTCGAACTTGCCCGCCTGCGGCTCTTCCACGCTGCGGATCGTTATCTCGCTGGCGCCCGGCTTGTAGAAAACGAAATCGCGCAAGGGTGATCCGCGGAAGCTCCCAACCGCGTAGTCGGCGCCGGAGGGCAAGTCAGTGGCCGTGGCCACCTCGACCGGTTTGCCGCTTGTGAGGTCCTCCACTCGGAGCGTGTCGCCCTTGTCGCCCCGGATGAGCAAGCAGAGCAGCTCTGGTTGGCCCGCCTTAAGTGAAAGCCGGTTGCCCCGAGCGGCGGGCCCAGCTAGCGTCATGTCCGCCAGTTTGGGGAACTGCGCGCCGTCGTTGCGCAGCAGAGTCCCCAGGCTCGGGTCAGGGGAGTTGTAGATGGACCCGACATAAAGATCGGCCAGGGGTGATTTCCCCGCGCCGCCGATGTCCACCGGCACAATCAGATTCGGCCCCAGCCCCGCGGTAAATGGCACCGTCACCGGCCGGTCCGCGGCGGTCGGGCTGGATACATCCACCATCGTGACCTGGTTGTCGTCCGGCGAGGCGAAGGCCAGCGACTCCTTGTTCTTGGCCAGCACCGGGCCGATGCCGAAGCCCGCGACTCCCTTGACGCCGCTTGGCCGGCAGTCCACCCAGGAGAACACGCCCGGGCGTCAACTGGTAGCCGAGGCGATATTTCCCGCTTTCCTTGTCCACGATCACCAGGTCGGTCCGCCCGTCCCGGTCGAAGTCGCCGCTGCCGAAGAACTCGGTCGGGGTTTCATAGATCAATGAAGGGGCACCTTGGTCGGCCAAAACCGGCATCGCTACGCTTGTCAGGAACACAGCCGTTGCCGCGGTCAGAAAACAATTATATTTCATACTGCTAAAACGCTGGGGCCAGTGTCCTAATCATCCGAGGTGTTGTCAAACTCGGAACATCTGAAACCACGGCAGACATCGCCACCGCAGTAATCTGCGGTCCAGCCCTTGCAGAACCGGCGAAGGTGCGTGCGAGTTTATAACAAAGACACGCAGTCGTGCAGAGGCGCCAACCGGAGCAGTCGAAGGTAGAGGAGGCTGATAATGAACCGGCCACGAAGGGCGCCTCTTGAGAAGAACTTAGAAAGGACATTGAATTATGGAAACCAGACAGAATCAGGCCATCAGCCGAGAGCAGATGGTGAAGCTATTGAACCAGGATTTGGCCCGGGAGTTTCAGGCGATCATTGCCTATACGGTCTATAGCCAGACGATCAAAGGCGCGGAATACAACACGATCGCCAAGGAACTGGAGGCTCATGCCACGGAAGAATTGGGGCATGCCCTCAAAGTCGCCAACCAGATTGACTACCTGGGCGGCAGCCCGACCGTGGCAGCCAAGCCGGTGGAGACCTCCGCTGACCCGAAGAAAATGCTGCGGTTCGATCTGCATTACGAGCGGGAAACCATTGCGCAATATCGGGAGCGGATCCGGCAGGCGGATGCGATGGGCGAGTTTGCCCTGGGTGAGGTGTTGCGCACTATCATTGCCCAAGAACAGGACCACGAAGTGGACCTCTGCAATGCCCTGGGCATTGAGGTGCCGAAGATGCCGGAACGGGCCGCGGCCTGATCGCCACGCTCAGACCGGGGAGCCAAGCTCCTCGCGCACGACGCTGATGAGGCTGCCCGCCAGCACTATCTGCACCTGGCGTTGGCTAAGGGAGTGCTCTGTCTGAAAGGAGCGATTCCGGGTCTTATTATGGACCTCGACGCGGCTTCCCTTCTTGAGGCAGTCACGGACGCCCTCAATCACGAGCACGTCGTCCTGGCGGATGTCATCCCAATCTGAGGGGATGGCGAATTGCAGCGGCAGGATGCCGAAGTTGACGAGGTTCTGCCAGTGGATGCGGGCGAAGCTTTTGGCGATGACGGCCCGCAGCCCCAGATAACGCGGGGCAATGGCCGCATGCTCACGGCTTGAGCCCTGGCCGTAGTTCGTCAGCCGCCTACCACGAAAGAGCCCTGCTTCTGGAATTGCAGGGCGCGGTCATGGATAGGTGTCATCGATCTCGCTGAAGGCGAACTTGCTGATCTCGGGAATGTTGCTGCGGAACGGCAGCACCCGCGCGCCCGCCGGCAGAATTTCATCGGTTGAAATGTCGTCGCCCATCTTCAACAGCACCGGGCCTGCGAGCCGGTCCGGCAATGGATCAAAGGACGGCAACGGCTTGATGTTCGGCCCCTTTTCCAGTTCAACGCTCTCGCCAGAGTCGGCGGGCGACTCCAGGTATTTCCGTGTTAATGCGGAAACTGATCAGGTTCAGTGAATTGTGGGTATTCCATCTCGAGCGTGCGCGGATCGGTGATCACACCGGTCAGGGCCGACGCGACCGCCGTCTCCGGGCTGCAAAGATAGACCTGGTCTTCCTTGGTGCCCGAGCGGCCCGGGAAATTGCGCGGGACCGTGCGCAGGCTGATGCGGCCGGTCGCGGGGGCCTGGCCCATCCCGATGCACCCATTGCAGCCGGCCTGGTGGATCCGCGCGCCCGGCATGCGATCAACTTCCCCAGCCAGCCCAATGCGAGACAAGTATTTCCAGAATCTGGCGGGAGCTTGGATTCACGTCAAGGGAAACGCCTGGTCGACACACTGCCGGCCGTCGGCAACCAGCGCGGGCACAGCAAAGTCGCGCAGACCCGGGTTGGCGGATGATCCGATGTAGGCTCTGGTAAATTTCCTGCCCGCCACTTCGCGCACTGGCTTCACGTTGCCCGGGCTGCTCGGACAGCGCAATGAGCGGTTCCAACGTTGAGAGGTCAATCTCTTCGTGCTCGTCGTAGTCGGCGCCCGGGTCGGCGACAAGTTCACGCCAATCGTCTCTCCCGGCCCTGGGCCTTCAGAAAGGCCCGAACCGTTTCGTCCGAAGGGAAGACACTGCTCGTCGCGCCCAACTCCGCGCCCATGTTGGCTATGACATGACGGTCCATCGCGCTAAGGTTGGTCCAACCCGCGGCCGTAATATTCAATGACTTTGCCGACGCCGCCGTCCACATCGTGGCGCCGCAACAATTCCAGGATGACATCCTTGGCGCTGACCCACGGCGGCAGCTCACCTGTGAGTCGCACTCCCCATACCGCGGCATTCGCACGCGGAACGGCAGGCCAGCCATGGCCAGGCCACGTCCAGGCCGCCGGCGCCAATCGCCAGCATCCCAAGGGAACCCGCCGCCGGCGTATGGCTGTCCGACCCCAATAAGGTTTTTCCAGGGACACCAAATCGTTCCATGTGGACGACGTGGCTGATGCCGTTTCCCGGTCCGCTGAACCAGAGCCCAAACTTCCGGCACGCGCTCCGCAGGAACAGGTGGTCATCCGCGTTCTTGTGGTCTTCTGCAGCAGATTATGGTCAACGTACTGTGCGGACAATTCGGTGCGCACCCGGGGGACGCGCATGGCTTCAAACTCCAGCATCACCATCGTGCCAGTAGCGTCCTGTGTGAGCGTTTGATCTATCTTCAACCCGATTTCCGCGCCCGGTCGCAGTTCCCCCTCCGCCAAGTGGCCCTTGATCAGCTTTTGAGTAACGTTCAGTGTCATGGTAAACTCTCCCCTTTCGCTGAGAATATACCACGCAAGCGCGATGATGCACCTGGCTGGGTACCGCTTAGCGACCTGAGGCCTTAACCTTCGCCGCCCGAAGCGCCGGTTCCACAGCGTCCGCCATCCGCATAAAGCCAAGGTCCGTGGCATGGGTTCCGTCAACCGTTCCTTCGCCGTCCGTGCCGATGAGCTTGGCCGCCGAAACGTAGAAGAGCTTCTTGTCCCCGGCGCGGACCAGCCGCCGGTACAGCTCGTGCAGCCGGGCATTGGCTTGCGTGTAACGCTCGTGCCGCGGCACCACGAAGTCGCCGTCGGGGTAAGGAACATTCTCCACCAGCACAATCGGCGTCTTCGGATGTGCCTCGCGCAAGGTCTCTATGAACCGTTCGAGCCGTGGCGCCACCCATTCCACCTTCATGTTCGGTAACGGATCGAGCACATAGACCACCGGGTCCAGTTCGGCGAGCAACTGCGCCATTTCCGGTTCACCCCAGGCGTTGCCAGAAAACCCAAGGTTAATCTGTTCCCGATCCAGGCGCCGGCACAGGATCGCCGGGTAGGCCATGCCCGGGCGCGAGGCGCAACCGCCTTGCAGGATCGAGGTGCCGTAGAAGACGAGCGGCTTTTCTCCGGCCGGGCGGGGCGGCGCAGGTTCCAGCGTCGCCTCGGGCGCAACGCCGATGGCCAGTTCTTTGACTCCGTTGTAAAGCGGCAGGTAAAGCAGATACTCGCGCCGCGCGGGCTTCATGTTCGCGACAAGAACCTTCTCATCGGTGGGAGACTTGTCAGGCCGACCACCGCCGAGCCAGTGCCATTTGCCTCTGGTCCCGGACATAAAGATCAACGCCGCTCACCCCGCTGGCCGGCATGTGCGGCATCGCCAACCGCTCCCGGCGCAAGGTCCAGCGCGCCGAAATGGCCGAAGCGTCCGTCACGAAGCGGATGGCTATGCCCGCGGAATCCTGTGACAGGCTCCAGACCGCGGGGCGCACTATCTTCTCGGCCCGGGCCGGCAGGCGGTCATAGAACTCCTTCGTCTCCGGCCAGCCTTTGCCTTCCACGGTTAAGCTGCGACCGTCATACCAATGCAATCCTCTCGCCTGGTTCGTCCCCTGCCCTGAGGCGCTCGCGTGCACGAGCAGGAAGCCAAACACCCACACCGCTACATACTGCCAGGATTTGTTCATGCTCAGTTCGTTCATGATACGTCTGTCATCACTATCACCAACCGTTACTGGGTCTGCCCGCCCTCATAAGCCGTGAAGCCTGACTTGTCCTTCAGCTTGTCCCACTTCGCCTCAAGGCGGCGGATGCGCTTGTCGGGGGCCGGGTGACTGCTGAACGCCTGGGCACCTCAACCAGCTTCATGCGCTCCGCCTCGGCTTTGAGCTTCGTAAGCACCTCAACCATGCCGCGTGGATCAATGTGGGCGTCCACCAGGTATTGCCAGCCGACGTCATCCGCCTCCCGCTCGTATTCCTGCGAGAAGCTCTGGCACACCAGCAATTGCGAACTCCCAGCCAGCACGCCCATCAAGCCGCTGTTATCCCGCATGAACAACCGGCAAAGCAGATAAGGCCCGGCGGACGATATGATCTTGCGAAACCCGTGCCGCTGCGTCACGTGCGCCAGTTCATGCGCAACCACTCCCGCGATTTCCTCCGGCCGGTCGGCGAGCTTTAGCAAGCTCGTTGTCACTACCACATAACCGCCTGGCATCGCGAACGCATTCGGCATGGGGTAGTCCATCAGGTAGAACTTGTATTGCAACCCGTGATTGGGCACCACCCGCAGCAAGGGCGCCACCGCCCGCATTAGATTCGTCATCGCGACGGGGTCCTCGACGAACGTTTCCTCATTCCTCAAGTCCGCCATCGCCTTATCCCCCACCTGCTGCTCCCACTCGACCGGCACCCGCGCCACCAGCACCCGCACCATGATCCCCATCAACATGGAGACGACCAACGCCACCAGGGCGAACCCGGCCAGGAAGGCGCCGGTGATCTTGAGCCGACGCTTCAGTTCCTTGCCGCCCTGGAGCGCACCGATCTGGTTCCGCGTGTGCGGCTGCCGCAACAGCGGGCCGTGCTCCAGAATCTCCTCGTCCAGCGTGTGAATCACCCAGTCCGGCTGCCCTGGATCGCGGAAATCAATTGCGGACGCTTCGGGACCCTCGCGTTCAATTTGCAGCTTCACCAGCGGAATCTCGAACGTGATCCGCTCCGACTCGAACCGCAGGCGCCACCCCTCGAAGACAATCCTTCCCCACACCACCTCGTCTCCGAGACTCGGGTGGCTGACGCAGGCCTCAAACGTCCGGTTGTCCTCTGCCATCGTTAAGCCATGACAACGCAATACAACCACAGATGGCCCCAGATGCCTAGAGCCTTATGACGCTCCGTCCTTCCTCGCCAAACCGCTCCAGCCCGTCCAGCGCCTCGTTGACTGCCCCCGCGTCGAGCGGCACCGTGCGCGTCACTACGCCGGACAAATCCAGCTTGCCCTGGCGCACCCACTCGATCAGTAGCGGCAATTCCTGCGCCAGGTGGTCCGATACCCCGATAATCTCCGCCTCCTTGTTCAGCACCTCGGCGTAGGGAGCTACCTCGAATGTCTTCTCCGTGATGCCGGCCAGAGCCGCCCGGCCCTGGATGGCCAGAGACTGGACCGCCTGGCGCATGGTCAGTGGCAGCCCGATCAATTCCAGCGCGACATCCACGCCCACGTCCGCCGGTCAGACGCCCGATCTCCGCCACCGGGTCGCACGCCGCCGCATTAACCGGGACCGCGCCGAATCGCTCCGCCAAGGCCAGCTTCCCGGGCTTGATATCCACCGCGAATACCTCACGCGCGCCGAGAACCTTCGCCAGTTGAATCGCCGACAAGCCCAGCCCGCCGACGCCAAACACCGCCGCCGTCTCTCCGGCCCGCAGCCGCGCCTTGCTCAGCGCGTGAAGCGACGTCGCCGAAGAGCACATCATGATCGCCCCGTGCTCGAATGGAATCGCCTCGGGCAAACGGAACACGCTGCGGGCAGGCATCACGACGAACTCCGAGTAACCGCCGTCACGGAACTTCCCCATCATCGCGCCCGACACGCAGAACTGCTCGTTGCCGCGTTGGCAATACGCGCACTCCCCGCAGCTCGCCAGGTAATGAACGCAAACCCGGTCTCCGGACCTGAACCGTGCAACGTCCGCACCAACCGCCTCCACCACCCCCGCCACCTCATGCCCCAGCGTCAAGGGCAGCGGGCGCACCAACGATCGGCCCGCCCGGTAATGCGCATCGGAATGGCAAATCCCCGCGGCTTTCACTCGCACGAGGACGTCCCGCGGGCCGACGACTGGCACGGGTATTTCCTGCAATTCCAGCGGACGCCCCGGTGCTAGCAAGCGTATAGCTTTCATTTTAGGGCCGCCATCCGGTGAGGGCGGATCGGTTTGGCCCGGGGCTACGCCGGGCAGAATAGTAGTGGTTCACAGCGTTTGCGATTAGCGAGGAGCATTTCCCGCCCCCACCGGGCAGTCAAGCCGGCTCTTGCGCCAGCTTTCGGCATGAACGACGGCAGGCGACAGACCGTTCTCGGTCCCGGAGGAGTATAAGATTCTACAATAAGCCAATGGTGGGTTTGCGCCCGGGTTGGCAGGGCACTTCCCTGGTGTTGCCCTGGAGTTACCCTGGACATGCCATGGTACCATAAGCGCGCGGCTCTGCTGTCCAAGAACAGGACAGTCACCTCCACCGTGTCGCCACAACCCCTCGGGTAACATCAACGTGTCTAATGTATCTCCAGCGCCGGAGCGTCCACCAATCTGCACCGATAACCCGACTTCGCGGATTCGTCCTGGGAGCGCCGGCATCCCTGCCGGCGAGGTGCGGTTCTGGCCAAATACCCGGGAAAACTCCCAAGTGCCGGCAGGGATGCCGGCGCTCCCAGGACGAATCCGCGAAGTCGGGATAAGCTCTGCCCGGCTTGGCGGGCTATTCCTGCTCTGGCAGGCGCAGCGGCAGATCCAGCCAGGCGAGGCCGATGTCCCGGTTCATGTGGCTGACGCTGGTGCCGCCGGGAGCGTCGTAGAAGATGGCCAACCGTTTCCCGAACTTCACGACGGACGGCAGGCCGATGCAGTCCTTCGACCACGTGCAGTTCTTGCGGTCGAGGACGACCGCCTTGTGGCGGGAATCCCAATGGTCGAGGTCCTGGCTCCAATAAACCCAGACAGAATCGGTGTATTCGCCGCGGCGATCCACGCCGATGTGGTTGGTGAAGAGGAACCAGGTCTTGTTCGACGGCTCATAATAGAGCGAGGTGTTCTCGATCTGCTCCTCGGGCGAGACGATGGGTTGGGGGTCGAGCGTCCACGAACTGTCCAGGCTCTTCGTGCGGGCGATGCTGATGGTGCGCTTGGTGGGCGGGGCGGCGGCCGCGCTGAAGAACATCAGGTATTCGCCGTGCCGCTTGACGATGTAGCCCGGGCTGGCCGTGACGGAGTAATAGGTCCCCGGCTGGCAGCGAAAGGGCACGATATCCTTTTGCTTCATCCACGGGCCGGCAGGGGATGTGCCTTTCGCCTTCATCGTCTGATAGGGGAACATGGGAATGAGGTCGGGCGGAGGAGTGACGTTCGGCGTGCCGAGGTAGAACATGTGCCACGTCTTGCCGTCTTTGAAGGTCACACCGTAGGAGGCGCTCTTGGAATCGTCGTCGCCGGGCTTGCCCAGTTGGAGGGCCGGGCCTTTTTTGTCCCAGTGGACGAGATCCTTGCTGGTCGCCAGGGCGGTCAGCCAGCCGATTGGGCCCGCGGCATCATAGTGCATGTAATAGGTACCGTGGTCCTCGAAGACCCAGACGTCGCGGGCGCCCAGGTAGTCGCAGCGATCCGGGCCATCGCCGTGGCGCAGCACCACACCCTGGTCGTGCGCGTCCAGGCGGTATTCGGCAGTCGGGCGGCCATCGCTGTAAGGCGCAACGGGGTCAGGCGCGCGAAGCACCTGGGAGCCGGTTGCCTGTCTGGCGGTGAGTGCGCCGGCGCTGGCAAGCAGCAATAGGCTTGTGAGTGCGAGGAAGGCGGCTGCGGACCGAATGGCCGATCGCCGATGGCAAATGGCAAATACCAGTTCGATGCGCTTCTGCGGCACAAGAGTCATCTGGTCGTTGTCCTGGATCGTTCGAGTTTAAGGGGTCTGTTCCTTGAGGTGAATCGGCTCGAAGCTGGGGGCGCAGAGATGGTTCAGCGCAAAGGCCACCAAGTACATACAGGCGCAGATGCTGAACAGGATGGCGTAACCCGAGGTGACCTTCCCGATTGCCTCGAAATGGTCGAGCAGCCGGCCAGTCAGAGCCGGGAACAGGATGCCGCCCGCGGAACCCGCCATGCCGCCGATGCCGATCACCGAGGCGACGGCCTTCTTCGGGAACATGTCGGAAACGGTCGTAAAGAGGTTCGCCGACCAGGCTTGGTGCGCCGAGGCCGCCAGGCCGATGAGCAGCACCGCGGTCCAATCGCCGACTTTGGTCACGAAGAGGACCGGCAGGACGCACAAGGCAAAAACGAACATGCCGGTCTTGCGCGCCCGGGTGACGCTCCAGCCGCGCTTGGTCAGGTAGCCGGTGATCCAGCCGCCGTAGATGCTCAGCACGGTCACGATGCTGTAGATCGTGACGATGTGAATCCAGCTCTTCCTGATCTCCAGCCCGCGGGTCTTCTGGAAATAGTCCGGCAGCCAGATGAGGAAGAACCACCAAACCGGGTCAGTGAGGAATTTCGCAATGAAGAACGACCAAGTCTGCCGGTAGCCGAGCAGGCTGAGCCAGGAGACCTTTTCCCGGGGCTTCTCCTCCTCGAGGTCGCTGCGGATCAGGGCCAGTTCGGCGGCGCCGACGCGCCTCGACTTGTCGGGTGTGTCATAAAAGGGGATCCACAGGAACAGCCAGAGCATCCCGGCGACGCCCGCGACGATGAAGCAGGATTGCCAGCCGAACCTGTAGGCCATCCAGGGAATGATCGCCGGGGCGATGAGCGCGCCGGCGTTGGTGCCGGCGTTGAAGATGCTGGTGGCGAAGGCGCGCTCGCGCTTGGGAAACCAAAGCGCGACCGCCTTGATCGCGGACGGGAAATTGCCCGCCTCGCTCAGCCCGAGGGCGCTGCGCGCTGCGATGAAACCTCCGAAGCTGCCGACCAGCGCGTGGGCCGCCGCCGAGATGCTCCACCCGATGATTGACACAGCGTAGCCGATCTTCGTGCCGAACCGGTCCACGAACCAGCCGAAGCCCAGCAGCCCGATGCCGTAGGCGAACTGGAAGGCCGAATTAACCCAGCCGAACTGTTCGTTAGTCCAGCCTATCTGCTGGTCGAGCGTCTCCTTGAGCAGCGAGAGAATCTGCCGGTCAATGTAGTTGACCGTAGTCGCAAAGAACAGGAGTGCGCAGACGACCCAGCGGTAGTTGCCGACGAGGCCGGGCTGGGGTGGCAGGGTAGCGGTTTGCGATGGGGTCTGGTCTGATTTGATGGTCGCGGACATCGTGAGCACAGCTTTGACACTGCCACGGCGAAGGTCAAGCCTGCGAGTGGGGGCGGGGAATGAAAACTGGCACAGGGCGGCGCCGAACGGAATGGCCCATGGCCAATGTCAAACTCACGCCTGATCCCTGCTCAAGCGGGTTCCTCGCAGGGATCACAGGTTGAAGACGGGAGAATTAAAGCCAGGAAGATAAAGGCCCTATCTTCCTGTCTCTAGTTTTCCTGTCTTTAATCCGAGGGCCGCACGTCCTCCAGGCCGACATCAATATACTGGCCGCCGCGGGTGTCACTGCAGTGGACCGCCAGGAGGTGCTTGCCTGGCGTGAGGAGTGCTCGCGCTTTCGTCTTGATGCGCACCGCATCGTAATCACTCACGTAGCCGGAGACCTGGGTGGCCAGGACCCCATCCACATATACCTGGGCGTCCTCGTCGTGATGCATGCGGAACTGGAGGTCGCTCCATTTCCCGTCGGGTAGCGTGAACTCCCGGCGCAGCCAGATGTCGTGCGTGCTCCACTCCGTGCGGACCACGGCGCCGGGCGTGCCTTTAGTGCCGAACCCCCCCGGCCCTTCCTTCCATGCCGACGCGTCGAACTCAGGCTTCGGACCAGTCCGCGGCGGGCGCTTCAGTCGTGTAGCGCCAGTTGACCGCTTCCTTCTCCGAGGTGGGCACCACCACCACGGTCTTGGGCGGCTTGGGCAAAGGCGCCCAATTCGCCGCTTTGGTCATATCCCGGCGCGCCCATTTCTTCCACGCGGCACGATTGTAAAGCATTTGCAGGAAGACGCCGCCCACCACCGAGCGCGCCTGGAAGCCGACATGCTTCGCGGTCTTCGTATCGTACCAGTCAGTCATGGGCATACGATTGGGCGTTTCGTTCAGGAACCGATAGACCGGGTCCACGCAAGGCAGTCGAAGTCCGCGCGGTTCTGCGTGAGCGTCGCCGTCCAGAGCGTCCAATCCAGCTTGGTGTAATCCTTCCGGCTGTCGAGCGGCAGCCCGAAGGCGTTCTGCTTGGTCTTGTAGAAGTCCATTTCCTTGCGCAGCGCCGCAGCGGGGAAAAGGTTCAAGCCCAGGATGCGGTCCCAGACCAGGTTGTATTTCTGGCTCCAGGTGCCGGGCTTGTCGAACGCGAGGCGGTAGTGGTCGCCGTCGTCGGCCGCCTTCACCCACTTCGCGGCGAATTCCTTTGCCAGCTTGCCATATTCCGCCGCCTCGGCCTTGTCGCCGCGCAGCTCGCAGAGTTGGCCGAACGCGCCGAGGCCGCAGATCGCCTTGGCGGACAGGTTCACATTGTGCGCCAGGTGGCCCGCGAAGTCGTCCGTGCAAAGCTGGTTCTCCGGGTCGAAGCCCTTGGCCTTGAGATACTCGGCCCACTTCTCCAGCACCGGCCAGTAGGGCGTGCAGAAGTCGGCGTTGCCCTCCACTCTGCGCCAGCGCCGCCAGCATGAGGAGCATGTTGCCCGTTTCCTCGACGGGCATCTGGTTTTCCTCCGTGCGCTCGCCGCCGCCATAGACCTGGCCGTTGGCCAGCGGGTACGTGCCGAGGTCATGCGGCGCAAACGGCCAGCGCCAGCGCGGCGATGCCGCGTAATCGAGGATCGGCACCAGCATCGCCTTGGTCAGCGACGGGCTGAACAGCAGGAACTGCGGCGCCATCGGGTAGATCACGTCCACGGTGCCGATGCAGCCGTTGCTGAAGTTCTCCTTGGGGAACATGAGCGGCTGGCCATTGGCGTCGGCCACGACTTTGTTGGCCGCGTAGCATTGCCGATAAGCCAGCGCGCAAAGTCGGGCATACTCCTCGCCGCCGGCTTTGGCCA
Source organism: uncultured Verrucomicrobiae bacterium (assembly GCA_963762555.1). Taxonomy (GTDB): domain Bacteria; phylum Verrucomicrobiota; class Verrucomicrobiia; order Limisphaerales; family UBA8199; genus PALSA-1440. The sequence goes on from CAVXLO010000040.1 coordinate 181,159, forward strand.
GCGCCGCCATCACATCATGCGTCGAACTTCTCGCACCGCTGCTTGAGCGACTCGTATTCCGCGGCGGCCTTCTTCAACAGCGCGGCGGCCGTCATCGCCGTTGCGCCGCCAATAGGGCCGCAGGTTCTGCTTGAAATACTGGATCGAATACTCGTCGTCGTAAGCCAGCATGAGCCAGCGGGAGACAGGCTTCGCGGAGACGCTGACGTCGTCAAACTGAACGCTCACGACCGCTCCCTGCGCCTTCGACTCGCACGTATTCGCGCCGACGCCGATTTCCGGCTGAGTGCGAACCTGGGCGTGTTGCGCCTCCGGCGCGGCCAGGTAGAGATAGCCCCAATCAATCCGCAGATCGTCGCCCTTCTTCCCCAGAATCGCCTGATCGAGCGAGCCGACCTTCGCCACGCGCAAACCATCGCCCATAGCAGGAAGCGACAGCACGACCTGCTGCTTCGGCTCATTGACGGCAATCGTCGCAAAAGCGCCCAGCCCTATGACCACCGCGTGCGTCTTGCCGTCCACCGAATGGAGGTCATAAGTCACGTAAGTCAGAGGGCGCGAATAGACCATCAGATCGTCCGGCAGCGCGGGGGTCATGAAGGTGAGCGTGAGCGCCACGCCCGCGCCCTCGAAGGCATAGATGGTCCGGGTGGGCAAAACCGTCACGCCTTTCTGCTCCATCACCGCTTCCCCTGGCGCTCCCGCGCCCATCACCCGGTAATCCTGGCCGTCAATACGGAGCACGCTCCTGAGTTGATTTGCCTTGCCGGTCCAGTGGACGGTGTCGGTGTCCGTCAGCTTGTCTGCCGGGGACCAGATGCTGAAATAGGGGTCGCAAGCGACCAGCGGGACCGACGGGGGCCGGAGCGCCGGAGCGGTTGGCGCAGCAGGCAGGTGCAGACAGGTTGCCAGGCAGAGCAGTGCGGGCAATTTCGGGTTCGGCCATTTCGTTGTCTTCATCATAGTTGCCTTATCTGGAAGGCAGGATGTCCCACCCGCCCGCCTCTGGGCGAGCAAATTCCGGGCCCGCAGGGCAGCGGGTGCGCTGCAGGTGCCGAAGGGCGCGTCTTGTTGGCACCACGATTTCGGGCAGCCATAGGCCGGAAACCCGAAGACCGAAACCCGAAGGCCGAAAGAAGGCCGAAGTCCGAAATCCGAAAGGCGAACCTGCTCCATCCCCGCGCCTGGGCCTGCGAGCCAGCCGGCAGCGGCTCAATCAGCGCTAGCAGAGGGGCGGGAGCAGGCTTTTCGGACTTCGGATTTCGGGCTTCGGCCTTCTTTCGGCCTTCGGGTTTCGGATTTCGGATTTGGGAGCCTGGCGCTTGGGGGTACTGTCGAGATGCGCGCGGTGCCGAATTCCCCGCTGGCCAGCGGTGGCGGATTCGGCTAGGCTCTCCATAATGACGAATGCTTTGCCTAGACCGGATGTGATCATCACCCACGAGAGCGACCTCGACGGGCTGGTATCCGGCGTCCTCCTGCAGCGGCTGGCGCGAAAGCTTTTCAATGCCGACGTGCGCCTGGAGGCCTATCACTACAACAATTGGCGCCAGCGCGACTTGCGCGAGCGGTCCGGCTGGATTGCCGACCTTACGTTCGAGCAACGCATGGACCGGCCTAACTGGGTCATTTTTGACCATCACGCTACTGAAACGCCGCCCAAGAACGCGCTGTTCGTTCACGACCTGACCAAGTCCGCCGGCCTGATCTGTTACGAACTCTGCCAGCAGGAGGGCCTCGGGTCGCCGGCGCTGGACCGGCTCGTGCATCTAAGTAATGTCGGGGACCTGTTCCTCGAAGACGACCCGGACTTCATCCTCGCCAACGATTACGCGAACCTGGTCAAGATCTACCAGTTCTGGAACCTCCATGCGCTCATCAGCGGAAAGATTGAGCTGCTGCTGGACAATCCGCTGCTCCAGGTCATGGAGATCAAACGCCGCATCGAGGACCCGCTCGGCCTGGCGTGGAGCCGGGAGAACGTGAGCGAAATCACGCCCCAGGTGGGTTTCGTGGATACCGTTATCGGCAACAATAACCTCATCGTCCACCAACTCCTCGAGCAGCAGGCGACGAGATACCCCGTGTTGCTGACCCTCTTCCGCCGCGCAAACGGAGTCGTCATTGCCAGCCTGCGCAGCCGCAACGGCGAGGCGCTCAAGATCGCCGAGAAGCTCCAGGGCGGCGGCCACGCCAATGCCTGTGGCGCCACCCTGCCCCGTTCGATCAAGACAATCCCCGACGCCGTCACCTACCTGCGCCAGGTCCTCAACCCGAAGAAGGAAGAGCCGTTGAACAGCCTGGAGGACATCTTCGCCTCCATAGACTTGTCACAGAAGTAAACGACCGATGGCGGGCGAAACCCCCGCGTGTGGGCAGGCGGCCCACATGTCGTTGCAGGCCGCGTGCCCTCACGCAGCGGGGGGATTTACCTCGCGCCTCGCAGCGCTCAATAATCCAGGAAATCGTCCAGATCGCCCAGCGGCCGCGCGAAGGTGTCCCTGGCCGGCTCCACCACCAGCGTGTGCGCCGCCTTGTCCACGCAGCCGGAGGTCGCGGCGAAAGGCAGGCTCACCACAAAGAGCGCCGACCCGACTATCGTGAGGGCCAAGGTAAATGGACGCGCTACAGCCACGTCCACAACGACCGATGTTGCATCGGTGTTCTGAGCCGCGAAGGTGGGGGTGGTGGTGCTGAGCAACAGCGCCACCGCGCAAACAACGGTTAACAATAGTCTGGTTTTCATGCCTTCCTCTCAATAGTTGATGCCCATCGGGTCCTGTGACTCGCGCAATTCCTCGGGCTCATTTGCGCGGCGAGCGCCAGGATGGTTATTGGTCCGGCTCACGTCAAATAGGGTACCGCGTTGCGGAGGGCAGTCAAGACTCCAAATCCGAAAACCGAAAGCCGAACCAACCCCCCCCAGTGCCACCGTCTGCCTTTGGTTGGCGCGGACTTCAACCTTCCGCCTTCGGATTTCGGCCTTCGGACTTCGGATTTCAAACCTCCCCTCACCCTTCCCCAATTTTCATCGTTGCCCCTCCTTGCGCGCACCCCTACCCTCCCGCGTCTATGGCTCAGCCTGAATCAGCACCCATCTCTCCCGCTCCGCGTGGCGATGGCCGTCTCCCGGCCCAACTCCGCCCCGTCCGTTTCCAGAACCATATCGCCCCTCACGCCGCCGGCTCCACACTCATCGAATGGGGCAACACGCGAGTCATTTGCGGCGTCAGCATAGACGAGATGGTCCCGCGCTGGATGAAGGAGCAAGGCGTCACCGGGGGCTGGATCACCGCCGAATACTCGATGCTCCCCTACTCCACACTTCAGCGCAAACCGCGTGACATCACCAAGGGCCGGCTCGATGGACGTTCGCAGGAAATCCAGCGCCTCATCGGCCGCTCCATGCGCACGGTCATTGACCTGGAGAAACTGGGCTCGCGCACGCTCTGGGTGGACTGCGATGTCTTGCAGGCCGACGGCGGCACCCGCACCGCGGCGATCACCGGCAGCTACGTGGCGCTGACCCTGGCGATGCGCAAACTGGTCGCCGAAGGCAAGCTTTCGCAAGACCCCATGCGCCGCGCCGTCGCCGCCGTCAGCGTCGGCATCGTCGAAAACCGGCCCCTGCTGGACCTATGCTACACGGAAGATGTGGCGGCCTCGGTGGACCTCAACCTCGTCATGGATTCGGCGGGCGAGTTCATCGAGTTGCAGGGCACCGGCGAGGAGGCCACGTTCAGCGAAGGCCAACTGGCCGAGATGCTCGCGTTGGGCAAGTCCGGCGTGCAGTCGCTGCTTTCGCTCCAGCAAGCCGCGCTAGGTCAATAGCCGGGCTAATGAAGTTCCTGCACCTGCTCTGGAGCAACCTGAAGCGGAAGAAACTCCGCACCATCCTCACGCTGCTCTCGATCATCGTCGCCTTCATCCTCTTCGGTTTCCTGTCGGCCATAACCCAGGCACTCACGGGCGGCGTGACGCTCGCCGGACAGAGCCGCTTATGGGTGCGGCATAAGATTTCCATCATCCAATCGCTGCCGCAGTCCTACAAAGCCCGAATCGAGCGCATTCCCGGCGTGGCGCTCGCCACACACGAAACCTGGTTCGGCGGGATTTATCAGGACCCTAAGAACTTCTTCGCGCAAATGCCGGTCGTGCCCGACGAGTTCCTGGAGATGTACCCCGAATACCTCCTCCCGCCCGAACAGAAACAAGCCTGGCTCCGAACCCGCACCGGCGCCATCGTCGGCCGCAAGACCGCCGAGCGTTTCCATTGGAAGATCGGCGACAAAATCCCCATCCAATCCTCGATCTGGACGAAGACCGACGGCAGCCGCCTGTGGGAGTTCGACATCGTCGGCATCTTTGACGGGCGCGAGAAGAACACCGACACCACGCCGCTGTTCTTCCAGTACGACTACTTTGACGAGGCGCGCGCGTGGAACAAAGGACAAGTGGGCTGGTATCTCGTGCGCGTGAAAGACCCGGCCCAGGCGCCCGAGGTCGCCAAACTCATAGACCAGGAATTCCAGAACTCGTCCGCCGAAACCAAGACCGAGCCCGAAGCCGCCTTCCTGCAAGGCTGGGCCAAGCAGATCGGTGACATCACCATGATCACCGCCACGATCATGAGTGCCGTGTTCTTCACCATCCTGCTGGTGGCCGGCAACACCATGAGCCAGTCTGTGCGCGAACGGACCGGCGAACTGGGGGTCCTCAAGGCGCTGGGCTACACCAACGCCCAGGCGCTGTCGCTCGTGCTGGCGGAATCCTGCCTGCTCGCGGTGCTGGGCGGTGGCCTGGGCCTGGGCCTGGCGTGGATGTTCGTTGCCCGGGGCGACCCGACGGGCGGCATGTTGCCGCTGTTCTTCTTCCCGATCCGGGATTTGTTCACCGGCGTAGGAATCAGCGTGGCCCTCGGTGTGCTCGCCGGCATCTTCCCCGCCCTCCAAGCCATGCGCCTCCGGGTGGCCGATGCGCTTAGAAGGATGTAGGCTCATGAATACCGGCCCTCGGCATTTCTCCTTGGGGATTCACTCAATCATCGAGGCGTGGTTCCCCCTCACCCCGGCCCTCTCCCTTAGGGAGAGGAAGCCACGCCTTCCGTTGCTCGAAATGGTTAAGCGCGCGAACTTATCGCAGCGCGGCGAATGGGGCTCCCTCTCCCCAAGGGAGAGGGCCGGGGTGAGGGGGAACAGGCCGTCCCTGCCTCACCCAACGTCGCTCTCGCCTCCACCCGTCCGTTCCCAGTGCTCGGACCGCATCCTCCGACCCTCGCCCAGCTCCTATGTCTGGCCCCATTAACTGGCTCTCCCAGGTCGCCTCGGTCAGCAAATTCGGCTTGCTGAGCGTCCCGCAGCGGCGCGGGTCGGTGGCCGCGGCCCTCTTCGGCATTGCGGGCGTGGTCGCCGTTCTTGTCGGCGTGCTCTCGATGGGCGCCGGGTTCCGGCACGCCCTGGTCTCTTCCGGGTCGCCCGACGCGGCCATCGTCCTGCGCAGCGGCGCCGACAGCGAAATGGTCAGCGGCTTCCTCCGCGAAAGCACCCGCATCATCGCCGATGCCCCCGGGGTGGCCCGCACCCCAGACGGCCCGCTCGCCTCGCCAGAGTTATTCGTCATCATCAACCTCCCCAAGCGCTCGACCGGCACCGACGCCAACGTTCCCCTGCGTGGCGTTGAGCATCCCGCGCTCAAGGTCCGCGACAACCTGAAGATCGTCCAGGGACGAATGTTCGAGTGGGGCAAAAACGAAGCCATCGTCGGCATCGGCGCTGCGGCGGAGTTCTCCGGCTTGGAGCTGGGCGACAAGCTGCGCGTCGGGCGCGGCGATTGGCCGATCGTCGGCATCTTCTCCGCCGGCGGCGGCACAGCCGAATCCGAGATCTGGACCGACGCCACTGTCCTCCAGGGGGCCTACAACCGCGGCGATACCTTCCAATCGGTCTATGTCAAACTGATCTCACCCGGCGCATTCCAGGAGTTCAAAGACGCGCTGACCACCGATCCCCGCCTGAACGTCAAAGTGCTCCGCCAGACCGACTATTACGCCGAACAATCCACCGCGGTGAATCGCCTGATTACGACCCTCGGCTACCTGATCGCCTTCCTCATGGCCATCGGCGCCGTCTTCGGCGCGCTCAATACGATGTACAGCTCCGTCTCGGCCCGCACCCGCGAAATCGCCACCCTCCGCGCGCTGGGCTTCGGCAGCGGCGCAGTGGTCGTCTCGGTGATGATCGAGTCCCTGGTGCTGGCGGTGGTCGGCGGAGGCCTCGGCGCGATGCTGGCCTTTCTCGTTTTCAATGGTCTCCACACCTCCACCATGAACTGGAACAGCTTCAGCCAGGTCACCTTCGCCTTCGCGGTAACCCCTGACCTGCTCGTTCAAGGCATCGTGTGGGCCGTCCTCATCGGCCTGATCGGCGGTCTCTTCCCCGCCCTCCGCGGCGCCCGCCTGCCCATCGCGGCAGCGTTGCGCGAGCTTTAGTCACGCGCTTCCTTGACTGAAGCCAGCTTGACGGAGACAGCTTTGGAATCGGCGGCGACGGCCACCTTGATCTCCCACTTCGCCCCGGCGTCGAGTGTCGGCTTAAACACCCGGGCGACCTCCACTCGCTGCCCCTTGGAGTCGAGCAAGTCGAATTCCACGCTGATTTGCGTGCGCCGACGGCTCGACGTGTTCACCACCGTGCCGACGGCGTAGCTCGCGCTGTTCCCCCGCCCCTTTTCCAGCGAAATCGCCGACACCTCCAAACCCGCCGGCACCGCGACGCCATTCGTGCCGGCTACCGCCTCAACCCGCGCATTCCGGCTCGCCGCCAGCCGCTCGAAACGCTTCAGCGCGATCAGCGACGCGATCAGCCCGGCGATCAGAATCACCACCGCGATCACCATCCAGGCGATTCCCTTCCGCGGCGCCGACGATTCCTCCGGCGGCAATGCCAGCATCAGCTCGGTCTGCTTCCCGCACTGCGGGCATTGCGCCATCGTGCCGACCAGTTCCGCCCGGAACTGAATGGAACCGCCGCACTCGCTGCAAACGCCCGTCAAACGCTTCGTCGGATTCATTTTGCGCGGCGAGCCTAGCAGAACGCCAGCCGCGCCGCATCTGGGAAGTTCCAGCAGCCGGAGCCGAGGCAAATCCGGCCACCTCACCGGCTGCCAGCTCTTCACCAAAATCAATTACGCCCTGGCGATGGCCGGCCTGCACCAAGCCCCAGCGGGGCGACATGTCTATAGCCACGCCCCGCCCTGAGCTGCGCTCAAGCCCCGTAGGGGCGGCATAGGCTGCGCCGGGCAATTTCATGCCGCCCCGATGGGGCTTAAGAAGGTTCTTTCGAATGTTCGTACTATAAACATGTCGCTCCTACGGAGCTGACCGGCGCGCCCCAACGCAAAAGGTCAGCGACCGGAGCCAGCCGCCGCTGACGTTCGATTTGTGCCTGGGCGAACCGGCTGGCTCCGGTGCGCTGCCCCGTCTGGTTAGGCCACTGGCTAGCACGCATACCCGCCAACAAAGAATCACACCATGAACCTCCCGGAACATAGCGCTAAAGACATTTTCTATGCGGCTCTGCGGTTGCCGAATGCAGCCGAACGCGCCGCGTATCTGGACCAGAGCTGCGCGGGCGATCCAACGCTTCGGCAGGAGATTGAGTCGCTCCTGAGCGCCTACGCGGAGGCGGGAGATTTTCTGGGCCAGACCCACCTGCACGTACATCAAGAACCTCAATAGTATCAACAGAATTATCAATTACCGCCCGGAGCCATTCCTGGGGCAAAATGCCCTGCATGAATATGAAGACACCTAAACCATCCGCAGCCTCTACAAGACCGGTTATGGGTACGACCGGCTCACCAATCACACCTTTAACCGACGGGATCGCCGCCGGCCACCTGGCTCGACAGGGGTTGATGGAAGATCCCGAAACCGCGACTGGCAAGCCAGCGATCTATCGAAAGCTCCTGCTCCGAGTTGTGTTCTGGGCGCTGGGGCTGGCGGCGTGTTTCGGAGCCGCCGGCGTCATATTTGCCGGTCACGACACGATCTGGCGCATCGTGGGCACCTGTGCGACTACCTCCGTGGGGGCGTTGCTGCTGCTGGCCGCGTCCCGCCAGTTCGGGCCGGAGACGCCTTGGCTGCCGGGGGTCATGCTCGTGGCGCTGATTGTGACCGAATACCTCGCCTCCCTCGGCTTGATCTGGCAGCTCTTCGGGAGCGCGCAGGAGCCGGTGGGGCTAACGATGTTTTGCCTGGCGGCCACCGCGATTCCCGCGATCGCTTTCTTGGCCATCACGAAGCGCCCGGACGCCGCTCACTTGGCGCGGGTCGGCCTCCTTGCGAGCGTGGCAGTGTTCGGTACTGTTCACGGTGGGAACGTGGGGCGCCTGGCTCGGAGCAGTCCGAGCGGAGCGTTGGCAATCCGTCGGACTGTCGCTCGCCGTCTTCGCCGCACTGGCTGTGGTCTGCCTCATTGGGTCAGGCACCGACCGGCGCCACTGGCGCTGGCTGGGCGTGGTGGCCGCGGCAGCCGCATTCGCGATCTCCGCATACGCCATCCTCTTCAATATTCATGAGGCGTCCGCAGCCTTCGTTTGCGTCGTGAGTGTGGCAGCGGTCGTGGCGCACGCTAACGCTGTGGCCCACTGTCCTTTGAAGCCAGCCCAGCGGTGGCTCCTGTGGGGGACCATCGGGGCCGGCATCGCCACCGGTGGATTCGTTGACCTCGCGAGAATCACCAGTCCGTGGCACGAGGAAATGCTCCAACGCCTCGCCGGGGCGATGGCCATCATCGCGGGCTGCGAAACGCTCGCCCTGCTGGTCCTCGCGAGGCTCAATCAGCGAATCGTCCCTGCCTGCGCCTCGCTGGCGGATTTGCGTGAGATCACGCTGACCTGCCCTCGCTGCCGAGCCCGGCAAACCATCGCGATTGGCTCAGGGAATTGCACCGCGTGCGGTCTGAGCATCCAGGTGCGCGTGCAGGAGACCGAACCGATACCTGTCTGCTGAGGCATCATGTTGGGTGACGGTTTTGGTGGATAAATATCCCCGCCCATAGGGCGGGGTTTTGACCTTGGCCCCCAAAGGGGGCATGGCCCCAGCCCCCAGAGAGGGCTGGGGCACGTCGCGTTGTCTCCGTTGTTTGCTCACTTGCTAAACCGGAACTCCTCTTGTTTCTGTTCCTCTTTCTCCTGCCATTTTACATACTTCCGTATCATCTCGTGGTCCAAGCCGACCGTGTCCACACAGTAGCCTTGTGCCCAAAAGTGGTTCCCCCAATACGGTCGCCGGCGCAGGTCCCGACACACGCTGAACACCCGCAGCGCACACTTGCCTTTCACCCGCCCCATATATTCGGAAATCGACACCTTCGGCGGTATCTGCACCAACGTATGCACGTGATCCACCTGCACGTTCAGTTCCACCACCTCGCACCCCAACTGCCGGCTCTGTTCCCGAATACACATTTCCACCTCCTCTTTGACCTTCCCTTGCATCACCCGATACCGATATTTTGGCGTCCACACGATGTGATACTCGCAGTGCCATATTGTGTGCGACATTCGCTTGAATCTGCTCATCGTTCTTTCCTTTCGTTTCGTTGTGGAGACAACGTCCGAACGATGCCGGTGGGCAGATTCTCCTTTCCAGTAAAACTGCTGTTCTAACCATGCCCATAGGGCAAGGGTTTCTCTGCTGCACTAAAGCAGGCCAAGGCAGGACATGAGGGGTATAAGGGGTATGCACCGCAGCGTCGTAGAGCAGCGGGCCGAAGGTGACAAAAGCGCCGAACGGAAGTCCCCAGCGCACGAGACTCTGGAAGACGTAGCGAGTGTGCCCTCTGGCGCGGACCGATTCCCAAGCTTGCTTTTCTGTAGGTGTCATAGCGTGCGATCTCCGGTTCATTGGCTAACGTCGCTCCTCAACCACCCCGTGCCACTGACATTCGGTATGAAACAAGGAGCTCATCGCGGAGTTGGCTGCAGGTGCATTGTTAGCCCAGGTGTGCTCACATCCAAGGCTTTTCAACGTAAAAGAAAACGCTGCCGACCAGTCCGCCGAAGGCAATCGCCAAACAGACGGATCCACCGAGAAACCACGGGAGACTCTTTCTCTTTGGAAGCAGGCGATTCATTGCAAACCAGTTGACGACTCCACAGAGGCCGCCCACCACAAGGGCGATAACAAGCCAATACAGGGCTCTTTCAAAAGCGGCGCAGAGCCAGTGGTACGAGCCCCAGTACCGAGCCTGACGGCCTGTCATCCAATTGGAACTAAGCCAGGCAAAGACGCTCAGATATCCGGCAACCGCCAAATTCACGGTCACCACGAACACAACGCAGACGTATCGTAGGGTGTTCAGCATTTGGGCTAACGGGGAGGTCAACGGCGGGAGCCAGCCGCTCTCGATATCCGATTTGTTTCACTCGCGGAACGGCTGGCTTCCGTCCGCTGGACCGTCTGCTTCGGTGCTGGGCCGATATCCTCGGCGTTTGTGGCAGATCCCAGGAGGCGCTTATCCCAGGAGGCGTCCAACCGCTCCACCAGGGTGCGAATCTCGCCTTGGGTTAGCTTTTGGATCCGATTCGTCGCTGCCTGAACCGCGAGGTCGAAATAACGGGCAGCATCCTCTCGCTGGCCTGCGCGAGAGGCGGCGACTGCAAGCCGACCATAGGTGATCTGGAGGTCTGCGGCCGCTACCGCACCTCCAACGATGTCCTGAACGGGGCCACGAGCCCTGAGCTGGCCGGCGTAGTCCAGCAAAGCGGGTTTCGCCACCGAGTACGCCCCGTACCGGTAGCAGACATAAGCCTCATTCTCAGCGCGCACACTTTCAGCCAGGCCGAGCGTCCCGGCCATCGGCGTTACCAGCCGGTGAAACACAATGGAGCCGCCAACCGCGCATCCCGCAACGAAAGCGCCCAGCAAGGCTGTGCCCATGATGACTGTTCTGCGATTCATGAATTTGATTTAGGATATGGAGCATCCACCGCTCACGCTTCTTGCACCGAATGTTCGGGTTCACTGGGGCGGCGCCAATGGCGTCCGAGAAGAAACAGGACCCGCGGTCCCGCGTCCGCTGCCGGGCCGATGGTTAAGCTGCCGATGCAATGTCTGCCTCATGGTCGCGAATAAACCGAGCCACCTCTGGCCGCCAGTGCGCCAGCCAGAACAAGTCGTGCAGCCCACCCGCCGCCAACACGATGGCCGCTAAGAAGCTGACCCTGCCCAAGAACCCCAGCGACAGGGTGTCCGTAAAGTAGGACCCAAGGACCACGGCCAGAACTGTCAGCGCCATGTTGCTTCCCCTGAAGCCAAGACCATTCCTCAGCGGGTAGAGGCATCGCCTCCGAACAAATCTGCGTTGCGGTCGAGAAAGGTGCGCCATCTCGGGAATCCCGGAGCTTGTGAAGTAGAGGTGCATATCGTGGAAAGCTAAAGCTTAACGGCTAGCTCACCGATGGCGGCCCCTCCAGGAGTCCCGAATCGCTAAGCGGCTCGGCGGGGCCGCCATTCGGTGCCGCGTCGGGCTCGTTGGTGGCGCTCCCATTCTTCAGGGCCGAGGCGTAATGCCCCACGGTCCAGTCGAACAGGAAGAAATACGCTCCCAGCCCGGTGATAGCAACATCTCCAAGGTATAGAGCCCAGGGCCAAGGCTGCGCTGCGACCAGCGGACCCGAAGCGATTGTGAACACGCAGCCCAGTGCGGACAACCACCCCCAAATCGGGAACATCTGCGGAATCCTCAGGAGCCAAGGAGCCACGAAAAGGGCGGCAACCCATACTGCTACCTGAAACCAACCCAGTCCGGCAAAATGAAAACCGGAATATTGCAGCTTCCTCGCCGCCGAGAGGGCAAGCAGACCATAAACGAAGGCTAGCAGCTTTGTACGCGGCGCGAGATTCATAACAGCGAACGACCAGCATCAGCGGTGAGAGCCAGCCGCCGCTGACGCGGGAATTGCCACTGGCCTGAACGGCTGGCTCTCAGCCGCTGGATGCTGTGGTTAGCTCTCCGCCTCATTTGTTCTCTGGGCAGGATTCCCAATCATGCCGTGTATAATGCCGAGGTATAGCACTGGCAGAAAGACCATGAAGAATCCGAACTCCAGTGCTGAGCGCCAACCCAGGCCACTCACCAAGAAGACAAAGGCCCCAATCTGACACAAGATGGCGAGCGATAGTCGTAGGCGCGAGCCGGCTACCTGCCGCGCGAAGTATTCAATTGTTGGGTTCATAATCGTAAGGGAACCGCCGGAGATAACGACCAGCATCAGCGGTGGGAGCCAGCCGCGGCAGAAGCTCGAATTGCCGCTGAACTGAACGGCTGGCTCCCACCCGCTGCCGGGTAGGGGTCGGGCTTTCGCCCGACGCCCCCCACGGACCCGTACGTGAGCAATTCACTCATACGGTTCGTCAGCGATGGCCCTTGCGGACCAAAGACCTTGCAGTTGACGAGACCCCAAGGCGTCATGACTGTTGCTGCCCATCAGAACACGTGCATGATTCGCGGCAGGGGCAGCCCGAGTGTCTGCTCCACCCCTTCCGCGAATCGCTCCCAACTCATCCGGTTCTTCGAGTTTCTCCTCCGGAGCCACTTCTGCCACATCACTCGCGTGTGTTCGTAGGCCACCTCCAACATCTTAAAGTTGCCCCGCACTCCGTAGTACCTGATAGTGCCCACGAAGTTTGGAGCTTAACCTCCGATGCTGTTCGGCCAATGGCTCGTGCCTATGTCCCTTGCACCATTCCCCTATTCCGCTCATGAAGCGGCTCAGCCGCTTGCTCTGCGTCTTGCGTTTAATGGTCCACCCGCCATTGAGCGTTTTCGCCCAGTAGTGAGTGAAACCCAGAAAGGCGAAGCTGCCCGGTCCTTTCCCGCGCTTCCAATACGGCCGGCTGAATTGCACCAACCGGCTTTTCTCCGGGTGGATGCTCAACCCATACCGCTCAAACCGCTTGGGCAGGACTTTGAATACCCGCTCGGCCTCTCCTTTCACGCTGAATCCCATGACGAAGTCATCCGCATACCGCACCAGAAAGCAGTTCTCTTTCATCCGCGGTCGGACGACCTCTTGGAACCACTCGTCCAGCACTTCATGCAGAAATATGTTCGCCAGCACAGGTGAAATCGGCGCTCCTTGCGGAGTGCCCAATTCCTGATTCACCACTTGCCCCGCCTCCAGCACGCCCACGTGCAACCACATCCCGATCAGTCTCAGGATCGCGCCGTCGTTCACGCGTTTCTGGAGTATCGTGCGCAGTTGCTCCCACGAAATGGTGTCGAAGAACTTCCGGATGTCGGCATCAATAATCCAGTTGATGCCCAGCTTTAGACACTGTTGCCTCAGTTCAATAATCGCGGTGTGCGCGCTGAAGTGGCGCCGAAAACCACACGAGCAGTCGCAGAAGTGCGGCTCGTATAGGGCCTCCAGTATCATCGCCACGGCTCGTTGCACGATCTTGTCCTCCAGCACCAGTATGGCCAACGGTCGCTGGCCTCCGTCCCCTTTGGGTATCCAAACCCGCCTCGCCGGTTGCGCCCGGTACTCCCCGAGCACCATGCGACGATGCAGATCCTTGATTCGTTCCCCCAGGTTGACTCCGTATTCGGTGGCCGTGACCTCGTCGATCCCCGCCGCCGCGTCTTTGCGTAGTTGGTCAAAGGCTTCCGTTAGGAAGTCTTCGTCCATCCAATGCGCCAGGGTGGTAAACACCATGGTCGGATTTTGTTCTGACTGTTTCGCAATCCGCGCCAGCTTCGTTGAGACAGTTGGTGAGCTCAAAGTCCCTCCTGCCTGTTTCTTCGGGGATCATAGTGGGTAGAGATTGAGCTTTCCGCAGAAGAACAGGATGCGAATCCGGTAGTTGCGGAAGTTGCGAAACCCTCGGGCGGCGGCTTTGAGGCTCTGAATCTTCGAGTTCAATCCTTCGGTCACCGCGTTGGTAATATGATGCTTAAGGTAAGTCAGCAAGTTGTCCAGATGACGCTTGAGCATCTGTGCCACGTTCACAACCGGCTTGAGGCGGCTGCGGCTCACCCAGCCAAACCAATCCTTGAAGAAGCGGCGTGCCCAGCCCTCCTCCTGATACTCCCAGAACTTGGAGAACAGTTCCTTGGCTGCCCACGCCCGCGCCACTTTCAACTGCAAGTCCTTCAACGCGGAAAACTCCTCCGCTTGTTCCGGACTGAAATTCTGTGGGTTATACAACCACAGTTGTTGGGTGCCCTTGAGCGTCTCATCACCCTGGGCCAGCAGCTCCTTGTGTTCCTGCCGCCGGACCTTGTCCACCGCCTCACCCAAATATTTACTGACGTGAAACTTGTCATGCACGATGTCCGCCTCGGGAAGCTGCGTTTGAATCGTCTGGATAAACGGTTCCCACATGTCCACGGCGACTGCCTCGACGGCCTGCTTTTGCTCGGGGCTGAGCGTGTCCCACAACTGACCAGCCGCCTCCGCCGTCCGTTCCTCCACCACATCCAGCACCCGAGACTCCTCCAAATCCGTCAGCAGCGTGACGTAAGATTGCCCGCGCCGGAAACTCTTTTCATCCATCCCCAGGTATTTCAGCCTTTCCAATTGCCGCCGTTCCAGGCCGCGCTGTACCGCCCGGCGCATGATCTCCTGGGCGGTGTCCCAGCCAATCCCCAGCAGAGCGCACGCCTGGCTCACGCTGGCGCTGGCCAAGAGCACCTCCACCGCAAAGCGCTCGAACAGCAGGGTAAAGCGTCCCTGCGGTGCGGCCCACGGAACCTGCATCGTCTTGACCCCGTGCTCTGGACAATCCGCGCGCGGTGTCCGCGCCCGAATCAACGTGGTGAATTGCATCGTGTCCAAGTGCCGCCAGGTTCGCTCCGCCGCACAATCGTGAATCGAACATTCCCGTCCGCATTCCGGGCACTTGGCCGCCGCTCCCCATTGCCAGCCCAACTCGATCTCCACCTTCTTTGCTTCGAGGTTCAGGTCCACGGTTTTCACCTCCCACGGACTGCCAATGCCTAAGAGTAACGCGTAATGCTTCTGTAGTTCGCTATCCATGCTCATGGCGCACAGCCTGCAAAAAGGATCACTCCCAGCCAAGCTTCTCTCGCCCAGAGCGCCCGACCGGCGTAGCGCAGCGGAGCGGAGCGAAGTCCGGCGCGAAGCGGTTGGATTTCAGTTCCAACCAGCACGCCTCAGCATGAAATCAAGCCCGTCCCAATGGCTTCACTCTAAATGCTCTTTCCCTTTCCACCCACACCCAGCCACGAAATTCCTGGAATATCCATTGAAATACGCACCCGGCGGTCGCGCAAAGCGTGAAACATCATAAGCAGGGGATCTGTTTTGCTTTATCCATTCCTCGCGGTGTGATTCGAGAACTGTAGCGGGAACAATAATGTAGCTCGACGGAAAGTGCCGCCGTGAGCATGAGGGCATTAGAAGGGCAAACAGCAATACAACCCCTACAATACGGCAGTGGTTCATACTCTCAACTCCAGTGGCCGATCATAGAAGGTGCGCCGCCGAACACCCCGGCTCAGCCAGGCCGGGCCGATGATGTCCGACTGTCAACAGATGGGCAATCCCGGCCTTGGCTGGAGCCGGTTGGTTAGCCTTTCTTGGCGTCATCTGATCCATCTCTCACATTAAGCTCTCCAGTCTCCAGTAACTTTTTCCGCGCCCGCTCAAGCGCAGAATCGAGGCGCTGCCAGTCGGCTGCTTTCATGTCTTTAGGATGCGAGGGTGCGGACCAAGCACAATCCCCTTCGCCGCCGGCGCTTAACTCTTGAATGCGCTGAAATGCCATCATCCAATCGCGGAAGGTCGTATCAGCATCGAAACCATGTGGACCGAGGCGCTCACGAATACCGTCCAACACTTGCTGACGATGCTCCAACATCAGGTTGACCGACCTCTGTGCCAAGCGAGTGCAGAACTCCGCTGGCGCGGTACGTTCCCTGCCGCAACAAACGCGCAGTCCCCAGACCCAATCAATGAACTCATGGTCTTTAATGCCGAGTACTGGCTCCAGGATGGAAACGCCCATCAGCGTCGCAGGAAACGTGACGCCCTGAAACGTAATCGGTCTCCATTCTCTTTCGTCCAAAGGCATGATGTGATAAACGGCAATAACAAGGAATTAGACAGACCTGTCTATCTTCCCGTTTTGGGATAATAGGCCAACGGCTCCCTGCGCCCGCCAATGAATCCGTTCGGCTCATCACGGCCATTTCTAGCCCGCCCGGCTTCCGTTGTAAAGGACTGTTTTTCACGAGTTTTCGGCTTGCCGCCCCCAGCGGCTTGCACCACGGTTCCGCGAAAGCGCCCAAGGGTGGGCGATGTGAGCCAAAGGCGTCGCGATCCAACCGGTCCCCCCAGAAGTATGGGCTGGTCTTGAGCGGCGGTTGTACGAAATGCGGTGCCGCCACCTCAACGTCCCGACTACCGCAAATGGCTGCGTTTTTCTTTGATAATACCGCGACCTCGAGGCGGCGGTCCTCCTCCGCAACGGCTCCCCCAGGACCCCTCGGCAGGGCGCATCTCAACAGTACCACCAACTGCCAGGCCCCCAAATCCGAAGCCCGAAGCCCGAAAGGCGAACCCGCGCCTGGGCCTGCGCCCCAGCCGGCAGCGGCTCAATCAGCGCTAAGAGCAGGCTTTTCGTCCTTCCTAAATTGCATGCAAAATGGCTTCAATTTTCCACTGTGGCTGCTGCCAATTGGGGGATCATCCTGGTGTTCTTGATATCGAGCACTGCGGTGACGATCCGGCGAGCCAAAGGGGTTAGATGATAGGTGTAAGTACGGCGGATCTTGGGCAACAAACCATGCAGCCGGAAGCGTTTCAAGAGGCGGCTGATGCGGCCCCGAGTCCAGCCCTCCAGCAAAGAGCGCAAGCGTCGCGCCGTCACGCCCGCCACGCATGTTCTCCACGCAACAGGGTTTGCAGTACCCATTCGTCCTGCTCCAGGAATGGATTGAAGCCGCGATAACTGCGGCCCTGCGGGTCATAAGCGGGCTGACCCAATCGAGTGGCCTCGCGTTGGCCGGCGGTGTGCTCCCGCAAATTCGCCAGCCACTGGCTATAGCGCCTGAGCCCCGCCTGCATCAGTTGCGCCAAATCCCGCAAGCTATAGATGCTTTTCTTCATCGTGGCCAGGCACTGCTCCTTCGTCCCATCCTGATGTACTACCTGGCGGTAGTGCTTAAAAAACGACACATCGTAGGTCGTCATTTCCAGCCGGAGGATGCCTCCGGGCCGGTTGTAGGGCTTAACCGAAGCGGGCCCAAAACTGTGTTTGAGCCGCAACCCGGCATAACGCCGCCCCAAATGGCTGGTGACTTGCGTGTCGTGGCCCATGGGCAGGCGCTTGCCCCAAAACCGGGCGACGTCATCGGCTTTGATGGCCAGCACGGCTTGTCGAGCCAGTTCTTCAAACAACCGGTCCACGCTGTCCTGATCTTTGAACACCAGATCCTGAGCGTATTCCACCTGCGTCAGACACCAGTGATAGCCATTGGGAAACTGCTGGGTCACCGGACAGCACACCTGCGTCAGTTCCTTGAGCTTGTCATGCAGTGCTCGCGGGTCCAGGCCGTCGGCCAGTTTTTGGACTCGCTTCCAGTCCCCGCACTGACTCAGCGCATTATCCGCCAATTGGTAACTGATCCCGGCGGCCTGGAGTTGATGGGCCAACCACGAGTGACCGTTGAAGTAGACTTGCAGCCGCAAGGGTATCCAAGTGGGCACGCGCACGTGAATCAAACCCAGCATGGGGTCGATCCAATACAAGTAGTAGTGCAGGCAAGCTCCCCGGCGAACGATGACCTGCGCATACCCGTCGGCGCGGGCGTGGCGGGTGTCAAAGACCATGCCCGCCTCCTTCACCGCAAAAACATGCACCAGCCCCGGATGCGTACCCCGGCTCTTCAAGATCGCTGCCACCCGATCCTCCTGCCGAAAGTTCTTGCGCGTAACCATCTCGATTTCAACCTCATGCTGGCGCGCCAGCCCGATAATATGCTCCCGCGCCTTCTGCCTGATCGGCTGGGCATACCGGGCCAGGTCGCGTGGCTTAAATCCAGCGGCCTGCATCGAAACCAGCAAAGCCCCAGGGTGTGCCACATCAATGAGGGTTCCATGCATGATCACCCGGTCAAAACAACGCAGGCTGCCTATTAATTGGCCAGCGTGGCGAGAGATCAGATCAGTCGCGCAATCCGTGTCCATCTGCGGCGCCGACTTACCAGAGGGAGTTGTCATCTTGCAAATTGATCACCCCATTTGGTTCTGGCTACGCCAGGTTAGGACTTCGGATTTGCTGCGCTCTCCGGAGGATGGTGCCGGCAAGATGCGTCGGGGCCCGATGGCCGCCCTGCCCTCTCGCCTTCTACCTGTTCCGCTGCAGCCGCTCGATCATCCGCGCCATGCGGTCGCGCTGGGCCAGTATTACCCGCGGGTCGGTCGTGAAGTGGGTGGTATCCTGGGAGATGTCGGCGGGCACCTTCAACAGTTCTCGCGCCTGTTTGTACAAGTCAGTGTTGCCATGCCAGACCAGCTCCGCCTCGGCGGCTTGCTGGAGCAGCCAGAAGTACTCGTAGTCTTCCATGCCGTCGCGCAGGTTCTCCCACCGCAACGAATTGACAGGACCATCCATGCAAGGGTTCTGTCCGGCTGCCGGATCACGGCGTGGCGGATAGAGAAACCGCCCATCGCCGTTGCCCCAGTAACCGATTTCGCCCGGCTTCTCGCCGTAGCCGGACTTGTAGCTCATGGGATCAGTCCACGGGTCCTGGAGCTTGGGCGGCGGGAACGCCGCCGGGCTGGTCCAATAAGTGGTCGCCCAGATCAGGATGCCCTGCACGCCGTATTGCCAGGATTGCCACGGCCAGAGCCGTAGCTCCGTCCCCGGGTGGTCAATGAACTCTGTGATGTAGGGCGCGTGCGGACCGCAACAGATATACCACCACACCTCCTCACCCGCCTGCCGGCGCTCGCGCACCAGCTCCGGGGTCCACTTCGGTGTCAACCCGCACCAGATGTCCACATTACCGAGCAGCGGCGGCTCGGGCTGGATCGTCAACATGCGCTTGAGACCAGGCGCGGCGGCCTTCAACCGCTTCATCCCGTCCACCACGAAGTCGAAATCCTTCTTCGCCGGTTCGTCAAACCAGTAGGTGAATGCCTTGGGCAGCCAACCCCGCGAAGCCAGGTGCGCCTGGATCTGGCTCAGGTAATCCTGGAAGAGCCGCGCGAATTCCGGCGTGCCCTCTTGGAATCCCTCCAACTCCCCGAGGTGCCGACTGTGGAACGTGCCGCCGCCCATGCCGATCAACCGAAGCTGGAAGGTGCTGAAGTGCGCTTGGTCCAACCACCGTTCTGCGGCCTGGTCAAACCGTGTGAAATCCACCTGCGCGTGCTTGTTGGTCCCCTCACCCGTGAACCGTATGTCCATGGGTGAGTAGTCGTAGAACGAATACGGACTGATGCGATGCTCGGCAAAGTTGCTCAAGTACTTGTCGAAGACCGCTTCTTTGTCCTGCAGCCGCCCCAGGCCCTGGTAGCGATTGATATTGTGTGTGCCCAGCCCGAGGGCACTTTTCAGGTGCGTCTCCTCCGGCAGCGCGAAATCATAAACGTGGACGTGCAGCGGCACCCGCACCTGGCCCAGGGACGTCTCCAGCTTGAGTTCGCCATGGTAATCGCCCGCCTTGGCATCGGGGCTCACATGAAAGGTCAGCCACAGCGGTTGATTCTTCCCCCCGGCAAGTGCCAGCGGCAACGGCAGTGGCGGCAGCGGATCGGGATACCAACCCGGTTGGCAGGTCTTATCGGTTGGGTGAGTCACTTCCACATAAGCCACCTCGTCAACCCGCACTGAAATAGGGGCCGCCTTGTGCCATCTATTGCGCAATGGGCTGACCTCCACCCACTGCAACTGGCCGTCCTTCTCCGGCCGCAAAACCACCTGTGCCGGCTCGAATTCTCCGCGCGCAGCGGAAACGCTCACCGGTTCCGGTTTGCCTTGCGGCCTGGCCGGCAAGGCGCGTTCTCGTCCCACCTTCCAGCCGCTCTCGCACCACCAAACGCCAAGGTCTTTGGTCTGCGCCAGCCAGTGACCGCCGCGAGTGTCGCTGAGGACGTCATTTGTCTGCGCCCCGAGCAGAGCCGACCCGGCGCAGAGAAGAATGAGTAGGCCAGCGAGGAGGGGAATACGACCGACACGATTGGATTGGATGGTACGATTCATAGCGCCAGAGTCGGGAATTCTCTCTCTCGAATCAAGCGCCTCATCGTCGTCTCATGGCGGATACATCGCTTGTGGCGTTCAGGGCACCCGCCGTTAGCCGCTTGGAGGAGACAGGCGATTGCGCCAATAACCTGGCTCCCGGCGCAGGTGCATGACGGCTATGATCAAAACAGAGTTCGCTTCGATCGTATAAAGGATTGCATAAGGAAACGTGTGCGTACGGCACGTGCGCACATCCTGCTCGATGCATCGCCACCGATCGGGCGTGTCCAGAATGCGTTTAATGGCCGCCTCGATCTCCAGGCTAAAAACCGCGCCGAGGCCAGGACGGCGAGAATCGTAGAACGCCGCGGCCTCACGGTATTCCAGGCGCGCGTCGGGGTGAAAGTGGCAGATCATCGCCCGACCAGGCGGCGAACTTCTGTCAGAACCTGTTCGCCGGGAACGGGCTGCACTTGCCCGGAGCGAATCTCGTCTCGCCGACGGATAGCCTCCGCGGCCCAGAGGCGCTGAATCTCGTCAGGCTCGGCGAAATCCAGGCTCTCCACGAGCTTGTCCGCAAGTCGCGCCCTTAAGGCGACTGGAAGCTGCATCGCTTCCTCGGCCAACTGCTCCAACGTAAGTGGCATAACAGAACGCTACTGGGCTTTCAGCAAAACCTCAAGCCTCGGATCAGGGCAGTAATAAGGTTGTGCCAACGGACGCAGAGCGCGATCAGCCCGCCGATCTTACTGAATGCGGCTTTCGAAGCGATAATTCCCGGACCCGACCGAAAGCACAGCTCTCCCTTTCTCCATCTTCGCCACTCTAACCCCTCGCGCCTCGGCCGCCGGCTTGCCGCTCTCGGTGACATCCTCCACGCTTTTCGCCGGCACATACACCGTCGCGGTGGTGTTGACCGGCACGGTGATGTTCCAGCGGAACTACGCCCCCCTGCTTCCTGCCAATCGCTGGCGATCAGCCCGTAGGGCGAGCGATGCGTCGCCTTTACGAATTGCAGGTCGCCCACCGGCTCGGGGCGCATGATGATGTGCTTGAAGCCCGGCTGCTCGGGATCGGACTTGATCCCGGCGAGGTCTCTCGTAAAGCCAGATGCCGAGATCGCCCACGAGCATCACATGATTGCCGGAGTTCATCGCCGGGTCGGCGGTGTCGCCGTTCCACAGCTCCCAGATCGTCGTCGCGCCCTTTCTCCACCATGTAGCCCCAGCTCGGGTAAGTCTTCTGCGCGGCGATGGTGTAGGCGAGGTCCGCCCGCCCGCCGTCGGTGAGCACGCGCATCAGCCATTGGCCGCCGATCAGCCCGGTGCCGATGTGGTCGTGCGTCTCGTCGGTGATCTTCCTGACCAGGTGGTTGAACACCCGCTCGCGCTGGCCGTCGGGCACGAGGCCGAACGCCAGCGGCAGCACGCAGGAGGTCTGCGAGCCGTTGTCGTATTGGCCGTCGTCCGCGCGGTAGAACTTCTGCGTTGAACGCCGCCTTCAGCCTGTTCGCGAGGTCTGTGAAGTGCTGCGCGTCCTCGGTCTTGCCAAGCACCTGTGGCGTAGCGGGCCATCAACTCGGCGTCATGATAGAAATACGCTGTGGCCAGCAGCGCCTTGTTGGTCTTGCGCTTCGGGTCCTTCGAGTGAATCAGCTTCGGGTCTTCGGGCGGCACGCACCAGTCGCCATACGAATCGCGCTCGATGATGCCGTCCTTGACGAAGCCGCTCATGTAGTCCATCCACTTCTTCGCGCTGGCGTAATGGGTGGCGATGATGCGCTCATCGTCAAACTGCTCGCGCAACGTGCCGGGAATGATCACCGTGCTGCTCGGCCAGGTGACGTTGTCCGAGTAAATCGGCCAGTAAGCCGGGCACACGTCCGGCACGCTGCCGTTGGCTTTCTGCGCGTCGGCCATGTCCTGCAGCCACTTGGCGTAGAGCGGCGGCGTGTCGAAGAGGTAGGTCTCGCCCTTGGACTCGGCGCGAGCGGTCGCCCAGCCAGCCCTGCCGCTCGTCGCGCTGCGGGCAATCGGTCGGGATGCTGCGGTAATTGCCGCTCACGCCCCACAGGATGTTATGATAGATGCGGTTCAGCAGCGGGTTGGAGCAGGTGAACTCGCCCGCACTCTCCAACGTCATCGTGCACCACCCGGCCTTCGAGCGAGGACAAGTCCGGCTTGCCGGGGTAACCGGTCACCTCGACGAACCGGAAGCCGTGATAGGTGAAGCGCGGCTCATACACCTCAACTCCCTTGCCCTTCAGCGTGTAAATGTCGGTCACCTTGGCCGAGCGGATGTTATCGAGATACAAGCGTGCCGTCCGGCTTGAGCGTCTCGGCGTGGCGCAACCGCACCTCCGTGCCGCGCGGACCCGACACCTTGAGGCGGCACCAGCCGACCATGTTCTGGCCCATGTCGAAGATCCAGACGCCCCGGCTGCGGCTGCGTGAGGCCGATCGGTTTGAGCGTCTGCATGACCCGGATCGGTGCGATCATCTGCGCCGCAAGCTGGCCGCCTGGCGCCGTGACACCCTGGGCAGTTTGCCAACTCGAATCATCGAACCCTGGAGCGCTCCAACCCGGCATTTCCCGCCGCGCGTCGTAGGTCCTCGCCGTCATACTCGTTGTTGGCGCGGATCGGGCCGTCGGTGGTCAGCTTCCAGTTCTCGTCGCTTACGACCTCCGCCGCGGTGCCGTCCGCATATTCAATGTGCAATTGGAACAGCAGTTTGGGGAAGCCGTAGCTGGTGGTCCCCGTCGGCACGGTTGCGCGCGGAGCGAAGAACCGCCCGTTGCCCAGGATGACCCCCGCCACGTTCGCCCCCTTCTTGACCTGCTTCGTCACGTCATAGGTGACGTAGAAGTCCCGTTTGGAATAATCCGACAGCGCCGGGGAGAGGACAGCGTCTCCAACCTTTTTGCCATTGAGATAGAACTCGCTCAACCCCAAGCCGCAAATGTATGCGGTAGCGCGCCGGACCTTCTTTTGGACTGCGAACTCGCGGCGTAACATCCGGGCGGCCAAACGCCGGTCTTTGGGCGTGGTAATGGCCCCCCACGGCTGCATGCCGGCCGGCCCGAGCTTCTGCGCCGCCGCCCAGCCTGAGTCCTTGAAATCCGCAGTGCTCCATCCATTGCCTCCCTCACGCCCGCTCTTCCAAGCCGAATCGGACATCACGATAATCGGTTCACCCTGGTCAAACTCGACGCGCAGCATCGCAATCAGACCAGCCGGGTTCGGTTCGGGACCGTCGTTTTGCACGGATGCCGCCAGCAGGTTCTCCCCGCGCTGCAACAGGCCGGTTACATCAAAGCGGGCAGCGGCGTGAAAGTCGTTAGCGCGTCCGACCCGCAGGCCGTTGATGAAGAACTCGCCGCTGTTGTCCGCCGTGCAGAGCAGTATTGCGCGCTTGATGGCGCGGTCGGCGGGTAGGCTGAACGCGCGCCGGAAATAACGGGTGCCGACCGGCGCGGCCTTTTCCGGCTGGCCCTCGGGAAACCAAATCCACTGCGCGCTACCCAGCACGGAGCCGCCCTCCTCGGCGGCGTCTGACTCTTCCAAACCAATCCATTTGGCGTGCCAGTCCGACGGCTTCAGCAGCCCCATCGTCCAGAGCGCCGGCCGGCTCCAGGCCGAAGGCTTGCCCTGCGTGTCCCACACCCGCACCTTCCAGAAGCACTGCTCCCCAGACACCAGCGCCTTGCCGGCATAGTGAACTTGAATGGACTGGTCGGAGTTGACCTGATGGCTGTCCCACAGATCCCCCTGGTTGGCCTCCAGCGCCTCGCGGCTGCTGGCGACGAGGACCTGGTAGGCGCTTTGGCGTTGGTCCCGGGCATCACGTTGGTCCGCGCTCACAATCCAGCTCAGGCGCGGCTGCACGACGTCAATCCCCAGCGGGTCATCCAGGTATTCGCAACGCAGTTGACCAACGGTGACGGCCGAGGCAGCCAGCGGTGCCAAGCCGGCGGCCGCACTCAGCCAGAGGCACATCGCCAGCCAGGACCGCGAAGAAGGCAGGAGCGAACCGGTTCGGAACGGGAGAAGACTTTTCATAAGGCAGTTTGAGCTCAATTGCGTTGCGAAGCCGAGGTTGGCACAACGCCTACTCCCCGTCCAGCCCGCACAGCAGGGGGTGCGAGAGGGGCACAGGCCAACGGGGGAGGAGGGCCTGGTGCGTTGGGTGTTCCAGTGGAAGCCGCCGGTTAAGTCCGAAGGCCGAAGGCCGAAACCCGAAGTCCCAACCCGGCAGAGCCAGGACCAAAGGGGGCGGGCGACCACGAAACACACGAAAACACACAGATCTCACGCCTGTATTCTGAGCGGAAGATGAACAGCGAAGGCGGGAAGACGCGAAGAGCGGAAGGGAAGTAGCCCCCTCATTTCCCTTTCTGTTCTTCCCGACTTCGCGTCTTCGCTGTTGGTTTCGTGTGTTTCGTGTCTTTCGTGGTGGCCGTCTCCCTCTGTTTCGGGTTCTGCCAGGTTGGGATCTCGGCCTTCGGGCTTCGGGTTTCGGATTTCTCCCCCGCCTCCCTGCCCTGCTAAAACCGCCGAAGCACTCTACTTCTTCGCGGCCTCGTAGTTCTTGGCGACCTCGGCCCAGTTGACCACATTCCAGAACGCCTTGAGATACTCCGCCCGGCGGTTCTGGTATTTAAGGTAATAGGCATGTTCCCAGACGTCGCAGCCGAAGACGGGTTTGCCTTCTGCCCCACAAACCGACTTGCCCATCAGGGGATTATCCTGGTTGGCGGTAGAGACGATCTCCAGCTTGCCGTTGTGGACGACCAGCCAGGCCCAGCCGCTGCCGAAACGGCCCATGCCCGCGGCCTCGAATTTCTCTTTAAACGCGTCGAAGCTGCCGAAAGTGGCCTTGATGTCATCGCCCAGTGCGCCCGAGGGCGCGCCGCCCGCGTTCGGGCCGAGGACCTTCCAGAACATGGAATGGTTCGCATGGCCGCCGCCGTTGTTGCGCACAGTGGTGCGAACGTCCGCGGGCACCGCATCGAGATTGCGGATAAGGTCTTCGACGGCTTTCTTTTCCAGGTCCGGCTTGCCGGCGGTGGCTTTGTTGACGTTGGCGACGTAGGCGCCGTGATGTTTATCGTGGTGAATCTCCATCGTCATCGCATCAATGTGCGGTTCGAGCGCGTTCTTGGGATAAGGAAGCGGAGGTAGTTCGTATGCCATAGTATTCCTGATGTGTTTGTTATTCCGTAATAAACCGATGCCCTTTCCAACTTGTTGGGTAACGTTTACAAAACAACATAGCACGTCTGCGCCAGAGTCAAGGGAAGCGAAGTCAAATCCGAAGCCCGACGGCCGAAATCCGAGAACCGAACGACCCGGGTGGAAACAGCGCCTTTGACGAGGCGGGGCACAGGCTTCTGGGAAGCCCGCAACCCTCTGATATCCAACCCACAAGCTCCAACGCTGGCCCAATGCCACCTATTGGATGTTGGAGGTTGGAGGTTGGAGGTTGGATGTTCCCCCTCGGCTATTAAACGTGCCCCCGCCACGGCCCTCTGCCAACTCGACGAAGTTCTTCAGCAACTGCAGCCCGACCTTCTGGCTCTTCTCGGGGTGAAACTGCGTGGCGAAGATGTTGTCCCGCCACACCGACGAGGCGAACGTCTCGCCATAGGTCGTCCGGGTGGCGACGATCGAGGCATCCGTCGGCTTGGGAAAAAAGCTGTGGACAAAATAGACGTAGCTGCCGGAAGCAATGCCCCGAAAGAGCGGACACTCCGGCTTCGCAATGGCAAGCTGGTTCCAACCGATTTGTGGAATCTTGAGCCCCTTCTGGTCGGAGAAGCGAACCACCTTGCCTTGAAAAACGCCCAATCCCGCCGCGCAACTGCTAAACTCCTCGCTCTTCTCAAACAGCGCCTGGTAGCCGACGCAGATGCCCAAAAACGGCCGGCCCGACGCCATGAATTTGCGCGAAGCCTCCAACAACCCCTGTCGGTCCAAGGCCTGGATGCAGTCGTCAAACGCGCCGACGCCCGGCAACACCACCGCCTGGGCGCCGTCCAGTTCGTCCGGGCGTTGCACGATGCGCACTTCCGCGCCGACCTTGAGCAGTGCCTTATGGGCGCTGCGCAGGTTGCCGGAGCCGTAGTCAATCAGAGCAATCACGCGCGCAGAATAGTCAGGGCTGGCGGGTTAAGCAAGCTGCCCGGGACTGCCCCTGCCCTGAGTCCAACCTCCGCCGGGTCGCTGGTTTGTGCTTAACTTTCCTCCCCGGCGGTGATAGCCTGACGACCTATGAAGGCCTTCATACGAGAGTCGGCGGCCTGGCTCCTGCGATTGTCTCCTCTCACAATCACCGCCATAGCCTTGTGCCTGGTGCTGCCGCTCGCTGTCCTCGATTACGTTATCCCGCAGCAGATCAGCTTTACACTGCTCTATCTGCTCGTCGTGGTTTTTGCCGGGTGGGGCGCTGGCAAGCGGTCCGTGGTGTTCATTTCCGGCGTGGTCGTAACTGCGTCATTCGCGGCGGACTGGCTCCTGCCACATCTGATCCCGCGCATCGGCTGGATAACCCTGTGGAATTACCTGACGCATTTCATCGTCTTCTGTCTCGTGGGCTGGCTGACGGCGAGGTTAGCCGGTCTGAACCGCGACTTGAGCCGCCTGGTCGGGGAACGCACCACCCAGTTGAAAATGGAGGCCGACCAGCATAAAGGGACATCCGCCCGGCTGGCGGAGGCGCTGGAGCGTTTCGAGCAAGTCATCAACAACATCACCGAGGTGTTCTGGCTCACTGATGTGGCCAAGCGGGAAATGGTTTACATCAGCTCCGCCTACCAGCGGGTTTGGGGCCGCAAATGCGAGGAACTCTATCGCGAGCCGCATAGCTGGGGAGCGGCTTTGCATCCCGATGACCGGGACCTGATCCAGCGGCGCGCTGCCACGGAGCAGGCGAAGGGGGGGTACGACGTGGAGTACCGCATCCTCCGTCCGGACGGGGCCATGCGCTGGATTCGCGGCCGCGCCTTCCCCGTGCGCAACCAGCAAGGTGAAGTCTATCGCATCGCTGGCATCGCCGAGGACATCACCGAGCGGAAGCGCACGCTGGAGGTGCTCCAGACGCAAGCCGCCATCCTCGAGAACATGGCCGAGGGCGTGGTGGTCACTGACGAACGGGGCCTGATCGTGCAAATCAACCCGGCGGGCGAGCGGATATGGGGCTATCCACGTGAAGAAGTGCTCGGCCAAACCGCCAACGTCTTCAGCGCCTTGCCCGAGCCCGAGGCAGCGGACCAGCTACGCGAGGTGCTGGCTGGCCTGAAGGCCACTGGAAACTGGAGTGGCACCTTCAAGAACCGGCGCAAAGATGGCACGATCATCTTCTGCGAGGCGGTCATCAACCGACTGGAGATCCAGGGCCGGACGTTGATGGTCGCCGTGGAACAGGATGTGACCGAGCGCCTCCGCGCCGAGGAACAGCTCCAGATGCACGCGCGTGTATTGGAGAGCATGGCGGAGGCGGTTACAGTGGTGGACGAGGACGGCGCCATCGCCTTGACGAACCCTGCCGCGGATGCCTTGCTGGGTTACGGGCGTGGCGAACTGCTGGGCAAATCCTTGCTCCAGGTGGCCGGCCACTCACCCGAGGAGTATCGCCGGGAGTTCCGGCGGCACATGGAAGAAATCAAGGCGCGCGGCTCCTCCGCAGGCGAATCCCTGGCCCGGCGAAAGGACGGCAGCGTGATCGAAGTCGCCCTCAGGAACAGCGGTTTGGCCATCGGGAACCGGTTATTCCTGGTGGTCGTCGGGCAGGACATCACGGAGCGCAAGCGGACCGAACAGGCGTTGCGGCAGAGCGAAGAGACTCTGCGGGTCATCCTGAACGCGACCCCAACCCCGGCATTTCTGCTGGACAAGCAGGGAACGCTGCTGGCCGGCAACCAGGCCCTGTTTCTGGGCCTGGGGCTTCCTGCCGGCGAAGTGGTGGGCCAACCGATCTTCGGCCTCTTGCCACCCGACGTGGCGAGCCGGCGGAAGGCCGCGTTCGACCAGGTCATCCGAAGCCGGGAACCAGTGCAGCATGAAGATGCGCGTGCCGGGCGGTATTACATCAACTTCTACAGCCCCGTGCTCGACGCCGCGGGGAATGTGAGCCGCGTGGCCCTCTTGGCGCTGGACATCACCGAACGCAAACGGGGAGAAGCGGAGCTGGCCAAACAAAAGGAATTCTATCATTCCCTGTTCGAACTCAGCCCGGACAGCATCCTCCTGGAGGACCTCGACGGCAACATCCTCGACGCCAACGAAGCCTTCGGCCGGTGGTCCGGCTACACGCGCGCCGAGTTGTTGGGCCAGAATATACAGCGCTTCGTCCCCCCGGAGGGCCGGAGCGAATTGGCAGCGCATCTGGCCGTGCTACGCAGCGGGCGGGGGATGGAGCACGAGGTCTGGAACATCCGCAAGAATGGCGAACGATGCTTGATCTGGCTCCACGAGAAGCCGCTCGCGCTGCCCGACGGGCGCCCAGGTATCCTGGTGGTAGCCAGAGACCTGACCGCCACCAGGCGAATGGAGCGGGCGAAAGAGGCGCTGCTCGGGCTGGGCACCCAACTCGCCGCAGCCAGCAGCCCGATCGAGGCGGCCCGAGCGGTTTTTGGCAGCGCCGACCGGCTCTGGAAATGGGATGCCGCCCTCCTGGACCTCTATTCTCCGGAGCGGAACTGGGTGGAGCCAGTGCTGGCTTGCGACGTCGTCGAGGGGCAGCGTCGTGAGGTAGAACCGGTCTGTCCGCCCGGGGTTCCCTCCGCCTCCTTCAGCCGGGTTCTGCGCGAGGGAGCGCAGTTGATTTTGCGGCAGCCAGGTGACGAGGCGACCACCGAGTTCGCACGGTTCGGTGATACCTCTCGCCCGGCCGCCTCGCTGATGCTCGCCCCGTTGCGCCTCGAAGGGCGCCCCATCGGCGTCCTCTCGATCCAGAGCTATACCCCGAACGCCTTTACCGAGGGAGACTTGCAGACGCTCCAAGCCCTGGCGGACCATTGCAGCAGCGCGCTGGAGCGCATCCGTGCCGGGCAGGCCCTCCAGCAACGCGAGACGTTCAACCGCACCATCCTGGCCACCGCAATGGATGGGTTCTTCGCCCTCGATTTCGGCATTGATCCCGGAGGCGCCATCCTCGATGCCAATGACGCCTACGGCCGGCTGATCGGCTACAGCCGCGAGGAACTGCTCCACATGCGAATTGCCGACGTAGAGGCCCTGGAAACCCCTGAGGATCTGGCCCAGCACAAAGCCCGAATCATGGCCACCGGGGCCGACCGGTTCGAGACCCGGCATCGCCGGAAGGATGGACGAATCATTGATGTGGAGATTTGTGTATCCAGGTTGGGCGGCGAGGGCGAGCGGGTGTTTGGTTTCCTCCGCGATATCACCGAGCGCAAGCGCGCCGACTTGATGAAGGAAGCCTTTCTGGCCCTCGGAGCAAAGCTCAGCGCGGCGAGGAACTCAGTGGAGGCGGCCCGAGCGATTTACGCCAGCGCGGACCGGCTCTGGCAGTGGGACGCGGCCACCCTGAGCCTTTATTCCCAGG
This sequence comes from uncultured Verrucomicrobiae bacterium, assembly GCA_963762555.1. Lineage (GTDB taxonomy): Bacteria > Verrucomicrobiota > Verrucomicrobiia > Limisphaerales > UBA8199 > PALSA-1440. Next base: position 210,946 of record CAVXLO010000040.1, read on the forward strand.
AGACCGACTTGATGGAGTCGGTGCTTTTCTGCGACGTCATAGATGGGCAGCGTTGTGAAGTCGTCGCCCCTCCGCCCGCCGACAGCCCCACGCCCCCGGCCCGCCGCATCATGCGACAGGGAGCGGAGCTAATCTTGCGCGAGGAGAACGATCAGCAAGAGACTGAATTCCAAAGGTTTGGGGATGTGGCCCGCGCTTCGGCCTCGCTGATGGGCGTCGCGGTGCGCCGAGAGGGTCAAATCATTGGCGTCCTGACGATCCAAAGCTACACACCAAGGGCCTACACTCAGGACGACTTGCGGACACTCCAGGCCCTGGCCGACCATTGCGCCGGCGCGCTGGAACGGGTTCGCGCCGAAGCGGCGCTGCAGGAAAGCGAGGATCAACTGCGCGCCTTCTATGACAGCCCGGGCGGCCTGCGCGGAATTGTTGAACCGCAGGAAGATGACATGCTGGTCGTATCCTCAAACGCGCCCCTGGCCCTGGCCTTTGGTCGAACCGTCGAGGGTATGCACCAGGTGCGTGCCACCGAGCTAGGCATTCCTCGACCGATTCTGGACGCGTGGCTGGCCAAGCTGCGCGAAAGCCAACAGAAGGACGCGCCGGTCACCGTGGAGTACTCGACTGCCTTCCGTTTGCCCGGCAGTTGGGCGCTGGCCACGATCTCTCCTTTGCATGCGCCCCCCGGCGGCCGGCCGCGATTCGCCTTCCTGGCCGTTGACATCAGTGAGCGGAAGCGCGCCGAAACGATTTTGCGCGAGGAACACGACGTGCTGGAGCGGCGCGTGCGCGAACGGACCGCCGAATTGCAGGCGGCCAACGACGCGCTGCGCGAGGCGCACGACAAACTGGAGCACCGCGTGCAGGCGCGCACCGCCCAGTTGCGCGCGGCTAACGCGGCCTTGGCCGAGAGCGAGGAACGCTATCGGTCGCTGGTAAACAACGTGAATGTGGGCGTTTACCGAAGCGCGCCCAGCATCGAGGCGCCGTTTATCCAGGTCAATCCCGCCATGGCCCGCATCCATGGATATGATTCGGTGGAGGAGTTCCTAAAAGCCCGGCGGGCAGACCTGTACCAGGACCCGCGCGAACGGCGAACGTTTCTGGCCGAACTGAAGCGCCAAGGCGCGATGCGGAATTACGAAATGCGGCGCAAAAGGAAGGACGGCACACCCATCTATTGCTCCGTCAGCGCCACAGCCCACTGCGCCCCCGGTGGGGAGGTGGACTGGATTGATGGGGTGCTGGAAGACATCACCGAACGCAAGAAGGCCGAGCAGAGCCTGGCCGAAGCGCTGGATCTGAACCAGAAGATGATCGCGGCCTCCACGATGGGCATTGCGGCCTACCGGGCTTCTGGTGAATGTGTCTTTGCCAACGAAGCCCTGGCTCGGATCGTGGGCGGAAGCCTCCAGGAGGTGCGCGAGGGCAACTTCCGCCGCCTGCAGGCCTGGCGGGAGTGCGGCCTGTTGCAACTGGCCGAGCATGCCCTCAGCCAGGGCAAAGCCCGGGCCGGCGAGGTTTACACGACAACCCGCTTCGGCAGGAGCATCTGGATGGACTCCCACCTGGCCCCCTTTTTCAGCAACGGCCAGCCGCACTTGTTGCTGATGGTGCTGGACATCACCGAGCGCAAGCAGGCCGAAGAAGCCTTGCGTGAAAGCGAAGCCCGCATCCGCGCGATCATCACCGGCGCGCCGGTGCTGCTTTTCGCCGTGGACCGTGAGGGCATTATCCGCTTCGAGGACGGCCAGGCGTTCAAAGCCCTGGGCATTCCTCCAGGGACCACCGTTGGGAAACCGGTCAACCAGGTTTACGCTAACATCCCCGCCATCCTCGGCAATTCCCGCCGGGCGCTTCAGGGAGAGACATTCGATTCGGTCATCGAAGTCGGGTCGGTCGTCTTCAACTGCTGCTATTCGCCAAGCCGCGACAAGGACGGAAGACTGACCGGCTATGTCGGCGTGGCCACCAACATTACCGAGCGCCACAGCCTCGAACGCCAACTGCTCGAGATCAGCGACCGCGAGCAGGCGCGCATCGGCCAGGACATCCACGACGGACTATGCCAGCACCTGGTGAGCCTGGCCTTCGATGCCAACTGGCTGCGAAACGCCCTCTCCTCCAAAGGCCGGCCAGAGGCCACGAAGGCGCGGCGGATAGCCGATTGCCTGGACCAGGCCATCACCGAAGCCCGCCAGTTGGCGCGCGGCCTCTTCCCCGTGCGACTGGAGACCGAAGGCCTGGCGCCGGCCCTCGAGGAACTCGCCAACGCCACCGCTGCCCGCTTCAAACTCCACTGCCGCTTCGACAGCAAGGGCACCGTATCCGTCAAGAATGCCGCCGTCGCCACCCACCTTTACCGGATCGCCCAGGAGGCGGTCGCCAACGCGGTCAAGCATAGCGGCGCCCGCAACCTCTCGATTCAGCTCCGCGCCCGCGCCCGCACGCTCGAATTAACGATCGAGGACGACGGCAGCGGCCTCCCATCGCGGACCAGCCGGAAATCCGCCGGCATGGGCCTGCACATCATGGACTACCGCGCACGCAGCATCGGCGGCAGCCTCCAGCTTGGCGCAGCCCCGGCCGGCGGCACCGTGGTTTGCTGTTGCGTACCTCGTGGACTCAGCTAAACAATCTCCTATATGCGCCGACAATCTCAGGCCGCCCCACTCGCCAAGAAGCGCACGCGCATCCTGTTGGTTGATGATCACCCCCTCGTGCGCGAACGCCTGGCCGAAATCATCAACGGCGAAACCGACCTGCTGGTCTGCGGCGAAGCCGAAGATCGCCACGACGCCCTTGCCCTCGTGCTCAGGAAACAGCCCGACCTGGCCATTATTGACCTCAAGCTCAGGAACTCGGATGGCCTCGAGCTGATCAAGGACATTCGCGTCCGCTGGCCTGCGGTGCGAATGTTGGTCGTCTCCATGCATGACGAATCGCTCTATGCCGAGCGGGTCATCCGCGCCGGCGCGCTGGGCTACATCACCAAACAGGAAGCCACCCGCAAGATCCTCCTGGCCATTCGGCGCGTCCTGTCTGGCAGCCTCTACCTTAACGAACGCATCGCCGTCCAAATCGTCAGCCGGTTGACCGCCCGCGGCGGCTCCGCTGGCGCCAGCCCCACTGAAGTGCTCGCCGACCGCGAACTGCAGGTGTTCGACCTGACCGGTCGCGGGCTTAATGCCGGCGAGATCGCCCGCCAGCTTCACGTCGCCGTCAAGACCGTCGAGACCTACCGCGCCCGCATCAAGGAGAAGCTTCGCCTCAAAGACTCCAGCGAACTGCTGCAGTTGGCCATCTCCTGGACCCGGCATCACTGAGGCCGGCCTTGTAGGGCTACGCCTTACAGAAACTAACAGGGCTTCCCTGACAGACAGAATCGCGCCGGTACGCTAAAACCAACTCAGCGATCGGCAAACGATCGTCTGGTATTTCGTTCGTGCCTCGGCAGGTCGTGGGTGTGCGATGCGTCAGGCATCACAAACCAAGGGGACCATTGGCGTGCGGCTGGCGGGTCGTAAGGGAGGCAGCGGAAAGGTGTTCCGCAGGGATGGGGATAGACGGGCAACAGATCTCGACCACCAGCCGCCGCCTCGCCCTCTAGGTTGCTGGCCGGAGCGCAAGCATACTTGTCTCCAGCAAGCTCCAACCGGCAACCCGCTCCGGTACGGCCCCAACCTATCTCATTCATTGGGCTTTGGCGGGGACTGGCATGCCCGCGCTTCACGGAATCCAAGCTCTCTGCCTTGTGGCCTGGCTCCCCTGCAAAAAAAGGGCGGCCCGGTTTCCCGAGCCGCCCCCCAACCCAATCACCTCGAACCAAAACAGAAACAGAAAGATGAACTGCGCCGCTACTCTGGCAGATCCGGCGCCGCCGCACAACCCAGAGCGGCTCTGGAAATCGCCCCGGGCCAACCCGGGGATGAGGAGCGGCCCGATCTGCCGACCGGGCCGCCCTCACCCGAACCAACCACTATGAAACACAGGTCGGCACCGTACTCCCGGCCGCCAACCTGACGCAGTTCCACTTGCACTGCAACCATGAGACGACGCCACGTCTCGTTTTGTTCAATCACTTTGAAGATCTCCACACAGGGGTTGCTCCCGCCCTCGCCTTTGTTAGCCTCTGGCCGTGTCGGGGATAACACACAATCCAACTGCGCGAGGCGATTCAGAAACAGCCGCTGGGGTGAGAAGCTCGCGCGCGGGCCTGCTTTATGGCCTCGGCGCTTACAGCCTGTGGGGCGTCTTCCCGCTCTATTTTCACGCCTTGGCGGCGGTACCGCCCTGGGTCGTCCTTTGCCATCGGATTACCTGGTCTGCTCTGTTCCTGGCGCTGGTGGTTTCGGTCCGGGGAGAGTGGCGCGCCGTGCGGCCCATTCTGCGCAGCCGTCGTAACCTCGTGTTCCTGTCGGCTGGTTCGGTCCTCATCGCCTCGAACTGGCTGATATTCATCTATGCTGTCGGCAGCAACCAGGTGGTGGAAACCAGCCTGGGCTATTTCATTAACCCGCTGCTCTCAGTGGCACTGGGGATGATTTTCCTCCATGAACGGCTCCGCCCTTGGCAATGGGTGGCTGTCGCAGTCGCCGCCGGGGCTGTCGTGAACCTGGCGGTGCGCGGCGCGGGCTTTCCCTGGATCGCCGTCTCGGCAGCCTCAAGCTTTGGCTTCTACGGGCTGGTGCGCAAAGCCGTGGACGTGAACTCGCTGCACGGCCTGCTGATCGAAACCTCCCTCCTGGCCCCAGCGGCCCTGGGAGTACTGGCGCTCGTGCCAATCCACTCCATCCCTGGGCCCATTTTCGGCCTCCTCTCGCTGGTCGGCATCATCACGGCGGTGCCGCTGCTCATGTTCGGAGCGGCGTTGCGCCGTTTGAAGCTCTCGACGATCGGCTTCCTGCAATACATCGGCCCGACCGGGCAACTGCTGGTTGCCCTGACCGTCCTGCATGAGCCGCTGGACCGGGTCAAGCTCGCCAGCTTTGCCCTCTGCTGGCTGGGCATCGCCGTCTATGCCGCCGACTCTGTTCTCGCGCGCCAGGCCCAGGCAGTCGCCGACGAACCGGAATAGCCTGAATTACCCTTGTCCACCGCAGCCCGGGGAAACGACTAAACAAGTAGCAGCTAATGGAACCTGATGCCAATCCACTGGTCGAAAGAGCCCACAGCGGCGACGAAGCCGCGGCGGCTGAGCTGATCGAGCTTTTCTATGAGCGGATTTACGCTTTCCTGCGACGGCTGGCCGCCAACGATGCGGATGCGGCCGATCTCACCCAGCGCACCTTTGCTCGTGTGTGGCAGGCCCTGCCGGGCTTCGCGGGGCGGTCGTCGGTGGCCTCCTGGATTCACAGCATCGCTTACCACGTGTACGTGGATTGGCGGCGCGCCGACCGCCATACCGAGCCACGTTCCAACGAGTGGTGGGCAGCCCGCCCCGCTCCGCAACCGATGCCGGACGAGATTGTCAGCCACGCGGATCTGGCAGCGAGGGTCTATGGCACGGTGGATGAATTGGAGCCCGATCTGCGGCATACCGTCCAGCTTCATTACTACCAGGATCTCACGCTGCAAGAGACCGCGGACGCGTTGGGCGTCGCCACCAGCACGGTTAAATACCGGCTGCGACAGGCCCTGGCGGAACTCCAAAGGAAACTCGCTTCCAAACAGAACCCGCTGACATCAACAGCCACTTCCAGAATGTTATGAATACTACGCAAGAGGAAATCGAGAACGTGCTGCGCGCGGCACCAAAGCCGGCGCCGCCCCCGGGGCTGAAAGAGCAGTTGAATGCCCAGGTGCGGCTGCCAGTGACCCAGCCCGGCTCCCAGGCTCCGCCGATGCCGCTGGCGCCCGCCGCTTGGCTGCGGCGTTGGTGGCCGGTGCTGCTGCCGGCCTCGGTGTCCCTGGCTTGCGCTGTTGGCCTCACCGTTCAGCAAGTGCAGATTGGCGATCTGAAGCAAGCCATCCAGGACCTGTCCCGCAATGCTAACACAAAGCCAAGCGCGTCTCCAACTCCCCCCGCCCAAACGAACGACGTGCCCTCGCAGACCGATGCCACCGCCATGACGCAACAGGAAGTTGCGCGATTAAAAGCCTTGGCGGGCCAGTTGAGCGCCGAGGTGGCACAACTGGAACAAATGAGTGCCGAGAATCGCAAGCTCCGGGCAGAACTCGCCGAACCTCCCCCGGGATTCTTCACCCCCGAGGAAGCTGAGGCGCTGGCCAAGGCCAAAGAAAAGGCCGAATCCATCAACTGCATCAACAACCTCAAACAGATGGGGCTGGCCGTAAGGATTTGGGCAATTGACCATGGCGATATGAATCCCCCGGACATTCTCTCCATGACCAATGAGCTGAACATACCTACAATCCTGGTCTGCCTAGCCGATCACGCTCGTGGAGCCGCCCGGGATTGGGCCTCCTACACCTCCGCCAATTGCTCCTACGAGTACCTGGCCCCTTCAGCGCCCGATAACGAGCCCTCCCGCGTGCTGTTCCGCTGTCCGATCCACGGCCATGTATGCCTGTGTGACGGCAGCGTGCAGAGCGACATCGGCAAAAAGCATCCGGACTGGCTGGTCCAGCGCGACGGCAAGCTTTACCTCCAGCCGCCGGCTCAGCCGCTCACCGATCCCACGCGTCCGGCCAGCCCACAGCCTGAGAATTCCAACCCATGAACCGGCGTGTCCTGCTCAACGGTCTGCTGCTCGGAGTGTGCCTGGCGACCCTCTGGGGTCTCTGGAGCCAACACAGCGACCTCGCCCGCCTGCGCGCCTCACAGCAGCAACTGCGAGCGCAACAGGCGGCCAGCGCCGACCGCTCGGCTTCCCTCACGGCGGCTGCCCCCGACGCCACCCCTCCAGCCACAGAGTCGCCCGCTTTGCTGTTGACGACTGAACTGCTGCGTCTGCGCAGCGCGGTCACCCAACTCGAGGCACGCCGCCGCGAACTGGCGGGTGTCCGCGCCGAGAGCGAACGCCTGCGCGCCCAGCTTGCCAACCGGGACACGAATGGCCCCGCCGGGTTTCGATTGCCGCCCGGCTACGTGCGCAAGAGCGAAGCCCGCATGGTGGGTTACAGCACCCCGGACGACACGCTTCAATCCCTGCTTTGGGCAATCCAGAACCGCGACCTGACAAACCTGCTGCAGGCGTTCACGCCCGAAATGGCTAAAGAAATCCGCGATGGGATCGCCCTATCTAATGACGACTATTTCCGCGAGGCCGCCGGTTTGCCAGGCATGGCCATCTTGGGCCGCAAACAGCTCCCGGACGGGTCGGTCGAATTGGGGGTGGTAATGGTGCCTGGCCAAGAGTCCCCACGGATCCACCTGCGACAAGTCGGCGGCCAATGGAAGATTGACAAGGCGTTTTGAGCCGAAGCATCGCTGCCCACTTTGCCACGGCGATTCTCATTATGGCGACTAACTCGCGTTCCTGGGAGCGCCGGCATCCCTGCCGGCAGCTTGGCACCGCGGGAGAATCGCCGGCAGGGATGCCGGCGCTCCCAGGAAATCATCCCTGCTCTCGCCATAGTGAGAATTGCTGGCTTTGCCAGGGCTCTCAGGCGCTCGCCCCGAAGAAGGTCGGATAGGTCTCGCAGCGCGCTTCGCGCAACAGCAGCAGCGCCAGTTCGCGGGCGTGGTAATCGCCCCACATCGAACTCTCGCCGTTGGGCACCTTCTGGCCGGGGGCGATATAATCCCAGCCGTTGGGACGATGATAGACCGAGTGGAGCAGCAAACCCTGGTGTTTGGGATACGTGCGACAGATACGGCTCCGTCGAACAGCGTCTCGGCCACCGTCAGGCCCGCCTGGCGATAGCGGTCGCCTTGCTTCTCGTCGCCGCTGGCCGAAAGATAATTCCCAGCCGAACCAGGCCCTGCGCGGCGATCGCGGCGGCTGAGCTGTCCACCGGTTCCCAGCGATTGAAGGGGTCGGCCGGCTTGGCGAGGTACTCGCCCAGCCGGTGCAATTGGGCGCGCCCGTGTCCCACATCGGGATGCCGTCCGCGCAGGAGTTGGCCAGGTAGAAGTCCGCCGTCGCGCAGGGCCGCTTCCAGAAAGAGGCGCCGCGCGCTTGCCGCCATATCGCGGGCGCGGGGGTCAGCCGGTCGGCGCGCTTCCAGATCGGCGCGCGCGTCCCCTGCCCCGTGCCCGGCCTTGCCAATCCAGCGCGTGTCGTCAAGAAACTCCAGTTGCTCCGCGTAACCGAGCATGGCCCAGGCCAGCCCGCGCGTCCACGTGCTGAACGGCGAGTAACCCTGCTGCGAATTCGGGCAGCGATAGCTGCCGTCGTTGAGATTGAAGATGCTCTCGTGGGCGGTGCGTCCGCGCACGTCGAACGCGTCGCGGCCTTTGCCGTAGTAAATGCTGTAGCGGGCGGTCGTCTCGGCATGGGCCAGCAGCCGTTGCGAGCAGGGAAATGCTTTGGTCCCGCTCCCCTCGCAGCACGTGGCCCAGTTGGTGCGCCACCGCCAGCGACCGCAGCGAGCGCAGCGTGTCCACGAACAGCGAGTGCGGGACCGTTGAACGAATAGATGTAGCCGCCCCCGTCCGCCTGTCGCCGTCCAGCGCGCCGCCTGCACCGCGCCGGAGACCTTGAGCGCCAGCTCGTAGAAATCCATTTCGCGCTCGTTGAAGGGGATTCTCCCCTCGCGCATCAGCCGCCACAGGTTGCCGTAGGTGGAGATGTTGTTGAACCCGTGATCATGCACGCCCGATATGCGGACACGTGCGGGGCCATGAGCTCGATGGTCTTGCGGCGCCCGAGTTCCAGGAACCGCTGGTCGCCCGTGGCATCGAACTGCAGCAAGCGCCGAGCCGAACTGAAAGCCCTGCGTCCACTCGGTCCACCCGCGCGAAGTGTATTTGCCCTCGACGGTGAAAACCGGCGTGCCCTTGGCGCCGGCTTCCAGGTCTTTTCCAGGCTCAGGATCTTCTGCGCCGACAGGTCGAACAGCCGCTCGATCTTGGGCAGCGAGCTTCCGGGCGGTGAGGCGGTGAATTGATGCGAATGGGCATTAGAGTCTCCGAAGGTGAAAACCGCCGTCCACGTTGATGACCTCGCCCGTGCTGAAGGGCAGCAGGTCCTGGGCGATGGCGGCGACGGCTTTGCCGACATCCTCCGGCGTGCCCCAGCGTTTGATCGGGGTCAGGCCCTCCTCGATCAGCTTGTCGTACTTCTCCTTCACCGGCCCGGTCATGTCGGTCCCGACCACGCCGGGCCGGATCTCATAGACGTTAATGCCATGCTCCGCCAGGCGCGCCGCATAGAGCGGCGTGAGCATGGAAAGGCCGGCCTTGGCGATGCAGTAATCGCCGCGATTCACCGAAGCCGCGTAGGCGCTGACGGAAGAGATGGTGATGATCTTGGGCCGGAAGCCAGGCAGGCAGCACCGCCGCCCGAATTTGCTCGATCATCCAATTGGCCGCAAGCTGGGTAAGGAAGTACGGACCCTTGACGTTAATGGCGATAAGGCGGTCGAAGCTCTCCTCGCTCGCCTCGAGGATATCGGCGCGCACCTCAGGCGCGACGCCGGCATTGTTCACCAGCAAATCAAGCCGGCCCAGCTTGTCCTTCGTGAACTGAATTAGCTTCCTGCGGTCGGCGCCGCTCGCAATGTCCGCCTGGCAAATCTCCGCGTGGATGCTTTTGCCGGCCGCCTGTGCCGCCGCGAGGCAATCCGCCGCAGTTTGCCGGGCAGCGGCGCCGTTGCTCGCATAGTTGATCACCAGGTCATAGCCGACCTTCGCCAGCTCCAGCGCAATGCCGCGGCCAATGCCCCGCGACCCGCCAGTCACCAAGCCAACCGGATTCATAGGCGCAAAGCATAGTGTTTTGACACAACGGGGCCAACCCTTATCCTTGGCGCGTGGGTATTGTCAACGTATCGCTCGGCAATCGCAGCTACGACATCCAGATCGGCACCGGTCTGCTGGCGCGGCTGGGTGCCGAGTGCGCCCGGTTGAAGCTGGGCCGCCGCTGCGCCATAATCTCTGATACCAATGTCGCCCCCCGGTACGGCTCTGCCGCGCGGAGGACCTTGGAGAAAGCCGGCTTTGCCCCAACGCTGATTACCATCCCCGCCGGTGAGACCGCCAAGCGCCTCAAGACACTCGAGGCCTGCTACAATCAACTGGCCGCCCAGCGCCTGGAACGTAAGTCCTTCGTCGTCGCGCTGGGCGGCGGCGTGGTAGGCGACCTGGCGGGTTTCGTCGCCGCAACCTACCTGCGCGGGGTGGCGTTCGTGCAGGTGCCGACGACGTTGCTCGCGCAGGTGGACAGCTCCGTTGGCGGCAAGGTGGGCTTGAATCTCAAGGCGGGCAAGAACCTCGTTGGCGCGTTCTACCAGCCGCGCCTGGTGCTGTGCGACTTGCACACCCTGGCCTCCCTGCCTATGCGCGAATATCGGGCGGGCCTCGCTGAAGTAATCAAGTACGGCATCATTTACGACGCCCGGCTGTTCCAGCAGTTGGAGCACGACCTGCCCAAACTGCTGCGGCGCGACCCGCGCACGCTGGCGGCAGTCGTGGCCCGCTGTTGTGAGATCAAGGCCGAAGTCGTCCGCCAGGACGAGACTGAGAGCGGCTTGCGCGCCATCCTGAACTTCGGCCACACCATCGGCCACGCCCTTGAAGCCATCTCGCACTACGGGCGGTATCTGCACGGCGAAGCCATTGCCATCGGCCAGGTCGCTGCAGCCAACCTCTCCGCCCAGATGCTCGGACTGGCCACGCGCGAGGTGGACCGCATCGAGACCCTCTTCCAGCGCGCCGGCCTGCCCACGCGCGTGAAACTGAACACCGCCGCAACGCAAAAGGCTCCTCACCGCGATGCAACTCGACAAGAAGGTCAGCCGGCGGCGAGATCAAGTTCGTCCTGGCGCGGCGAATCGGCGCGGTCGAATTCGGCCATAAGGTTCCCAGTCGCCAGATCGAGCAGGCCCTCAACCCTCAACCCTCAACCCTCAACTCCTAAAATGTCCGCTGTCAGCGAAACCATCGTCCGCGAGTACTTCGAGCTCCACGAATTCCTCGTTCGCCAGCACCGCAAATACGTCCGCGGGACACGACGTGAGGAGGACGACGACATTGACTTCTTCGTTCTCAACCCCAAGCCCCAGGCGCCCTTGGGCACTGTTCCGTTTGTGCTCGGTTCCGCGGACCTGGCTTGCATCGAGCGAGCGATTGTCGTCGTCAAAGGCTGGCATACGGAGACTTTCAGCTTTGGTGTGCTGACTCACGCGCCTGCCATCTTTCGCTTCGTGCAACCGAGCGTCTTCCAGCAAGCCGCGCGGGCCTTCGGCAAGGATGGCACGCCGTTGAAGATCCTGGTCGTACCCGCCCTGCCCCAAGCCGCCGAGGCCCGCGACGAGAGCATCGCCCTGCTCCGCTCCAAGGGCATTGACGCGGTCATCCCCTTCCGCACGATGCTCGCCGACCTGGTGAACGAGACTGAGATCAACCGCAACTACCAGAAGTCGGACCTGCTCCAGATCATTCGCATCCTCAAGAACTACGACTTCTTCCGCGAACCCCAGTTGGAGCTCTTCCGGACCAAGCGCGGGAAGCAGACGCGGAAAATCGAGACCGGTTGAAACCCGAGGGTCGAAATAATTTCCCATTTCCCAAAGCCGCCGGCGTAGGCTAGATTCAGCAGCCACACGAGCATGGTGCTGGTCATAGACAACTACGATTCATTCACCTACAACCTGGTGCAATACCTGGGGGAGATGCAGGTGGACATGCAGGTCCATCGCAACGACCGCATCTCCATGGAGCAGATCCGCGCGCTGGCCCCGGAGCGCATCTTGATCTCCCCGGGACCGTGCTCGCCGCGCGAATCGGGGCTGTCAAATGAGATCATCCGCACCTTCGGCCCGCATACCCCGACCTTCGGGGTCTGCCTCGGGCACCAGTGCATCGGTCATGTCTTCGGCGGCAATGTGATAGTCAACTACCGCATGATGCACGGCAAGACCTCGCTCATTAAGCACAACGGCAAGGATCTGTTCGCGGGCATGCCCAACCCCTTCGCCGCCACTCGCTATCATTCACTGGTGATCCAGCGGGACAGCGTGCCGGACTGCCTGGAAATCACGGCCGAGACTGAGGAAGGCGAAGTCATGGGCGTGCGGCACAAGCAGTATCCCATCTGGGGCGTGCAGTTTCACCCGGAGAGCATTCTCACCGAGAATGGCCGCCAGATCCTGCAGAACTTCCTCCGGCTGAAGTAGCCCGATAAAGCGTCAAGACGCGGGCTCCTCTCGGCTCCCGCGCCTTAAAACAATGCGTTCCGGGGAACGCCCTGAACCCGTTTAGTGGCTGAACTCGCGCCGTCCGCCGCGGCCACCGCCGTATCCACCGCCGCCGCCGGACCGGGGAGCCCGTTCTTCGCGCGGGCGCGCTTCATTGACTGTTAGCGCCCGGCCGTCAATGTCTTTGCCGTTGAGGGCCTGGACGGCGGCATCTGCCGCCTCCTTGGTTTCCATCGTGACAAACGCAAAGCCGCGCGGGCGGCCGCTGAACTTGTCCTTGATGATATCCACTTCCTGGACGGTGCCGTGCGCCGCAAACAGGTCCTGGAGCTGGCTCTGGGTCGCGTTGAAGGAAAGATTTCCAACAAACAGCTTGGTGCTCATGATGACTAGGCTTTATTGACTCCCCGCCCTTTCGCCGCCGTTCCCGACCATCGGGTTTCAAATCATCACTGAACAGGGTTCAACTGAGGATTCACCTGGCTTTGAAAATGGCGAGTTATCTATTTGCGCGGACTCTAGCCGCCTTTCGGGGGGATGCAACTACTATTTTGACGGGGGCGCCGTCTTCTTTCTTGCTGGCGTCGGCCGCCTCCATGAAGGCAAAAATCTCGATTGTTTCCTCCGGGGACACCGGAGCCACACCAGTCTGGAAGAATTTCATGATCTCGGCCACTAACGGCTCGTAACCGTCAAACGATCCCACCGGCGCCTCGCCCTTCTCGCCCTTGGCCAGGCCATGGAACTTCTTGTCCTCGCGGAAGATGCCCTTGCGCCCGCCGGGCCACGTGCCCACCACTTCAATCTTTCCGTCGGGAGTGGTCCGCCGCTGCACCGTCTCGCAGCCGGTTCCCATGACCGTGAACAGGGCTCTCCACGCCATGCACCCCATACCAGAACAGGTCCGGGTGGTGTGGCTCCAGTTCGCACGGCCCATAGGTCTCCGCATAGGTCACCTTGCCAATCGAACCGTTGTGCACGGCCTGCGTGTCCTTCGCGAAGCGCAGCGAGGACGAACTGAACACCGGCACCTTGGCCGCCTGGGCCAGGCGGAAGATCTCAATCACATCTGTCAGCGAGCCCGCCATCGGCTTGTCAATGAACACTGGCTTGTGCGCCGCCAGCACCGGTTTGACCTGCGCCAGGTGCGGCCGGCCATCCACGCTTTCCAGCAGCACCGCATCCACGTGCTCGCACATCTCCGCGATGCTGTCGTAGAAGGTTACCCCATACTTCTCCCGCAGCGTCTTAGAGTACTCCTCGACCCGCCCGATGCTGGAAGGGATATCCGCGCTCCCGCCCTTGAAGGCCGCCACGACCTTGGCGCCCGGGATATGCTTTTTGGCCTCGGGGTTGTTCAGAATCTCAGTAAAGGCCACCACGTGAGAGGTGTCGCAGCCGATAATGCCCAGACGCAAATCGGCGGCCCGCGCCGCCACGCAACCCATCAAGCCTGCTGCCAGCAAAAGTCGAAGTTTCATACAGTGTAATCGTAGTTGTTTGCTCAGAACGGCGGCCAGCATATTCGAGCGCCACCGGATTACAAACTGCAAATTCCCCGGAGTGCGCCCGGCCCCGGGCGCAGCAATTCGGGAGGCAGGACAATGCAGGAGGGGTCGGGCGCGCTGGAGAAGCGGACGATGCTGCGCCCGAGGACGGGCGCACTCCGGGGAAACATGGGCGAGAAGCGCCCGACCGCAACACGCTCGCTCCATTTGCCTTGAACCATGCTTCCCGGTTCGCTAGACTCGTTACGAAGTTTTGTTAGCGCTGAACCTACTCATGCAAGCAACCGATCAACCGCGACAGGCCGCCAATAAGAAGACGGCCGCGCCCGAACTGCAAGTCCCACCCGCCAAGGTCATCACCGGCCTCGAACAGCATATCCTGGTGGACGGTTTCAAGCTCGTGTTCGACCTCGCCCGCAGCCGCGGCTCCTGCTTCGTGGATGCCGCCACCGGCCGCGAACTGATTGACCTTTACAGCTTCTACGCCTCGCAGCCCATTGGCTTCAACCACCCCTACTTCGACCGACCGGAAGTCCAGGCCGACCTCCTCGCCGCCGCCAAGATCAAAGTGGCCAATGCGGATGTCTATACCGTCCAATATCGCCACCTTCATCCGCGACTTTGCCCGCGTGATGGGCCTGCCGCCGCTGGACCGTTACTTCTTCATCGAGGGCGGCGCCCTCGCCGTCGAGAACGCCCTCAAGGCCGCCATGGACTGGAAGGTGCGGAAGAACCTGGCCGCCGGGCGCGGCGAGCGCGGCACCGAAATCATCCACTTCGAGCGCGCCTTCCATGGCCGCAGCGGCTACACGCTGAGCCTGACCAACACCGACCCGCGCAAGATCGCCTACTTCCCCAAGTTCCCCTGGCCGCGCATCGTCTCGCCGAAGCCTGGACTTCTCGCTGCCGCCCGCCCAGCGCGAGGCGGCGGTCATCGAGCAGGAAAAGCTTGCCCTGAAACAAATCCGCGAGGTGCTCGCCCAGAAGGCCGCCGACATCGCCGCCATCATCATCGAGCCGATCCAGGGCGAGGGTGGCGACAACCATTTCCGCGGCGAGTTCCTGCACGCGCTGCGGCAGATTTGCGACGAGCACGAACTGCTGCTCATCTTCGACGAGGTGCAGAGCGGCATGGGCCTGACCGGCCGCAACTGGTGCTGCCAGCATTTCGACGTGCTGCCCGACCTGCTGGCCTTCGGCAAGAAAGCCCAGGTCTGCGGCGTCATGGCCGGGCCGCGCCTGGACGAGGTCAAAGACAACTGCTTCCGCCTCCCCAGCCGCATCAGCTCGACCTGGGGCGGCAACTTCACGCGACTATGTCCGGTCCACCCATTACCTGCGGATCATCGAAGAAGAGCACCTGGTCGAAAACGCCCGCGTCCAGGGAGAACGCCTGCTGGCCGAACTCCAGTCGCTGGCGCCAAATACCCGGTCATCACCGCCGTCCGTGGCCGCGGCCTGATGCTCGCCTTCGACCTGCCCGAACACCGCCGCGCGCGACGCCTTCTGGAAAGGCGCCTACGAACTCGGCCTGCTCGTCGTCCGCTGCGGCGAACGCTCCATCCGCCTCCGGCCCGTGCTGGACATCAAAGACGACATCATCGAGGCCGCCCTCCGCATCATGGACCAGCAATGCAGCCGCCTGTAGCCGACACATTGCCTCCGTCCGTGGCCTCCGATTGTAGCCGGTGTATTCCTCCGGTATTAAGCATGGTGCCGACTACTGTCGGCAGCCACGCCGTTTCAGGGACCCGTGCCGCCCGTCACCCTTCCAGCGCAAACCGATGGCTGCGCCGTTCCAGTGCGCGGCTGCTTGCCTCATCGGACATCGCGTTCCCCCTCACCCCGGCCCTCTCCCTTAGGGAGAGGGAGAATCGGGGCCAGTCTCTCGGCGGCTCTTGGCGCGCCAACCTCGCCAGACAACTGGCGAGCGTTCTCCCTCTCCCTAAGGGAGAGGGCCGGGGTGAGGGGGAACAGACCACTCGTCCTCCCGAACCTCGCGCCGTAACCGAAACCCTCTGGGGCCGCACCAACAGCTCCTCCATGCTTTCTCCCGACTGAACCTCCGGCTTCTAATGCTCAGTTCTCAATCCCCCTTATGACCTCACCTCGCACTTCCAAGCGGTCCACCTCCGCCTCTGCCACCACTGCCGCCCTGCTCAAGAAGCTCGGCCTGCGCGCCAATAACCCGGGCGTCTTCTGCGGCGAGTGGGCGGGCAGCGGCAAGCCCTTGCCCAGCGTTTCCCCCATTGACGGCAGCACGCTCGCCACCGTCCGCACCGCGACACCCGAGGAATACGAACGCACCGCCCGCCGCGCCCAGGCCGCCTTCGAGCAATGGCGGCTCCTGCCCGCACCCAAACGCGGCGAGATCATCCGCCAGCTCGGCAACGCCCTGCGCGACGCCAAGCGCGACCTCGGGCGCCTCGTCACCCTCGAAGCGGGCAAGATCCTCGCCGAAGGCGAAGGCGAAGTGCAGGAGATGATTGACATCTGCGACTTCGCCGTCGGCCTCTCCCGCCAGCTCTACGGCCTGACTATCGCCTCCGAGCGCCCCCAGCACCGCATGATGGAGCAGTGGCACCCGCTGGGCATCGTCGGCATCGTCACCGCCTTCAATTTCCCTGTCGCCGTCTGGGCCTGGAACAGCGCCCTCGCGGCCGTCTGCGGCGACGCCACTATCTGGAAGCCCTCCAGCCAGACCCCGCTGACCGCCATTGCCACCATCCAGCATCGCCGAGCGCATCTGCCGCGCCAACGACGTTGACCCGGCCATCTTCAGCCTCGTCATCGGCGATGGTGCCACAGTGGGCGAGCGCCTCATCAACGACACCCGCATCCCCCTCGTCTCGGCCACCGGCTCGACCCGCATGGGCCGGCACGTGGGCGAAGTCGTCAGCCGCCGCCTGGGCCGCAGCCTGCTCGAACTGGGCGGCAACAACGCCATCATCGTCACCCCTACCGCCGACCTCGACCTGGCCATGCGGGCCATCCTGTTCGGCGCCGTCGGCACCGCCGGCCAGCGCTGCACCACCACCCGCCGCATCATCCTGCATCACTCCCTGCGCGCCAAACTGGTCAGCCGCCTCATCGGCGCCTACCGCCAGGTGCCCATCGGCAACCCCCTCCAGCCCGGCACGCTCATGGGGCCGCTCATCAATACCCGAGCAGTCCAGGACATGCAGGACGCCCTCAGCGCCGTCCGGCAGCAGGGCGGCCAGATCCTTTACGGCGGCGAACCGCTCAAAGGCGCCAAGTATCCCGGCGGCTGCTACGTCCGCCCCTGCCTCGTCGCCGCTCCGCATGACCTCCAGATCGTCCGCGACGAAACCTTCGCCCCCATCCTCTACCTGATCTCCTACCGCACCCTGGACGAAGCAATCGCCTATCACAACGAAGTCCCCCAGGGCCTCAGCTCGGCCATCTTCACCAACGACCTGCGCGAAGCCGAGCAGTTCCTCTCCTGCCGGGGCAGCGATTGCGGCATCGCCAACGTCAACATCGGCACCAGCGGCGCTGAAATCGGCGGCGCCTTCGGCGGCGAGAAGGAGACCGGCGGCGGCCGCGAAAGCGGCAGCGACTCCTGGAAGGCCTACATGCGCCGCCAGACCGTCACCGTGAACTACTCCAAGGAACTCCCCCTCGCCCAAGGCATCGTTTTCGGTTAACCGGTAGCCTCAGGGAAGCCTCGGGGTAGCCTCAGGATAGCCTCAGGATAGCCTCAGGGTGGCTTCCGGGTGGCTACCGGTTAGCCACCAGATAGCCTCGGGATGGCCTCGGGGTGGCCTGAGGGTGGCTCTGATGCTCCGTGCTCGATACTCGATACTCGATTCCCGGTGCTCGATGCTGGAGGCTTTGGACCGACACTTCTGCATTCTTCATTCCTTGCCGCGCCAGAGCCCAGCGGCGGCGGGTGCCTTCTGCCTTCCCCCCTGCACCCAGGATAAGCATTCGCAATACTGAGAAAGGCGCCGGATGCCCCCTTTCCACCCCGGCTTAGCCCTGGAGGTACCCTGGACATACCCTGGACATACCCTGGTACCATAGAACCCCGCCGAACCGCCCGATCACAGCCCCCGGGCCGCCACGATCTCCCGCTTCCACGGCCCCTGAGCATCAGGCGTTTTAATGGAAGCTGGAACGGTAGCGGCAAGCAGACGCGGGATACGCCAACAGTTGGGCCTTGAGCGGATGCCGTCCAAAGCCGTTGGGAGGAGGCTTAGACACTCTGATCCCGTGGAAACAAGGTGAGTCCAGTTCCCCCTCACCCCGGCCCTCTCCCTTGGGGAGAGGGTGCCCCGCCGACCGTCGCGGGATATGCCCGGACGCTCCGATTTGTCGCAGCACGGCGGATGGTCCTCCCTCTCCCCAAGGGAGAGGGCCGGGGTGAGGGGGAAGTCACCGCCCGACTCGAAAACCGGCTCAGGCAGATTCCACGCCGCTCCAAGATCCTGCGGCGAGTCACGAGTTCTGAGGCCCCGACTCCGCGCCGAGGCCGAGCCGCACTGGTTCAGAAACCTCGTTCCGATCCCGGCACGACCTGCCGACGCCCTACGCGTCCAGCGGGCTTTGCACGCCCAGGCCCGGTTTGCGCATCACGTGCGTGTAGATCTGCGTCGTCGCTACGTCCTCGTGGCCCAGCAACTCCTGCACCGTGCGGATGTCCGTCCCCCGCTCCAGCAAATGCGTCGCGAACGAGTGCCGCAGCACGTGCGGCGTCACTTTCTTGTCCAGCTTCGCCTGGCGCGCCCCCTCCCGGACGAAGTGCTGGAAGGTCACATCCAGCAGATGATGCCGGCGCCGCAGCCCCGTGCGGGGGTCGTTCATCAGCTCGCGTGAGGGCCAGAACCACTGCCATTCCCAGGCCTCGCCCGCCTTGGGCCACTTGCGCTCCAGGCCCTCAGGCAGCCACACCCCCGGCCGCCCCTCCTCCCGGTCCTGGACGTGGAGCCGGCGCAGCCGCTCCCGGTGGGCGGCCAGCTTCTCCAGCAACTGCTCGGGCAATACCGTCACTCGATCTTTATCGCCTTTACCGGCCCGCACCACCACCTGCCGCCGGTCCAGATCCACGTCCTTGACCCGCAAGCGGAGCAACTCCATCAACCGCAGCCCGCTCCCGTAGGCCAGTTCGGCCATGAGCCGGGGCACCCCCTCCATCGCCGCGAACAGCCGCGCGCATTCCTCCCGGCTCAGCACCACCGGCATCCGCACGTGTCGCCTCGCCCGGGTAAACTCGCCGAAGTCTCCCAGCTCCTTGCCCTCGACCTCCCGCAACAGGAACACCACCGCGTTGAGCGCCTGCTTCTGGGCCGACGCCCCCACCCGCTGCGCCGTCGCCAGGTCGCTGAGAAAAGCGCGCACATCCTCCGCCGTGGCCGACTCCACCGGGCGCTCGCCCAGGAACTGCGCCAGCCGCCACGCCCAGCCCCGGTACGTCTGCTCCGTGCGCCACGACAGGTGCCGCACCCGGATCTTCTCCACCAGCCGCCGTTCCCACGGCGTGCGCCCCAGGTCGGCCCGGCCCAGCGCCGGCACACCCGTCAGCACCGGCCCAGCCGGCCTCCGGCGGGCGCGAAACAGCCAGTTAAGCGCGTCCTTCCATTCCTGCAACTGGGCCGCCCCCGGAACCCACTCCAAACGCAGCAGTTCGACAAACTCCCGCGCCAGCGCCACGGTGGGTTGGGCGGAGGCGCCGGCGCCGCCGCCGCGCTTGGCGCAAAACTGCTCGAAGCCCTCCAACGTCCGCCGGTAGCCCTCCCGCACGTCCGGGCTGAGCAATGGGTCGTTGATCAGCCAGTGCCGCCAATCAGCGGCCTCGTTGCGCCCGCTTGGTGGTTCGGCCTGGTTCCCGGTAAGCACGCCCATAAAGCCTAACCCGGTTAGTCTTTCTGATAGCCAAAGGCAAGAGAAAAATGATTGGAAATAATCCTTGCCTGCCTCCAAACCCGCCTGGTATTATGCCCGCCATGAAAAAGGAACCAAGGTTGGTGTTTGCAGGCAGGATGACGGTGAACCAATACTGTTAGCCGATTATATGACCAAGTGTTTCAAGTGCGGCGGGACGGAGATTGTGAAGGGCAGAATCACGCGGTCGAGCGAGGAGTATTTCTCAGACATCGTGTTCGGTCCAGAGGGGCTCCGGTTTCTCACTGTCACCCTACAGCACGGCACGAAGCTCCAGCCGGAGAGCTATGCGTGCCTCGGTTGCGGGGCCGTTTGGTCTCAGACCGACCCGGATGCCCTGCGGGAGT
This sequence comes from uncultured Verrucomicrobiae bacterium, assembly GCA_963762555.1. GTDB lineage: Bacteria > Verrucomicrobiota > Verrucomicrobiia > Limisphaerales > UBA8199 > PALSA-1440. The sequence continues at coordinate 230,969 of CAVXLO010000040.1, forward strand.
TTATGCGGAAGCACTGCAAGAGCCAGAGCCATGAGAAAGCCAACGGCTAACCCGCTCCCTGCAGCCAACAGCCGCCGCCCCTTGAGCTTCCTGTGGTCGGGTCATGTCCGGTGCTCTGTGGCTTCGTCGGGGCTCGGTTCCCCGGCGGCTGTGGCTGAGGGAGGTCGTTCGCCAACATAAGCAGCACGTCCGCATGGCACGGCTTGTCCAGTGGGCACCAGCAGGCGAGGTTCTTTCCTCGCAGCTCTTGCACGACAGCATTTGTCAGCAGGCCGATGTTCCGCTTGTATGCCTCCACGGATTCCGCCCGCGCCTTCTCCCGGCTTTCGCTTGTGGTGCCGTGGAATCGGAACGGGTTTCCCCACTTGCTAGGCCGGCTCACAACCACTGTATTGGGTGGCAGCCTCCATCCTTTCTTACGCGAGAGTTGGACTCGGATTGGCGAACCAGCCGGTGCAGGCAACGGCGGGCTCGCTGGTGGTTTCGAACAAGTGTCAGTCCTCACTATTGACACTGCCCGAGCGGTTTGATAAGAAAAGCCCATGCCGCGCAAGCTGCGGATTCAGTATCCTGGGGCCATGTACCACGCCATGAATCGTGGGGACCAACGAGAGGCAATCTTTGGGGATGACCTGGACCGGCAGGGGTTTCTTGCGACGCTGGGGGAGGCGTGCCAAAAGACCGAATGGCAGATGCATGCGTACTGCCTGATGAGCAACCATTTTCACCTGGTGGTGGAGACGCCCCAGCCCAACCTGGTGGCCGGGATGAAGTGGCTGTTGGGCGTTTATACCAAGCGTTACAATATCCGTCACAAGCTGTGCGGGCATTTGTTCGCCGGGCGCTACAAGGCCTTAGTGGTGGAGGGGAGCGGCAACGGTTACCTGCGCACCGCCTGCGATTACGTGCACCTGAACCCGGTGCGGGCGGGATTGCTTAAGCCGGAGAGGCCCTTGGAGAGTTTCCGCTGGAGCAGCTATGGGCAGTATTTGAAAGAGCCCGGCCAGCGGCCCGCGTGGCTGCGAGTGGACCCGTCCTCCGTAGCAGCACTGCGGAGGGTGGATCGGCTGCTGGGGGAGAAAGGGATTCCCAAGGATAGCGTGGCTGGGCGCCGACAGTTTGCGGCGCTGACGGAGAAGCGCCGGGCCGAGGAGAGCGCGGCGGATGATGAGGCGTTGCGGCACGACTGGGTGCTGGGGTCAGAGGAATTCCGGCAGGAACTTCTGGCGGCGGCGGTGGAGCGAGTGGGTCCGAACCATTACGGGGCCGAACGGCAGGAGACCGGCGTGCAGAAGGCGGAGCGGATTGTCCGAGAGGAGTTGGGGCGGCTGGGGTGGTCTGAGGAGGAGTTGCGCGGGCGGGCCAAAGGGCACCCCGGCAAAGTGCTCATCGCCCGGCGGGTTCGGCAGGAAACGACCATGAGCCTAAAGTGGATTGCGCAGCGACTGGTGATGGGGACGTGGACCTACGTGTCCAACCTGCTCAGCCCCAAGGCGGATCTTTCACCCGCTCAGGAGGTGTTAGCCTTGTGTCAATAGTGAGGACTGACACTTGTTCGGGAACCCACTCCAAACGCAGCAGTTCGACAAACTCCCGCGCCAGCGCCACGGTGGGTTGGGCGGAGGCGGAGGCGCCGCCGCCGCGCTTGGCGCAAAACTGCTCGAAGCCCTCCAACGTCCGCCGGTAGCCCTCCCGCACGTCCGGGCTGAGCAATGGGTCGTTGATCAGCCAGTGCCGCCAATCGGCGGCCTGGTTGCGCCCGGTTGGTGGTTCGGCCTGGTTCCCGGTAAGCACGTCCATAAAGCCTAACTCAGTTAGTCTTTCTGATAGCCAAAGGCAAGAGAAACATGATTGAAAATAATCCTTGCCTGCCTCCAAACCCGCCTGGTATTATGCCCGCCATGAAAAAGGAACCAAGGTTGGTGTTTGCAGGCAGGATGACGGTGAACCAATACTGTTAGCCTTCACACCCTTGAAAGGAGAAAAATGAATATGGATACCAAAAGCGAGAAAACGATAGCCCAGTTCGGCAAGCATTCCAACCGGGCCGTGTTCCTGAGCACATTAGGCTTCGTCTTGGTGGGAGGAGTGATCACGGTTCTCTGGCAAGACCGCGGGATGTTCATCTGGCTGGTTTGCCTGAGTTTCACGACCCTTCCGGTCATCCACTACCTTTGCCGCGAATTGCTTCGACTGCGGCAACGAATCCAAGACCTTGAGCAGCACCGGGGTTGAGAGCGGATATGGTGGCTAACCAATGCGTCGAACGGACGGGGACCAGCCGTTCTGGTCGCTTGCGGTTCGTACATCCGTGGCGGCTGGTCCCCGCCGCTCACGCATGTCGTTAGCAGAGAGCGTAGCCCATGAGCAGCAGTCCAACAGGTGCGGACGTAGAGGCGAGAAAGCACGAAGTATTGCGATGCTTTTACGTTTCCGCCCTGCTATTGTTTATTCCGGCAGCGTGCCTCTGGCTGACGATATCGCGCTCCCAATTGCCCCATGTGGCTTGCGTCATTCTTGCGCTTTTTTGGCTCGCGTCTGGTATAGCAGGGCTTTTGTATGCGATGCGCTCCATGCGGTTTGCCGACCGGAAGACGAACGGGTTTGGGATTCTCGCGCTCGTCCTGCACATTGGCTCGCTGATGCTCTTGAGCATTATTGTGGCCGGGAGCGTGGCGCCATGAGGGCTGCTAACTTTTCGCTGCACTGGACCGGGAGCAGCCGGTTCAGTTTGTCTCAAAGGCGGCGTCGCTGGCGGCTGCTCCCGGCCAGTGAGCTTCGACGTTAGACGACCGAGCTTATGCTGGTTTACTTAGCCCTTCTCCGATTTCCACCGTGGGCGGCCCTCTCTCGTGTTCAGCGCCGCTTTGTCTGGCGGGAGTTTGTTCATCCTCTGCTCACACGCTGGCCATTGAGCCTGGCTAAATCCTTCGTGCTTTTCCTCGCCCTGCTTGCTGTGGTCCTGCTTAGCGGGTTTCATGGAGCGGGCAGCTATGTGGCTTTCTTCCTGGTATCCATGTTCATGACGGACTTGCTCGACTTGTTTTTGGTTGCCGGGTACCGTATGCGCATCGGTCAATATATTCGAGAGCATGGAGCAGAGATCAATTTGGCCGCCTAACGAGATCACTCGAGCGAATGCGAAACAAGTGTCAGTCCTCACTATTGACACTGCCCGAGCGGTTTGATAAGAAAAGCCCATGCCGCGCAAGCTGCGGATTCAGTATCCTGGGGCCATGTACCACGTCATGAATCGTGGGGACCAACGAGAGGCAATCTTTGGGGATGACCTGGACCGGCAGGGGTTTCTTGCGACGCTGGGGGAGGCGTGCCAAAAGACCGAATGGCAGATGCATGCGTACTGCCTGATGAGCAACCATTTTCACCTGGTGGTGGAGACGCCCCAGCCCAACCTGGTGGCCGGGATGAAGTGGCTGTTGGGCGTTTATACCAAGCGTTACAATATCCGTCACAAGCTGTGCGGGCATTTGTTCGCCGGGCGCTACAAGGCCTTAGTGGTGGAGGGGAGCGGCAACGGTTACCTGCGCACCGCCTGCGATTACGTGCACCTGAACCCGGTGCGGGCGGGATTGCTTAAGCCGGAGAGGCCCTTGGAGAGTTTCCGCTGGAGCAGCTATGGGCAGTATTTGAAAGAGCCCGGCCAGCGGCCCGCGTGGCTGCGAGTGGACCCGTCCTCCGTAGCAGCACTGCGGAGGGTGGATCGGCTGCTGGGGGAGAAAGGGATTCCCAAGGATAGCGTGGCTGGGCGCCGACAGTTTGCGGCGCTGACGGAGAAGCGCCGGGCCGAGGAGAGCGCGGCGGATGATGAGGCGTTGCGGCACGACTGGGTGCTGGGGTCAGAGGAATTCCGGCAGGAACTTCTGGCGGCGGCGGTGGAGCGAGTGGGTCCGAACCATTACGGGGCCGAACGGCAGGAGACCGGCGTGCAGAAGGCGGAGCGGATTGTCCGAGAGGAGTTGGGGCGGCTGGGGTGGTCTGAGGAGGAGTTGCGCGGGCGGGCCAAAGGGCACCCCGGCAAAGTGCTCATCGCCCGGCGGGTTCGGCAGGAAACGACCATGAGCCTAAAGTGGATTGCGCAGCGACTGGTGATGGGGACGTGGACCTACGTGTCCAACCTGCTCAGCCCCAAGGCGGATCTTTCACCCGCTCAGGAGGTGTTGCCTTTGTGTCAATAGTGAGGACACTTGTTTCCGTTAGCTGCGAATTCGTTTATACAAGATATGGTGCAATCGGTGTCTTTAAAGCATGAGAATCAAAGCAAAGCAGATCCTATTTAGCACAGTCACCACTCTGACGGAAGTTGTTCGAGTCATTCGCCACCTGCTTGCCGTTATGCTCTGTCTCACTCTGGCAGCGTGTGGGGATTCAAGCGCACCTAGCAGTGCAGTCGTCTCTGCTCCCGGTGTGCGCCTCACATCTTGCGCGGTCGAGGGAGGCCACGCCACTAAAGCACAGTTGGAGCAAGGCTTGAAGACGGCAGTTCAGGGGATGTCGGTAGCGTACACAAACTTGCTCAACACTACCCCACAACTCAAGGGACGTTTGCGTGGCAGCCTCCGTGTGGAGCCTAACGGCACCGTGATGAACTTCGCGGACATGCGCTCGGAGTTCGCACCACCCTTAACCAAGCAAGCCTTGATCGATTTGATAGGCGCGAGCTTCGGGCCAGGCTGCAGGTTTCCTGCCGTTGGGGACCGCCTCAGCTTGCGGATTGACTTTGAGCTTGCACCGGGCATCTAACAAAGCGAGTTGAAGCTGCGGCACAGGAGCCGGCACGTATGAATGCAATATCAATCTTCCTTGGGGAGTTCTGGCCTCCCTTCATCGGGGTCACAGTTGGCCTTTCTGTGGTCTGGGTTGCAAGGCGGGCGGCCTCAGACGGGTATCTGCCGTTCATTGGACCGAAGTCATTCACCGAGCTTTCGGGCTTTGCCAAGGACCATCAGAGGCGGTTGCTGCACGAGGCGAGCAATGAGGCTTTCGGGGGCTGGCGGTCATTTCTTCCAGTTGTAGGGTTCGCTGCCACGTTCGCCGCGGGTGCCGCATTGGGCCGCACGTTACCGGAGGTTACGGCGATTCCTGATTCCCTCTGGGTGCACGCAGGTTTCGCGGCGCTTTTTGCCGCTTTTGGTGGTTGGCTGGCTGGCCGATTGGGGGTTCACCACCTACGCCCCTTCCTGAAAGCCTCGATTGAAAGGACGTCGCATGCCGCTTAACAAACCGGTGGAATTGACCGGGACCAGCCGGTTCTGTCAGCGTGCATGCGCAGGTCTGCGGCGACTGGTCCCGGCGGCTCACCGGCAACGTTAGCTCCGGCCGCATGGAAGTCACGATGTACATCCCGTAAGGGCTGGCAATGTTGGGGTGTTGTGCCTGGGCTTTCGCCGGTTGCCTGAGACTACGGGCTTTGCGCCACCGCAGGCGTGCAGCGCACAGGATTAGCGAAGCCGAAGCGGCCATCCTGCGCGACGCCGCGGCCGTGCGCGAGAGGGCCGTTCTGCGCGCGGAAGGCAAACCCGTCGGCAGGGCCTTCGAGGCGGCAGCCGTCGCACCCTGTCTCCGGAGCGTGAGGAAAGATTACGTCAGAGCGTGGGTTGAACGAACCCGGGGCGCCTGGCACCATCGGAGGCTGGTTGGATTGGCCCGGCAAGCGCTCGGAAGGCTCTCGTACTTTAGACGGAAGGCGGCGGGAACTGTGCCATCAGCAGATCGGGATGAACCCGAGCGCCACGCCTAGCCCGCATATTTCATGCTCCGATTGAAACACCCACAGGCTGCAAGGTAGGGACGCCTCGCCGAGGCGTCCGCTGTGGGCATCTGACGGACGCCTCGGCGAAGCGTCCCTACCAGCGTGAAATATCCGGGCTAGCCTCAGACATCCTGACCCGGTGGAAACAAGGTGGACCCAGTTCCCCCTCACCCCGGCCCTCTCCCTTGGGGAGAGGGTGCCCCCGCCGACCGTCGCGGGATATGCCTGGACGCTCCGATTTGTCGCAGCTCGGTGGAGGGTCCTCCCGCTCCCCAGGGGAGAGGGCCGGGGTGAGAATTCCACGAAACCAGTTTGTGCATTGAACCCCTGAACCAGAAGAAAACATCCAACATCGAACATCCAACATCCAACATCCAATGCGAACAGCCCGACCGGAGGGCATTGGATGTTCGATGTTCGATGTTCGATGCTGGATGTTCTGGAGTCCTTAAGCGCCGGCAGGGGCCGGAGTGCCGGCTTTGTCAACGGCAGCGGCGGGCTCGCCACCGGAAGGGGATTGGGAGCTGACGCGGAAGCTGCGCCAGAAGCGCAGCGGCAACATGCCCAGGAGAATGATGGCGACCTGGCTGCCGATGAAGATCATGAGCCACTTGAACGCGGCGTCCATGAACCCGTAGGAATGCAGGCCGATGCCGAGCATGTTCACGCCGAACCAGGAGAAGCTGGTCACGATGTTGCCGAAGACCGCCAGGTTCATGATGCCGCGGTCGCGCATCAGGTCGCCCCAGCGCACGTGGAGGATGACGGCGTTCCAGATGCACGATGAGCAGGGCGCCGTTCTCCTTCGGGTCCCAGCCCCAGAACCGGCCCCAGGATTGGTCGGCCCAGATGCCGCCCAGGACGGTGCCGACGAAGCTGAACAGGGTGGCGAAGCAGACGATGCCATAGACCATGGTGCCGAGGGTCTGGCCCAGGGAGGTTTCCGATTTGCGATTGGCGATTGGCGATTGGGAGACCGGCACGGCGGGCGCCTTCGATTTCCCTTTGCCGGACGCGGGCTGAGCTGCCGACGCCGGGCGCAAGCTTGTGGGAGAGCAACGGGGTGAACACGCCCAGGAAGATGTAGAGGATGGCCAGCAGGCCGGCGCCGAAGGTCGAGGCGTAGCCGAGGGTGATGACGACGACATGGGTGGCGAGCCAGAAGTTGGTGTCGAGCACGGCGCGCAGCATTTCCATGGTGTCGCCGCCCAGGGCGAGGTTATGGGCGATCATCAGCGTGATGAAACCGGCAAGGGAGGCGAGGACGCTGCCGATGCCCACGCGGTAGATCTTCTCCAGGATCAGCCCCAGCACCATGGTTCCCCAGCCGATGAAGATGGCGGAGGAGTAGAGGTTGGTGACCGGCGGACGGCCTTCCAGCGCCATGCGGAAGACGAGGCCAAAGGTGTGGACCAAACCGGCGAGGATGACCAGGTAAAACGCGGAGCGGCGCAGCGATTCGGACAGGTTGGGGGCGAGCGCGCAGGTCAGCAGCGCCGCTCACGCCAGGACGAAGGCGAAGAGGTAAATGATCATCGCGTGGAGGAAGGGCTTCATGCTGTTGAAGAAGAACTCCGCCCGGCCCTTGAGCAGCGCGTGGTCGAAGGCCGGGGTCAGCCATTGCCGGTAGCTGTCCACGGCGCTATTGAAGGCCTCGGGATTGTGCTGGCGATAGGCGGTGGCCATGGCGGCGAGGTCCAGCGCGGCGGGATGCAGCTTGTCCGTGTGGCCGGAATCCATGCAGGCTGGCGCCCATCGTTTGCCAATGGTCGCTGGGAGTCAGTCGGGTCGAGCGGCGGGACGACGAGCGGGTAGCCGAATTGGGCCATGGTCTGGAAGTCCTGGACGGGCTGGGCAATGCGCGCGAGGGCTTCCTTGTCAAAGGGCTTGCCGCTGTCGCTGGCTTGCGCGGCGACCTGGGCGGGGCCGAGGTTCTTTTGGAAGTCAGCCAGTTCCCGGGCAAAGTTGTCCGCGCCTTCGGGTTGGAGGGTGAACTTGAGGCGCTGATAGAGCCAGAGGGCGTTGGCCAGCTTCTCGACCTGCTTTTGGAAAGCGTCCTGCGCGTCCGACTTGGCCTCCCCTGCCCTGCGGGCCTGGTCGTTGATTTCGCCGAGCAACGGCTTCAGCTCGTTGAAGGTGTAATAGCGCAGACCCGACTTATCGACGCCCTTGTTCTGGAGCCTGAGCTCACCCAGCAGCTCGGCGTGGTGGATGAGGAAGATGGGACGGGTGTCGGCGACTTCCGGCCGAGTCATCACCTCGAGCAGCCAGGCTGTGGATTTGAGCTTCTTGGGATGGTGCCAGAACTTCCAGGAGGGCACCTGCTCGATGCGGCACATCGCCGGTGCTGCGGATTTGCAGCAGGCAGTTGCGCGCGACCGAATCGAAGGGCTGGATGCGGCCATTGAGCAGCACGGGCAGGCGGCCAAAGGCGGCGACGTGATACTCGCCGTCCTTCTTGGGCAGCACCACGGCGACGATCTCGCAGCCGAAGAGGGCGACGAAGAACCAGGGGAGGAGCTTGAGCAAAGGTTTCACAGATGGGAAGGAGATTTGGGGATGGGGGAACATCCAGCAGCCAGGGTGATGGGGAACATCGACATCGAACATCGACATCCAACATCCAGGGAATGTGCCAATGGGGCGCATTGGATGTTGGATGTTGGATGTTGGATGTTGGATGTTTTCCGGTAATTCATGCGGTCCTCCGTTTGAAGGCGAAGCCGAAGAGGTGGGTGGCGAAATGGATCAGCAAGCCCAGCCCCACCAGCACACAGGAGAAGTAAGGAGTCAGCCAACTGGGGTTGTGGACCACTTGCAGGACGCTGCCGTGGTTGTCCGGGTCGAAGCTCGCCTGGTAGTAAGTCTGGCCCGCATAGCGCAACGGATTATTCATGTAGATCAGAACCTCGCGCTTCTCGCCGGTGTCGGGGCGCTCCAGGAGAATCCGGCTGGAGAAGTTCTTGGGGATGTCCGTGCCGGGATAGACGTCGTGCCGGAACTTCAGGAGCTGGATCGTGTAGGGCTCGTAATACCGTCTGGGCCGCAAAGCGAGCTGATAGGTCCGGTCATGCCAGGTGAAGCTCTGCGGCTGGTCAACATACTCGGAAACCAGCCACGTTCCGAGCGAGCCTTGCGGGGTGACGATCTCGACGACGGCGCTGGGCACGTCGCGCCGGTTCATCTCGGTCACGCGGGGCACTGCCTTGACTGTGGCGCGGGGGCCGATGCCCTGGGTCGCCGCCGGGGGCTCGATCGAGTTGGCCGCACGGTCCTGGACCCGGGAATTGGGAAAGAACTTCTCCACACGAACGGTGAACGGCAGGTCACCGGGACGGATGGTCTTCTGCCGCTCCAACACGCCTTGAGGAATGGCGACGACTTTGTTGTCCTCGGGATTAGTGTCATCAATCACCGCCAGTTCAGCCTGGCGCTCGGTTTCCGAATAGTTCTTGGCCTGGCCTTCGCGGAGGTGGAGGGTGCTTTCGCGCGAGAGCACGTCGGTCAGCAGTTGGCCGAGCAGGAGCAGAATGAGGCCGCCGTGCACCATCCAGAGGCCGATTCGGCTGGCGCTGAACGTAAAGCGCCGGACCTGCGAGGCGATGAGGTTGATGACCAGCACGCCGCCGATGAGATAGCCGCCCGGAAAGACGGGGATTCTCCAGGAGGCGCCTTTGGGGCCCCAGTAGATGAAGAAGCTGCGGAAGAACTCGTTTTGGGCCTTGTAGAGGCCCAGGTCCACTTGCGCCATCGTGCCCCAGAATACAAGCACCAGCCCCAGGGCAAGGCACACGACTGTCAGGCGCAACGAGGTGAAGAAACTCACCAGGCGATCCAGAACGTTATCCAAAAACATGCGAAACAGGGGACGGGCTAATGCGGGGAGACCGTTAAATCGTTACATGAGTTGCATGAGTTACATGGACCGTCCCCGCGACCGGCGTTTGTAAGAATGTAACTCATGTAACTCATGCAACTCATATAACTCATGTAGCTTATTTAACTTGTCCGGCGGCTAGTATTTGGCGGACTCCACGAACTTCATGAACGCGTCTTTCTGCTGCTGCACCACCTGCGCGTTGCCCATCAGTTTGTAAAACCAGGTGTCACCCGAGCGCGGGACGACTACCGCCACGAGCCGCGCCTGCTCCCCGCTTCGGGCATCCTTGCCGGTGATGTCAGCGACCGAGGCCTTGGCCCCCGCGAGGTCGAGCGGCTGCGTATCCTTGGCCAGGTCGGCTTCCGCCACCGGGCCGAGGCCGAGCTGGGCTCGCCAGCGATTGAGATTAGCCAATAAGCCGCCGCCCTCACCGGGCGCCGAGCTGACGTTGACGGCGGCCTGCGCGCTGGCATCGCCGGAGATCATAAACTTGGCCACCAGGAATTGCCCGCCGGGGACTTCTTTCCAACCGGAAGGCACATTCCAATTCGGTTTGGCCTGGCCGGAGGAAGCCTCCATCCCGGCCGGAGCCATCATGCTCCCGGCATCAATCGGGGGATGGGACGGCGGCAAGCCCGCCTGCGCCACAGCGGCAGGGAAGGTCACCGATTTGAGAAACTCGATAAAGGCCGGCTTCTGCTGCTCGACCAGGGCGTCGTCGCCGGTCATTTTGAAGAACCACGCCATGTCGCCGCGCCGGCTGATAGCGGCGAGGATGCGGGTCTTCTCACCGTTCTGGGGATTCGTGCCGGCCTGCTCATAGAGCTTGGCGGGCTGGCCGGCGATCTCGACGGGCTGGGCGAGTTTGGCCAATTCCTCCTCGGACACGCCGGCCAGACCGACCTGGCCGCGCCAGCGGTTGACGTTGTCCAGGTCGCTCCCGGCCATGCCCGGCAGCGGGATGACGCTGATATCAGCCAGCTTGCCGTCCTGGCCGGTTACGTGGAAGGACGCCACGCGCATTGAGCCACGGGGGGCTTCCTTCCAGTCGGGTGGCACCTTGTATTGGAGGGCCTCGGGCGCGGCAGCACCAGACATCTCGGGATGGCTGGGCGGGAGGCCGTCGGGCTGCGCTTGAGGCGTAGCCGGTTCTTTGGCCACCCGGTATTCCTGGATCTTGTTCTGGCCGCACCCGGCCAGCACAGCGACCAACAATACCGAGGCCCACCGCGTGGCTGACCGGAGCCGTTGTCTGTTAGACGACAATTTCACCTTATGTATGTACAGGGATTTCGTGATAAGCGCAAGCAGGTTGTCGAGGGGTGCATCTCGAAGGTACCGCCAAGCGGCAGGCCCCCAAATCCGAAATCCGAAACCCGAAAGGCGAACCTGCTCCATCCCCCCGCCTGGGCCTGCGACCCAGCCGGCAGCGGCTCAATCAGTGCTAGCCGAGGGGCGAGAGCAGGCTTTTCGGACTTCGGGTTTCGGACTTCGGCCTTCTTTCGGCCTTCGCTTCGTCCTTTCTGAATCGCGCGCTAAATGGCTTCAATTCCTGAACCGCGGAATACGCGGAATACGCGGAAACCTGGAAATCCCCGGTCCTGTTTCCGCGTATTCCGCGTATTCCGCGGTTTAGCCGGCTTTGGTTCTAGCTCTGCCAGGTTAGGATTTCGGGCTTCGGGTTTCCGGCCTATGGCTGCCCGAAATGGTGGTACCAACAAGACGCGCCCCGCCCCCGCACGGCCAGTGACAAAGTCTGGCCCAAAACGTTGTAGGAGACGACGTAAGGAGTCTCTGATCAACAGCTTACGCAAGGACCAGACTGGGTTTAGTGAGAGACTCCTTACGTCGTCTCCTACAAGGGGTTACGCAGGAGTTTGTCACTGGCCGTGCCCGCCCCCGCCGCCCTTGCCCTTTATGTCTTGCCCCGCTGTGCTCCATGGGCCTACTCTTGCCCCATGGTCAGGGCAGAGGCAAGCACTTCCGTGTTTGCCGGCCAATACGCACTTAGGCCGAAACCTTTCCGTGTAAAACAAATGGGTTCGGTGAAAGCTCTATGATTATTGCTCAAATCGTCAACGAGACCACACACACCGTCACGCAGACGGGAATCGGCCTTGGCTCAGCGATAGCTGTTGTGTGTTCCTGGCACCGGAATCGCTCGATCCTGTGGGCAATACTCGCAGGCATCTTCTCGTGGTTCTACGTTATTTACTTCGCGGCGTCGCGACAGCCGGGCGAAACCAAATGAGTGAAAGACTGGCACCGAACCCGGCTCATGCACTGGACGGCGGGATTCCGTCTCTGTTACATCCTGGGCAGCACCGGGCCGGCGCCAGTGATAAGCATCGTTAGCAAAAAGCCTAGCCCATGAGCAGCAGGCCAGCAGGCGGGGCGGAGAGGCGAGAAAGCACCAGGTGTTGCCATGCTTTTACGTTTCCGCCTTGTTGTTGCTTGTCCCCTTTCTCGCCTTTTCGCTCCCGGCCACCTCCAGGCCGCCCTCAGGCCCCCTCCACGCGTATTACTGGCCAACCAGAAAGGCGACTCGGAACTCTCCAAACGCTTCGCGCCTTCGGTTGCGGTTGCACCGCGCTTTTGTCAGTGGCCCCGGGATAGACGATCAGCCAGCCGAGAGTCGGAACAGGGCGCTGGCCGGCACGTCCCGCTGGGACTGGGCGGCGTCGCTCCATTTGAAATGGAGGAAGGCGTTGTCGGAGTCGCCGCGCCAGTAGTAGAGCCGGAACGGGTGCAGGCCGGCCTTTAGCCTGATGGTGCCCGAGGCTTCCATGCCGGGGGTATAGCCAAAGTCGGCATCAACCACCGTTGCGTCGTGGATGCGCAGCAGCGCGCCGCCGTCTGCCGCGACCTCGAACGAATAGACCCCGTCGGATGGGACTTTGATAAAGCCCGTGAAGAGGGCGCCGCCGCGCTTCGTGGCCGGCAGCCGGGAATGCTCGGGCCGCGGGACGTAGCCGTGCGCCGAAGGACTTAAGTGGTCCAGTTTTGCCACCCAGGGCAAGGGCGTTTCAAAGGTCTCCCATTCAATCCCCCGCACCACGTTGGACACGGCTGCGGCAGGCACGAACTCGTCGTCATAGGGCCGGGGCGCACTGGCGTTGGGCCGGCGCACTTGCAGCACGCCTGCCTTAAGGCGCGCTTGCAGGTCGGCGAAGCCAGGATTGACGGCCAGGTTGGTGGCTTCCTCAGGGTCGGTCACGACATTGTAGATTTCAAAATCATCGGCCTGGCTGGCGATGTCATAGCGCACGCCCAAATAGTCGCCGAGACGCAGAAGCTGCATCTGGTTCCGCTTGCGGCCGCGGTGGTCGGGGAGGAATTCAGGAAAGTTCGGCGTCTTGCCTCGCTCGAAGTACTCGACATAGACCGTGGGGGTTTGCTGCTGGCCCCGGCCGGTGAGCGTCGGCAGCAGCGAGACCCCATCGCTGCGGGCCGGAGCGGGCAGACCGGCCAAAGCCGCAAAGGTCGGCATCCAGTCGCAGAAACTACAAGGCAAGTTGTTGATGCCGCCCGCAACAATGTGGCCCGGCCAAGTCGCGATAGTGGGCACACGCACCCCGCCCTCCCAGCAATCCCGCTTGATGCCATCGAAGGGCCCGTAACTGCTGAAGAAGGTCGGCTTGATGTGCTCCGGCAGATACGACTCGATGCTCGGGCCGTTGTCGGAACTGAAGACGATAAAAGTGTTGGTGGTGAGGTTCAGATCCTGAAGCAACTGGCGCAGGTCGCCCACCGCCATGTCAATCCGCCGGACGCTCGTTGCATAACGCTTGTAGATGTCGGGCCAGGGCACCTCCGGTGTCGCCGGGTTGTGATCGTTATCCCAAGTGGCCGTGGCATAGACCGGGTCCACGTAAGAATCCGGCTTGCCCGCAGCGGTGTTGATCATGTGGCCGGGGGTGCCCAGCCATTGGAGGCCGCCGTCTGCGCCCCCGCCGGCAGGATACGCCGTGGCCGGGTATTCCAAAACGGCGTGCGGAGTATCGTAGGCCAGATAGATGAAGAAAGGCTGTGCGGCATTCGTGCGCTCGTGAGCCATGATCCATTGCTTGGTCCACGCAGTCCACAAGTCGGCGGTGTAACACTTGTCCAACTCGCTCGAGATGTTCTTCACGCCGTCCCAAACCTCCTTGGGGCCGTCATGCAGGCCCTCCTTCGGATAGTGCTCATGCCCATCCTTGTGCCGGGCATAGCCGAAGAAGGAATCGAATCCGCGCTTGGTGGGGAATGCCGGCCATTCCTGCGGGTTGCTCCCGACGCCCTGGAGGCCCCATTTGCCGACCGCTACCGTGGTGTAACGGGCCTGCCGGAGGACGCTGGCCAGGGTGTGATCATTGGCGATGGCCTTGTCGAACTGGTTGTCGCGGACATTCGCGTGCCCCTGAGTGACGCCGAGCATCAGCGAAGCGCGCGACGGCGCACAGACCGGCGCGGGACAATAATGCTGGCGCAATTGGACACCGTCCGTCGCCAGCTTGTCCAAATGCGGCGTCAGCTCATACGGCTTGGCCCGGTCATGGGCGGCGGCGCGGGCATTTTGAAAGAAGGCGCCCAGGTCCCCATAACCCAGGTCATCGGTGAGAATGAAGATGATGTTGGGTCTGGCTGGGTTGACGGGTTCGGCAGCATGGGCGAGCGGGCAAAGGGTTGCGAGGATGAATGCCACGGGTAACAGAACGCTGACTGCTAAACTCCGCAACCTGGCAAGGCGCGTCACTCCGCGCGCGCCGAGTGGAAGCCCGTTGCCGGGCTGGGGCGCGCGCGGAGTGACGCGCCCTACGGAGTTGCGGAATTCAATTGCCAGCGTACCAGGTTTCCGAGCCATACAGGAAACGGAGTCTGCCGCGCGCGGCTGGATAGGCAAGCACTGAAGCGATGGCCCCTGCCTCGCGGGCGCATCCCGGCAGTACCGCCAAGCGCCAGGCTCCCAAATCCGAAAGCCGAAAGCCGAAGGCCGAAAGAAGGCCGAAGTCCGAAACCCGAAGGCCGAAAAGCCCCTCTGTTAGCGCTGAACGAGCCGCTGCCGGCTGAGTCGCAGGCCCAGGCGCGGGGATGGCGCAGGTTCGCCTTTCGGGTTTCGGACTTCGGCCTTCTTTCGGCCTTCGGATTTCGGGCTTCGGGTTTCCAGCCTCTGGTTGCCGGAAATGGTGGTATTAACAAGATGGACTCTTGCCTGGCACTGGCTCATCGCACCTGCGCCTCAAGCCGGGCGCTTCCCGCGTCTTTCATCGCCGACCGTGCTCGTGCTCTTCGTGCTCTTCGTGCTCTTCGTGGTGTTCTCCGCGCTCCGTCCACGGCTGCCGGGTGTGGAAGCGAAAGTACTGGCGGTGGGATTCGTTAAGCTCGTAGTGCGGCGGCAACCGGCGCCCCGAGTCCCAACGGCCATCGTCATGCCAGTAATAAAGCCCACCCTCCGGGTAGAAGTACACATCCCAGTCCGGGTAGTAGTAATAATCGTAGTAGGGCCCGTAGGGACTGCTCTCGTAGGCAACGCCTTCGTGGAAGGCGCAACCGCCGGCGAACAATGTCAGGCCGCCAAGCAGAAGGCCGACGCTGGCTCCTCGGAGCCAGGTTCTGAACTGCATTTTCATTCTACCGTAACTCTACGTCGCGGCAGGGCGCTTGCAACCGACAGACCGCCTGAACCACCTCTCCGGTCGGAGACTAAGGCCGCCTGCGACTTTTT
Organism: uncultured Verrucomicrobiae bacterium; assembly: GCA_963762555.1. GTDB lineage: Bacteria > Verrucomicrobiota > Verrucomicrobiia > Limisphaerales > UBA8199 > PALSA-1440. Next base: position 246,323 of record CAVXLO010000040.1, read on the forward strand.
CTCATGGCAGCCGGGTAGCCCGGGGTCCGTTCGACAATCACGCAGCCCGTCACTTCATTCTTGTTTTCCACCCGAAGGGGCATTAACTATTGAACACGCAGAAACGCAAGTGTGACGCTACCTCCGCATGAAGACCGTGACCATCTGGCAACGACTCAACACCGCGTTCTGGGTGCTCATCGTGCTTTTGCTGGCGGGCGTGGGTCTGGCGCTTTGGGCGGCCAGCGCCCGCTCGGCCGGCGTTCACCGTAGCGACACGCTGTCGGCCGCCAAGAACCACATCGCCTACGACGTGGTGCTCCTGAGCGACACCGTCCGCGGTTTGTTGCTGGATCCCCGGAACGAGCCGGAGAAGAAGCACAAACACGAGGTCGAGACTGACCTGGCCTCGCAACTCAAGCTGCTGCAGACCGAGTTTGCCGAGTATCCTGAACTGATGCACTCGGTCAACAACCTGAGCGACTTCACCTCAAAGATGCTGGCCGACTTCCATCGCCAGGTGCTGGACACCGCGGAGACCGATTCCGCCAGTGCGGTGATGATCTACGTCAAGGATTACCCTGAAATCCGCGACCGGCGCGCCAAGCTGTTCCGCGACCTGACCTATGATATCGAGCGGGTGCAAAACACCGAGGCCATCCGCGGAGAGACGCTCGCCCTGGTGGGTTTCGCTCCCTTTGCCATCATTCTGCTGGCGATTCCGATTGTGGGTCGGGTCCATTCCACGACCGTCACCCAGCCGCTGAGCCGCCTGGTGGCCACCCTTGAGCACATGCGCCAGGGAGACTTCACCGAACGGCTCGTCGTGCAACGGCGCGACGAGTTCGGCATCGTCGCCAATGGCCTCAACCGCCTTGCGGACGACCTGTCCGCGCTGGTCGGCCAGGTGCAGCGCTCCGGCATTCAAGTTAACACCACGGCTACCGAGATTGCCGCCACGGCCCGCGAGCAACAGAGCACCTCCCACGAGATCGCGGCCACCACGTCCGAGATCGGCGCCACCTCGAAGCAAATCTCGGCCACTTCCAAGGAGCTGGTGAAGACGATGAACGAGGTCAACCAGGTCGCCGAGCAGACCGCCGAGCTGGCCGGCAGCGGGCACGCCTCGATCAGCAGCATGGAAACCACCATGCGCCAGATCATGGAAGCCTCCGGCTCCATCACCGCCAAGCTCTCCGTCCTCAGCGAAAAGACCACCAACATCAACTCGGTTGTCACCACCATCACCAAGGTGGCCGATCAGACCAACCTGCTCTCGCTCAACGCCGCTATCGAGGCCGAAAAGGCGGGCGAATACGGCTTGGGCTTTGCGGTGGTAGCCATGGAAATCCGTCGCCTGGCTGATCAGACCGCCGTCGCCACGTATGACATCGAGAAGATGGTCAGGGAGATGCAGTCGGCGGTCGCCGCCGGGGTGATGGGCATGGACAAGTTTTCCGAAGAGGTGCGCGGCGGGGTGGAGGAAATCCGGCAGGTCAGCGCGCATCTGGCCCAGATTCTTCACCAGGTCCAGACGCTCATGCCGCGCTTTCAGATAGTGAACGAAGGCATGCACGCGCAGGCTACCGGCGCGCAGCAGATCAGCGACACCCTCGGCCAACTGAGCGAAGCGGCGCAACAGACCGCCGAATCCCTGCGGCAATCCAACCAGGCCATCGAACAACTGAACAGCGCCGCCCGCGGCCTGCAGACCAGTGTGGCCAGGTTCAAGCTGGCAACGTAATCATGCTCTTCCTGCTGTTCCAACTGGGCAAAGATCGCTACGCGCTCGAGGCCAGCCGGGTGGTCGAGGTGGTGCCGCTGCTCGAGCTCAAGCACCTGCCGCAGGCGCCGAAGGGAGTGGCCGGCATCTTCAACTATCGCGGACACCCCGTCCCCGCGGTGGATCTCTGCGCGCTGACCCTGGGCCAGCCGGCGCGCGAGAGGTTCAGCACCCGGATCATCATCGTCAATTACCCTGACGATCGCGGCACGAGCCACTTGCTCGGCTTGATCGCCGAAGGAGCCACGGAGACGCTGCGCAAGGACGCCCGCCATTTCGTGGATTCGGGCGTGAAGCTCGCCGAGGCGCCCTACCTGGGCCCAATTCTCATGGACAAGCCTACGCCCGTTCAGTTGATTTACGAGCACCGGCTGCTGCCCGATCCGGTGCGCAACCTGTTGTTCGCCCAGACCGCGGCCTTGGACCATGATACGAATTGAACAGTTCCTCCACCGCACGATGGGCCTGGATGCCGCCTCCATCGGCTCCACCTCGATTCACCGTGCCGTCCGATCGCGGATGAGGAGTCTCGGGCTCGCAAGCCTCAATGATTACAAGCCGCTGCTGGAATCGTCGCGCACGGAATGGAGTCAACTGGTTGAGGCCGTAATCGTCCCGGAAACCTGGTTCTTCCGGGACCCGCAGCCCATCAAGGCTTTCGGCCGCCATGTAGCCGAGGAATGGTTGCCCGCCCACCCGGCAATTCCGGCGCGTTTGCTCAGCGTAGGTTGCGCTACCGGCGAAGAACCCTATTCGCTCGTGATGGCGCTGCGGGACGCGGGCGTCCCTTTCGCGAGATTCGAGGTCACAGGGATTGACATCAGCGCGTGTGCACTGGCGCGGGCTGAGCGGGCGGTTTATCGCCGGAACTCCTTTCGCGGCGACGACCTGGCTTTCCGTGAACGCTATTTCCGGCCATCCGAGGAAGGATTCGTCCTGGACCGGGCTGTCCGCAAGTCCGTCCGTTTTCTCCGCGGGAACCTGTTGGGAGCCGACTTCCTGCCCGGCGCCGCGACCTACGATTTTATCTTCTGCCGGAACCTGCTGATTTACTTCGACCGGCCAACACAACAGCGGGCCATCGAGAAGCTCGATCACTTGCTGGCGCCTTGGGGCACCCTCTTTGTCAGCCCGGTCGAGCAACCGCTCGCGCTGAATCATGGCTTCAGGGCCGCCGATATTCCCGGCGCCTCGGCCTGCCGCCGGGCCGGACAAGAGATGCGCCGCTACGAGCCAATTCGGCTCTCGAAGCGACCGCCGCCTCCAGCCCGATTCCTGCCCGACGGGGATTTCCAGCCCCGCTTTCGCCTGGACAGCCGGACCCCGCTTGCGCCTACCGGCAAGGTCTCACCGCCATCCCGAGCCAGCCTTGAAACCGCGCGCCGCCTCGCCGATGCCGGACGCCTGGAAGAAGCCGCTCAGGTTTGCGAGGCACACTTGCGACAGCGGAAGGGGTCCGCTGAAGCGTATTACCTGCTCGGCCTGGTGCGCGATGCCGCGGGAGACGCCAGGGCAACTGACTGTTACCGCAAGGCCCTGTACCTTGCAGCCCGACCATCATGAAAGCCTCCTCCAAATGGCCCGGCTATTGCAAAAGAACGGCGACTCCGCCCGCGCCCGAACGTTCCGGGCCCGCGCCGAGCGCCTCGTTGCAGGACCAAAGCGCCAGCGGGCTGCCGGTTCAGACCCTTCGGGCGCCGTAAGCCGGCCACCTGCAGGCGCGCCGGTTTCGCGAACCTCAAATACCCGAAACAGGACCCGAGACTGAGTCGTGAGCACCTCCAGCCTCCAACCCATAAATCCCGCGCTGGCGGACGGGCAGCCCAGGCCTGTTCCGAAGGGCGAGGAGTCGGAGATTTGGGCTTGTTGGAACGAGATTGGTGTTCATGGCAATGCGACTTGCCCCGAACTGCAGAAGGTCATTCGTTGCCGCAACTGTCCGGTCTATTCCAAGGCCGGGGTTCAATTGCTGGACCGCCCCCTCCTGCCGGAATACCGCCGCGCGTGGACCGAGCATTTCGCCCAGAAGAAAATTCCCCCGGGCCCGCCCAAAACCTCCGCCCTCCTTTTCCGCGTCAACGCTGAATGGCTCGCCCTGCCCGCGCGGGTCTTCCAGGAAGTGGCCGAGCGCCGGCCAGTGCATTCGCTGCCGCATCGGCGCCAGGGCATTGTGCTGGGCCTCGTCAATATCGGCGGTGAACTGCTGATCTGTGCTTCGCTTGGCCACCTGCTGGCTTTAGACAATAGCCCGCCTCACGAAACATTGCGCACCACTTGCGACCGGCTGCTGGTGACAACCTGGGAACGTCATCGCTTCGTCTTTCCGGTGGACGAGGTCGGCGGCATCCACCGGTTTCAGGGTCCAGAACTCCAGGAAGCGCCGGCCACGGTGTCCAAATCCAAACTGAGTTGCACCCGGGGAATCCTCCCCTGGCAAGGCCGGATGGTCGGCTTGCTGGATGCCGATTTGCTCTTTTCAGCCCTCAACCAGAGTCTCACGTGAGCGAGCCCAAACTCGATGACCCGGGCAGTCTGTCCATGCTGGAACTCTTCCGCATGGAAGCCGAAAACCAGGGCGCTATCCTCACCAGCGGTTTGCTCGAGCTCGAACGCAGCCAGACCACGCCCGGACAACTGGAAGTGCTGATGCGCGCCGCCCACTCTCTCAAAGGCGCGGCCCGTATCGTCAATCTCCCAGTCGCGGTGCGCATCGCTCATGCCATGGAGGATTGTTTCGCCTTGGCGCAGCAGGGCGACCTCGCGCTCCGTCAGGAGGAGACTGACTTGCTCTTCCTGGGCGTGGACCTGCTGAGTCAACTTTCCAAGCATACCGAGGCCGATCTGGCCCATTGGGAAACCCAGCACGCAGATGAAGTCCGGCAGTTTCTCAGTTCGCTGGTACGGCTGACACAGGTCGGCGAACCCCCCTCTCCTGACAACAGCGGGCTCGAGACGCTGGCGAGGCCAACCGTCCCAGTCAACCCCATCGCGACCGATCAACCGCAGGATCCAGCCCCCTCGGCCAGGGCGGAACCCGCGATGCCAGAAGCTTCTCCCCAGCCCGTCGCCACGCGCCAACCCGACGCGCCCGAACGAGTGGTACGGCTCACCGCCGAGAGCTTGAATCGAATGCTGGGCCTGGCGGGTGAATCGCTGGTGGAATCGCGCTGGCTGCGTCCGTTCTCCGATTCCCTCCAGCGCCTCAAACGCCACCACTCGGACCTGTCTGAAAACCTTGAGCGCCTGCACAACCAGTTCGATAAAGAGGATCTATCCGAGCGCGCACAACAGCAGTTCCAGGATTTGGCCCATAAAGTCTCCGCGTGCCAGCAGTTCCTGGCCGAGCGGTTGCAGGACCTGGATCTGTTCGAGCGCCGCTCAGCCCAGCTTTCACAACGAATGTATCTCGAGGTGCTGCGCACCCGGATGCGGCCGTTCAGCGACGGCGTCCGCCGCTTTCCACGGATGGTCCGCGACCTCGCGCGCGCCCTTGGGAAGAAGGTCCGGCTCGAAATCAGCGGCGAGAACACCCAGGTGGACCGCGACATCCTGGAGCGGCTGGAAACGCCGATCGCTCACCTGCTGCGCAATGCCGTTGATCATGGCAGCGAAACACCCGACGAGCGCCGGCACGCCGGCAAGCCCCCTGAAAGCACCATCCACCTCGAAGCCCGCCATAGTGCCGGCGCGCTCGTGGTCACCGTCATGGACGACGGCGCCGGCGTCCCGCTGGAGCGTCTGCGCAAGACGGCTCTGCAGCGAAGACTGGCAACGCCGGCAGTGGTCGAGAAGCTCACCGAGTCCGAGTTGCTGGAGTTTCTTTTTCTGCCCGGCTTCACGCTCAAAGAGACGGTCACTGAGATTTCGGGCCGTGGCGTCGGCCTGGATGTGGTGCAAAACATGGTCCGCGGTTTGCGCGGCAGCCTTCGCATCTCGACGCAACCCGGCCGCAGCTTCCGGGTTCAATTGCAGTTGCCGCTGACCCTCTCCGTCCTCCGCGCCTTGTTGGTCGAGGTGGCCGGTGAGCCGTACGCCTTCCCCCTGACTCAGATCACTCACGCCTTGAAACTCCAGCGCAATAGCATCGAAACCCTCGAAAACCGCCACCATTTTCGCTTCGGCGACCAGCCGGTGGGCTTGCTGAGCGCCCACCAGGTCCTGGACTGCGGCGGCCCCACACCGCCCGGCGACGATTTGCCCGTAGTCGTGCTGGGCGACCGGAACTCGCGTTACGGGCTGGTGGTGGACCGTTTTGTCGGCGAACGGGAACTGGTCGTGCAACCGCTCGATCCCCACCTCGGCAAAATCAAAGACATCAGCGCCGCAGCGCTCATGGAGGACGGCGCCCCGGTGCTGATTGTGGATGTGGACGACATGCTCCGCTCCATCGAGAAGCTGGTCTCGGAGCACCTCCTCGCCGAGGTCCAGCCCAACGGGTTGGAGAGCCCCGCCGGAAAGCAGAAGCGCATCCTGATGGTGGACGATTCGCTTACCGTGCGGGAGTTGGTCCGCAAATTCCTGGTCAGCCACGGCTATCTGGCCGATGTGGCCGTGGACGGCATGGACGGCTGGCACGCCGTGCGGACCGGCCATTACGACCTGGTGATTACCGACGTGGATATGCCGCGCCTGGACGGCATCGAGCTGGCCGCCCTGGTCAAGAAGGACCCGCAGTTGCGGACCCTGCCGGTCATGATCGTTTCCTACAAAGACCGCGAGGAAGACCGGCTGCGCGGCCTCGAGGCGGGCGCCGATTATTACATCACCAAGGGCAGCTTCCACGACGAAACGCTGCTGCAAGCCGTCGTGGATTTGATTGGCGAACCGGACACATGAGAATCGCGCTGGTCAACGACATGATGGCGGCGGTCGAAGCGATGCGCCGCGTCGTCCTCAGCACGGGTGAGCACCACGTCGCCTGGATTGCACACAACGGCGCCGAGGCCCTCGATCTTTGCGCGCGTGACGCCCCGGACCTCATCCTGATGGACTTGATCATGCCGGGAATGGACGGGGTTGAAGCCACCCGCCGGATCATGGCCCGCACGCCTTGCGCCATAGTCGTCGTCACCGCCAACGTCACTCGCAATGCGTCGAAGGTCTTTGAAGCCATGGGAGCTGGAGCGCTGGACGCGGTCAACACGCCGGTGCTCGAGCGCTCGGGCGCGAAGGAGGGCGCCGCAGCGTCTGTTGGCGAAAATCGAAACCATCCGGAGGCTGATCGGCCCCGGTCGTGCGAAAAGCCCCGCGGCCTCCGGCCAGCAGGTTATGCGGCGCCCGGCCCGGCACAGCCACTGTCTCGTCGGCATTGGCGCCTCCGCGGGCGGCCCCAAGGCGCTGGCCAAACTACTCGCCCACCTGCCCGCCGACTTCCCCGCACCCGTGGTCATCGTTCAGCACGTGGACGCGCAATTTGCGGCGGGCCTGGCGACCTGGCTGGACCACCAAACGCCCCTCCATGTGCGCCTGGCGCGCGAAGGTGACCGCCCGCAGGCCGGCACGGTCCTGCTGGCCGGACAGGACAATCATCTCGTGTTTGCCAGTCCCACTCGGCTCGTCTATACGCGCCACCCGGCCGACTCCCCCTGTCATCCGTCCATTGACCTGTTCTTCACCAGCGTGGCCCGGTTCTGGCCGGGCGAGGTGGTGGGCGTCCTGCTCACCGGCATGGGCCGTGACGGGGCCGAAGGATTACGCGTGCTTCACGCCAACGGCCATCCTACTATCGCGCAGGATCGCTCCAGCAGCGTGGTCTATGGCATGCCGGGCGCCGCCGTCGAGCTGGGCGCAGCCAGCGAGATTTTAGCACTGGACAAAATAGCCCCGCGGCTCACGAATATCGTAACACAAATGATAACGGCGCATGGCTGACGAACAAACCAACTACGTCGTGAATACCGACCCGGAGCCCCCGTCGCATCCGCCGGAATACCACGTGATGGTTCTGCTCGTGGACGACCAGGCCATGGTTTGCGAAGCCGTCCGCCGCGCGCTGGCGAACCAACCGGACATTGATTTCCATTACTGCGCCGATGCCCGCGACGCCCTTACGATTGCGAACCAGATCAAGCCGACCGTGATTCTGCAGGACCTGGTGATGCCCGGCGTGGACGGCCTCACGCTGGTCAGCCAATTCCGCGCCAACCCGGCCACCCGGGACACCCCGATCATCGTCCTTTCCACGAACGAGAACCCGCAGGTCAAAGGCCAGTGCGTTTGCCCTCGGCGCGAATGATTATCTGGTGAAGCTGCCCGATAAGATCGAGCTGATCGCCCGGATTCGTTATCACTCGAGGGCCTACCTGAACCTGTCGCAGCGCGATGCCGCCTACCGGGCGCTGCGGGAAAGCCAGCAGCAGCTCATCGAAAGCAACGCCGCCCTGATCTCGCTCAACCAGAAGCTCGAGGAAGCCACGCTCGCCAAGTCCCAGTTCCTGGCCAACATGAGCCACGAAATCCGCACGCCCATGAACGGCGTCATCGGCATGACCGGGCTGCTGCTGGACACCGAGTTGACCGACGAGCAACGCGAGTACGTCGAAGCCACCCGCAACAGCGCCGACGCGCTGCTGACCATCATCAACGACATCCTCGACTTCTCGAAAATCGAATCCGGCAAACTTGAACTGGACCATCCACCCCTTCGAGCTCCACACCTGCATCGAGGAGGCCCTGGAATTACTGGCGACCAAGGCTGCCGAGAAGAACCTCGACCTGGCCTACGTGGTGGATGATAGCCATCCCCAAGAATTCTAGTCAGCGACGTCACCCGGTTGCGGCAGATACTCGTCAACCTGATCGGCAATGGCGTGAAGTTCACCCAGCAGGGCGAAGTCGTTGTCGAAGTCAGCCCCGCCGCGCACGGCGTGCGCAGCGTCCCGCCCGGCCACGAGCACGATACTGATTTCCTGCGTCATCCGGAGCAGTGGCTGCTCCATTTCTCGGTGCGCGACACCGGCATCGGCATCCCGCTGGAGCGGCAGAGCCGCCTGTTCAAATCCTTTCAACAAGTGGATGCCTCCACTACCCGGCATTATGGCGGCACGGGGCTGGGTCTGGCCATCTGCAAACGCCTGGCCGAGTTGCTGGGGGGCAAAATCTGGGTCGAAAGCGAAGCCGGCAAGGGCGCCACGTTCCATTTCACGATTTCCGGCCCGGGCCTCCGCCGCCACCGCCCCGCCGGCCTGGCAAAACCCTCAGCCCCAGCTTGCCGGCAAACGCTTGCTGGTGATCGAGGACAACGCGACCAATCGACGCCTCATCGCCCAGCGTGGCCACCAGTGGGGCCTGACCGTGGAAGCAGGCCCGGAACCGCCGCGAGGCCCTGGCGCAGCTCGCGCAAGGCGAATTGTTTGACGCTATCATCCTCGACCAGGAGCTGCCGGACCAGGACGGCCTGGCGCTGGCGGAGGAAATCCGCAAGCAACCCGCCGGCCGTTACGCGCCCCTGCTCCTGCTCGCCTCGCCACACTCGGCCGGTGGTGAGGGACGCCCCCTGCCTGCGGGCGCTGGCGTCTCCATCCACAAACCGATCCGCCCGGCGCAGCTTCTCGAGGCCCTCTGCCGCGTCCTGAGTGTCCAGCCCCGACGGGAGAAGAAAGCGCCCACCGCCCCAACGCTCGACCCCGACTCTCGCCCAGCCGCCTGCCGTTGCGGGTGCTCCTTGCCGATGACAATCCCATCAACCAGAAGGTCGGCTTCAGCGTCCTCAACAGGCTGGGCTATCACGCCGACCTCGCCAGCAACGGCGTCGAAGTCATCAAGTCGCTCGAACAAAAGGCCTACGACATCCTGTTTCTCGACGTGCAGATGCCGGAGATGGACGGCTTGGAAGCCGCGCGGCAAATTTGCCAGCGCTGGTCCGCTGAGAAACGCCCGCGCATCATCGCCATGACCGGCAACGCGCTCATCGGTGACCGCGAGAAATGTCTTGAAGCCGGGATGGACGATTACATTTCCAAGCCGGTCCGCGTGGGTGAATTGCAAGCCGCCCTCCAACGCTGGGGTCCCGGTAAAAGCAGAAAGTCGGACACCGGCTTTGTCCGGCGCCCCAGGTCCGGCGCGACCGATCATCTGCTCGACCAGACCGTGATCGCTGGGCTGCGCCACATGCCACCCACGAACGGCGTTAGCATGTTGCGGGAACTCGTGGACCTCTTCCTCGAAGCCGCCCCGCAGCGCATTGCGCAGATCAGCCAATCAATCAACGACGGACCCATGCTGGCCTTCCACGCCCACGCCCTCAAGAGCATGGGTCTTAACCTGGGCGTCAAACGCATCGTTGAGCTCTCCCAGAAACTCGAAGACCTCGGCCGCGGCAGAAACCTGCACGGCGCCCCTGCCTTGCTCCAGGAACTCCAAACCGCCTTCACTCAGACCAAAGCCCAACTTCTCTCCCTCCGCAACCAATGACGGCTAATGCGTGAAACGTGATGCGTGATGCGTGAAATGTGAAATGTGAAATGAGAGATTCGGCGACATCACACATCACGCATCACACATCACGCATCACGCATCACGCATCACGTTTCACGCCTCACCCCTCATGCCCATCATACCTGACCATCTGAACTACGGCGACACCATCGGCATCATTGCCCCCGCCAGCGCGCCGCCGGACCCTAAGAACATTGACCGCTCCATCGCCGTCCTTGAACGGCTGGGATTCAAGACCAAGCTTGCTCCCAACGTCCGCAAGCGCTGGGGCTTCCTCGCCGGCAGCGACCGGGAGCGCGCTGAGCGACCTGATGAGGATGTTCACCGACCGCAAAGTGAAGGCCATCATCTGCGTGCGCGGCGGCTACGGCAGTTCGCGGCTCCTGCCGTTGCTCGACTACCGGGCCATCCGCGCCCACCCGAAGATATTTCATCGGCTATAGCGACATCACCTCACTCCACTGCGCCTTCCTGGTCAAATGCCGGCCTGGTCTCCTTCCACGGCCCGATGCTCAACTCGGACTTCGTCAAGAAGGACTTCCCCGACTTCACCCTGCAGAGCTTTCTCAAGACCCTGATGCAGCCCTCCGCCCCGGGCAGCATTCGCGACGGCTACAAGCGGAAGACGGTCACCATCCTGCGCCGCGGCATCGCCTCCGGCCCGCTCATTGGCGGCAATATCACCCTGCTCTGCGCCGCGCTCGGAACGCCGTACCTGCCGCCTTTCAAGAAGAGCATCCTTTTCTTCGAAGACCTGGACGAAGTCCCCTACCGCTTCGACCGGATGCTGACCCAACTCCTCAACGCGGGTCTGCTCCAGCAAGTCGCCGGCATCGCCATCGGCATCAACGCCAACTGCAAAGACCCCAAAGCCAAAGGCGCCAGGGAATACCGGCAAACCCTGGAAGACGTCTTCAGGGAAAGGCTGCTCCCCCTGAAAATCCCCGTCGTCGCAGGTCTGCCCTTCGGCCACATCCCCCTGAACGCCACCCTCCCCGTAGGTGTTCGCGTCACCCTCGACGCCCTCAAAGGCGACCTGGTGCTCACCGAACCCGCCGTGAAGTAGCGCGGATTAGAGCTCCCCGCTGGCTTCCGGGCCCCTATTCCTCCAACCCTGCGCCGGACCCTCCCGCGGGCCCCCGGGAACCTCACCGTAGCACCTCTGATTCGAATCAGAGGTGCTACGGTGAGGTTCCGGTGGGGCTACGGCGGGATGCGCGGGCGTTCGGGGACGTTTTTCCACCCCATTACCCCGAAAACAGGTGCAAGTCGTTGATTATACGAGGGAAGCGTGCCTTTTACCCTCAGCGGTGTCCCTGGAAGGCATGGGGGTATCCCCCGACAGCAGCGAGGAAGGCCTATTCCTGTCGTCCTGCCTCGTGAACGCGGATAAAGCTCCGCAACGCGATCAACCCGATGGGGGCAATCGTCGCCGTCAGGGCCACAAACAGCCACATCGTCGCCGAGTGCCGCACGCCGTGCTCCGGGCAATACCGGGCCAGCAGCATCCCCGAGAAGGTTCCCACGAGCAATTTGGCGAGCAGAAATGGGCACATAGGACAACGCGCTATAGGAGGCTTCCAGCCCCTTGGGCGCAATGGCGGCCGCGTATTCATAGACGCGCGGCGAGTAGAAGGCTTCCCCAAAGGAGAGCAGAACGACAAACAGGGCGATCATCACATAATAGGGATGGACGCTGCCTTTCAGGCCAAGATACCAATGGCCGAGCCAATGGCCGAAGAAGCCATTCGCCAATGGCTCAAACCAGGCCGTCGGCAGCGCCATGATGAACACCGAGGCGGCGGATATGATGCCGCCCAAGGTCACCATGCGGTAGGCGGGGAACCGTTGCGTCAGCGCGCCGACAAAGGGCACCAGCACAATAATGAGGATGCTGTTGATCCCCCACAGCCGGCCAATGGGCGCTCCCTCGCCCAACTCGCGGATGCCGAACTTCGGATAGACATAATACATCTGCATGAAAATCAGCTTCAGGAACGCAATCAGGAGGAGGAACGCCAGGAGCCGGTAAACGCCAGTCTGGCTGAAGAGTTTCGCAAAGAGCCGGGCGGACTCCCTGGCGCTGTCGCGGACGGCCAACCACGATGAGCGCAACAGGTTGTCCTGCCGCGGCCGCTGCGCTCGCGGGGTGATACGAAGGCCGTCGTCAGTCGCCTCGACTCCCTCGCGCAGGAAATAGAGGACGGGAAACAAAGCAAGCTCCAGGCCCAGGCTTACAAGAAAGAGGACCCGGTAGGTGGTGAGGGTCACGCCGAGCAGCGGCAGCTTAAGATGGCCGTACTCTCCCAGGCCTTGCCGCACGCCATCGAAGAGGAATGCGGCAATGAAGAAGCCCACATTCATCATCATGTAGAAGATGGAGAACGAGATAGAGCGCTGCCCGGTCGTGGAGTAGCGGCGGACCGCGGCAATGAGCACCGGCGTGCTCAGTGCCTCCCCGATCGCCAGCGGGAATAATCCCGCCGCCAGCCCCACCCATTTGATGCTCGAGAAGGCCATCACGGCTCGGGCAAAAGCGCAGATTCCTACCCCCAGGAAGAAGGTCCGGCGCAGGCCCAGCGCATCCGTCACGGGCCCGACCACCACGGTGGCGGCTGTCATCGAGAGCGACCAGAAGGCCACTACGGCCAGCGCCTGCTCATCGGAATAACCCAGGTCGGACGAGAGCCAGAGGACAATGGTCGAGTTGGTCAGCGCGTAAGCGGCGATTACCAGCAGTTTGGCGAGGAAGGTGATCCAGAGCTCGCGCGTCGCGCCCCGCAGCACGGTGAACTTACCCAGGAAACCCGCAGCCGCCGGGGGATTATTGCCCATGCGCCTGTCTTGTGAAGTGCTTCGCTGTCATTCTGCGCCAGCATCAGAAACCAATGCCGGCGCCGAGTAAAGCCAGAAGGTGGCTACTTCTTCGCGAACTCCACTGCGCCGTTACGGGCGACGGCCTTGATGCGGTCGCCGGGCTTGAACTCGCCGAGGAGCAGCTTGGTGGCGAGCGGGTCCAGCAGCAGGTCCTGGATGGCGCGCTTGAGCGGGCGGGCGCCGAATTGCGGGTCGAAGCCTTCCTTGGCGATCAACTGCTTGGCCGAGCGGTCCAACTCCAGGCTGAGTTGCTGCTGGGCCAGGCGCTTCTCCAGGCGCTGGAGTTGGATCTCGACGATGCGCGCCAAGTGCTTCTCGTCCAGGCTGTGGAAGATGATGATGTCGTCCACGCGGTTGAGGAACTCGGGGCGGAAGTGGGCCTTCAATTCGAGCTTGACCACGCGCTCCAGTTCCGCCTCGTCCTTCACGGATGCCTTGCCGCCGCGCATAGAACTCCTGGATGACCGGCGAGCCGATGTTGCTGGTCATGATGATGATGGTGTTGCGGAAATCGACCGTCCTCCCCTGCCCGTCCGTGAGCCGGCCGTCGTCCAGCACCTGCAGCAGGACGTTGAAGACGTCGTGGTGGGCCTTCTCGATTTCATCGAACAGCACGACGCTGTAGGGCCGGCGCCGCACGGCTTCGCTGAGCTGGCCGCCTTCCTCGTAGCCGACGTAGCCGGGCGGCGCGCCGATGAGCCGCGCGACGGTGTGCTTCTCCATGTATTCGCTCATGTCGAGGCGCACCATGGCGTTCTCGTCGTCGAACAGGAACTCGGCCAGCGCGCGGGCGGTCTCGGTCTTGCCGACGCCGGTGGGGCCGAGGAAGATGAACGAGCCGATGGGCCGGTTCGGTTCCTGCAAGCCGCTGCGGGAGCGGCGGACGGCGTTGGCGACGGCTTCGAGGGCCTCCTTCTGGCCGACGACCCGTTGTTCGAGCCGCTCCTCCATCTTGACCAGCTTCTCGCCGCTCGCCCTCCAGCATGCGCGAGACGGGAATGCCGGTCCAGGACGCCACGACCTTCGCGATGTCTTCCTCGGTGACTTCCTGGTTGAGCAGGCGCTGGCCGGCGGGCTTTTCGTGCAGACGCCTTCTCCGCCGCCGCGAGCTTCTTCTGCAGCTCGGGCAGGCGGCCATATTGGATCTGGGCGGCGAGGTTCAGATCGTTGCGGCGCTGGGCCTGTTCCAATTCGAGCTTGGCCTGCTCGATCTGGCTGTTGACGATGCTGACGGCGTTGATGGCGGCCTTCTCGTTCTGCCACTGCGCTTTGAGCTGCTTGGACTGCTCCTTCAGGTTGGCCAGGTCCTTCTCCAGCTTCTTCAGCCGCTCGCGGGAGCCTTCGTCCTTCTCCTTCTTGAGCGCGCTCTGCTCGATCTCCAGTTGCAGGATTTGCCGCTCCAACTGGTCAATCTCCGTCGGCATGGAGTCCAGCTCCATGCGCAGGCGCGACGCCGCCTCGTCAATGAGGTCAATCGCCTTGTCCGGCAGGAAACGGTCGGCGATGTAGCGGTGCGAGAGGGTGGCCGCCGCGACGAGCGCCGAGTCCTGGATGCGCACGCCGTGATGGACTTCGTAGCGCTCCTTGAGTCCGCGCAGGATGGCGATGGTCGCCTCGACGCTCGGCTCGGAGACGAACACCGGCTGGAAGCGCCGCTCCAGGGCGGGGTCTTTCTCGATGTGCTTGCGATACTCGTCGAGGGTGGTGGCGCCAATGGCGCGCAGTTCGCCGCGGGCAAGCTGCGGCTTCATGATGTTCGCCGCGTCCGTCGCGCCTTCCGCCGCGCCGGCGCCGACCAGCGTGTGCAGTTCGTCAATGAACAGGATGATCTGCCCTTCGCTGGCGACGATCTCCTTGAGAAAGGCCTTGAGCCGGTCCTCGAACTCGCCGCGATACTTGGCGCCGGCGATCATCGCGCTCAGGTCCATGGCCACGAGCCGCTTGTTCTTGAGCGATTCGGGCACGTCGCCGCTGACGATGCGCCGGGCGAGGCCCTCGGCAATGGCGGTCTTGCCCACGCCGGGTTCGCCGATGAGCACGGGGTTGTTCTTCGTGCGGCGGGTCAGCACCTGCATGACGCGGCGGATTTCCTCGTCGCGGCCGATGACGGGGTCAATCTTGCCCTGCCGCGCCAGGGCGGTGAGGTCGCGGCCATACTTGTCCAGCGCCTGGAATTTGTCCTCGGGGTTGGGGTCGGTGACCCGCTGGTTGCCGCGCAGGTCGGCCAGCGCGCGCAGGACCAGGTCGCGCTTGAGGCCGTGGGCCTGGAAGATCTTCTTCAGCGAGGGGCCGCCTTCATCCAGCAGGCCCAGCAGCAGGTGCTCGGTGCTGATGTAATCGTCCTTCAGCTTGCCGGCCTCGGTTTGGGCGGCATCCAGCGCCTTCTTCAAGCTGCGGGCTGAGGAACAGGTCGGTCGAGCTGATGCCCTGGACTTTATGGCGGCGCGCGAGTTCGGCTTCGAGGTCGGGCTTCAGTTTGGCGGCCGGCACGCCGATTTTCTCCAGCAGATCGGGGATGAGGCTGTCGGCCTGGCCGATCAGGGCGAGCACAGATGTTCGCCATCCACTTCCTGATGCGAAAATCCCTGCGCGATGCGCTGCGCTTCCTGCAACGCTTCCTGTGACTTAATGGTAAACCGGTCCAATTGCATACCCATACCGATAAGGGAAACGCCCCAAGTCTCAAGTCCGCGGTGCATGGTGCCCAAGCCGGAGATTCTGAAGAATCCCAAGCTGGCAGAGCCAAAACCAAAGCCGGCTAAACCGCGGCATACGCGGTTGAGGAATTGAAGCCATTTAGCGCGCGATTAGAAAGGACGAAGCGAAGCAACCGGGAATGCATCCCTGGGCCGCGATGGACTACGCGTCTAGGCGATTCGACGTGAGCACCAGCCGGCAGCGTGGTCGAATCGGCTGCACTATGAACCAGAAGCTAAAACTAAAGGCGGGGTTTTCCCTGACGGAATTGCTCTGCGTCATGGCGATCATCCTCATCCTGTCGGCCCTTTACTTGCCGGCGATTGCGAAGGCGTATCACAGGGTTCGCACCTTCCTCGGCGGCATGAGCGGGTAACGACGTTTCGCATTTTGTGCGTGCTTTTTCGACGCGGCCCCCTTTTAATTGGCCCGTATGATGCTTTGGCTTCTTGCTGTGGTGGTGCTGGCGTCGCTGGCCGGAATCGGATTCCGGCAGGGCGTCATCCGGGTTGCTTTCTCTTTGGTCGGCATTGTGTTGGGTGCGTTGCTGGCCGGGCCGTTGGGGAGACTGGTCAAGCCGCTGCTCGTTGTGCTGGGCCTGAAAACCCCGCCGTTGGCGTGGCTGCTGGCGCCGCTGGTGGTTTTCGTTCTGTTCTCGATCATCTTCAAGATCGCCGGCCTCATGGTCCATCAGAAGGTGGACGTGTATTTCAAGTATCATGCCGGCGACCTGCGGTTGGCGCTCTGGGAACGGTTGAGCCAGAGGACGGGCATGTGCCTGGCCCTGGTCAATGGCGCCGCTTATCTCATCCTGGCTGCCGCGGTGATCTACCCCTTTAGCTACTGGACGGCCGAGACCTCGGCGCCGGACGAGAACCCGAGGCTGGTGAAGATTCTCAATGGGCGGGCCGCGACCTGGATAGCACCGGGTTCGTCAAGGTCGCCTGGGCGCTTAATCCGATGCCGCAAGTATGGTATGAGTCAGCCGATCTGGTGGGCTTGCTTTACAACAATCCGCTGCTCGAAGCGCGATTGTCGCGTTACCCCGCGTTTCTCGGCCTGGCGGAGCGCCCGGAATTCCAAGACCTCGGCGGCGACGCGCAGTTCACTGAATTATGGCAGAGTAAGGCGCCGTTCATGCAGTTAGTGGACTACCCCAAGATCCAGGCCATTATCCACAATCCCGACCTGTTAAAGGCGATTTGGGCCACCGTCATCCCCGACCTCAAGGACCTGCACACCTTCCTGGACACCGGCAAGTCGCCGAAGTACGACCCCGAGAAGATTCTGGGCCGCTGGGACTTTAACGTGAACGTCACTATGAGCCTATTCCGCCGGGGCAAGCCCAACATCTCATTCGAGTGAAATGCAGAAATGGAAGCAGTGGATGATAGCGACGTTCGCCAAGACCAGCTTTGTGGCGATGACCGATCACGCGGCAATCCTGAAGAATATCCCGCAACTGCCGTTGTTGGCCGGCGGAGCACCTTCGGCCAGCGGACCACAAACCTTGAACGGTGAGTGGAAAGGCCAGGATGGCAAGTATTCATCTCGCCCTTTCCAACGCGGGCAAGCAGGAAGAAATTCCTGCGCACGATTGAGAACGACCGGCTCACCCTCGGGACGGAAGGCTTAAGCCTGGTGTTCGAGCGAGAGGATTAGCCGGAAGGGTCAGTTTTGCCCGGAAAACACTGCCGCGGCACGCTCTGCGTGAAGATTTCCGAAGTCCCCCAGCAGTAGCGCCCCAGCCGGCGTCGGAGTGGCGAGATTGGTGCCTACGGCTTCCAGGAAGGTTGGCCTGGCGGCGAACAGATGATTAGGCGGCGCCATGTTTGCAAGGGCCATCGGGACGGGAACCGGTTCCGTCACGGGCACCAAAGCGACCGGCGCCGATTCGGTCTTGTCCGAGTAGGCCACCCCCATAATCAACAAGCCGCAAACCGCGACGCCGAAGGCTCCGGCCAGGATGGGTTGGGCTTCGAAGGCGCCCCAAAGCTGTCGTAGCCAGGGAGCCTGCCCAAACAGGCGTTCGAGGAAGGCACTGTGCGGCTCCGCCTCGCCTGCTTTGATGCGGGCGATGACCTGGCTGGAGAAGTTATTAAAGTAACCCGGAGGGGGCTGCTCGTAACGTTTAAGCGCCAGCAAGCGGCGCAACGGTTCAAAATTCTCGGTGTCCTGACTCATACTCACTTCAAATAATCTGACAAGTATGCCTGCAACTGCTGCCGGGCGTAAAACAACCGCGACCTGACAGTGCCGATATTGCAATCCATAATCTTTGCGATTTCTTCATGCGAAAGGCCCTGCACATCGTGCAACGTCACGACCAGTCTATGCGGTTCTGACAGCTTCTGCATGGCGACGTTCAATTTTTCCTGCAACTCGGCCAGGTTGACTTCACGGCGCGGGGTCTTCTCCGAGATCAGCGCCACCAGATCAGGGTCATGCTCGGCATTGAAGTCCATGTCGTCAAGGCTCATCTGCGATTTATTCTTCCGCTGTTTCAGGAAGTTGATGGTCTTGTTGACGGCGATGCGATAGACCCAGGTGTAAAAGCTGGAACCGCCCTTGAAGGACTTGAGCGCCTGGAAGGCCTTGATAAAGGCCTCCTGGGCCAGGTCGTTGGCGTCTTCGTGGTTGGACGTCATGTGGTACACCGTGGCGTAAATGCGTTCCTGGTAACGGCGCACCAGGTCATCGTAGGCGGTCAGATCCCCCTTGCGCGCCCGTTGCACCAACTCCATTTCCTCAACGGGGGTCGGCGTCGGGCTCGCGGATGAGGGGTCGGATGGTTCCGCGAACGGTTTGGAGGCCTTGCGAGTTGCCGGCTCAGTCATAACCATAGGCAGCTCTCAGGCAGGGACGCCCAGCAGGTCGGCCTGGCGCGCCAGGTAATCGGCCAGACCCGACAGGCCAACCCGGCCGTTGGAAGCGGGCAACCCCTGCAGCATCTGGCGCGCCTTTTCCAGGTACTCATGGATAACCGTCCAGGGAGGCGGCCAGGGTATCGTATTTCGCCAGCAATTCGCCCAGACGCATCATTGAATCCGCCTGCCAGCCTCCCACCAGTTCTTGCAAGCACGCCCGGTCGGCGGCATCCGCCCGTTCCCACAGCAGCAGCACCGGCAACGTCAGCTTGCCTTTCGCCAAATCCGTGCCCAGAGATTTGCCCGCCGCCGCTTCCGAACCGAACAAATCCACGCAATCATCATACACCTGGTAGGCGGTGCCAAACGCCAGCCCGAAACGGCGCAGCGCCGACCGCCGATCCGGGGGTGTCCCGCTGAGGGTGGCGCTCAACTCACACGACAGCGCAAACAATTCCGCCGTCTTCATCTCCAGCACCTTGAAATACCTCTCGCGCGTAAACCGAAAGTCACCCCGGCGCTGGGTTTGCAGGATTTCGCCCGAGCAGACCGTATTCGTCGCCATCGCCACCGCCCGGCAAATGTCGGGCGTGGGGAAGCTCGCCGCCAGCTTCAGCGCGTGGGCAAAGAGGCAATCCCCGAACAACACCGCTATCTCGTTGCTCCAAGTGGCCGCCAGCGTCGGCCGCCCGCGGCGAATCTCGGCCTCATCAATCACATCATCATGCACCAGCGTCGCCAAGTGCACCATCTCGATGATCACCGCCACCGTCACATGCGCATCGTTGACTTTCCCCAGCGCTTTGGCGGCCAAAGCCACCAGCGCCGCCCGCAAATGCTTGCCCTGGCCGTTCAATGCATAATCGGCGTAACGCACGATGTCCGGGTCAAAGGCTTCGACCTGCTTGGCCAAACGACGCCCAACCGCTTCGAGGAAAGGCTCGACGGGATCAATGATTTGTTTCCAGGTCTGCGCCGCCTGAGCATTCGGCGCTTCAATCATCGGAACACAAACCATTTTGGAATCAGCCGCAAACATGTGCGTCAACTCTAAGATTGCCCCTTATCCAAGTCAAACCCCTTATCGCGGAGGACATTGCACCGGCCCGCCCTGCAGAAAACCTAAGGCCATTTAAGAGGTTCATCTACCCATAACCTAACACAACTGGCCACAGATGCCCGCATAAAGATGCGCAACGGCCCCACGCTGCGGCAATCCCACAACGTGCCGCCCGGCAGATCTTGCCGGTCCCACAGGGCGGCCCAATGCTCTGGTGGTACGGGCCAGATGCGCCCGCCCCCCGCGTTTCTTCATTTGCGATTCTCCAAACTTGGTTATCTTCTGACCATGACATCCGCGTTTCGCCGCCGGCCACCAGTGCTCCATTTTCCCGAATCCTCCCCGTCGGCAGTCTTTGCCCCCATGTAACCCATTTAACTTATTTAACTCATTTACTCCCCTCCGCGTGTCCCCCTTCCCTTCACCATTGGCCGAGATGCCCGCCCTCAACCAGGTCACGGTGCCCGACCTGTGGCAGCAGCAGGCCGTCGCTGCCTTGCGCGAAGGCCAGGATGTCGTGGTCCAGGCGCCAACGGGGGCTGGCAAAACCCTGATCTTTGAACTCTGGTCCAACCAGGGCAAGAACCGCGGGCAGGCCATCTACACCGTGCCGACGCGCGCGCTGGCCAACGACAAGCTCGCCGAATGGCGCGCGCGCGGCTGGGATGTCGGCATCGCCACCGGCGACCTGGCGGAAAACCTGGGCGCGCCCGTGCTCGTTGCGACGCTCGAAACGCAGAAGAACCGCCTCATTCAGGGGGATGGCCCTTCCCTGCTGGTCGTGGACGAATACCAGATGATCAGCGACCTGGATCGCGGCCTGAACTACGAACTGGCCATCGCGCTGGCGCCGCCGCAAACCCAATTGTTGCTGCTCAGCGGCAGCGTCGGCAACCCGCAGGATGTCGTGAAATGGCTGCAACGCCTTGGGCGCAAAGCCGTCCTGATTCGCCACGATCACGCGGCCCGTGCCACTGGACGAGATCCATGCCAATCACCTCAGCTACCATGTCCCCGCTGAAATCCGCGGCTATTGGCCGAGGCTCATCGCCAAGGCGCTGGCGGAAGACCTCGGGCCGGTCCTGATCTTCGCCCCGCGCCGCCAGGCCGCCGAGGCGATGGCCGCCGAACTGTCCCGCCAATTGCCCACACCCAACCCCCTCCAACTCACCACCGAGCAGAAGCTCATCGTCGGCGAACACCTCGCGAAGCTGCTCAAGAGCCGTGTCACCTACCATCACAGCGGGTTGAGCTACGGCGCCCGGGCGGGCGTCATCGAACCGCTCGCCAAGGCCGGCCAACTGCGCGTCGTCGTCGCCACGATGGGCCTGGCGGCGGGCATCAATTTCTCGCTGCGCAGCGTCGCTCTGGCCGGCAGAATCCTACCGCCGCGACGAAATGGAACAACTGCTCAGACCCGATGAACTGCTGCAAATGTTCGGCCGCGCCGGCCGCCGCGGCCTGGACGAAACCGGCTTCGTGCTGATCACGCGCCAACGAACTCCGCCTGCTCGACGCGCACCCAGGCCACCTCTCGCGCAGCGGCGCGGTGGATTGGGCCGCCCTGCTCGGGATCATGGCCGCCGCCGCCCAGCATGGCCGTGACCCCTTCCGCGAAGCGGTGCGCACCCAGGAACGGCTCTTCACCACCAAGCCGATCTTCCTGGGCGTCGAGGAATCCTTGCGCCATCCCGATGTCCCGTGCGGCCTGCGCACCGATGCCGAGCGCGCCCGCCACGTCCGCAAGCGCGTCCGCGAAATGCAGAACAGCCGGGGCGAATGGGAGCTCTACCCCACGCCGGTTCCCGTGCCGGTTAAGGACGTTCGCATTTACGATTTACGATTTACGATTTACGAGTCGGGGGTTGAATCTGAGGCTGCGGCTCGTAAATCGTAAATCGCAAATCGCTAAATCTCTCCGCCCTTTCCGTGCCCGCGGCCCTGGAAAAGGTCGGCACCGGCACCCTCTGCCTCCTGTCGGAAGATGAGCACGGAAAGACCTACGGCCGCGCCCTGACCGTCGCCGACCGCCTGGGCGCCGATCGCATCCTGCTGGCCAAATGGATTCGGCGCCTCACCAATTGGAATGGCCGCCAGGTGCCGGTGGCCGTTTGGGAGGAAAAGGTCGTGCCGCTGCTAAAGGAGAGACTGGCGCAACAGAAAACTCCTGTCGTCCGCCTCCAAAACCAGGCCCAACGGATCGTCGCCCTGGTCAGCATTGCCGACCTGACCATGCGCGTGCCCGTGGACCGCTACGGCGTGGCACTCTGGAAACCGGTCGAGCGCGAGGTCCTGCCTGCCGATTGCGCCCGGTGCCCGCTCGTCCCTGTCTGCCGCCAACTGCCCGCCAGCACCGGCGTCGCCCTGCTCTGGCGCCGCCTCGGCCTGGTGGACGCCGCCGGCGTGCCCACCCTGCGCGGGCGGGTCGTCAGCTTCTTCAGCCAGGGCGACGGTTTGGCGATTGCCGCGGCGCTCGAGGACAAGTCCTACCCGCTCGACGAGCTGATCTATGACCTCGCCAACCTGGATGCCGGGTTCCGGTTTGCCGGCGAAGAAACCAATCGCTGGGGCGGACGGCTGGGCATCGTCTGCCACGAGCGGTACGGCCTGCAATCCATCCCCGGCTACCTCGAAAACGGTGTCCCGCCCAAATACGGCGCCGGCGCCGAGCAAATCGTCGCCTCCGTCCACAAGAACCCGCTAAACAAGCAGGCCTGGATTAGAGACCTCCTCGGCCCGGGCGACATCGACCGCGTCATTATCGAATGGCGCAGCCTGCTCCGGCAGACTGGCGCACGCCCCGGACCTGGACTGGCCCCGCTGGCGCGATCTCCAGGCCCTCGCCAAAACCATCCTCAACGAGACCGAGTCCCCTACCCTCACCGACCTGCCCCCCCTCGAATACCACCAAACCCGCCGCGTGGATCACCGCCTGATTCTCCGGCGGCACTGAGCCTGACACGATCTGCCCTCTGCCATTTCCCATCCGCCATCAACCACCCGCCAATCGCCAAGCCCCAATCCCAGTCAGGCTAGAGGCACGACCCGCCCCCGCCCCAGTTCAGTAAATTCCTCGACTGCAACGGTCAGATGGGCGAGAAAGTGGCTGGCGGCGTGCGTTTTCGGACACCATGCGCTACAGTTTTTTATTTCGACCCGTGACCTGCAAGAAACGACATACACTATGACTGCGATTTTGCCACGTCCCTGGCTTTGGGTCTGGGCGCTGCTGGCCTGCCAAGTGAGCGCTGCCAACCTGGTTAACAATTTCGGCGCCACGACGGAAACCGTGGGACGGCGAGCCGGGGGGCTTGAGTCGCCGGTGAATCAACTCGTCACGCCCGCCGGGAGGCTGGTTGAGCTGCCCGGCATCAGGCCCAATGCGCTGGCACTAAGTCCCGACGGCCAACTGCTCGTCACGTCCGGTCGGACCCACGAGCTGCTGGTCCTGACTCCGGCCACGGGCGCAATAGTGCAACGCGTGCCGTTTCCTTCCGATAAGGCGCCGCCGCAAGCGCCGGTTTCACCCCTCATTCTCCAGCCAGACAAGCGGGCGGAGATCAGCTTCACCGGACTGGTGTTTTCACCCGATGGCTCACGCATTTACCTGGCGAACGTCAATGGGGACATCAAGGTTTTCGCCGTTGGAAAAGATCGAAGAGTCTCCCCGCTCTATTCCCTGGCGTTGCCGCCGGCCAATGCGCCGCGGCGCGCGGCGGAAATCCCCGCCGGCATCGCCGTTTCCCCGGACGGCAAGCGGCTGTACGTTGCGCTCAACCTTTCGAATCGCCTCGCGGAACTGGATGCGGCCACCGGGGAGGTGCTGCGTTTGTGGGACGTGGGAGTGGAGCCCTTTGGCGTCGTGCTCGCCGGCCACAAAGCCTATGTCAGCAACTGGGGCGGGCGCCGGCCTGGCCCAGAGAGCCTGGTTGGCCCGGCCGGCCGGGTACGCTCGCGCGCGTGGATGAGCGCGGCATCGCCTGCGAAGGTTCGGTGTCGGTCATCGCCCTGACTCCTCGGCTCTCAACTACCAAGCACCCACCATCAACCATCCTGACCGGCCTCCACGCCGGTGCGCTGGCGCTTTCGCCGGACAAACGCTGGCTCGTCGTGGCTAATGCCGGCAGCGACACCTTGAGCGTTATCAGCACGCGCGCGGACCAGGTCATCGAGACGATCTGCGCGCGGCAGAATCCGGCTGATCTGTTCGGCGCGCAGCCCGACGCGCTGGCCTTCGATAAGTCCGGCCAGACGCTGTTCGTTTGCAACGGCACGCAAAACGCCGTGGCGCTTTTCCGGTTCCAGCCCGGCAAGACCAAATGGCTCGGCCTCGTGCCCGTCGGCTGGTTTCCGGCGGCAATCGTCCACGACGCGAGATGCAAGGCGATTTATGTTGCCAACCTCAAGGCTATCAGCCCCGGGCGTGTGCGTCCCTCGGACCAGAAGCCAGAATTCCATACCACCCAGTACTGCGGTTCGCTCTCGCTGGTCCCGGTGCCCCGGGCCAACGCCTTGGCACAATTCACCCGTACGGCGCTGGCGAATTTGCGCTATCCACTGCTGGCGCAGGCGAAGCTGCCGCCGCGCGCCGGCGTTCGCGCGTGCCCGGTGCCCGAGCGGGTCGGGGAGCCCAGCGTGTTCCGGCACGTCCTTTATATTATCAAGGAAAACTGCGCTTACGACCAGATCCTGGGCGACGTGGCGGCGGGCAATGGCGACCGGGAACTGTGCGTCTTCGGCCAGCGGGTCACGCCCAACCAGCACAAACTCGCTCGCGAGTTCGCCTTGCTGGACAACACGTATTGCTGCGGCATCCTGAGCGCCGACGGCCATGAATGGGCGACCAGCGCAATGGCGACGGATTACCTGGAGCGGTCGTTCGCCGGCTGGCCGCGGAGTTACCCCGCCGGCAACAATATCGAGGAGCGGGACGCGCTGGCCTATTCCCCGGCCGGGTTCATCTGGGACAACGCGCTCGCCCACGGCCGAACGCTACGCGACTTTGGTGAATTCACCCTCAGCCACGTGGAATGGAAGAATCCCGCGCGGACGAGCACGCCGACCTTTCTGGATTGCTATCGCGATGTCCTCACCGGCTCGAATGCCATTGCAAT
The DNA here is from genome assembly GCA_963762555.1 of uncultured Verrucomicrobiae bacterium. Classification (GTDB taxonomy): domain Bacteria; phylum Verrucomicrobiota; class Verrucomicrobiia; order Limisphaerales; family UBA8199; genus PALSA-1440. Next base: position 271,136 of record CAVXLO010000040.1, read on the forward strand.
GTGGAGCGAACCGAGCGTCGAAGGGCTGCGCTCCTGCGTGGAAACCAACACAATTGGCTGGGCCTTGAATGTGCCGGACGCGTTCCGCGCGCGGCAATTCATCCGGGCCTGGCACGAGTGGGAACAAAGCGGCCACCTCCCCGACCTCATTATCCTGTGGCTGCCCAACGACCACACCAGCGGCGCGAAAGCCGGCTTCCCAACGCCCGCCGCGTACGTGGCCGACAACGACCTGGCCTTTGGCCGGGTGGTCGAGGCTGTGAGCCACAGCACTTTCTGGAAGGACACCTGCATCTTCGCCATTGAGGATGACCCGCAAAACGGCTGGGACCATGTCAGCGGCTATCGCACGACGGCCTACGTGGCGAGTCCCTACACCAAACGCGGCGCGGTCGTCCGCACCCAGTACAACCAGACCAGCCTGCTGCGCACGATGGAACTGATCCTCGGTTTGCCCCCAATGAACCAGATGGACGCCACGGCGACGCCGATGTTCGATTGCTTCACCAATACGCCGGACTTTACAGCCTTCCGTGCCGTGACCAACAATGTGCCCCTCGACCAAATGAATCCCGAGCCGAAGAAGGTGGGCGACCGCCAACTGCGCCGGGACGCCTACGTATCGGCGCGGTTGCCGCTGGACAAGGAGGACCAATGCCCAGCCGATGTGTTAGCCCGCATCCTTTGGCGGGCAATGAAAGGTTCGCATACGCCTTATCCCAATTGGGCCGCGACCAGCGGTGGGGACGACGATTGAGCTTTCTCCAATCGTTTCCACTCTCCGCCATCATGGGCGGGATTGGCTAACCCTGTTCCGGGCTGCTACGAAATGCTCCCCGCCTCCGAAACCGTGGGCCGCGAATTGAAGCGGCTCAAATGGCGATTGGAGCAGCCCTATGAAGGCAGTAGTGAAGCAGTGCAGGTATGAGTGTATTCCGCATTCCGGGACTTCTACGGCGTGCCCACACGGCGTGGCCGGGTCGTCGGCTTCTTCAGCCAGGGCGACGGTCTTACCCCCGCTCGAATACCACCAAACCCGCCGCGTAGATCACCGGCCGGCTCAAATCATCTCGTGCTCGGCCTTGGCGCGCTGGGCTGACTTCCGCCTGGGCAGCGCCTGGGCCTTGGCCTCCTCGGCAGCGCGTTCCAGGTTCAGGGCCAGCAGCCGCTCCAGAATCTCCTCGTCGCTCAGGTCGGCGGGCCAGCCATAGGCAGCGGCAACCGCGGCATCGAGCTTCCTGTGGGCCATGTCAAGCCAGGCCGGGCGCTCGTTGTAGAGTTTGGTGAGGGTGCGCTTCTTCAGCCTGGCGGCGCACTCCGCGTCGCGCGGCTCCAGGCGGGGGTAACGCACCAAGCCGGTTGAGAGTTGAGGGTTGATGGTTGAGGGAACGATGTAGCGGTCCCAGGGGCCACCCACCGTGCCGGGGAACTCCAGCACCTTCTCGACTGTCCATTCGGGCGGATTCAGCCAGCGCTCGCGCAATTCATTCAACTCCTTCGCGGCGGCGGCAATAGCGGCTTCCTGGGCCGGGGTCGGGCGGGGGAAAGGGAAGGTCTCAAAGCAGGTCGTTGGGGTATAGCGGAAGCCCGATTGCTTTTCACGCAATTGAGTGCCCTGTGCCAATGCCCAAACTTCGTGTAATCGGGAATGCAACAGTCCGAAGCAGTAATCGTCGGAACGCCCAAACGCAACAAGCTGGTGGTCTGGCAGAGTGGGCGCAGCTAGCCATTTGAAAACGCGATGCTTCGATACTGTGGTCGTCGCCAGGAATCGGGAAAGCGGCCAAATCCGTTCGCGCATCTCCGTGCAAGGCTCAGCGTGAAGCCACCAATAATCGCGATAGGCCCTGCGCTTGACCTGAGAACGTGCGGGAAACACGTCCTTCTTCACCTTCGCGAAGGGTTGTTCGTATCGCGCGGAGGTCTCAAGCGGCGAGTCGGAGCCGAAGTCCACAATCCAGAAACTGCGTGGCCGGCGGAGCAAATCCAAGCTATTCACCCAGGGCAGAAGCACGTCACTGTTCGGGGCGCCATTGGGATTAGGCGCAGCGAGCATTTGAAGCGCGTCCGCTTCGGGCAGGTCGAACTGGCCAGCTTTCACGTCGGCGATAAAGCCAACAGCACGGTTGCTCCGGAGCCGACTAGCTTTCGTTGTGTCCGCCCTCGCGGTCAGGTTTGCATTGATCTTGGCAACTGGTTTCCCGTTGAGAGTCCGAGTGGCTTCGCTGCCGTCGTCAAAGCCGACCATGCTTACATGTACCTCCGCGCCGTCGAGAATCCATTCTCGGTCAGACTCCGCGAAGAAAATACGCCCCGTTTGTTGGATTCGTTTAAGGACTTCGCGGTTCAACCCGCCACGAATTCCTTGTGTTGCTAGCAAGCCGGCTCGCTCGCATTCTTCCCGCTCGATTAGCTCCCGAGCTTTCTCGAACCAATAGCAGCAAAGGTCACTAAAGTCGGGGATGCGGTTCCCGAATACCCTGAAGAGCTCCTGCACGTAATCGTCACCCAGTTCCCCGCGGAGCTTCTTCGTTCCCAGAAACGGCGGATTGCTCACGATCACGTCGCACTCCGGCCATTCGCGTTCGGTGTAGAACTTCAAGCGCGGTCGTCCTGCGCGTGTTCGCCCGCCTGGGCTTCCTTAAGCGTCTTGGCCTTGTTGTGGTAAGTGGGGCACCAGCAGGGCGTCTTCGTTGTGGAAGCCGTCGAGGATTTGCAGGACGGGGGTCGCGGTCGTTGGGGAAGCCGTTGTCGCGCCGCCATTGCAGCCAGCCGATCTGCACCGTCACCTGGGCCAGTTCGTAGGCGTAGGGATTGATCTCGATGGCGCGCAGTTGGTGGACGCCGACTTCGGGCTTGAAGCTGGAAGCCCAGTTGCGTGGCGAAGGTGATGACTTCCTTCTCCAGGTCCAGGAGCATCTGGAGCGAGACATAGAGGAAGTTGCCGCTGCCGCAGGCGGGGTCCATGACGACGAGCTTGCGGAGCTTTCTTGAGAAAGGCGTCGAGGCGGGCGCGGTCGGCGGGTGTGCCCTTGCCGCGCTTGGAGGCGGGCAGCAGCGAGGCTTTGAGGGCGGCCCACTCGCGGCGGAGCGGCGCCATCAGCACCGGCTCAACCAGCGTGACGATGTCCGCCGCGGCTGGTGTATTGGGCGCCCAGGGCGGCCCGCTGATCGGGGTCCAGGCCGCGGGCAAAGAGCGTGCCCATGATGCTCGGCTCGACGAATTGCCAGTCCGCCTCGGCGGCATCCGCCAGGGTGCGGCGCTCCTCGTCATTCAACTCGAAGACAGTGGCGTCCTCGAACAGGTGGCCGTTGAAGTGGCGAATCTTGTGCGTGCCCGAACATGCCGCCGCTGGCCATCGTGCGGAACAGGGATTCGAGCGCATCGGAGAACTGGTGCGGGTCGTCGAGGCGCGATCTTGGCGATGTCGCGAAAAGAGCTTCTTGGGCAGCAGCCCGGTGTCCTCGGCGAAGAAGCAGAAGATCAGCCGATTGAGGAAGCGGGCGATGCGGAGGTTCTTGCGCTGGGCGACGTTGACCTCGGCGCGGGTGCGGGCGTCGGCCAGTTCCGCGCTCTCGCGCTTGTGCAGCGAGCGGGCGACTTCGGCGAAATTTCTCCGCCAGCGCCTTGGTGACCTCGTCGGTCGTGCGCTGCGGCTTGAGGTAATCGGGATTCTCGAAGGCGGCGCGCAGCAGCCGCAGGTTCTCCGGGCGGTCAATCTGGTCGTTGGTGAACTCGTAGGTTTCCTGGACCGTGCCGTTGAAGTTGGTGCGGATGATGTAGCGGTCGAAATCGCAGACGACCAGCAGGGGCGGATTGAGCAGGACTTCGCGGTAGCGCAGCAGTTGCTTGTAGGCATCGTCGAGGTTCTTCTTCTTGCCCTTGTATTCCCAGCCAAAGCAGTCCTTCTTCCACACGTCGGCAAAGCCGCGTCCGGCTCCTCGGCGGATCGCCGGGCGAGCCGGTCCTCCCTGAACGCGAACAGTTCCGCATCCTTGACGACCCGCTTCTGGAAGCAGAAGAGATCCGAGCCGCGTCGGGTCGGCTTCCGCCGGGGTGGGTTGGTCGAGCAGCCGGCAGAGGTCGTTGAAATGCTCCTGGTAGGCGGAGGTTTCCTTGCCCGTGATAGCGGGCCCACTTCTTTTTGAATTCGGCGGCAGGTCATGCCAGTCGTGACAGTAGAGAGCCACCGCCAGCAGGGTCAAGCACGGACTCCTGAGAAAAAGGGTCACTTGGGGTGCGCTCAAGAAAGCCCTGGGAGGGCCGGCATCCTGCCGGCATCCGAGTGGTAATGTGTGATGCTATGCCTCGCCGGCAGGATGCCGGCGCTCCCAGGACATTCCCGGACGCCCCCTTGGGGTCACCCATCAAGCTGGAAGTGCAGTGGTGCACAGGTCGTTGGTTCATACGGCTTCTCACGGCCTTGCGTCCACTGGGATACCCGACCCTGGCGGACTCTCAATGCCATCATGATTGGACACGCATTCGGAGCGCCAAAAACTCTTTCGCACCATACGAGCACAGAGAACCGTTTTCTGCGGAAGTGCATGGTTTACAGTAAGATGAGTTGAAATCTCGGTGAGTATGTTGCCGTGTGTCCAAAATCAGGACACTTAGAATGCTCCAGCCAACCCATTTGAAGCCTTGCCGTCACCTCGCCGTCACCTCGCCGTAGAACCTCTAACTTGAGGTTAGAGGTGCTACGGCGAGGTGACGGCGAGGTGACGGCGAGGTGCCGGCGTGCTGGTATTGGAAGATACGCCCGCGACCTCGGCTGGCGGGTTTTCCGGCTTGTAGGGTGACGGCGGTTGGCAGATACTCGCGGCCCCAATGACTTCAACCGGACCCGATTGGCTGGAAGGCTCGCATGGCTAGCAACTCGATTAAGTTGCCGTTGCTTCCCTATCCACGCTCTCTGAGGCGCCAGCCGGGCTTTTACACGCTGCCGCCGCGGGCGGTGCTGCACCTGGATGCGGGGCTACCGCGAGACACGGTGCTGCTGCCGATCGCGGCGCGGTTGCAGGCCGCGGCTGAGCAAATCGGCGTGAAACTCGAACTCGTGACCGGCCCGGCGCAGCATCCACAGTTGGCTATCCGCGCGGCTCAAAGCAGCCTGGCGCCAGCCCAGCCGGAGGGGTACCGCCTGTTAATTGGGGGGCAAGGGGTGACGATCCATTACCGGCAGGAAGGCGGTCTGCGGGCCGGGGCGGCAACGCTGCGTCAACTGTTGCGCGAGCATGGAAGACGGTTGCCGCGACTCGTGATTGAAGATTACCCGGACTTCGCGCGGCGGGGGGTGATGCTGGACGTTTCGCGGGGGCGGGTGCCGAACCTGCAGACGCTGCTGGACCTGGTGGAGCACTTGGCCGATTTCAAGATCAATGAGTTCCAGCTCTACATGGAACATACGTTTGCTTATCGGAACTACGAGCCGGTCTGGCGGGGCTGGGGAGCGCTGACGGGCGAGGAGATGCTGTTGCTGGACGCGCGGTGCCGGGAGTTGGGGATTGACCTGGTGCCGAACCAGAACTCCTTCGGGCACTTGCGCTATTGGCTGGAGTATCCGCCGTTGAAGAGGCTGGCGGAGGTGAGCGAGCCCTACGAATGCGCGGGCGGCGCTTACGTGCGCTATCCGACCACGCTGGCCCCGACGCATCCAGGCACCCTGCCCTTCCTGCGCGAACTGTTCGACGAGTTGCTGCCGCATTTCACCAGCAAACGGTTCAACGTGGGGTGCGACGAAACGTGGGACTTGGGCCGCGGCCAGAGCAGGCAGCTTTGTGCACGGAAAGGCAACGGGCGGGTCTATGGGGATTTCCTGCGAAAGCTTCACCGCGAAGTGGAGGCGCGGGGCCGGCAGATGACGTTCTGGGGGGACATCATTCTGAGCGAACCCAAACTCATCAAGGACTTGCCGTCAGACATGATCGCCTTGAACTGGGGTTACGAGCCGGGACACCCGTTCGAGCAAGAGGCCGGGCTGTTCGCCCAGTCGGGTCTGCCGTTCTACGTCTGCCCGGGCACGGCATCGTGGATGAGCCTGATTGGCCGGCATGACAGCGGGTTCGCGAATCTGCGCGAGGCCGCGAAGGCGGGTCTGAACCACGGCGCGATGGGCTTCCTGAACACGGACTGGGGCGATGGCGGTCACCCGCAGCCGTTGGCGGTGAGTTACCTGCCCTACCTGCTGGGCGCAGCGCTAAGCTGGTGCGCGCGGTCCGCGGATGAGAAGCTGCTGGTGCCTGTTCTCAGCCGCGATGTCTTCGATGACCCGACGCAACGCATGGCCGAAGCGGCGCTCGCCCTTGGGCTGGCCCATCGCAAACTCGATTACCTCGCGCCCCTCGGCACACCCCTCGGCAGCGCGATTGCCGCACCGATACCCCGGACGCGCGAGCTAATGTGCCGGGATGGCCTGAAGTACTACGCGCGCATTCCCGGGAGGAACATCCGCGCCGCCCGCGCGGAAGTGGAGAAACAGCGCGCGGAGCTCTACGCCTCGCACCCCCGGACCCACGCGGGAGAAATCCTCGCGCTTGAGCTCGACCTCGCCGCACGCATGGCGGTGGAATCATGCAATATCATGCTCTGGCAGCAAGCGGTGGCTGGCGGCAGGGCCTTGCAGGCCCGGCGGATGGCCGCAGCCGGCATCGGGGCACTGCGGGAACTGGACCGCGATTTCCAAGCTTACTGGCCCTTGCGCAACAAAGGCACCACAGCGAGATGCTCGACGTTCCTGCGCTGGCGCGTGCAGGATTATCGCCGTGGAATCGTGTATTACCCGCCACAGGCGGCGCGCGTCCCCGAGCGGAGCGTTGATTAGGTGCATTATGTCTATTGCGGATCTCCGAAGAGAATACAGCCTGACCGGGATGCGACGACGCGACCTGGAAGCGGACCCCATCGTGCAGTTCAGGAAGTGGTTCGACCAGGCGGCAGGCACGCGGGCCAGCGGGCGGGTGCGGAAGTTCTTCATCCGGCTGTACAAGAGGCTGCTGCTGGCTTCGGGGGCCGAACTGCTGGATTTGACGGCGATGACGCTGGCGACGGTGGACAAGCAAGGCCAGCCTTCCGCGCGCGTGGTGCTGCTCAAGGGGGTGGACCAGCGCGGGTTCATCTTTTACACGAATTACGACAGCCGCAAAGGGCAAGAGCTGGCCGAGAATCCGCAGGCGGCCCTGGTGCTTTATTGGCCAGACCAGGAACGCCAGGTCCGCATCGCGGGGAAGGTGAGCAAGTTGCCGCCGGCGGAATCGGACGGGTATTTCCGGTCACCGGCCGCGCGGGAGCCAGGTGGCCGCGTGGGCTTCCAAACAAAGCGCGCCGGTAAAGGACCGCGAGGCGCTGGAGGCGCAGTGGAGGCAAATAGAGACGCAATACGCCGAGCAGGAAGTGCCTCGCCCCCCGTTTTGGGGCGGATACCTGCTGTCTCCCGAGCGGGTGGAATTCTGGCAGGGGCGGCCGAATCGTCTTCACGATCGGTTTTGCTACACCCGCCAGCCTGGCCAGCATTGGCTGGTTCAGCGGCTCTCGCCCTGAGTCCCCGCGTATTTCCGAAGTTTCGGCTTGATTTCCTTTACCAACGCCGGAAGGTACGGGTGGTTAAGAGAAGCTTTGCTGTGAAGGAAGCCAAAACGGCAAAGCGGAGCTTCTCCCCACCGCAATCATGACGAGGATAAATGAAAACGAAGCTCGGTCGGAGGCTAGAGCAGCCTGGTCAGTGGTAGTCATACATGAGGACGCGACGGCGCGGCAGCAAGCGGTAGCTTTCTGTGATCAATTGGTGGCGCGGTTTTGGGAGCGGTTTGAATTCGAGGTCAACTGGTGGCCGTTCGACCTGCTCAAAGACCCCGTCCCCGCCAAAGAAGCAGCGGAAAAGGCCCGGCGAGCGGACGTGGTCCTTGTCACCGCCAGCCCGGAGGGTGACTTTCCTGTGGCCGTCAAGGCCTGGATCGAGACGTGGCTGGGGCAGCGAGGCGACCGGGAAGGTCTGCTGGTTGGCTTGTTGGAGCCGGTAGCGCCTTCAAGCGGGCGGGAAGGACCGAAGCATAATTACCTCCGCAATGCGGCCCACCGTGGCGCACTGGATTACTTGACGGGGGTTCCGCAAGATATCGCGCGCACAATTCCTGATTCCCTGGACTCCTACACGGAACGAGCGGACCAGGTGACCCACTTGCTGGACGACATCTTGCACCAGCAGACTCCACCGCCCAGAAGGTTGCCGTAAGCGCCCCTCATGGAACCGGGTATTGGCGGCGAGGGTGTGGTTTCAGGCACGAGGCGAACGGTGTTGGCCGCCATGGTGCTCTTTTGGCTATTCAGCTTTCAAGCCGCCGCGAATGCTGAGGATGCGGGCACGACGTCCCCGACCACGGGTTTTTCACCGGAGCAACTGTTCGAGCGGGGCCGTTACGAGGCGGCGCTAGGCAGCGGCGTGATGTTCTCCCCCTTCCTCGCCAACGCCAATCGCCCGACGATTAACTACACCCTCACCAGCTTGCAGTTCGGCTATATGTTGGGGGATGTTCGGGGAGATGGATGGTGCCGCGGGAACTTCGAGTTGGCCGGCGAAGGCTTTGGCAGCGCGGTGTTCGACGGACCGGGCGGCTACATTGCCGGCGGGGCGCTGTGGGTGCGCCGCAATTTTGTCCACCGCGGATTGTGGGGCCTGATCCCCTACGTCCAAGCCGGGGCCGGCATGGTGGGCACTGATATTGACCGGGACCTCATCGGGCAGTCCTTCAACTTCAACCTGGGCCTCGCGGTTGGTGTGCGTTATCTGGTCAGCCGGAGCTGGTCCGTGACCCTGGAATACCGCTATCAGCATATTTCCAACGCCAACACCGGTCCCCGGAACGTTGGGATTAACGCCGACGGGCCGATGCTGGGGATCTCGCACTTCTTCTAATCCAGTTCCGCTATTTGGCCTCTTCCGGGCCGGCGGCGGCGTCTTCCTGCTGCTCGCTGATCACCGGTGCGATGGCCTGCAGCTTGTCGCCTTCGGCAAGGTTGATGAGCTTGACGCCTTGAGTGTTGCGACCAGCTTCACGGATGCCCTTCACAAAAATGCGCACCAACTGGCCCCCGGTGGTGATCAGCATCACTTCGTCGGCGTCCCGCACCGTCAGCGCGCCGACGACTGCGCCGGTCTTTTCATTGGCCTTCATGGTGATGATGCCTTTGCCGCCGCGGGATTGCAGCCGATAGACCTGGTCCACCCTCCCATCCTCCAGCGTCATATCAAACGGCGTTCGCTTGCCAATGCCGTTTTCACCGGCAACCAGCAGCGTAGCGTCCGGCACCACAACCGCGAGGGCCACGACCGCGTCGCCCTGTTCCAGCTTGATGCCCCGCACGCCGGCTGCGGCGCGGCCCATTGGCCGGGCATCTTCTTCAGAAAAGCGGATGCTCATGCCGTCATGTGTGATCAGAACCACCTGGTCCTGGCCCGAGGTCAGTTTCACGGCAATGAGCGCATCCCCCGCTTCGATGTTGATGGCGATGATGCCGCCCTTGCGGACATTGGCAAAGTCTTCGAGCGGAGTCTTCTTCACCGTGCCTTGCTGGGTCGCGAAGAACAGGAAGCCGGGCTGCTGCCAGGTGGTGTCTTCCTTGTTCGGACCGGTCCGGGCTTCGATGCGGATGAGAGCGGCGATAGATTCGCCGGCCTTCAGCTCCAGCAGGTTGGCGATGCTGCGGCCTTTGGCAGCGCGCCCCATGTCGGGAATCTCGTGCACACGCTCCACGTACACGCGACCGGTGTTCGTGAAGAACATCAGGTGATCGTGCGTGCTGGCCGTGAACAGGTGCTCGATAAAGTCCTTGTCCTCCTCGGTAGCTGCCTTCGCGGGTGGCCATGCCAATCACCCCTTTGCCTCCCCGGCGCTGGGCGCGGTACGAACTGATGTTCGTTCGTTTGATCAGGCCGGTGTGCGTGATGGTAATGATGACGCCCTCGTTCGCAATCAGGTCCTCGATGGCAATCTCACCTTCGTCGGGCACCAGATCGGTCAGGCGAGGCGTGGCGTACTTCTCCTTAATGGCCAGCAGCTCGGCCTTGATGATTGCCAGCACGCGCGCTTCCTTCGCGAGGATATCGAGCAGGTCTTTGATCCGCTCCAACAGTTCTCGGTATTCGGCCCTGACCTTGTCAATTTCCAGGCCAGTCAACTGGTAGAGGCGCAGCTCCAGGATGGCGTTCGCCTGCGCTTCGCTGAACGAATAGCGCCCGCTGGTCAGCCGCGCTTCGTCGCGAATGAGAATGCCAATCTTCTCCACCTGAGCCCGCGTGAAGTCGAAGGCCAGCAGCTTGATCTTAGCCTCCTCCCGATTGGCTGAACTCCGAATGATGCGAATGAACTCGTCCAGGTTTGAGAGGGCGATCAGGTAGCCTTCCAGGGCCTCGGCCCGTTCCTCGGCCTTGCGCAGCTCGAACTTCGTCCGGCGAATCACTACCTCCCGCCTGTGTTCGATGTAGCAGTTGATGAGTTCCTTCAGACCGAGGGTCTTGGGCCGGCCATGATCAATGGCCAGCGCATTGACCGCGAAGCTCGTCTCCAGCGCGGTGTGCTGATACAGGTTGTTGATGACCACCTTGGGCACCGCGTCGCGCTTGATCTCGATGACGACCCGGGTGTTCTCATCCGACTCGTCGCGCACGGCGGTGATGTCCGTGATGACCTTGTCATTCACCAGCGCGGCAATCCGCTCGACCAGCACCGCGCGGTTTACGTTGAAAGGGATTTCGGTGACGATGATCTGTTCTCGCCCGCCCTTGAGTTCCTCCAGGCCGACCTTGCCCCGCACCTTGACGCTGCCGCGGCCGCTGGTGAAATACTGCTTGATCCCCTCCAGCCCGCAGATCATGCAGCCGGTCGGGAAATCGGGCCCTTTGATGTGCTGCATCAGCTCTTTGAGCGTGATGTCCGGCTTATCAATCTGGGCGCAAATGCCGTCGATGACCTCCCCCAGGTTGTGCGGCGCCATATTGGTCGCCATGCCGACGGCGATGCCGGTGCCGCCGTTGACCAGCAGGTTCGGAAACGCGGCGGGGAAGACTGTCGGTTCGGTGCGGGTCTCGTCGTAATTGGGGACAAAATCCACCGTCTCCTTCTCCATGTCTTCCATGAGCACCGCCCCGAGGGGCGCCAGCCGGGCCTCGGTGTACCGCATGGACGCCGGAGGATCGCCTTCGACGGAACCGAAGTTCCCCTGCCCATCCACCAACCGTTCGCGCATGGCCCACGGCTGTGCCATGTGCACCAGCGTCGGATAGATCGCCTGGTCGCCGTGCGGGTGATAATTGCCCATGGTTTCGCCCACGATCTTCGCGCACTTGAGGTGCTTGCGGTTGGGCATGACACCGAGGTCATTCATCGCATACAGGATGCGGCGTTGCGACGGCTTCAGGCCGTCCCGCACGTCGGGCAGCGCCCGGGAAATGATCACCGACATCGAGTAGTCAAGGAACGAGTTCTTGATCTCGTCGGCGACGTTGATCTTGATGAGCTTCTCGTTGGCAGCGTAGGCAGGTATGCTGCTCGCAGGTCCTTCAGGTCGCTCGTTAGGTTCGGTCGGTTCGGGCATAAAACTTGGTTACTTCTCGGGTCGCTCGTTTAGTGAAAAAGGCTGGCCTGACTGGCCTTGCAGCTCGGATATCTTGCGATTCAGGCGGTCCAGGTCTCCTAGCAACCTCTTTTCGTGGGGTGCGGTTTCCTCTGGCCTCAGGGACTTTGTTGCCCCGCCTTCCTCAATAACAATATCAGTCCCGAATCGGCGAGCGCGGCGAATAGCATCCAACGCGGCGTTAGTCAAGGCACGCTCAACTTGATAGTCTTCAACGTCCAAGAAGGACTCGTCCCATTCTTCAAACTTCGTCTTCATATCTGAATCTCGGCTTCCCGTTGTATTTGGTCGAGTTTTACCGGATCCCGGACCACAAGCCTTCCATTCTTCTCAACCGCCACTAATCGAGGACCCAGCAGTTCATTCTGAAAGAGCTTCCAACTGGTCATAACGGGCCGATATACCGCGAAGAAGTTCTGAATAGTCTTGAAGAACCGGCGCCGTGACACCTCCTCCTTGATATCATGGCCTCCCTCGACAACACGCTGGCGAATCCTGCGAATGGTAGTCTCCGGATTGGGCACCCAAAGGAAATACGTCTTCAAAACGTAGCCCGCCTCGCGTGCCTGGCGAAGCCAGACAACAGCGGTCTTCCCGCTCATAGTCGTTTCCCAAGTGAAGGCTGTACGATTCGAAATCAACTCCCGGATTCGCGTCAGCGCGATTCTTCCCGCCTCCATCGCCGCCGATTCAGGATCGTAGGGAGACAACCCGCGCGCTATTAAATCTGCGTTCACAAACTCCAATTGTTTGGCCTCATCCGGCAGATACCGATCGGCGAACGTCGTCTTACCGACCCCATTCGGGCCAGCGATGATATAAAGCGTCGGCATCAGCGGCTTAGTCTTGCATCACTCCATCACTCCAATACCCCATCACTCCATTCTTCAGATGTCCAGATTGCGCACGTTCAGCGCGTTGTCCTCGATGAACTGGCGGCGGGGCTCGACCTCCTCGCCCATCAGCTTGGTGAACATCTCTTCGGCTTCAATCGCATCGGTCAGGTCAATGCGCAGCAGCTTGCGGCGCGACGGGGTTCATGGTCGTTTCAAACAGCTCTTTGGGGTTCATTTCACCCAAGCCCTTGAACCGCTTGATGGACAGCCCGCGCCGGCCGACTTCCTTGACGCTGGCGAGAATCTCGGGGATCGAGAACAGCGGCTTCACCTGCTCCCTGTCACCCTCGCCTTCGATGATCTCAAACAGCGGCTTGTCCTGGGCCGAGTAGTGGTCAACGCTCAAACCTTTCTTCGCCAGCTTCGCCAGCAGGTCCGCGATGGCCTTGCTCTCGTGCAGCTCGACGTGGCGCGCGCGCCGGGTGTGGCCGTTCTTGGACTTCTCCAGCAAGCTGGTGTCGGATTCCTCCTCGCCGAAAAGGCGCAGATCGGGGTTCTTGGAGCCGAACTCTTCCAAGTCTTCCTCGGTATGAAAGTAGGCAACCGTCTCGTCATTGCCATCGCGCACCTTCACCAGGTGCCGCGGCAGTTCGTGCGTCTTGCGGGTGACGCTGCTCGACGTAGGTGGCGAAGTCGCCGCCATGGCGGCGCAACGCGTTGGCGTATTTGTCGAGCGATTCAAGCAGTTCCAGGATTTCGGCAAGCTGCTTTTCCGTCAGCTCATTGCCGTCGGAGAGATTGCGCAGGCGCACCTCATCGGTGCCCAGTTCGATCAGGATCTTGTTCAACCGGGCGTCGTCATCCACGTACTCGACCCGTTTCTTGCGCGCGATCTGGTAGAGCGGCGGCTGGGCGATATAGACATAGCCGCCCCGGATCAGCTCCGGCATCTGCCGATAGAAGAACGTCAGCAGCAGCGTGCGGATGTGCGAGCCGTCCACGTCCGCGTCGGTCATGATAATGATCTTGTGGTAGCGCAGGGCTTCCAGGTTGAAGGCGCCCTCGCCTTCGCCGTCGCCAATGCCCGTGCCCACGGCGGTGATCATGGTGCGGATTTCATGGTTTTGGAGCACTTTATCCAGGCGCGCTTTCTCGACGTTGATCAGTTTGCCACGGATCGGCAGGATAGCCTGGAATTTCCGGTCGCGCCCTTGCTTGGCCGAGCCGCCGGCCGAGTCGCCCTCGACGATATACAGCTCCGTATTGGCCGGGTCCCGGTCCGAGCAATCGGCCAGCTTGCCGGGCAGCCCGCCGCCGGTGAGCGCGCCTTTGCGCACGGTCTCACGCGCCTTGCGCGCCGCCTCGCGCGCCCGCGCCGCCAGCAAGCCCTTCTCGATCACCTTCTTCGCCACCGCGGGATTGGCGTCAAAGTGGGTCATCAAGCCGTCATAAATAACGGACGACACCAAGCCATCAATTTCCGTATTGACCAGCTTGACCTTGGTCTGCGACTCAAACCGCGGGTTGGGCAGCTTGACACTCAGCACGCAGACCAACCCCTCGCGCACGTCATCGCCCGAGATAGCGGGGTCCTTTTCCTTCAGGATGTTGTTCGCCTTGGCGTATTGGTTCACGGCGCGGGTCAGCGCCGAACGGAAACCCGTCAGGTGCGTGCCGCCGTCGGGGTTGGAAATCGAGTTGGCAAAGCAGAGGATCTGGTCGTTGTAGCTGTCGGTGTATTGCATCACGCAATCCACGAAAACCTCGTCCTTCTGCCGGCTGATCACGATCGGTTTGGGATGGAGCACCTGCTTGGTCCGGCCGAGCTGTTTGACGAACTGCTCGATGCCGTCCTTGTAAAGAAAGGTCTCGGTCTTCTCGTCCCGCTCGTCCGTAAGGATGATTTCCACGCCCGGGTTCAGGAACGCCAGCTCACGCAACCGGTTCGCGAGCATGTCGAACTTGAACTCGGTGGTAATGGTGAAGATGGTCGGGTCGGGCTTGAACGTGATGAGCGTGCCGGTGCCCTTGGACTTACCGACGACGGTGAGCTTTTGCGTCGTGACGCCCCGCGCAAACTCCATCGAATAAACCTTGCCGTCGCGCGACACCTCGACCTTGAACCAGTCGGACAGGGCATTGACGCACTTGGCGCCGACACCGTGCAAGCCGCCGGAGTACTTGTAAGCTCCTTGCCCGAACTTGCCTCCCGCATGGAGATTGGTCAGCACCAGTTCCACCGCTGGAATTTTCCACTTCGGGTGAATGTCCACCGGGATGCCGCGCCCATTGTCGCGGATGGACACCGAGCCGTCCACGTGGACGGTCACCTCTATCTTGCTGCAATAGCCGGCCAGGTGCTCATCAATCGAGTTATCCAGCACCTCGAACACGCTGTGGTGCAGGCCACGCTCATCGGGGTCGCCGATATACATCCCCGGGCGCTTGCGCACCGCTTCCAGCCCTTCCAGCTTGTCAATTTTCGACGCATCATACTTCTCGGGCGCGCTGGGGGGCGCAGGCATCATTTCTGTCACTTCTACCGCATTTTGCTCAGCCATAATAACCGTTCAAACCAGGCACTTCGGCCCTCATTATTCGGTGCAAGAATTCTAGAAAAAACAGCCCCGGAACACAAATGCTATTTCGGCCTTTCTGGACCCAAAAAGCACCATTACTTGTGTAGCCGCTAGTCCTGCAAATCAATAGGTTGGGCCTGTTGGAGTGCCTCTCTGACGGATTCAATCTACGATTTCAGAGCCCTGAACGCAACCCCAGATCTGAGCTAAGATTTGATGTCCCGGGCCTGGAAGGCTGCTGTGCCGATGAGGAAGGTGGTGAGGTTAAACGCCAGCAAAACGCACAGCGATTGGCCTATCTGCGCCCAGGGCAGGGGCTGGATATAAACGTTGTGCCACGACCGGAAATGGTAGGTCAGCAGGTATTCGCGATACTGCTCGAAAAACGGGATGCCTTCCATCACCAGATTCAGAAAGAGCACTGACAACGAAAGGATCGTCGCGGCGGCGGGCTTCATGTTGAAGCACGAGAACATGAAGGCGATGCCCACCACGACGCTCGCATTGAGCATCATGAACACCTGGGAGAACATATACAGCTTGAGCCCCTCGCTCGCGCTCAGAACGTTGAACACCGTCCCCGGCACAAAGACAAACATGCCCTTCCACGGAAACCAGAGGCGCGCAAACCCCAGCGCTGTCCCACCCAGCACCAGCACCAGCACCGCCGCGAAAATCACCCCCGCCACCCATTTGGCCAGCAATAGCCGGAACCGGGAGACCGGCCGCGACAGAATCATGCGCAGCGTGCCATCTTCGACCTCCTTCGCCACCAGGTCTCCTCCGACCAGCGCGGCGTACAAGGGCATCAGCAGCAGGATTTGGGGAATCAGCATGATGAGCGCCACGGTCAGGGCCGACAGGTATTCCTGCGCCAGGTAGCCATTGCCTTGCAGCATCCGCTCCATCTGCGCCTGCCAGTGCGTAAAGCGGAAGGTGAGGAGCATCGCATTCTGCGCCAGCAGAAACGCGCCGAAGCCGATATACGTGCGCTTCTTGCCGAAGAGCTTCCACAACTCGTTGCGCAGGTGGTGGTAGAACATAGCCATGTTGAGTTACATGAGTTGCAGGGTTACATGGGTTACATGGGCGTTACCGCGCGTCGCAAGGCTTGTAACCTTTGTAACCCATGTAACGATGCAACTCATTTAACCTCTTTCTGCCCATTCATCAGGGAGAGGTAGAAGTCCTCCAGGGTCGGTTCCACCGGGGTGATTTCATAGACCGGAATCCCGCGTTCTACCAGCAGGCGCACGACCTGGTCCGTGCCGGCGCCGGGGCTCAACGCGATCAAATGGCCATCGCGCTCATGCGTGATCAGTTTCGCCTGGCGCAACGCGTTGGCTGCCAGGCCGAAATCTCCCGCTTTTAGGCGTATCCAGGCCTCGCACTGCTTGGTGGCCGCCAGGGAGCCTTCGAATACCTTGCGGCCCCGGTTCAAGACCGCGATGCGCGTGCAGATTTGCTCCACTTCGTTCAGGAAATGGGAAGACAGCAGGATGGTCAGGCCGAGATCGCGGTGCAGCCGCAGGATCGTCTGCCGCATTTCGTGGATGCCTTCCGGGTCCAGCCCGTCGCTCGGTTCGTCCAGGATGAGCAGTTCGGGCTGGGGCAGCAGCGCCTGGGCCAGCGCCAGCCGTGCCCGCATCCCGTGCGAATAGGTCCTGACCTTCGACCTGTCGCGTCCAGTCAGGCCAACCCACTCAATGACCTCTTGAATTCTCCGGGGCGGCGTCGGGGCCGTGTAGGAGCTGAGGATTTCCAGGTTCCGCCATCCGCTCAGGTAATCATAGAAAGCCGGGCTTTCAAAGATGGCCCCCACTTTTTGCAACGCCAGCCGGCGGTGGGCCGTCACATCGTGACCGCAAACGCGCACTTCGCCGCTGGTGGGCCACACCTGGCCGAGCATCATGCCGATGGCCGTGCTCTTGCCCGCGCCGTTATGGCCCAGCAACCCGTAGATTTCGCCCGCCGGCACTTGCAGCGTGAGGTCATCCACGGCCAACTGCTGGCCGAACTTCTTGCTAAGGTTCTTGAGCTGGATCACTAGGGGTGTTTGATGGTTCCCTCGATCACGAGGAGGTTCCTGATGTGGCCGTCGGCATACAGGAAGTTCTTGGCTTTGACCGCGCCGCGGGCGATGTGGAACTTCTCCTTGTCATACATCAGGGGGATCTGGTGCGGGTCGAACTTCAGCCCCAAGGCGCTGAGATGATCGGCATCCTGGCCGTTGAGCAGCGTATTCCAGGCGTAGCTCGACCCGGTTTGATCGAAATAGGTCGGGTTCTTCTGCGGATGAGGCAACGCGGTGTCGCCGGTCCATTTGTCGGATGGGCAATAAAGCACCCTGACGTTGCCGAGTTGGTTGGAAAGCACCGTATCCGGCCCGGGGAATTCGTTGGTCACGCCCGGGTAGATGTCGGACATCCAAGGCAGCTTGTTGTTGTAGTCCCCCACATAGACCTGGAGCGCGATGCCGACCTGGCGCAGGTTGCTCAGGCACACCGTCGCTCGTCCGCTCTCCCTGGCCCGGCTCAGCACCGGCAGCAACAGCGCCGCCAGGATGGCGATGATCGCAATCACCACCAGCAGCTCGATGAGCGTGAAGGCGCTGAAAGCCGATGTACCTGCCCGCCCGGGAAACTTGGAACAAAGACAAGGGCGAGGAGTGAAATCCGAAGGCCGAAGCCCGAAACCCGAAAGAAGGCCGAAATCCGAAACCCGAACAGGCCGCCCTGCATCCCCGGATTGCGGCATCGCCGGAGCCACAGGCCGGCAAGCCCTGAAACTCTGGCCCGTGCCGCTCTGTTGGCCTCGATCCAGCCGGTAGCTTCGGATTTCGGATTTCGGCCTTCCTTCGGCCTTCGGGCTTCGGCCTTCGGATTTCCCATCCTCCCGCCTCCAGCACTGTGGAGTAACCAAATCTCCCCCCGCGCTACAGGTTGCCAGCGCCAAACCGCGTCTGTTTCCTCCGCTCCTCATCTTCCCCTAAACGGCCGCCCGCTTTCCATCACCCGCTGCAACTCCTCCAGCACCGGGGCAAGCTCCGCTTTGGTCTGCGCCGAGCTCTGGCTGTAGAACGTCTTCAGCCCGATGGTCCTGACCTTTGCCTGCAACTCCTCGCTGAGCACCGGCGGCGCGTTGGTCCCGGCGCGGGTCCTGCCGCCCGGGCCGGCTCCGATCTGGCTCTGTTCCTCGCGCAGCCGCCGTAGCGCATCATCAATGGCCTTGCGTCGCTTCTCCTCGGGCAATTGCTCGAACGAGGTGAGCATCTGTTTGAAGCCCGTGGGCATGGTCGCGTCAATGAATCGCGACTTCTCCTCCTCGGTCATCTGGTTGAACCAATCCCACGTCAGGCGTTCCAGCCGCGCCTTCCGCCGTTCCTCCAGCGATAACGCGTTGAGCTTGTCCGCCAACGCCTGGATCGCCTTGGCGCGCGCCGCGCCGGAAAGCTTGCTGAGATCCACCGACTCGGCGTAGGCCTTTACCTTCTCCGCCGTCATCTTGGCATTCCTGGCAATCCGGTATCCGACCAGCGCCACGAGCCAGATCGCGCACACCGCGACCGCGCACAACCAGACTGGCCGCCAACGTTGAGTCACCATGACGCCAGTTTACCCCTGCCTCCGGCGTTCGCCATGAAAAACTGCTCCGCCAGACAGGCGGGCATATTACCGATCTGTCCCCAAGTGCTCCAAGTCGTAAGTTCGGCGACGCATCGTCGCGCGGGACGGGTGTTCCTGGCCGCGAAGCGTATGGAGTGCGGGGTATTTCGAAGGAACTCCCCGCGCCCGCGCCTGCAGCTTCGCATCCCAATCCCGATACCGATGTGTGGAGACTGGCCGTTCTGGCACCCCCGGGATATCTAATGCTCAGCCACTCCGCCATCCCTCTTGCGCTGTGACCAGGTAGTCACCAGGTAGTGACCAGGTAGTGACCAGGTAGTGGAGATACTACCTGGTGACTACCTGGTGACTACCTGGTCACTACGTGGTCATGGTGGCAGAGATGGGTGCGTACCAGCCGGAAGCGCCTGGGGAGAGAATGGCCCCAAACCGAGGCTTCGCGCATTGAACTCCTGAAACCGAGGAAAACATCCCACGTGACAATTCTTTTACAAATCATTTGCCGCGGCCTGACAAGTTTGGATGGCATCCCGGCGAGGATGGGCTCATGATGCGGGTATGAGAAAGGTCGCGCTGGTGTTCGTGCTGGCGGTGTTCGTGCCCAGCCTGGTGCTCGCCTGGCTGGCGGTTCGATCCTTGCGTGACCAGCAGTTCATCCTCGAACGGCAGCAGTCGCTGCTCTATCAGGGCGTCGCGGACGCCAAGGCCAAGGAGGTGCAGGACGCGCTCGCGGAGTACCAGCACGACTTCACGCTCCAGGTCACCAAACTGCTCGGGAAGAGCAGCCCGCAGGAGATCGCCGGGTCGTTTGACGATCGGTTGCGGAAGGAATGGCCGCTGGCGCAGGTCGGCTTCTGTGTCAGCCTGGCGGGCCAGATCCAGGCACCCACGCTCTATAGTCGGGCCGAGGCGCGGAAGTTCCTGGACGATAACGGGCGGTTCCTGGCGAACCGCGAGAGCGTGGATGTTTATGCCAACCTGAAGCAGTTAGCGGGGAACTTCAACGCCCCGAGCTACGCGAATAACCTGCCGCAATCAGTCGCGTCCGGGGAAACCGACTTCCAGAACAACAGCAGCTTGCAGAACGTGTTCAACAAGGCGCAGCCACGCAACGTCTTCCCGCAGCAAAGCTTTCCTGCCGCTCAACGCCTCGATCCCACTGAGCAGGCGCAGCAACAAATGTCCAAAGCCTCCTCCGCCCCCGCGGAGTTTCGCCAACTGATCGGCGAGGATAATGAGGGCACCCTGGCCCGGTTCGTGGATAATAAGCTGAATGTCCTGTTCTGGTATCGCCCGCCGCGCGAGCCGCAACTGGTGTTTGGCGCGCAACTCGCCCTGCCGCGGCTGGTCGAGGGGCTCGGCACGCTCGTGCGGCAGGTCGAGCCAGCATTGGCCGGGGAGATATGCGTCGCGTTACTGGATGACAACGCCAAACCGGTGGCACTGTCGCATCCCGGGTTCCGGGCTCCTTGGAGGCGGCCCTTCGTCGCCACCGAGATCGGCGACACGCTGCCGCATTGGGAGCTAGCCGTCTATCTGCTGGACCCCGCCAAACTCACGCGGTCGGCGCACACGCTGAAGCTGACGCTCGGCTTGTTGATCACGGTGCTGGTGGTGGCCATAGGGGTCGGGAGCTGGCTGATTGTCGCGGACTTGAACCGGCAGCTTACGCTGGCGCGGCAGAAGACGGACTTCGTCAGCAATGTCTCGCACGAGCTCAAGACGCCGCTTACCTCGATCCGCATGTTTTCGGAGCTGCTGGCCGAAGGGCGCGTGACCGATCGGGCCAAGCAACGCTCATATTTGGGCATCATCACCGCGGAGACGGCGCGCCTGACTCGCCTGATCAACAATGTGCTCGACTTTGCCCGCATCGAGCGCGGCGAGAAGAAATACAACTTCCAGAAGTGCGACCTGGCGGGCGTCGTGCGGGAGACGGCCGACACTTATCGTCCACACCTTGAAGCGAACGGTTTCCAGTTCACCTGCGAGGTGCCGGACGCGCAGTTGCTCGTCAACGGCGACCGCGACGCGCTGGCCCAGATAGTGGTGAACCTGCTCTCAAATGCGGAGAAGTATTCAGAGGCCTCCAAAGAGATTGTGCTGCGGGTCGAATCGCAGCTCCGTCCCCTGCCCTGCGTCGAGGTCAAAGTGCTGGATCGTGGCCCGGGCGTGCCCAAAGGATGCGAGGAGAAGATCTTCGAGCAGTTCTACCGCGCACACGATTCGTTGAGCAACGGCATCCAGGGCTCCGGTCTCGGGCTGACCCTGGCCCGCCAAATCGCCCGCGCCCACGCGGGTGACGTCGTGTATCAGCCGCGCGAGGGCGGCGGAAGCTGCTTTACCCTGCAGGTGCCGGTCGTCGAGTCGGCAACTCCGGCCAAAGGGGGAGGCTTGAACACATGATTAGTGCCGGGGCAAGTCTGGCGCCGAGCGGCGATTGGATTTCACGGCCGATACTCAGAGCTTGCGCAATACGGGCGTCCTGTTCCCCCTCACCCCTACCCTCTCCCTCAGGGAGAGGGAGCCAGAGCGTCCGCATTCCGCCCTTACGAGGCGCGCCGGATTTACCTCCAGCCGGACGAGGGTTCTCCCTCTCCCTGAGGGAGAGGGCAGGGGTGAGGGGGAACGCGACAGACTCCAACCGCACCCGTCAAACCCTCACTCCGATCGCCCCAGCCCTCGGAGCCCGGAGCCGGCGTGGGTGTTTACAAAGACAATCATGAAGACAAAGGTCCTAATTGTTGAAGATGACGCGCATATCCTCCTCGGCCTGGAGGAAGTCCTGAAGAGTGACGGATTCGAGGTGGCTGTCTGCAGCCGCGGGGACCAGGCGATCGAGGCCGTTCGCAAGCATCGGCCCGGGCTGATCCTGCTGGATGTGATGCTGCCGGGGTTGAGCGGATACGACATTTGCAAGCAACTCCGGGCCAAGAAGGTCGCCACGCCCATCCTCATGCTCACAGCCAAAGGCCAGGAGATTGACAAGGTGGTCGGCCTCGATCTCGGCGCGGATGACTACGTCACCAAGCCCTTCGGCGTCCGCGAACTGCTGGCCCGGATTCATGCCTTGCTCCGCCGCTCTGCCACGATCTCTTCGCCGGAAGCCAAGAGCCTGGCGCCGTTTCAAATCGGCGCCGCGACGATTGACCCCAAGACCTTCCAGTTGAAGCGCGGCAAAGTGGTCGAAGACCTCACCGCCAAGGAGCTAAAGCTGCTGCAACTGTTCGCCGGCCATCCGGGCGAGGTGTTCTCGCGCGACCGCCTGCTTAACGAGGTCTGGGGCTACAACTATTACGGCACCACGCGCACCCTCGATCAGGTCATTGTCCAGTTACGCAAGAAGCTTGGCGACAACGGCGACGAGCCCGAGTACCTCCTGACCGTGCACGGGGTCGGCTATAAGCTGGCGGGCTAGCGTGGTGTCTCAGAATTCCGGGTGCCTATCGGGGCCAATCCAAAGCGGTAGAGGACTACCGCAGTCCAAGACGCTCCGCGTTATCGGGCGCGTGGCCGGGCGCGTTAGCGTCTTGGACTGCGGTAGTCCTCCACCGCTTTCGCGGGCCGGGGCGAAGCGCATAAGCAATTCTGAGAAAGCACACTGGCGCGCGCGGTTGCGGGCTATTGATTCCTGGCAGCCAGGTAGCGCTCGGCCTCGATGGCGGCGGCACAGCCCGTGCCGGCGGCGGTGACCGCCTGGCGATACACGTGGTCCGCGCAATCGCCCGCTACGAAGACACCCGGGATATTCGTGGCCGTTCCGCGCTTCGGGATGATATAGCCGTTGGCGTCCATATCCACGACGCCCTTGAAGAGTTGGGTGTTCGGAACATGCCCGATGGCGACGAAGAGGCCGGCGCAATCCAGCACGCTTTCCGCGTTGGTCTTGAGGTTCTTTAAGCGCACCCCGGTTAGTTTGTCTTGCTTCACATCCATCACCTCGGTGACGACCGAGTCCCAGACAGGTTTGATCTTGGCATTGGCCAGGGCCCGCTCGGCCATGATTTTCGAGGCGCGCAGGGTATCGCGGCGATGCACCAGGTGGACTGAAGACCCGAACCGGGTAAGGTACATCGCCTCCTCGCAGGCCGAGTCGCCGCCGCCCACGACCACCAGCGGTTGGTTGCGGAACACCGGCAGCGCGCCGTCGCAGGTGGCGCAGTAGGTCACCCCTTTGTTCACCAGCTTTTGCTCGCTTTCCAGGCCGAGGTGACGATGGCTCGCGCCGCTGGCGATGATCACGGCTTTGGCTTCGACAGCTTCGCCATCCACGGTCAGCTTGAACGGTTGCCGCGACAAGTCCACGGACTCCACCGTGCCGAACTTCACCTGCGCCCCGAACCGTTCAGCCTGCTTTTGCATCCGCACCATCAGCTCATAGCCGTCAATCCCCTCGGGAAAGCCGGGATAGTTCTCGACCACGGTCGTCGTGGCCAACAACCCGCCCGGATGGGAGCCCGTCAGCACCAGTGGTCGCAAGTTGGCGCGCGCGGCATACAGGGCAGCGGTCAAGCCCGCACAACCGGAACCGATGATGACGACGTTTTCCATAAGGAAGCGCAAGTTAGTTTCGGCCCTCGCCCTTGGCAAGGCGGGAGTGACCTGGCGAATTTGGGATGGCCCCTCGAAGGGGATGCGGATTATGATCCACCCATGAAGTACTTTGTCTGGGCCTGCATCGCGCTCGCCAACGTCGTTCTTGCCTCACAGGTCGCTTGCGCCGACCAGGTGGACCAATATCTCAAGAGCCAAATGAAGGAGCACCGGATTCCCGGGATTGCGCTGAAGATCATCCGGAACGACAAGACAATCAAGACGGCGACCTACGGTCTGGCGAACCTGGAGTTGAACGTGCGCGTGAAGCCGGAGACGGTTTTCGAGATCGGCTCAATCACCAAGCAGTTCACGGCGGCGGGAATCATGATCCTGGCGCAGGAGGGTAAGCTGTCGGTGGACGACAAGATCAGCAAGTATTTGAAGAACACGCCCGCCGCCTGGAGCAACGTCACGATTCGGAACCTGTTGACACACACCTCGGGCATCAAGAGCTACACCGGCCTGGACGGATTCCAGGTCTGGCGGCACCTGACACAGGCGCAGTTCATCGAGACCATCGGCAGGCAGCCGATGGATTTCCAGCCGGGCGACTCGTGGAAGTACTGCAACACCGGCTTCAGCCTGCTGGGCTACATCATCGAGAATGTGAGCGGGGAGAATTACTGGGATTTCATGAGGGAACGTATCTTCCAGCCGCTCGGGATGAGCGCGACCACCCGGCGCCAGGCCAGCTTGATCATCCCCAACCGGGCCTCCGGTTACGAGCAGACCAACCATGTCTGGATGAACCGCGACTCCGACCTGACGGCAATCTTCTCCGCCGGGGCAATTGCCTCCACGGTGGGCGACCTTGCCAAATGGAACGCGGCGCTGGACGGCGAGCGGCTCCTGACTGCCGCCACCAAGGAGCAGATGTGGACGCCGATGAAGCTGAACGACGGCAAACCAACGAAATATGGCTTCGGCTGGTTCCTCGCTACTGTAGAGGGCCACAAGAACATTGGCCACGGCGGCTCAACCTCGGGTTTTTCGGCCAGCATCCAGCGGTTCCCGGATGACCGGCTGGCGGTTATCATGCTTTCCAACACGGATGAGGAGATCGCGACGACTTTGGCGAAGAAGATCGCCACTTTCTTCTTCGCAAAGCCGGGCGCTCCCAAATAAGACTGCCGGAGCCAATGGCGCGAACCCCCCGACAGAGTTTAGCGGCAAGGTGCCGCCAGGCCTGACGGCAGTTGGGCCTGGTTCTGCGGGAGCATTTGGGCGCTTTATTGGGCTGAAAATTGTTTAGCTTTATACTTGCACTCTACCCACCCTTTTGCGATAGTATCCTTTCGAGGCCATTTCGGGCCTAACGACCTCAGGCCAAGACCGCCTGCTGGAGTTACCGAAGCGGATTGAGTTTTTTTATAGAATAGACTAGTATTTATTCGCGTCAGTCTTCTGGTGTTTGCGGTCTTCAAACGCCTCAGCGGGCAGTCAGTCTTATTGTCCCAATAACGTGATCACGGTTGTGAGCAGCCTGCGGAAATATCTGAACTAAAAGGGCTTGCGCGCGTCTGATTATTTATGCTGAACAGGAAAGAGAACAAGTCGGCTAATCGAGCCGGGCAACGTGGCCGCCCTCGCGGGCGTCCTGCCGGCCGCCAAAGCGCGCCAGCCGCACCGCCGTTTTGTGATTTCACATAAGGCCCACAGCCACAGCAAGTTGGAGCGCGCCCGCCCCGAAGGCCGAAGCCAAAGCCGGATTCCGCGACCCAGGCCAAGGCCGCCTACGCCAACAGCCATGAAGCGGCTCGCGCAGGCAAGGCTCAGCCGGCAATAGATTTGACCGAGACCATCAAGACTTTGCTCCATTTGGCCCAGGAGCACGGGCATGTCACTTACGACGATATCAACGACGTGCTGCCCGACGGGTTGTCGCCGGAACGACCTGGACGAGCTTTATACGAAGCTGCGCAACCTGGATGTCGAGATAGTGGACCATGCGGAGGTGGAGCGGGCCAAGCCAGCCGAGCCGGAGGAAGAAGAAGACACGCCGGCTGGAGGTGCTGGACGACCCGGTGCGGATGTACATGAACCAGATGGGCAAAGTGCCGCTGCTGACCCGCGAGCAGGAAGTCGAGATTTGCAAGCGCATCGAGGAGGCGGAAGCCGACATCAAGCGCCTGGTCTATGGCCTCGGCTTTACGGCCAAGGAGCACATCGCCATCGCGGAGAAGCTCCTGTCCGAGCCGCCCAAGGAACGTTTCGACCGCGTGGTGGTGGACAAGAAGGTCGCCAACCGCGAAGCCCACCTGCGCGAACTGCGGAGCCTGATCAAGAAGGTCCGGGCTGCTCGATGCCAAAGTGGACGACGCATACCTCGCCTGGCAGAAGGCCGCCACCCAGGGCCGCCGCCGAAAGCCTCCACACCAAGTTCCAGAAAGCTGGACAAGAAGCTCCAGGACATCTTCCCGAAGTTCTTCTACAAGCAGCGAGTTCTGGAGGACATGATCCTGGTGGCCAGCAACGTCCATGAGAAGTTCAAGAGCAGCTTGCGGCACATCGAAGAGCTGGAATCCCGGCGCAAGTCCGCCGACCAGCATGCGGCCATCCACGGCGAACGCGACCAAGATCCGCGCCCTGGAGCAGTTTGTGCGCCTGCCGCATGAGGAGTTCTACAAGACAGCTCGAACAGTTGCGGCGCGCCGCTGAACGCGCCCACCAGGCCAAAACGCACATGGCCGAAGCCAACCTGCGCCTGGTGGTCTCGGTCGCCAAGAAATACACCAACCGCGGGCCAGTCCTTTCTGGACCTGATCCAGGAAGGCAACATCGGCCTCATGAAAGGGGTCGAGAAGTTCGAGTATCGGCGCGGCTACAAGTTTTCCACCTACGCCATCTGGTGGATTCGTCAGGCCATCACCCGCTCCATCGCCGACCAGGCCCGCACCATCCGCATCCCGGTGCACATGATCGAAATCATGAACAAGCTTTGGCGCGCGCAGAAGCAGCTCACCCAGGAGCTGGGCCGCGAACCCACGCCCGAGGAGGTCGCCGACGAAATGCACATGCCGGTGGCCCGCATCAACGCGCTGCTCAAGATGGCCCAACAGCCCATCTCGCTGCACGCGCCGGTCGGCGACGACGGCGACGTGAGCGTGGGCGACTTCATCGAAGACAAGACGGCTGAGAATCCGTCCGAGGTGACCAGCTACAGCCTGCTCAAGGAGAAGCTGGGCGACGTGCTGACCAGCCTGACCGAACGCGAGCGGAAGATTCTGGAGATGCGCTTCGGCCTGGTGGACGGCTACGAGCGCACGCTTGGAGGAGATCGGCAAGATGTACAGCGTCACCCGCGAGCGCATCCGCCAGATTGAAGCCAAGGCGCTGCGCAAACTGCGCCACCCCACCCGCGTCCGCCACCTGCAAGGATTCCTCGACACCGAAGTGCAAGCGGCGTAGCTTGCCTTCGGAATGAAAATCACCTACTACGGACATGCGTGCTTCGCTGCGCACGTCGCGAACAAGGTTCTATTGTTCGATCCCTTTATCAGCGGCAACGAACTGGCCAAAGCCATTGACGTAAAGAAGGTCCCCGCGGACTACATTCTTATCTCGCACGGGCACGCCGACCACATGGCCGACGCGGCGGAAATCGCCGGCAGGACCGGCGCGACCATTATCTCGAACTACGAAGTGACCGTGTGGTTCGGCAAGCAGGGGCTGCAAAAGACCCATCCGTTGAATCACGGCGGCGGCTGGCAGTTCGACTTCGGGCGCGTGAAGTACGTGAACGCCATCCATTCCAGCAGCCTGCCGGATGGGACGTACGGCGGCAACCCGGGCGGCTTCGTCGTCGAAAGCGCCGAGGGGAGCTTCTATTACTCCGGCGACACGGCGCTCACGATGGACATGAAGCTAATTGGCGAGTCCACCCGGCTGACCTTCGCCGCGCTGCCCATCGGAGACAACTTCACCATGGGGATAGACGACGCCATCAAAGCGGCGGAGTTTGTTCGCTGCCGCGAAATCCTGGGCCTCCACTACAATACCTTCCCGCCGATTAAGATAGACCCCCCTGCCGCCGTCGAGCGGTTCAAAGCCGCGCACCAGAACCTGCACCTGTTGCTGCCCGGGGAATCGCACAATTTCTAAAGCCTCGGTCGCACAGGCGGAGTGAAAGGAAACCTCGTGCCCTTTCAGGGTCGCATCAGGGTCCAATCTTCACCAGTTCCGCGCTGTGAGACGCGACGGGCATTGCAAACTCGCCGGTGAAGCGGCCCAGGGCCTTTTGACGCCAGAGATCGCGCACGGTTTTGGGGCCTGAAATCTTGAGGTCGCTCCATTTCACAACTACCGGGACGGAGCCAGTGCTGCCGGTGTTGAACAGGCCGACGGCTATAGTTCCGTCTTCCAGGTCCTTCGCCAGCACGCGAACATTGCCCTCGTGAAAAACGGTCGCGGCTTGCCGGCCGAGCGCGTCCTGGTTAACGGCGAGGACCTCGTCGTTGCTGAGGAGGCTGAGCGTGAATTCGTCAAGCTGGCTCAGGTCGTTGCCGAGCAGCAGCGGCGCGGAGAGCAGGCACCAGAGCGTCATGTGGGTGTATTCTTCGGCAGGCGTGAGGCCGGGCTGATTTCGCTCGTGCGTGCCGATCTCAAGCATGTCCGGATCATTCCAATGCCCCGGCCGGGCGAACGGCAGCCACTTGTCCTCGCCAAATCCCTTGCTGCTCATGGATTTCCAATTCGCCTTGATATCGCCGGTGGTTCGCCAGCAATTGGCCAGCTTGGACAGCGCCGGGGCGTTTGTGAACGGCGTAGCGTTCGACAGGCTTAGCACGATGTCGCGCCCGCTATGCCTCAGCGCGTCATACATTTCCTGCGTCTCGGGAACTTCGTTCGGGTTCCAATCATACTTCAAATAATCCATGCCCCAGGCGGCCCACTGCGCCGCGTCGTTGGTCGCGAAGGAGAATTTTCCAATTGCCCAGGGGAGAGTGTTCTTTGGAAGGCTCTTCCTTGAGATCGTCGGCGGCGCCCAGGCGCCTTCCGCGTTTTCTGCGCTGCCGCCGATGTGGCTGGCGTATGACGTCGTCCACGGCGTGGAATAGATTCCGATCTTCAACCCGAGCGCATGGACTGCGTCGCACAGCCCTTTCATATCCGGGAACTTGTCATTGCCCTGAATCGCATTGAACCGTCCGCCACGTTTGCCTTGCCAGGTGTCGTCAATATTCACGTAAGTCCAGCCGTGATTGATGAGGCCGGAAGCGGCCATCGCTTTCGCGTTGGCCAGGACAATGTCCGCCGTCACGCCGCCGGCGTAATGATTCCAACTGTTCCAGCCCATCGGTGGCGTAAGCGCAATGGTTTCCCCAACGACGATCTTGAACTTCTTCTCCGCAGAACCCCTGGCGTTCTTCGCCTGCAGGATGAGAGCATAATCGCCGGTCTTCTTCAGTGAACCCTTGATATCGCCGGTCCTGGGATCAATCGCGAGCCCATCGGGCAAACCTTGGACGGAAAATGTCATGGGCCGGTCGCCCGTTGCGGGGATGTGATAGAGAAATGGATGCGCGGGTCGAACACCGAAGATCGCCGGGCCATTGATGCGCGGGGTGGCGGGGGGTTGGGGCGTTCGGATTTCAGGTGTGGCCATAGGCTTGTCAGCCTGTGCGGTGAAAGCTGGGAAGGCTGACAGTGCGACCACCGCCAACATCAACGCTGTGCACCGTCGGTTGCGGATGTTCAGAAACTTCATGGCATTCATTCTTCAATTACGAGCCCCGCAACGATACCTGTGATTTCGCTTCAGGCTCAAGCGAGGAAGTGATAAGAAGCCTCATGGTATTTAGACTGCTTGCCGCCGGCCTGATCTCAGGATTGGTTGTGGTCCTGCCCGTTTGGGGGAATGAGTTGAAGCTCTGGTACCGCCAACCCGCCAAAGAGTGGGTCGAGGCGCTCCCCGTCGGCAATGGGCGGTTGGGAGCGATGGTCTTCGGTGGCATCACGAATGAGCGCCTCCAATTGAACGAAGACACACTCTGGGAAGGCTACAAACGTGATGGCAGCAATCCAGCGGCGCTCAAGTCGCTGCCCGAGATTCGGCGACTCCTGTTCGAGGGCAAAAACAACGAAGCCGCCGCCCTCGCCGCCAAGACAATGATGGGCATCCCGGTGCGCATTAAGTCCTATCAGCCGCTCGGGGACCTGCTTCTTGACACCCTCGACACTAACACCGTCACCAACTATCGCCGTGAACTTGACTTGGATACCGGCATCGCCACGGTGCGTTATGAGGCCGGTGGCGCTGATTATACGCGAGAAGTCTTCGCCTCGGCACCGGATAATGTCATCGTGGCCCGCATCGCCTGCGACAAACCTGGCCGCGTCAACCTGGTGGTAACGATGACGCGTGAACGCGACGCGAAATGCTTCAGCGACCCGGCCCAAAGCAATCGGCTCCACCTGCGGGGCCGTCTCACCGTCCAGTACATCAACGACTCTCCAAGACCAGGCTTGCGGTTCGAGGGCCAGGTGCTGGCAATCCCCAGCGGCGGCACCGTCGCCGGCGGGAATGGAAGGCTCAGCGTTCGCGGGGCTGACGCCGTGGTCCTGTTGGTCGCCGGCGCAACCGATTACCGTGGCGGCGACTCGGGCGATCTGTGCAGCCGAGTCCTCGACAAGGCGGCAGCGAAAACCTACATGGCGCTTCGCAGTGCCCACGTTGCCGACTACCAAAGGCTGTTCAGCCGGGTAGCGCTGGACCTGGGGAGCCCCGGCGGCGACGTGGCGAACCTGCCCACCGACAGGCGTCTAAAGCGCGTGGAACAAGGCGAGTCGGACCCTGGTCTTATCGTCACCTACTTTCAATATGGCCGTTACCTGCTGATGGCCAGTTCCCGCCCCGGAGGCATGCCCGCCAATCTGCAAGGACTCTGGAACGACAAGCTGCAAGCGGCCTGGAACAGTGACTACCACCTCAATATCAACATCGAGATGAATTATTGGCCCGCCGAGGTCTGCAATCTACCCGAATGCCACCTGCCGCTGTTTGATCTGATGGATTCGCTGGCCCAATCGGGCGCGCGCGTCGCCAAAGTCGAATACGGCTGTGGCGGCTGGGTCGCCCACCATTTGACCGATCCCTTCGGCTTCGCGGCTCCGGCGGACGGCGTCCAGGGCATTTGGCCTATGGGCGCCGCCTGGCTCGCCCAGCATCTCTACGAGCATTACCGATTCGGCGGGGACAAGGAGTTTCTCGCAAAACGCGCCTTCCCGCTGATGAAAGGCGCTGCGCAGTTTATCCTCGATTTCCTGGTCGAGGCTCCGCCGGGAACGCCGGTGGCCGGTCGCCTCGTGACAGCGCCTTCCCACTCGCCGGAGAATAAATTCTACTTGCCCAACGGCCAACAATCCGCCTTCACCTACGCGGCCACGATGGATTTGGAGATCATCCACGATCTGCTGAGCAATTGCGTCGAGGCCAGCCGAATTCTGGGCAAAGACGAGCCCTTCCGAGGCCAGTGCGAGTCAGCGCTACGGCGCCTGGCCCCGCTGCAGATCAGCAAGCGGGATGGCCGGCTCCAGGAGTGGATTGAGGATTACCGGGACGTTGATCCGCATCACCGGCATACCTCTCACCTGTTCGCCCTGTACCCGGGCCACGAGATTACGCTGGATGGCACGCCGGCGCTTGCGGCTGCGGCCAGGAAAGCCCTCGAGTCCCGCGGTGACGGCGGCACGGAATGGAGCATGCCTTGGCGAATGTGTTTCTGGGCGCGGCTGCACGAGGGCGATCACGCTCAGTCACTGCTCTCGCGCCTGATGAGCACGCATCTGTATCCCAACCTGTTCAACCGTTACCCCCCGTTTCAGATAGACGGGAACTGCGGTGCCACGGCGGCCATAGCGGAAATGTTGATCCAGAGCCAGGAAGACCGCATCGAACTCCTCCCTGCCCTCCCGACAGCGTGGCCCGACGGCTCGGTGAAAGGACTCCGCGCCCGGGGTGGTTTCGAGGTGGGGATTACCTGGAAGGACGGCAAGCTGGTCGCCGCTACTGTGCGCTCTGCGTTGGGCAACCCTTGCGCACTCCGGTACGGCAGCAAATCGCTGCGCTTTGCAACCTCGCCAGGTCAGACCTATCAGTTCGACGCCGAACTGAATCGCCAGAGCCGTTAGAGCAGCTTGGAATTTTACTGCTTGGAATTTTACTTGCCCTCCAGGCTTCATTGGCGTCCTCCGCCCGCCTTGGCCTCCGTTGAAGCAGAATCCGCCGGGTGGCTGAGTCAGGGCGTATTCATGAAGGCGAGAATAGAGGGGCGGGGACGGCCTCGTCCCCGTGATACGGCCCAATTCAGCAGTCGAATGGGGACGAGGTCGTCCCCGCCCCTTTCATGAATACGCCCTGTGGCTGAATTGATTTCCGCGTTCGGCACTTGCCGAGCCGCTGACGAATCGGCTACTGTTCCGCCGTGCAAAGGGCCTTGCGAAGTCCGACTGCGATCTGTGACGTGAGCATAAGTCGGGGATTGCTGGTCTTGCACGGGCCGCCAGAGTAGCTCAGGGGTAGAGCAGAGGACTCATAAGCCTTTGGTCGGGGGTTCAAATCCCTCCTCTGGCACCACCTTACCCGGATTACCAGTCGGCATCCACGCCGGGCCGGATGATGTCGGCCAGGGCACGGCCGGTCAGGCCGGTGACGCAGTCGTAGTTCGTGAGCCGTTTCGGTTCGCAGGTAGCGCCCTCGTTCAACATGCCGAAGCGCTTGGCGTTCTCCGGCACCAGGATGAAGGACTCAAACTTACGAACGGCGGTGATAATCCGCGGGTCCTTGTCCACGTGGCAATAATACCAGATCAGGAAGTTCACAATCCCGGGGCTGCGCTTTTGGTCCCAGTCGCCCTCGACCGACCATGTGCCGTTGGGATTCTGGGTCCTCAGGAGAAACTCAATGTGCGGTCGGATGCTGGCCTCGACCTCCTTTCTCCACGCGCGCTTGCCGCAATAAAGGTCGAAGGAGAGCAAGCCCTCACCCACGTAAGCCGAGTTCAAATACGCCGAGTTGGTCCAAAGCATGTAATCGTTCCTGGGATTGCCCTGGACGCGCAAGTCCGATTTGCCGCCGGGAAAGACGTAGGGGATGACGCCGTCCTCGCGCATCGTCGAGAGAATCCACTTCTGAGAATTGTAAGCAACCTGCCGGTATTTCTCCTTGCCGGTGATGTGATACATCCAGGTGAAAACCTCGCCCCCGGTCAGCGCCGAGGAAGTCGTATAGTCCTGGCCGTAAGGCCTGATGGGGACGCCGTTCGTATCCAGCAGCAAGCCAACGTCGAGCGCGCCGGAGGGCCGAATCAGCCCATCGCGCTCGATGGCGTCCACGTACCGCTGGACTGCCGCAAGGTATTTGCGCTGCCGCCCGTGGTCCACGTGGTCATAGAGCACGATGAAAAGCCCGAGCGCGCTGGCGGTATCGGCGAGATAGAGCCTGCCGTAACCCGTCTGCCAATAGCCGCGCTCAGACTGCTTCCCCAGGAGCCGATCGGCGTAAGCGACGGCTGTGCCCAGATAGCGCTTCTCGCCGAAAATGCGATAGCCGGCCACCAGGTCGCGCATGTAATAGCCGCCCGTGAAGATGACCTGGCAGTTCGTTTTCTCTGTGGCGACGTAGTCGCAGAACTTGTGGAAATACGCCTTCGTGGCTTTCGGGTTGGAACTGAACGGGCTGGCCGGCAGCAGTGTGGCAGAGGCCAGGAACCAAAGCCCGATGGTAACCGCGGTCGCTTTTCTCACGTAACTACTCAGGTGGTTTTTGAAGTTTCGGGGAGGAACGAACGTCCGTCCAAGGCTCGGCGAAGGTATTCGAGGACGGGCAGTCCCTGCTTGCGAAGGGTACAGATATAGGATCGGATCCGGACATGGCGGCGGGCGCCCTCCAAGGTGCGAAAGCAGCCGGAGATCTTAATTCGGGTTTTCATGAAGCGGAAGTCGCGCTCGGCTTCGTTATTCGTGAAGGGCAGCTCCCAAGCCCACAAGAAGGCGAGGATGAACTCGTCATAGGCCTCCAGGCGATCCAGGAGGTTCTGCTCCTTGGATTGCTTACGGCAGCGGCCGGTCCTTTGCTCGGAGGTCAGGGGGTTGATCCGGCGTCCGGCTCGTAAGAGTTGGAGGTAGCGTTCTTGCCATCGCTTATATTCGGCTCGGCCCACGGGCGCATCGCGGGCCTTTTGTTCCTGAACATAGCGGAGCATCTCCAGGAACAGGTCGTAGAGGTCTTTGGCCCAGCGCTGCTGGTGTTGCTCGAAGAGGAAAACCAACTCACGCATCAGATGGCTTTTGCAGAAGGTATGGAGGCAGTTTTCAAAGCTCAAATAGCTGGAGAGAAAGTCATGCATCAACCAGCCGGTGAACTGAGGGATGATGCCGATGGCGTGGATGGCCTCTTTGCCGCGGAGCTTTTGGATGCTGAAGAAGGTCAGCAGGGGCGTGCAAATGACATGCAGCCAGTGTTTGGTTTTATTGATCGGAAGGCTGGTTTCATCAACATGGAGCACCGGTTCTTGGGGCAGGATTGTTTTCAAGCGCTCTTCAAAGGGCTCCAGGGCCTGAGATTGCTCCTGGCGCGCGCTTTGCAGGGTAGCTTCGCTGACGGCATAGCCGAACATCTCCTCACACATTTGGCGGATGCGCAGACTGGCTCCCAATTGAGCATCGTAGAAGTAGGCCAGTAAGGAGCGAAAGTTCTTCCCATATTGAACCGGGGCGTTGACCGCCTCGGGAAAAGCAGCCCTGACGCGCGTGTGACAGCAGGGACAATCTTTGATTTCGGCGCGATGTTCGGTGCACTCCAGCGTGAGGGGAGGCAGGTCCAGGAACTTGGCGGCGTTCAAAGTCCAGGGCAGGCTCTTGGGAAAGATCCTCGCCGCACTCGCACTCCTGCAAGGGATGAATGTGGATGTGCTGGGGATCGTCGCTGAAGAGGAGAGTGCGTCCGGGATGGCCCGGTTGACCGCCGGAGCGACGCCCCGATTTTTTGCGCAGACTCTTGGGCCGGGGTGTTTCGGGGCGGTCCGTCGAAGGCGGGCGCGAACTGTTGTGGCTACTCTGCGCCGCCGCGTCCCGCAGGCGAGCGTTCTCGGCTTGTAACCCCAAGGCGTAGTCCACCAAGCCAGACAAGTCGGCTCGCCCCAACCGCATGAGCCCCGCCCGGTCTTTAACGGCAGAGCGCTCGGTGCACATCTCGGGTTAACCGATAGAGGTAAATGTCCTTACAAGGAGCATGAACCAAGTTGTCTCGCTGCCGCTCATTCTGGCGCGTTCGTCCGGTGGTTTGACCCACCCGGATCCAGTTGGACGCCTGGTAAGCGGTACCCCGGAAACGGTCCGGCTGCACGAAGGTCTCCAGCAGGTAAAGCCGGTGATGGTAGCGCTCTTGCCAGTCGGCGTCAATGCGCCCAGCGATTTGAGAAAGGAGGTGACTTGCCAAGTGGCGCACCTTCACCCAAGGTAAAATTAGAAATCGGCTGTTGTTGGCGATCCCGCCAAACCCGCCGCTCGTTGCTGGGGCGACCAACCGATCCACCGGTCTCGGGGAGCGCATTGCCAGGCCGCCGCGCCAAAGAGCAAACACGCCAGATCCACCCCCGCGCAACTCCGGATCAGATAGCCCAGGTTCTCCCCAACCGGACCACGATAGCTCAAGTAATGGTGCTGGGCCAAATACCGCTGGAACTGATGATAGTCTGGATGTTTAGGGCCGACCACTTGGACCTGCAAGGGCAGCAGCCAGGACAAGTCAGTCACGATCGGTTCAGGAACCACCGCATCGAACAATTCAGGGCTCAGCAATGGACCTCGGCGAGCGGGCGTCCGCCGGCGTTCCGGCAGCGCGATGAGTTGGCGCCGGTGGAGCTTGAGCATCAGCGTCCGAGCGGCCATATCTTTGAGCTGGCCCGAAGCCGAATACCACTGCCATTTCTGGGCTAGAACTTCTGAGAGGCGCCGACGGCTCCACCGCGGGTTAGCCTCGATCAATGCCTTTATCTCGGCGATCTCGACGCCGCTGATTTGGCGACCTTGAACAATATCAACATCCGGCACGCGGTCAGACTACCAAGAGGATTTTTTGGAGTCCCGTTACAAAATGAAGAAATCTTGCCCCCACAAATCCGACGAGGAAGTATCCGGTCTATTCTAGACCTGAGTAGTTACTTTCTCATGCGGCATGATAGTATTTGATTCTCCGCCCACTCCAGCAGAACATTAGCAGCGCGAAAACTCAACCAGGTGCAATCATGTCTGAATCCGCATTCCTAAATGGAAAAGTGCTCAAGCGGTCCTTGCCGACACTCCAATTGCCGTTGGGACCGGAGGCTCCGCTGCTTAAGCGGCTGTTCTTCCCGCAGGGCGAACTGGCGCAATTCTACGACGCCGAGGAGGGGATACGTTACATCGCCTTTATCGAGCTGGTCTCCGGTCAGGTCCGTGGCAACCATTATCACAAGGTTAAAGAAGAGCTGGTTTATGTGATCCGGGGTGAGGTCTTGCTCAAAGTGGCGGACGTGGCTTCGGAGGAACGTGCCTCCGTGCCTCTTCGCACAGGAGACCTGGCGTTAATCCAAACCGGCATCGCCCACGCCTTCCAAACGGTGGAACCCGGCCAGGCGATCGAGTTCTCCACCTCCCGGTTCGATGGGGCTGATATCCATCGCTTTCCGCTGACATAATCGTGTCTGTCGTGCTCAAGGCTCTGGTCCTCGGCTTAGCCACCCTCCTCGCCCAATGGGCGTTGGCAGGAGACACTTCCCAACCGGCCAAGGTATCAGCCCAGCCGAAACGGGTTCCGGTTATTGATGTTACCGACCTGTACTATCCGCCGCAGGATTTTGGGGACAACTTTGACTTGCTGGCCGCCTACGCCTTGCCAGAGGTGGACCTGCGCGCGGTGATTCTCGATTGCACGGGCGTTTTTCGCGCGCCGGTGGCGAGGAATCCCGGGCCGGGATTGGCGACTGACGACCGTGGCCCGCGGGAGCCGGGTTTCGTGCCCGTTTTACAGCTCAATTACCTTTTCAATCGCGCCGTCCCGTGCGCTGCGGGCCCGTTTAAGCGGATGAAGTCGCCCGAGGATGCCATGCGCGATGTGCCCGCTTTTCAGCAGCAAGGCATCGAGCTGCTCCTGCACACTCTGGAGCGGAGCAAGGAGCCGGTGCATATCCTTTCGTTTGGTTCGGCTCGGCCCATTGCAGCGGCCTTCAACCGTGCTCCTTCCCTCTTCCGATCCAAGGTTGCGCGGATTCACTTGTGCGCCGGAGCGAGCGCCCCGGGTTACCTGGAATGGAACGTCGCGCTGGACCCGCAGGCGATTGTGTGCCTGCTGCGAAGCGGACTGCCGCTGGCCCTGTACCCGTGCGCCGCCGATAACGACCGGGGCGTCGGTTATGGCATCCACAGCCCGGCGCACAGTTACGACTCGCACAACACCTATTACAAACTGCCCAACCTCCAGTTCATCGAGCAGATGCAGCCGCCGCTGCGCCGCTACCTGGAGTTCGCCTTCACGCGGGCCGTCCGAATGGACTTTCTCCGCGCTATGGAGGAGGACTCCGCCCCGCGGCCCGATGCGGCCCTCTTCTCAAAGGAGCATTACGTTTGGGAGACCGGCGTTTGGCTCTGCGTGACGGGGCGCCGGTTAGTGCGCCGTGCCGACGGTCATTATCGCATCGTTCCCCCGGAACAGCTTGCTCAGAGGGATAGGGTGCTCCCGAACGAACTACACCCCTGCCGGATGCACGTGGATGACCATGGGATTTACAGCTTCGTGGAAACCAACGCGCCGAGCCCGTGCGAGGTCTATTTCCGTGGTGATCCACAGCAGAACGAACAGGCCCTGCAAGAGGCATTGCCGGCGCTTTATCGCTCGTTCACCTGCCGGACGGGAGGACTTAACCCGCATTCCTCACATTCGGATTGAACCGGCGGCAGGCTCAGCACTCCTGACTCTGCTGCAGGATCTTGGAGCAGCGTGGAATTTGCCTGAGCCGGTTTTCGAGTCCTGTGGTTGCTTCCCCCTCACCCCGGCCCCATTGCCGTTGAATTAAGCGGCTTCTCGCGCGCTGTGGCGTCTTCTCCCTCTCCTCCTCGGGGAGGAGAGGGTTGGGGAGAGGAGGCCCTTTGTCCGCGGTCCGCTTAATTCAACCGCAGTGCACCCCGGCCCTCTCCCTTGGGGAGAGGGAGGGCCATCCCCCGTGCTGCGACAAATCGGAGCGTCCAGGCATATCCCGCGACGGTCGGCGGGGCACCCTCTCCCTGAGGGAGAGGGCCGGGGTGAGGGGGAACAGGGCTCACTTTGTTCCCCCGGGATCAGCATGTCCGAGGCTGCGAGGTAAGACGGATTGGTCGGGTCAGCCCACTTCCCAGCCGGCGCGATAGGTCTCCTTCAGGAACCGCTCAGCCTCGGGGGCGTTAGTAACCTTCATCGCTTTGGCGTCCCAATGGAGTTGCTTGCCCCGGGCCCGCATGGCCACCAGTCCGAGCAAGCCCACCTCGGTCAAGGCGGCGCCGTACTGGAAGTTGGCGCTGGCGGGTTTGCCGCCCTTGCAGGCATCGAGCCAGTCGCGGTGGTGGCCCTTTGAGCGCGGAAGGGTCTTCGGCGGGCGCTTGTATTCCGCGTCTCGGGCGCCTGGGAGGAGCGTGGGCCGGCCAGCCCAACCCGGGCAAGTGAGCAGGCCCTTGTCGCCGACGAACAGGATGCCGTTGCCGTTGGCGCCGAGTTGATCGTCCTCTTCCAAGCCATCCGGGCGAGCCGGCATGAGGCCCCCGTCATACCACGTGAATTTGACCGGCGGCATCTTGCCGCGCGCGGCGAAGTGATACGTGTAAAGCCCTCCGACGGGCGCCATGTATGAATCCACGCCGCCGGCGCCATGGGCCTCGATGAGGTAGGGCTCCTTCAGATCAAGCGCCCAGCAGGCGGGGTCGAAGTTGTGGCAGAAGAAGTCGCCGATGGGGGCGGTGCCGAAATCCCAGTAATCACGCCACGAGACCGGGTTGTAGGCCGAGTTGTAGGGGCGCATGTTTCGCGGGCCGAGCCAGAGGTCCCAGTTTACTCCCTGCGGAATCGGTTCGCTGGGGGGGATGCCGCCGGTGTATTGCTTGTTCCAGCGGGTGGCGCTGGTCCAGGCGTGAACCTCGCGCACGTCGCCGATGGCCCCGGCCCAAATCATCTCGCAGGTCTCGCGGATGAAATCGCCGGAGTGCCCCTGGTTGCCGAGCTGGGTGGCCACACCGGTTTCGCGGGCGACCTTGGCCACCTGGCGCGCCTCCCAGACGTTATGCGTCAGCGGTTTCTCGCAATAGACATGCTTGCCCTGGCGCATGACGGTGACGCACACATAGGCATGTTGGTGATCGGGAGTGGCGCACAGGATGGCGTCTATGGCCTTCTCCTTTCCCAGCATGGTCCGGAAATCCTCGTAATCGGCCACTTTCCAGTTCGGCGTGCCCTGGGAGTAATGTTTCTCGATCTCCGCCTTGAGCGGCAGCCGACCGGCGAAGCTGTTGAAATAGAAGGCGTGCAGGTCCTGCCGCTCAACCGGGTCCGCAACAGCGATAATCTGCACGTCCGGCTGCTGGAAGAGGGCGTGGACATTTACCTGACCCTGCCCGCCGCATCCCACGACGGCGAGGTTGATCTTGTCGCTGGGGGCCACAAACCCCGGGCCGCCCAGGACATGGCGCGGCACAAGGGTAAATCCGGCCACAGCCGTCGCCGCGGCACTTACGAACGCGCGCCGGCTGAGCAGCGTCCGCCCGGGGTTCGCCGAGGCTCCTTCCGCCGGCTCGCGAGACGCCACGGTTGGACTGACTGCGGACACAGCCGAGCCTTCACCCGGGATCAGCCCGGAAGGTTTGCCGGGCTTGTTGGTGGCTCGAAGCGAGGACGGGATTTGTTTCATAAATGTGCGCTTGGGGCTTTGGGATCATCGAGGCCGTCGTTGCCGCGCCTGCGCCGCTTTCAAACGGGGGCCACGCATTTCAGCGCGCCTCTGCTGGCAGACTCTCGCAAGAATGGCCGGTCTCAATCACTGGCGATATAGGGCAGGCCCAGTCCGCCTGCAAGCTCAAACCGCCTTGTGCCATCCACGGGGAGGTTATGTGGAGCATCTCACTTTTCGTACATCGCAGGCTGCTTTGGAGCGGCACCTGCCTCGTCATGAGCCCCGCTCCCCCTCACCCCGGCCCTCTCCCTCAGGGAGAGTATGTGTTTAGCGGAGTGCGCCCGTCCCCGGGCGCAGCAACAACCGTCGGCTCCAGCGCGCCTGAAGTCCCTGAGTCGTGCTTGAATTCCACACTGCTGCGCCCGGGGACGGGCGCACTCCGCTAAACACATACCAGGCGGTGGCTTCTTTTTAAGAGCCTGGACCCCACAATTCCTCCTGCGAGCACCGTCGAGCCACGTGGTAGCGACGGCGACACAGTTCGCTGTCTGACAGCGGGCCGAACCGCACCGGCTTGGCGTGCCAGCCAAAGCCGCCTTTGACTATCGCCACGCGATACCTCTGCCGCACTTCGGCGGGTAGGCTCGCCGTCAGTTGGGCGCAGAGGCGTTGGCGCGCGCGCTTGGTTTTCGGGGGGATCAGTCTCATAGCTGGCCTGAGGGGAGTGGGGGGCCTCGCGCGGGCGAAGCCCCCCGGGGTGGCACCGGCCCTTATGTCCGGGCAGGAGAAGGCGGGCCGGTGGGAGGATTGGCGGCGGGATGGCCGTTGCCGTTGCCATTGCCGTTGCCGTTGCGCAAGGTTTTCATCTGCGAATGCAGATGGGTGTTCCAAGCGGCCAGGGCCGCCGTGGCGAGGGCTAACACGCCCTCAACGGTGTTGCCCGCCGACGCGGGGAGGTAAGGCGTCACGCTGCGGATGGAGGCGATGACGTTGGTGTCGGCGCTGTAGATGGCTTGCTCTCTTTGGAGGCCCTGCGGGGTGCTCGCGCAGCCAGAGAAGACGAGCGCAATACCCAAAAGGGCCAGGCACAGGACACAGCCGAACAGGATGATCGTCCGCGCCGCCGAGACTGCCCGGCAGGAGCGGGATGGGGATGGGAGGTTGGTTTTCATGGCAGGTGATGCGCAGTTTCATCACGGGGTCTTATGGGTATGGGCCGGGAGTCTCACGCGGGTACCGGCGCGGGTCCTGGTGCGGTACGCCCGCGGCAGGCTCGCGTGGATCCCGGCCCATGGTTGATGAAGCCGGGCTTATGGCTTTACGCAGCCTGCGGCACCAAACCCGTGAAGGTGCGCGGGAGGCTCTCGAAGCCATCCACCATCACCGAGGCCTGCACGAAGAGCCGGCTGCCCACGGGGGGAGCGCCGTACTTGGCCGTGTAGAGGGACGTGATGTCCGCGCTGCCCGCGGCGGGGGCGGGACAGGCCTCGATGATGCGGTAGTCGCGACAGGCCATTCCCTTGTCGTCGCCCGCGCCTCTTGTGCTTGGGTGCCGCCGGGCTGAGTGGCCCCATTTTTCAGCCCTTGTTCATGCACGACCTTCATCGGCGAGCGGACTACACTGTTCGCTATGAGTAGAATGCCAGGCTCCGGGAACCGGCAGGATCAAGGAACGATCATATCAGACAAAAGTAGTCTCCTCCCGCAATCAGTGCAGATCCTTAACAGTGTCCATGAAGGCCATGAAAATGAAAATTGCCACTAGACCCAGAACGACCAATACAGCAACAAGGATGGGAATAAGGCTGCTTTTCTTCATCGGTTCCTCACGTTCTCCGGGCTTTTCCACAAACCGCCTGGCCCTCCTCACACGATGGTTCTTTCATTTCGGCTCCAGGTTTCGCGTGCCTTCGGGATTGATAGCGGTACGTAAGAATTGCTCCCCCCATTGAAATCCCAGTCTGGAGATGCAAAACGCCGTAGCGTGGGGGATTGCCGAACTTCATGTAGTAATCCTTCTCTAGGTTAAGCGCCCAGTCTGGTTGGCCCTGTTGCAAGTTGAACTCGACCACCGGCTGGTAACCGGTTGCTGGCGCTTCGAAGGGGAATTCGTCGTGCTCCGCGACGAAGCCGCCGCCGGGAATCTCCATCCTAAAGGACCAAGTCTTAGCTTCCTTCCAAGTATCGTAGGCAGGTTTGTTCTCAGATATTCGCAGTTGGCCAACCTCCCCGACTCGGCGCTCAACCAAGTCAACGAGCACCGGGGTACCGTCCCGCGGAATGTGAATAGGGAAGTCGGGCGCTGCTCCATACCTGGAGGTAATCAGATCAACCCCGACGCCCTTCTTTCGCAGGTGAAAGAGGACCGGGACATTCACATCCGGTGTAAAAAGCCCCTCTGCGGGGTTAGCGTATTCAAAGCTCGCCTTACGCGCGTCGCCTGTGCTGTAGTAACCTGCTTTGCTTACTGTGACCGATAAGCATTTCCCTTTCCGGTTTACCATCGAAAAGAACCCGGATTCGTCGCTTGTGGTGTGGTACTCCGAGGTGCCGTCCGCGGACAGGTTGGTCCACTTGAAGTCCACAGATGCACCTTCGACCGCCAGCTGGTTCTCATCTACAGCCTTGCCGTAAAAGTTGATTGGCTGCTTCCAGTCATACTCAGGGTCTGCCATTTTGTTTGCCACATAATCGCGCACAGCTTGGTCAGTGTTTGGTGCCGGCTCTGGAGCCGGCGGCCGGCTGCGCTCAGCGGAGTCCACTTCTTTTCGGAGCCCCACGTCCGGGCCGGGCCTCGGCTGAGGAGCCCGCCTTTCGTCCCCGCCAGACGCCGATTCGGCGGCTGGGTGCACGCGCGTGCGCTCCCCGGCGGAGGAGAGCATCCAGACCACCACCAAGGCTGCAGCAAAGAACAAAAGGATTACCAAAAGACGCCGTGTTCTCATCGCTATTGAGGCGGAAATAGGCTGTTCAGCAACGACCTATAGAAACCACCTGTTCTTTGGATATTCCAGTTGAACTGGGCACTGTGCTCATCTTTACCTATGTCGAACCCAAAGCCTGCTTTCAAATCCACTTGGCCGCCTTGAATCTCCCCATTCACCCCTGGTAGGGCGCCCACTGCTTTAGAGCGCGGTCTAGCCACAAAGGACATGATTTCCCTTCGGTCTGTGAGGAGAACATAACTACGATAGGCGTTAGTTCCGTCGGAAGTATAACCAAAGCCCTGATCGGGCTTGTAGCTGATTTCATTACCTTCCCAGTTGACCGAGTTGCCCAGGAACGTTCCCTTCGCCAGAGCAAAATCGTTCGTGTTGAAGAAGTTCACGATGCCGTTTCTCAGCGCCCCACTGATGGTGCCGGGGTATGCTCTGTATGTGTCTGGCGTCCGCATGCTATAGGCGTTGGTCTCGGCGGCCAGGAATGGACCGTAGTCTGGCAGTGTGCCATCGTAGCAGTGTGCGGGCACTGCGGCCTGCATCAGCACGTAGGTGTTGATGCTTCTCAGGCCAGCATCCAACTGGAGCTTGAGGGCCTGCATCATCACGATGTTTCCCATGCTGTGCGCACAGACGCCGATGCTGTAGTCTGGAAATCGGCTTCGCAGATGCGTCAGGTAATCCGACAGACCCCGCCCGCTCTGGAATGCCCGGAATTCACTCCGGTTGTACGTGAAGAGCGATTGGAAATCGTTCAGAACTTGCACTAGGTTATTGTAATCGTCTTTGGACAAGGTCGGCCAACGAACCGAGGCAAAGCGGCCTCTGTAGCCCTGCCAATAAAGCCGCTTGAACATGTGCGCCGAAAAATTGTTGTAGTCCCACTGCCCCATGCGCCAGCCGTGGACAAAGAGAACCAAGCTCTTATCCTCACCCGAGTTTTCCGCAACGGTTTTGTCCTCCACATAGGTGCTCGTAAGGGTATTTGGTGTGGTGTCGTCAACGTTGGCGATGTGGGCCTGCTCATACATGTCTTTGACGTCGCGCAGGTCCAGCCAGGCCGAGGTTTGGGCCAGCACGTTTGTGCCCTGAGCAGTCCCTTGTGAGATGGTCAGTACCAACTCGCCGGTGCCAATCCCTGAACCCTCAAAGAGGAAGTGGCTGTTGGTTTGGGTGATGAAGAAGTCGGGCGGGAAAGTGAACGTCGAATACAAGGGCGAATTGGCGGCGACCTGGGCCATAGTTTCAGAGAAGCCTTGCCAGCCGATACCTGGGAACTTAGGTGGAGAGAGTTGCTGCACCGCTACATTGGTGTCTTGCAAGTAATGTACGCCGCCGTCAGCCTCAACAGCCCGACAAAGCTTGATCGCGGGATTGCCCGACGTGTTACGCCAACTGAGGGTTACGATGTAGCCATTCGCCGAAGCGAGCGAGGGCAGACCTACAATCCAGAGGCGGGCGAAGTCCTCCAGGTTCCGGGTGCTGCCGATCTCGTCGAAGTCGTAGTCGTGCACCGCGCTGTTGTCCCTGTCTTGCTCGTAGTAAAAGTCCAGGTCACTGTTTAGCCAGAAGACGAAGGGTCGAGCCTGGGAAGTATTATCCGGCCCAGCAAAACTGAGGTCCATAGTGCCGTCATGGTTCACATCCGTTTGTAGCTTGATGACGTTCACGACGCCAGTGCCCCGCTGGTACGGAGGGTCAATATCCGGCATGGTGACCAACGCCGCTTGGCCCGGCTGCATGGGGAAGAATTCGCCATAGGGAGAGAGGATGCCAGCCTCGTTGGTGGTCGCGTTTCCATTGGCGTCTGTGGTGTAGGCTTTCTCGAAATACTGCCCCAAGTAAGCCAGTTTGGTCGGGTCACCGTTTAGAATCTGTTCTTTGGCATAAGCTGCCAGCGTAAACTCCTGCCCAAAAGGGGCGATGATGAGTGGCGGCGTGGTGTTTGTAGGAGAAAAACCGCTGTGCCCCGGGAAAGGGTCAATATTGGGCCGGCAGAAATAGTAATCCAGAGTTTGCAGGTCGGGCTGGTCGGCTTCCGGGTAGAAGTGGTAGGTGGCATAGAAGTCGGCCGGTATGGTCCCTCCGGCGCTGAGGGTGCAGGACCGCGCGCCCTGATCAGTTTCGAGAGCGACCCTGTTTGAGAGGAGCGGCAAGCCAAAATAGTTGCTTGCGTTGTTGGCCATCACCCAGGTTGACGGTGCGTAGGGTGCGTAGGAGACGCCGATCGTGCTCAGGCCGTACGTAGTGAGAGACGGGTAATCCCAGAGCCACTGGGAGTCGGCTGGGGACAAAAGGGCCGGCCAAGAGGTTTGGCAGCAGGACGCCTCGAACGAATAGGTGGGGGGGTAGCGCAGAAGCACTTCATCAAGGAGGTGGTCAGCTCCCGTGTTAAAAATCCCGTTGGTGTCCACATCGCTCGGCGAGAACACAAAGTTACGGTATAAGCGATTCTCTGCGATTGGCTTTGTCCCGTCGAGGCTGGCCCAGAATTCGTCCCCATATTCGTCGAGGCTGAAGAACCCAGAATAGGCGTAATCAGCGGGGCAAATATAGAAAACGTTCCCTCCAGGCCAGCCCACCGTCGTGAACTCAAACGGGCCATCCGCGAAGGCACTTCGGAGAAGAAAGACCAAATTCTGCTTCAAATGCGCGCGGCCATCAAAAAACGGAACGGGATTCTTACCCGCATACACGTTATCGCTAGAGGCGCCATTGCTTCCGATGGCCTGTCCGTACCACTCGACCCCAGCGTAGGCATCGTAGCCAAGCCCCGGCAAGTCCGTCCA
Organism: uncultured Verrucomicrobiae bacterium; assembly: GCA_963762555.1. Taxonomy (GTDB): domain Bacteria; phylum Verrucomicrobiota; class Verrucomicrobiia; order Limisphaerales; family UBA8199; genus PALSA-1440. The sequence continues at coordinate 316,020 of CAVXLO010000040.1, forward strand.
TTCGGTCGGCAGTGCGTAGACAGTGCTTGTCGGGGAAGTAATTTGAACATCGAAGTTGGTGACGCTGGGCGGATCACCATATGGCACACTGAAATCCACCCGGCTGAGGCGGAGCACCGTCGTGTCCGCCGGGAGTCCACAGGCGATGACACAGACTTGGCCTCCCGCACCGCGCACCAGCGCGAGCGACATGCCATTCTGGCCCTGGCCCAAAGAAACGGGGGCGCTCCACGGCGAATTACCACCAGCGTAGTGTGCTTGGATCTGATAAGTTGTCGGAGAATAATCAGGCCGAGTAGGTTGAAACGGCAGGGCGTCCGCAAAATAAGTGGTGCTATTGGAGAAGCTATTGCTGTCCGTCTGCCACAATTCGGGAAAGAATCTTTGGAGCGTGTAGCCCGTCACCGCCCCTGGTGAAGGGTTCCATATAACGCCCACGCTCGTTCCGCCGTTGTAACGAACTGCCAGCCCCGTTGGAGCAGGCGGCGTGTAGAAGAGGTTTGGGTTCCAGCCGTTCTCGTATGCTTGCAAAAGGGTCCAGCCATCGCCGGACGGACACTCGGCGTAGGGGTCCCAGTTTGTCAAACCATACTCGAGGAACCACCAATCTGGAATACCGCTGCCTGTGCTGTCCACCCAGGACCGGCACTGGAAAAAGAGCTGGTTGGTGCGGTTGCCCACCGTCACTGCGTTTGCCGTCCAGTCCTGGTCTGGCGCGCCCCAAACGGTGCCCTCCGAAAGCCATTCCGGATCCGAGAACGCCTCCTTGGAACGTAGTTCATAGAGCACGTTCGTGCTCGTGTTATGAATGGTGATAGGAACCACACCGTTCGTAGGCTGCGAGATGGTGAGGTAAAGGGCGTTGGAGGCGAATCCAAGCGGGTCCAGGGGTCCGCCCCCGCCTCCCAGGGGCTTGGCCAGGCCATATTGGACCTCCAAGCTGTCCAGCGCGCTGCTCATTTCCCGCTCTTGCCGGAGCGCCGCCCAGTCAATCTCCGAGTCGTCAATCAGGTAATTGCGCCCGCCCAGATCATAGATCGGCGCGCCGCGCACGTCCAACGGGGGCGTTGGAAGGGGCGGGTACGGCTGGCCGGGGTTGGGGCCGATCAGGTACCAGTAGTTCCCCGGGACGAATGAATTCGTTTGGTCCAGCGGCGCGAGCGCGGCAAGTTGCTCGGCGCTGATTTGCACTTGAGCGCGCAGGGACATGGCGGCGGTAAGCGTCAAAGCCACGGCCAGCACGGCGGTGAGAATCGAGACGAGTTGCCGTCTGTTAGGTTTCATAGGCTCTCTGTGTGTTGCTTCTGTGTTGCTGTCTTCTCGCAGTCTGGTGCTGCGAGGACTCGAACCATCAACCCAGCCCGAAAAAGAGAATGCGCGCCCAGCGCACCCTCTCATCCAGGGAATCACGACCAAGCGATTGCCCTTCCAAGACAAGCACGCCAGGACGCGCGACTCGCGCGCCTGGAGGCAACTGTCTTGGAAAGAAATCTGGTCGTGATTTTCGGATAAGAGATTCGAGTCCTCGCAGCGCAAAGGACTCACGCCGGGAAAGGCTTGCCCCTCCCGGCTCTGTAAAAGAACTGTCTCCTTCGTAGCATTACCGCTGGTGGATGCAAGCCTCAAATTGAGAAAAAGTAATCGCCCGTCGCTCAGTTAACGGAGACACGCCAACCCTTGGGGCGGCCCGAGAATGCCGGGGTGGCCCACGCGCTGACTCCCTCGGAGGCTCTTGTCTGCTGGCGGTTTCCCCCGGAAGCCGGGGAAAAACGACTCTGCCCTACGTGCTCGGTGGCTACAGGTCCAAATCGCACCGGACAATCGCCGCCTGGTTTAGGTCGGTCAGGCCGACAGGGAGTTAGACGCGATGGTGCGAGCCTACCGTGCGCGGTGCCCCTCACTCACCCTCTTTTGGCAAAAGCGCCCCCTCTTTTGCCTTTCGGCGAAAGCCTGTTGACAGACCACCCCCGGCAGCCCACACCTTGTAACTGGTACGGGGTACACCTTGCGTACCCGAGTACGTACGCCGTACCTGATTGGTGGAATTAGGGCAGGGAGAGGGAGCCACCTGCGCCAACGCTCGAATATATCGGACGGCCCAGATTCGCCGACACGCTGCCGGCCGTTCTCCCTCTCCCTGGGGGAGAGGGCCGGGGTGAGGGGGAACGCGGCTCAGGGTCGGCAGGGGGTCATATAGGGCTTCCCAGATGCTCGCCCATCCAAGCTGCTTCCGCGCGCGGGAAAAGATTAGCGGTATTGATCCTTCGAGAGGGAATACTGGCCGGCAAGGGCCGCCGACGGACCGTCTCCAGGAGAGTCGAGGTGGTTTCTATGACACCAGGGTATGTCCAGCGTATGTCCAGGGCAACGCCAGGGTGGTCCGAGGGTGGTCCGGGGGTGCGGGTGGCCTTTCTCAGTATTGCGAATGCTTATTCTGGGTCGGCCTGAGAGGTGGGGGAGGCGGCAGAGCACCGGAATCCCTCTCGGCCCAACTGGAATTCAACATCGAACATCCAACATCGAACATCCAACATCCAATGGCAGTCCAGACGGAGGCCATTGGATGTTGGATCTTCGATGTTGGATGTTGGATGTTCCCTTCCTTCAAGAACATGTATAATCCCCCGCAGCGCGGCGGCGCGCGTCGGCTCCCGCAAAGAGGCGAAATAAGCGGGGATTGGCCGGTTGCGAAAGGTCAGTTAATGCTCTTGACTGCGAGGCAAGATTTCTAATACTCTCCTTTCCTGTTAGGCGAAATTCATGTTTGCGCAATTTAAGAGCCTGTTCTCCAATGATATTGGGATAGACCTCGGGACCGCTAATTCCGTCGTTTACGTGCGGGATAGGGGTATCGTGTTGCGTGAACCCTCGGTCGTCGCCATCCAGGCGGGGACCACTAACGTCCTGGCGGTGGGCGAGGAAGCCAAGCGGATGCTGGGACGTACTCCGGGCAATATTGTGGCCATTCGGCCCATGAAAGATGGCGTCATCGCCGACTTCGAGATTACCGAAGCCATGCTGCGCCACTTTATTCAAAGGGTTCATCACCGAAAGCTGATCGCACCGCGGGTCGTCGTCGCGGTGCCTTCAGGCATTACCGAAGTGGAGAAACGGGCAGTTAAAGACTCCGCCACTCATGCCGGTGCACGGGAAGTGTACCTGATCGAGCAACCGATGGCCTCGGCCATTGGTGTCGGTCTGCCGGTGCATGAGCCGGCGGGGAACATGATCGTGGATATAGGCGGGGGGACTTGCGAGATCGCAATCATCTCCCTCGCGGGCATCGTCTTCAGCCGCAGCCTGAGGGTGGGCGGGGACGAATTCGACGAGACGATCGTAGCGCATATTAAACGGGCCTATAATCTGATGATAGGCGAACGCACGGCGGAAGAGATCAAGATACGAGTTGGCTCAGCTTTTCCGCTGGAGCAGGAATTAACCATGGAAGTCAAGGGCCGCGATTTGAGCGCCGGGTTGCCGAAGACGCTGACCATTCGCTCGGAAGAGATTCGCGAGGCCTTGCAAGAGCCGCTGTCCAGTATTTTGGAGTCTGTACGCATCACCCTCGAACGCTGCCCGCCCGAGTTGTCCGCCGATCTGGTGGACCGCGGCATAGTCATGGCGGGCGGCGGGGCGTTGTTGCGCGGCATTGATCGGCTGGTCGCCGAGGAAACCGGCTTGCCGGTCCATCTCGCCGACGACCCGTTGAGTGCCGTCGCTGAAGGCACGGGCCGGGTGTTGCAGGAACTCCAATTTCTCAAGCGGGTCTCTTCCAATTCCAAGTAGTTCCCTCCTGTCATCCCCAGTGATCGCAATCGAGGCTGGGACGCCTTCTAACGCGTCCCGGGCCTCTGGTCAGGCAGTGGGACGCGGTGAAACGCGTCGTTGCCTGAACGGAAGAGTTAGATGTTAAGACGGCCGCATTATATTGCTTTGGGTCTGATTGTGCTGGTGACGCTGGTTGTTTTCAACCTGCCCCGCCAGACGACTGCCCGGCTCAAGCTGGGCATCGGGAGCCTGTTCCTGCCGCTGTTCGGCCTGGCCAATTCCTCCCACCAGTTGGCCGGGTCGGTCGAGGACGCTCTGACCCCCCGGGGGACCTTGCTGAACGAGCTTGATACTTTGCGGCGGCAGAACCAGCACTTGCAGCTCCTGGCCTTGCAAGCGCAAGAAACCGCTCAGGAGAACGCCCGCCTCCGCCAGCTCGTCGGCTGGCAGCGTAAAAGGGATTGGAAACTCAAGCTGGCCAAGGTGGTCCTGCGCGACCCGTCCAACTGGTGGCGCACGGTGCAGATTGACCTCGGCAGCCGTGACGGGATGCGGGTCAACCTGCCCGTCCTGACGACCGAAGGCCTGGTCGGCAGAATCTCCTCGGTCAGCCTCACCCGCTCGCAGGTGACCTTGCTGGGAGATCCCAACTGCAAGGCATCCGCCCGGGTCGAAAACGGCACGCACGACATCGGCGTAATCGAAACCTCCGGCCCGTTGGCAGGGGGCCTGGTCGAGTTGAGCTATCTATCCCCCAACGCAAGTCTGAAGCCCGGGCAAGAGGTCAAGACCAGTGGCGAGGGGGGAATCTTTCCGGCGGGCATCCCGATCGGCAAGGTTGTGGATGTGCAGCCGGTGGACTACGGGTCCGGCCTGGAAGCGCGCGTGAGGCTGGCGGCAAACCTCGACGCCCTGGAGGAGGTATGGGTGAAGCTCCCATGAACTGGCTGCAGACCATACTCGTGCTCGGGGCTGCCTTCGTGGCGGTCTTTTGGGAGGCCGCGTTCGGCAGCGTGCGCCATCTGCTGGGCGCCCAAATAGACCTGCTGCCGCCGCTGATGGTCTATGCCAGTTTGTACACCGGCTTGACCACCGTGACGCTGCTCGCGGTTTGCGGCGGGCTGTGGTTCGACTCGATTTCCGCCAATCCGCTGGGCGTGACGGTGCTGCCGCTGTTCGTCATCGGCCTGGTGTTCCACCTCAAGCGCGATTTGATCTTGCGGGACCAAACGTTTGCCCAGGTGGTGCTGGGGCTGGGGGCTAGCGCGGCGGCACCCGTGATGACCTTGTTGCTGTTGCTCACCATGGGCCGCGCCCCGCTGTTCGGCTGGGGGACCCTCTGGCAACTGGCGGTGCTCAGCATCGGTGGCGCCATCGCCACACCAATCTGCTTTGAGTTGTTTGGCTGGCTGCGCCGCATGTTGGTGCACCACGGCGATACCCAGAGCAGCTTCCGTCCCGACCGGGAAATACGGAGGGGGAGGTAAAGGCTACCGATGCTTATCTTCGACCAGCTTAAGCGGAATAACCCTCACCTTCGTGTGATTGCGTTGTTCGTGCTCGGGGGGTTGGGCATACTGCTGGCGGGATTGTGGTGGGTGCAGGTGGTGTCGGCGCGAGATTACCGGGAAAGGCTCGAGACGCAGTCCTTCCGCACCGTGCGCATTCCCGCTGTGCGCGGCAGGATTCTGGATCGCAACGGCATCGTGCTGGCGGAGGACCAGCCGACCTACGACGTGAGTTTGTATCTTGAAGAGCTGCGCAACGAGTTCAAGGCGGAATACGCCCGGTTGCGGCCCGTAAGAACGGTTACGAACTCCCTGGCTTTTTGGCAGCGCTGGCTGGGGTTCCGAGCAGTCACAGTCCAGCGTGTCAGGCTCTCAAGGGCCCAAATCGGGTCGCTCAGGCGCCAGTCCCGCTACCTGGTGGCGAGCAACGCCGTCCGGCAAGTCGGCTTGCGGCTGCGCCAGCCGCTTTCGCTGGATGCTACCAACTTCGAGCGCCATTACGAGACCCGCCTCGCCCTCCCCTACCCCGTCGTGACGAATCTGACCCCCGCCCAGATCGCCCTCTTCGAGGAGCAGTCCACCAGCCCGATCGGCGTTGATCTCAATGTCCAATCCACACGCGTCTATCCCTACGGGACCACCGCCGCCCATGTGCTTGGCCACTTGCAGCGCGACGATAGCTCGATGGAGGGCGAGGAGGCCTATTTCTCCTTCCGGCTGCCGGATTACCGTGGAGTCATCGGCATAGAATACGGCTATGACAAAGAGCTGCGCGGCATGGCTGGAGCTAAGTCCGTGCTGGTGAACAATATCGGCTACCGCCAGACCGAGAACGTGTGGATTCCCGCCGAGCCCGGCTCAAACGTGGTGCTGACCATTGATCTGCGGATTCAGCAGGCGGCGGAACGCGCATTGCAGGAGGTCTTCGGGCCCGCCACCCGTGGCGCGGCGGTCGTCTTGGACGTGCGCAACGGGGACATCCTGGCGATGGCTTCCTGCCCAACGTTACGATCCCAATGCATTCGTGCCCCGACTTTCGTGGGCGGACTACCAACACATCCTGGCGGTAGAGGCGGAGAAGAATCGGGCGACACAGAAGAATTATGCCGCCGGCTCGATCTTCAAACCCATTGTCGGGCTGGCCTGCCTTGAGGCCGGGCTCGATCCCAATGCCACCCTGTACAATCCCGGCTACTGTTACGTGGGCCGAAAGCGCATCGGAGACCTGGCCCGTCCCGGCCTCTACGACTTCCGCCGCGCGCTGATGGCTTCCTGCAACACCTATTTCATCAGCAACGGCCTGCACGTGGCGGGAATCGCCAATATCGTAAGGCTCGGCGAGCGCTTTCATCTGGGCGAAGTAACCGGGCTGCCCACCCGGCAGGAGGTCCCAGGCATCTTCCCGAGCCTCAGCCAGGTCGGCTCGGGCTGGCACGATGGCGACACTGCCAACCTGTGCATCGGCCAGGGGCAGATGGCGGTAACACCGATCCAGATGGCGGTGATGACCGCCGCCATCGCCAACGGCGGCAAGGTTCTCCGCCCGCGCCTGGTGGACCGCATCGAACCGCCAGACCCCGCCCTGGGAGGCCAGACAAATTATCTGCCCGCCGTCGAGGTGCGGGATGATCTTGGGGTCAAACCGCGCAACCTGCAGATCGTGCGTGAGGCGATGCTGGCCGATGTCGAAGATCCCAATGGCACCGGCACCAAAGCAGCCGTGCCCGGCATGAGGATTTCCGGCAAGACCGGGACCGCCGAAGTGAAGAACCTGGCAGGCATGCAGGTGGACAAAATCACCTGGTTTGTCTCCTTCGCACCATACGAGAGCCCGCGCTACGCGGTGGTGGTCATGGTTGAGGGTGGGGTTTTCGGCGGCATCACCTGCGCGCCGGCCGCCCGCAAGATTTACCTCGCGCTCCAGGACCGCGAGCGCGGAGGCAAGGGCAAGCCGGAAACCCTGGCCAGGATGCATTGATCTCATGTTCGACGCCGAACTAAACGAACACAAGTCCCGCATTGACCGGCTGCAGGTGGTTGCGCTGCTCGGCCTGATGCTGATTGGGACGGCGTTCGTGTATAGCGCGACGATGGTCAGCGAATCGGCGCAGTTGGCGCCCTGGTACGACCAGAGCTGGTTCCGCCAGATCGTTTGGTACGTCCTCGGGACCGGCGCGGCGGTGGTGGTGTGTTTCGTGGATTACCACACCCTGGCGCGGTGGTCCATGCTGGCCTACTGGGTCGCGGTGCTGATGCTGGGAGCGGTGCTGGTGTTTGGCTCGGTGCGGTTTGGCGCCCGCCGGTGGTTCGATCTGGGGTTCTTTAGCTTGCAGCCGTCAGAGTTCGCCAAGCTCGCCTTCATCCTCGCCCTGGCCCATTTCCTGAGCCGGCCGGTGGAGGAATTGCGCGTCGTGAAGACGTTCTGGAAATCGCTGGGCATGTTGATGCTGCCCTTCGTGCTGATCCTCAAGGAACCCGACCTGGGCTCGGCGCTGGTGCTCCTGCCCACCGGTCTGGCCATGCTGTTTGTGGCGGGGACGCCCCGCCGGTATCTGCTGCAGTTACTGGGCGGGGTGGGCATTGTGGGGGCCTTGTTTCTGGTGGACGTGCTGTTTGCGCCGCCGAACTGGCAGGTCAAGATGGAGGACTACCAACGGCGCCGACTCATGGTGTACTTCGGCAAGGATTACGCTCCGCCCGGGGCGTCCAAAGCGGAGCAACAACGCCTGCGCAAGCAGCAGTTTGATGACTCCTACAACGTGCGGCAGGCCATGATTTCCGTCGGCTCCGGCGGTCTGCTGGGCAAGGGCTGGCGCCAGGGCACCCAAAATGCCCTCGGCTACCTGCCGCGGGCCGTGGCGCATAATGATTTCATTTTCTCCGTTATTGCCGAGGAGAAAGGATTCGTAGGCAGCGTGACTGTGGTCACGCTCTACGGGCTGATTCTGTTTTCCGGAATCAGAATCGCCGGACAGGCGCGCGACCGCCTGGGCAAGACATTGGCGGTGGGCGTCGTGACGCTCATCTTCAGCCATGTCTTCATCAATATCGGCATGAACATTCGGATTATGCCTGTGACGGGCGTGCCACTGCCGCTGCTAAGTTACGGCGGATCATCAGTGCTCGGCTCGTTGATCGCCATGGGCATGTTGCAAAACGTATATATCTATCGAAAGGCCTATTAAATATGAGTGACCGAAGCTTTTCCCGGCGGCGGCGCGGCATGCGCTTCCGCCCCAGCGGCGGGTTGGGACATGGGCAACAACAACACCCTGACCGCGAGGCCAGCCAGGCGCGCGCAGACGCGGTGAACGGGCCCCCGGCGCCGGAAAAGGTGTTTGAGCACCGCCACGCCCAGGAGATCGAGCGCGCGGAAAACATCGCCGCGGGCCTGCCGCCCGAGGGATTGCCCGTCAAGCCGCCAGTCGGCCCCGCCGCTGGAAAAGGCGACTTCCGCCAGCCGCGCCTGGACACGCCCGCCAAGGTTCAGGAAGAACAGCCCTTCGAGCCGGTGCCCCTCAAGGAACAGCCGCAGGGGCTTCGTGGACTCCATCCGCGCCGCCGCGACCACCCTGGTCAAGAAAGTCCAGCGGCTCATCAAGCCGATCAAGAAGGTGCACAAGGAAGTCATCATCAACGCCGAGACGCTCGAAACCCGCGTGGCGCGTCCCCGAGGAAGGCCGGCTCGAGGAATTCACCATCGAGCGCACGACCGAGGAGCGCCTGGTCGGCAGCATCTTCAAAGGCAAGGTGCGCAACCTGGAAGACGGCCTCAAGGCCGCCTTCGTGGACATCGGTTTCGAGAAGAACGCGTTTCTCCATTACTGGGACATCGTGCCCAACAACTTCGACAGCGGCGTGGAGATCGTCGACCGCGGTGGCCGCCGGCGCGAGCGGCCCAAGATCACCCAAAAGGACATCCCGCGCCTCTATCCCCCGGGCAGTGAGATCATTGTGCAGGTGACCAAGGGTCCCATCGGCACCAAGGGCCCGCGCGTCACGACCAATCTCGTGCTGCCCGGCCGCTACCTGGTGCTGCTGCCCAACTCCGACCAGAGCGGCATCTCGCGCAAGATCGAGAACCAGCAGGAGCGCCAGCGCCTCAAGAAAATCCTGCGCGAACTGTCCATCCCGGACGGCATGGGCGTCATCATGCGCACCGCCGGCGAGGGCCAGCAAAAGCGTTACTTCGTGCGCGACCTGGCCTTGTTGCTCGATGAATGGAACCAAATCCAGGACCGCATCAAGTCCCAGCCGCTGGCCACTTGCGTCTTCCAGGAGCCGGACCTGATCGAGCGCACCGTGCGCGACTTCCTCACCGAGGACGTCGAGCGCATCGTGGTGGACAGCCCAAAGGCCTACGACCGGATGCGGGAGATGATCTCCAAGATCTCCAAGCGCTCCGCCGACAAGGTCAAGCTCTACAGCGACCCGCAGCCCATCTTCGACCGCTTCAACATCACCCGGCAACTGGAGAATGCCTTCTCCCGCCAGGTCCATCTCAAGAGCGGCGGCTATATCGTCGTGGACGAAACCGAGGCGCTGGTGGCCATTGACGTCAACACCGGCCGGCACAAGGGCGGCAAGGACCAGGAATCCACCATTCTCAAGGTCAACCTCGAGGCGGCGGACGAAATCTCCCGCCAGCTGCGCCTGCGCAACATGGGCGGCCTGATCGTGCTCGACTTCATTGACATGAAAGCCCGCCGCGACCAGCAGCAGGTTTATCAGCGGATGAAAGACGGCCTGCGCCGCGACAAGGCCAAGACGCACATCCTGCCGATCTCCCAACTCGGCCTGATGGAAATGACGCGCCAGCGCCACTCCGAGAGCGTTCACTCCGCCGTCTATGACGACTGCCCCTATTGCAAAGGCCGCGGCAAGGTCAAGAGCGCCCTGACCATGAGCGTCGAGATTCAGCGCAAGCTCAGCGAGATCCTCAAGAAGCGCTCGCGGGACGAATCCGACTTCCAATTGCGGATCGTCGTGCATCCCACCATCCTCGAACGCCTCCGCACCGAGGACGAGAAGCACCTCATCGAGATGGAGAAGCGCTACTTCGGCAAGCTCTCGTTCCGCGCCGACCCGGCCCTGCACGCCGAGCAGTTCAAGATCGTCAACGTCGCCAACAACGAGGAACTGGCCAGCGTCGGCGGCTGAGCCGCAAATCAGCTCCCTGCGGTCTCGTGCTTCGGGGTGCCGGCAGAAATGTCGGTACCCCGCTCCGCCAACTCTCCGGCTGAGACTGCTGGCCCAGTGGTGCTTACGCCGAATGGAGGACCTGGGGGGCGTCCCCATAGCCTCGCAGAACCGCCGCACCTGAGAAGGCGAATAGCAAGAGGCAAGCTCGTCTTCGACGGACTCGATGTCCTAAAGCAACGGCGATGAAATGCCCATGTGTGAGGAGGCCTCTCATGAGGAATCCCGCCCGCTTTCGCAGGTCCCGAAAGCGCCTGGATGGAGATGCAGCTTCAGGCATGACGGCTAGCTCACCGATGGGGGCCGCTCAGTGGCTCCTGAATTGCCGGACCGTGCTGTGGCTGTCAGCAATGACGATCAGAACGGGAAAAAGGAAAAGCCAGTACGCCCAGATTGTCCGCAGGGATTTGCGGAGGAGGCTTCGAAGCTGATTGGTCTCTTCACCAGTCATACGACCTCGAGGGTCATGCGCGGCCAACGCAAAGCTCACTGGCCGGGAGCAACCGCCAGTGACGTCGCCATTGAAACCAAACTGAAACGGCTGCTCCCGGTCCAGAGTGCAGCGAAAAGTTATGGGGTCGCATACGTCTCAAGCTTCTTGATCATGCCGCTGGTACTGCTCCGAGACAATCCCCAGGATGCGTGGTAGCGGAAACCGGAGTGGCGACGCCCGGCCCACTCCAGCGCATGCTCCGCCTCTGCTTTCGCTGTAGAATGCTCACCCTGATCCGCAGCGATCAAAGCAGATGCCGCGTGCCAGCGAAAATGCTCTACAGGCCAAGTTAAACGTGCTCATGGGTTCCCAGGAGTCCGAGCGCCTGCCCATAACGCCGCGGGTTTTGTTCATGGCGATTAGGTACGGCAGATCGAGATAAGCCTGCGTGAGAACATTCGGAAACGCCTCCTCGCACGCGAGCGCTGCCTCGTACGCACCTATGGCCTCCTGGATGCGACCGAGGGCTAACAGGGCTTCGGCACGAGAAACGTGCGCCCCAGAGCGAAAGATATCATCCGGCAACTGAAAGTAGCGGTCCAGCAGCTTCAGTGCGACCTCTGGATGTGAGCGAACGAGCGTACTGCTTGAATAATGAGGCGCTGCGCTTTGTCCCTTGCGCGGCGCAGTTTTTCGTCAAAGGCGCGTTCGATGGCCCCATTCCAAGTCGTATTGCAAAACCAGTCAGCGCTCATCTCGCTGCCGCATACTATTTGTTTACACGGAAAGATATCGGCCTAAGTGCGTATTGGCCGACAAACGCGGAGTTGCTTGCCTGTGGCCTGACCACACTGCAAGAGTAGGCGCATGGAGTACAGCGGGCAAGACAAAAGAGCAAAAGAGCAAGGGCTGCTAGGACGCACCTTTTCATTTCGGTAAGCGCCAAGCAGCGGGGGATTTGGAAAAGATCAGCGCCTGGAGGCGCTGGGGGCCGCCGTCGCGGCGCGAGAAGCGTTTTTGGAACTTGCGTGTGGTTGCGCGGCTGCGCGGATTGAGTTTGCGACACTGCTCCAACCAGGCTTGGGCGAAACTGACGACTACGCGGCGAAACAAGCTCAAGGTAAAGGCCGCTTTGGGATTGCGGACGCGGCTGTGATCCTCGCCCAGGGTGACGTCCAGAGCGTGGTGCAGGCGGCTTTCGATGATCCAATAACCCCGTTTGAGTTTGAGCAAGCCCGCCGCATCCAGCTCTTCCAGGGTGAGGCTGCTGATGAGATAAACGAGTTCAGTGCTTTTCTTGCCTCGGCGCCGCACCCGCCGCCGGAGCCGGGCGATGGTTTGAACGCCGGGGAAGCCCACCTGCTGCCGGAGAGGCTTGCCGGCAATCCAGCACCCGGATTTCGCGTCGGCCCCGATTGTTCTCCCGCGTCAGGGCGTGGGTGCGCGCCGTGGGCTGAAGGGGAAAAACGCTGTGGGGTGAACAGCGTTTCCAGAGTTACAAAGAGGTCTTTTTGGTTCTTCTTGACCGTCATGAGGTAATTGCCGCCTTGCTCGTAGAGGATTTGGCGGGCATGGGCCACTTGCGTGTGAGCCGCATCGCTCAGGACGATCTTGCCCACCAGGTCCAGCTTAGCCAACTGCTGGCGCCCGGCGGGGATTTCATTGCTGCCCTCGCGCACCAGAGTTGAACCCAGCCAGCGGCCGCTACCATCCACCGCGCTGAGGGACTCCACGTTGGCGTGACGGATTTCCTTGCCGTCGATGATGACCAGGCGGTCTCGCACCGGCCCCAGGAGTTGCACCTGCCAAAGCAAGAGCACCCGTTGCAGCAGTTCAGCCTCCACCGCATTGAGCACCCGCTCAAAGGTGGTCCGCTCAGGAGAGCGCACTCGGCCCGTGTGCGGGTAGCGGCGGAAGTTGAGCGCGCGCAACTGGGCTTGGGAAAGCGTGGCGGGTATCGGCCAGGTCTTCGAACCTCGGGCCACACCGCTGAAGGTGGCCATGGCGATGAGCGCCGGCATGCCGGCAATCGGATAAGCCAAGCCCTGTTCCGATAGAAGCGGGAATGGCGCGGTGTAACCGCTCCATCAGGCTGGCAATCTCCTGGGCTTTGGCGGTGCAGCGGGGAGGGACTGGGTTGAGCCCCAGAGCCCACGCCGCGGGCAACTCCGGAGCGCGGAGCTTGGCACAGGCGTTTCGGACCAATTCCCGAATCCACACCTGCTTGGGATGCCCGTGCTCCTCATAAAAATCCACGGCGCTACGCTTCCAACCGCGCGTGTGCCCTAACTGGCTCCAACCGCTGACCTTGTAGGCCGTGCCCCGATATTGCTGGGGGTCGACAAAACTCTCGGCCAGCGCCACGGCGTGACCCCAAGGGCTTTGCCAATCGGCGCTCAAGCGCCCCAGCATCAGTTTCATGAACCGGCTGACCAGGTTGGGATAGTGACGCGGCGCTAGCACATAGAGCCGCGAGTTGTTGACCACTAAAGGCAGGCGTTGGCGCCGCTGCTCTTCGGTCCAGCCGATAAACCCATCCCGGGCTTTGAGGTGCAGCGCCGCGGCGCTCCAGGTGGCCACGGCCAGCCATTGGCCTTTCCAGAGCACGGCGTAGCGCAGGTGCTCGCCGACCAGTTGGGCGCTGTGCAAGTAGTGTTCCCGGATGAGAATCTGATCGCACTTCTCACGGTCTTTGGGTGCCAGGAGCAGTTTGACCTGTAGCTCGCGCAGGACCGTTTGTTCGTCTGCCGTAGGCCGACGGAAGCCGAGTTTGCGTTTTGCCATGCCCGGGAGGCTAAAAAACTTTCCCGCGGTTGTCCCGGAAAAAGGGTTAAGCCTCCAATCTTCCGAAACTTACTCGGGAGGGCAGGTGCGTCCTACCGTGATACTTTGCCTGCTCGCACTTCCGACAGACCACGATGCCTTTACGTCTCCCCCGGTCGGTGACAAGGTAGAGGATAGCGAAACCAGCACCGGCTGCTACCGCGTATGGGAGCCGAGCAGGGGCGTCTCCTAAGCCCACAACAAAGCCCGCAGTTTGCCATCCCTGCTCCCCGCCCCCGCGAATGAACGTGACCAGCAGAATCCACCCGCATGCACCCAAAACAGCACCCCGAAGGCGAGCCACGCGCTCTCGGTGTCGAACCACATCGGGCATCCTGCGGTGTACATCGCACCCACCGTCCTTTGCGCGGCCGCACCTCACCGCCCGAACTTCTGGCGGCTAGAGAAGTCCAGAAGCCTACCAGAAGGGCACCGAGAAAGATTAGCAAGGTGGCAAATGGAAGCGTGTCGGGGGCAAAAGCGTACGCAAGCCCAACGAAAACTGCTGCGTAAAGGAACCCGCCCATGACCCCACCGGTAGCTCTAAGGGTGTCATTGGCCGCGACTCCCGCCTCGCCAGAGCAAGTGTGGCGAGTGTCCCCGCGCCGAGGGATAAGCCGGCCAGGACGAGACTCGCATAAAATGCCAAGCTCCGCATAGGCACGCACTCGCTTAACGTTAAAGCGGTGGTGCGACGTGAGCGTCAGCGAACGGCGTCACCACCAGCGATTTGTTAGGCCATATTGGTTTCGAGGCAACTACTCTCCTTTATCTTTTCTTTTTTTTCTTTCTTCAATTTCAGATGCATGACTCAGGCCCCGCATAAATACTGCGACAGCAGAGGCACATAGGAAAATAAATATCCCCAAGCCAACTGGAGATCCCCAAGATAATGTTCCATATAACTCTCTCATTTTCTCTCTTTCTTTAGGATTACTATTCTGCCAAGTGAAATTTCCGATAAAATTAGTTTCTTTAGCCCAACGTCGTGGCTCAAGCAGCGTTGACAACTGTTCAGAGTCCCGGTATTCTGCCGTTAATGAAAACAAAAACACGGCAGACGGGAACGAAACTGGCGCATTCATATAGGCGATACTCAAGCAGAAACCAGACAGACGGCACAAGTCTGGAGAGGCAACTTGCCGACGCTCAACGGGTCTGCTTAGAAAAAGGTTGGACTCTGGTTGACTTGCCACCCGACGCTGGCGTGTCGGCATTCAAAGTTGAGGGAACCAACGGGGAACTGGCAGCGAACATGCACCGGGGCACGCTTGCCGCATTTCTCAAAAAGGTTGAGCGGAAGGAAATCCCGCAGGGAAGTGTTCTCATTGTCGAACGTCTTGACCGTTTCTCCCGTAATTATTGGGACATTGTGTTTCCGGTTTGGGTCTCTCTAATGCAATCGGGGATCGAAGTTTATTCTTGCGTGTCAAACACTCATTACACGCTCAGTGAAATACGAAAAAACCCAATGTTGGGCGCAATGGCGCTAATGGAATTTGCGAGCGCAAACGACTACTCAAGCGGTATGTCAAAGCGCATTGGCAACGCCTTTAGCATTCGACTTGCCCAGTGTGCCGAGGGTCACAAAATGAATTTGGGTGGTTGGGTACCGAAGTGGTTCGACTTTGTTGGACAGGAGAAACAACCGGGGAAGTATGTCCCCAATAAACACTTTGAGACCATTCAAAGAATATGCCAAGAATACATTTCTGGACGATCAATGTATGTCATTGCCCGTGGACTCATTGCAGACAAAGTGCCGACGGTTATGGGCGGTAAATGGTCTCAAGGCACCATTGCCAACTTGCTACGCCACTCGGCACTTACAGGCACGCTTACGCTCAAAGGGACAACCATTCTTAACTTTTACCCCTCCGTATTGACTCAAAAGGAATGGAACCAGTTGCAAGCAATGCTGCGACAGAATAAAGACAGGAAAGGCGGTTGCGTAGCGTCTGACTACATTGCCAACTTATTTAGGAACCGCTGTAAGTGTTCGCATTGCGGGGAGACCATAACCACCGCCAAGAGCAGTTCTGAAAGGTTATACACGTGCAAAGGAAAGCGTCTCGGTAAATGTCCCTCGAAATATTCGATCAAAGTGTCTGCCGTAGAACTGGACTTCTTTCTCGGGTATATGCAACAAACCCCCGGCGAAATACTCCGTAGTAATACAACCGAGCAGGGAGACAAGGTTGCCTCGTTGCAGTCCCGCCTTGCCAAACTGGACACTGAAATAAAGGGCATAACGGACCTGCTTGGAGTTGTCTCCATTATCGAAGTAAAAGGAAAACTGGTTGAGCTCGAAACCAAGCGACAGAATACCAAGGCAGAACTGGACAGGGTCACAGGGTCAATGCTCGGCAGTAGTGCGGCACCAAAGGCAGTCCAGAGCATTAAGGCAATGCTGGCAGAAATGGCAGGAGACCCGCACCAGAACAGAAGCAAGGCAGAACAGAGAATACGAATGCATTTGAGAAACAACTCAACCAGAAAAGAAATGCTTCGCCTACTGCCGTCATTCGTAAAGGGTCTAGTCATTGACACTACCTTAAAGCGGTATTCAGTGGTTAGTCATTCGGGCAAGCAGTCCCCTTGGAGACAAGTATAATGGCATAGAAAAACTATTCGTGATCGGGTTTGTCATTGAATGACAAACCCGATTTGTTTTTTATTCCTATAATCGTTTATAAGGTGTCTCGAATGTGAGAGGGGCACAATGTATCGGCGCATTAAACAGGACAGCGTATAAAGCAACTGGGAGCGATTGCGTTATACTATAGAAGGACACCCCCCCGTGGCATAAATACAGAGCCTCGTTAGACGATCACTCCTTGAAGGCGTCCGAGTCCAAGCCTCACGCATACGACTTCTTTTTTATACTCACTGCTGCTCTACATACGTAGATACATTTTTACAGAGTTATATGCCGACAAAGTATCATTTATGGACGCTATAGCGGACATTCGAGCGAGTTTATTTACAATATGACACTCCTCCCCTCAGAGAAAACAGCAAATGCTGTAAATAAATGTGATAGTAAATGATAGTCCGCCCGACAGGCGGCAGGCGGCAGGCAGTGACAGAGTGGAGAATACAAACAACTCGGAAATACCCAACTCTATAATAACTTAACTGAACTTAACTTTCTCTATTATTACTCTATTATTACTAACCAAGATTGACTTGGACATTGGACACTCCCCTTATAGGGAGTGTGTCCAGTGTCCAGTGTCTCTCTTTCATTGGTCTGGACATTGGTCTTGGACACACAAACTATGTCCAGTGTCCAATGTCCAAGTGACGGCAACATTGATCCTAATTTAGGACCAAGGTTAAAAAGCAATCCGTCATATATGACGCTTTTGAACAAGGTTCCAAACTAGAACCCTGTTCATTCGTCAAGGCGGTGAAAAAGTTTCACCACCTTACTTCTTAACGTCAAGTGTATAATAAGTCGCTTTTAACTCCGAATTCTGTTAACGTCAACCACGCCTCGAAATAAAAAAAAGAATATTACGCTGTTTTCGTTGCAGAGCAATATGTATTGACATGAATAAATTGAATTCTTCTTTCACTGTTGCCCAATGGCGCAAAGCAAAGCGTGCGCTTGGTTGGAAATATTTATCGGTATTACTACCGCCCGAAATACTGCCCGAAGTCATGGCGTATAAAAATAAACTCATGTTCGAGCGTTTCGAGCGGTTAAAGAAGCAATAAACACTTTCTGAAAAACGTGAATGCAAAAAACAATTTAACCGCTGGCGGAGAGAGTATCCTACCTAGAGTAGGTTCCTCACGTTTCTCTTTCCGTCGGCGGTCTATTTCGAGGATCAATAATGAATAATCAAAACGTGAATGAAACATTGGCGGCGGGTGAAAATCAGAGAATGGCAACATTACTCAAGACGCCCGACTTGCTTAAAGAGTATCTTGGTAAACTGGACGAAACCTATTGGACTACACACGCCAACAAGTGGGTCTGGGGCAAATGCCAAGAACACTATGAGGAACATAGGGCAGTCCCCAGTCTCGGCGCATTACAGAACTATGCCGAGAAAATGAACGACTATGAGAAACTACTCAAGTCGTCAACGAAACTACTCCTTGAGGAGTGCGAGACCATGTCCCCGCTTGCGCCCGACTACTTTCGAGCAACTTGTATGGCGGAGGCACGGGACACGAAAATAAAATCCGCAATCATTGCGAGTATTGAGACAAAGAATTGGTCAGGGTTGCGTGACGCAATCAATTCTACTTTTCGGGAGACCAATCCCCTGCCAAAGGCACTAGACATGAAATCGCTTATGACGAAACCAAGTAGTGACTCCCAAAATCTCTTAAATGAATGGGCATTCGAGAGGCAGGCAATCCTTGCGGTTGTTGCGCCCACGGGCATTGGCAAAAGCGTTCTGACTATGCAACTGGCAACACACTTCGCCGCAGGCAAGTCCACAATCGGGTTCGCTCCGAAGAGACCATATCGAGTGTTAGCAATCCAAAACGAGGATAGCGACAACGACATTGCGCTTATGCGGGACGGGTCAATGTCACTGCTAAACGATCAAGAGAAGCAAATGGTCTTTGAAAATCTATTCTTTATTCGTTTGCGGGGCACGTCGGGCAAATCGTTTCTCAATGCGCTTGAGAGTTATTGCGAGGAGTACGATCCAGACATTATCTTTGTAAATCCGCTCCTCAAGTATTATGGAGGAGACCCACTCAACACCAGAGACGTTAGCGAGTTCTTAAACGACCTAGAACCAATATTAGAGCGTCACAACTGCGGACTCATTTTAGTTCACCATACGATCAAGCAGTCCAAGCAGTCCCGCATGAACCAAGTTGACAGTTCCTATAGTGGGTTCGGGTCAAGTGCTTGGAGCAACAGCGTGCGGGACACTATCGAAATCCGCAAAACCAATACAGACGGGTATTACAAACTAATCACCGGAAAACGCTCAAGCAAGTGGGGTTGGCAGGAGCGGTTCTTAAAGCGAAGTGACACTCCGACACTGCCTAACTGGACAGACGTTGACGGGACTTTCTTAAAGACACTAATGGAATCAGAAAAGAAAAGTCCAGCGGGGAACGAAACCAAGAATGCAATCCTTTCTGCTATCCCACAGAGACCAGAATCAATCACTATCCGTGAACTCTCTATGCTGGTAGGGGTATCTGACAAGACAATCCGCAGGACGTTAAGCATATTACTTGAGGAGAAACGCATTGCGGTTGCTGTCAGTACTGACACTGACAAACTCAAGCGGTATCACCGCATTGGAAAGGAATAATAATATGACAATAAACCCAAACATAAAGCAATACACGCTCGACATGCGAGAAGCACTCTTAAGGCAGGAAAAACTCCTAGATCAACTTCTTAAGGACGTTGCAGCAATTAAGGCAATCGTTCTTAGGTGGAACTAAAATGAATGAAAATCCGAAGTCATTACTATGTATTATAGAACGTTTGGTGTCCCCGAATGTTCGCCACTTGGCAAAATGTCAAGACGGTAAAAACCAAGGACAAAAGAAAGTATCGTAAAGGTATTATTATGAAAATGGAAAGTAAAATCGTATCACGCAAGGAAGTTGCCGCAATGGCAGCGGAGTCCGCAAAACTCAAAGAGACAATCGCCCAACTCAAAAAGGAAAATCAGTCCGCAGCGTCTAAACCTACACCAGCGCCCGAAGTAACACTTGCCCGACAAGTGCAATCACTCCACGACAAGAAAGAGTCCCTCTTTAAGGCAATCGCCTTAAAGCGAAAGAACTTGCTGGCGGAACTGGAACTGAAAACTACCTCCTCAGATCGCAGGAACGACATTTGCCGTGAACTGCTACAACTCAAGGCAACCGAGAATAGAGAAAATGCAATTCGGCAGGCGCAAGTGGACTATGAAAGAAACCAACCACCGGGAGTATTTATCCCCGACAATACCAGTCCGTTCAAAACCTATAACATTACTCGACACAAGTATTATGTGGGGTATCACGACGCCTTTGGTGTAGTCATTGCAACTCAATATAATGGTGTATGGGTGCCCGAGCAGTTGCTACAGAGAAAGAAACCCTCAATGCAATCGGACTTCGCAAACGAGAAATACAATCACTTGACCCGCTCGGACTTTGACAATATTCTTAAAACTCAACCCACAATCGAGCAACTCAAGTATGGGTATGTCGCCACGGTGAAGCAAAACCCACTTGAGAACGTCCTCAAGCGTATGTCATTGGTGACCGCAACCGTATTATTTTAACAATATGTTGAATGAACCTATAAGGGTATGGTGGCAGTTCACTATGCAGTATCGGGGATATAAAAGACCCGTCATATCTCAGTTTTGTGCTGAGGGACGAAACGACAAAGAATATTCCGAATGCTACAGGCGAATGTATGAGTCATTCTCACGTGAAGGCACCATTTTAAGGGCAGAAATGCTTTATCCGCTTTTCACTCGATAATTCGGTATCATAAGACATACGCTGTTCGTGTGTCGAAGTCAGAGAGTCCGTAGTGTTTGTTTCTACGGACTCTTTTTTTATGCTTATGAAATCGGGGGACATATTTATTTTATGAATGCAAGCAAAACACCAAACGAAAACAGAACTATGAGGGACACGACATGACGACACTTGCGTTGACGCTCGTATTGACGGCATTGGCAGCGGTGGGCGGTTGGACATTCGGAAAGTGGGTCTCACGGCAGAAAGAACCCTTGTGACAAAATAACACAAGGTCTCACGGCAGAAAGAACACTTGTGACAAAATAACACAAGTGAACGGCAGAAACCCCAATAAAGACGCCCGTTTGAGCGTGTCTGAATAATTGTAAATACTGCTGAGGCACGCCGGGCAGAGAGTGTCTGACTGTCAACCGAGACGCGGTCCCGGCGTTGCCTGCAGTCGGTTTGTTCGACTCATTCTTCTTTGGGTTTCTCATCAATCGACATGTCCCCGCTTTCCACGCCAACGAACGAAAAGCGCATCTGCCTCTTCCACCCAAGAAGCAAATTCAGGTTCTCAAACACGACATGCGTTAGGTTGCCAAACCGGTACTCAGGAGTCCCTGTCTTAATCGTGGCGCCAAGGATCTTACCAGCTTCTTCACGGTCAATCACAAAAGAATGGTCCTTATATTCGTACACAAAGCGTCTCGCGATCTCCTTGGCGTCGCTGCGCCCCACAAGGAGCCTTTCGGCGTACTGCGCCGCGGATTCGGTGACGCGCTCGAAGTAGCCAAGCACGGGAAGTGGGAGTTGCTTCTCCAGGTACTTGGCAAACATCTCTGCAGAGCCGGGTGACGCCTCAACAAGTTGCGACAGGCACTTTAGCGCATTCGAGAGGCCAAGTGCAGGAAATCCCCCCATCTGAGGATCGATCGGTCCCAACTCACTCATGCTGCCCATGTGAATTTCGGACGCCCCCAAACAGACTAATGTCGCCGCCGACTTGGCCTTCCGCGGAACGCACACCACGAACCGCTTGCTGTATTCGCGGCAGCATTTGCTAATGAGATATGCTGGCTCAATCTGGCCTCCGCGGCTGTGAACCACGAGGAGTATCTCAGGGTGCTTGTCCTTGTCTTTGTCCTTGGAGGCCGACTGCAGCGCGCGGTAAACCTTGTCGGCTGTGTACTCTGTGATCTGGCCCTCGGGCTCGTACAGGAACAGCACCTTGTATTTGCCTCCGAGAATCAACGTGGCCTGCTGCTCAATGAACGACCATAATTCAGGTAGCGCAGCATCAAGATCTTGAACGTTCTCGAACTTCTCACGAAGCACCGACCAACGCCGAAAGTCAGGAATCGCCGGGGCAGTTTGTTCTTGTTCCTTTATTGTTCCCTGTCCTTGCTGGGACTCAGGTGCTTTAATCTTGTCCATAGCAATTGTGGTGGCTCTTGGTCGAACTATTTGTTTACACGGAAAGATTTCGGCCTATGTGCGTATTGGCCGAGAAACGCGGAATTGCTTGCCCGTGGCCTGACCACGCTGCCAGAGTAGGCGCATGGAGTACCGCGGGCAAGACAAAAGAGCAAGGGCTGCGGACGGCGGGGGTCCTGGTCCGGCCCACAGTCGGGATTTGGTGATTCCCAATCCCAAGCTCAAGCCGATGGATAAGTGCGAGGGGTGTTGCGGGTGGAGCACTGCGCCATCCGAACCGAACAGGCCTGCTGTGAGTGGATTCGGCGCTACGCGCGTTTTCACGGGATGGGCTCGCGGGAGGACTTGTTCCCGGGACGGACAACGAGGAACTGTTCCTGAGCGACCGGGCGATATGAGGCAGTCTTCCTGGATGATACGGACCGCAGGTGCGCCTTTGCCAGGCTTGCCTTTCCGCACCCGATATGCGGAAACTACGCTGGCATGGGAGCGCGTGACCAGGGCCTCCTGGAACCGCGTCTCCCGTGCCGCAGTTTGGCGACAATCCCGTTACCCAGCTCAGAATCACTCGCACCAACGGGACCATCGCGCTCAAGCTCGTGGTTCGCGGCCAACCCGTCCAGTATGTCGTAGTGGCGGGCGCCGCACCGAGCAGCGCGGCAACGGACTATGTGGACGATTTTACTATTCTCGGCGTGCTGCCCGAGCCGGTGGATGGAGAAGCCGATATTTCCGAACTCTATGTTCGCCAGTGGGGCTACCCGCCCTAATCGGCATTCTCTGTTGGGGATCGGGAGGGGCAATCGCAAGCAGTCTCCCGTTTTTTGAACCGGGTTCGGGGCATTCTCTTCCCAGACGCTCCTGACCGGCACGCGCCCCTCTCTTCCACTGTGACCAGGTAGTGACCATGTAGTCACCAGGTAGTGACCATGTAGTCACCAGGTAGTGACCATGTAGTCACCAGGTAGTGACCAGGTAGTAACCAGGTAGTAGCTCTACTACCTGGTCACTACCTGGTCACTACCTGGTGACTACATGGTCACTACGTGGTCGCAGCGCAAGACAGGCCCCAGAGTGGTTGAGCATCGGATATCCGGGGGGTTACCAGAACAACCTTTCTCCACAGCTTTCCCTCCGGATTGCACAAGTCTGGGATTGATGGGCACTTGTGCAGCGCTGCTTCCATTCCGTTGCCGGCTGTCGGCCTTCCTTCAGACCTCCCGAAAGGCCCGCCTTTTTCCGGCACTGACTATCGCAGGTTCATTTCCCGGTTCTGGGCAATGGCGGCCAAGTGGGAACAACGGGTTCTCTCTTCAAAAGACCGGAGTTCTCCTTGTGAATGTTCTTGGTGCGAAACTGGCTTTTTGCTGGGGTCTGAGGTTAGGACTTCGGGCTTCAGATTTCGGCCTTCGGGTTTCGGGCTTCGGGTTTCCGGCCTGTGGCTGCCCGAAATGGTGGCATCAACAAGATGCGCCCGGATGGCCTGCTGTTCCGAGTCGCGGAAATCAATGAACTAAGCGGATAGCCTGCTTCGCATTGAGGTGGGAGGGGGTGGAAAGATCTCAGTTGGGAGCTTGAGAAGAAGAGCGTGGCTTCGGACCATTTCGGTTGGCTTGTTTTGCTCGGGGGATAACCGTACATCAAGGCGTTTTCAGCGGGGGCCAGATCGGTTATGAAGCTGTCGTGCAAACAATCTTCACCACGTCACTGACCCCCGAACAGTATGCCGAGCAGGACTATCAGCGGCAAGTCCGTCCGCCGGAAACTTGTCCCAATTGTCTGCGGGCGCACAGCCTGGAAGCACTCTGCTATTACCATCGTTATATCACCAGCACGACCGCATTGGTGCTGTGGATTTGGATCCGGCGCTTCTGGTGTCGGCACTGTCACATCAGCGTGAGTTGCCTGCCGCAGTTTGCGCAGCCGTATCGGCCGGTCAACACCCCGACCATTGCCGAGGGGTTTAACGGCCAAGCTACGCCCAGGTAGCGCGTTGGAGCGAACTCATCCGCGGTTACTGGCGGCGATTGGAGACGCATCTGCCGGGGCTCGTGCGACAGGTCGGCAACGCGTTTGGTCCACTGCCTCTTCGGCCCACGGCCCGAGGTTTGTGGCACCAACTCATCGGGCGTTGCGGCGATCTGGCCACGGCGACGCGCCAACTCATCCATCAGTTCCATACCTGTTTGTTTGGAACTTACCGCTGCCACCAGCGTCGGCAGCTTCAGGCTGCATGAGGTCCGCCCGCGCAGGAGCGCGGCGCCGGTTTACCCCCACACACCTCTATTATCGCGGATTGGGGGACCCGGGCCGAAGCTCCTGAGCGTATGAATCAACCTTCCGATTCCGATGCTTTGGCCCTGGCCCGGCACGCTGCCGCGACCTGGATCCAGGAAGCCTTAAAGCAAAACTTCACACTGGTCCGCGCTACCGCCCTGGCCAGTGAACGGACCTGGGGCGGCAAAAGTTATTCGGCTTCCACTCTGGAGAGCTGGTACCTACCTTTTGCGCCACCAGGGGTTTGCGGCGCTCCAGCGTCAGCCCCGTTCCGACAAGGGCACGCGCAAGGCGCTCAGTCCCGAGGCCTGCCAAGCCATCGTGGAACTGCGTCAGCAGTATCCTCAACTCAAGATCAAGGTGGTGGTGCGCCAACTGGTCCAGAAAGGCGTCCTCCAGCCGGGCACCTTCAGCCTGCCCTCGGTGTACCGGTTGTTAGCCGCCCACCAGTTGGACGCCCGTTCCATCAAACGTAACCCTCCCCCGCAAGGCGGCCCCACCAAGGCCTTCGAGTGCGCCTTGGCCAACGAGTTGTGGATGACCAACATGATGTACGGCCCCACCCTCAGGCTGCCCAACGGCAAACTCATCCAGACCCGCCTCTTCGGCACGCTCGACAACTGTTCGCGAGTGGTTCCCCACGCGCAGTATTACGACTCGGAGAAGCTCTGCTGGTTCCTGGATTGTTTCCGCCAGGGGCTGGCCCAGCGCGGCTTTCCCGACAAGCTCTACACCAACCAGGGCAAGATCTTCACCAGCTATCACCTGCAGGTCGTTTGCGCCAATTTGGGCGTAAGGCTCTGCCACGCAAAACCCTATGCGGCGTGGTCGAAGGGCAAGCAAGAGCGCTGGTTTTCCACGCTCCAAATGGATTTCGAAGCCCGCTTGATCATCGATCCGGCCCACACGCTGGAAGAACTCAATGCCCGGCTCTGGCGTTGGATCGAAACCGAGTATCACCAAAGGCCCCACAGCGCGCTGGGCGGTCAAACCCCGGCCGAGCGCTTCGCCCAACGCGCCCTCAACTTGCGCGTCGCCGACGCCCACACCAACTGGGAAGCCCTCTTCCTCTCGCGCGCCGAGCGCCGGGTGCGCCTGGACGCCACTTTCAGTCTGGAGGGCCAACTCTGGGAAGTGCCCCTCCATTTACGCGGCCAGGTCATCCAAGTGCGCTTCAACCCCTTCGATTGGAGCCGGGTTGAGGTCTGGTGGGAGGATAAGCTCGTCGGCCCGGCCCGGCGTTGCGACAAACAACTCAACTCCAAAACCTATACCGACCGCGACTATGACCGCCCCGATAAATCCTCCTGAGTTGGATATTGCCCTCAAAAGCCTCTGGGGCGCCAGAGAGCTGCCCTTCGGGGCGGCCGTCGAAACGCCCTATGCTTCCGATACCTTCAAGCAGACCCGCCACCGCCTCGAACAGTTGGTCTCCGTGCGGGCCTGCGGCCTGCTCCACGGCCCCAACGGCGTGGGCAAAACTCTCCTGGTCCAGCACTTCCTTAAATCCCTGCCCGACAAACGCTACCAGCCGCTGGTGCTCTCCCATTCCTCGGTCACCGGCACCAACCTCTTACGCCTGCTGTGCCTGGAACTGGGGCAGCCCGCCCGCATGCGCCGCAGCGACAACGTCATGCTCATCCGCCAGGGCTGGCAACAACTCGAACGGCTCTGGCCCGTGGTCGTCCTGGACGAGGCGCAGAACCTCAGCGCCACCGCGCTCGAAGAGGTACGCCTGTTGAGTTGCGATCGCCGTGACACCCAGCCGCCCTTTAGTCTGCTGTTGGTGGGCGACGAGCAACTCCTGCCCCGGCTGCAAATGGGCATCAACGCGCCCCTGCTGGCCCGCCTGAGCTTTTGCCTGCGCCTGGAGCCCTGGACGGGAGACGAACTGGCCGGTTATATCCAAGCGCGCCTTGAGGCTGTCGGCATTCACGCCAACCCCTTCGAGGCGGCGGCCTTGCAGTTGCTCCTCCAGGCCGGCAACGGCTTGCCTCGGCTGCTCAATCACCTGGCTCAACGCGCCCTGGAAGAAGCCGCCGCCCAGAACTCCCGCGCCATCACCACCGCTCACGTGCAGCGCGCCTTGGAACTTCTGCCCTGGGTCGCCCAGTTCCCAAAATGAACTCGCCGCTCCCCTTGCTGGTTCAGTTGGAGGAACTCCACCAGACCTATTGCCGTCTCACCGGTCAAACCCTCTCCTGGCGTTTTGACCGGGAGCGGCTCTGGTGGGAGTTCCTCCACGCCGGCTTTACACGGGCTGACCTCAGCCAGGTCATCCGCTACTTGCAAAAGGAAATCCGCCACACCCGCCGCAACGTCGGCGCCCTCAAGCTCTCCAATCTCCTCCAACTGGATCGCTTCGAAGAGGATCTCAACATCAGCCGGGTCCGTCTCGTTCCAGAGCTGCCGCCAAAGCCACCGATCACACTGGCTCCGACGGGTTCTCCGACCGAACAAGAGCGGGGTCGGCAACGCGCCTTGGAACAACTGCGCCAACTCAAACAAACCCTCCGCTAACCAGCCTATGCCACTGGAGCTTTCCGTCCTCGAAAAACTCGAAATCGCTCACCGCCTGGTCGCCGGAGCCCTGGGCCAAACGCCCCAACTCTACGACTGTCGCCTCGACCAGGCACTGCTGGTCTTGGAGCTATCCATTAAACGCGCTCACCGTTCGCCGCACATGCGTCGGCGCTTGCCCCCGGATCATCGCGAAGAGCAGTTCCTGTTCTGAGTCCCTGGCGAACACGCGCCGGAACTCAGGGCGTGACGGGGCGATTGCCTGCCCGCACCACACCCCGGGC
>CAVXLO010000041.1:0-187650 GCA_963762555.1 uncultured Verrucomicrobiae bacterium
GCTTGGGGAGAGGGAGGACCATCCGCCGTGCGGCGACAAATCGGAGCGTCAAGGCATACCCCGCGACGGTCGGCGGGGCACCCTCTCCCCAAGGGAGAGGGCCGGGGTGAGACTTTCACGAACTATCCGAAAGTTCGCGCATCGAACCCATGAACCAGAGGAAAACATCCAACATCCAACATCCAATGGCCTCGCACCGGGCGTTTATTGGATGTTGGATGTTCCGCGGGTTCATGGGGAACCCCCACTGCCGCGAACCGTGCAATGGGACCATGAACCGGGGCGGGGACGGCTCGTCCCCGACTGCCCCGGCTGCGGGAAACACGGGGACGAGCCGCCCCCGCCCCGGTTCATGGAAAGGGGGAACCGAGCTCACCTTGTTTCCACGTGATCAGGATGTCCAAGCCCGGCCTTCGGGGACGGCGCACCGCAGCCAAGAGATTAGATGCTTTCCGGGATGCGTGATTTTCACGCATCCGACCCGTGTTGGCCAAGTGTCGGATTGGAGTTGGATAGGCACCTAACCGTTACCTCCCCGTTACCTCACCGTCGTACCTCTGCAAAGCTTGCAGAGGTACGACGGTGAGGTAACGGGGAGGTAACGGTGAAGTCCCGGTGGCTGTGACATGAAGTTGCAGCGTCCACTGCTTATTATGGACAGTTTGCTCAGTGCCCAGGCTCGCCTCATCCAATGGAGCCCTGCCCCAACACCCGTTCGGCGAGCAACCGAGAACACGAGAGAATTGGACATTGACATTCTTTCCCAACCCCTCCAATATCGCGCTATGCTTGGTGAGCTCGAACACCGATTCTCCCTCGCCTGCGAAATGCTGACGACGCCGAGCAGAGGAAGCAGCAGGATCCCGTCAGTAATGATTACGCAAGGCCTCCGGGCATCCTTGCTGCTTACAGCATGTATCCTCCTTGCGCCCCTCTCGCGAGCCGAGACCTCTTTTCAAGCCTGGGTTCAACGCTACGACGGGCCGGGAAGCCGCTCTGACCAAGCTCATGCCGTGGCGGTAGATGCCAGCAACAACGTAATTGTAGCAGGCTATTCAATCGGCAGCGGAAACAATAACGATTATCTGACGGTCAAATACTCGAGTGCGGGAGTGCCCGCCTGGACCAACCGTTACAACGGACCGGCTAACAACGATGATCAAGCCAAGGCCCTGAAGGTGGACGGCAACAATGATGTCATCGTGACGGGCTCTTCCTTTGGTGGGAGACATTTTGATTGTGCGACGATCAAGTATTCCGGCACGGGCGTGCCGCTCTGGACCAACCGGTTGGCTGGGGTTGGGGATGGCCTGGGCCGGTCACTGGGCGTGGACAGTAGCAACAACGTGATTGTGACCGGCTCGTTGTCGGGCAGCGGAAGTCATTACGACTATGCCACAGTCAAGTATTCCGGTGCGGGAGAGCCGCTTTGGACGAACTGGTACAACGGCCCGGGAAATGACAATGACTACGCCTACGCGGTTGGGGTGGATGGCAACGACGATGTGATTGTGACCGGGTATTCAGTCGGCGCAGACGGCTCCTACGATTACGCCACAATCAAGTACTCCAGCTCGGGTGAACCGCTGTGGACCAGCCGTTACGGTCAGGCCGGAGGCAGCGATGACCAAGCTTGGTTCCTGGCGGTTGACGGCAAGAACGATGTAATTGTGACCGGGTGTTCATTTTACTTCGGCAGCGGTGATTGCGTAGCAATCAAGTACTCAAGCACAGGCACGCCGCTCTGGACCAATCGCTTCAGGTGGCCAGCAGGCAACCACTATGATTACCCATCCGGGGTGGCAGTGGACGGCAACGACGATGTGATCGTTGCCGGCTATTCGTTTATTCGGACAGGCACCTACGATTACGCGACGGTCAAATATTCGGCTGCCGGCCAGCCGCTCTGGACCAATTTCTACAGCGGCTTTGGGAACAATAACGATTTTACCAGCGGCCTGGCAGTGGACACCAGCAACAACGTAATTGTGACCGGAGGGTCAGTCGGGGATGGAACGACCAATGACTACCTGACAATCAAGTATTCGGGCGCCGGCGTGCCACTCTGGACGAACCGTTACAACGGGCCGGGCAACGGTGATGACCGTGCCTGGGCCGTGGCGGTGGATCACAGCGGGGATGTAATCGTGACCGGACATTCGAGTGGAACCGGCAGTGGCTATGACTTTGCCACCATAAAATACGTTTGTGCCACGTGGCCGGTGATCGCCGGCCTCCA
Organism: uncultured Verrucomicrobiae bacterium; assembly: GCA_963762555.1. GTDB lineage: Bacteria > Verrucomicrobiota > Verrucomicrobiia > Limisphaerales > UBA8199 > PALSA-1440. The sequence goes on from CAVXLO010000041.1 coordinate 2,240, forward strand.
ACTCGCCGACGGTGCCTTCCAAGTGCGTGTTGATAATGTGTCGCAGCCGGGGACGCTGGTGATCGAAGCTTCGACGGATTTGGCGGACTGGACCCCCGTTTTCACCAATACCACGCCGACCAATGTGCTGTTCTACACCGACACCCCCGCTGGCCCCAGCGCGCCCTCGCGCTTCTACCGCGCATACCAGTTTCCTTAGGAGGGTTTATGAAGCTCGTGGCGGGTTGGACTCCAAGCCCGACTACGAGAGTGTCGTGACCGATTGAGCCGAGCTAACCCCGAACCCGCCTGGTGGTGGCGGGGCTCGGCCTCGCCAGGGCGATTTGCAGCCCGGTCAAAGCCCAGATTGCCCTCGTCGAACGGCGCCTTGCCTCAAAACCTGCCTCCCGAGCGGCCCAAAAACATGCGAGAATCGCCTCTTGACACACCGACCCAGCCCTGCCAACATCGCCGCATGGTTGCTGGGCCCGAGAACCAAACCTCCCTCACCCGCGCAGCGTCGAGTATATCCGCGGGCGCTCAAAAGGCGAATCCCGATCAGTTCATCTATGAAGACTTGGAGAACAAAGAAATTCCTCGCGACCATACTACTGCCGGCCGTCAGCCTGCTGATCTCGGCGGCTAGCCTGACCGCCGGGCCGGTCGTCCAAGCCTGGCTCCAACGCTATATTGGCCCGGCCAATCAAGGCGGCCCCCACGCCCTCGCCGTGGACCAGAGCAACGGCAACGTGTATGTCACTGGCTATACGGTGACGACCAACGGCTCATCCACTTATGCTACTATCGCTTATTCCAGCCACGGAACACCCTTGTGGACGAATTTGTACGTCGGGGCGGGCGATTATGCCGGCGCATTGGCGATCGCCGTGGACTCCAACAACGGCAACGCCTATATCACCGGCCAGTCCGCTGGCGTCCTCGGCTGGGAATTCGCTACGGTGGCCTACTCCAGTTCCGGCACAGCTTTATGGACCAATTGCTACCACAACCCGAGTTTTTTCTATGCTGTAGCCGTTGCGATCGCTGTGGGCGCCAGCGGCAACGTTTACGTCGCCGGGGGCGTCAGCAGCGACGACAACTGGAGGTTCGCGACGGTCGCCTACACGAGCGACGGCTCACGTCTCTGGACCAATTTCTATAAGAATGCCACGTTCGAGTCTGCGGCTGTCGCCGCCGTGGCCGTGGACGCTCAGGAAAACGTTTACGTCACTGGCACGTCTGACAACGGCCTGGCGGGATCGGCGTTTGCCACTGTCGCTTATTCCGGCACTGGGGCTGCCTTATGGACCAACTACAACAGTCTGCCGGCCCCGGCTCCGTATGGCGGATACGCCAGAGCCAGGGCCTTAGCAGTGGATAACCTTAACAGCAGGATTTATGTCACCGGCGATGCCGGAGGGGGTGATACGAGCCGTGATTACGCCACCATCGCCTATGCCAGCGACGGCACACCGGTCTGGACCAATCGGTATGCCGCGCCGGCTAACAGCATTGATTGGGCTAAAGCGGTAGGCGTGGACAGGGGCGGCAACGTCTATGTCACCGGTGCTGCGGGCACGGGCTGTGCCACGGTTGCCTACTCAAGCACCGGTACTCCTTTGTGGACTAATCAGTGCGACAGCACTGGCGAGGCCCTGGCCGTGGACGCTAACGGCAACGTCGTCGTTGCCGGCATCGCCGGGTCGTACCCGCACGATTTTCTCACCGTTGCCTATTCCAGCGCCGGCAGCCTGCTGTGGACGAACCGTTATGACGGACCCGTTGCCGGGGACGAGTCGCTTCCGGGCAACTCCTGCCTGGCCGCCGGCCCTGACGCAGGCGTGTATGTAACCGGGGCCTCGCAAATCGCTCAAGACGGGTTCACGAACTACAATTACGTCACGATCAAGTACATGCCCGCTCCCGACATTCAGTTGACGGGGCTCGATCGCCTGCCAGGCGCCGCCAGGCTCCTCACTCTCAGCGCTCCAACCAACACCGGCTTTCGTCTCGAAGCCTCCAGCAACCTCGTGGACTGGTTGACCCTGACCAACTACACCAATCTCCCGGCCCCCTCGATCCAGCACACCGATACCCTGGCTGCTGGCTACCTGACTCGGTTCTACCGCGCCGTGTGGATACCCTGAGGCGGAACCGTGGCAGCGGAAGAGGCTTCGTGGGAGATGAGAGGGGTGTCAGACCGCAGCAAGGCTTTCAATCCGTTGGCCCCGCAAGCGGGCGAGTGAGCGCCCCGGAGGCGGCAGGGACATTTCTGCGGTCCGCCCAACGGTGAGGCCGCCCCGCGTTGGCGACCAGCCACAGGCTCAACCAAGGACCAGCCCGCTGGGTTCCAGGTCAGCGCTCTTGCCTGGCCCGGAGAAAGGCACGCGGCGGGTTGGTCAGTGAGATGTTCGAGTAATAAATGTAGGGGCTGGTTGAGGTATCGAGGGTCCGCCAGTTCTTGAGGTCCTCCGACCAATCAAGGCTGTTGGTGCCGCCGGGCGGAAAGGTTGCCGCCGCAAACCTGTCATTGAGATAGACGCGCATTAAGTCGCGATCGCTTTTCGGCAATAGTCGGGCCAGGTTGAATTGCCCGAGAGCCGTGTCCATTCCATGGAACTGCCCACCGATCAGAACGCGTCCGTCGGATTGCTGAACGATAGCTCTGACCGGCCCGGGCTCCCCTCCGCCCCCCAAACCGAGTCCTGGATCGAAGCAGCCGTCCACGTGCCCCTCGGCGGTCAACCGGATGATCTGGCGGCGCCAGTAGCCACTTACCTCGAAAAAGTCTCCACCCACGACGATCTGACCGTCGGTTTGGAGCAACAAGGCGGAGAGCGACGGCCCCACATACGCAGCGCCTGCGCCAAATGCATCCGGTTTAAAACTCTCATCCCAGCTAAGATCGGCGTTCAATCGAAGTAGAGGAACGCCGTTTGAAGCGCCCGTGCGCTTGAGAAAGCCGCCTGCGAGGATCTGTCCCCCGGGTAGTCTGGCCAGACAAAAAACAGAGGACGACTCCAGTCCGGCGTCAAAAGTCTCATCCAGCGCCCCGTCGGGCTTCAGTCGCAATAGCGTGGAAGAGTTAACGCCGCCCACACTCCAGATGCTGCCGCCGAAGAGCACGCTACCGTCAGGTTGGGGGAACAAAACCATGACATACCCGGCGAACTGGTTTGTGCAGACGAACGCAGGGTCCGGCGAGCCATTGGTATTGACCCGCACGATTCGGGACTCGAGGTTATCCACCCCGGTATAGCCCACCAGGAGCCGGCCGTCGGCTTGCAAGGCCAGCGAAAAGACCCACGTGTTGGTGCTGAACAGGGCGCTGGCATCGAAGGTTGTATCCACCGAACCGTCCTCTTGCAGGCGAACCAGGGCCGGTCGGTCCTGGCCCAGCAGGCGGCCAAAGGATCCGCCGACCAGCACCTTCCGGTCCGGTTGTTGCAGCAGGCATTGGACGGGCCCGTCGGTTTGTCCGGCGGGGTTGAACGCCTTGTCAACAGTGCCGTCCGCGCTGAGCCGGGCCAGGTAGGAATTGGAGCAACCGGCAATGGCTGTGAATTCGCCTCCTACCAGGATGCGCTGGTCGGCCTGCACAACAATGGCGTCAACCGCTTTGTTGGCTCCGGGACCGACCTTGAAGGAAGTATCCAGCACGCTGACTTGGCCGAAGGCCGGCACCCAAGCCGCGAGTAGTAGCAACCAGCCCGCGCCCCACCAGCACGGGACAGACGTCTGGACCCTTAGTCGCTGCGCACCATGCCCTTCCCGCTGTGATCCCGTGTGGCAAAACATGGTCCGGTTTCTACTTTGCTCAAAGTGCGAAGGCAAGCAACGAATGCGCTTCCGACAATGCAGTAGCGGAACTTGCTCCGCGGCGGTCCCCTGAAAGGGGTGGTTTGCGTGATTTATACATGACGACGGAAGTGGCGCCGCGCGAGGGCATCCGGCGTAAAGACTTATGACGCTCTGGATAAATAGATGGATTTGTGGTTGTCGGGTCTGCATCATTGCACGAAGTCGAGTGCAGTCCTTGTTGTTTATGAAATCCATGCGTTACTGGCTCCTTTTACTGACGGCCTTTGCCGCGTCCGCCGGGGAAGATCCGCTTTGGCTGCGCTATCCCGCTATTTCGCCCGACGGCCAAACCATCGCCTTCGAATGGAAAGGCGACATCTATTCAGTGCCTGCGGCGGGGGGGCGAGCCATACCGCTCACCATGAGCGAATCGTATGAATTCGCACCTGTTTGGAGCCATGACGGCACGAAGCTGGCGTTTGCTTCGGACCGCTATGGCGGCTTCGATGTGTTCGTCATGGACGCAAAAGGCGGTGAAGCGAAGCGGTTGACGTTCCATTCGGCCAATGAGATTCCGAGCGCCTTCACTGTGAACGACAAGGCCTTGATGTTTAGCGCCTATCGTCAGGAGCCTGCCGCCGATGCCCAGTTTCCGCTGGGCCTCTTCACGCAGCTCTATAGCGTGCCGGTAAGTCGGCGGCCGGGTGAGCCAGGTGCTCCCCGGACCCGCCCTCGATGCCACCTTTGATTCGAAGGGAGAGAAGCTCATCTTTCACGACATCAAAGGCTACGAGAGCGAGTGGCGCAAACATCACACCTCCTCGGTCACACGTGACATCTGGATGTACGAGTTGAAGTCCGGCAAATACCGCCAGTTGACGACCTTCAAAGGGGAAGACCGCAATCCGGTGTTTGCGGCGAATGACGACGGCTTCTACTACCTCAGCGAACAGAACGGCTCGTTCAATGTCTTCAAGAGCGCGCTGTCCGCTCCTGCCAAAACCGAGGCGATTACTCACCTTACCAATCATCCGGTCCGGTTCCTCACCCGCTCGACGAATGACACGCTATGCTTCAGCTTTGATGGGGAACTCTACACGCTCACGCCCGGGAAGGAACCTCGCCGCGTCCCCGTCACCATCAGCGAGGACGGCCGCGGGGGGATCGACAAATTTGTGCGGGTGGATGAGAAGTTCACCGAGGCCAAGCTCTCCCCCAATGGCAAGGAATTCGCCTACGTGTTCCGGGGCGAGATCTTCGTCTCCAGCGTGGAGGGTGGCGTCACCAAGCGCATCACCAATACGCCCTGGCAGGAACGGTCGGTTGATTTCAGCAAGGATGGCCGTTCGTTGGTCTATGCCGCCGAGAAAGACAATAACTGGAACGTCTATCGGGTCACCATCACGCGCAAGGAGGAGCCCTATTTCTACGCCTCGACTGTGCTGAAGCAGGAAACGGTCGTGGACACCCCGGCGGAGGAGTTTCAGCCTTCATTTTCGCCCGACGGCAAAGAGGTGGCGTACCTGGAAAACCGGGTCACGCTCAAGGTCATCAACCTGGCGACCAAGAAGACCCGGACCATTATGCCCGCGGACCGCAATTATTCATACGCGGATGGAGACCAGTATTACTCCTGGTCGCCGGACGGGAAATGGTTCCTGGTGCAGCTCGGCTATCCCGAGCGGGTCTTTACCGCTCAGATCGGCCTGGTGTCCGCTGATGGCAACGGTGAAATCCACAACCTCACCCTGAGTGGCTACGACAACGTCCGGCCCAAGTGGGCGCTGGAGGGCAAGATGATGATTTGGGGCTCGGATCGTTATGGCACGCGCGAGCAGGGCGGCGATATCACCAGCGGCGATGTCTATGGCATGTTCTTTACCCGTGCCGCGTTCGACCGCTTTAACCTGACCAAGGAGGAGTTCGCCCTGGTAAAGGAGCAGGAAGACAAGGTGGAGAAGGACAAGGGTGAGTCCGGCGACAAAGAGAAGGAGGGCAGGAAAGCCGCCAGCAAAGCCGACAAGGAGGAGAAGCCGAAGGACGTTGTCGTGGATTGGGACAACCTGCCGGAACGCAAAGCCCGGCTGACGGCGTTCACTTCGCCGGCCAGCGATTGGGTGCTTTCCAAGGATGGCGAGAAACTCTACTACCTCACCCGCTTCGACAAAGGCCACGACCTCTGGCAGACCGAATTGCGAACTCACGAGACCAAGCTCTTTGCCAAGCTCGGGGCGAAGCACGCCGCGGACCTCCAGATCTCGGTGGACGGCAAGCTCCTGTTCCTGCTGGCCGATGGCAAGCCGATGAAGGTCGAGGTCGAAGGGGCGAAATCGGAGCCGTTGAAAACCAACGGTGAGATGGTGCTCGATCAGGCCCGGGAGCGCGAATACATCTTCGAGCACGCCTGGCGGCAATTTAAGGAGAAATTCTACGTCGTGGACCTGCAAGGCGTGGATTGGGATTTTTACCACCGCGCCTACCGGAAGTTCCTGCCTTACATCAACAACAACTATGACTTCGCCGAGATGCTGAGCGAGATGCTGGGTGAGGTGAACGCTTCCCACACCGGCTGCCGGTACCGGCCGGATCGGGCTCAATCCGATGACACCGCCGACCTTGGCCTGATCTACGACCCGACCTTCGCCGGGCCGGGAGTCAAGGTGGCCGAGGTCGTTGAGGGCGGACCGCTCGACAAAGCCTCATCGAAAATCCACGCCGGCCATATCATCGAGGCCATAGACGGCCAGACGCTCGGCTCCGACACGGACTCTTCACACTTCCTGAACCGCAAGGCCGGCAAGCTTACCCTCCTCTCGGTCTTCGACCCGGGCCAGGACAGCCGATGGGACGAGCCCGTAAAGCCCATCAACCTGGGCGCGGCTCACGAACTCCTCTACAAACGCTGGGTGAAGAACCGGCGCAAAGAGGTGAACGAACTGTCTCAGGGTAAGATCGGCTACGTGCATGTCCGCGCGATGGACGACAGGAGCATGCGCACCGTCTTCGAAGAGGCGCTCGGCCGCAATATTGGGAAGCAGGCTCTCATCGTGGACACCCGTTTCAACGGCGGAGGCAATATTCACGAGCAGTTGTCGGACTTCCTCTCCGGCCAGGAGTACTTTGATATCGTCCCGCACGGGCAGTACGTCGGCTCCGAGCCCTACGACAAGTGGACCAAGCCGTCCATTGTTCTCGTGGGTGAGTGCAACTATTCGGACGCCCACTTGTTCCCAGTAGCCTACAAGCTGAAGAACGTTGGCAAAACGCTGGGCATGCCCGTGCCCGGCACCGGAACCTTCGTCTGGTGGGAGACCCAGATTGACCCTACGCTGGTCTTCGGCATCCCCATGGGCGGCTGGCGCACACCCGACGGCAAGTTCTGCGAGAATAATGAACTCGAGCCGGACATCAAGGTACGCAACGAACCGGACGTCCTGGCGAAAGGCCGAGATCAACAGCTCGAAGCCGCCGTGGCGGAGTTGATGAGAGTTCGCTCGCATTGAGCGGGATCACGTCGGCCTGACAACAGTTTCGCAAGGGCGCAGCGCAGTTCCCGCATCGTTAGGGGTTTGTGCAGGAGAGCGTCGGCCGGGTTCCCGACGCCGCGACGTGCCCTCTCCGAGGCGCTCACCATCAGGATCGGCAGCGAAGGTTCGAGCAGCTTGAGGCTGCTGGCAAGCTCGTCGCCCTCCATCACGGGCATCTCGAAGTCGGTGATGACAAGGTCGAACTCACCCACGGTGAATAAACTCAACGCCTCGGCTCCATTACCAGCCTCCGTGACATGATGATCATCAAGCTCGAGCAACAGGCGAAGAGACGCGCGGATAGGTTGCTGGTCCTCAACGAGGAGTATGCGCTGGCCGTGAATCACTGAGAGCTTCGCGCTTAATTCGCCCCCCACCCAGGCGTCCTCGGCGCCTCCGGGCTCAAGCGGGTTGATTCTTGCTAAAATGGCATCTCTATCTGCGGTCATTTGCCTCGCTTCCTCCTGGGGTGGTGAAGGGCTTCGTTGGCTCCGGGCCGTTGGCGGCCTGGTTCTCCTCCCCATCCTCCGTGGCCATGGCTGCCGAGATCGTCTGGCGGTGAACTCCGAGCTTCTGCGCAGCCAGGGAAATGTTATTGCCCACAAGTTGGACTACGTGCCGAGTGTAGCGGCACTTGACCTCGTCCAACGACAGTATGTCCTCTTCGCGTTGAGGGAGGAAAAGGTCGGGAACGGCTTCCAACCGGCTCATCCAACGCTTGACACGGGCTGCCAGGGCACTGCCCCCTACCGTCTTCTCCAGGAATTCATCCGCGTCGGCCAACAGGGCATCCATCTTCACGTTGTAGGACTTGCCGCTCATCACGATAATCGGCATCAGCTCAGAGGTTGCTCGTGCGGCGCGGACGACTTCAATGGCGACATGGTCCAGGAACCAGTCCACCAGCACGACAGCCACATCACTTCGCTGCAGGACTTCGATCGCCTCGGAAACGGAAGCCGCGGTAATACACGCAATGCCCTCGGCCTCGATGCAGTCGGTCAGGTATCGGCGAAAATCCTGATCATAATCAACCACGAGCACGCGCTTTCGGCCGTCAGGTGTTGGCTTTTGCATGATCATGGGTTTCTAGTAGTCGAAAAAACTGCTGCATAAGCCATGCCAGTATCGAATTATTCGACATCTCAAAGCATTCTGATGAAATAACCACAACCCACTGCTGCGGAGCGTCCAACTATAAGACAACCATAGGACAATTCTGTCCGGGCCAGAGCGGGGTCTTATTCTAAATGCAATAGTGGGGCAGTTCGGATGGTCCATGGTCAAGCCGTTGCCCCCCGAAGAGACCCGGCTCACTGAGTTGGCCCCCAATCCTGAGTTTGACGCCTTGGAGCGCCACCGCGCCAGGCTACCGAAGCGGCGGCCCAACACAGGCGAGAATGGTCCGTTGCCACCCTGCCCAAGCCCTGGCAATATCCCGGAATGGTTGGTGAGTTCGAAAGACAATTCTTCCTCATCCGTGTTGCGCTGAGTACGGCCCAGCGCGCAAAAGGCAATTCCCAATCAGTCCCCGTCAAGTCGGCCTCGTTTGCGTTGGGGTGGCGCCAATCTCAGCGGGGGCCGTCTGCGTTCGACTACAACGTCGGGGACACCAATCTCTCGAATACACTTGGGCTTGATAGGATGGTTGGACAGGTTTGGCTACGCAGTGACAGCGCTTGGCAGAACGACAGGTGCATTCAGATTCGTGAGATGTGTCCCCGGTCGCTTCGATTGAGGGCGGAACAGGAGAAAAGCAATGCGTAGGATTCCTAAACGAACGGCGCTGGGAATGGCGGCGGTTGTCGCCGTGGTCTCTTTCTGCGCTCTGGGCGCGCTTGGCGCGGGCGGCAAACCGGTCGTGAGACTTACAGGCGTCGAGCCGTGGTGGGACCGCGAAGCGGAGCAATTGGCCAACGCGCCCGAAATCCCTGCCGGCGGCGTGGTGATGCGCGGCGGGGAAAATGACTGGTGCGTCGCGGCGGTGCGCGTCGAGGCTGACGGGCCAGCGGACATCGTTCTGGCTGTCTCCGGTTCGGACGGGTTTGCGTCCGCCATCAATCTGAAAGTGGCGGGCGAGGTCCAGGGACGCCCGAAGCACGGAAAGCCAACATGGTGGTTGGACCCGCTTTTTTCCGCGCCCATGCGGCGGGAAGATTTAGGAGGGCCGGTGCGAAACTGGGGGACGATCAGGGATTTTCCGCGCCTGCATCTGCGTCCCGGAAGCCCGGTTTTGGTTTGGATCACAGCGCGAACCCAGGGGCTGGCGCCGGGCGAATACGCCGGCGCGCTGAAAGCGGCACTGGAAGGCGGCGGCGGCGCGCCCGTCTCGCTGCCGCTGCGGCTGACGGTCCTTCCGTATGCGTTCCCGACCACGCACACGATGATCGGCCACGCCTGGACGACGTACGGCAAGGACGAGGCCCTGGCCCGCATCGCGCTCGATTACGGGATCAACTCGACGGGTCACTACGATGATTGGGACAAGTGCCGGAAATGGGGATTCCGTTATTTCCGGTTCAATCTTCCGGGCAGCCAGCTCAACGGCGCGTCCCTGGAGGCGAGCGATGACGACATCCGCGGGTGGCTGCAACCGATCCGCGACACGGTGAAGCGCCTGTCGCTCACGCCGCGCGAATGGGCCATCGAAGTGTACGACGAGCCTTGCGACTTGACCGCGTGGGCCTACGCGGCGTGGGCGATTCGCATCCGGCGGCTCTGGCCGGAGGCGCAAATCTGGGCGAATCCCGGCTACAACCCGCCGAACGGCACCTACACGGTGGCGGGGACCGTGAACCCGCTCGCGCCTTACGTAACCACCTGGTGTCCTTACATCGAATATGTGCGAAAACCAGAATTCATGAAAGCCCTCCGCGCGACCAAGGCGCAGCTATTCTATTACACGGTCGAGTTTCGCTTCGCCCGTCCGGCGACCGGCGGGCGGGACCATCCCTGGCTCGCCTGGCGCCTGGGGCTTGACGGATGGGCCTTCTACAACCTGGCCGAGTTTGACCAGGCGGACCCGTGGAAAGCGGACTCGTGCGCCCGAATGTATCCGGGCCACACGGTGTCTCTGTGGCTGGAGGGTCTGCGCCAGGGCGTGCAGGACTGCGAACGCCTCGCGCTCCTCGAACGGCGCGGCGTGCCCAGGGAAAAACTCCTGTCGGCCGTGCTCGACGCCTATGGGCGAAAGGGCGACGCGCCGTGGGGTGGTGCCGACCCCTCGACGTATCACGCCGTGCGAGACGCGCTCGACCGCCTCTTGTGCACGGGCCGTTGATACGGAACTCAGCGCCCTCGCCAACCAAGCCTGCGCCCCCACGCCCGAGCCCCAGCGATGGCGCCTCTGGGCTTCGCGTTGTTGGCGTCGCCCTTCTGCTTGCATCGCCCGGACTGTCGCCTGCCATCCCATGATGATTACGAGAGGAGGCGATTCCTGCGCCCCTTTGTGGCAGAAGGCTTTGCCTGCAAGCAGATCCTCGTTTTGAGTGTGCCAGTGGCCCCGTTAAAGCGCCAGAGGCGAGGGGAGTAGCAAGGAAAGGCTAAAGGCTAAAGGCTAAAACGCTCTCTCCCCATGCCCACTCCGGCCGGCCCCTGATTGGCAGGGGTGAATCCCGAAGGGAATTGAACACCCTTGCACGCGCACTCGCCCTCCGAGTGCCCAAGGTACGGGTGGCGACGAGTATCGGGATTATGGAAACCAGCGGCGACGCGCAGCGGAATGCGCGCGCCCGACTCGACTCGCGCGTTGACGCGGCCCCTCACCGTCGGCACCATCAGAGTGTGACCAGCGGGAGCAAGACCAGGTCCCTTCTCACCGGCGCGGCGTCGAGCGGACGCAGGCGCTCAAAGAGGCCGACTGCCATCCGGTTTCAGAAGGCGGCGGCGCTAGGCTTGCTTATAGCAGGGGGCCTGCTGCTGCCCGGCTGTGGCCGTCAGGAGGCAACTGAGAGCCAGACCCCGGCGCCACGTCGTGCCCAGCCACGTCACTCCAGGCTTCAGGCCGCTTTGGACAGCCTGCGGGACGTGAAGTTCGAGCACGACCCCGCCAGGCGTCCCCTGGTCCTCAGTGAGCCAGCCGCCAACCGCCGGGACTGGGCGCTCCGCGCCTTGGAACACGGCTACGCGCAAGGGGGCGGCACCAACTCCCGGTGGGACTCGCAGATGCACGCCGTTTTCCAAGCGTACGTTGACTACTCCCGCGGCAGCGCGACGGAAGCTACCTACGCGGCTCTTACCAACGCGGTGCTGACGGCAGTTGCGGCGGGCTGTCACGATCCCATGCTGCGCTATATGCAGGTGCGGTATTGGCTGACGGATGACGAAGGGAGCTGGGAGCAATGTGCGCTGGCGAGCCTGGACACTTTCCGGGCCATGTTCGACAGCCACTACCATCCTGCCTTTAAATTCATCGTCGGATACCGTGCGCTGGTGGCGGCCCGCAAGGCGGATCGCGGGTGTGATCGTTCCGGCGCCTTGTGTCTGGTTGCCGCCGCTATGCAGGACCTTGCCCGCGATACGAATGCGCCGCTGGAGGAGGTGTACGAGCCGGCCTTTTCCTGGTTGGACCTGACCTCGGCCAAAGGCTGGACGCCGTATGCGCTAAAGGACCTGCTGCCGATTATGGAAGCCAACTGGAAGCGCGGCGACGCGTGGTTTCGCTGGCAGGGCATGGCCGAACTCAAGCTGGCGTGGGACGACCGCGGGACTGGTTGGGCCAAGACGGTCAGCGAGACAGGTTGGGAGGGTTTCCGGCGGCATCTCGACGCGGCGCAATCCGACCTCGAAACCGCGTGGCGAATGAACCCAACCAATGCTCAAACCGCCTACCTCATGATGAGACTCGAGTTGGGCCAGGGGCAGGGACACGCCCGGATGGAGCAGTGGTTCGACCGCGCGATGGCCCTCGCGACCAATTACTACGACGCGGCGAATCTGATGTCCTACTACCTTGAGCCACGCTGGTATGGTTCCGAAGACGAAGCGCTGGAGTTCGCGCGCTCCTGTGTCACCTCCACGAATTGGGGCGGCGAAGTCCCGCTCGTGCTTCCCGACCTCCACCACAGCCTGGCCGCCTACCACAAGCTCGCCGACTCGCCGGCTTATTGGCACCGGCGGGAGGTCTGGGACGATGTGAAGTCAGCCTATGACCGGTTTTTCGAGTTGAATCCTGGCGAGGTCGGCTACCGGCATAACTATGCTCGGGACGCCTACTTGTGCGGTCATTATAGCGAGTTCCTCGCCCAGTGCCGGCTGTTCCCCTCGACCAACTTCGTATATTTCGGAGGTGAAGACCAATTCCGTGAAATGCTTCGAACCGCCGCCAGGAAGACGCGGAAGGACGACTGAACAACACAGAATCATCCTCCCCGGAGACTCTTAGCTTCAACTCGATTGAGGTTGGGGGGCCGGGGCTGTGCAAGCCGTGTGGTGGGCGGAAGCGCTTGTCTTAAGTGCGGCAGCGGCGCACGGGAAACGCAGGAGGCGAACCACGGCAGATGACCCCCAGTCCCAACCATTGGCCGCAGGTGTTTCCCGCATCCGCTTGGCACGGAGTTGATTCCTGGCCAGAATCGTGAAATTGGAAATCCAGCGGCCAACGTCAGTCACCGAAAGCCTTTCCGGGCTGATCGAGCGCGTCACGTTTTTCAACGAGGAAAACGGTTGGCTGTGTGCTCAAGGTCAAGGCCAAGGGGCATCGGGACCTGGTCGCCGTGGTCGGTTCCCTGCCCTCGGTCAGCGCCGGCGAGTGGGTGACCGCGGAAGGCCACTGGGTGCGGGACCGGGAGTTCGGCCTGCAGTTCCGGGCGGAGATGCTGAGCAGCACCGCGCCGACCACCCGAGAGGGCATCGAGAAGTATCTGGGCAGCGGCATGGTCAAGGGGATCGGCCCTGTTTATGCCAGGAAGCTGGTTGAGCGAGTTCGGCGAGAAGATGTTCGACATCATCGAGCAGGAGTCGGTGCGGTTGGAGGACGTGGACGGCATCGGCCCCAAACGCCGGAGGCGCATCAAGGGCGCGTGGGCGGAGCAGAAGGTCATCCGCAGACATCATGGTGTTCCTGCACTCCAACGGCGTGAGCACCAGCCGGGCCGTGCGCATCTACAAGACCTACGGCGAGGATGCCATCGAGAAAGTGCAGCGCTGACCCGTATCGCGCTGGCCAAGGACATCCACGGCATCGGGTTCAAGACCGCCGACCAGATCGCCCAGAAGATCGGCATCCCGGCACGATTCCCTGATCCGGGCCTGCGCCGGATTGAACCATGTGCTGCTGGAGGCGACCGGCAACGGCCATTGCGCCCTGCCGGTCGAGGTGCCTCAAGGAGGAGGCGGGCAAGCTGCTGCTGGTCGATGGAGAACATTGTGGACGCGGCTTTGGAGAGGACGCTTGCGGGCGGCGACCTCGTCCGGGAAACCATCGGCGGCCAGGAGTTGGTGTTCCCGCCGCCACTGAAGCGGGCCGAGGAAGGCATCGCGGCGCGCATCAAGAGCGCTGCGCCACGGCGGCGCCGAACTACCCGCCGATCGACGTGGACAAGGCCGTGGCCTGGTGCCAGGGCAAGACCGGCAAGGAGCTTGCGCCCAGCCAGCGGGTCGCGCTCCGGCAGGCGCTATCCACACGGGCGCTTATCATCACCGGGCGGGCCGGGAGTCGGCAAGACAACGCTGGTCAACGCCATCCTGCTGCATCCTGCGGGCAAAGAAGGTCCGGTGCCTGCTCTGTGCGCCCCACCGGCCGGGCCGCCAAGCGACTCTCGGAGGCGACCGGCGTGGAAGCCAAGACCATCCACCGCTTGCTTGAAGTCAGCCTGCCTCGGGCGGCTTCGCCCGCAACGAAGCGCCGGCCGCTGGACTGCGACCTCCTGGTCGTGGACGAGGTACTCGATGGTGGATGTGACGCTGATGAACCACCTGCTCCGGGCGCTGCCTGCGTCCGCCAGCCTGCTGCTGGTGGGCGACGTGGATCAGTTGCCTTCGGTCGGCCCGGGCATGGTGCTGCGGAACATCATCGAGCAGCGGCGTCGTGCCGGTTGTGCGCCTGACAGAGGTATTCCGCCAGGCGGCTCACAGCCGGATCATCACCACGGCGCACCGCATCAACGAGGGCTTCTTGCCGGAGCTTGCGGCCAACAATGGCCAGTCCGACTTCTACTTCATCAACCGGCAGGAGCCGGAGGCCATCGCCGGCACGCTGGTGGAGATGGTCAAGACGCGCATTCCGGCCAGGTTCGGGTTGGACCCCATCCGCGACATCCAGGTGCTGTGCCCGATGAACCGAGGCTCGCTGGGCATCCGCGAACTCAACGCCCGGCTCCAGGCGGAACTGAACCCGGCCCGCGCCGACGAGCCCGCCGTGGAAAAGTTCGGCTGGCAGTTCCGGCTCACGGGACAAGGTCATCCAGACGGAGAACAATTACGACAAGGACGTGTTCAACGGGGACATTGGGCAGATCGTGAAGATTGACCCCGTCGAGCGCGAGGTCACGGTCCAATTCGACCAGCGCGAGGTGGTCTACGATTTCGGTGAGCTGGACGAAGTGTCGCTCGCGTACGCCATCACCATCCACAAGTCCCAGGGGTCCGAGTTTCCGGCGGTCGTCATGCCGCTGGCGACGCAGCAATACCTGTTGCTCCAGCGCAACCTCATTTACACCGGCATCACGCGGGGCAGGAGGCTGGTCGTCGTGGTCGGCCAGCGGAAGGCGCTGGCGATCGCGGTGCGGAACAACAAGACGGAGCAGCGGTTATCGGGGCTATTGGCGAGGCTCAAAGCCGCGTAAGCGCAGACGGTCATGATCACACTGACGTATGGGACGCGGGGTATTCTCGAGGCGCGAAGCGTTTGGAGTGCGTGCAGCTTGCTGCCGCTTTGGAGTGGCGCCGCGTCGTCGAAAGCGGCAGCAAGCTGCGCGCACTCCAAACGCTTCGCGACCAAACATGCCCGACTTCCGTATCGATACGATAGCGGACTTACGCCCCGAGGTAATAAGGGGCGATGCATGGAACCAGCTCTTGAGTAGCACGAAGGGCTTTGCCCGTGCCGCCGAACCTGTTATGTTCGAGCCGATGAGAGCGAACGGGCGGCGTGGTTGCGGGGCGAGAGGTTATTTGAGACGCTTAGACTTATGATGAACACACGCAAATTGGGAACACAGGGGCTGGTGGTTTCAACACTGGGTCTGGGGTGCATGGGCATGTCGGAATTCTACGGCCAGGCGGACGAAGCCGAGTCCATCGCCACTATTCATCGCGCGCTTTCTCTCGGCATCAACTTCCTCGATACCGCCGACATGTATGGGGTCGGGAAGAACGAGGAGCTGGTGGGGCGCGCCATTCGCGATCGGCGCGACCAGATCATCCTCGCCAGCAAGTTCGGCAATGTGCGAGGCCCCAACGGCGAGTTCCTGGGCGTCAATGGGCGGCCGGAGTACGTGAAGCAGGCCTGCGAAGCGAGCCTCCGGCGGCTCGGCCTGGATCACATAGACCTTTACTACCAGCACCGCGTTGATCCAAATACGCCGATCGAGGACACCGTGGGCGCCATGGCGGCGTTGGTTGGCGAGGGCAAGGTCAGATTCCTGGGCATGTCGGAAGCGGCTCCCGCGACCATCCGCCGCGCCAACAAAGTTCACCCCATCACTGCCTTGCAGACAGAATACTCACTTTGGTCACGTGATCCTGAAGGCGATATCCTGGAAACGTGCCGGAATTGGGGGTCGGGTTCGTCGCCTACAGCCCGCTGGGGCGCGGCTTCCTGACCGGCCGGTTCAAGACGCAGGCGGATATTCCCGAGGACGACTGGCGGCATCGCCATCCGCGGTTCCAAGGGGAAAACTTCGAGCGCAACCTGCACCTGGTGGAGACCGTGAAGCGTATCGCGGGGGAGATTTCCTGCACTCCGGCGCAGTTGGCCCTGGCCTGGGTGCTCGCCCAGGGCGAGGATATCGTCCCCATCCCGGGCACCAAACACACCGGTTACCTCGAGGAGAACGCCGGGGCTCTGAAGGTGTCGCTAACCGAGGACCAGCTTCGCCGGCTCGATGCGGCTTTCCCGGTGGGTGCGACGGCCGGACCGCGCTACCACGAGCAGGGGATGCGTGCTGTCAACCTGTAGCCACTGCGCGCCGTCGAAGGGTCGGCGTCGTGCCCGGCGGCGGCAGCGCAAAGCTCGAATTTGCTTCTGATCAATCCTGGAATGCAGACTTTATTATTGCCGTTATCGCTTGTGTGTGGACTCGCGGCTTCGCCGCCGTGCCTGGCCGGTGCGGAAAGCCGGCTTCCTGCGGCGAGAGGTCATGATGCGGCGGCCGCGCCGCAATGGGCGGCACCCGTTGTCGAGCAAATGCTCCCAGGGGTTTGGCGGGTCCGGTTCGGGACGCCTGAGCGCTTCACGCCCGTCGCCGTGCGGGAGTCGGCCCCGCGCGTTCAAGGCTTCGAGCTCTGCCGGCGCCGACGCCGTTGCCGTTCGAGCCGGGCCAAATCCGCTGCCGGATTCGTCCTCGCGCACGACGGTTTATGTGCCGTGCGAGGAACCCGGCGAGGAGATCTATGGCTTCGGCCTGGACCCGGGGGCTTACCAGCAAAAGGGCTTGTGCAAGACCCTGACTGTTTGCGCGGGGGTGGTGGGGCAAAACCGGGGCCAGCCACGGCCCGGTCCCGTTCTATCTGAGCACCAAGGGCTACGGCATTTACGTTGATACTGCCCGGGTGCCCATCGTGGACGTGGCCCGATTGACGCCCAATCAGGCCACGGCGAGCGAAGGAGACGGCTCCAAGCGCCCAAGACCTCCGAGGCGGAGCTGTATCGCCGCCCGGGCCGCTCGCGGGCACACGGAGGTGATCTTCGATCTGCCCGGCGATTCCTCCGGGGTGGACGTGTATGTCTTCGCCGGGCCGACCATGCGCGAAGCGGTGGAACGCTACAACCTTTTCTCGGGTGGCGGCGCGGTGCCGCCATTGTGGGGCCTGGGCTTGAAGTTCCGCACCTTCACCCGCGCGGACCAGGCGCTGGTGTTGAAAACGGCGCGCGCGCTGCGCGCGATGAAGATCCCCTGCGACATGATCGGGCTGGAGCCGGGCTGGCAATCGCACGCCTATTCCTGTTCGTTGACCTGGTCAAAGGAGCGCTTTCCCGATCCCGAGGCGATGATCCAGGAACTCCAGCAATCCGGCTTCAAGCCGAACCTGTGGGAGCACGCCTACATCCATCCCAGCTCGCCCCTGTTCGCGCCGTTGAAAGCGCACGCGGGCGATTTCCTGGTGTGGGAGGGCTGGTGGTGGATTTCGCCGATCCCGAGGCGTCCCAGATCTTTGCCGACTACCATGACCGGGAATTGGTCAGCCAGGGCATTCTGGGCTTCAAAGGCGATGAATGTGACAAGCAGCCGCCTACCGATGCCACGCCTTTCAATTTCCCCTATTGCTCGATCTTTCCCTCGGGGATTGACGGCGACCAGATGACGCAGCTTTACGGCTACTTGTATCAGCGGGCGCTGTTCGAGCCGTTCAAAGCGCACAACCTGCGCACCTGGAGCGACGTTCGCGCCACCACCGCCCTGGCCGCGCCATTGCCATTCAATCTCTACAGCGACGCCTATACGTTCGACCAATACCTCCGGCAACTGGTAAACGCTTCCTTCGCCGGGTTGCTCTGGTCGCCCGAGGTGCGGGAGGCCGGCAGCCTGGACGAACTGCTCAACCGCGTGGCCATGAGCGCTTTTGCTCCCCAGATGTGCCTGGACATGTGGTTCATGCCCCACCCGGTTTGGGAACAATACGATCGCGCCAAGAACAAGGCCAGCCAGTTGCTGCCCGAATCCGAGCAGCAGGCCGTCGCCGAGCGGCTGCGCGCAATGGTGAACCAGCGCTATGCCCTGCTTGCCTTACCTGTACTCCGCCTTTCAGCGCTACCACAACGAGGGGCTGCCGCCGGTGCGCTCGCTGCTGCTGGAATTCCCAAACGACAAGCGGCTGCGCGACGTGGACAACGCCTTCATGTTTGGCGACTGCCTGCTCGCCGCCCCGTTTCTCGGCGAAGCGACTTCCAGGAAGGTGGTGCTGCCGCGCGGGAACAAGCTGGTATGAGTTGAAGACCAAGCAGCTGGCACCAGGGCGGCTCGACCGTGACCGTCACGCGGCTCGCCCGGCGAAATGCCGCTCTTCGCGAGGGAGAACTGCGCTGCTGCCGCTCGCCGAGCCGGTGCAGCAGGTCGGGCGCGACACGGTATTCAAGATCACCGTCAAGGCGTTCGGCGAAGCCCCGCCCCGTTCACCCTCTTCGAGGATGACGGGACTACGTTTGACTTCGAAGCAAGGGGCGCTCAACCGCGTCGTCTTGACCTGGAACTCCGGCGGCAGGCGGGAAGGCCGAGCGGACGGGGACGTTTCCCGGGCGGCGATATGAGATTACCCGATGGGAATCCGTGCGTGGGCCGGAATGAGGCTCAGACATCCAGATCCCGTGGAAACAAGGTGAGCCCAGTTCCCCCTCACCCCGGCCCTCTCCCTTGGGGAGAGGGTGCCCCGCCGACCGTTGCGGGATATGCCTGGACGCTACGATTTGTCGCAGCACGGCCGATGGTCCTCCCTCTCCCCAAGGGAGAGGGCTGGGGTGAGGGGGAAGCAACCGCCCGACTCGAAAACCGGCTCAGGCAAGTTCCACGCCGCTCCAAAATCCTGCGGCGAGTCAGGAGTTCTGAGGCCGGATGGGCGCTGCTGAAGCAGCCTCACACCGCGTGAAAACCACAAGCCAACGCCGCACTGCATCCCCGCCGGTCATCGTCTGGCTGCGGCAGGACCTGCGCTTGCAGGACAACCCGGCGCTGCGAGCAGCCTGCAAACGCGGGGGGCCGGTCGTGCCGGTGTTCATTTGGGCGCCGGAGGAGGAAGGCGCCTGGCCGCCCGGCGGCGCGTCGCGCTGGTGGTTGCATCAATCCCTCGGCCGGTTGACGGAGCAATTCCGCGCGGCGGGCGCTGAACTGGTCATCCGTCAGGGCTCCTCCCTCGGCGAACTGCGGCGCGTGGCCAAGGCAACCGGGGCCAAGGCGGTCTTCTGGAACCGGCGTTACGAGCCGGCCGTGATCGCCCGCGACCGGAAGGTCGAAGAAGGCCTTGCGCGCGGCGGGATTGGAGACTGAGAGCTTCAACGCCGCGCTGCTGCACGAGCCCTGGACTATCCAGAACAAGGCCGGCCGGCCGTTCCAGGTCTTCACGCCTTCTGGAAAACTTGCCTTGCCTCCGCCGAGCCGCCCGAACCGCTGCCTGCGCCGCGCCGGCTCATCGCGCCCGCTCGGCGGGCCGGCATCGCTGCCGCTCGCCGCGCTGGAGTTGGAGCCAAGACTCAACTGGACTGAGGGGTTGCGCGCGGCCTGGCAGCCCGGGCAGCGCCGGCGCCCAGAGCCGAGTTGCGGCGCTTTCTGCGCGAGGGGCTGCTGACTACACCGAGCGCCGTAACCGGCCTGATCTCGTCGGCACGTCGCGGCTGTCGCCGCACCTGCACTTTGGCGAGATCAGCCCGCGCCAGGTGTGGCACGCGGTGAAGCGCTTCGCCGAGTCGCAGTCCATTCCGGCAGCCGGTGTGGCGCAGTTGGCAATTCCTCACCGAGTTGGGCTGGCGCGAGTTTGCGCACCATTTGCTCTTCCACTTCCCGCATACGCCGGAGCAGCCCTTGCGGGCTGAATTCGCCCGCTTTCCGTGGCGGGAGAACGCCGCCTCGGCTCCGCGCCTGGCAACGGGGTCAGACGGGCTACCCGTTCGTGGACGCCGGCATGCGAGAACTATGGGCTACCGGCTGGATGCATAACCGTGTGCGCATGGTCGTGGCCTCGTTCCTCGTGAAGAATCTCCTGCTCCCGTGGCAGCAAGGCGCCCGCTGGTTCTGGGATACGCTCGTTGATGCCGACCTCGCCAACAACACCCTCGGCTGGCAATGGACCGCCGGCTGCGGCGCCGACGCCGCGCCCTTCTTCCGCGTCTTCAACCCGGTCAGCCAGGGCGAGAAGTTCGACCCTGACGGCCATTACGTCCGCCGCTGGGTGCCCGAACTGGCGCGGCTGCCCGCCGCATGGATTCACCGGCCCTGGGAGGCTCCTCCCGCCGGTGCTCGAGGCTGCCGGCGTCGAAGCTGGGCCGCACTTATCCCCTTCCCATCGTCAGCCACCTCGTGTCGCGCGAGCTGGCGCTGGAGGCGTATCGCCGATTAAGCCTTTGACAATTCCCGCCCGCGAGAGCTTCCTATCCCCAAGACCTGAACTGATGGCGTCTGAACCTCGCAAGAACGGCCCAAAAGGCCCGCGCATCCTGATCGTGGATGACGACCCCGGGCAGCGCAGCCTGCTGGATTCATTCCTGCGCAGCCAGGGTTTCGAGACCGTCACGGTCGCCTCCGGCGAGCACGCCCTGGAAACGCTGCGCGACCGGCGGCATCAGCATGATGATCTCCGACGTGCGCATGCCCGGGCCTCTCGGGCCTGGACACAATGCGGCTGGCGCGCAAGGAGCATCCGGTGCTGCCGATTCTGCTGGTGACCGCTTATGCCGACATCCGCGAGGCGGTAGGCGCTATGCGCGACGGCGCGCTCAATTACCTGGCCAAGCCCATTGATCTGGATGAATTGCTGACAACGGTGCAGCAGGCCACCGGCATCGCCCGGCCCGCGCCGATGAAGTTCAACGCCGACCGGCAGTTGCCCGCCCACGTGGTAGCCAAGAGCCCGCTGATGCAGGACGTCTTTCACGACGCCTCGCTGATTGCCGCCTCCGAGAGCCGCATCCTGATCACCGGCGAAAGCGGCGTCGGCAAGGAAGTGCTCGCCGATGTCATCCACGCCTGGAGCGCCCGCGCGTCCGGCCCGCTGGTCAAGGTCAACTGCGCCGCCATCCCCGAGACGCTGCTCGAAAGCGAGCTCTTCGGGCATGAGAAAGGCGCCTTCACCGGCTCGGTGGCGCAACGCATTGGCCGCTTCGAGGTGGCTAACAACGGCACCATCTTCCTGGATGAAGTGGCGGACATGTCTCCACCGCTTCAGGCCAAGCTGCTCCGCGTGACCCAGGAGGGACGGTTCAATCGCATCGGCTCCAACACCGAACTCCGCACCAACGCGCGCATCCTGGCCGCCACCAATCGCCGCCTCGAAGAGGAAGTCAAGACCGGCCGCTTCCGCGAAGACCTGTTCTACCGCCTGAACGTCGTCGAACTCAACATCCCGCCCCTGCGCGAGCGCCCCGAGGACATCCTGCCGCTGGCCAGCGCCTTCATTTCCGAGTTCACCCATGGCAAAGCGCGCTTTGCATCCTCCGTCGCCGATTGCCTGACGCGCTACCCCTGGCCCGGGAACGTGCGCGAGCTGCGCAACGCCATGGAGCGCGCCGCGCTGCTTTCCCTCGGCGAACTCATCCTGCCCGAGCACCTGCCCGCGAAGGTCCGCGCCGTGGCCGACACCGCGCCGGCGGTCGAACCGCAGGACGCCGAGCGCCTGGCGGAGATCGAGCGCCAGGCCATCTTCCAGACCCTGCGCAAGCACGACTTCAACCGCACCGAAACCGCCAAAGCCCTCGGCATCAGCCGCCGCGCCCTGATCTACAAGCTCCAGCGGTTCCGGGCAGAAGGTTACCCGGTTGACCCGGGTTGACCGCAACGCCATTCCAGGCAGACAAGCAGCGGCACCTCGTCACAGCGACGCGAACTGCCGCCAAACCGGCTAGCAAATCCCTGTCGAGAGCCCGCTACGAGGCCCAGGGCGAGCCTTGGGGCGGTTTGAGGGGAGCCTGCGGGGAGCCTCGGGGTACTCAGGGTAGCCTCGGGGTGGCTTCCGGGTGGCTACCGGTTAGCCACCAGATAGCCTCGGGGTGGCCTCGGGGTGGCCTCAGGGTGGCTCTGATGCTCCGTGCTCGATACTCGATACTCGATTCCCGGTGCTCGATGCTGGAGGCTTTGGACCGGCCCTTCTGCATTCTTCATTCTGCCTTCTGCCCTCCCCCCTGCACCCAGAATAAGCATTCGCAATACTGAGAAAGGCACCGGATGCCCCCTTTCCGCCCCGGCCCAACCCTGGAGGTACCCTGGACCAACCCTGGACATACCCTGGTATCATAGAACTCCCGCCGAATCGTCCGGTAACAGCCCCCGGACCGCCACAATCGCCAGCTTCCAAGGCCCCGGAGCATCAGGCGCTTTAATGGAAGCTGGAACGGCGGCGGCAAGCACCTGCGGTCTGCGCCAACGGTTTGGTATTGAGTGGATTGAAGAAATCCCTCGAACTGCGCTGACCCTCAACCCTCAACCTTCAACCCTCAACTCCCCTGAACGCCTGGTTCTGCGCCGAAGCCGCCACATGGCCATTGACGGCCAGATCACTCAGGAACTGCTCCACCTTGGCCTCTCCGGGCGTTAACTCGGCCCGCGAACGCATCTGGTGGAAGCGCACGTAACGCCGAATCCAGTCGCAGTAAGATTGCTCGGTGCGGATCGAATAATGTCGGAGCCGCAGCACCTCCCGGACCCGGTCCAGCAGCTTGAGCTTGGGATTGGGAACCACCGCTTCAAAGCCCACCCGCCCAGCCTGCGATTGAAGCGCTTTTTCTATTTGACTGCTCTCGCTGCCCTGCATAGAATCCCTTCCGATACGAAGTGAAACTAGGAATCTTTTCCCGGTTTGCCCACCATTATCTGCTTAATGGGAAAACTTTCCTAACCAATAATAGTTAGTCGTCTGGGAAATATGAAAATCCAAAGCCTCGAAAAAAGCATGTCCCCCATGACCTCGTTCCTGATCGTCACGGGCTTCGCGGTCGCTGCCTGTGTTGGACTGGCTTTCTTATCCAAGACAGTCGCCGGATGGCAGGTTACGCTTGCCACATTGGCCGGCTTGGTGTTGGTGGCGCTGCTTGCGGGCTGTGGCGTACGCGCGGTCGTCAAGGAAGGCGCCTCAATGCGGAGCATGTCGGGGGCCCTTCTGTTGGGCTGTGCGGCGCTGGCCCTGGCATATTGGTTTCCGCTGGCGAGTTCCTTCGGGCTCTTCGTCCCTTTCGGCCTCGCTGGCTGCATTACGATCTGGATGAGAAGATCACGCACATGACGACTAACCCGCTCCCTCCAGCCAACAGCCACCGGCCCTTCTGCTTCGGACGGGTGGAGCCGGTTCGCTGCTCCTTGGCTTCGTCGAGGCTTGGCTCCCCGGCGGCTGTGGCTGAGGGAGGTCGTTAGCCGTATTCGCGTATGACGCACGATGAGTCATTGAAGTCGCTGCTACAGATTCTTGAAGCTCATTCATCAAGACTCGACACTTTCGAGAAAGAGCTAGACGGTAATCACGTAGAGTGGCAAAGGGATAGGGGTATTCATATCCGTCTTGAGGCTCAGGTTGAGGCTCTCGTGTCACTTCTGGGAGAGTTTGCATCCCGGAGCGGAGTATCCGCAGAGCGCGTTGCATCCTGCTTTCGAGAGCGGTTTCTTTATTTTGAGGATCAGAGACTTCAACAGACCGAGAAGGCATCTCCCGATCTTGCGGCCCATATTGATACCAGAGTTCCAGGCGAGATACCAACGCATGAAGGTTTTCGTCCACTTTTTCCAGATGACAAGAGCGGCTAACAAATCGGTGCAGCGAATGAGCGCCGCGCGCGTCAGGGGCAGTTGGATGCTTGGGGGTGGCGCTCATCGCTGACCTTTCTCGTTGGTTGCGTATGCAGCGTATCATGGCTAGAGCGCTCGTGAGCTTGGTAGTTTTCGTGGTCGGCTTGCTGATCATGGGCGTGGTCTGTATCGGAACCTGGGATGCGTTCGTCAACGGAAAGCTCTACTATTGCACCGACGGAGGGGCGATGGATTTCATCTTTGTTGGAGACTGGGTCCATCATCCAGAGTCGGTTTCGCATGTCGTTCCTCGGCCAATGGAGCAGCCGGACGAGATCAAGACTGGTTGGAGCGTCACAGGGTTGTGGGGCTTATGGAGCGCGTTCGTGTCCGGCTCGGTTCTTCTCAGCGCACTGTTTGCCTGGCTGTTTTGGAGAGCGACATCGCCCAAGCGGCCTGCACTGGACGCCGGGACGGGCGTCAGTTTACAATTCGGGAGTCAGAGGCCCGGCGCCAGCGAGACCGGTCGTTAGTTGTGACATGAAGTTACATTCGGGTACTGCTTGGCAGGAGCAATCCTGAAGCGGAGGGTTGGGGGGCTGGCTGTGGTGTCGCAGAGCCAGGATCTCCAGGAGGAAGTTCCGGCGAGATTTCAGCCCGGGAACGGCCAGGTGGAGCACGAGAGTCAGCCAACGAACCGTGCCGCAGAGGATTCCGGGAAACGTCTCGGAAGCCCAGTGTTTTCGACTCGGATGAGGTTTTTGCCAACGACAAGGCTCGCTTGCTCTGGAAGCCCCTTTGCCGCCTGTTCACAAACTCACCCCCCCATCCTCTTCCTGAGGGTCATCTCGCACGCCCAACAAAATGAGATAATCGGAACCGCCAAGTTTTTAAGCGGACGGTTGCATAGTTCAATCGCTAGTTTAATCTACGGCCCTACCCGGTGGAATCATGGAATTGCGAACGGATGAAGTGCAGACGAGAAGACGCACCTTGCGCACGGCGTGCGAGGTGGCTGCCGGGCACTGTACGGAATTCAGGCTCGCGGGATTCATGTTCGAGCGAGCAGGGAAGCCTCACCGAAGCGGTAACCCATGAGCCGCACGTTGACTGAGAATCCGGCAGGATGAACCACCGAACGAACCAATGCGCCGAGGGCTCCCCCTCTCCCCGCGGTCGCTGCCGGGGCCGGACCTCCTTCCGCCACGCCGTCGGATTGCTTCCCTGGGCGCTGGGCCTCCTGCTGGCGGGCGTTTCGTGTCGCGCCCCGAGGCCGGAGGTGCGCGGGCTCACCACGGTCCCCGAATCGTTTTCCAAATCGGGCACGGACAGCCTGCCCGCCCGTTGGTGGCTTTCGTTTCATGATGCGGCGCTCGATCCGTTGATTGAACAGTCGCTGGCGCAGAACTTCGGTTTGCGCAGCGTCTGGGATCGCCTGGCGGAGTCCGAAGCCATCGCCCGCAAGGCCGGCGCGCCGCTCTGGCCGTCCGTCACGGCCAACTTCGATGCCCTCCGCTCCGGCAGCTCTGTGGAGGGGCGCGTGCCGAATGAGACCGTTTACCGTACCGACCTGTCGCTCGGGGCGGTGGCCAGCTACGAAGTTGATTTGTGGGGCCGGGTGCGTTCCAGCCGCAATGCCGCCGCCCTGGACGTGCTGGCCACGCGCGAGCAACTCGAGGTCGCAGCCATCACGCTTTCGGCCCAGGTGGCGGAAGTCTGGTATGGCCTGGTGGAGCAGCGCGGGCAGGTCGCGGTCTTGCAGCGCCAGATTCAGGTGAACTCAAACGTGCTCGAAGTAATCACCGCGCGCTTTCACAGCGGGCAGGCCGGCGCGGCGGATGTTCTGCGGCAACAGCAGCTCGTGGAGTCGGGCCGCGGCGATCTGGTGGTCGCCGAGGCGCGCGCGATCCTGCTGGAGCATCAACTCGCCATCCTCCAGGGCCGGCCGCCGCGTGACGTCATCACTCCGGCGGAGTCCGTGCTGCCGTCGCTGCCGCCGCTGCCCGAGACCGGGCTACCGTCGGAACTGGTGCGGGAACGTCCCGACATCCGGCAGGCCTTCTATCAAGTGCTCGCCGCGGATCGCCGGGTGGCGGTCGCAGTGGCCGATCAATTTCCGCGCATTAGTCTGACCGCCGGAGTGGACACCTCAGGCACCCAGTGGCGCGACCTGTTCGACAACTGGATGGCGACGCTGGCGGCGAATGTGGTGGCGCCCCTGCTCGATGGTGGCGCCCGCCGGGCCGAGGTGGCGCTCCGGCGGGCGGTGGTTTCCGAGAACCTGAACAACTACGGTCAGACCGTGCTCAACGCCCTGGGCGAAGTGGAGGACGCGCTGGAGCTGGAGCGACACCAGCGCGAGTACCTTGCCAGCCTCGACCAGCAACTCGAACTCTCCCGTCGCACCGTCGAACGCATCAAGGACGGCTACCTGAACGGGGCCACGGCCTACCTCGACATCCTCCAGGCGCTGATCTCGCAGCAATCGCTGGAGCGCTCCCAACTCCAGGCGCGGCGCGAGTTGTTGCAGGACCGCATTGCGCTGTGCCGCGCCCTGGCCGGCGGCTGGGAGCTGACCCAGCCAAAACCCGCCACTTTGCCGAAAGCAGAAACCCATGAATGAGACAAAACCATCCCAACCGCCCCCGCCGAAACGGGGCGGGCTGCGTCGCTTGCTGACCTTCGGCCTGCCCGCGCTGGTGCTCGGCGCCGCCGCGCTCCTGGCGGTGGCGCTGGTGAAGACCTCGCCCAAGGCGGCCCCGTTGCCACCGCAGCGCTCCGCGCGTCTCGTCGAGACCCGCCTGGTGAAGTTCGCGGCGCAGCCCACCATCATCCAGGCGAACGGCATCGTGAAGCCCGCGCGCGAGGTGATCATCTATCCGCGCGTGGCTGGCGAGGTGATTGAGATCAGCCCGGAACTGATGCCCGGCGGACGTTTCGCCGAGGGCGCGATGCTGGTGAAGATTGACCCGGCAGACTTCGAGCTAACCGTGCGTCAGCGGGAGGCGGACCTGGCGCGCTCGCGCGCGACCATCACCCAGGAGATGGGGCAGCAGGCCGTCGCGAAGCGGGAATTTGAACTGCTCGGCGAAGGCATCTCGGAACAGAGCCGCGCCCTCGTGTTGCGCCAGCCGCAGCTCGCCCAGGCCCAAGCGGCGGAAGCGACGGCGGAGGCGGCGTTGGAACTGGCTCGCTTGAATCTCGAACGCACCACAGTGAAGGCGCCGTTCAACGGCACGGTGCGCGCCCGCAACGTGAACGCGGGCATGCAGGTGACCGCCAACACCGCGCTGCTCACCCTCACCGGCAGCGATGAATACTGGGTGGAACTCACGGTGCCGGTGGACCAACTCCGCTGGCTGCGCATTCCCCGCGCGGTCGGCGAGCGCGGCTCCCGGGTCCGCCTCACCTCCGAGAGCTTCCGCAATGGCAAGGATTCCCGCGAGGGCGAGGTGCTGCGGCTGTTGCCGGACCTCGAACCGAACGGCCGCCTGGCGCGCGTGCTGGTGAGCGTGGCGGATCCGCTGGCGCTGCGGCCGGAAAACGCCGGCCAGCCGGCGTTGATTCTCGGCGATTACGTCCGCGCCCAGATCGAGGGCGCGGGACTCCCGGCGGCGGTGGCGCTCGAGCGCAGTGTGTTTCGTGATGGCGACCAGGTCTGGGTGATGAGTCCGCGGAAGGAACTGGAGATCCGCCCGGTGACGGTGGGCTATCGCGGGCCGGAGACCCTGCTGGTCACCGCCGGCCTGACCAATGGCGATCAGGTCATCACCACTGATCTCCCGGCGGCCGTGGCGGGCATGTCGTTGCGCACCGCCACCGATGCGCCCGCCGTCGAGGCGGGACGCGGACCCGGAGTGGCCCAGGGCGGCGCAGGCGGCGGAGGCAGAATGCCATGAGCCAGCCCGCGAACAACACCCCGGGCCATGCTCGGCGCGGCCCCATCGCGTGGATGGTGCATAATCGCGTCACGCCGAATCTGCTGATGTTGTTCCTGCTCGTCGGCGGGTTCTTCATGAGCACGAGGATCAAGCAGGAGGTGTTTCCCGATTTCAACATGGACATGGTGCGCATCAACGTGCCGTATCCAGGCGCCAGCCCGGAGGAATCCGAGCAGGGCATCGTGCTCGCCATCGAGGAGAACGTCCGGGCCATTGACGGGGTCAAGGAAGTGACCGCCACTGCCGGGGAGGGCCGCGGCACCGTGATGGTGGAACTACGGGTCGGCGCCGATGCGCAGAAGGTTTATCAGGACATCAAACAGGCGGTGGACCGGATCGTCACCTTTCCCGAGGACGCTGAGCAGCCGGAAGTCTCGCTGGAAATCCACCGGCACGGAGTGCTCGACCTGCTGATTTACGGGGACGTGAGTGAGTGGAGCCTGCGCAACCTGGCCGAGGAGGTGCGCGATCGGTTGTTGCAGGACAAGCGCATCACGCAGGTGGATCTTGATGGCGCGCGGTCTTACGAGGTTCACATCGAGGTGCCGCAGGAGACACTGCGCGCGTATGGGCTGACGTTGAACCAGATCGCCGCGCGGGTCCGGGCAACTTCCGTGGAGGTTCCGGGCGGCGGCTTGAAAACCCGGGGCGGTGAAATTCTGGTGCGCTTCAAGGAACGCCGCGAATGGGCGGAGGAATTCGCGCGCATCCCGATCATCACCACGGCGGACGGCACCGTGCTGCGCCTGGGTGACATTGCCACGGTCACCGATGGGTTCGTGGACGTGGACGTGGAGACGGACTACAACAGCCAGCGCGCCATCACGCTCGAAGTGTACCGCGTGGGCAACGAGACGCCCGTGGGCATCTCCACCGCTGTGCATGAAGCGATGGAGGACATCGGCCGCGACCTGCCGGAGGGCATCCACTACGCGATCAACAACGACCGGTCCGCCATCTACCAGCAGCGTCTGCAATTGCTGCTGAAGAACGCCTTCATGGGGCTGGCGCTCGTGCTGCTGCTGCTCGGGCTGTTCCTCGAATTCAAACTTGCCTTCTGGGTTACCATGGGCATCCCCACCTCGTTCCTGGGCGCGCTGCTGTTTCTCCCGATCATGGGGGTGACCATCAACATGATCTCGATGTTCGCCTTCATCGTGGCGCTCGGCATCGTGGTGGACGACGCGATCGTCGCCGGCGAAAACATCTACGAGTGCCGCCAGCGGGGCATGAGCAATCTCGACGCTGCCATCGAAGGTGTGAAGGACGTCGCCACGCCGATATCATTCAGCATCCTGACGAACATCGTGGCGTTCATCCCGCTCTACTTCATTCCCGGCTTTTTCGGGAAGATCTGGCAGGTCATTCCACTGGTTGTCATCACCACCTTCCTCATCTCGTGGGTGGAATCCGTTTTCGTCCTGCCCTCGCACCTCGCGCACACGCGGAGCCGGCCGACCTCGGGTGTCAGCGCGCGGCTGCATGGCTGGCAGCAGTCCTTCAGCGCGTGGTTCCTGCGGAAGGTGGACACGGTCTATGGCCCGCTCGTGCGGGCCTGTGTTCGGCGGCGCGGCCTGACGCTGGCGGTCGCGCTGGGCGTGCTCGTGGTGGTGGCCGGCTACGTGGCCAGTGGGCGGATGGGCTTCATCCTCATGCCGCGGGTGGAGTCGGATTCGGCGTCCGTCACCGCCACGCTGCCCTACGGCAGTCCGGTGGCCCGCACCGCCGCCGTACGCGACCAACTGGTGGCCTCGGCGGAGAAACTTGCGCAGGAGAACGGCGGCAGGAAACTGATGGTGGGCATCCGCGCCACCCTGCGGGACAACATCGTGGAGGTGGTGGTGTACCTGACCCCGCCCGAGGAACGCCCGCTGCAAACCAGCCAGTTTGCCCGGCTCTGGCGGGAACGTGTGGGCCAGATCGCGGGCCTGCAATCCATGCAATTCAGCGCGGAACGCGGCGGGCCGGGCGGAGGCGCTGCCCTGACCATCGAGCTTAGCCACCGCGACATCAGCGTGCTCGACCAGGCCAGCGCCGCGCTGGCGGCGCGGTTGGAGGAATTCCCGAACGTGAAGGACGTGGACGACGGCTACAGTCCTGGCAAACGGCAGTTTGATTTCAAGCTCAAGCCTGCAGGACGCAGCCTCGGCCTGACCTCGCAGGAGGTGGCGCGGCAGATGCGCAGCGCTTTCTACGGCGCCGAGGCTGTGCGGCAGCAGCGCGGGCGCAATGAGGTCAAGGTGATGGTGCGCCTGCCCGAGGCGGAACGGCGGCGGGAGTTCAACCTGGAGCACCTGCTCATCCGCACCCCGGCAGGCACGGACGTGCCGCTGCTGGAAGTGGCGGAGATTGATCGGGGCCGCGCCTACACCAGCATCACCCGCCGCAATGGCCGGCGCACCGTGAGCGTCACGGCGGATGTCGAGCCGATCGGGGAAACCACCCAGGTGAAGGCGACGCTCGACGCGGAGGTTTTGCCGGCGCTGGCGCGGGATTTCCCGGGACTGTCCTACAGTTACGAAGGCCGCCAGGCGGACATGGCCGAGAGCATGGCGAGCCTTTACGGCGGTCTGGTGCTGGCGTTGCTGGCGATCTACTTCCTGCTCGCGGTGCCCTTCCGCAGCTACACGCAGCCGTTCATCGTGATGCTCAGCATTCCCTTCGGCGTCGTCGGCGCCGTGATTGGCCACGTCATCATGGGTTACACGCTGAGCGTGATGAGCATGATGGGCATGATCGCGCTCTCCGGCGTGGTGGTGAACGATTCGCTGGTGCTCATTGACTACTCCAACCAGCTTCGTCAGCAAGGAATGACGCTGACCGATGCGGTGTGCCATGCGGGCGTCCGACGTTTCCGGCCCATTCTGCTGACCACGCTGACCACCTTCGGCGGACTGGCCCCAATGATTTTTGAAACCTCGCGGCAGGCGCGCTTCATGATCCCGATGGCGTTGTCGCTCGGCTACGGAATTCTTTTCGCGACGTTCATCTCGCTGCTCATCGTGCCCTGTTTTTACGTGCTGCTGGACGACCTCAAGCAGGCGTTCGGCGCGGGCGACCGGAGCGCGAAAGCAGTGCCTACTCCGGCGGTGCAGTAGTGGAACGAGAACGGTAAACCAGGTTTCTCCATTCGCCGGGACCGCGTAGTGTTGAGAATAGTGTGCTACCCAATCGGGGCGCCGAGAGGGTTTCCCCTCCCACACCACCGTACATGCGGGTCCGCGTACGGCGGTTCCTGGCAGTCCTCGCGGATGAAGCAGCCCTCTTTCTCTGCCACGGTGATCGCTGCCCAGAGCTCGGCCCGTCGGCGTCAACGCTCCAGGACAAGACCACCGATGGTCGTGTTCTGCCTGCCAACCGGGGCGGATTTCGCAGTTGCCTCGGTCTAATGTTTTGGCCACCGTACCCCTCAGTATGAGAGGCCCGATAGTCGCCTTCACACATGGGGGACTTCCTGGCCTCGCCGAAGCTTTCAGCGAAGGCGGGGCACCCCATCAGTTCACGCCCATGTCAGGCGCACACAAGTCACTGCACTGGACCGGGAGCAGCCGGTTCAGTTTGTTGCAGTGGCGGCGTTGCTGGCGGCTGCTCCCGGCCAGTGAGCTTCGCCGTTGGCTGTTTGGAGTGATATGAAGCTGTTTACTGTAATCTTGCTTCTCGCACCGGCTTTCTTCATGGCCGAGGGAGTCTATTTGGCTTCCGGTGTGTGCTCGGAGGGTGCATCGTTGGCACGCCTAGGGCGCAACTCACGTTATCGGCCCTGGCCCCTGGGAGCGCCGGCATCCCTGCCGGCACCTTGCAACATCGCCCGATTTGAGGTAAATCCCAAAGTGTCCCACGAGAGCACGCCGGCAGGGATGCCGGCGCTCCCAGGGGCCGATAACGTGAGTTGCGCCCGCACGCCTACCCAAGCGGTCATTTATGTTTGCTCAGATTGCCAGAAGACCCTAAAGAACTGGGAGGTGAAGCGTACAAGTCCTTCCAGATGACAATTGCATGGCCGCAGATTGGGCCGGAGTCGAAAATGCCCTCGGCGTGGACCCGCTGACGCAGAGCACCATCTGGGCGTGGCCGGATGATCCATATACAGACGAAAGTAACCTATGAAACCACCAACGCCCAGTTCGAAACCCCTCGTTAGCACACTGCTGGGTGGCGGTCTGATGGCCGCCTCTTTGCTCTGGGCTTCAGCGCAGGAGGCCCGATTCTTCCGGATTGCGGGTCCTGTGCCGGCCACAATCATCGGCCTGAGCGCCGACGGCACGGTCACGTGGACCAACACCCCGACGAACGCGACCTTCACCGTCCAGACCACGACAGCCCTGCAAGCCCCGATCACCTGGCAGGACTACGTTCAGGTGCCGGCGAGCAATGCGGTGACAACCGAGCGCATCTTTGACCCGAATCCTCCCTCGGGTATGGTGCTTATCCCCGCCGGCAGCTTCACGATGGGCGACTGCATGGGGGACGGTTATCCGGACGAGCTTCCGCTCCACACGGCCTATGTGAGCGCGTTTTACATGGACCAGTACTTGGTGACCTCGAATCTGTGGCTGTCGGTGAGGGCCTGGAGTGGTGAGAATGGGTATGGCTACGACAATGTCGGTTCGGGCAAGGCGAGCAACCACCCAGTGCAGACTGTGAACTGGGGTGACGTGGTGAAATGGTGCAATGCCCGGTCGCAAATGGAGGGACTGACGCCGTGCTACTACACAAACTCGGGCCTGACGGTCGTGTATAAGACGGGACGGGTCACGCCTTACGTGAACTGGAGCGCGAACGGGTATCGGCTGCCGACGGAGGTGGAATGGGAGAAGGCGGCGCGGGGCGGGGCTCGCGGGCACCGGTTTCCGTGGAGCGACACTGATACGATCCAGCACAGCCGGGCGAACTACTATAGCGATTCCGGCAATGCTTATGACACAAGCCCGACGCGCGGGTATCATCCGGCGTTTGGGGACGGGGTATTGCCCTATACAAGCCCGGTGGGGTATTTCGGCCCGAACGGATATGGGCTCTATGACATGGCGGGGAATTTGGGGCAGTGGTGTTGGGACTCGTATGACGGCTCGTGGTACTCGAACACCGGGGCCATCCAAAGCGACACGCGAGGACCCGCTCTCAACCCCTATGGTTACCGTGTGTTGCGAGGCGGTGCGTGGTATTCGCAAGCCGACTACTCCCGGTGCGCCTATCGAATCCCCTACGACCCGAAGCGAGCCCTCAACACGATCGGCTTTCGTTGTGTGAGGGGGCTTTAGATTCCGCGCCGTGCCCTTTTGCCCTTATGACGTGTGCGCGTTTTGGGGCTGAGCGTCGAGGCTGGAGCAGAGGAGGGAGGCAGGGGGGTGGACGGGTTTAGCGGCGCAGCGACATTGAGCGTAGCAAGATTTCGCTGAGCCCGACAGGGCGGTAGAGAATAGCCCACCGATTTATCGGTGGGTATCAAGCCGCGCGGGCGATAAGTCCCGTCAGGGACGGCAGAGTTCTTTCGTCCCTGAAGGCGTAACGCACTGCAATCCCGGGAGAACTGGTTAGACGGACACATCTTGTCCATCTATATATGTGAAGTGGACTATCGCCGGTCCGGGCTCAGACCGCCTAGCTGGAGCACCCGGTCGAACTGCTCCCGCGTCAGCGGCACCACCGAACAGGCGGCTCTGCTTCACCAGCGGCATGGATTTGAGGATCCTGTCCGCCTTGATCGTTTCGAGGCCTACCGGCTGCCTCAGCGCCTTGACCGGCACCAGGTCCACGCAGCACCAGTCTCCGTCCTCGGCTGTGGGATCAGGGTAGGCTTCCCGCTCGACCCGGGCGCAGCCCATCACCTGTTTGTCGGTGACGCTGTGATAGAAGAGAACCAGGTCGCCCCGTTTCATCGCGCGGAGATTGTTGCGCGCCTGGAAGTTGCGCACGCCCGTCCACGCGGTACGGCCTTCCTCTACAAAGGTCGCCCACGAGTAGGCCTCCGGCTCCTGCTTTACCAGCCAGTATTGCATAGCGTCAGGCCCGGCTGATCACGAAGATGGCGAGGTCGGCGTTGAGGTTGGGGTGCTCGAAGACCTCCACGCCCGCCTCGGTGTCCAGCGCGATGCGGCGGTGCACTTGCATGTTCTTCTCGCGGCAGAAGTCCTCGAAGTCGGCAATGGTGAAGAAGCGGGTGTTTGGGGTGTTATACCATTCGTAGTGCAGGACACCGGTGGATTTGGGGGCCCGGCCAGTTTCCGCCAGCATCTTCCGCAAGCGGTGGTAGCCGAAGTTGGGGATGCTGACGATGCAGGTGCGGCCAATGCGGACCATCTCGGTGAGGACGCCTTCCACGTTTTGAATCGCCTGCAAGGTCTGGGACAAAACGACGCAGTCGAATTGCCCGGTGGCGAAGACGCCGAGGCCCTGGTTCAAGTCGGTCTGAATCACGTCCAGCCCGCGTCCGATGCCGGTGAGGATCTTCTGTTCATCCAACTCGACGCCGACCAGGCGGCGATGGTTGGTTACCCGCAAGCCGGCCAGGAACCGGCCCGAGCCGCAGCCAAGGTCGAGCACACTGACGCCCGGCGGGATGAGTTGGGCGATGCGCTCATAATCCAGCCGGTGCTGATGGAAAATGCTGGTGGGGCCATGCACTTCGTCCGTCACCGCGGCGCGTGAGTTGGGAGCGGGGGTGAGGTTGTCGAGGAATGACCGCATCATCTCGCCATAAACGGCCAGGTCGTTCGGCAGGAGGAAGGCGTCGTGGCCGCAAGTGCTCTGGACGTTGCAATAGCTGACCGCCGCGTTGTTGGCGATGAGGGCATTGACAATATCGCGCGATTGCTCGGGCGGAAAGAGCCAGTCGCTGGAGAAGCTCACCACCAGCCATCGTGCACGGGTGGCGCGCAGGGCCGCCGCCAGCGCCTCGCGCGTGCTGCCCAGGTCAAACAGGTCCATCGCCACCGACAGCGTCAGGTAGCTGTTGGCGTCGAAGCGCTCGACAAACTTCGCGCCCTGGTAGCCGAGGTAGGAGCCGACGGAGAAGCGCTTCTCGAACTCGATGGCCACGTTCCGCGGCTTGAGCCGGTCGGCCTCGAACTTCTCGGTCATCGCCTCGCGGCGAAAGGTAGGTGATGTGACCGATCATGCGAGCCAGGGCCAGTCCGACTTTCGGGCTTTGCGGGCGGTCGTAGTACTGGCCACCGTGGAAATGAGGATCGCGCAGGATGGCGTTGCGCCCGACCACATCAAACGCCAGCGCCTGGCTGGTCACGCGGGCGGAAGTCGCCAGCGCGACCACCCCGCGCACGCGTTCGGGATAGCGCGTCGCCCAGGCCAGCGCCTGGTGCCCGCCCAGCGAGCCACCCACGACTGCGAGCAGTTGCTTGATCCCCAGGTGATCCAGCAATCGGCGCTGCACCTCCACCATGTCGCCAACGGTGATGGTTGGGAAGTCGCGCCCGTAGGGCTTGCCGGTGGCCGGGTTGAGGCTGCCGGGACCGGTGGTGCCGCGGCAGCCGCCCAGCAGATTGGGGCAGATGACAAAGAAGCGATTGGTGTCAACGGCCTTGCCGGGACCGACCGCGATGTCCCACCAGCCGTGATCGTCCTGTTCATCATGCGCGGCCACGTGCGAGTCGCCGCTGATGGCGTGGCAGACCAGCACCGCGTTGTCGTGCGCGGCATTCAGCTCGCCGTAGGTCTCGTAGGCCACCGTGACACCAGCGAGCTGCCCGCCGAGTTCCAGTGTTACCGGCTCCTCGAATTGGACGCTCTGCACGTAGCGCAACGGCCTAGCGCTGCGCACGCTGTCACTGCTCTCAAATGCTTTCTCACTCACAGCGAGCTGTTTCTATTAGTCGCTCGCGGAGGCAAAAGCGAGCCCAAACGGCCAACCCGTCACTTCTGCGACGCCTTCAGCGCCTGGTCAAGATCGGCCTTGATGTCTTCCACGTCCTCGAGGCCAATGCAGAGGCGCACATAGTCCGCCGTCACCCCCGTTGCGGCTTGCTCTTCGGCCGTCAGTTGCTGGTGGGTGGTCGAGGCGGGATGGATGACGAGGCTCTTGCCATCACCGATGTTGGCCAGATGTGAGAAGAGCTTGACCGAGTTGATGAATTTCCGGCCCGCTTCCAGCCCGCCCTTGATGCCGAAGCCCAGGATGCCGCCGAAGCCTTTCTGGAGGTATTTCGCCGCCAGCTTGTGGTTCGGATTATCCGGCAGGCCGGGATAGGTCACCCAAGTCACCAGGGGATGCGTCTTGAGGAAGCGCGCGACTTCGAGCGCGTTCTCCGAATGCTGCCGCTGCCGCAGGGGCAGTGTCTCCAAGCCTTGCAGAAACAGGAACGCGTTGAAGGGACTCATGCAGGCCCCAATGTCGCGCAGCAGTTGCACCCGCGCTTTGATGATGAATGCCACGTTGCCCAAGCCGGGGAAGTTGCCGAAGGTGTCCCAGAACTTCAGCCCGTGGTAGCTTGGGTCCGGCTCGGTGAACTCGGGGAACTTGCCGTTGTCCCACTTGAACTTGCCCGAGTCCACGATCACGCCGCCAATGGAGGTGCCGTGCCCGCCGATGTACTTGGTCGCCGAGGCAACGATGACGTCCACGCCGTAGTCTATGGGCCGGACCAGGCCGATGCCGACGGTGTTGTCCACGATCAGCGGCAGGCCGGCCTCGTGGGCGATCTTCGCCAGCGCATCGAAGTCCGGCACGTCCAGCTTTGGATTGCCGATGGTCTCGGCAAAGATGGCGCGGGTCTTAGGGGTAATCGCCTCCTTGAACGCCGCCGGCTTCTGCGAGTCCACAAAGCGCACCGTGCGCCCCATTTTGGGCATGGTGTAATGGAAGAGCTGGTAAGTGCCTCCGTAGAGGTTGTTGGCGGAGACAATTTCATCGCCCACCTGCGTGATATTCAGCACCGCCAGTGTAGTCGCCGACTGCCCCGACGACACCGCGAGCGCACCGGTGCCGCCCTCGATCGCGGCGACGCGCTGCTCGAACACGTCGGTCGTCGGGTTCATGATCCGGGTGTAGATGTTCCCGAACTCCTTCAGCGCAAAGAGGTTGGCGGCGTGGTCGGAGTCCTTGAAGACGAACGAGGTCGTCTGGTAAATCGGCACGGCTCGCGCGCCGGTTGTCGGATCAGGCATCTGCCCGGCGTGCAACGCCTGGGTGCTAAGATTCTTGGATGAGATGCTCATAGATTCCTGTAAAGTAGCCATTTATGACGGTTAAGCAAGACCTCACCACTCCCCCTGATCCTCGCCTAATTCTCTTCTCCTCCAAGAAAAGTAAAGCGGGGTGCGTTTTATTTGCATGTTTTGTTGACAAAAGCCTATAGATTTTCTATAGGTCATTTCCGTGTCTGCCCGCTTGCCGCTGCTCCACAAGACGCCGTTCGTCTTGGACCCGCGGCCTTTGTTCGAGGCCACCAGTGCCCACGCCGGCCTCCTGAGCATCTCTCGCGCTTACCGCTCCCTGGGCGTGCCCGCCCTGGTCGCCGCCAATTTGTCTCTGCGTAAACGCCAGCGGGGCTTCTCCGAGGCGCAGTTGATCGAGGCGATCTCCCTGCTGCAGACCGTCGGGGGGGAATGCCCCGAGGACATGCATCTGCTGGCGGGGGACCCCTGCCTGGAACGGGGCCTGGGCTACCGCCCGCCCAAAGCCACCGCCGTGCGGGAGTTTCTGGAACGTTTCCACGACCAGAAACTGGAGAAGCTGCGGCCCAAACGAGAAGACCAGAAGAGTTTCATTTTTCCCTCTAGCCCGCCCGTGGCCGCTTTGCAGCAGGTGCAGAGTGGGTTGGTGCGCCGGATTGCCAAGCTCTACGACCAAGCGGGCCAACCGCAACGGATGGCCACTGTGGATCAGGATGCGACGATTATCGAGAGCCACAAGGAAGCCGCCTATTGGCATTATGAGGAGGGGCGCGGCTACCAACCGATGGTGGCGGTGTGGGCCGAGGCCGATCTGGTGTTGGCCGATGAGTTTCGGGACGGCAACGTGCCGGCCAAGCAGGACCCCTTAACTTGCGCCAAACTGGCCTTTGCCGCGTTGCCCGAGACGGTCACCCGGCGGCATTTCCGGGGCGATTCGGCCTGTCACGAGAATGACTTGCTGGAGTGGTTGAAGCATCCGGACCGGCAAAAGGAACCGGGCGGTCGCATAGGTTTTGCCGTCAGCGCCGTGATGAGTGAGCCGTTGGGTGAAGCGATCAGGAAGGTTGGGGAAACCCAATGGAAGACCTTCGGCAAAGCCGAAGAGGACGGCACGCTGCGGCAGTGGGCGGAAGTGGACTTTGTGCCCAGTGACAAGACCGAGCATAAGGAGAGCAAACCGCTGAGGTATGTGGGGTTGCGCTTGCTCAAGGCGCAGGGGGTGTTGTTCAAGGACGGCACCGACCGGCACTTTCATGCGGTGATTACTAACGAGCAGACCGAGGGGGGGCGCTTATTGGAGTGGCATCGGGAGAAGGCCGGGACGGTGGAACATACGCACGACGAGGTGAAGAATGAGTTGGGAGGCAGTCACGTGCCCAGCCAGCGATTTGGAGTCAACTCGGCGTGGTTCAAGATCGCGCTGCTGACCTATAATGTAATCAGTGCGATCAAGGGGCTGTGTTTGGAGGGGGAGGAGCGAACGGCGCGGATGAAGCGGTTTCGGCTCTTGCTCGTTCATGTGGCCGGGCGCATGAACCGGAACAACTGCGTGATGGGATTGAGGGTGTGTAACAACCTGGAGGCGCTCAAGCGGATGCAGGCGGTGTGGCGGGTGTTTGAACTGCCAACGCAGGCGACTTCGGCTAAGGCTCTTGGGAGGCGAGGTGGTTAGAGGGCCGCCAGCCAAGGGTCTTGCTCGCCCGCACTATAGAATGCGGGATGGAAGAAGTGTCTCTAAATAAATGAGTTACGCTGGTTTTTTACGGTTAGGGCGCGGATTTTGAGCAGTCGTGCGGAAAGCGAAAGCCGTGCGGGCGCAGCGCTTCGCATTCTTTTCGTCGCTATTCGCTAAGGCGAGGATTTGGAACTCCGGCGCCGGCATGTTTCTAACTCGCCCCCAAATCCTGCTTCAGACGCGATCTTGCTAAAGCGATCGGTTGCTCCCCCCATAATCCATAGGGTTGTCGGCGCGCCCTTGACGGGGAAGGTTTGGTCTGTATGGTGTAGGCATGAGCGAGACAGCGGAAATGCCGGCCACAGAACTTGGGGCGATGATCGTTCGCACGCCCGGCATCGTGGGGGCAAAACCGCATGTGCGCGGCCATCGGGTGGCAGTGCATCGCGTGGCGGGTTGGTGGAAGCGGGGTCTAAGCATTGAAGAGATAGGTGAAGAACTTCCCACGCTGAGCTCGGCGGAGATTTTCGCGGCGCTGGCCTACTACCATTTGAACAAGACAGAAATAGACGGTTATCTTGAAGAGGAACGCGCCGCCTGCCGCCAATTGGAACGGCCGAAGCCGTCCCATTCGTGAGCGCGATCCGGCTTTATTGCGACGAGGATTCCCAGAACCGTGCCTTGCTCAAGGCCCTGCGCTCGCGCGGCGTCGAGGTGACTAGCGCCAGCGAAGCCGGATTGCTGGGTCAGAGTGATGAAGCCCAACTGTCTTGGGCCAGCGGGCAGGGCCGGGTGCTGTTCACTCACAACGTTGGCGATTTCTGCCGGTTGCACGGCCAGTTCCTCCGCGAAGGCAAACCGCACACCGGTATCGTCGTCGCGGAACAAGGGCCGTCGGTCGGCGAACGCCTGCGGCGCTTGCTGAAGCTGAACGACGCGCGCACTGCTGAGGAGATGAGAGACTGTTTGGAGTATCTGAGCAACTGGGGTTGACAGCTTCAATTGCGAAAACGCTGCCGGCGCGCGGGCGGGTCCGGCCGATCAGCCTGCTCACCACTGACGTCACCTGACGTTGGAGTAGATCGCTAGCCACGACGTCTACTGGCTGGTCATAGCCGGGATCATCTTCAGCTTCTAGGTTGGCGGCCACCAGCTACCACCAGAAATCCTCTCATCCGTCGTGAACATCCAGAACCAAATCAGAATCCCGATCATTCCTTTGTCACAGATCCCATGTCTAATGCAGGCAGCACTGAGATTCTTGGCCGCGGACAAAGCACGGTCGGCAGAACTCCCGAAGACGAACCGGCCGAAGGGCCGCTTGAGGACATGCGGCGGCTGCAAGGGGAAATCAAAAGGCTCACAGCCGAGATTGCGGCAACCCCCTCCTCCGCCGCCGCTTGAAAGCCCAGCGGCCGTGTAAGCCCCTCTGCGAGGTCTGTGCGCCCCACGGGTGCCCCTGCGGCTAGAAATCCGCGTTCCCCGGAGTGCGGGCGAAGGGAATCACATCCCGGATATTCGGCATGCCCGTCAGGAACATCAGCAGCCGCTCGAAGCCGAGGCCAAAACCCGCGTGTGGCACCGTGCCATAGCGCCGCAGGTCCATATACCACCAGTAATCCTCGGGCTTGAGCTTGTGGAACTCCATGTTCTGGCGCAATTGATCGACCCGCTCCTCGCGTTGCGCGCCGCCGATGACTTCGCCTATCCCGGGCACCAGCACATCCATCGCGGTGACCGTTTTGCCGTCGTCGTTCAGCCGCATATAGAACGGCTTGATCTCGCGCGGGTAGTTGAACACCGTGGCCGGGGACTTGAAATGCTCCTCGGTGAGGAACCGCTCGTGCTCGGACTGGAGATTCAACCCATACTCGACTGGAAACTCAAACTGCTTGCCCGACTTCTTGAGTATCTCCACCGCCTCCGTATAAGGCACACGCACAAAGGGCCGTTCGACGACGAACTTAAGCCGCTCGTGCAGGCCCTTGTCCACGAACTTGCCGAACAGCGCCAGGTCTTCCGCGCAGTGCTCCAGCGCATACCGCGCCATAGCCTTGACGAACTCCTCGCCCAGGTCCATGTCTCCCCGCAAATCGCAGAAAGCCATCTCGGGCTCGATCATCCAAAACTCGGCGGCATGGCGCGCCGTGTTCGAGTTCTCCGCGCGGAACGTCGGGCCGAAGGTGTAGATGTTGGACAGCGCGCAGGCGAAGGTTTCCCCCTCAAGCTGTCCGCTCACGGTTAAGTAGGTCCGCCGGCCAAAGAAGTCTGCCTGCGGCTTCTCATCAATGTTCCCCTTGAGGGCGGTGACGCGGAACATCTCGCCCGCGCCCTCGCAATCGCTCGCGGTGATGATGGGCGTGTGGACATAAACGAAGTCGCGCTCCTGGAAGAACTGGTGCACCGCGAACGCCAGCCGGCTGCGCACACGAAACATCGCCCCGAACAGGTTTGAGCGCGGGCGCAAATGCGCGATCGTGCGCAGGAACTCCTGCGTGTGGCCCTTCTTCTGCAAGCGGATACGTCGCGTCCGCCGGCCCGAGCAACTCGATCCGCGTGGCCCGCAGCTCCCATTTCTGGCCCGCCGCCGGCGACGCCACCAGGTTTCCCTCGATCACCGCGGAAGCGCCTGTCGTAAGCTGCGGGAGGTGCTCCGAGCCCGGCGTGCCAGCATCCACGATCACCTGGATGTTCGCGAGGCACGAGCCGTCGTTCAGTTCCAGGAATGAGAACCCCTTCGAGTCGCGCCGAGTGCGGACCCAACCCTTGACCGTGGCTCCTGTCTTCGGCTCAGTGGCCGCCAGCAGGTGTTTAATGAGTGTGCGCATGGACATGATTTGGACGCTTCAATCTCGCACCCAGCGTAGCCGAAAAGGCCCGGCCTGCAAGGTTTGACGGCATCCCATCCCTGCCGGCTTGGCCGCGCCACTTTGAGCTTGGCGGCCAGCCGCCCCTTCCATAGATTAGAAGCGGTGTGAAAACCGTCCACCAATGACAAATTCTGCTTTTCCAGCCAAGGCGCCATGCGAGCTGATTCCTCTCCCTTGAACGAGGCCATACAGCCCGAGCCTTCGACCGACGTGGTGATCGCAACCGTGGCCAGCCAGGTCACAGCCACCCAGTATTCGTCTTCTCCGGAATACAACGAAATGATCTTGTCGCTCCTGCGCCAGTCGGCCCGGAGCGGCAACGCGGATTCGCTATCGAAGCTGGGGGCGATGCACGCCTGCGGGGACGGCGTGGTGAAGAATTACAGCGTTGCGCTGGCGCTGTTGCGGCGGGCTGCCGACAAGCACCATCCACTGGCGCTCTACAATCTCGGCGTGATGTACGCGCTGGGCTATGGCGTGGATGTAAATGCCGAGGTCGCTTTCAATTGCTACACCAAGGCCGCCGAACTCGGCAATCTCGACGCCCTGAACAACCTTGCCGTCTGCTACCAGAACGGTTTCGGTTGCGTGCGCAGCCTGGAACTCGCCTTCGAGAAGTTCCGCGAAGCCGCCGAGCGAGGCCATGCCGTCGGGATGTCCAACTGCGGCTACATGAAAGAGCTGGGACTGGGCACCGACCTCAATGAGGAGGAGGCGCTGCGTTTCTATCGGAACGCTTCCAACCGCGGGTGCGTCGAGGCTACCTACAATCTCGGGCGGCTCTATCTCTTCACCAAAACCTTCTACCAGGACTTCACCTTGGGCCGCGAGACCCTGCACAAGGCCGGCAAGACGGGCTCAGGGGACGCCTACAATCTGCTGGGCTGCATCGAATACAAGGGCTTCAAGGTACAACGGAACTACGAGCAGGCTCAGCAGCTCTTCCTGGAAGCCGTGCGCCTCGGCAACGCGCCGGCCCTCAACAACCTTGGTTGGCTTCATCAGCACGGCTATGGCGTACCGCTGGACCTCGTCAAAGCGGTCCATTACTACAATCAGTCTGCGATTCTGGGCTACTCCAGCGCCCAGTGCAACCTGGGCTACCTCTATTTTAACGGTTTGGGCGTGCAGCGGGATCTGGCCAAGGCTTTTGACCTGTTTTGTCGCGCCGTGGACGCCGACAACACCACCGCCATGTTCAACCTGGCGCTGTTGCTCCTGGACCCGGAGTTTGACCGCTACGACAGACCCCGGGCGCTGTCCCTCTTCAAGAAATGCGCGCTGGCCGGCTTCACTGAAGCCAAAGAGTTACTCGCGGAACTCAACCCCGACGAAGCGCCCCGTGCTTGAACTCGTTTACCAATCGGCCGTCTTCGGCCCTCTTCACTTCGAATACGACCGGCCGGTAATCCGTGTCGGGCGCAGTGAAGACAACGACCTGGTGCTGCGGCATCCGTCCATAGCCCCGCATCATTGCCTGCTGGTGTTCCGGGGCGAAAAGGTGCTTTGT
This sequence comes from uncultured Verrucomicrobiae bacterium, assembly GCA_963762555.1. GTDB lineage: Bacteria > Verrucomicrobiota > Verrucomicrobiia > Limisphaerales > UBA8199 > PALSA-1440. Next base: position 45,249 of record CAVXLO010000041.1, read on the forward strand.
CTCCCGCCGGACCAGGCTGTCTTCTCTGAGGCCGACCTGGAGAATCTGACCGGACCCGAATTCGATGTGGGGAGCCAGATCAGGATTGGCGAACTCCGGTTCGCGCTAACCCATTCGGCCCAGACTGTGGCCATCCCGGAGGCCCATCCATCGGACGGAACGGCCATGCTCCTGGAATCTGACCCGGCAACGGATACCGGGGCCGCGGCCAGCCAGGGCCGTTACTTCTGCGCGCACTGCCAGGTGTTCGTTTCGAGCACAGAGGCTAAGACCCTCGGGTTGGTGGGACACGCCAAACGCCACCTGTGCCCCAAGTGCAGCGGCGTGCTCAACATCGAGCAGGAACCCCCGAAACCCTCCCCGGGCCTCAAAGAACGGCTGCGCCGCGCCACCCGGAAGCTGGTCCCCTCCTCTCCAAAGCCCCGCCCATAACCGGGGTTTGCTATTTGCCATCGGCCATTTGCCGCGCTCGCTTTCGCCTGCGCCGCGTGAAGAGGCGCCCGCCTCCGCCGGTGCCTCGACGGCTCTCTCAGTGCCCTCCCGCCCGGCCCGGCCCGTGCTTCACCCGCTTGAACATCAACACCAACGGCAGGCACAGCAAGCACAAGAACCCGAAGAGTCGGAAGTTCTCGACGAACGCCCATAGCGACGCCTGGTTTTGCAGCGTGTGGTAGATCAAGCCCTGTGCCTGCATGTGGGCCAGCACCAACCCGCTCTCAGGGGTCAGAGCCTTCGTCGCCGCCGCCAACCGCTCCATATACGCCGGGTCATACGGGGTCAGGTGCCCCACCATCAACGCCTGGTGCACCTGCGCCCGCCGCACGATAATCGTGCTGACCAGCGCGATGCCGAAGCTGCCGCCCAGGTTGCGCATGAGATTATAGATGCCCGTGGCATTGGCCATCTGGTCCTGCCGGAGATAGCCCATCGCCGCCGTGGTCAGCGGCGTGAAGATGAAGCTGATGGCGATGCCATTCAGGACACTTGGCCAGATCACATTGCGCATGGAGATTTGCAGGTTGATGTTGCCCAGCCAGAAGGAGGCAACCGCCAGAAGACCAAACCCGATGGCGATCAACACCCGGTTCCGCACCCGCCCCACCAGGTGCCCGACAACGGCGTTCATGACAAACGCCCCCATGCCGCGCGGACTCAGCGTCAGGCCGCTCTGCAAGGCCGAATAGCCCATCATCGTTTGCAGAAAAATCGGCAGCGCCGCCGTCGTCCCATACAGCACCCCCGCCAGCACAGTCATCATGAGGATCCCGGCGGCGAAGTTCCGGTTCTTGAGCACCTGCAAATTGACAATCGGATGCTCGGTGCGCAACTCTCGCACCACAAACCCCAGGAAGCACAGCACCGAAATGACCGCAAACCACCGCATCCAGTCCGATGAGAACCAGTCCTCCTGCTGCCCCTTGTCGAGGATGATCTGCAAGCTCCCCAGCCACACCGCCAGCAAACCGAACCCGCTGAAGTCAATCCCCCCAACTTTGGCGTGCTTGATATAGGGCGGGTCTTCCACGAATGCCTGGGCCATCAACACGGCGAAGACGCCCACCGGCACGTTGATGTAGAAAATCCAGCGCCAGGAATAGTTGTCCGTAATCCAGCCGCCCAAGGTCGGGCCCAATATTGGCGCGACCACCACCCCCATGCCGAACGTCGCCATCGCAATGCCTCGTTTCTCCGGCGGGAAACTCTCCAGCAGCACGGCTTGCGAAATCGGCACCAGCGCCCCGCCCCCGACGCCCTGCAAAATGCGCGCGACGATCAGAAAGGTCAGGTCCGGCGCCATGCCGCAGAGCACCGACGCCAGCGTGAACAGCGTAATACAAAACGTCAGCAGCCGCTTCCGCCCGAACCGCAGCCCCAGCCAGCCCGTCATGGGCAGCACGATGGCGTTGGACACCAAATAACTGGTCAGCACCCACGTCGCCTCCTCGGTCGTCGCCGAAAGATTGCCCGCGATATGCGGCAGGGCAACGTTCGCCACGGAGGTGTCCAGGATCTCCATGAACGTCGCCGCCATGACCGCCGTGGCGATCAGCCACGGATTATGGCTTGGCTTCCAAGGCGCGGAATCCGCGCCAGCCGTGGTTGTCGGGTTATTAGCCATTCAACAGCGAGTGCCGCCCCCCTCACGCATCACGCATCGCGCCTCCCGCCTCACGCCTCACGTCTCACGCCTCACGTTTCACGTTCCCCGCCCTCCACCACAATCCCCCAACCACCAGCGCACCAATCGCCGCGACGATGATGATCACCGTGTCTGAAACCACAAACCCCTTCACATGCACCGACGGCACCACCAACATCCCCGGCCCCAGCACATGTCCCACCTCGACGGGCTCATCAAATAGAATCTTGACCGGGATGCGCTGGACCACCTTCACGTAATTGCCCACGGCATTCTCGGGCGGCAGCAGGCTGAACCGCGCGCCGCTGCCAGCCATGATGCTATCCACGTGGCCTGCGAACTCGCGGCCACCGGCGGAATCAATGCTGATCTTCACCTGCTGGCCCGGGCGAATGCGCTCCAACTCCGTCTCCTTGTAATTCGCGGTGACATAAAGCTCGTTTGGGACCAGGGCCATCATCCTCTGGCCCACCTGCAGGTAATCGCCGTCCTCCACGGCCTTCTTGGTCACGCGCCCATCAATCGGGGCCAGGATGCGCGCGTAAGACAGGTTCTGTTCGGCGGCCAGCACGTCGGACTCCGCCTGATGCGTCTGCGCCTCGCCCCATTCCAGGGCCTTCTTGGTCGTCTCCAACTGCGCTTTGGCTTCGGTCACCTTCGACTCGTCGCTCGACGTCCGTTCCCGGGCGGCTTTCAAGTTCGCCTCCGCGGCTGTGGCCGCCGCCTTGGCGGAATCAAATTCCTGGGGGGAGATGGTGTGGTTCTGGATCAGCTCTTGCGCCCGTTTGAGGTCCGACGCCGCCTTCCCGGCGCTCGCGTCGGCAGCCGAGACTTCGGCGGAGCTTTGTTTGGTCGAGGCCTGCGCGGTGTCAATTTGCGCCCGGCGCAGCTCGGTGCTGGCCTGCAGCAGCGCCAGGTTGGCCCGGGCCGCGTTCAAAGCCGCCCGCTTCTGCTCCAGCACCACCGCCAGGTCGCGCGGATCAATCTCCACCAGCAAATCCCCCGCCTTCACGGTTTGATTGTCCTTGACGTAAACCTTCTTGACCAGCCCGGGAACCTTGGGCGCGAGCGAAACGATATGCGCGTCGAGGAAGGCGTCGTCCGTCGTTTCGTGCGTGAAGCTCAAGGCCAGGTAGCGCAGGCCATAGAAGAGCAGCCCGAAGACGATCACAGTCCCAATGACCGTTACCGGCCTTCGCTTCCAGAAAGACCGTTTGCCATTGGTGCCCGCATTCTCGTTCGGTGCTACCGATTCCTGTTTCTGCGCCTGTTCCATATTTACAACTCAGAACTTCAGACTGAAGGCTTGAGGCTCAAGACTCAAGACTCAAGACTACCTCAAGACTACCTCTGACTTTAGCCTTCCACTCTCGGACCTCAGGTTCCGGTGCTCGCCCTTTGGCCTCCAGCCTGTGGACTTTAGACTTCGCGCTCAGACATCACCCTGTATAGGTCCACAAAACGCGTCACTGGGGTAACAAGCCCTCTCGGCCATTCGCGCAATTAGCCGCCTCACTGATCACCGACTACCCCCCTTTCAACTTTCAACTTTCCGAATCTCGGCTTTTCGGCCCCGACCCCCACAGCCGGTCTTCCTTCTGCAACTGAGGCCTTAGTGGGGTGCCCACATTTGAGACACTTCTCCCCGGCACAATCCGAAATGGCCCCCCATCTTCCCTGACTTTAGACCTCGGACTTTGGACCTCGGACTATGGATTTTCCCGCCCCTGCCCCTTTTTGCTCTCTGTTTTCCCGATTTCAGCTTTTCCCCGCTGCCCGACTTTAGACATTGGACTTTGGCCCTTGAGGGCATCTACGCCGGCAAGAACGTTGGCCGAGCCATCCTTGAGTTGGCCGACTACCTCGCATGCCTGACGGTGAGCGATTCGCGGGATTGGCCCTCTAGCCGCTCTGCGACTGTGCAATCGTCACCAGGCAAGACCCAACAAGCTCGGGACCTCCAATCCCGGCCTTGAACTTGCTGCACAAAGCTTCGTGCGCTGTTTGGCGGTGTTGTTGTTGTTGACCGGGCTTTCCGGTCCTCTTTGTTTTGCCGCCGCCCCAGTTCAATACGTTACCGACGGAGTCCCCACCGGCTTGGAGGAAGAAATCCGCTGGCGCGTCAACCGCGGGCGCTTCGATACCGCCAGCGAAAATCAGACCCGCGGTACCGCTTATGCCGATGTCCCCGCCTGGGCGGGTCCTCTGGCTCCAAACCAGAGCCTCACCCTGGCCGCCCGACACCAAAGTGAGGACATGGCGAAACAGAACCTCTTCCAGCACCAAACCGTGCCGGGAAGCGCCTATTACAACCCGACCACTCAGCCTGAGCCCTGGGACCGCATGCAGGCCGAAGGGTACTCCTGGAATAATGCCGGGGAAAATATCGCCGCCGGCTACAGCGGCGCCGAAGCCGCATATCTCGGCTGGTGGAATAGCACCGGGCACCGGCTGAACATGTACAACAGCGCCCTTCGTGAAATTGGCAACGGCTACTACTACTGGAGTTCCTCAACTTACGGACGTTACTATACTATGGATCTCGGCAGTTCGGGCAGCACCTGCTTCTTCACCGACACCCTTTTCCGTGATGCCAACACCAATGGGCTCTACGACCAGACCGAAGAAATACCGGGCGTGTCGGTCACCTTGCTCGTCGGCGGGGTCCCACACAGTTACTACGACCTATCGAGTGCCGTAGGAAGCTTCGCCATCCCGATCCAGTCCATTGCTGCGGCGGCCTCCGTGCAGGTTGTCCTTTCCAATACCACCGCGGTGAGCGTCACCCTCAGCATTCCCCGCGATTACCGCAATTGCACCACCATCACGCTGGCACCAAGCGGATGCCGCGTGTTTGGCATCTTCACCAAACCCTCCGGCGCGCGCAATGTTGGATTCCGGAATGTCACGCCGACGTCACCCGCGATTGCCGCCCCTCGCCTGGCTCTCGCAACTTCCGGCACGAATATCCTGTTGGCTTGGCCCTCCGAGAACAGCCTGCAATACCTGCCCCAGCGCTCCACCAACCTCCTCGTCTGGAGCAACCTGACGACCGGTTACTTGGCCGGCACCGGCAGCAACATGACCTGGCTGGACCCCGCCAATGGGACCGGCAACCGACAGCTTTATCGCCTCCTCATCCGCCAGCCCTGACGCCAGGAGGGCACACCCAGCTATGGCCCTCTGGTGCCTTCGCTGTTCACAGCCCGACTGTGCGGCGCGCGCTTTATCTGCGGACCGTGCACAATGTCGGGTGACGCGGAAGAAAGCAGTTTTAGTTAGTGGTTTGAGGGTTACCCCCGTTCTGCTAATAAAGCCGCCGCATTTCCTCAAGCATTCTTCCGATGTTTGATGCGGTGCGCCGGTTTGAATGAGGAGGTGGCGTTCGCACGGTGACATAACGCAGGGGACTCAGAGCAAAGCAATTTGCCGGCGAAGCGAGGGGAAAGTCCAACGGCTGAGGGCAGGACGAGAAAGGCAAAATGCTGAAGGCTAAAGGCTAAACTCAGGCGCAGGGCGCTGTCAGGGGCGGAACGTGGGAACGGGGTGGAGATCGGGATCAGAGCGCCAGAAGGAACTGCTCGTGTGGTTGGAATGCCGGGCTGTGCCGGCGGAATTCCCGTTCGGCTACAGTGCTTCAAGCGCCGTGAGCCAATCCCCAAAATGCTTGCACTGGGCGCGCATGGCCGCCAACCCGATGCGCCGGGAAATCAGGGTGCCAAAGAAAGGCTTGCTGTAACGCGGGAACAGTTTGCGAAGCCGCGCCGAGGGAGCCGTTTCCGGATGGTCATTAATATCCTCTGGAGTCGGAAACGCCTCCCGGATTTGTTCCACCTGGGGCAAGAGTTCCGGCCGGGAAAAGCCTTGAGTGATCTCTTTCGGGTTGACGAAAAGGAGCGCCTCAAATTCGTGCAATGACAGGTAGGGGCGGAATCTGGGGTTGTCCACATCGGCGCTCCACGCCTTTTCGACAGAGGAGGCCCTTTCGATCGGGGTGCCGCCTTGGGGGTTCGCGCGCCCCGGAAAACTCTCGGGCAGGCCGTAGAAATCCAGCATCGTAGTTACAATGACGGCACTGGAGTCGCCGAGAAGCCGCAAGACCTCTTTGCGAACCTTCTCGTAGCTTGGAACGCCGCCCTTGAATTTGCCGCCGGCATTGACACGCTTGGTGGCCACGATCACCGGCTGCAGGAAGAGTTGCCTGGGCTGAAGATGGGGATTCAGCGCCTCTTTGATGAAGCGCTCTTCGGTCGGCCCTTCGGCAAGAACCAGGACCTTGCGCATAGTCACGGCGGCCGCCCAGGAGATTCTTCTCCCAGAGGTCGCCCAGGCCGTAATCCTCCAGCCAGTCCTGCATGGACTGCTGGTCCATGTGTTTGAAAACACTTTGGCCGTCCTCGCGTTCCACAATGAGCACGTCCTGCGGTTCGAACTGGTTTACCAAGCTAACTGACTGCGTCGCTACGATGGCCTGCGTTTTGGTCGAGGCGCCGCGAAGCAAATCCGCCAAGAGCGTGATGGCGTAGGGGTGCAGGCCCAGTTCCGGTTCGTCCAACAGGATGGTGGATGGCAGATACGGCTGGAGCAGCAGGGTGGCGAGGCAGATGAAGCGAAGGGTGCCATCTGACAGGGCGGCAGGTCCAAAGTATGTGTCGGTGCCCTTTTCTTTCCAGTCGAGCCGGATCTTCTCCTTATTCAGTTCGCTGGGCTTGAGGACGAAATCGTCAAAGAAGGGCGCCACCATCCGAACTCCGTCAACGATATTGCGGTAGTGGTCGGGGCTGCCCTCTCGAAGTCGGAAGAGGAACGCGGCGAGGTTGCTCGCGTCGCCGCGCAGAACGCTGTTGTCGTGAAGGTCGCAGAACTGCTTAACCTTGGCCTCCAGACTGGTGTCGTGAAAGTGGTAAGTGCGCCAACTGGAGATGTCTTCGATGACATGCTTCGCAATCCCGGTCAAAGGTTTGCCCTGGTCGGTCACGAGGCCGGTCTCCTTATTTCCCCTTCCCACACCCTGGGAATATGGCTTCTTATACTGGCTTCTATCGTGAAACCAGATGGTCTCGTCTTGAAAAACGAACCCTCCATCCTGAGTCGGCGCGAGCGTGCATTCGTAGCCATTAGCGCGGTCTGCGAAGGCGAGCTTAACCACCAGCCGCCGTGTGCGCTTAGCCCCGAAATGGAGCAACGTATCTGCCCCGCCGCTTTGACCGACGTACACCTGGAGATTGCGCGCGACGATCTGATGCAGGAGCCGGAAGAGGCCGATGAAGTTTGATTTCCCCACTCCGTTCGGCCCCAGCATTACGTTCAAGGGTTTCAAATCCAGCGCCATCTGGCGAATGGATTTGAAGCCTTCAACTTCGATGTGATCTAAAATCCGGCCCATGATTGACTCTGCTTCGCAAGGCCAATTCTCGCAAGAACCGAGACGCTAAGCAACTGGCATTACCCTTTAGAGCAAGGCGATTTGCCGGTGGGGGGTATGGCTATTGTTGGCGTCGGCCACGGATGACGATGACCCAGCTTCTGCATTGCCCCCGAGGGGAAAGGAAGAAGGAAGAATGCAGAATGCAGAAGCCCAGGCGGCTTTGGTGGCAAGGTGATGAATGGGGAGTGACGGGTGTCGCAGAGCGGAGTTGGTCAGGGTTGAGCATTGTGGCCGCGAGGGTGGCGGCGGACGGACCTGGTCGAGTGGTGGCCCCTGGAGACCCTGCGGAGCAGGCTTGATTGTGGAACCGGCGTTTGCTCGACTGTCTGGCACATGAAAGAGAACTTCCATCTGCTGCCCTCCGCTGACTATTCCGCTTGGGACAATGGCATTTCAGTCGAAGACGGTTTGCCCGTGCGGGATAGCGGCCCTTGGATTCACACAAAACACCGGCTACTCGCACACTACGCCGAGATGTTCGCAACGGGGATGAAATTTAAATGGAAGAGCCGTGTTTACCTTGAACTCTTCTCAGGTCCTGGCAGGTGCCTGGTTCGCGATACGGGGAGGGAAGAAAACGGTTCGCCGCTCAAGGTCATTGGACATGAATTCACGAGGTTCATATTCACTGAAATGAACGTTGCGGCGGCTGAAGCGTTGAGCAAGCGTCTGGAGCCCTTCGACAACGCAAGTCTTTCAGACGTTTGGTGTGGCGATTGCGCAGAAGCGATCCAGCATATTTGCATCCCAAGAGGTTCGCTGACATTCGCATTCATTGACCCTACTGGTATCGGGCATGCCCCTTTCTCGCTGATCGAAGCCCTGCACAAGAAAACGCGTTGTGACCTCCTGATCAATATCCAGCACGGTATGGGTATCAAGATGAACATTCACCAATACACCCCGGAAGCAGCCGAAGAATCAGCACTGACCAAGTTTCTGGGCAATGGTAATTGGAAGAGTCTACCACGCCATGACGCCAGACAATTCTTCCTCGGCGGTACTTGACCTTTACAAAGGGCAACTGACCCGACTGGGCTTCAGCTTCATCGGCCGGGAGGTGCTCGTTACCAACCAACAGGGAATCGGGCTCTATCTGCTCCTATATGCCAGCAAACACCCGCTTGGGGCTCAGTTTTGGGAGAGCACGAGGCGTGGCGTCCTCCACCCCGAACTAGACTTCGGCACGTGAGCAGGTGATAATTCCACAGTTCGCATGACTCTATTACTCGACAGGCTCACAGAAACCACGCCCAGAATCGCGAGGCCTCGTGAGCGTCAGATCGAGAATGAGCCTCGCGTCAGCTTCTGGCACGCGCCGGCGGTTATCGCGGAGAACAACTTCATCTACAAAAGTCTGTCGAATTGGGCTTTCAACGTGGCGGTGGGGTGCTCGCACGCGTGCCGTTTTTGTTATGTGCCCAGCGTGGCGACCATCAAGCAGGCCGCGAAACTAGCCGAATACGGGGTCAAGGACCCGGATGCTGAGTGGGGCGATTACGTGCTGCTCCGACCGTGGGATAAGGAGAAGTTCCTCGCTTCGCTCCGGTCGGCGGAGAATACGCCTCGCTCGCAACTCAAACCCGATGGCAACCGCGCCGTGATCTATTGCAGCACGACGGACCCTTACCAGGTGATCCGGCACCCGGACCCGGTGCGTCAGCGAGAACTGGCGGGACACGCCCGCCTCCTCGTGCGCCGCTCGCTGGAACTCATTCGCGATCATTCGACACTGAATGTTCGCATTCTCACACGGAGCCCGCTGGCGCGGGCTGATTTCGGTCTGTTCCACAGCTTCGGCCAGCGGCTGGTGTTCGGCATGAGCCTGCCGACGGTGCGCAACGACCTGTCCAAGGTGTACGAGCCGAAGGCCCCGGCACCCTCTCAGCGGCTGGCCACGCTGCGGGCCGCCAAAGAGGCCGGTCTGTATGTTTATGTGGCCGTCGCCCCCACCTACCCCGAGTGCGACGAAGCTGACCTGCGGGCGACATTGAAGGCGGTAGCGGAGTTGGAGCCGATCACCATTTTCCACGAGCCGATCAACATCCGGGCTGAAAACGTGGCGCGCATCGAGGCACAGGCCAGGGCGCTGGGCGTGCGGTTGAAGACTGAGGTTTTTGCGACGCGCGCAAGCTGGCAGGATTATGCGGTGCAATCTCTGCATACGGTGTCCCAACTGGCCAAAGAGCTGGGTGTCGAGCAGCACCTGCACCTCTGGCCGGACAAGTCGCTGGGCGGCCAGGCGCTCGCGGACCGGATGCCGAATCCGCGGCAGTATCTGAAGCGCCTCGAGCACTGGTGGCGCCGGGTGAGTGAGTGGCCGCGTGCGAGTCACCCGGAGACGTGACGGCTATTGTTGGCGTTGGCCACGGGACGGGACCGGGTGGTTGATGGTTGATGGGGGAAGAGAACTCCCTGACATTCTGGCGCGCCTTGCGCTCCCGGCCCCGGTAGGGACGCGTTCCACCGCGTCCCAATCATTCCGGGCGGAGTCAGGGACGCGGTGGAACGCGTCCTTACCATGCCTGGATCTCCAGAACCGTTTCGAGCTGCCCGCCTGTCACCGCACCGGCTATTCCAGCGGGGCTCGATTTCCCGCGGAGCGCGGAGGGCACCTGCGCTCATTTCGGCGACCGACTGAAGAACTCCCGTTGCAGCCGCACCAGCAGCGGAATCGAAGCCAGCAGGCCGATCAGATTGGGAATCGCCATCAGGCCGTTAAGCGTATCGGCGATGTTCCAGACCAGGTGCAGCGAGCCGGTCGCGCCGAGGTAAACGAACACCAGCCAGGCGAGCCGGTAGGGCTTGGCGGCTTTTGCCCCCAGCAGATAAACAACGCCCGTTTCCCCGTAGTAACTCCAGCCGAGCAGCGTCGAGAAGGCGAACAACGTCAAACCGCCGGTGACCACAATATCACCGAAAGTGCCGGGCAGCCCCGTCTCGAATGCCTTGGCCGACAGCGCCGCTCCCGTGCTGCCGCTGTGCCAGGTGTCCGTCACCAGAATCACCAGCGCCGTCGCGGTGCAAATGAGCAGGGTGTCCACGAACACCTCGAATATGCCATACATCCCCTGGCGCACGGGATGGTCCGTGTCGGCCGTGCAGTGGACCATCGGCGCGCTGCCCAATCCGGCCTCGTTGGAGAACAGCCCCCGGGCAACCCCGTAACGTAACGCCAGCATCACCGTGCTCCCAACAAAGCCACCCACTGCCGCCGTACCGGAGAACGCGCCCTCAAAGATCAGCCCGAGCGCGTGCGGCAGTTTGCCGGCATACAGCACGAGCACAACCGCGGCCCCGGCCAGGTAAAACAACGCCATGAACGGCACCAGCCATTGCGTCACGTTGGCAATGGACTTGATTCCGCCCAGAATGACCACCGCCGTCAGGACGACCAGCACAACACCGGTGATCCACGTGGGAAGGTTGAACGTGGCCTTGAGCGCGTCCGCCACCGAATTGGCCTGCACCATGTTGCCGATGCCAAAGGCCGCCAGCGCCGTCAGCAGCGCGAACGCGCCGCCCAGCCACGGCCAGCCCAGCCCCTTCTTCAGGACGTACATCGCCCCACCTCGCATCGTGCCCGAGGCATCGGGTCCCCGGTAATGCATCGCCACGACGATTTCCGCATACTTGGTCGCCATGCCGAGCAGCCCGGACACCCATAGCCAGAACACCGCGCCGGGGCCGCCGAGGCAAATGGCCGTGGCCACGCCGGCAATGTTGCCCACGCCCACCGTGGAGGCGAGCGCGGTGGCCACCGCCTGAAAGGGGCGGACATCCCCCTTCCCGCCGCCGCCCCGTGTGATCTTGCCCAGCACCTCGTGCAACGCAAATCCCAGCCGGCGGAACTGCACCGCCCCGGTCACAAGGGTGAGCAGCAGTCCAGTCCCCATCAGCAGCACGATCATGGGCCAGCCCCAGACGTAGCTGTTGAGGGTCGAGTTCAGGCGCAGAAGTGCTTCAGTCATGCTGTGGGCAGGACTCTAAGGAGCCCGGCCTCCAGTTTCAAGCCGCGGCTCCAAAACGATTGCGTCCCAGGGGCGCTCTGCGAAATGCCGGTGGCAGCGCCTGGTCGCCGAGGTTGGCGCGGTGCATCTCCTCCGAGCCGCCCGCGCCCTGGCCCTACGCGGAATTGACGGTGCCCCAGGCTCGCCGCATCTTCCCCAATATGCAACTTTTGCCGCCCTCATGTCCGCCGCTGCCGGAACTGCCGCCGCTCTTCTGGAACCGGGTGGCCGAGCAGACTGCCTACTGGCAGGACTTCTTCGCCCATGCGGACCCCACCGAGGCGCCCATTGACGCCATGCGCGAGGAATGCGTAGCCAGTATCAAGAAACGCCTCAAACGCATCTACGCCGGCAAGAAGAGCGCAGGCCGCAGCCTGTTCGAGTTGGCCGATTTTGTTGCCTGCCTCGGTGTGATCGAATCGCGGAATTAGGCGAAATGTGCTCTTTTTTGCTTGCGCCAAGGGTAATTTGCCGCTAGGGATGGCGCACACATATGGCAAAAGCATTAACCAAATCACAAATCATCGCATCCGTTGCGGAAACTGTCGGGCTTACTAAAAAGCAGGCCGGTGAAACGGTGGAGGCCCTCGTGGCCCTCGCCTACAAGCAGGCCAAGAACAGCTTCACCCTTCCTGGGTTGGGCAAGCTGGTCCTCGTGAATCGGAAGGCCCGCATGGGCCGCAATCCGGCCACGGGCGCGCAGATCAAGATCCCCGCCAAGCGCGTGGTCAAGTTCCGCGTCGCCAAGGCTGCTAAAGACGCGATCCTGGGCAAGAAGTAATCCAGTTCGCTCAAACGTCGTTCGAAGGCGGAGGAAGTTCCTCCGCCTTTCTCGTTCCCGACTTGCAATCCCCATCTGCCATTTGCCATCGGTTATCTCGGTCTGAAGCCGTTTCCATAACACCCCCATATCCTGGCACTCCAGCCGCTCCTCCGCTCACATGCTCCCGGAATACTTGACCGTTCCCGCCACCGACCTCGGCAAAGGCACGCCGGTGAAAGTCCGCGTCCTCACCGACATGGCTTCCATCGGGCGGGACATGGCGGAGGCGCTGCGGACGGAGATCGTCGCCGCCAACCGCGAAGGCCGGGGCGCGACGTTCATCGTGCCGGTGGGGCCGGTGGAACAATATCCCATCCTCGCCCGGATGCTGAACGAGCAGAGCATCTCTTGCCGCAACGTCGTCTTCATCGGCATGGACGAGTATCTTACCGACGACGATGCCTGGCTTCCCGTAAGCCATCCCCTGAGCTTCCGCGCCTACCTGGACCGCATGTTCTACAACCACCTCGATCCGGCATTGGCGCCGCCGCCCGAGCATCGTGTGTTCCCGGACCCGCGCGATGTAGCCGCCGTGCCGCGCCTCATCGCCGCGCGCGGGGGCGTGGATGCCTGCTACGGCGGCATCGGCATCACCGGGCACATCGCCTTCAATGAACCGCCCGACCAGCGCGAACCGATGTCGGTGGAAGCCTTCGCGGCGTTGCCAACCCGAATCCTCAGCCTCACCTGCGAAACCCGCACGATCAATTCCGTCACCGTCGGTGGCGAAATCGCGGTCATCCCCCACCGCGCCGTCACCGTCGGCATGAAGGAAATCCTCGGCTCGCGCCGGCTCCGGCTCTACTGCAACCGGCCGTGGCAAAGCGCCGTCGCCAGGCGCGTCCTGCACGGCCCGATCACGCCCGCCTGCCCCGCATCCCTGATGCGCACCCACCCCGACGCGATGCTGACGGTCGCCGATTACGTCGCCACCCCACCCGACATCCGACTCCGCTGACCGCATCACGCACCACGCACTCACGCATCACGTCTCCATGAAACTCAGCTTCGCCAATGACCGCGTGCTGGCCGTCGTCGCCCATCCCGATGACGCGGAACTGCTCTGCGCCGGAACCCTGGCCCGCGCCAAGGCGGAAGGAGCCGCCATCGGCCTCTGCGTGCTCTGCCGCGGAGACAAAGGCCAGCCCGCCAAACCGATCGCTAACCTTCCCGCCATCCGCCGGCGCGAAATGGCGGCGGCGGCCCGAGTGCTGGGCGCGGAGTTGCTCTGCGCGGGCTTTCCCGACGGCACGCTCGCGGACGCCGGCCCCATGCGACAGAAAGTCACCGCCCTATTCCGGCGGTTCCGCCCCACGCTCGTGCTCGCCCACGCGCCCGAAGACTATCATCCCGACCACCGCGCCGCCGGCGCGCTGGCCGAAGCCGCGTCCTGGTTCTGCGCCTCGCGCGGCCACAAAACCGGCTCGGCCCCGTTGCCCGCTCCCCCGGCACTCTGGTGGATGGACACCCTCAACATGAGCGGCTTCGCCCCCGGCTTCTTCATAGACATCTCCCCCTACCTGGCGGTGAAGGAGCAAATGCTCGCCTGCCATCGCAGCCAACTGGCCCGGCGTGATGACAAGGACTTTTCGCCCCTCACCGAACTGATGCGGCAACAAGCCTGCACCCGCGGCTCCCAGGCCGGCGTCTCCGCCGCCGAGGCCTTCCGCGCTCACCAAGCGTTCAAACGTGCCCGCGCCTGGTGAGCCACGGGGTTCTGCCGCACCCTGACCCGGGCTGAACCTGCTGCCGGGACTTCACAATAGGATGTTGGCTCCGTGGCACGGCCCCGTGAGGCACCGACGGAATGCTTCTTTTCCGGCGTTTCGGATGCTGGCCCCTCCTACGTAAGGCCGAGGTTTGGCGCTGGCAGGTCCCAATCCCCCTGTAATCCTGTAATCCCCCGTATTCCCTGTATAGACCTCGCGAATGCCTCAGCAGCCAGTGGAGGCTGGCGCTTGGGGAAATCTTGAAACGCAGGCAATCGTGAAGTATAGAGGAGAGCGAGAATTCACCACACATGAGTGCGACACGCGTATTGGTTGGCACACGAAAGGGCGCGTTCGTCCTAACGGCGGACGGAAAGCGGCAACGATGGAAAGTCAGCGGCCCTCACTTCGCGGGCTGGGAGATGTATCACCTCAAGGGCTCCCCTGCGGACCCGAACCGGCTGTACGCCTCGCAGACCAGCGGCTGGTTCGGGCAGAAAATTCAACGCTCGGAGGACGGCGGCAAGACCTGGACGCCGGTCGGCGACAAGTTCGCCTACGACGGTGTTCCAGGCACCCACATGTGGTATGACGGCACGCAGCACCCGTGGGAGTTCAAGCGCGTGTGGCATCTTGAGCCGTCGCTAACCGACCCGGACACCGTCTATGCCGGGGTGGAGGACGCCGCCCTGTTCCGCACGACCAACGGCGGCCAGACCTGGGAGGAGCTTCCCGGCCTGCGCCGCGCCAAGGGCCATCTGTGGCAACCGGGTGCGGGCGGGATGTGCCTGCACACAATCCTGCTCGACCCGAGCCGCCCAGACCGCATCCTCATCGCCATCTCGGCCGCGGGGGTGTTCGTGACCGACGACGGCGGCAACACGTGGCGGCCCGCGAACCGCGGTCTCCAGTCCCCCTTCCAGCTCCCCGATCCGGATGCGGAAGTCGGCCACTGCGTCCACCGCATTGCCTTGCATCCCTCGCGCCCGGATGTGCTGTTTATGCAGAAGCATTGGGACGTTATGCGCAGCGACAACGGCGGCGACTCGTGGCATGAAGTCAGCGGCAACCTGCCTTCCGATTTCGGCTTCCCCATCGAGGTCCATCCCCATGAACCGGAGACGATCTACGTCATCCCCATCAAGAGTGACAGCGAGCATTTCCCGCCCGACGGCAAGCTGCGCGTGTACCGCAGCCGCACCGGCGGAAACGAGTGGGAACCGCTGACCAAGGGCCTGCCGCAGCGGAACTGCTACGTGAACGTATTGCGCGACGCCACGGCGGTGGACTCGCTCGAACCTTGCGGCGTGTATTTCGGCACCACCGGCGGCCAGGTCTATGCCTCCGCCGATGCCGGCAATACGTGGAAGGCCATCGTCCGCGACCTCCCGGCCGTGCTGTCGGTCGAGGTGCAGACTCTGCCATGATCCGTGTCCTGCTTCCCGTGCACTTGCGGACACTGGCCCGCGTGAACGGCGAGGTGCAGCTTCAGGTGGAGGCCTCGGTGACGCTCGGCGCGGTACTCGATGCGCTTGAAGCCGCCTACCCCGTCTTGCGCGGGGCGATCCGCGACCATGACACGCTGCGCCGCCGCCCCTTCGTACGCTTCTTTGCCTGCGAGGAAGACCTCTCCCACGAACCGCCGGAGACGCTCTTGCCCGACGCCATCGCCCGCGGCACCGAGCCGTTCCTGATCATCGGCGCCCTCGCGGGCGGTTAACCGCCCCTCCCGACGGAACCGCCGCGCGGAACCCCGAAGGCCGAAACCCGAAACCCGAAATAAGGCCGAAAACCGAAATCCGAAGACGCCTACGGGCAGTGTGCTGGGATCGCGCGAAGCGGGGCGGCAGTTCGGCCTTCGGGCTTCGGCCTTCTTTCGGCCTTCGGACTTCGGCCTTCGGACTTCGGCCTTCGGACTTCGGACTTCGGACTTCGGCCTTCGGACTTCGGACTTCGGACTTCGGACTTCGCCGCCGGTCTCCACTGCCAGCAGCGAAGAACCTCGAACCCTGCTATGACAAGCCTCTTCCGCGCTCCTTGCGCTTCTGCCCACCGGCTGAATCCTTGCCTCCGGTTGCAGGCGGCGGCCTGGCGCCCTTGCGTTTCTGCACGGCCTGCTTGAGCAGGTATTCGATCTGGCCGTTGACACTGCGCAACTCGGCCTGCGCCCAGGCCTCGAGCTCGGACCAGAGCTCGGGGTCAATCCGCAGCAAGAACGGCTTGCGCTCAGCCATGCGCGTCTCAGGTGTAAAGGGTGCCGGTGTTCACCACCGGATGCACTTCGGCCTCGCCGCAGAGCACCACCATCAGGTTGCTGACCATCGCCGCCCGGCGCTCATCGTCCAGTGCCACCACCTGTTTTTCCGCCAGCTCCTTCAACGCCATGTCCACCATGCTCACCGCGCCGTGGACAATCTTCTGCCGCGCCGCAATGACCGCTTCGGCCTGCTGCCGCCGCAGCATCGCCTGCGCGATCTCCGGCGCGTAAGCCAGATGCGTCAGCCGCGCCTCCTCGACCGTCACCCCCGCCTTGGCCAGCCGCTCCTGGAGTTCTTTGCGCAGCGCCTGGGAGACTTCCTCGACGCCGCTGCGCAAGGTGATCTCGTTTTCCTCGCCGTGATCGTAGCTGTAGCAACTCGCCAGGTGCCGCAACGCCGATTCGGCCTGCGTCTCGACATACTTCTCGTAGTCGTCAACGTCGAAAGCGGCCTGGGCGGTGTCCTGTACCCGCCAGATGACAATCGCGGCGATCTCGACCGGGTTGCCGCGCTTGTCGTTGACCTTGAGCCGGTCACCGTTGAGCGTGCGCGCCCGCAACGAGATCTTGTGCCGGGACGGTGCTTTGGCGTGCCGCGCCGCGCGCGCCGGTCTGCCGCGCCCCCTGTCCCGCCGCCAGCTTGCCTTCCGCCACCGCCGCCTGGATCCCACTCAGGCCCTGGCGATTGCCGTTGGAGTAAAACGGGTTGCCCCACCAAAACCCGCTGTCCCGAACCGTCCCTTTATACGCGCCGAATAAGATCAACACCCGTGCCTCGTTGGGCTGGAGCGTGAACAGCCCCACCAGGCCGAGAATCCCCGCGATTTCCATCAATATCCCCAGCGCAAAGAACCACCACATCGGATGGCCGACGGAGTCCACCCCCGCCACGATCGAGTAAATAAACAACGCCAGCCCGCCCAATATGAGGATCAGCACCACCGGGAGCATGACCCACCCACTGAGAAGCCGGACTGGCTTCTCATGATTCACCGAATTGATTTCCGTATTCATGGATTGCCTTTTGTTCATTCTGCGTAATGCGGTTAGTTGCTATCGTTGTGATATCATAATGCTATCGGCCAATTCCGCAAGTGGAAAATGCAGGCTGAGGTTGCCACGGCCGGAGCTTGCTGCTGCGACCACGACAACTTTGAGGGATCGCCCCTCTCCTCCGCACGCGGGGAGAGCGAAGTACACTCTGACATCCTGGTCCCGTGGAAACAAGGTGAGCCCGGTTCCCCCTCACCCCGCCCCTCTCCCTTGGGGAGAGGGTGCGCCGCAGACCATCGTGGCGTATGCCTGGACGCTCCGACTTGTCGCAGCACGGCGGATGGTCCTCCCTCTCCCCAAGGGAGAGGGCCGGGGTGAGGGGGAACCAACCGCCGGACTCGAAAACCGGCTCAGGCAAATTCCACGCCGCCCCAAGATCCTGCGGCGAGTCAGGAGTTCTAAGGCTGCACGCCGTGGTGCCGGTGCGAAGCTGCGCCGGGGCGCTGCCCGCCCGGACGGGCTACGGATGATAGTTATCCTGCAGCGCCTGGCGCACGTGTTGCACGGCGGTATTCACGCGCCAGCGGAATTGGTTGGCGAACGCCCGCCGATCCGCCGGCCCACTGGAGGTGGATTGATAAAGCTTATGGCGTTTGCCCATCGCCCGGTCATCCACCGCAATCTCGTCGTGGTGCGGCAGTGAACCGCGCGCGGCAAAGCCCGGTGCCTGCGCCAGGGCTGTCGGGATGCTGGTGAACCCTTCCCAGAAAGTCGCCACCGGGTCGTACTTCTGCGCGTATCGCCCGGAGATTAGCTTGCCCGCCCATTGCCGCGCCGCCTGGGCCTTTGTCCCCTTCCAAAGATTCGTATTCATTGAGAAGGTATTTGAAGTGAGATCAAAGGGCGGCAATGAGGGGTCAGCGCCTGTGGCAGTGTATTCCGGAGGAGCGACGAGGCCGGCGCCCGGGGTGTAGATGTCCGCCCGGCCCTGGTCGCGGCTTGGGTTTTGAAGCGCGGCGAAGTGCAGATAAGAGGAGTGCGCGTAGAAATCGCCAATCGCATGAGCTGCCGCGCCAAAGCTGTCCCAGTCGGCGTTGTCCTTGTTGAATTGGGCGAGGCGTGAGTTCGCCACCGCCCAGCCCTGGTCAATGTAACCGTTATCGAAGTGGTCGCGCGGGTCGTAGCTGAAGATGTTGGCATCCAGCCAGAGACTCTTGCGCTTGATCGTGCGCAGGGCGGCGGCGGGCACCAGGCCGGCCAGCGCCTGGTCGAAAATAGTATTGTGGACGCCCGCGGCAAAGCTCGGGTCGAACTTCTTCCAGAAGCTCCGCGTCCGGCAATACCGGTCGAAAGCCTGCCGACGGGACGGTTCTCGCGAGCGGATGATCCAGAGGTGGTCGGCGTTGAAGACATAGTGAGGGATGTACTCGACGGATTGGGCCAGCCGCCGCGCTGCGCGGGTACTTGCTTTGGCCGGGCCCGCTGCCACAGCCCGGAGCGGTTCCAGTATCTCCCATATCCCCGATTCGTTTTGATACATCACCCAGCAATGGTCATGTTTCTGCCGCCGCCCATCCGGCAGGACAATCTCGAGTTCGCCGAGGGCAACGCGGACGCAATAGCTGGTGACCCCCGCAGCCATCAGCAACGCCGCCAGCAGGAACGCCAGGTCCTCGCAATCCCCGCCGCCTTGCGCGAGGGTTTCATCGGGATACAGCCAGGCGTCCGGACCCTTGCCGGTCTTGTTGGCGGCCCGCCGATACCGCAGCGTCCCCACATAATCCAGCACGGCATCCACCCGGAAGTCGAAGCTCCCGCGCGCATGAGAGCGAAAGTGCGCCTGGTCCGCGACCGGCAACCGGTCAATCAGCAGGCCCAGCTTCTGGTTGACCACGGCGTTATCCCGCGTGGTGAGAAATTCCCGGATATCAATCGGGTAGCGCCGCTTGGTGCCCGGGATGGTTCGTGACGCAGGGATGATGGGTTGATAGACGATCTCGTCACCACTCCAGTTCCAATCGTGCCAGGGCGTGACGGCTGAGGTTTGGAGACACATAGGTTTATTCTTGGATTGGGAGATGTGTACTGCCGGGAAGCCCTGCTGGCAAGGCTTGAACCAGAGCGGTTCGCCTCACGGGTCCCGCTCACCTACTGTACACCCCAGGCTGGTTCTCCATAACGCTCGCTCATTCGTGCATGCCATTCCCCCTCACCCCAGTCCTCTCCCCAAGGAGAGGGAGAGACCTCGGCCGCGCCAGGGCAAGGCGAAGGATTCGAGCCTTTTCAGCGACGGGCGGCGGGGCTCCCTCTCCTTGGGGAGAGGGTTGGGGTGAGGGGGAACGGGCTCACCATCAGCCTGACCTCAATCAAAGGCCTGCGACGGAAAAAGGTTGTCAGCAGCCACACCCTCCGAAATTGCGATGCGCCCCCCCTGACCTCACGATCGCGGAAAGGCAGGGATGACAACATCGCCTTCGAGCACCTGGACCAGCTCTGAGCCGGGTAACAGGTCGGCGATACAGCGATCATCCTGGACGCGGGTTACGCGGGCCCTGGCGACGAACTTGCCTTGCCGACTCACCAGCAGCTCGGCATTTGTCAGCACACCCTGCTTCTCCCCGGCGTCCAGGACGATAAAGTGCCACTTGGGATCGGAAGTAAGAACCTGCGCCCGGAGTTTGGCGGGCAACTCGATGGGGCCTTCCGGCACGAAGGCCAATCGCCTCAACCGGGCGACCAGGTCGCTATTGGTCTGTTGGGCGGCAGCCAGAGCGGCGCCGAGTTCTTTGATCCGCTGGGCGGCAGTCAGGATTTCCTCCGGCTTCATGCCCGCGGCATGGTAACGAGCCAGCTCGGCTTGGGCGGTGTCGCGGTCCCGATTGGATTTGGCCAAGTCGGCGCTGAGCTTCTGAGCACGCCGGGTCTGATCGGCAAGGCTCGCCAGAGCCGCTTGCTTCTCAGCGGTCGTGGTTTCCAGCGCAGTCCTGGTCGTGGCGAGGGCGGCGGCGGTGGAGGCCAGTGTGGTCCGGGTCTGGGTCAGGTCCGATCGTGTCTGTTGCAGCGCCAGGGTCTGCGCCGCGAGGTTGGATTGCAGGCTCGCAATCTTCTGCTTCACCAGGGTGAGATTCAGACCGATGGCCGCCAAACCTGCCACAAGGACAACAATCAAGCTGATGCGGATGAAGGTGGAATGCGGGCTGGCTGTCTTCATGACTGCCGGAAAGCATCGCCTGTACCATGCCATTCCCAGTGCAAAACACGATTGTACTGCAAAGGCGCTGTTCCGCCGCGCGCGATTCTCACGCAATCTGAGTGAAAATGGCACCGCATCAACCTGGAGATCACGGTGCTCTCGCGCCTGCTCTGAGGCATTTGCGCCCAAGCCTGTTCCACGGCAGAATACCGGATGGAAAAGAACCGTCTGGAAGCCTTCAGCGACGGCGTGCTGGCCATCATTATCACCGTCATGGTCCTGGAACTGCGAGTGCCGCTCGGTTCCGACCTCGTCGCCCTGAAGCCCTTATTGCCGGTCTTCCTGACTTACGTGTTGAGCTTCATTTACCTGGGCATCTATTGGAATAATCACCATCACCTGCTGAAAGCCGCCCACAAAGTGACCGGCGGGATCATGTGGGCGAATCTCCATTTGCTGTTCTGGCTATCGCTCTTTCCCTTTGTCACCGGCTGGATGGGCGAGAACCACTTCACTAAAGCGCCCACTGCTCTGTATGGCGTGGTGATGCTGCTGGCCGCCATTGCCTACTACATCTTGCAGAGCCTCATCGTGGCTGCGCATGGCCGCGATTCCAAACTCGCGGTGTCCATCGGGCGCGATCTTAAGGGCAAGTTCTCACCCGTCCTCTACAGCTTGGCCATACTGACTGCATTTGTCAGACCGTGGATCTCCGGCTGCATCTACGTGCTGGTTGCCCTGATGTGGCTCGTCCCCGACCGCCGCATCGCCCGCGTGGTCGAGGAGTCAGGGTCGCGGGGATAATGCTTAACCTCAGCCGAGGTGGTTCGCTCGACAAGAAGATGGACGATTTGCCGGGTCACCGCGAGGATGTAAAGCTGCGGATCTGGCTGGTGCGTGGCGACTTCTCGTCATTCGACCGGGATATTATTGCGCGGTAGGCCCCGTATGAAAGTGTACGCCCCGCCTCTGGCCATATACTCCGGCCGCCCTCAAGCCATAATGAAGCAGGGGGAGAGCAGGGGGAGAGCAGGGGGAGAGCAGGGGGAAAGCTCTCCCCCTGCTCTCCCCCTGCTCTCCCCCTGCTCTCCCCCTGCTTCAGGCAAGCCAAATCGTGGCTCAAGGTTAGCCGACCAGGGGCCAGGAATGGGCGGGAACGTCCTCGTCCCCGTTTCAGGCGCAGTTTCTCAGCCAAATGGCGGGGACGAGGACATCCCCGCCCCTGATTTTGCGGTTCTTGAACGCGCCCCGGGGCTAAAACTCGGCTCTCAGCCCCTAACCTTCGTTCTTCCCTTCCGCGCAGGCAGTCCTCGGTCGGGAGCCGAACAGCTTGAGCCGAATAGCTGGAGCCGAACAGCTTGCCAGAACACCGATCGGCCGCTACTCTTTGCTCATGACGACAACCGTCGAGGCCATCTACGAAGACGGGGTGCTCAGGCTTCCAAGGAAGCTGCCTCTGCCTGAGAAGGCCCATGTCAGAGTAACTATTCACAGCGGCACCGCGGAGGCCGAGGACATAGAACGCAGCGCCTGGCTGAAGCTAAGCGAAGACGCTTTGATGAAAACCTGGAATAACCCCGACGACGACGTCTTCAATGAGCTTCTCAAAGGGTGAGGTTGTCCTGCTCCCGATTCCTTTCACCGACCTGACCAGCCAGAAGGTGCGGCCTGCAGTCGTCATCGGTCACGGCAGCTATGCAGGAGACCTGTTCGTCGTCCCCATCTCCTCGGTACTGCGCAATGTGGACCTGACGCTCCAGGGCTGGAGGGCGGCTGGATTGAACGTGCTCTGCGGGATAAAAGCGCAGATTGCCACGGTTGAAGACCGGCTGGTCGTCAAATCGGTGGGCCTTCTTGACGCACCAGACTCCGCCGCGCTTGAGAAAAGGCTCCGGACCTGGCTCCAGCTCTAGCGGCAGCGCGGCTTGGTACTGAATCACGGCTTCGCGCCCGACATCGTCGCCGGCGGGCGGCTCTCCGGGCCTGTCCCCCACTTGTAATCGGGCGCCGAAGCCATGTCGAAGACGATCTCACCCCCCTTTACCAGTTGCTCGTGGGTAAGGAACACCTTGTCGAAGGGCTGACCGTTCAGCTTGGCGCCGCTGATGTAAGGGTGCTGCGGGCCATTGTGCTGGGCAATGATGGTGAAGGTCTTGTGCCCGGGCAGCGTGAGCGTGGCGCGGTCAAAGAGCGGGCTGCCGATCGAGTAGTCAGTGGTGCCCGGGCAGACGGGGTAGAAGCCGAGGGCGCTGAAGACATACCAGGCGGACATCTGGCCGGTGTCCTCGTCGCCGCAAAGGCCATCGGGAGTGGCCTGGTAGAGTTTCTCCATGACCAACCGGATGCGTGACTGGGTCTTCCAGGGCTGGCCGGCATAGTCGTAGAGGTAGATCATGTGATGGATCGGTTCGTTGCCGTGGGCATACTGGCCCATGTCGAGAGCGACCATCTCGATCATCTCATGAATGGGGCGGCCATAGGTGCCGGCGTTGAAGGTGTTAGGCGAGGTGAACACGGCGTCGAGCTTGGCGTCAAATGCCTTTTCTCCACCCATGAGCTTGATAAGGCCCGGAATATCCTGGAAGACGCTCCAGGTCCAGTGCCACGAACAGCCTTCGGTGAAGGGGCCGCCCCATTCGGTCGGGTCGAATGGCTCGCACCAGGAGCCGTCGGCCTTGCGCCCGCGCATGAAGCAGAGCTTGGCGTCGAACAGGTTGGTATAGTTCATGGCCCGGCGGGCGAATTGGTCGGCCTCGGCGTTGCGCCCAACGGCGCGCGCCAGCCGCGAGGCGCAGAAGTCGTCGTAAGCATAGGCAAGGGTCTTGGCGGTCGCTTCGGCGAAGCTCGGCTCACCGCGGACGCTGGAGTATGGGACATAGCCCAGTTTATCGTAGAACTCGGCGCCATCGCGGCCGATGGAACGGCAGTTGTCGGGCGCCTGGTTGGTGGCGTCGTGCATCATAGCGGTGACAGCCTTTTGCGCGTCGAAGGTGCGGATGCCCTTGGCCCAGCCGTCGGCCAGCAGCGAGAAGGCGTGGTTGCCGATCATGCAGGCGCGATGGCCCGGGCTCGACCAGGAAGGCAGCCAGCCGCTCTGGTCATAGGCATTGAGGAGGCCCGGGAGGATTTCGGCGCTGATCTCGGGAAAGAGCAGGTTGTAGAGCGGGTGGGCGGCACGGAAGGTATCCCAGAAACCGGTGTCGGTGTAGAGCACGCCTTCGTGGACTTTGCCGTCGTAAGGGCTGAAATAGACCGGGTGGTCCTTTTCGTCGAGCTCGTAGAACCGATGCGGATACAGGATGCTGCGGTAGAGCGCGCTGTAGAAAGTGCGCCGGGCGTCGGGCATGCCCCCTTCGATGCGGATGCGGCCCAGCGCCTCGTTCCAGCGTTCCTCGGCCCGCTGGCGGATGGTGTCGAAATCGGCATCGCCGACCTCACGCTGCAGATTGCGCAACGCCTGCTCGGGGCTGATGAAAGAGGAGGCGACCTTGCAGCCGACCGGCGCGCCGGGGGTGGTGTCGAACTTGAAGAAAGCGCCCGCATGCCCGCTGGCGAGCCGCGTGGCGTTCGTTTGGACAAAGTCCGGCGACCACACGCCGTAAGCGGCAAACGGTCGGTCGAAAACGATCACGAAGTAGTTGGAGAAATTGCCCGGCACGCCCCCGTGGTTGAAGCGGCAGGTGCCGAGGACCTTATTCTCCGCGGGAACGATCTCGACGGATGACCCGCCCGGGAAGGCGTCCAGCACCACGTAAGAGTCGCCGGGTTGCTCGAAGGTGAACCGGAAACGGGCGCAGCGTTCGGTCGGGGTGACCTCAGCCACGGTCTTCCACGTATCCAGGTGCACCCGATAATAGCTCGGCTGGGCGGTCTCGTCCTCGTGACGGAAAGCAGAGGCGCGGTCGTCCTCCTTCACCACGAGTTTGCCGGATACGGGCATGAGGGCGAAGGCGGCGTAATCGCCAATCCAGGGGCTCGGCTGGTGGGTCTGCCGAATGCCGCGGATTTTGGTATCGCGGTATTGGTAGTAGAACGAATTCTTGACGGGCTGGGTATAGGGCGCCCAGGTATTCATCGGGAACGGCAGGGCGATGGCCGGATACTCGTTTCCGTGCGAGAAGCCGGGATTGGAATCGGTGCCCTGGAGCGGGTTGACCAGGTTGACAAGCGAAGTAGTGCCCGCGCGGCTGGCAGCGGCGCTCAAGAGGCAGACGATAATGGTGAGTCTAAGACGGTTCATAATCTCAAGAGGTATCAGGTGTATCCGCAATGCTATTGCGGGCTTGCGTCCGCCGCATTCAACGGCAGATGGCTTTGTTCTTCATTGGCGGCACCGGTTGGGGGCGGAGTCACCGGCGGCGGGTCCCCGCGCAGGCGCACCAGTGCGGGACGCAAGAGTCTTCCCTGAAAAGTATAGCCGGCGGCTACGGTCTCGCCGACGAGCGCATCAGAGGGTGGCTCGCCGTTCTCTTCGGCCAACTGGTGCCGCTGCGCATCGAACGGCTCGGCCTCGTTTGGGCTGAAGGGCGTCAGCCCGACCCGGCGCGCGGCATCGCGGCAGGCGTTCTGGAAATTGCCCACCTGCTCGGCCAGCTTCGGCTGGCCGGACCGGGACGCACCGGCGTGCAAGGCATAGACATGATCGAGCACTCGCACCAACACTTGCAGCCACTCCTGTTCCACGCGCCGGAGCTTTTCGACCTCTAGCCGGAGGTTCGCGCGCTCGCTATCGTTGGCGCGCTTCATGAACTCCGTGAATGCCTGCACCTCGCTGGTCATCCGATCCGCGATTTCCCTCGCCGCTGTGGCGGTCTTGTCCGCCTGGTCCTGCGCGTCCTGCCACTTGCCGGTCGCGCCGCTGATCTGGCTGGCAATCCCCTCCAGATTCTTCAACTGGGACACGACGGTAGTCAGCGCGCCGGCTTCCGTCAGCTTAACGAGCGCCTCGTATTCAAGCAGGAACGGAACGACGCTGAGCACCGCGCCCGCGAGCACGCACAGCACCACAAAGCACAGTTCCCAATGTCCCAGGCTAAACTTGCTTTGAAACGCGATGAAATACGCCATCCCCAGCAGGAGGGCATCCCCCAAAAAGAACGGCCACTTCGACATCTTCGGCGCAATCGGATCGTTCATCGCTGCATGGTGTATGATAACCAGCAGCGAAGTTCAAGTGCGGGATGAAGTGTCGCCCGCTTATATGTGCCTAGCGGAGTGCGCCCCTCCCCGCTGCTCCTTACACGCATCTTGCCCGAGCTATAACTCCGCCATAGTGCACAGCCCGTTCCCCCTCACCCCTGCCCTCTCCCTCAGGGAGAGGGAGAACCTCTGTCCGGCAGCCGGCGAATCTGGCGCGCTCAGGTGCTCCAAGAGCTGGCCAGCGTAGCCCCCTCTCCCTGAGGGAGAGGGCAGGGGTGAGGGGGAACAGACCCGCCGTGAATCCAAACTGGAGTCCAACCCCCAGAAAACCCGTGTAAGGCGCAACGTCCCCGGGCGCAGCCATGTGGAATTCAAGCACGGCATACGTACTCCCTCCAGGCGCACTGGAGTGTAGGCTCGTTACTGCGCCCGGGGACGGGCGCACTCCGCCAAACACATCCTCACGCTTCACGCCTCACGCATTTCTCCTCGACTATCCCGGCCTGACCGCCCCAACAATAGTGCGTGCGGACGTGCGTCATCTTTAATCCTGTCGCCCGGGGCGAAAAGGCCCGGCGCTTCCGGCGTCACCTTGACGCCATTGGACGCGAAAGCACCCTCAAACAGACGACCGCCGCCGGCCATGCGCGCCAACTGGCGGCCGAGGCAGTCGGCGAAGGCTTTGAGGTCATCGTCGCCGCCGGTGGCGACGGCACGGTCCACGAGGTGCTTAACGGCATCGGCGATGCACCCGAGGGATTCGAGCGGGCACGCCTCGGCCTGCTGCCGCTCGGCACGGTCAATGTCTTCGCCCGCGAACTGGCCCTGCCCACAGAACTGAACGCCGCGTGGGCGACCATTCGCCGGGGCCGGGAAACCCTCCAGGATCTGCCCAGCGTCGAATATCGCGCCGGTAGCGCCCTCCAGCGCTGCTATTTCGCGCAAATGGCCGGAGCCGGTCTCGATGCCCGGGCCATCGAACTGGTTCATTGGCCACTGAAGAAGAAAATCGGCCCCCTGGCCTACGTCGTGGCGGGCCTCAAAGCTTTGCTCGGCACCCAGTCCAAAGTCACCGCCGCAGGTGGGGGGCACTCCGCTACGGGTGAGATGGTCCTGATCGGCAATGGCCGCCTCTATGGCGGGCACTTTCAGATCTTCCCGCGCGCCGACCCCCGTGACGGCCTGCTCGACGTCTGCGTCTTTCCCCGGGTGAATTGGCTGGTGCTCGCCCGCTGCACCCCGGGCCTGCTGCTGCGGGGCCGGCTGCCGGCTGGGGCGGTGGAGTCCTTCCAGGCCGAGTCGTTCACACTCTCCAGCCCGTCCCCTACCGCGCTCGAAGCCGATGGCGAGCTCGTCGGCCACCTGCCCGCAACGTTCTCCCTCCAACGCACCCGCCTGCGCCTGATCGTGCCCTGAACGGCGTGCTTGCAGCGACTCGGTTTGTTGTGTCACTTCAGGCCGCGTAGTGCGGGCGGCGCGTGGGCGCAACTCACGGTTTCCGACGACTATGAAAGAATACGACAGGAGCGCGGACATTCTTGTCCGCTTCGACCACGTTAGCAAGCCCCAGGCGGACAAGAATGTCCGCGCTCCGATAACGTGAGTTGCGCCCCGGCGCGGGCCGGGGCCGAAAAAGGTCTGGACCGAGCGACCGCCCGCTGACATCATCAAAACCCATGAGAATCCGAGACGTGCCACAGCGGGGACGGCGAGGCAAGCTCATCGCCAGCCGGAACCGTGCGGGCCAGTACCTGCGCGAAGAAGCCCCCGTCAAGAACCGCCGCACCCCGGCCCAGCAACGGGCGCGGGGGAGCCTGGGCAAATTCGCCCGCCTCTGGAACCGGATCACCGAGGAGCAGCGCCGAGCCTGGCGGAAGCTCGCGCCCGAAGCCCGCAGCCGGCCCTGGCAGGGCCAGTCCGGCCCGCTGGACGGCCCCCAGCTCTTCAAGAAGCTCAACACGGTGCTGGAGTTGTGCGGCCGGCCTCCGCTGCTGGACCCACCGCCCTTGCCGCAGTTCGCCTCCAATCCCGTCGGGGACCTGAGCATCGAGCCGGCCCGCGGCGGATACACCTTCAAGCTGGCCGTGAAGGGTGTGCCGACCGAGGATATCATGCTCTTCGCCTGGGCCCCGTGCAGCGCCGGCACCGCCTATAACACGAACTACGCCTTCCTCGGCCTGGCCCCTGCCCCGCGCGGAGGCTTCAGCGACTTCACCACGCTGTTCCTTAAGAAGCTCAAGGAATGGAGGAAGCTGAAAGACAAGCGCTACCAGGTCCCGCTGCCCGGCTCCAAGGTTTTTGTCCGTGCATGGCAGCAGGCAGACGGCTGGGAAAACCGGGTCTTCGCGCGCGTGACCAGCGCCCTGGTGCCAGACAACGGCCGCTCCGCCGCCGGGCCAGCCAACCGTCAAGGCAGGGCCAAAAGGGCCTAACACAAGAGGACCACAAGAGCACCACGAGAGGACCACGGGAGGATCACCAGAGGCCAGCCCGCGGCCAAGAGCCTCTCGGCAGGTCATGCCGGCGCGGTAGTTCCGCAAGGAGGAGCGTCCTCAAAGGCTGTGAACTGAGCCGCGCAGAAAGCCCCTTGGCAAATGTACCACTTTTGTACCCCAGAAAGACTTGTGAGCCGACCATGGTTTCTGTTAAGCGATAGTGTTGTTGTGGTCTGGCACAATCCAAAGACGACTGCCGGAGAAGGGCCCGCACCAGTTCTTCGCGGGAAGGGCTCCCGGCGCCGGTTCGCGCTTTTGCGTTTCGGATCTGCCGCGCTGATTCTCTTGGCCCTTCTTTGTATCGGCGAGACAAGCGTTCGTGGTTCGCAGGACTGCTTAGCAGAACTGTACCAACGGTTTGTAAGCGGCGCGAATTCCCACGGCCTGGTTGCATTCGACCGGACCATCGTTGTCCCGAGGCGCCACGGGCCGTCCAAGCCTCTGTTCGTCACGTTTTGCTGGCGGGATGTGTGTTACCTCATAGCACTCTCAAGAGTAGCTCCAATCACCAACGTCAATAATTTCGCGTCCGCAGATAAGCTTTACGGTTTCGACGGCGAAGCCTATTGGTCGTTCAGACTCGACAGCCCCGTCCGGGTCTATCGAAAGGCCGGCCAAGACCGCGAGTTGCTTCCGCCGGAGAACTCGTTCAATACGTTACATGTCATCTCGAAGGCAGAGGCCGTGCAGCAGCGGGGCCGCACTAAACCTGACACTGTGCTGGTCACAATGACAGCTCTTGCTTCCGAATGCAGGCAGTTGGTCCAATTCGGCGTTTCCCATCCTTTAAGCCAGACTCCCCGTGTCTCCGGCTCGGAGTTGTTTATCACGGGCTCTGACGGAGGAGGCAGTGTGGTGGCGGAGCTGGGGGGTGACCCCGGCCGGCCCTCAGGATTGAGTTATTCTCTGCCGGGCGGTAAAGCCTTGCGCGTGATGATTGACTACGCAACCGATACCGTGCGGGTCACGCGCCTCTCCGATACGCACCTTGTGGCTCAAATGGAGTACCACCTTGTCTTCCTGGAGCAAGCGGGGGAAGCGCCCGCGCCGTCCGTGTTCTCCTGGCAGACATACCGGGCTGATGCGGGTCAATTGCTGGCTCACGTGGTAAGAAATGGCGCGACTTTCTCTGCGCAAATCGCAACCAACAACACACTTCGCCCCGTCCGGAAATTGGTTGCCGCGAGCACTGACCCTAGGGCGACCCACAGGCTTGTTTCCCTCCTGTTCGTGCTCGCAGCGTTGGGCTCCGGTGTCTTGTTGTTCTGGGCTGTGCGAACGCGCGCAGCCAATGTTCACGGTAGTAATCACGGCTCTAGTAATGAAGAAGCTTAGTATTATGAAAACAATGAAACATCACCACCTGTGGATTGTCGCACTTGCAATTGCGTCGGCGTGCGTTCCCTCCGTATATGCTGGATGTTGGGTTACGGACTCTGACGCGTACGTCTGCGTGGCAGCGGGCATGCTTTGGGATAGTTGGCCTGCGCCGTGCAAGAACGGGGAAGGAAACGGCACCGGACTTGATACACTCACCACAGAAGAAGACGCGGTAGGCTCCGACGTAGTGCCCCGCAGTGAAGCCAATCCCCCACAACTGTGGGGTTACGACTCCATTGCGGCAACCGAGACCTGGAATTGCATTTCCTTAACGCTTACTGAGGTTGATCCAAACGACTGTTCCAAGACTCTCGATCCTATTCCTGAGTACGATGAGGACATCATCATCTGTGATGGGTTCGAGGCAACGGGGAAGGCGTGCGCAAACTAGCACCGTAGCCGACTGGGTATCAAGCGCCTTTCTGGCCCAGAGGCTTCCTGCGCGAAGCGCCGCAAGGGCGTTCGTGCATTGATTCTGTTACGAATGGAGCCCGCCGCCAGTCCGCTCCCGGCTCTCGAGCAGCTCAAAAAGAGGTCCGGGCACCGGCGCGCAGCGGGAGTCACCGCTACTGCACGACTGTGGCGGTGGAACAGTCCCGGATTCGGTGGGCGGCTCTTGTGTCTCTAGCCCTGGCTCCGCTCACCCACACGCTCACATTCGAGGAGCTCCGTCCTTCGTGACTTGCAGGGTCGGGCCGGCGCCGGAAGCCCTTAAGAGAAGGAAGGTCGCCCGGACCGCAGCGCGGCTGGCACCAAAGGGATTCCTTCGTTCGAGCTCGTGAATGCCCAGACCAGGGTTAGCGCGCAGGCTCGACCTGCCGCCGCGGGGATGCTATTCTGCCATTGACATGGAGCCGGCTATTGGCTGTAATAGCGGTCGTAAACCGCGTTGTTGAGGGGTGAATATGCTGGTTGGCACAAGTGGTGGAGAGACGCCAGACCGCAAGGTCTGGCCGCAGGGTGGAGGAGCATTCTCGACTCCCCGGAAGACTGGCGAGCAGGGTTTCCCGGCGTGCGCGCCCAGTGGGCGCGGCAGGGGCCGGAGCAAGGAGCAGCTTATGCCAGCAAGCCCCAACGACCCGACCGACGAAGCGACGCCTGCGAACATGCGCGTCGCGGGATGTACGGCTTGCCTGGCCTATCGAGCCGCCAACCGGCAACTGGCCGCCAGACTTCGCGTCGCCTTGGTGGACAGCGACCGGCGGATCCATGAACTCGTTGAGCAGGCTTTTTCGGACCACAGCGATGGCTGGAGCCTGGAGCGCTATCGGAGCCCGGCCTCGTTGCTTGCTGCTCGGGCCCGCAGGCCAGTTGCCTGCGCGCCCGCCGGGAACGAACCCCTGTCCACGGAGGGGTGCTGTCCCTCACACGCGCCACCGCGCGTCATCCTGACGGAGGTCCATTTCTCAGGAAAGGCCGACAACGGCTGGGTCCGCAGGGCCAGCGCCGCCTTGCCTGGTGCGCGGGTTTTAATCCTTACGGTCTCCTCGGACCGCCATGCAATCTTGAGGAGGATTAACGCCGGGGCCTTGGGGTACCTGGTGAAACCCGTGCCGGCGCGGTGCTTGGTGTGTGCCGTCAACGAAGTGGCACACGGACGGCCTGTCTTGTCCAGCCAGGCTCAGGCCGCGCTCGTGGACTACGCCCGCCGCACGGCGGGAACCGGTTTGGCCAAGGTGCTGAGTGGCCGGGAGCTCGAAACGCTATTGCTCTTGCGCAACGGGGCGACGTATCAGGAAATTGCCGCCGAGCTTGGTCTGAGCGCCGGGACTATTCACCGGCATCTCCACGACGCTTACAAGAAGCTCGGCGCACGAGGCAGGGCTGAGGCGCTGCGCAGATTCTCGGGGGGGGGGGGGTAAATTCGCCGGTCGCGCGGGGTTGATGGCTGTACCATTTTTGTACAGGAGCGTGGCTTGCGACTCTGTTCAACTGGTGTTTGATTAAGATGGCTGTTTCGCTCGGGGAAGTTCGCGGGTGAGCGCTGTGGCAGCAAGAGCTGTCGAGCGATGGACGACGGCCTGAATATGGAAACTGAATGGGACAACTATGACGATCAACCGTATTGGCTCGGATAATACATTTGCGAACGAAGTAACGCATTGGAGGCCCATGGCCTCGTTACCGCACCTGATCGCAAGGCTGCTTTTCGGGGCCGGCGTGGTAATGCTCTTTCTTATGTCTGATCGGGGATCCAAGGCTGATGACGCAATTGGGTGTATGCGGCCGCAATATGACCCGAGCCCCGCCTGCGGCCCGGATGAGCAATCGTCCACTTGTGTAAAATGGGTAGAGGATCCGGTACAAAGCCACTGTACTGGGCCTAGTTGCTCCTTCGTATGCTTCACGTTTACGCTGACGAACTGCACCCTGAACACCTACACTAAACCTGGAAAATCAGAACAGGACTGTGCCTGTGATTCCAGCGGTTGGGTAGCCGATCATGATAATCCTCACATCGTCGAGGGTCCCCAATCATATAATAACGACACGGAGTGTGGTGGCTGAAATCGTTTCGAGGCCGAGAAATGCCACTGCCACGGATCGGAGCGCGGCACAGGATCGTGTAAATGCTCCGGATCGCAGATTTAACCTGGAGGCCCCCACGGGCGTCCGGCAACAAAGCGGTCGTTGGACCGAAGAGGTATGGGCATTTTGCAAGGTGGTACCTGCGACCGGCGCACATCGCGACGGCGCTTTTCCTCGCGCTGTGTGTCGAATGCGCAGCTTCGGACGATCCGACTGTTGGCTACGATGCCCTTGGACATCTGACATATACGACGCTGGACGCTTCGGGTCTGGCGACCGGCAAGAATACACTGGTATTTGACGTAAAGGTCAAAGGAGAAAGGTGGCGGGTCCGTACTGAGCCACTCATTCAGCGCAAAGGTCAGATTGCGTACTTCGAAGGGGGCTTGGGCCCGGATGACTGTGTTCTCATGGTCACCGCTTTTGCGGACCCGCTCCAGCCCGCGGAGCCTCGGCTGGAAGCCCTGCGTGCACAGCTCCGGCGATCCAGCAGAGACGAGGTCCGGTCTGCCAGCAGCACCGTTGCTGTCCCCGGGGTGTTGTCGAATATCCTGCGTCGTGCCGCCGCTTCGGCGAAGCTGAACCGTACAAACACGGTTAATAATGCGGCTATCGCTCGTGCCAAGCGGGGGAAGTATCCGTCCGTGGACCCGTCTTTCGTCGCTTTCCTCTGGTTCGCCTTCACGCCGCCCAGCGAGGAGGCTGACGGCACGAGTCGCATGTTGCTCCAGATTTGGGACGATGGCAACCCCCTCGAAGACCGCTTCCGGGATGCCGAATGGCACGAGTTTGCTGAAGCCCCGCACCTCGTCTCGCGAGCGGTTTATCAGTGGGCCGGCAGGCGGGCCACTCCGGATGGCCGCTGGGCCAGGATTAACATCTCCGATGTGGCACGACCCGCAGGAGTAGCCGCTCGCTACGACGTGGACGTGACCACCAATATCGGGAGTCTGGTGCTCCCATTGAGGTTTAGATTGACGCGTTTCTCCACGGACCGGAGTGCTAAGGAAGCCCCAATTGCCGTGTCAACGATCAGTGCGTCGGTGCTTTCCGTATCTCAGCTTGCGCCCTCAGAGTCGTTAGAGGTCCAGGTTCCCGCCCGAACGTTTGTGAGCGACTATCGGCTTGCGGAAACGCAACCAGCCGGAACGTCCCTGAGGTACATGCTCCGCTCCAATTCCCTGCCGGCGATCGAGCAGCTCAAAAAGACATCTGCGCACAGGCGCGCGGTGAGAGACGCCACTGTTTCATCAGCAAAACAGGCTCTCATTCGCTGGGCAGTGCTTGTGTCTCTGGCGCTCGTCCCGGTCATCCTGATTCTCCTGTTCGGAAAGGTCCATCGTTCGTGACATGGAGACTGTGAGGCCGAGGGGTGAGCCGCACATGTGGGTTATCCCCACCGTGCGGGGAGAGAACTGGTCGTGCGGGGCGCTGGGCTGCCGGGAACTCGAAAGGCTGCTGCTCCTGCGGAACGGGCTGACGTACCAGGAAATTGCGGCCGAGCTTGGTCTTAGCGCAGGAACTGTTCACCGGCACCTGCGCCACGACTGCAACAAGCTTGGCGCGCGTGGCAAGGCCGACCCTCTAAGAGGGTTCGCGGGGGGGTGAACTCAACCGCGCCCACTTGCGACTGAACCATGTACCATTTTTGTACAAGGGAAAACCTTGCGAGTCTGCTTCGGCTCGTGTTAGATACCAACATTAATATGGGCGACAGAGCACCATCGGAAAGTGAGGCTGCCAGGAACAACGCCGGGCAGAATGTGCTGGAGAGCGGTGGCGAGGGTAATGCCGGACGAGAGCTGAACGAAGAAATGGGTCAAACCGCAGGCTGGAACCAAAGCTCTGCACTTCCACACGCTAGACGAACCTACGGTTTGATCCCTTCTCCTTCTCCTTCTCTGGGCCACACCCGCTCGTATCTTGGAACTCCGGCTCCATTCGCACTGAGGATGGAGGGCCAGGAACACACGCTCCGACTTGTGTCGCAAGCCGGGGCATACACTCGTCGGCTCACAAGGGCAGCGTTGCTTTTCCTAAGCGTTCTGCTTGGCCTCGTCTGTCCCACGGCCCAGTGCTTAGATTTCGAATTGAGCGGGAGCTCCGCCTATGAAACCTTCAAGCTCGATGGAACGCGGGCAGCGGCCTTTGCGTCGCGATTCACCGTTCAGAAGAGCGGGCAAAAGTGGTCACTCGTCAACTCACCAGCCGGCTCTCTGACGACTGAAGCCGTAATGTTCGACGGCGCTGATGTCTATACGCTGACTCGGAACATTCCCATCCACAAGACAGCGGTTGCGCAGGTGCCGCGGGAAGAGATCTTTTACACTAACGGTGTTGCCTACGCCAGAGCTGCAACTGCTGTGATCTTTTCTGGTCAAATCCCGCTTGGCGCCAGCGCGCCTGCAAGATTGCTCTGGGAAGCGCTTTTGGCTGAGCCGGTTCTGAAGGCTTCAGACACCGCTCCAGTGCCCGCTCCTTGGGGCGAGGCTTATCGGCCCGAGGCCGTATCCTTTGATCTCCACGTCCAATGGCCTGATTCCGCTGGCCAGTTTCCCACTGCTATTACGTTCGTCGCGTCTAGCCAACTCTGGGAAAGCTCTACCCGCCAGTTCGGGCTTACGAACATTCCGCCCTACGAGGATGGTTTCATAGCCGGTCGCTACCGGGTCACGGGATGGACCAACGTGATAGCTGGAGCATCCAAGGTGCCAGTCCCCAGCCGGTTCGAGCTCGTTCGCTATTTCCCTCGAAGGTACAAGGCATCGTCGCCTACTGCCGAGCGCATCGCCTGCGAGGTCGCAAACGTTGTTGTGGGAACCCGTGAGATTGTGCCTCCGGAGTTGGGTAACGAAGTTAATGTCCTCGATTACCGCTTTCGTGATGCCGCGTTCCCTTGGCTATATGTGGTTTACGCGGTCACGAATAGAACCTGGAAAACCACCAACGACTCGTCGGTGAGAGAACTTATTCGCCCTTACCAGTCCAACTACATCCGGGCGCAATCCATGCGACCCTACCGGCCGCACACCCGCTCTCCCAGGGAGGCCGAGCGGTTGGTGTATGTTCGCGTTTTCTTTCTTGTGCTATTGGTCTTAGCGCCCATGGCTGGACTGTTAGCGTGGCTAATCAGATATAGACGGACAAGCAAGGCAGCGTAAAGAAAGTGAGAATCACGGAGAATACGATAAAGACAGCAGGAAAGCTTATGACAAATAGGATTATGAACGGAGTGCGCATGTTCGGGGTGTATCGCATGGGAGCAATCCTGATACTATGCGGGTTTTCGGTTTGCGCGATGGGTGTTTGCAACTGGTGCTACTACACGTGCGCCCAGAACGGGGTGAAACAGACCGACCCGGTGGACGTCTGCCACCAGGTCGGTGAGGACCCATGCGTGGGGACCTGTACCAAGTATACCTACACGGCCAACGTTACGTGCTATGACTGCGACACGACTTCCTCGACTTCGACCTGCAGGCCCGGCGGCTATATCCCTGCTGTGCCGGCGAGCTATTACGTGACTTCTTGCGGCCAGGGGAGTAGTTCATGTATTTGCCTTGAGCCTTGGATTCTTAGGGATAATAATACGAGCTTCCCATGTTACACGACCGTTTCCAGTGGTGATTCTGCATGTGTTGTGTGGTAAGTATTCGCGTTCGGAATGGTCGGTGGGCAGGTGGGATAATCGCTGCCGCATTGCGACCCGCCCTGTTCGAACTGCTATGTTTGGCTGACACAATTGGCGACTCTATGCGCGAGGGCTCGCTTCCCGAGACACGACCGACACACCCATGAGCGACTCGACAACAGCGGGGGTTCGTACCGAGACAGCCATGGTTTCCGCCAGGGCTCGTTTCGAGCGCTTCTTCATTTTTACTGCTGGGCTGGCTCTGGCTGCCAGCGCCCTGGGAAAGGCCTTCAGCGCTATCGGCCCGGCGCGGGCGCTGGACGCTGCGGACCCCGTCGTCGGGATACCGTTCCGTGAGCTGATGCTGGTGGTGGGGTTGGTGGAGCTCCTAGTTGCTTTCTTCTGCCTTTTTACTGAGAAGCGGCAGCTCAGTCTGTTCGCAGTGGCTTGGATTTCGACGGGCTTCCTTGCCTACCGCTGCGGGTTGTGGTTCATCGGCTGGCACCATCCTTGTGCGTGCATGGGTGGCCTGGCGGGAGCGCTGCATCTTTCAGACCACGTGGCGGACAATATCATGAAAGGAGTGCTAACCTATCTCCTTGTCGGCGGCTACTGCGCGCTGTTCTGTCAGTGGAGGGAAGTGAGGCGGAGGCCGACAGCCTTTGAGGCCGTTCGCGCGGTGGGCTAGGCCGAGGCGCCATGGCAGCTTTTCCCCACGGCGGCAGGCGCTCTGCGGTGGGCGGCGAAGTGCTTCCGAGATCGCTGATAGCTGCCCTTGCAGTATCGGTCCTGAGCCTGTGCCTCTTTGGAGACTCTCTGGGGGTGAGGGGCTCCCGTACACTGGGGAGCGTCATGGTCGAGGCCAACGCTGTCCTCAGGGACCCTGGTACCCAATGGATGGTATTCCTATGTGCCGGGACCTACCTCATCACGTTTGCATTCCTGCGTGGGCAACTCACTCGCACGGTAAACGGGCCCCTGAAATGGCACCGTTGGTGCTTGCATGTCCGATCTGGGGCAATCTGGCTATTCGTTTTCATGGCTGCCGCTGGCACCGGCTACGGGCTCTGCTATGCTACGGCTTCCCATTCCACTCACGCGCTCGCGGTGCTGGGTGGAGCGGCACTGGGGCAGGGGGCGGCGGTTTGGGAAAGTAGAAAGCAGAAAGCAGAAGGCGGAAATGCAGGCGGTGGGACAGTCTTGGTGCTGCTTTTTCTGCTGGCGGGGGCGGCGGTGTGGCGGACCGGGGGAGAGATTTTGTTCCAGTATCGGGGGCGGGAGCGCTGGTTGGGGCTGTGGGACAATCCCAACACCTTCGGGGTGCTGATGGGGGTAGGAGTGGCGTTGGCGGTTGGGTGGCTGTTGCGAGCATGGAGGATGGCAGATGGCAGATGGCAAATACCCAATCTGCCGCAGGGGCTAATCAGCGCATTATTGCTTGCTGCGGCGGGGGTGATGGGAGTGGGGTTGGTGGAGAGTTATAGCCGAGGGGCGTGGGTGGGGGCGGGGGCGGGGTTGGCCTATTTGGCGTGGCAGACCCGGCGCGATCGGAGATGGCAGATGGCAAATGGCAAATGGTCGGGAACCGTGGCGACTGGGTCGCTTCTGGTGCTTGCGTTGTGGGGTTTGCGAGGGACGCCAGGGCTGGTGGTGCGGCGGGCGTATTCGGTGGCGAATGCGAATGACTTTTCGTGGCGGAATCGGGTGGCGGCATACGAGGGGGCGCTGGCGATGCTGGCGGAGAGACCGTGGCTTGGGGTTGGGTGGAACCAGCCGGAGCGCGTCTATGATGGGCTATATCGTTCTGCGAAGGTGGAGGAGGGGATGGCGATTCAGTTGAATGATTACTTTATGTTGGGGATGACGCTGGGGATTCCGGCGCTGGGGTGCTTCGCGGTGTACCTGTGGCTGGCGCTGGGGCGGGCATTGCCAATAGCCGATAGCAGATCGCAAATGGCAGATGGCAGATGGCAGATGGGAGAGGGGGAGTGGATGAAGGCGGTGTGCCGGGCGGGGGCGGTGGTGCTGGCGGTGGGGTTTTGGTTTGATGGGGGTCTGTTCAAGCTGGCGACGGGGGCGGTGTTTTGGATTCTGCTGGAGTTGGGGAGGGGGGAGGGCGAAGGCAGAAGGCAGAATGAAGAATGCAGAAGAACCGACGCGCGTTACGGATAGATGAATGCGGATGCACGAGAACGGTATGTGGGCGGCAAGGGACTCCGTGGGAAGAACGGTGGTGGTGGGGCGGCGTTCACGCTGATTGAGTTGCTGGTGGTGATTGCGGTGATTGGGATTCTGGCGGCGCTGTTGCTGCCGGTGCTGGGGAAGGCCAGGCAGCGGGCGGAGGGGGTGTATTGCATGAACAACTCGAAGCAACTGGCGCTGGGGATGCAGCTTTACACGGCGGACTTTCGGGAGCTGTATCCGCCCAACCCGGACGACAGCAACACGCTGGAGGGCTACAACTGGTGTCCGGGGAGCGTGCGGGGCGGCATAGGCGGCATTCCGCCGGGGCCGGACACGTTCAATCCGGACATTCTGAGAGACGAGAAGCAGTGCCTGATTACGCATTACGTGAAGAACGTGGGCATCTTCAAGTGCCCGGCGGACAAACGCCAGGGCCGCTACAGCGGCAGCGACCCGGCGCTGGCCGGGAAGATCATTCCGGCGGCGCGAAGCATCTCGATGAACCAGGGGGTGGGCACGATTGACCCGGCGTACGACGAGTATCCGGCGGCGGACAACCACGACGGGGCGCCGACGCTCTCGGTGAACGGGCCGTGGCTGGACGGCAAACGCACGCACCGGCGCAACCAGCCCTACGCGACGTTTGGCAAGACAACGGACTTTAATCGCGTCAGCCCGGCGCAGGTCTTTCTGACGCTGGACGAGAGTCCGTGGAGTATCAACGACGCGGCGTTTGGCGTGAGCGCGGCGGTCGCCGAGTGGGTGGATTGGCCGGCGGTGTTTCATAACAATGCCTGCGGCTTCTCGTTCTGCGACGGGCACGCGGAAGTTCACCGCTGGCAAACCGGGGTCCTGAACATCAACCGGCGTGCCCCGTCAAAACGAGCGACCTCGGCCCAGAGCCGGGATTGGATCTGGCTGAGGGACCACGCCACCGCGCGGGTGCAATGAGCGGGCAACGGCATTTTGTCTTCCGACCGGTCGCGGTGGCGCTGGCCATCACGGCGCCGCTGGTGGTGTGTGTCTGGCACGGTTTGGCTTTGCTGGGCCGGCCGGCGCGTATGAATCAGATCGTGGCGGAACTGGGCTCGACGATGCGGTTCCTGACCCCTCCGCTGCCCAACCACGCCGACACGCGGCTGCTGTTCATTCAGACGACGGAGAACGGCTACGGGGTGTTCTTCTGCGAGGCGCCCGGGAAGCGGAAACTGTTGTTCGAGCAGAGGCACAAAGGCAACGAATACGGCAAATTGGATGAAACGCTGATGGGCTGGTCGCCCGACGACAAGCTGTTCGCGTACAGCCGGCGCAGCAGCCGGTGGGAGATTGTGATTTGCGACGGGGAGAGCGGGGCGGAAGTGGGGGTGGTGCCGTCCAACCGCTATGTGAGCGGGGCGGCGTGGCTTTCGCCGCAACTGCTGGCGCTGGTGGACAGCGGGCGGGTGCTTTATACCCTGCGCCAGGTTGGCAGCCAGTGGGCGCGCCCGCAACCGTTCAAGTATTCCCGCAAGGCGGCCAACCGCCTGGGCAAGCAGCGGGTGGAGGGCTTCAGCGCGCTGGGGCCCGACTCCGTCGTGTGGCAGCAGGGCGGGACGCTCTGGAGCTGCGCCAGCGACGCGGACGGCCCGGGGAAGCTCTGGCAATCCACCGCTACCAACCGGCTGCTCGGCTTCTCCTTTTCGCCGGCCAGCAGAAAGCTGCTCTTGCACTGTCAGGACGGCAGCGGCCAGTATTTCGCCAGCCTCTATCCAGGGCAAAGGCCGGACGAAGCCAGGCTGCTCGCCCGGATTGACCCGAACGAGTATCGCCCGCACCACGTGACATGGATCAACGGCGGTGAGGGCTATGCGTTTCTGACGCAAACCGCCGCGACCCCCGACACGCTGGTGGTCAAGGCCGGCGAGTCGCACGCGGCGACGCAATTCCGGTGGCAGGACCAGGCCAGGACCCTGACGGCTGGGGACCACGCGATCTATGTGACCAGCTCGCTCAACGACCAGCCGACCGGGATTTGGAAATACGACCCGGGTTCAGGCGCCGCCGAGTGCGTAGTGCCCAATGTCGCCCAGCGATTCAGGTATGCGCAGAACAGTCACATCGGGCGCGAGGTGGTCACCAATGCGGCTGGTGAGACGTTGACGTATTACCTCCTGGCGCCAGCCCACCTTCTCGGCAGGCAGAAGCATCCGCTCGTGCTCGGTATCCTGGGGACCGGGGAAATGGGCTTTACCTGGAGCGCGAATCACGAGGCCATTGCGAACACCGGGGCCTATTTCGCCTGTGTTGACCGGCATGGGCGGGAGTACAGCCAGTGGGGCGATGACACACTCGCCGTTTATCAGGCCCTCGCCAGCAGGCCAGGGATTGATACGAACACAGTCTATCTTTACGCCGATTCGGCTGGCGTGGCATCGGTGTACGAGCTTCTGGAGAGAATGCCCGGCCTCTGGCGAGGCTTGGTCCTGTTCAGCCCGACCTACTTTCCCGACCCGGCCCGGCTTCCCCGGACCCGAATCTTCATGGACAACGGCGCGGAGGACCCCAGCTTCGGCAAAGAGGGGGCGCAAGTGCCCCGGCGGTTCCAGGACGCGGCGGCCCAGGCCGGCATCCCGGTGAGGCTGTTGATTCATCCCGGTCTGAAGCATACGTTCCGCTTGCCGCCCGTAGAGCGGGAGCGCATGCGCGAGGCCCTTGTTTTCCTCGGTGGACGCTGATGTTGAATGAATGCCGAACCCAAACCCGTTCGCATCTTTACGTATTCTGCAGGGGCGTTACTGCTGGCACTGGCGTCGGCTTGCTTCCTGGTCAACCTGACTGCCCCCAAGGACCTGGTCCAACCACACGATCCGGTTTTCGCTCTCGCTTTCAGCTATGTGTATTGGGCTGTGGGCGGCTTGGGGCTCGCCGTTGGGCTGCTCTGCCTGTTTGGAGCGCGCCCAGCCCTATCAGCCGCTTGGGTTGGGTGGCTGGCGACCAGCTTCCTGGTGTATCGGATCGGCCTGATCTCCGTCGGCTGCCGTGACCTGACGGGCTTTCTCGACAGCGTTACCTATGCCTTTGGGATTTCCGCCCGGACGGCCAGTGTGCTGGCGGATACGGTTTTCGCCTATTTGCTCGGTGGGAGCTACGCCGTCCTGTTCTGGGGTTGGGTGCGCAAGAGGAGCGTGGAGACCCTGCCGGCTCCTGTCGCGGGGCAGCCAGGGCCTATGGTCGTCGCCAGCCGCCAGGGGGCTCCGGGCGCATTGACAGCCCGGGCGGATGCTGAAGTCCAGTTCAAGAATGCCTGCGGGTATTGCGGGGGAAAGATTCAGTTCTCCAGTGCCTGGGTCGGGCAAAAGCTCCCCTGCCCCCACTGTGCCGCAGCAATCACGCTGCGCCAGCCGCCGGAGGGGATGCTCTAAACCCTTGGAAGGAGCAGCCCTTGAGTCTCCGACGTCCAGCCCCGGCAAATGGAGGTACGGGCTTGAAACCACAGGTCAATGGCCCGCAGGCGGGGTCCAGACTCATGGCTGAGTCCAACGAGCGTCATCGTCCGCGGCTGTGGGTGCCGGTCCTGGCCATCCTCCTGTTCTTCGGAGCGATGTTCTGGGCGAAGGGGCGGGACCCGTTTCAACGGATATGGTTTAAGGTGAAGGCGCCCGGCCAGGGCAAGGCCGAGTGCATTGCCGTGTTGCCCAAGATGGCGGCTCGGCCTTTGCCGGTGGTGGTTTATCTGCACGGGTCCGGGGGCAGCGTGCTGGGGAGCGGGAACGAACTGCGGCAGGTGGCGGAGATGGGGCTGGTGGCGGTGGGGATGGAGTACGAAGAGAAAACAGAAAGCAGAAAGCAGAAAGCAGAAATTGAAAGGCCGAGCACCGGGGACTCAAAAGAAAGGACAGAGGATGGCTTCGACGCCCAGTTCAGCGCCCTCCTGAATTATGTGGGCCGGCAGCGCTGGGCCGATACGAACCGCATTGCGTGGGTGGGTTTCAGCCTGGGCGCGCAACGCATCCTCAGCTTTGCCCTGCGCCATCCGGACCGGGAGCCGAAGCTGCTGGTGCGATTGGCCGGCGGCTGGGTGCCCGAACTGGAAGAGTTCAAGGTTCAAGGTTCAGGGTTCATCCACCCTCCGCGGGTACTGCTACGGAGGACGGGAGGTTCAAAGTTCTGCTGGCGGGTTACATTCTGTTCTTCTGATTCATGCCGAGAACGACGAGGTGTTCCCGCTCGCGCAGGCGCGGTCGGTTGCGGCCTGCCTGGAGACGAACGGCGTGCCGGTGGAACTGAAGGTGCTGCCGGGGGCGGGGCATGGGCTGGGCGGCAACCGGTTGCTGGTGTTTCGGTTGATTGGCGAGCAGTGCCTGGTGCGGCTTAAGGGGCCGGGGGCGCTGGCGCACTACCGCTCCATTCTCGCCTGGCAGGCGCAGGCCTGGCCGCTGTGGCTGTATTGGATGCCGGCGCTGGGCTGGGCAATTCTATGG
Organism: uncultured Verrucomicrobiae bacterium; assembly: GCA_963762555.1. Classification (GTDB taxonomy): domain Bacteria; phylum Verrucomicrobiota; class Verrucomicrobiia; order Limisphaerales; family UBA8199; genus PALSA-1440. The sequence continues at coordinate 87,620 of CAVXLO010000041.1, forward strand.
TTATTGCGGCGCCGGAGGGCCTCCCGCTGGCGCGCCGCAGCCCAAACGGGCCAGGGAGCGACTTGCGCCAGTCGAGAGTTGGCCCATTGCTCCCCTGAGCCGTCGCCGGAGAAACGGACCCCTCTCCCCAGCCCCACCGCCGTTGAATTAAGCGATTTCTCGCACGCTATGGTGCCTTCTCCCTCTCCTCCTCAGGAGGAGAGGGTTGGGGAGAGGAGGCCCATTGCGCCCGGTTCGCCTAATTCAACGGCAGTGCTCCCCAGCCCTCTCCCCTCCGGAAGGGGAGAGGGAGAATCCCCGCGGGTCTGCCTGGAAGGAGGGGCACAGAGCGGAGAGGCCGGCGGGGTGCCTGCCCCATTGCGCTGGTGGGAGATTGGGCTGCGGTGGGTGGCGGGGGCGCTGGCCACGGCGGCGGTGGCAGTCACGGCGCTGCACGTGGTGCCGCCACGGTTGGCGGTGAGCCAGCGCACGTTGAGCATTGCGCGCAAGCACTTGGTCGAGGCCAAGGAATTGAGCGAGTTCGATTACCTGGCGGCGAAGCCAATTTGGCGCGGCAAGCCGCTCAAGACGCTGCTGGAACACGTCGAGTTGGCGCACTACAACCGCGAACTTATTAACTGGAAACTGGACGAGAGGGTGTATCGGGAGTTCGTGCTCTCGCCGGAAATTGACCCCGAGGCGGACGGCGGCCTGAATTGGCGGCGGCCTTTGTGGGAGAACTTCTATCCCCGCATACGCAGGGAGCAGGACCCCGAGGCGGCGGCAGAGATTGTGGTGCGCTTTCTGCGCGAGCGGGTGACAGTGGCCGCAACTGTTCAGGTAGTGGGGCGGGCGTCCCGCCTGCCAGCAGGGCGTCTCGCCCCCGAACCCACCGACGCGGGCAGGACGCCCGACATGGCAGGCGAGACGCCCGCGCCACTGCCTGAACAGCTACCCGTGGCCGAAGGCCAACGGTTGCCAGCCAGCGTAACGGAGATTTGGCAGCGGCAGATTACGAACGAGCGGGGCTTTGAGGCGGTGTATGTGGCGGCGTTGCGTTCGGTGGGGGTGCCGGCGCGGCTGGGGGCGCAAGGCCGCGCCGAATTCTGGACCGGGTCCTCGTGGCAGGCTGCGCCTCGCCCGCTGGTTGAGGTTTGGCTTTGACCTTGGCGCGAGCCCAACCCCGCGTGGGGTGCATCTGGACACTACCACCCTAGGGTGCCAGGCATTGCCCTCTCCCCGCTTGCGGGGAGAGGGACAGGGAGAGGGGCTCGTACGCTCGAAAACCAGAAGAATGTGCCAAGTTCAAGGGACTGGGCCTCCTCTCCCCGGCCCTCTCCTCCAGGGGAGGAGAGGGGGCGGCACCAAAGTCGTGGTGGTAGTGTCCAGATGCCCACCCGCGTGGGGGCTCTCCAAAAGGATTGCCCAGAAAGACCTTTGAGGGAAAAATGCCAACATGAAGCGAAGCATTGATCTCGACGAAGACCTTGCCGCCGAGATTAACCAGGCGGCAAGGCTGGTCCAAGAGAAGCCCGCCGTCGTGATGCGACTGGCGCTCCGTGCCGGGCTGCCCGCTGTGGCCGGCCAAGCCCAGGCAGCGCGCCCGGATGGTTACTTTGCCGACGTATATAGCGACGCGGGTCGAGTCCCCTTGGAGGATGCCTGCGGGAAAGCGCTGCGCGAGAGGCCCGAGCGATGAAGCGGCTGGTCCTGGCCGCGGTGTGCCTCGCACTTGGTTTCGAGAATCCCTCCTCGGCCCAGGTCCTGAGCAGCAGCAAGCTCAGCGCCCATCTTATCAACGCCTACACTGCCGGCTCCTCGGACATCGTTGCCGGCAGGCCGCGCCTGCTCAAGGTGCTGGCCCTCGATTCTGGCTTCCCGTCGGGCATGGTGCAGGCCATGCGCGATTACAAGGCCAAAGCGCCCGGGGGCAAGGTCGTCGTGCGGGTCTATTCGCCCAAATCCTATTCTCTCGCCGACGACCCGACGGCCAGCGCGCTGGACTTCTGGAACACCGTCCTGCAGCCGCCGCTCAACAGCCTCTCCGCTCCGGACCGCGCTTTGATTGACTACCTGGAAGGCCCGAACGAAGGGAACAATACGCCGACCCTGGGTTATCCGAGCAACCCGCCCGGCGCGGCGTCTCAATGGTTCAACCAATTCTGGACCAACCTCACGCCGCTTATCGTCAACGCCGGATACAAGCCGTGCATCGGCAGCATCGCCGTCGGCAACCCCGCCAGCCTCTCCGACCTTGACCTCTTTGTGCCCGCCTTGCGCCAGGCTCACGCCGCCGGCGGCGCGTGGAGCTATCATGCTTACACCATCCAATACAGCACCGACGTGAGCGTCGAGAGCTGGTATTCCCTCCGCTACCGGCAGTTCTACGCCTACTTCGCCCAGCAAGGCTACATGGATTTGCTGAACCTGCCCCTGATTCTGACCGAGGGCGGCGTGGATCAAAGCGGCGACCCGAACACATCGGGCTGGCAAGCCCGCGGGACAGCCGCGCAATACGAGTGTTGGTTGAACTGGTTCGACCGCCAACTCGGCCAGGATGCCTACGTGCTCGGCTGCACGCTCTTCGAAAACGGCGATCCGACGGGCTGGTCGTCGTTTGAGCTGGAGCCTATCGCCGGGTGGTTCAAGAACTACCTGCTCGGCCCCGACACCTGGCCCGCGCCGCCTTCCGGCGTTACCGCCGCAATTGCCGGCGGCTCGGTTGTCCTCACCTGGACCAACGCCCCGCTCTACCCCGGTCACCTACGCCGTCAAGCGCTCCACCAACAGCGGCGGCCCTTACGTGCTGCTGGGGCAAGGGCTAACCGAAGGCATGCCACTGCCCACTTTCACGGACACCACGCCAGTCGGCGGGGCCACCAACTATTACGTCGTCACCGCGTTCAATTCCGTCGCAGAAAGTGATAACTCAGCCGAGGTGCCTGTCGGTGTGGGACTGTTCCCCACGGCTCCCGACGCGCCGTCCGGCCTGACCGCTACGGTCAATGCGGGGAACATCACGCTGAACTGGACCGCGCCTGGTAATGCGGCCACCTTCAGGATCAAGCGATCCACCGCAAGCAACGGCACCTATAGCGTCATCGCCAGCAACATCCCCTCCGCGCCCTTCCTCGACACCGCCTACACAGTGGGCACGCCCTATTACTACTACGTCTCGGCGGTAAACAACGTCGGCCAAAGTCCCGACTCCAACCAGGCCACTGCCACGCCTAACAGCGCGCTGCCCGACGTCGTCGTTACCGCCATAACCTGGAACCTCGCCACCATCTACCCGGGCAACAGCGTCCTGTTCACGGCCAGGGTCAAGAACCAGGGCAGCGCTCCTGCTCCCGGCAACGGCAGCAGCATCGGCGTCGGGTTCAGCGTAGATGGCGTGGGTGGCTTCTGGTCGGGCGGCTACACCGGCCCGCTGCAGCCGGGCGCCTCGGTCAGCCTCACCGCCAACGGCGGCGTCACCAGCGCCTCGTGGACCGCCACGCCGGGCGCTCACGCCGTCACCGCCAACGTTGACGACATTAACCGCTTCCCCGAAGGCAACGAAGGCAACAACCTGCTGACCGTGCCCTTCGCCACTTCCGTCTCGAACTATTTCTTCAACTGCGGCGGGCCGGCTGTCGGCAGTTTCAACCCCGACGCCCCCTACACATCTTCTCTCAGCACCCACGCTGTCACCAACACCATTGACCTCAGCGCCGCCACCAACCCCGCGCCACCGGCCATTTATCAAAGCGAGCGCTGGCGCGCCTTCACCTGCATCCTGCCCGCTCTCACGCCCAACAAGCTCTACAAAGCGCGCCTCCACTTCGCCGAGATCTCGCCTTACGTCGCGGCCATCGGCGACCGGCAATTCAACGTCGTCCTCAACGGCGTTCAAGTGCTCACCAACTTCGACGTGCTCGCCGCCGCCGGCGCGAAGTTCCGCGCCACGACCCGCCAGTTCAACGTGGCGGCGGACAGCGCGGGCCAAATCACCTTGCAGTTCTCCAAAGGCGCCGCCTTCGAGCCAACGTGCAGCGGCCTTGAAATCTTCCCTTACACCAACACCGCCCCCACCTTGGCCGCCATCCCCAATCAAACCGTCAATGCCGGCGCCACCCTCGTCTTCACCAACACCGCCACCGACGCCGACCTGCCGCCCGACACGCTCACCTTCAGCCTCGCCGCCGGGCCCACTGGCGCGGCGGTTACCCCAGCCGGCGTATTCTCCTGGCTGGCCCCGCGGCCTTCCGCGCCCCAAACCTACCCTGTAACCGTCCGTGTCACCAACAACGGCACGCCGGCATTGAACAACTCCAGGAGCTTCACTGTTACGGTGGTGTCGGCCCCGAGTCTCTCCTCCTGCGCGCTCAGCAACAACGCCATTAGCCTCACCTGGAACACCTACCCCGGAAAGATCTACAGCGTCCAATACAAGACCAACCTCAACGACTCCGCCTGGACACCGCTCGGCCCCGACACCCCGGCCGCAGGCTATTCGGCCTCGGTCGCAGACACCAATCCTCCCGCCTCCCAGCGCTTCTACCGGGTCGTGCAGGCTGATTGACCTCGGCCTGCGGGACACAGCTCCGTTAGGAGCGCCATGTCTATAGACAGCCAGTCCCGGAATCCCGTCTAAGCTCCGTTAGGAGCGGCATTTATATTACCGCCACAACGACGGGCGTGACGACGCACTAAGCTCAATACATGCCGCTCCTGGCGGAGCTTGGATGGAACAAGGAAGGTTTGTGCTATAAACATGGCGCTCCTGCCGGAGCTTACCGGGACCCCAATTCCGGTGAAAACACGGCCAGTGACAAAGTCTGGCCCAAAACGTTGTAGGAGACGACGTAAGGAGTCTCTGATCAACAGCTTACGCAAGGACCAGACTGGGTTTAGTGAGAGACTCCTTACGTCGTCTCCTACAAGGGGTTACGCAGGAGTTTGTCACTGGCCGTGGGTGAAAACGGCGAAGAATCCTTTTTGCGTGACTTCGCGAGTGCGCACGATAGAGTTTGGCCCTGATGATTGGGACGCGACTAAAGGATCAGCCTGCCAGTGAACGTCCGCGCGAGCGGCTCGCTGACCGCGGTCCCGACGCCCTCAGCCATGCGGAGCTGGTGGCCATTCTGCTGCGGACAGGGCTGAAAGGTGCCAACGCCGTGGACATCGGGAAGGAGTTGGTCACGAAGTATGGGTCATTGCAGGCGCTGGCCCGGGCCTCCCTCGAGGACCTGCAGACGGTCAAGGGCATCGGGCGCGACAAGGCGGTCACGCTCGTGGCGGCCTTCACGCTGGCTCGCAAGATGGCCGAAGAACTGCGCCGGGAATCGCCCGTGCTGGACACGCCCGACGCCGTCGCCAACCTCATGCGTGAAGACGCGCGCCTGCGCAATGTCGAGACCTTCCAAATCCTCCTGCTCAACACGCGCCGCCGGCTGATTGACGTGGTGAAGGTCTCGGACGGCACGCTCGATACGATCCTGGTGCACCCGCGCGAGGTATTCAAGCCGGCCATCGCCGCCAATGCCGCCGCGGTCGTTTTGCTGCATAACCATCCTTCCGGCGAAGCAACGCCGTCCGAGGCCGACATCAAGGTGACTCGCGACCTGATTCGCGCGGGCCAGTTGCTGAAGATCGAGGTGCTCGACCATCTCATCATGGGCCGCGCGACGCAGGAACGGCCCAAAGACTACGTGTCCTTGCGCGAACTGGGCTATTTCGCCGGCTGCTGAGCCCGCCGCTACTGCTTCGGCGTGGTCGTTGGGGCCGGAGCAGCGGGAATCGGCACGGGCAGATTCGTGCTCTCTGCCGCCGGCGGAGTCAGCATCAGGACGTTTGTGCCGGGGGCAACGGCTGAAGGGATAGTCGCGCCTGGCGACGGGGCCGGCGTGGCAGACGGGGGCCGCGTCGGCGGTACCGGGACGCTCGACGGCGGGGTGGCCTGCTGCAGTTTCTGCTCGAAGGCGTTAGTGGTCTGGTTGTGATAGTGGCGCTGCATTACCGAGAGCACCACCGCCAGGACGAAGAAGGCGGTGGCCGCGTACTTGGTGATCTTGGTCAGGACGTTGCCGGAGCCGGCGCCGAACAGGGCATCGGTCGCGGCGCCGCCGAAGGCCAGGCCCATGCCGGCCTCTTTCTTGGGAAGCTGAATCAGCACCAGCAGAATCAGCACCAGGCAGTCCAGCACCATCACCACCGTGAACAGGCCAATTAAAAAACCCATATTCTCTTTCTAGATCGAATTCTTAATGATGTCCGCAAAGCTGCGCGCTTCCAAGGAGGCACCGCCTACCAGCGCGCCATCCACGTCCGGCTGGCTCATCAACTCGCGGGCGTTGGACGGCTTCACACTGCCACCATATTGGATACGGACCCGCCGGGCAACTGTTTCGTCGAACATTTTGCCCAGCACGCCCCGGATAAAGGCATGGGCTTCCTGCGCCTGCGCGGTCGTGGCGGTCTTGCCGGTGCCGATGGCCCAGACCGGCTCGTAGGCGAGCGACCGTTTCGGCCATCTGGTCTTTGCTCAGCCCGGCCAGGCTGCCCCGCACCTGGGTTTCCAGCACCTTCTGCATCTGGCCCGCTTCGCGTTCGGCCAGGGTCTCGCCCACACAGACGATCGGCTTGAGCGCGGCGTCATGGACGGCGGCCGCCTTGCGGGCGATCAGGGCGTCCGGTTCCTTCTGGTATTGCCGCCGCTCGGAGTGGCCGAGGATGACGTAGCGCACGGAGAATTCCTTGAGCATGACGGCGGCGATCTCGCCGGTGTAGGCGCCGACGTTGTGCTCGCTCATGTTCTGCGCGCCCAGCCGGATGTTGGAATCGAGGATGGCCTTCGACACCTCGCACAGCGCGGTGAAGGGCGGGCAAACCACCATGTCCACCTCTTTGACGTTGGCCAGCTCGATCTTGAGGCTGCGCACCAGGTCGAGCGCCTCGGCCACCGTCTTGTTCATCTTCCAGTTTCCGGCAATAATCAGTTTCCGTTCTTTATTCATAGATTGTGTTTAACGCTCATTCTCGTCACTGCGCTCTGTCTTTGCGCCTTTGCGTTAACACTTGTCGCAACGCCGCGACGCCGGGCAGGACTTTGCCTTCGAGGAATTCGAGGCTGGCGCCGCCGCCGGTGCTCATGAAGGTGACTTTGTCGCCCAGCTTGGCCTTGTTCAGCGCCTTCACGCTGTCGCCGCCGCCGATGATGCTCTTGGCGCCGGCTCTTCTGTGTCACTTCGGCCACCGCGCGGGCGACGGCGAAAGTGCCTTCGGCAAATCGTTTGTCCTCGAACAGACCCATCGGGCCGTTCCAGAGGATGGTCTTCGCCCCGGCGACCTCGTCGCAGTAAGCCTTCACCGTGGCCGGGCCGATGTCGAGTCCCGCGGCATCGTCCGGGCAGTTCAGGTCCGTGTTGACGCGCACGTTCTGGTAATCAATGACCGGCTTGCCCTTCTTGTCCAGCTTGTCGGTCTTGACCGGCACCGCGACCACATCGTCCACCGGCAGCAGGAACTTCACGCCGCGCTGCTTGGCCTTGGCCAGCGCCGCCTTGGCGGTCTCGGTCTTGTCCGGCTCGACGAGCGACTTGCCCGTCTTGTAGCCTTGCGCCAGGCGGAACGTGTAGGCCATCGCCCCGCCGATGAGCAGCGCGTCGGCCTTCTCCAGCAACCGGTCAATGACCTGTGATCTTATCCGACACCTTGGCCCCGCCGAGGATCACGACAAACGGGCGCGCCGGCTTCTCCAACTCGTCGCCCAGGAACTTCAGTTCGCGCTCCATCAACAGCCCCGCCGCGCACTGGCCGCCGCGCTTGGCCACCACACGGGCCACCCCTTCGGTCGAAGCATGGGCGCGATGGGCCGCGCCGAACGCATCGTTCACATAGACATCCGCCACCTTCGCCAGCTTCTCGGCAAAGGCCGGGTCGTTCGCCTCTTCTTCTTTGTAGTAACGGACGTTCTCCAGCAACAGCACGTCGCCGGGCTTCATCACGCCGACCGTCTGCTCGACCTTCTCGCCGATGCAGTCATCCGCGAAGGCCACCGGGCAGCCGAGCAGGTCAGCCAGTTTGGCTGCCACGGGGCGCAGGGACATGGAAGGCTCGCGCTTGCCTTTGGGCCGGCCCAGGTGGGCGGCGAGGATCAGCTTGCCGCCCTGCTCGATCAGCAACCGCAGGTCGGCAGGGTCTCCACGATGCGCGTCGCGTCGGTGATGACCATCTGGCCGTCCTTCTCTTCCAGCGGCACGTTGTAATCCACGCGCACAAACACGCGTTTGCCGCGCACATTCAAATCTCTAACGGTCAGTTTTGCCATAAAATCGAGTCTTCCGAGTTAGGGGCGCACAGAATAGCCAAGCTGCCGAATGAGTCAATGGTGTTTCCCGAGGCGGGGCGTCGAGGGTAAAACCCGAAACCCGAAGGTCGAAACCCGAAAGAAGGCCGAAATCCGAAGCCCGAATAGACTCGCCCCTCCCGCAGCAAATCCATGTACTCCTCCAGCGACCTTTTCGGATTTCGGGTTTCGGCCTTCCTTCGGCCTTCGGGTTTCGGGTTTCGGCCTTCGGATTTCAGCTTCGCCGACCTTTTCCCGCCAACAACGCCCCGCCCTCAATCCCCAAACACCGCTACTGGGAGCCGGCCTTGGCGCCAGCAGGCGGCGTCATCGGCTTCATCGTCAGCGGGTCGCGCAAAGGCACATCGGTCAATCGGCCACCGGCCAGTTGCGTCAGCTTAACCGGATGGTCCGGGTGGCCGAGCAGGATCTGGTCTTTCTGGCCGACGACCAGGATGACAAGCTGGTCGGGCGTCAGATATTTCCTGGCGACGCGCTGGACATCGTCCTTCCCGACGGCCTCGATGCGGGCGCGGTAGGTCTTCCAAAAATCCGGCTGCTTGGCAAAACGCCCGGTGAATTCGTCCTGGGCGAAGGTATTCGCGACTTGCGCTTTGGTGGCGAAGATGCGCGGGAACCGGTCCACGAAACCGCGCTTGGAGACGTTCAACTCGCCGTCAGTGACCGGCGTGGACGCCATCTTCTTCATCTCATCCAACACGATGGACACCGCGTAGGCGACGGTGCGCGACTTGGATTGAAAGCCCGCCGTGAAGGTCAGCGGATAATAGACTCCGCCCGGGAAACTCGAATGGGCGTCGTAGGCCAGACCTTCGTCCGAGCGCACGCGGCTCATGATGCGGGAGGTGAAGCCGCCGCCGCCAAGGATGTCGTTCATGATGATCACGGTCAGGTAGTCGGGGTTGTCGCGCACAATGCCGGGGAGCATCATCGCGACGCGTCCCTGGTTCACGTCCTTATTCACCAGGTACACGCCCGAGGCGGCGAACGTGGCGTTGGTCGGGATCGGCGGCGGCGTCTCGCCTCTGAAAGGCCAGTTGGCGAACAGCGCCTCAAGCTTCCGCACCATTTCGTCACGGTCGAAATCCCCGCTGGCGGCCACGACAAAGTTGGCCGGATGGAACCATCGCTGGTGGAACTGTTCCAGGTCGGCGCGCTGGATCGCCTCGACGGACGCGGCGGTTGGATAATGGTTCGCCCAGAAGCTCTCGCCAAACGCCAGGAAATCCCGCTCGCGGCCTTCAATGGCGGCGGACTCGTCGTTGCGCTCCTTCATCGCTTGCAACATCTGCTGTTTGCGCAGCGCGATCTTGTCGTCCTGAAAGCGCGGAGCAGTCAGCACTTCGCGGAGGATGCCGAGGCCCTCGTCCATATCCTTGGAGAGCAGATTCAGGCTGACGCTGCCCTGGTCATCGCCAATGCCCGAGTTGAGCTGCGCGGCCAGGAACGCCAGGCGCTCCTCCAGGGCTTCGGCGGTCTTGGATTTCGTCCCGCCCCGCGCGAGTAAATAGCCCGTCAGGTCGGCCAGGCCCTCTTTGCCGGCAGGCTCTAGATACGCCCCCGATGTGCACATAGACGACGATGTTGACCAGCGGCAATTCGCGGTCCGGCACCACGTAGGCCACGGGACCGCTCTTGAGCTGGACCCGGAAGCTCTGCGGCGCCGGCGGTTCGTAGTTCAGCGGCGGATAGTTCAGCTTCTCCGGCCGGTCGGGGATGGATTGGGCCGCCGCGGCGCTCGCGATGAGGAGGATCGCGGGGAGGAGGGCGGCGGAAATCCGAAGGCCGAAGCCCGAAGGCCGAAAGAAATCCGAAGGCCGAAACCCGAATGGCGCGCGTGACCGCCACTTGAATTGGCTCTTCGGGCTTCGGACTTCGCCCTTCCTTTGGCCTTCGGACTTCGGCCTTCGGACTTCGACAAGCGTCGCTTTCATTGACTCTCCTTTGCTGAAGTCACCGGCTTTGCGCGTATAAATCGCCACAGTGCGGTTTTCCTTGGTGAAATACTTCCTGGCGACGCGTTGCACGTCGGCGGCGGTCACGGCCTGGATCTTCGGGCCGGCTTGGTTGATCTCGTGCCAGTCACCCTCGCCGTCGTTGCGGATCAGGTGCATGAGGATCGCGTAGTTCGAGGAGAGCCGGCGGTATTCGGCGGCGGCAAAGTTGTTCTTCACCTTCTGCAACTCCTCGGGCGGCACCTCTTCCTGCTTCAGCTTCTCCAGACTGTCGTAAATGCCCTGCTCGACCTCCTCGGGCTGGTGCCCTTCCTTGGCCTCGCCGCCGGCATTGAAGTAACCCTCCCATTTCATCGAGTTCTGGTAAGCGTAGGCTTGCGTCGCCACTTCTTTGCCCAGCACCAGGCCCTTGTAGAGGCGGCCGGTCCGGGTGGAGAGAATCTGGCCCAGGATTTCCAGCGGGTAGGAGTCCTTATGCCGGAAGGCCACCGTGTGCCAGAGGATATCCACCTGCGGATTGGCCTCGGCTTCGGCGTTCATCCGCTTCTCGGCCATCTGCTTGACTTCCAGCGTGGCGACGTCCGGCGGGGTCTTCGGGCCGCGCGGGAGGCGCTCGAAGTATTCCTTGACCAGCGCTTCCGCGTGGTCCGGTTCGAAGTCGCCTACGAGGATCAGTGTGATGTTCTGCGGCGAGTAATAGGTCGAGTAGAAATCATCGGCCTGGGCCTTGGAGATCGCCGGGATGTCGGACGGCCAGCCCACCGTCGGCCAGGCATAGGGCGAGGACTCCCAGAACATCGCGTTAAACTCCTCCTCGAACTTGCCCAGCGGCGTCGAATCCGTCCGCATCCGCCGCTCTTCGAAGACCACGTCCCGCTCGGCGTAGAACTCGCGGAAGACCGGGTGGAAGATGCGCTCGGACTCCATCCACATCCACAGCTCCAGCTTGTTGGCCGGCACGTTGACGAAGTAGGCGGTCATGTCGTCGGACGTGAAGGCGTTCATGCCCGAGCCGCCCGCGCCGCTGTAGATGCGGTCGAACTCGTTCTTGACGAGGATGTCCCGCTGCTCGGCGATGAGCTTGTTGAACTCCTTCTCCAACTCGCGATAGCGGGCGGTCTTGTTCTCCGGCTTGAGCAGGTCGTCAATTTCCCCCTGGCGATACTCGGCGCGCATTTTGCGCTCCTCCCGGCGCATCTGGTCGCGGATGCGTTCCTGCGCCGCAATGATTTCGAGGTCGCGCGGGTAGTTCTTCGTGCCGATGGTGCGCGTGCCCTTGAACATCATGTGCTCGAAGAGGTGCGCGATGCCGGTCATGCCCGGCCGTTCATTCGAGCTGCCGACGTGCGCCACCCAACCGCCGGCGACCGTGGGCTCGTCATGCCGCTGGACCAGCAGCAGCCGCATCCCGTTCGTGAGGTCCTTCTCGATAACCGGCACCTGTTGCGCGGGCGACGGCAGCGCCCACGGGAGAAGCAAAAGCAGCGCAACCCATCGCCGCGCGCCGCCGGGGCGCGTCCCGATCCGCCTGGGCTTTTGAAGGTGTTCCATGCGTGTCAGACAGACCCTACGCCAAGGCCAGTCCGGCGGCCAAGTGAAAATGGCGGAGCTGTCATCGGCCAGCGCGGACATTCCTGTCCGCCTCTGGGACAGGAGGACCGCCGGGGCGGACAGGAATGTCCGCGCTCCGATCTTTCTGCTGGTTTTATCACGCTCAACAGGTATCCTAGCCACCGATTCTGCCTAATGAAGACATCTGCATTAATCGCGCGGATAACAGTGGCGCTGTCGGTCGTCCTGGCTGGGCGGCGCGGTGCTGGCCCAGGTGCCGGGTACCGGCTCGCCCACGGGGATCAACACGGCTTTCCTGAAGCTGTTTGGGACTGCGGACTCGTTCTCCGCCAAAGTGGACACCCAGGTGTTCGACCTGCAAGGAACCGAGACGGTGCGGATGCCGATGGAGCTCTCCGCCCTGAAGGGCAAAGTCCGCCTGGAAATTGACCTCTCACAAATGAAGAGCAAAGACATGCCTCCCAGCACGGTAGAGAAGCTGAAGCAGGCAGGCATGGACCGCATCATCAGCCTCTTCCGGCCCGACAAGAAATTGACCTATGTTATCTATCCCGGCGTCCAGAGCTACCAGGGCATTCCTCTGGCCAGCGGCGAGGCCGAGGCCTACGAGAAGGGGCTGAAGGTGGAGAAGAGCCCGCTTGGCAAGGCAACCATTGATGGCCATGCCTGCGTGAAGAACAAGGTCACTGTCACGGGCGACAAAGGAACCGTCCTCGAAGCCACCACCTGGAACGCGACGGACCTCAAGGGCTTCCCCGTCCAGATCGAGATGAGCCAAAAGCGGGACACCGTGCGGATGCGCTTCACCCACATCCAGCTCGCCAAACCCGACGCCAAGCAATTCGAGGTGCCCGCGACCTACGGCCTTATGCAATGAGGGTCATCAACCTCAACCCGGACACTGACATCGGCGCGACGGCCTGGTTCGTCGAGATGGAGGGGCACCGGCTGTTGATGGATGCCGGGACCCATCCCCGGATTGAAGGGCGCGGCGGCCTGCCGCAATATGACCTGATCAAGCGGGAGGAGTTGGACGCCATCGCCATCTCCCATTGCCATCACGATCATGTCGGCTCGCTGCCCGTCGCGCTGCGCCACTTTCCCGAGGCCCACGTCCTGATGACCGAGCTGAGCTACTTCCTGGTCGAGCGCGTGCTGCACAATTCGGTCAACGTCATGAAGCGGCAGCGCGACGAGCTGGGCCTTAAAGACTACCCGCTCTACAGCCATGACGAAGTGGACGAATTGGCCCCGCGCATCCAGGGCTTCAAGTACAACCGCGAGGTCGAGTGGGCTGCCTTTCACAAGACCCGCGCCGGCTTCATCTCGCCCACGCTGGAGTTCTACGACGCCGGCCACACGCTCGGCTCCGCCGGCATCATGGTCCGCGGGCGGAAGGAGACCCTGTTCTACACCGGCGACGTCTGTTTCCATGACCAGACCATCCTGCGGGGCGCCCGGTTCGAGGACGTAAAAGCCGACGTTCTGGTCATGGAGACCACGCGCGGCAACCGGCAGCTCGCCCCGGGCTTCTCACGCGCGCAAGAAATCGAGCGGCTCAGCGAGGCCATCCAGCGCGCGCTGCATCACCGCGGCTCGCTGCTGATCCCGGCGTTCGCCCTGGGCCGCACGCAGGAAATCCTGGCCCTCCTGGCCGTTACTGATGCGTGAAGGCAAGCTCCGGCCCCAGCCGGTCTACATCGGCGGCCTGGGGCGCGTCTTCACGGAAATCTACGACCTGGAATCCCACCGCGCCCACCGCCAGTATCCCAACCTCCAATTGCACGACGCGCTGAACCTCGTCGTGCTGGAGAAGGGGCAGGCCGAAAAGATGAAGCTCACCGGCGGCCGCCTCTTCGTCGTCACCGCCGGCATGATGAGCGAGCACACCGCCGTCGCACGACCTGGCCCTGCGCATGATCGGCGACGAAAGCCAGGCCATCTTCTTCGTCGGCTACGCCGACCCCGAAACGCCGGGCGGCCGCCTCAAAGCCTCCAAGCCGGGCGAAACCTTCCTGCTCAGCCCCAGCGCCGGTGAAGTGACCCGCCGCTGCGAAGTGGAGGACTTCGACCTCACCGCCCACGCCAACCGCGATGACCTGCTGGATTTCGTCGGCGAAGTCGAGCCTCGCGTCGTCCTGCTCAGCCACGGCGAGGACGACTCGCGCAAGTGGTTCACCGAGCAAATCCACGCCCGCCACCCGAAGATCAAGATCCTCCAGCCCAAGCCGGGGGACAGCTCTAGAGGTGTAGCGGGTAATAGTCCTGAATCCACTCAGGCTCTGAGATCAGGCGCTGGCCGCCTCTGAAAGACTCCTCATGCTTGCGCCGGACGAAGCACTGCGGCTATTCTCCCCCCGCCCGGTATTCTCGTGCCCATGAATCCTTTGGAAACCTATCTGACCGAGTTGCGTGAAATCCATGACAGCGGCGCGGCTACTAAGGAAACCTCCGGCTATCCCGCGCTCGCCAAGCTCCTGGACACCGTCGGCCACTCGCTCAAACCGAAGGTGCGCTGCCTCATCCAGCTCAAGAACAGTGGCGCCGGCCTCCCCGACGGCGGCCTCTTTACCCCCGACCAACTCAAGCACCACGACGAACAGGAGCCGCTCTTCGGACTGGCTCCGTCCCGTGGCGTCCTCGAGGTCAAATCCACCTCCGATGAACTCGCCGACATCATCCCAACCGGCCAGATAAAGGAATACCTCTCCCTCTACGGCCAACTCCTGCTGACTAACTACCGCGACTTCGTCCTGCTCAAGCACGCGCCCGGCAACCCTCCCCGCCAGCTTGAAGCCTTCCGCCTGGGCGAGAGCGAAGCCGCCTTCTGGTCCGCCGCCGCCCACCCGCGCAAGACGGCGGATACCCTGGGCGAGCGCTTCTCCGAATACCTCAAGCGCGTCCTCCTCCACGCCGCCCCGCTCAACAACCCGCGGGACGTCGCCTTCTTTCTCGCCTCTTACGCCCGGGACGCCCGGGCCCGCGTCGAGCACGCCGGCGATCTTCCCGCGCTGGCCGCCGTCCGCACCGCCCTCGAAGAAGCCCTCGGCATGAAGTTCGAGGCCGACAAGGGCGAGCACTTCTTCCGTTCCACTCTCGTCCAGACCCTCTTCTACGGTGTCTTCTCCGCCTGGGTCCTCTGGCACAAGGAAAAACCGCATCGCACAGACGCCTTCGATTGGAAGGCCGCCGCCTGGACGCTCCACGTCCCGATGATCAAGGCCCTCTTCGAGCAGGTCGCCACCCCCACCAAGCTCGGCCCGCTGGGTCTGGTCGAAGTGCTCGACTGGACCGCCGCCGCCCTCAACCGCGTGGACCGCCCCGCCTTCTTCGAGCGGTTCCTCGAAACCCACGCCGTCCAGTATTTCTACGAGCCGTTCCTCGAAGCCTTCGACCCGGAACTCCGCAAGCAACTCGGCGTCTGGTACACCCCGCCGGAGATCGTCCAATACCAGGTCGCCCGCGTGGACGCCGTCCTGCGCAGCGAACTCGGCATCCCCGACGGCCTCGCCGACCCGCGCGTGTTCGTCCTCGACCCCTGCTGCGGCACGGGCGCCTACATCGTCGAGGTGCTGCGCAAGATCGTCCACACCATCAAAGAGGAGAAAGGCGAAGGAGGCACTTGCCGAACTCGCCGCCAAGGAAGCGGTCAAAGAACGCGTTTTCGGATTCGAGATCATGCCGGCGCCATTCGTTGTCGCGCATCTGCAAATTGGCCTTCTGCTTCAGAACCTCGGCGTCCCCTTGGATGAGCAGAAAGACGAACGCGCTGGCATCTTCCTGACCAATTCCCTGACAGGCTGGGATTTCAAAGGCGAAAACCCGAAGCTTGCCAATTGGCCCGAACTCGAGGCGGAGCGAGCCGGAGCTGGCGAGGTTAAGCAGAAGAAGCCAATCCTCGTTATTCTTGGTAATCCCCCTTACAACGCCTATGCTGGGGTCAGCCCTGGCGAGGAACAAGGTTTGGTGGAGCCCTACAAAGAGGGCTTGGCGTCCGACTGGGGGATCAAGAAGTTCAATCTCGATGACCTTTATATCCGGTTCTTCAGGCTTGCGGAGCGGCGGGTTGCGGAAAGGACCGGCAAAGGCATTGTCTCCTTCATCTCAAATCATTCATGGATCAGCGACACATCGTTCGTCGTGTTGCGGCAACACCTCCTCCAGTCGTTCGATACGTTCTGGATTGAGAACATGCATGGCAACCGGAAGATCTCAGAGTACGCGCCGGATGGCCGGACGAGTGAGACCGTCTTCGCCATGAGTGGCTTCTCCCCAGGCATCAAGCAAGGGGTTGCCATTTCTCTCTGGGTAAAGACTGGTAAGAAGCAAAAGAAAAGAGTGCTATTTCGTGACGATTTGAACGACGCGAAAGCGGCAGACCGCCGCGCCAGTCTATTGCGCAGTCTCACTTCGACGAACCCGGCAGCACACTACGCAGCGGCCAATCCAATAAGTGAGAACCGGTTCACTTTCCGCCCATCTGACGTAGCTGACGGTTACCGTAAATGGCCCTGTCTTACTGAGCTCTGCGCAGAGGCTCCTAGCAACGGTTTGATGGAAAAGCGGGCTGGCGCGCTAATCAACATTACGCGCGCCGCTTTGGAAACGCGGATGCAGATGTACTTCAACCCAGCCGTGGACTGGGACTCCCTGAAGGCCTTGGGGACAGGGCTGACCGAGGACGCTGCTCGGTTTAACGCAAAGAAGGGCCGCGACAAGGTTACTGGCGCAGCGGATTACCAGCCTAGCCACCTCCGCCGCTACGCGCTTCGGCCATTTGACGGGCGCTGGTGCTACTACAGCTCCGAGCGTCCGCTTTGGAACGAGCCGCGCCCGAAACTATGGGCACAATGTTGGCAAGGCAACGCGTTCCTGCTGAGCAGGCCCGCAGGCGTCGCCAGTCCGGAAGGCTTCCCGCTGTTTTACACCACGATGCTGGGCGACAATGACTTCCTGCGCGGCCACGCCTATTACTTCCCAGTGCGCCTCCGCGCCGCGGGAAAAAGGAGCACGGAGAAAAGGGGGGATGGCAACGGAGAGTTTGGCGCCATCTTGCACGAGGCGGCGCGCGCCTACGGTGCGGGCGCAGCCAAGACCAGCGCGAATCTCTCGCCTGCCGCCCGAGCCTATCTCTCAACGCTGGGTATCAACAATCCCGACGCTGACGCGGATACGGCAGCGCTGCTCTGGATGCATGCCCTCGCCGTCGGTTTCTCTTCTGCCTACCTTTCTGAGAACGCCGATGGCATTCGGGAAGACTGGCCGCGCGTTCCGTTGCCCAACTCCAGGGGCGCCCTCGTCGCCTCTGCCGAATTGGGCAGACAAGTCGCAGCGCTGCTCGACACGGAAGCCCCCGTTGCACGGGGTCACCACCGGCAAACCCTGCGCCGAACTCAAAACCGTCGCGGTCCTGTCCGCCACTGCGAATCTATGCGTCACCGCCGGTTGGGGTCACGCCGGCCAGGGCGGTGTGACCATGCCCGGCAAAGGCAAAATGCTCACCCGCCTCTATCGCCCGGAAGAAGAAGCCGAGAATTCCCTGCTTGGTAAATCCACCCACGATATCTATCTCAATGACAGCGCCTATTGGCGCAACGTGCCGGAGAAGGTGTGGGACTTCACCATCGGCGGCTACCAGGTGATGAAGAAATGGCTCAGCTACCGCGAGCACGCCTTGCTGGGGCGCGCCGCTCACCCCGGACGAAGCCCGCGAAGTCACCCACATGGCCCGCCGCCTGGCCGCTCTGGTGCTCCTCACCCCCGCCCTCGACGCCAACTACGCCGCCACCAAAGCTACTGCCACACCGCTTCCTTCCGATACAGGCGCTCGCTAAACATGAGGTGATAACGTCGTCAGTGGTGTCGGGCTAAATTAGCATTATTTGCGTGAAGACTACTAATTTGACCATCACCGAGCTGACCCGGTCCACCCCCAAGGCTGTCCGGGAGACTGAGGGGTTGGGCATCCGCGGTATTGTCCGCAACGGGAAGACAGTCGCGTTTCTGGTATCCCGATCGGTCATGGAGTCCATCCTTGAAACGATGGAACTGCAAAAGAACAGCGAGCTGATGGATGAGTTGCTGGGTTAACAGCGACTCCGGGTTGGCGCTTTCCGCGTAATCTACTTCGAGACGGGGCGGGCCGGCCCGTCCGTGAATCCGTTCTCGCCGAGCGCCGCAACGTCGTCTATGAATTGTTCGCCCAAATGCTGCCGGACGATCTGAGCTAGAGGCCGATAATTGGAGCCGAAGGAGGGCTGGGGTTGGGTGCTGCCTGGAATCAAGGTCACCAGCGTGTACTTGCATTGGCATGGCCCTGCTCGACTTGGCCAGGTGCTGATATCGCTTTGGCGCGTCCGTTCCACCACCGGCACCTCCCCGTCACCACACCGTAGCCTCCCCGTAGTACCTCCGTATGGCTAACGGAGGTACTACGGGGAGGTTCCCTTGCGGGTCCGCTGAGCCCCCCTGGGAGGGCGCGCTCTATCGGGTGCCCCGAGCGGGCGGTTACTCCTGGGGATAGACAAGGATACGGTCGTGGACGAGGATGATGAGGTCGTTTTTGCCGTCGCCGGTGACGTCGGCGACGGCGGCTTCGCGCGGCTCGGGGAACTCGCTGGAGCGGCCACGGAAGGTGCGCTCCTCGAAGACCTGCCAGCGGTTGGCCGGGACCAGCTTGTGCTTGGCGTTGAAGATCACCAGATCGAGGTAGTGCCGGGCCGTTTCCAGGAAGACCAGGTCTTTGCGGCCGTCGTTGTCCAGGTCGCCGGTGACTACATCATTGAGGTGGCCGTCCTTTATGGGGGTCTCGTAGCTGTCGAGCTCGGTCAGGTCCCAGACCTGGCCGGCCAGGGGCAGGCAGGCGACGGCGTTCAGGCCGAGGAAGGCGACCGTGTTGGTCTTGCCGGCGCCCAGGGCGATGGGTTGCAGGCTGGTGAAATCGGACACAGGGAGCGGCACGTTGTGCACCACCTGCCAGACGCCGGCGCTGTCGCGCTCGCACAGGGTAAGCACTTTGCGCTCGGCATCCAGGAGGAAGAGCGAGGGGAAGGCGTTGGTTCCGTTGGGGATGGCGGCAGCTCCGGCGAGCCGGGAGTTGCTGCCGGCGCCGTTGATCTGTTCCTTCACGATGAAGGTCCATTCGGGCAGGTTGTCCTCGCCCTGGACCGGCGCCTCGCGCCGCAGGACAACCGCGCGCAGGAAGTTCTTCTGGCTCAGCAGCAGTTCCGGTTTGCCGTCGCCATCAATGTCGGCGCTGGCAAGCCACGGCTGAGATAGCTCGCGGGCACCGCCGGGAGGGTCAACGTCCAGTTCCTCGAAATCCTTGCCTGGGACCTGGCGCAGGATTTTGACCTTCTCGTAGGGCATGAGGATGACCAGGTCGTTCAGGCCATCCTGGTCGGCGTCGTGAAAGGCCAGGGTGGTCGGGTTGGCCTTGAAATCCTTGCTGAGCTTTTGGGTCTTTGTCGTGCCGTCGGCGGTGCGCGTCACCAGGAAACGACGGCTGTCCTGATCGCCCTTGCCTTCCTGCTCGACAATCACGGCCAGGACAGGTTTGGCGCCGGCCTGGAGTTTGCCGACGGCCAGCGCGAGCGGCTTGCCGTCGAGGGGGATCAACGTGGGGAACGGCAGGCGCAGTTTTTCGTCCAGGCGCGTCACGCCCACCTGGCCCTCGTCGGCGCTCAGCATGAAAATCTCCGGCTTGCCGTCGCCATTCCAGTCCGCTACGGCCAGGTCGGTGATGCCGGCGAGAGTGGAGAAGATCTTCGGGGCGGCCAGCGAGCCGTCCTTCTCCTGCAAATAAAGGGAGATTTGGCCGCTCTCCGGTTCGGCGACAAGCAAGTCGGGCAAGCCGTCGCCGTTCACATCGGCCCACAACACGCCCCGCCGGGCTCTGTTGGTCTTCTTGAGGGGCCAAACCTGGAACTGACCCTGGCGGAAGGCGCCCGAGAGTCGCTCGGCCGGTTTGCGGGTGAACTCGGAAATCTCCGCCCGGCCGGAGTTCTGGGCAATGGTGATGACCTGGGTCTTCTTACTAGCCTCCAGGCTGTCCGCCCAGTAGGAGCGGATTGGGTCCATCGGGAAGTAGATTTCCGGCCCGAGTGAACCATCCGACTTCTGCAAGCGGAAACGGAAGGGGTTCCGGTCCTCCCAGTTCACCAGCAGCAAGTCGCTCCGCCCGTCGCCGTCTATGTCCACCACCTGGATGGACCTGACGGTGCCGGAGATGGGGATTTTCTGGGGCTCGCCCAGCGTGTGGTCGGCTTGCTGAGGCAGGAAGTAGATGCAGTTTTCGCCGAGCAGGACGAGGTCGGTGCGGCCATCGCCATTCAGGTCGCCGGTGCAGAGAGCGTTCTGCGTGAGTTGGCCGTCGTCAATGGCCCAGCGCTTGGGGGCGCTCCAGCCGTTGGTGCCTTGGTTATACGTGACGATCAACTCCCGCGGATCACCGTAGTAGGCGATGTCAGGCCGGCCATCGCCGTTCAGGTCGGCGACGACGAGGGAGTAGATGCGTTTCTCGGAGGCAATCGAGTCAATGCGGAACCGGGCGTCGGGCGGCAGATCGTTCGGCTCGCCTCCGCCCACAGGCATGGGCGCATGAGTCAGGTTGGTTTTGCCGGTCTGGTTATAGAGCAGGTTGATCTTGGAGCGGGCGTTATTGACCACGATGAGGTCGTTCAGTCCATCGCCATTGAGATCGGCCACGTGGAGCTGGCTGATCTGGTTGTCAATGGGGAAGATTTCCGGGCCGGTGAAGCCGAAACCGTTCGTGGGGTTCCCAACCGCGAGGCAGCCCAGAGTGAATGTCGCGCCCACAGCCCATAAGACGGCGCAGCCCAGCCCGCGTCTCAACCAATAGATAGTCTTCAAACGTAGCAGAAAGTGCCACCGAGGAGAGATGTTGGAAAGGACAAAGCGAACGCGCCGCGCCGCGTATCTGTAGCGGCGCGGGGACATTCCCGTCCGCAGCACTGTCGTTGAGCCCGGCAGGGCGGTAGAAAATAGCCCACCGATTTATCGGTGGGGATCAAGCCGCGCGGACGATAAGTCCCGTCAGGGACGAAAGAATTCTGCCGTCCCTGACGGGACTCAAGCCCCACCCGCCTCCGTACCCACCGATAAATCGGTGGGCTATCTTCTACCGCCCCGCCGGGCTGAGCGACATCTTACTATGTACTATGGACATTGAGGCACAGCCGGCCACTCTATTCGCCTAGAAAATGGGCGCTAATCACACGGGAGTGGGACGAGCGGCGGTGCTCCCAAAGGTAGATCCCCTGCCAGGTTCCCAGCGTCAGCCGGCCCTGGCTCACGGGGATGGAAAGGTTGACCGCCGTGAGTGCGGTGCGGATGTGGGCGGGCATGTCATCATCGCCCTCGGCGGTGTGGACGAAAAGAGGATCACCGTCCGGCACCAGACGTTCGAAGAAGCTCTCGAGGTCGCGCCGCACGTCCGGGTCGGCGTTTTCCTGGATGAGCAGCGAGGCGGAAGTGTGCCGCACGTGCAAAGTGACCAGGCCGTTCTTGAAGCCGTTTTGGGCAAGCCAGTCCGCGACTTTGCCGGTGAATTCGTAGAGGCCGCGACCGCGCGTGGGAATCTTTATCTCGTGCAGGGCCTGGCGGAACATGGGAAGCGTGTGAAGGCTAAATGCTAAAGGCTAAAGCCGGAGCCGTGCGCTCACTGGGCGGTGCTGGCAGAGGCCTTGTCAGCGATCATCTTCTCCAGGGCGGGGTTATGGGGGAGGCCGGCGGCGAGGGCTTTCTGGTAATGCCAGCGGGCAAGTTCCACCAGGGGTGGCTGCTGGGTGATGTACGCTACCGCGAGGTTATTGTGCGCCTCAGCGTAATTGGGATCGAGCTCGACGGCCTTGCGCAACGCCGTTTCGGCCGGTCCCCGCAGGCCCTTTTCGCTCAGGGCCAAGCCGAGGTAGTTCTGTGTCTCAGCGTTCTTGGGATCGAGCTTGGCCGCTCGGCTGAGCGCGTCAATGGCCTCGTCGTACTTCTTCTGACGGAACTTCAGGCGGCCCAGGACCTCCAGACCGTAGCTGTCATCAGGGGCAAGGGCGAGGGCCTGCTTGATGTTAATCTCGGCCGCGTCGAAATGGCCGAGGTCGAGTTGGATCGAAGCAAGGTTGGCCAGGGTGGCGACATTCTTGTTGTCCTGGCGCAGGACCTGCAAATACGTCTGCTCGGCTTTGTCGAGCTGTTTGTTGGCGTAGTATCGGTTCGCTTCGACAACCATCGCGGCCGCGGCCGGTGGTAATTCCTTGACTGATTTCCCGCTGGCCGGGCGATTGGCCGGGACAGGCTGGGCTTCGGGTTGCTTGAAGAGGGCCAATTCCTCGACCGTGTAAGGCACTTGCCGAGCTTCGTAAACGTCGAGCCGGGTGCGAAGCACGGTCAACTGACTCTCGAGGTTCGCCAACCGGGCTGTCAGCGCCTTGCCCTTGCGGCTGTAAAGCTCTTTGTTGGCGGCCCTCAGCGACTTCTGCAGTTGGTCCCGTTCTCGTTCCAGTTGCTTGATCCGGCTCTCCTGTGCGGATTTGGTCAGCGCCACCGGGGCTGCCGCGACCGCGGGGGCGGCGGCCAACTGCTGCTTGATACGGCTCTCCAAGGCGGCTTTCTCAAGCTGAAGCATTGCCTTATCGGACTGCAGGGCGGCGATCTGCGCCCGCGCCTCGGCCAACTGCCGGCTGCTCTCCTCCGCCTTGGTCGCCGGCGGCGGCGCCGCTTTCAGTTCAGCGACCTGCTTCTTCAGGAGCTGATTCTCGGCGCGCAGAGCGGCGGCAGCCTCGGCATCCGCACTCCAGGTCTGTTTTTCCTGCGCGAGCGAGCTGGCCAGCCTGGTCTGGTCGGCGAGCTTACGGTTGGCCTCGGTCAGAGCCAGCCGCGCTTCCTGCAACGCCTTCGTGTCGGGAGCCGCCACAAGGTTGGATTTCTGCTGGTCCAGCGTGACCTTGAGCAGATCATTATCCTTTTGCAGGGCCCGGATTTGGTCCTGGGCCCGGGCAAGTTCGCGCGGGTCCGCGGCGGCGGGCCGCACGGCGAGGGCTTCTTTGAGCTTGGCCTCAAGCCCGACCTTCTCGGCCTGCAACTGGCGCACCTGGTCAGTCAGGGTGGCCATTTGTGCTTCCCAGTCGGCGGGCGCGGCCTTGGCCGGTGGCGTCACACTGGTGGTTGGCGGAGCGGGGCGGTTGGTGCCCGCGCTGCCTCCGGCGGGAGGCTGAACTTTCGGGGCTATCTCGGCGATCTTCTGCCCGACATACTTCAGCCGGAAGTTGATGATCTCGGGATTCCAGGTCGGGTAAGCCTTTTTGAATTGCTCCAACTCAGACTCGGCCTGGCGATACTTCGGCAAGGCCTCGCTAGGGAGATCACTGCTCTCGAGGCTGCCGGCCTCCTGGATGAGGTTGTAGATGCTGATATACTGGTCATCCGGCCCCTGCGCCCGCGCCCCGGCTACGGCTAGAAGCAGCACGACCATGACTGAAAGCCATTTCATGCTCCAAACGGTAGCCCAGCCGGAGCGCATTTGGCAACGTTTCCCTCTCTCTTGTATTCCGAGGCCGGCATTGATACAATCTTCCGCAGCTTTGATCCGAAGAGTAACAACAACGCCCAGCCGTGCCAGACCGAGAGATGCCACGTAAGAGCCCCAGACCGAACGCGCCGCCGGATATCAAAGTGTTCATCCGCAACGCCGGTGGCAAATACCTGTCTCGGGACATGAACGGCTTGTTCTTCACCGAAGACCGCTCAGCAGCCCTGATCTTTGATTACCAGGCTGACGCGGTGCCCGACCAACTTGAACTCATTGCCAAAACCCGCGGCATCGCCCTGAGCGCGGACCCCGTGCCGCCGGAGGAGATTTACGAAACCTGCGACCGCTGCAAGGAGCTGTTCATGCCGTTCATGACCTTCTTTGACGGCAAACAGTTTCTGTGCGCGGAGTGCCGCAGGCGCCTGGCACCCCGCACTCCTCGCTCCTGAAACTACGGCTCAAGCCGCACGCGGTAGAAACGCCGCTGGCTGATGGCCTGGTTATCCTGGATGAAGGCCGAGCTGCCCGTCAGGCTTGTCGGACCCTCATCTGGCCGCCGGGAAGATGGACGTTGGCCACGGGCACCGCGCTCAGGCTGGACTGGAGTACCTCACCCCATTAAGGCGCTTGGTGACCTTGCGAACCATCACGCGCGGAAAGAGCCTGGTCAGGAAGGCCGGGAATTGGTTGCGCCGGCCGGTGATCACCACGACGCGCCGGCGACGGTACGCCCGATGGCTGATGCGCGCGACCGCTTCCGCCGACATGGAGACCTTCCTTACCCCTCCCAGGTTTCGCATGTTGGCAGCGGCGCCGAAGTTGGTCGCCGTGGGGCCCGGGCACGACGCGGTCACCGTCAGACCGGTCCCGGCCAGTTCCTCGGCCAGGGCTTCAGTGAAGGAAAGCACGTAGGCCTTGGTGGCGTAATAGACCGCCATGCCGGGGCCGGGTTGGAAGGCGGCGGTCGAGGCGACGTTGAGGATGCCTCCGCGGCGGCGTTCGACCATGCCGGGGAGCAGGAGCCCGGTCAGGTGCGTCAAGCTGGTGATGTTCACCTGCAACATCTCAAGCTGCCGCCCGAGAGGGAGTTCAACAAACTTGCCCTGCGCGCCGAACCCGGCGTTGTTGACCAGCACGTCCACCTTGAGGCCGGCCGACTGGAGATGGGCCAGCAACCGGGGCGGAGCTTCCGGGTGGGCAAGGTCGGCAGTGATGACCTGCGCCTGGATTTTGTGGGCCTTCCTCAGTTCGGACGCCAGGGCTTCCAGCGCATCGCCTTTCCGGGCCACGAGCACCAACCGTGAGCCGTCCGCCGCGAAGCACTTGGCCAGTTCCAGCCCGATGCCCGAGGACGCTCCGGTGACAAGGACTGTTTCCACGCTCATGGCGTCCAGCTAAGCTGAGACGAAGGGGTTTGGCAACTGTGCAGAAGGGCCAGAGGGTGCGCCGGGAGCTGCGCCAAACCCGAAGGCCGAAATCCGAAGGCCGAAAGAAACCCGAAGCCCGAAATCCGAGGCCCGAAGAATCGGCGGCCGGCGGTAGCTTCCACCGTTGCTTTCGGGTTTCGGATTTCGGCCTTCTTTCGGGTTTCGGCCTTCGGGTTTCGGATTTCGTCCGTCCCGCGTCAGGCAAGAACGGAAGCTACATCTCTCCGCACCTTCTCCAGGCTGGTCTCAATGACCTCAAACGGCTGCTGCTTCAACGCATCCAGGTCCTTAAGGCCCGCGCCGGTGAGCATCAGCACGACCGATTCCCCCGCCGCGATGCGGCCCGCTGCGCGCAGCTTCTTCACCGCGCTGAGAATGGTAGCGGTCGCCGGCTCGACGAACCAGCCCGCTTGGGCGAACACGCGCTGGGCTTCGAGTATCTCTTCCTCGGCGACGTCCTCGGCCAGCCAGTTGTGTTCGCAGGTTTTGGCAATGATCTCGTCGCCGCCCATTGGGTTGCCGGTCGTGATGGCCTCGGCCACGGTGTGGAAGTTCGCGAAGGGAATGACGTGCTTCTTGCCCTGTTTGATCGCGCTGACAATGGGGCTGTTGTTGGCCGCCTGCACAACAATCATCCGCGGCAGGCGGCGGATGAGGCCGGCGGCCCGCAGCTCGCGAAAGCCTTTGAACAGCCCGCGAATGTGGCCGCAAGCCGAAGTCGGCACGGCGATGAAGTCAGGCAACTCCCCTCGCATCTGCTCGAACAACTCGAAGGCGGTCAGCTTGTAGCCCTCGGCGCGGATCGGGCCGTTGCCCGATACGATGCGAAGCCCGAACTCCTTGGCCAGGCCCAGCACCGCCTTCTTCATCTCCGCGTAATCAGGCGCCCGCACGCGGATGACCGTCGCGCCGTGGATAGTCATTGCCATGAGCTTCTCCCGCGGGGCGAACTCTGGCACGAAGACGAGCGCCTTGATGCCCGCCCGGGCGCCGTAGGCGGCGATGGAATGACCCATGTTGCCCGTCGAGATGGTCGCGGTCATCCGCTCGCCCATTTCCTGCGCCATGAAGATGCAGGCCAGCGAGCCACGGTCCTTGAAGCTCCAGGTGGGGTTCTGCGTTTCGTTCTTGAGCAGCAGGTGCTCGATGCCGGCAAACGATTGCAGGCGCGGGCCGGCCTTCACGAGGGGCGTGTTGCCCTCGCCCAGCGAGGCCGAGGCCTCCATCGCCTTGAACGGGAGGAACTCCGCGAAGCGCTCCCAAAGATGGAGGCCGGGCCGGGGCCGGGCCCGCTCGATCCCCGCGAGGGCGACCTCCAGCGCCTCGCCGTTATCGGCGAATTCTTCCAACCGCTCGAAGGGATATTCGAGGTCCGAGAGAGTCGAGACCAATTTGCGCATCACCGGCGCCGAGTCTGCCGTTGCCGGCGCGCATTGACAACCAGGCAGATTCATGGTTCCATCCCAATGACGGTAGTCACTTCAACTTAGGCGAAACAGATCATGAACAAACGACTCGCAGTAAAGTTGGCTGTGGTGGTTGCGGCCCTTAGCGCAATGACCCTGCTGCAAGGGTGCGGAGAGGACGATGGCATCGAAATCGGCGGCGCGTGGGCGCCCATCGGCTCGGTGCCGCTCGCCGGATTCGGGGCCTTCTCAACCAGCACCGCGGGCCAAGCAACAACAGGCTCAACGGGCGGTGCGGTGTCAGGCGGAGGATAGGCTGGCTGAGGCAGCCACCACTGGTCGGGCGGGTCAGCAGATCTGCATGGCGCCGCCCGGGCCCTTGGCGCGGGTGATCGCGGCGAGGGTCGAATTCAGCGTGAAGACGCCGCTGACACCCTTGAGCGGATTCGAGCGCTCGATCTTCATCGCCACTCCCCTGCCCCGCGCCGTGATCTCGATCACTGACACGTCCAGCGACGGGTCAGCCACCAGCACCGAGCGTGTGCGGTCAAAGCCGATCCCGGCCAGCGCCACCGTGGCGTGGGAATTCACATTGCGCGGAAACATCGGGCAGACCGCACGGGTCGGGCCATCGTAGAGCACGGTCGCTTGGGTGATCTCGCCGGCCTTGAATTGCGGGGCGGCGCTGAAGTCGAGGTTCTTCGGGTTCTTCTTCATCACCATGGCGACTTCCTCCCACAGTTCCCGCCCCTCGAAGATGTTCTCCAACCCCACCACCGCGCCGTGCGGAATGAACAGGCGTGTGCCCCTGCGCCGGGCGGTCTCGAGCAACCGCTCCTGCAACCCCTCGTCGGCAAAGGCGGTCATCGAAAGCGGCATGTAATCCGTCTCGCGGAGGAACATCTCCCCGAACTGCCGCGTCACCCCCGGATGCGCCATCTCCACCACAAGGTCGGGCCGCCGTGACGCGAATGCCCTGATGTCGGGCAGCGCCGCGTCAGCCGGCAACCCGGCCAGCCGCTCGGCAGCCTGCTCATGCACAAAGACCACCTCCAAACCCAAGTCTGGCCGTGAGGTTATCTGGTCATAGATGTAGCGCCCTATGTAACCCAAACCGATCAATCCGATCCGTGCTTTATTCATTGTCATTATCCGAGTCTTTCCGTTCCGAGCCCCGTCGCCCAGCGCCGCCGAGGCTAACCCCCGACCCAGCCCTGTCAATCATCTCCAGCCACGATCCTCCTCCGGGGGAGCATCTCACCTTTTGTGAGGTCCAACGGGAAGCCCTATGTAGCCCCCTGCCAACCGTGAGCCCCGTTCCCCCTCACCCCGGCCCTCTCCCTCAGGGAGAGGGAGCCACCTACGCCAACGCTCGAACCTACCGGACGGCTCGGATTCGCCGACACACTGCCGCCGTTCTCCCTCTCCCCAAGGGAGAGGGCCGGGGTGAGGGGAAACGGATCTGACGCCGAGACAGGCGCCGTCGCGAAGTAGCCTCCGATGTACAGAAAGTGAGATGCTCCCCTCCTCCGGCATCCCGCCCCTCCAGGCAGAATGGCGCCTTCTTAGGGTTCAGCAAGAGCACGGCCTTTTCAATGGTCGCTGAGGACAGGTGCGAGGGCCCCCTCGCAGCTTTCCAGCAACTGAACCGGCACGCCCCGATTGCCGAGCCTGAGCCAAACTCGCTCCCAACTGCCTCCAGGCCACGCTCAGGCCCCCTCCAGGCGTATTACTGGCCAACCAGTAGCCAACCGGTAGGCAACCGGTCCGATGTGGATACGATCCACATCGGACCGGTTGCTTACCGGTTGCCTACCTCTTGGCCAGGCCCAGGCTTGCACCCGGCCTGAGCCGGCAGCGGACCTTCGCGGCACTGCCGTCGCCGACGCCGCGCCCCGGCCTGGGCCAAGAGTGCCCGATGGGCCGGAGAGGCTGCAGACCGGGCGAGGCTGCCGGGTTGGACGAAGCTGCCCCTCGGCAGTCACGAGGAAGCTGCTGCGGCTGAAGGTGTTATGGCACCGTTTCCGATGCCCGGCGGTTGCTATTCGCGCACGACGGCTTGCAGACGCTGTTTCAACTGGGTGACCAGTTTCTCGTGCGCGGCGTTGACTTCGGCGTCGGTAAGGGTCCGGTCGGCATGGCGGTAGGTGAAGGCGTAGGCCATGCTCTTTTGACCCGGCGGGCACATTCTTGCCACGGAAGACGTCGAAGAGTTCGACTGCCTCCAGGTTGGCCGGCTTGGCCTGCTTCACCACCTGCAGGATGGCTTCGTGCGTGGTGGCCTCGGGCAGGATCATCGCCACGTCGCGGCGAATCGCCGGGAAGGCCGGCAGCGGGCGGAAGGATTTGGTGGTGTTCCGGCGCGCCAGCAGGATGTCGAGATTCAGTTCGGCCAGCAAAACGGCATCGCGCAAGTCATATTGCCGGGCCAGCGGCGGAAGCAACTGCCCGAACTCGCCAAGCTGGAACCTGCCGAGGTGGACGGTGGCGGACTCCAGAAACAGCGCCGTGCTGTCCGGGCGGCGCACGTAGTTCTGCCCGCGCACGCCGAATTGGTCCAGGAATTCTTCGAGCAGGCCCTTGAGGTCGTAGAGGTCGAACTTGGCGTCCCGGTCGCCGCCGCTCCAGAACGCGGGTTGCGCTGACCCGTCAGGGCGATGGCGATGCGGCGTTCTTCGCGGGTGGGGGAAGCGGAAGTGCCGGCAGGAGCGGGCGGGCAGGCCGGCGCTACGGTGAATACGCGGCCCACCTCGAACGAGGCCACGTCGTAAGTCTTGTGGCTGAGATTGTGGCGCAGGGCATCCAGCAGGCCGGGCAGCAGGCTGGGACGCAGCACATTCATGTCGCTGCTGAGGGGATTGGAAAGCGGGACCAGCGCGTCGCCCGCCATGAGCTTGCCGGCGGCTTCCGAAATCAACGTTTGCCCTTGCGTCTCGAACAGGCCAAGGCCGGTTAGAATGCGCCGAGCCTCCGCGAGTTGATCGTGCACGGCGTCGTAAGGGTTCGAGCCGACCGCGCCGCGCGGGGCGGTGGCGGGAATCTTGTCCACGCCGTAAAGCCGCGCGACTTCCTCGATGAGATCAATCTCGCGCTTCAGGTCCACGCGGAAGGACGGCACACGGAAAATGGTCGCGTGCGGCATTCGGACGCCCGTAGTGGGGGCAATGCCGGCGGCGGTGTCGATGTCCAGGCCCAGCCGTTGCAGATACTCGATCTGCTGCCCCATCGGAACCGCGATGCCGAGCACGGCGTCGGTCTGCGTGTGGCGCAAGGCGATTTGCTTGGGCTCGAAAGGCTTCGGATAGGCATCAACCACGCCTGGAGCGAGCGTGCCGCCGGCTGTTTCCAGGATCAACTGCGCCGCGCGCTGGCTCGCCCAGTCGCAAATCCCAATGTCGGCGCCGCGCTCATACCGGTAGGAGGATTCGGTGCGCAGCTCCAGCTTCTTGGAGGTGGCGCGGATATTCTGCGGCTTGAAGCAGGCGCTCTCGATGAGCACATCCACCGTGTTGAGGTTGATCTCGCTGTTCTGGCCGCCCATGACGCCGGCCAGCGCCACGGCCTTGGTCTCATCGGCAATCAGCAGCATCTGGCTGGTCAACGTCCGCTCCTGCCCGTCCAGTGTCATGAACTTCTCGCCCTCCGCCGCGCGGCGGACGACGATAGTGGGGCAGGTGTCGCCCTGTCTCAGGCGAGCGCTTGCCCATTGAGCAGATGATAATCAAACGCGTGCAGCGGCTGGCCCGTTTCCAGCATCACGTAGTTGGTCACGTCCACCACGTTGTTGATGCTGCGGATGCCGACCTTTTCCAGCGTGCTCTTCAGCCAATCCGGGCTGGGGGCGATCTTGACGCCGCGAACCACGCGCGCCGTGTAACGCGGGCACAGCTCCGCATCTTCGATCCGCACCGCCACCAATTCCTCGGCCCGGCTGCCCGCCTCGGTGAGCTTGATCGCGGGCAGCTTCAGCGGATTGCCGGTAACGGCGCTGATCTCGCGCGCGATGCCGATGACGCTGTTCAGGTCGGGCCGGTTCGGCGTGATCTCCAGGTCATAGACCACGTCGCTGCCGCTCCGGCCGAGGTATTCGGCGAAGGGTTGGCCGACCTTGGCGTCTTCGCGCAGGATGAGCAGCCCCTCGACCAGGTCGCCCAGGCCAAGCTCCTGCGGCGAGCACATCATGCCGTGGGATTCGACACCGCGAATCTTGCCGACCTTGATGGTGAAGGGCGGCTTCGCCGGGTTTGGCGGGCAGGCTGGCGCCCGGCAGGATGAGCGGCACCTTGTCGCCGGCCTTGAAATTCTGCGCCCCGCAGACGATCTGCCGCACGCCCTCGCCGTCATTCACCACGCAGACGGTGAGCTTGTCGGCATTGGGGTGCTTGTCCTTGGTGATGACCTGGGCGACGACCACGCCCTCGAACTCGCCGCCGAGCTTCTGAATGCCCTCGACCTCGATGCCGAGCATGGTCAGCCGCTCGGCCAGTTCGGCAGCCGACCAGTCGAACTCGACGTATTGTTTGAGCCAGTTGAGAGTGACTTTCATGGTGGCTCAGGCAAATGTGAGGCGCCCCTTGGGCTGCGGTATGGGCCGGCCTAGTTCCCGGGCGGTCTCCATCCATTCCTTGATCACCAGGTCGGCATTCTTCAGGGCGGCTTGCCGGGTCGGGCCATCCGCCGCGCAGCCTGGCAGCTCCGGCACTTCGGCGATGAAGGCACCGTCTTCCTCGCTCCAATAGATAATAACCTCGTACTTCGTCATAGCGTTTCCTCCGCCATCTTATACTTCAAAACCACGCTGCGCACCTGCTTAACCTGGTATGGTTTGGCGTGCGCACCCCTGGGCTGCAAGTTGAGGATTTCCTCGACACCATTCTTAAAGAAGATGTGGTGGCTGCCCCGAATTCGCATCTGGAAGCCAAGCCGCTGCAGGAGGGAGCACAGCCCGGCGAATGGGATGTTGGCGTCCGTAGCACCGGACAGGATTTTCCCCAAGAGTTGTGCGTGTTTGCTCAATGGCGTCTTTCTGCCTGCCTAGAACTGCCTCAGGAACCGCACGTCGTTCTCGTAGAACAGCCGAATGTCGTTGATGCCATACCGGATCATGGCGATGCGCTCGATGCCGAAGCCGAAGGCCCAGCCGGTCCAGACTTCCGGGTCGTAGCCGACGTTCTCGAACACCTGCGGATGCACCATGCCGCAGCCGGCGATTTCCAGCCATTCCTTGCCCATCTTGCGCGTCAGCGGCGCTGCTGAAGTCGATCTCGAAGCTCGGCTCGGTGTAGCTGAAATAGTGGGGCCGGAAGCGGATGCGCGTCTCCTCGCCCATCAATTCCTTGAAGACAAACTCCACCGTGCCCTTGAGGTCGCCCACCGTGACGTTCCGGTCCACGTAAAGCCCTTCGACCTGGTGGAAGGTGGGGTTGTGCGTGGCGTCGGCGTTGTCGCGGCGATAGCACGCGGCCCGGCACGATGATCCGCACGGGCGGTTGCTGCTTCTCCATCACCCGGATCTGGACGGAGGAAGTATGCGTGCGCAGAAGAGCGAGGGTTGAGGGTTGAGCGCGCCGGCGCCGGGCTCGGCTCTCGCATTCGCAGGTAGAACGTGTCTTGCGTATCCCGCGCCGGATGGTCAGCCGGCGTGTTCAGCGCGTCAAAGCAATGATACTCGTCCTCAACTTCCGGCCCATCGGCCACGACGAATCCGATCTTGCGGAAGCTGCGGACGATGTCATCGGTGACCTGGGTCAGCGGGTGGAGCTTGCCGACGCACGCGGCGGCGGCCCGGCAGCGTGAAATCAGTGGGCTCCTGCGGCAGCGCGGCTTTCAGCTCCAGCTCGCCGCGGCGTTGGGCCAGGGCCGCCTCCAGCTCGACCTTCGCGCTGTTGACGGCCTTGCCCGCGGCGGGTTTCTCTTCCTTGGGCAGACCGCCGAGTTGCTTCATCAGGGCGGTGAACTTGCCGTTCGAGCCGAGGTAATTGACGCGCGCCTGTTCGAGCGCCGTCAAGGTCCGCGGCGGCCCGCAGGTCGGCCAGCGCCGATTGCTTTACCGGTTCGATTTGGTCGAGGAATCCAGCCATAACGTTCTTAGATTAATGCTACAAGTGCTAAAGGACATGAAGGCTAAACGGCGCGAGCATGGCCGTTTTAGCCCGTTCACCAATTGGCTGATACAGCCTTGGCAACCTGAAGCTCAAGCCTTCGCGGCTTTGGTCTTCAACCCGTCCTGGGCGATCTTGACCAATTCCGTAAACGCGGCGCGCGTCCGTCGCGGCGATGTCCGCCAGGATCTTGCGGTCGAGCGCGACCTTGGCGGCCTTGAGCCCTTCCATGAAGCGGCTGTAGGTCGTGCCCGGCGGCGCGGGCGGCGGCGTTGATGCGGATCTGCCAGAGCGCCCGGATAGTTGCGCTTCTTGGTCTTGCGGTCGCGGATAAGCGTAAGCGCGGCCGTGGTCCACGGCATCGGAGGCGTAGCGGTAAAGTTTGGAGCGGCGCATCCGGAAGCCTTTGGCGGCTCGTATCATCCGTGTGCGGCGTTTGCGGGAAGCGGGGGCGTTAGTAACGCGCATGAGTCTAGTAGATAGGCTAAAGGTTGAGAGTTGATCGCAGGCCTCAGTGGCTGAACGGCAGGCTTTGCTTGATGCGATACTCGTCGGTCGAGTGCACGATGCTGGTGCCGCGCAGATCCGCGGCGGCGTTTGGGGTTCTTGGTCTGGCACAAGTGCCGCCGCCCGGCGCTGGAGCGCAGGACCTTGCCCGCTGGCCGTGATCTTGAACCGCTTGGCCGCGGACTTCTTGGTCTTGATGCCTTTTGGACGTCGCATAAATCGTTTAGCTTTCTTTCAAAAAGAGCGCGCAATATAGGTAGCGCCACCGCGGGAAGCAAGAGTTTATTTTGGACAATTCGGCGAACACGTGGCCGTTCGGCGGGCGGGAGGTCCAAACGCCGAAATCCGAAGAGGCCCCGACGAGCCTCCGGGTGCCCCCGCGGGGGTCGCATGAGGGTGGCTTGTGGGTCGCAATCCCCTCCCAAGCAGAGGGCTTGAGGGTCGCATGAGGATGGCTTGGGATGGCTTGGCCCGGTCCTCCTGCATTCTTCATTCTGCCTTCTGCCTTCGCTTCGGGTGGTACCCAGTCCGGGCGCCTTGAAGGTACTCGGGGGAGCCTCGGGGTAGCCTAGGTGGAGCCTCAGGGTAGCCTCAGGGTGGCCTCAGGGTGCCTACCGGTTGGCCACCAGATAGCCTGAGGGTGGCCCCGGGGTGGCCTCAGGGTAGCCTGGCCCGCCTCCGTCCTGTGCTCGATCCTTGTCGCCTTCACGGGCAAGGCCGATCCGTTGAGCACGTGGACGGCGGTTGGAACTTCAAGCAGGCTGTATGGCCTGGCGAGCAGCGGCAATCAGCACGTGGCCGTCGGCGCGAGCGGCGTGATCCTCACCAGCTCCAATGGCGACCGTTGGACGGCGCGCGTGTCTGGAACTGCCACGACTTTGTATTCGGTGGCTTGGAACGGAAGCCTGTTCGTTGCCGTCGGCGGAACGGGCACCATCCTCACCAGCCCGGATGGGAGTACCTGGAGCAAGCGGACTTCGGGAACCACTCGCTGGCTGCACGGCGTGGCTTGGGGCAAGGGTCAATTTGCGGTGGCCGGAGAATTTGGAACGATCCTCACCAGTCCCGACGGAACCAATTGGTCAAACCAGGTTACCGGCAGTTCTTCGATGCTGAACGCAATCGCGTGGGGCGGCGGGCGGTTCGTTGCCGTTGGAGAGTTCAGTGCCGTGCTCGTGAGCACGAATGGCACGGATTGGACGAGCCAGGTTTCGGGCGCGACGCTGACCGGCGTCACTTGGAGCGGCCGGCAATTCGTGGGCGTCGGCTCGTATGGCGCCATTCGCACCAGTCCGGACGGCAGCGCCTGGGCGCCGCAGACTGCGCCGGGTACGGCGAATCTCACCGGCGTGGCCGCAAGCGGAAACTTCCTCATCGCGGTGGCGCCGGGCGGCACCGCCTTTGGCAGCGCCGACGGCACGAACTGTGTGAATTCGCCGACCGCAATCCCGCAGGATCTCCAATCCGTGATTTGGGACGGCAAGCGCTTTTTGACCCTTTTCTCGTTTCCAGGTGCCCCAACCGCGCATCGTGGAAAAGAATGGTCAAAGGATGCCCTGCCAGCGGGAGTTCAGTCTTTGTCAAAGGCTGCTTATGTGGCCGGTGACGCACCCGTCGGCGTATGCGAGAGCGAGTTGACTTGAAGAGCCCGGGAAACCGCCCGCCGGGATCTGTGGGGGCGCGTCGGGCAACCGACGTCCCTATCTCGACACCCCGGCATGCGCCGTGCAGTGGAAGGGCTGAGGTTTTGGGCTGGGGCGTGAAGCCGTAAAGGTGGGTTAAGGTAGGATGTGGATCAATTACTGAGGTAGCGGAAGAAAAGCTTCTTAATTTCATTGACTGAAATGGCAAAATTCAGTCCCTCGATTCCGCGACCGACAATCTTGAGCGTGTTCACGCCAATGACTTTGCCGGCCTCATCGACGAGGGGGCCTCCGCTGTTCCCGGAGTTGATGGCAGCGTCCGTCTGAATATACTCCACCTTGATATTTGCGTTTGCCTCGCTGGTGAAGTCGCGTATGCCGCTGACGACACCCCGAGTGACGGTCTGCTGCAGAACGGTGTTTTCCAATCCACCTGGGGAGCCAATGGCGTAAACCGGCTCCCCGATCTTAACGGCATCAATGTCGCCTAATTGGAGCGGCGCCCACGGTCCTTCTGAGAGTTTGAGAATAGCTAGATCCCGGGATGCGTTGAAGGCGATTACCTCTGCAGTGGTCTTCTTGCCGTTGGAGTCCGCGACTATTATCCGGGTTGCTCCCTCAACGACGTGGTGGTTCGAGACGACAAAACCGTTGGCCGATACAAGAAAGCCGGAACCGCTACCTCGGTTGGTCAAAACGGTAACCGTCGCTCGCATAGCCGCTTCGAGTGTGGTTGAGGTGTGAGTGCTGGCTGAGGACGGCGGTTTGGAAGGAGAAAGAAGGCGGTCGGAAAGATCCTCGGTCGGTCGGACCAGAACTATCTGGCTCTTCCGGAGAGCCATCACATCAGCCTTTGCGATTGCGTCAGCTACAAGCTGGTTCCGTGGCTGAGCGATTTGGCTTAGTACTTGTTTTCTTAAATACAATAACGTATTTTAACTGGCCATACCGACTGGATAGTGGTATCTTGTCGCAGCACGGAAATGTGCGGATAATATGCCACGAAATAGCCCATTCTCTATCGTTCTCACCCAAGATGAGGAGCGAGAACTCCGACATAGATCAGCCAAATATACGTTGCCTTACTTTCAGGTGTTCCGCGCCAGAATCGTCCTTCTGGCCGCCCAAAACCTGCCCAACGACCTCATTGCGGCTCGGCTGGACACACGGCGTGAAGTCGTCAGTCAATGGCGCAAACGCTTCTTCTACGAGCGCTTACGCGGACTGGAAGAACTGCCCCGCCCGGGTCGCCCCCGGGCTTTTCCCCCCAGAACTGGTCGTGCAGGTTAAGGCCTTGGCCTGCGAGTTGCCCAGCCAGTTCGGCTTGCCACTCTCCCGCTGGAGCCTCGCCGAGTTGAACGAGCAGGTCTGTCAATCCGGGTTGGTGGCCAAAATCAGCGATAGCACTCTTTGGCGCTGGCTGCATGAAGATGCCATCCGACCTTGGTTTCACCGTTGTTGGATTTTTCCCCGTGACCCGCAGTTCGCTGCCAAAGCCGCACGCTTGCTGGACCTCTACCAGCGCGTCTGGCAGGGCCAACCCTTGCAAGCAGACGAGTTCGTCATTTCGGCCGATGAAAAGACCAGCATCCAAGCCCGTGCTCGCATCCATCCTACCCAGGCACCCCAACCCGGCCAACCGATGAAGGTCGAACACGAGTACGAGCGGCGCGGAGCGCTTACTTACCTGGCCGCCTTGGATGTTCATCGGGCCAAGCTTTTCGGCCACTGCGAACCGCAAAGCGGCATTGTGGCTTTTGATCGCTTGGTCAACCGGGTGATGAATCAGCCTCCCTATGCCCAAGCCCGCCGCGTGTTCTGGATTGTGGACAATGGTTCCTCTCATCGCGGAACGGCCAGTGTCCAACGGTTCCAACAACGTTACCCCCGTCTGCATTTGGTCCATGGACCCGTTCACGGCAGTTGGCTCAATCAGGTCGAAGTTTACTTTTCCATCATCCAGCGAAAAGTGCTCACGCCAAACGATTTCAAATCCCTGGATGAAGTCGCCCACGCCCTTTGGCAATTCGAACGCCATTTCGAAACGATCGGACGGCCCTTCGAGTGGAAGTTTACGCGCGAGGACCTCAATCAACTCCTAACCAAGTTAGCTACCCCAAAACCCACGGAATTAGGGATGGCGGCTTAACAAAAAATACGTGCGCGGACTTATGAATTAGGGTACTTAGTTGGCGGACGACATTCCCAAGCATTTTCGCCCAAAAGCCATTCGGAAGAGGGGCGCTCGCTGTAAAGCACGCGTTGTCAAACTGCGTCCGGAGATCACGCGATTGAGTGTCTGCGAACCAGTCCTCGACGCGACCCTCAGCAACTGAGCGGCATTTCTCGGAATTGAAGAGCGAGGCAAGGGCGATCTCAACGCCGAGTTGTTCTTGGCCACGTTGTATTGCGTCGGCGGCGCTACGCAACACTGCGTCTTCGTATAGATGCGCGATCTTTGGGGCTGTTTCGGCTATGCGTGCGCTTACGTAAGCTTGCAGACAGTCCTCGGCCCAGCTAGGTGGCGCGCTCTTGTTTACGTGGCCGTTCAAGTCCTTTGGGTGCGCGTCGGCGGTTTCCGTAAAACGAAATTGCTCCTTTTTCTCAATTGGAACCCGGCACAGGTTGGTCCCTGAATTGCCGTCGTAGATTTGCACTTCGGCTTGAAACCGGCACTCGACCGTGAGCTCCCTCTGCTTCAGTTGGTAGTCCTGGTGAACGGGAGCGTCTAGGTAGCGCGGTGTACCTGCTAGCAGCGTTGCAGAGTCATTGGCGTTGCGCGCAGCCTTTCCAGCAACAATGGCGGTGAATATATTCTGGTTCAAGGCGTATTGGTTTTGTGCCGAGCGGGAGGCCTCGAGTGCCTGTTGGTATTGGACGGAGAGGGAGTCGTATCGCGGGTTGGGGGCCTTGGTGGTGCCAGCGGAATACTTGGAGTAGAGGGTCGTGGTCTGTGCGCTGAGCCGGTGAGCTGCATCCGTTACATTGATGATAATAATCCGCTCAGCGACATTCGTCCTGGTGGATGCGACAAGCCGTAAGTGAGCTTCTGCGCCAAGCCGTAAGATCTCGGCCTGGAGTTTCTCCTTTTGCTCATTTGATAGGGCTCCTTGGACGTGGACCTTCGCGGTGGGGATATTCCAGGAATTTCGTGGCTGGGTGTGGGTGGAAAGGGAAAGAGCATTTAGAGTGAAGCCATTGGGACGGGCTTGATTTCATGCTGAGGCGTGCTGGTTGGAACTGAAATCCAACCGCTTCGCGCCGGA
The DNA here is from genome assembly GCA_963762555.1 of uncultured Verrucomicrobiae bacterium. Classification (GTDB taxonomy): domain Bacteria; phylum Verrucomicrobiota; class Verrucomicrobiia; order Limisphaerales; family UBA8199; genus PALSA-1440. Next base: position 125,368 of record CAVXLO010000041.1, read on the forward strand.
CTTCGCTCCGCTCCGCTGCGCTACGCCGGTCGGGCGCTCTGGGCGAGAGAAGCTTGGCTGGGAGTGATCCTTTTTGCAGGCTGTGCGCCATGAGCATGGATAGCGAACTACAGAAGCATTACGCGTTACTCTTAGGCATTGGCAGTCCGTGGGAGGTGAAAACCGTGGACCTGAACCTCGAAGCAAAGAAGGTGGAGATCGAGTTGGGCTGGCAATGGGGAGCGGCGGCCAAGTGCCCGGAATGCGGACGGGAATGTTCGATTCACGATTGTGCGGCGGAGCGAACCTGGCGGCACTTGGACACGATGCAATTCACCACGTTGATTCGGGCGCGGACACCGCGCGCGGATTGTCCAGAGCACGGGGTCAAGACGATGCAGGTTCCGTGGGCCGCACCGCAGGGACGCTTTACCCTGCTGTTCGAGCGCTTTGCGGTGGAGGTGCTCTTGGCCAGCGCCAGCGTGAGCCAGGCGTGCGCTCTGCTGGGGATTGGCTGGGACACCGCCCAGGAGATCATGCGCCGGGCGGTACAGCGCGGCCTGGAACGGCGGCAATTGGAAAGGCTGAAATACCTGGGGATGGATGAAAAGAGTTTCCGGCGCGGGCAATCTTACGTCACGCTGCTGACGGATTTGGAGGAGTCTCGGGTGCTGGATGTGGTGGAGGAACGGACGGCGGAGGCGGCTGGTCAGTTGTGGGACACGCTCAGCCCCGAGCAAAAGCAGGCCGTCGAGGCAGTCGCCGTGGACATGTGGGAACCGTTTATCCAGACGATTCAAACGCAGCTTCCCGAGGCGGACATCGTGCATGACAAGTTTCACGTCAGTAAATATTTGGGTGAGGCGGTGGACAAGGTCCGGCGGCAGGAACACAAGGAGCTGCTGGCCCAGGGTGATGAGACGCTCAAGGGCACCCGACAACTGTGGTTGTATAACCCACAGAATTTCAGTCCGGAACAAGCGGAGGAGTTTTCCGCGTTGAAGGACTTGCAGTTGAAAGTGGCGCGGGCGTGGGCAGCCAAGGAACTGTTCTCCAAGTTCTGGGAGTATCAGGAGGAGGGCTGGGCACGCCGCTTCTTCAAGGATTGGTTTGGCTGGGTGAGCCGCAGCCGCCTCAAGCCGGTTGTCGACGTGGCACAGATGCTCAAGCGTCATCTGGACAACTTGCTGACTTACCTTAAGCATCATATTACCAACGCGGTGACCGAAGGATTGAACTCGAAGATTCAGAGCCTCAAAGCCGCCGCCCGAGGGTTTCGCAACTTCCGCAACTACCGGATTCGCATCCTGTTCTTCTGCGGAAAGCTCAATCTCTACCCACTATGATCCCCGAAGAAACTCGCGGTGGGGAGCAGGGCCTCTTGGAGTCGTTCGCACGCCTGGAGGTATGCTTCCGACGTCTCATTCGTACCGGGAGCCAGAAGTGCCCCGATAAAGCAGGTGACGGTCTTGCACCCCAAAGACGCATCTAGGGCTGGGGTTGGAATCAAAGCCTTCAAGCCTGATTGTCGTAGTTGTGCAGTGATCCGGTCGCCTGTTCGATTTATGGTGTCGGTGTGCCAAATCTCCCGGGACCGCAGTGCCAGGGTGCGCAAGCGGCGCGGATCGTTTCCTGCCGCCAATTGAAGGAGCAGGGCTTCGACGTGGGCGCTTACGGAGGAATTCTCTATTAGCTTCTTGGTCAGCTCAGGATCGAACTTGATGTACTCCGAAAGCGCCTCGGTGCCAGCCACCATTTCAGCGAGGTTAGTGGATGCGGCTAGGTTATCGGCACGCTTGTGAATTTCTGCTCTCTGGTCTTTAAGGGAACGGAGTGCGGTGGAGATTGCGGTATGGTTCGTTGATCCTAAGTTTTCTGCTTGTTGGAGGAGTTCGACTCTCTCGACCAGATTGTTTGTTGGCAAGTGGGCCGCCTCTTGTTGGAGCTTCTCTGCGTAAAGCTCGCCGAGCCGGGTTTTCTGGGCGAGAAGCTCCTTGTTCTTGGGGGATGCTTTCAAGCCGTCCAAAATCTTGCCGTACGCCCCTTTGTAGTCCTGTTTTGTCTCCAGCTCGTGCGCTTTCGTGACTTCCAACTTTGTTGCACAAGAGGAGCACAACAGGGCGAGGCAAGCGACGGTGGCCCAGACACCTATAAAAGTACGCATGGTTGATACTGCTGATCTAGTGGTGCCGTGTCAAGCCCGAGCAACTCCTCACTTTTTACACTCCGCAAGGAGTTGGCGGACGAAGCCTGCGGCATCCGCTTGTATGGCCGCATCCGTCCGCCCGTAGAGAAATTCCGCTGCGCGGTTTGGTCCAATGGCGTCGGAGTTGGCGAAATCACCGCGCAGGTATTCCATTGCCTTCACCGCGCTGGCATCGGCGAGCAACGGACGCAGTTCCGCCGCCACGTCGGAGACGCTGCGTCCGTAATTCCGCAGCAGGTAGAACAGGTCGTAACCGGCGGCGGATGATGGCTTGTCAGGCATGAGTGTCCTGGCTCAAGAGCTTTCGGCGCAACTGCTGAGCGGCCTCGGCCGACCGTTCGGGATGGTCTTTCAAATCCAGATACGCCTGCACCGGATGCACGCACCGGACGCCCTCGCGTTCCGCCGCGCCGTCAAACACCCCTTCGTCGTTCGGCACGACCCGCCACACATTCTCGCCGCATGATTCCTCATGAAAACCCGCCGCCTGTTGCGTCTCAGCCGTAGCGGGGTCAGCTTATTTGCACTTCCTGGTTTCGCATTTGGGCAGCGGGGTCTTCGACGGGTGCCAGCAGCACTGAAAATAGGCAGTTCCGACTCCGCTACGGAGACTATTCCGTTTGCAGCCGGCTTGCATGGCCTGCCCATATCGCAGCTTTGGGCGGCCCACAAACGATAAGGAAAGGGCAATGGGGAAGGTTGAGGGGTGAGGGAAAAGGCCGAAGGCTCATAAGCGGCAGCTTAAAGCCCCTGCCCGCCGCTGCCTAGCCTTGGTTGGACCGGCAACGGTTGGGCTCGCGGACGGGTTTCGAGACAGGGATGCGTCCCTCCCGGGCGGCCGCGGCGGCGGAAGCGGTTGCGACACAGCCTGACTTTGCTATCTTGTGTCCTGCGACCATGAACTCCAGATTAACCGCCCTGCTGCTTTGCCTCGTCGTTTCCGCCCTTAACGTTTTCGCCGAGTTGCGTGCTGGAATTGCAGTGCGCACGGTCAACCCCGACCCGTTGCTGCCGGTCAGCGGTGGAGTCGGCCCTTCGCACCCGGTTAAGCAAAGGGATGGCGACCTCACGGTCAGGGCGCTCGTCCTCGAGCAAGGCGGCACATCCGTGGCAATCGTCAGCGCCGACCTTCTCGGCTTTCCCGCCGTGCTGGGCAACCGAGTCCGCGCGGAGATGAAGGAAATCCCGGCACACAACATTCTGATTGGCGCGACGCACACACACAGCGCGCCGGATTGCTACGGCTTCCCGGACGGCCACGGCGGCACCGCACGGGACGAGAAGTATGTGAGCTGGGTGTGCGCCAGGATGGCGGAGGCGATTCACGCAGCAGTGGGCAACCTCCAACCAGTGCGGCTCAAGATCGCGACGGGCGAGGCCGGGGGGAGGATCGCTTACAATTATTACGCGGAGCAGTTGTACGACCCGCGGTGTAATGTAATTCAGGGCCTGGACGCTTCTGGCAAACCGATCTTTACTTTGGTCAACTACGCGATCCACCCCGAGGTGCTGGGCAGCGAGGCGGGCGTCTGCAGCCCGGACCTGATCGGGCCGCTGTATGATCGCCTGGCGGAAAAGGATGCCGGAGTGGGCATTTTCATGAACAGCGCCCAAGGCGGGATGGTGACTGCCGACAACCGGCGGCCGGGCGGCAAAGAAGCGCGCACCTGGGAAGAATGCCAGCGCATTGGAGATCTGCTGGCCGACGAGGCTTTGCGGATCGTTAGCGACGCCCCGGTGCAAAGCTCGCCCGCACTCTTTTGCGCGGCGCGCCCCCTGACGCTGCCGGTGGATTCTCCTTTGATGCGCGCGTTGCTAAGGACCTTGCCCGGCAGCCCGGGCGAGGATGCCACCAGCGTCACTACACAACTCAATGTGGTTAACCTCGGTGATGCCCAAATCCTCACGATTCCTGGCGAAGCCCTGCCCAACATCGGCTATTATCTAAAGCGCAAGATGCATGGCGTACACAACCTGCTCTTCGGACTGACCAATGACGCCTTTGGCTACATCCTGACCAAGGAGGATTACGACAGCTTCAAACGGTATGCCTACATCTCCCGGACCGGCCTGGGGGAGCGCACCGGCGAGACCCTCGTCACGCAAGCGCTCAGGTTCGTTGACGAATGCCCCCGGCCAGAACGCTTGACTGAGCACTGAGAGCGTGTTTGGAAATGGCGTGGCGGATAGCAGCCGACGTCAGGAGGCTCCCGCGCATCCTCCGGGCTGAGCTCGCGTGCTCCGTTCCCGCGTTAAACGGCGACAATGCCGAGATGCTTTAGGTACTGGTCCGGGTCGGTGACAATGAACCTGGCCTCGTACTTGCCGAGGAATCTCAGCGTAACGTGGCCGCCGTCGTCCTCCCGCGAGGCGGACATGGTAATCGGGTCGTCCTGCTCCCGGCTGATGGTGCGAATCGGGACGCTGAGGACGGGTTCCTTATCTTTCCCATAGATCAGCAGTTCCAGCGTGCCATCGGCGCCCTTGCGGACGCCCAGCGCGCAGCAACACACCGTGGCCTCGGAGTCCTCGCTCCGCACCTCGACCATGCGAAGTTTGCTAGCGGGCACCGGCTGGCCGTCAGCCAGCGGGACCAGCTTCAGCAACCAGAGCTGCCCCACCGGCGCTACTTCCTTGTCCGCCTTGGAGAAGACTTCCGCGCTCAACTTGCTCTCGGGCAAGACCATGCCGCCATAGTCGCCGTCGCGCAGAGCGACCGGGCGCTTGACGTCCGGGTCGGTGGGTATGGGTGTCGAAAGCATATCCGGCAGGTTGGCGCAGAGGATGAAGGCGTACTTGAGCGCTTCCTGCCGTGGCAGTTGCTGCTGGGCTTGTGTCATGGTGAACGCCGCGATGAACGCGGCCATTAGGATGATTCGTTTCATGGGTATTATATAACTGGCTGGCCAAAGCGCTGGCCAGCCGTTTTGTCAAATGACGCGCGCTTACGGAGTCTGGTACGTGATGACGATGTTGGAGCCAACCCTTGTTGCGCTGGTGATCCGGCCCGAGCGCGGACCGTCGAGGCGGAAGAACTGTGCCGCCCCGGAGATTGGGACGGTGAACTTCCCGCCGGTACCCATTTGGCCCACTACAGTTGGGCCGCAGTCGGTGCTGGCAACGTCCACTAGCGGGTTCAGGGTCTGCGTGGCCGAAGCCGCCGCCGTGTAGGGTCCAGTCACGGATGAAGATGACTTGCATACGATGGGGTACCAAGCTTTGACGACACCCGTCGGGTCGGCTGAATCGTTAATCAGCACTTGGGAGTTGTCGCTCAGGTTAACCGACTTGAGCGCAAGGGCCGCGCCCCCGCCTGTTTCTTCCCAGATGCAGCGCACTGGGTAGAGTCCGGCGGCTTCGACGACGAAGTCAAAAGTGCTGGAGGCCGTGTTCCCTGGGTTTTCCCACAACGCCACTGCGTTGGGGTCCTCGAGGCTGGCGCCTGAATATAGCCCGGCCCGGTCGTCTGTGTTGATGTAGAAGCGATGAACGCCCGCGCTCAATTCCAGGTAGGCGAGAGACTCCACGGCGATGTTGAGATAGCTGCCGGAGCACAAGCCCGGCACGTTGTTCGGGGGCGCTGAAACTTTGTTCCAATTGAGAACCTGCACTATGCTGGTCGCTGTCCGATCAATGGCGATGGTGGGTGGAATAGCCAATTGCTGCAGCGCCCGGCTCAGGCTGTTGTCCAGATTCGCACCGCCGTTGTCCGACTGCACCATCCGGCAATCAAAGCCACGCACGTTGAGGCTGCCGAGCGGCAGGCTATTCGTCGCCCATAGCACTGCGGTGTAGCTGTAGGTCCACGTATTGGTCTGCCAGACGTTCAGGTTGTCCTTGAAGATGAGCGTGTTGGTGAAGATTGCGGTCGTGCCCGCGGGAGTCCATGTCACGCTCGCCCCGCCCGCCGTTGGACTGGCGCTGGCGGGGACGGCCACACCGTTGATCTTCATAATGATCGAACTGGTGTCCACCGAGCTGTCGCGGTTAACGATCGAGGCGCTGTAGTTCGGTGAGCCGGAGGAACCTACGATCGCTCCGGGCAGCGGCGATACTGTGGCCACAAACGGCGGTAGAGAGCCAGGCGAGGTGGCGGGCGCGAAGACCAGGTAGTTCTGCCACAGTTCCGTATTGCTGGCCTGGACCTGTTGGTTGTTGACGCGAATGGTGTCGGCTGAACCAGAGAAGTGGACCAGCACCGGATGGCCGAAGGCATCCGTGAGCGGCACGTCCCGGTTGATGTCGTAGCCTGTCGCCGTCCCCAGGAAGGCGCCCAGGACGGCGGTGGTCTGGCTCGGCTGAGTAGGATCGCTCGTGACGCGTTCCAGGGAGATGATGGACTGCGGAAGGAGGTACTGCGACATCCGCATGTAAGCGCTGTAGTAACCCGCCGGGTAGTTGTGGGTATAGTCCAGCCAATCGCCGTTCTGGCGATCCACCACAACGACTTCCCCAGGGTAGGCCCCCACATATTTCGGGCGCGGGCCGTCGCCGCTGACATTGTTCCGCACCGGATCCTGCCGGTAAACGCTGTTCGCGGCATCCATGCTCGTGCGACTGTCATGGAAGTCAACCTCCGGCGTCCCCCACTGCCCTTGGTACTGGTTAACGGCGGGTGTGCTGTAAGGTTCGACGTACTGGCCGCCAAGGTAGTTATAGTCCTCACATTCCACCACGTAGCAGGTATTGGTGCGGAACGTGTCGAAGCTGTACTTCTGGCTCGTGGCCGCGCCGTGGTCATCAGCCGCCTGCAGCAAGCCGCTATAGAAGGTGTCCGCAACGAGGGCCCCCGCGAATGTGAAGAGGCGATCCTGGTTCCCCCCGGTAATGGTAACCCCCGGCGAGCCGTTCGTGTAACTGACACCGTTCAAAGTCAGCTTGATGTTGTCAATCGGCGTGTTGGCATCATCCAGGATATGGAAAGTAACCGAGGTCGCGCCCGCCACGAAATTCGAGCCGTCGGGAGGAAAGACGCTGTCAAACACCGGTGGTTGGTTGACGGGCTCCGTCTGGCTCACCGCGAGGTTGTCATAAAACACGTCCGACCCGTTTCCACCGTCGCCTCCCTGGAAGGCATACAACACAATACTGCCCGGCAGGTTCAAGAATCCTGAGGCAGGGCCTACCGTCCCATCGGGATAATTCGGAGTGTCGGTCATATCGAAAGGATCAGCGCCCGCGGTGTCCACGAACACGCTCTGGTACAGCCAGCGGGCGGGGTCGTTCACCTCCGTCACATTCAGATCCTCCACGCGGCTTTCAATCCGGACGCTGGTGCCCTCCCCCGTCATGCTCATGCTTAATCGCACGTTGCTCGAAGGGACCGGAGAGCCGGTTGTCAGAACCCACGGGTAGGGTTTCTGATTCACCCACCACTCGCCATAGGCCTTGCCCATCGAGAGGCCATAAATGCCCGCGCCAATGTGGTAGCCCAGGAGATAGGCGACTCCGCTGTCGTCGTTGGCTGGAGTATAGGACAGAGCGGCAAACTCAGCCGGGATGTAGCCGTTGACATTGTTGACTACAACCACGCTCATTTCGATCCGGCTGCCGTCCACGATCGTGAAATTGGGCGTCTTCCTGCGGGCGGCGACATACAGGGGGTTATTGGGCGCCTGGAGCGTTGCCAGCTCGATTTGGCCGCCGGTGACGTTGGCTGCGCCGTAGCCCGTCACGCTGTAGTTGGCCACGTCACCGCTTCCGCCGCTGAAGTCGTCCAGGACCGAGTTTGCCAGGACGAAGGCCTGGAGGTTGTCAAAGTACACCGTCGCTCCCGAAGGCGAAGCTCCGCTGCGAACGCCCAGAGCGGCGTAACCGTCGGCACCGACAGCGTCGGCAACCGTGGCGGTATATTCAAAGATCTCCGTGAAGGTTTGGAGCGGTTGCGAGCCGGTCTGCCGGTACACCCGGGCGTTGACGGTGAGGTTGCCGCCGGAAGGGGTCATGCGCAGCGCGAGGGTTGTGTTTGGCAGGTTGGTCGCCGCTGCGGTGTAGTTGGTGGTATAGAGGACCGTCGCGCCTTTCTGCAAGGACACGCTTCCCGCGCTCACGGAGAGGCTGTAGCCGCTCGTTCCGCTGCCCGGAGTTGCCCCAGCCGGCAGCCAAGCCAAGATGGCTACGGGGTTGGGATCGCCATTGCCAGGAGTTACGGCATTGACGTCCACGCGGAACTCCAGCGTCTGGTTGGCGGCGTTGGCAAAGCTCTGCGCGGTCTTGGCGCCGTAGGTCAGCGCGCTGGCGCTGTCGGCAGTGGTCACTTCCAACTGGCCTCCGGACAGCGCCAGGTAGCCGCCATTGGGCGTGTCCGTCCACCCGGTTCGGGTAGCCGAGTTGAAGTTATCCAGCACCGTGGCCTGAAGGCAGGACGCGGCAGCCAGGCTTAAAAAAACGGCTACGCACACGGTCACGCGAGCCAGCTTGGAGGGATCATTTGTAATGCGGACGGTTAGTTCATCGGATGGGTATTTCATAGTTGCGACCTTTCCTTGTTGGAGGTTTGAGGCAAACCTAAGGCCACTACGCCATGCTTTAACACTACAGTTAACCATGACATCTCTAGCTTCTAATACCTCCCGGAGATTCCGTCAACATCAATTTTTCGTGTTAGATTCCTCCTCCTCCGCCCGAGGTGAAGCTGGGCTTCTTTCCCAATGGCTCAAGCAGTTGGGCCGCGCCGGCGGCCATGATCGACGTTGTTCACGCTGATGACAATGCCCGCAGCCGGCTGGCCTTTTTTCAATAGTTCCTTGACCGGGTTCTGCCACATGGATTTCCCATTCGAGCTCTTGGTTTTCATATTCAAGGGTCTTTCATCAGCCAGACCTCGGAGACCTGGCACGCTCGGCCGTTGCCGCCCAGGCCGGGCTCGCCAAACCAGCTCAGAGTGAGCCTGCCCGACTGCGTTGCCGTGGGCGGAATCGCGAATTCCAGCGGTTTGAAGGGCCGCGGTTTGGCCAGATACGGGTGGACCTCGACGGTGTCGTTGGCGAGCAGGCGGATCTTTCTTCCGAGGCTGTCGCCTCCATAGAGCACCCGGACTTTGTAACGCGCGTCAGGGTCCAGGCCGGTATAGACCATCCGGAGCGGCGCATCATAGAGCGCCTCGGCGTGGTCCATCCAGGACATGCGCCGCGCAAGGCCGGGGTCATCGTCCGGTTCGTCCACCACGAGGTCTTCCTCGAAATCGGCTCGTGCTGATTGAAAGCAGCCTGGATCCCGGCTAAAGCCGAGTCCACGCTGCAAGTGCGGCTCGCAGGCAGGGTTGCCCAAGTCATCGTAGAAGCCTCCCGGCCCGGGGTTGGTCCATTGCCGGATCTGCCGCACCGCTTCGAGCCGCTCCGCGCGAGAGGCGAGCTTGCGAATCCGGGCGAACCGCTCCTCAAGCCACTGACGGTCGTTGAGTGGGTAATCCAGCGTATCCAGGCTCGCGCCGCGGTCCACGGCGATAGCCTGGTACTTTTCGACGCTGAGCTGCATTCCAATGCTCTGGAAGAGCGCCTCTGCCAGTTGGTAGATACGCGTGCGCCAGTCGGCGTTGGGCTGGGTAGTCAGCGCCCGGTCCAGGATTTCCGCGGCGTGCGCGATCGCGCGAGCGACCCCGATGGCCGGGGCCTTGCGCAGAAACTCCATCGCCTGACTTTCCAGGTCCGTTTCGTAAATCAACCGGTGGCGGACGTAAGCATCGTAGTAGGCCCGGAAGAGTGCCTGTTGAAAACGCCAGTTCTTCAGGTCCGCCGGCCGGGCTTCCCTTTCAAGCGCCTGGAACTGTTGCAGGGTGGTATCCACGCTCTGGTTCGCCAGCAACGGCCCCTTCCAGTTTCTCTCGAGGGCTAATAGTCCCTGGGCAAAATCATCCTCATAGCGCTCTCCGATAAAGTAGCGGCTGTATTGGCGCAAAATGTCCTCCACCCTCGCATCCGGGTCCCATCCCAGTGCGCTCCAGATCGTCTTGTTCACGTCATCATTGCAGCCCTCCGAATAGGTCAGGAAGCCAATGGTGTAAGGTTGAGTATGGCGGAAGATGGCCGCCTCAGCTTCCGGTCGCGGGTTGATGCATTCCCGCGCCTCGGTGACCGCGTAGGCCACATCCCAATCCGCCACCGGGTATTGGCATTGCCGGGAGTGAGTAATGTCCGGGTAATGGCGAATGGGATATTTGGCGGGGACCATCTCGCGCAACTGCGGCAGGCTCACCCGAACCTGCGGGCCGAACACAACTCCGGTCAGCCAGTCCGGCTGCTCGCGCTTCAGGATGTCCAGGAATTCCCCCAGCCACACCTGGTTGAAGCTTTGCGGCGATACCCACATCTGGGCCTTGGGATGGTAACGGTGGAGGTTCTGGGTCTGCTTTGCCAGCAGGGCCATCAGCACCTTTGGTTCGGTGTGGCCGGGATCGCCGCCGGGCACGAACACCGCATCAATACGGCTCAACTTCGCGAACACCTCGCCCCATTCACGCAGGGCGGACTCGACGGTCCTGGGGTCGGAATAATCCCCGGCCATGGCCGGATACCAGATCCAGACATCGAGACCATAAGCATCGGCAAGCCGGGACATGCCCTGCATCATTTCCATCGGTGGCCGCGGGAAGTGCGGGCTGTCCGCGTCATCATCCGAGCGGGGAGGGATTAGCTCGATGGCGTTGCAGCCGAATACGGCCAGGTCGCGCAGGTACTGCTCCCAGGTCGGCAAGTCCCACGCGTCGTAAGAGTTGCACTTCGGGCGATAGCCCAATTGATGTCCGCGCAACGCATACTTGGGGGCAGTCGTGATGTCGAGATCGTCCCGCAGGCTTACACTGCCCGGTTCCATTCGCAACTCGCGGAGCAACCTCCCGACGCCGAACAGGACTCCGCGCTCATCGTTCCCAAGAATCACTACCGCCGGAGTGCGCTCCGCCTTCCGGACGCAAAGCCGGTAACCTTCCGCCGGGCCCGGCGCTGACTGCAGTCCTTCGGCGTACGGCCCCGCGAAATCCCGCAGCGCTGACTGCAGTCCCACGGCGATCACAGCGACGTTCGTGGCCGGCCACGCGGCGACCTGCGGCCAATGGATCCTGGTGCGTTTCTCCGCTTCCTCGACCAGCATCTTCACCGCCAGCTTCTGTCTCGGCGAAGCGTCCGGGGCGCAGACAATCACGGCTTCACGCAAATCGAGCGCGCGCACCGGCAGGACGCAAGCGAGGCAGGGAAGCAGGAACAACAGTGGCTTGGCTTTCATATCACGTTTCACGCTTCACGTTTCACGCATCACGCATCACGCATCACGCATCACGCATCACGTTCCTTGGGTCGCAGCAGGACCATCAGGACCGCGGCCAGCAGCGCGGGCACGGCACAATAGGCAAAGCTGACGGCCAGCGGCACACCGCTATCCTTGAGTTTGCCCAGCAGAGGCGTCAAGAGCGCACCGGAAGCAATCCCAAAGAAGTTCAGCAGGCCGTACCCGGTGGCACGGAATCGGGCGGAGGCGACCTGGCAGAGGATAGTCGCGACGATCAACCACTTGCGGCTGAAGCGGTCGGCATCGAAGCCGCCCGCCGGGCTGCAAAACGCGTACACCCACAGGAAGATGGCCATCAGCCAGCCGAAGTTCTCGGCGCTTTGCAGTTGCACGATGTCCGCCTTGATGGACAGGCCCATCGTGGAAAGCATCTGGCGATCAAGGTAGTTGAGCACCACCACCGGCCACAGCAAAGCCACCACGGTCCAGGCGTAGGAACACGCGCGTAGTGGGAGCAGGCGTCTCGATTTCCTGTCTGTTGTGTGGGGTAGGATCCGTGCGCGTGCAGGGGTGGCACCCATTACTGCGTCTTTTCCGACTGGAGCAGTTCGGCCAGGTTGTAGTGGGTGAAGCGGGTGTTGGCGGCCACGTTCTTCGAGTCCGCGTTGGCCACCCAGAAATCGAGCGTGCTCGGCTCAAACAGCGCGCAATGGATGTTGGAGGTCATGCAGACCGGCCGCTTCATCAGGTCGAGGCATCCCTGCATGTCCAGCTTGCCGTAATTGGCTTTGACGCGTCGGGCCAATTCTTCGTAGCGGTCGCCCGCCGACATCAATACGGCATCCGGGATCGCATAAGGCAGCAGCGGGTGGCTCTGGCCAGGCCAAATGGTCTCGAACTTGTCCGGGGTCGCCGCGATGCCCACCGCACGGTTGGATTTGGCGTCCGAGATGACGTAGTAATACTGGCACGTGCGCGGCCCCTTGCGCATGATGTCCACCGCCTCATCCAGCGTGTTGGCCTTTTCCATGACTTCGCGCACCAGCTCCGCCATCGGTTTCCCATCCCAGTTGCCCTGGCCGCGCCCTCCCATCTCGCCGATGGCTATGTGCTTCTCATTCATCGCCGTCACCGACCCGATGAAGCCGGCGTAGCCGACATTGACCCATGCGTTGCCGCGGTCGGGCTGGAACACCATCACCACGGCGCACTGCTCCAGCCCCATGCCGCGGAGGTAGTCCAGGATGCGCCCGTGGTAAAGCCGGCCATCCGCAGTGGCTTTGCCGAAAACGGCGAAGCCGCTGCAATGAAACATCTCGGGGAAGTAATTCGCCAGCCGCACTTCCTCGCGCGGCAGCCCGGCGCCGCCGGCCAGGGCGTCCATCTCCCGCAGGTAACGTTCATCCATGTAAGGTCTAAGCCGTTGCTGGGCCGCTTCAATTTCGCCCAGGACCCACTTACCCTCCTCGAACGAACTACCCACACCCACGCCAAACAGAATGTGGTCCACCAGTTGGTGAATGGCCTTCTTCATGAGCACACCGTGCTCGTGGCCCATCTCCTCGGGCGTGCCCTTGAGCACCAGCACGCGCGTCCCATCTACCATTTCCAGCCGCCCCTCGCCCTCGCGGGCCACGACCCGCCGCTCGCCGGTCGCCGGGCCAAGCGTCGGAATCTTCTCGCCCAACATGCCAACCGCCACGGTCATGAAGCGTGTCAGGTAAGCGCGCGCCACCGTCTCGACTTTGTCCCCCGCGCCTGGGGTCAGTTTCCACCGTGCCTCCGGCCAGGCCGCCTGGGATTCAGGGTGGAGAAACTCGATTTCCGCATCCACCCTTTTGCCTTGGCGATAGGCCAGGCGCAGCGGGAACGAGTCGCTCTGGCGGATCCACAGTTGCAGCGTCCCGGGCGGCAACTTCAAGGCTTCCACTGCCTCCGGCTTGGGCGTTGCCTCCAGCACCCGGCAGGGCGTGGCGGCAACGCTTTCATCGGGCAGGGCTTTTACATCTGTCACGAACGGCAGCACGGCGAGTTGCTGGGCGGAGATCGGCAGCTTGAGCGGGCCGAGCGGCTTGCTATCCGCGCTAGACGGTCCGGTCGCAAACGGCACCCTGTCGGGAGAGCCAATGAGCCCGAACTTCTTCTGCGGAGCGTAGATCCAAACCTCTTGCCCGTCCCGGCAAGCCACATAGCTATGGCCGTCCCACGTCACCGCGGCCCGAACGTGGTCCGGCGCCTGGAAAGCCAGCTCCAGGGTCCGCCCCTCGGTCCCCTTGGGCAAACCCCCGGCCTTGAGCACCTTGACCGTGGTCGTGAAGGTGAGGGGTACCTGGTTGGTTGGCGGTTGGAGGATCGCCGCCACTTGATTCAGCGCCCGGGCAAAAAGCTCTGACGGCGAATTGGTCTGGGCCTCCTGCGCGGTGCAGCACCAAGGCAGCAACAGCGAGGCGGCCACAACCGCGACGGCCACACGCTGCCTGAGCAGCCCCTTCACGCCATGCGCGAGTACCTCGAACACACCCGCCGCCTGGCAGCGCCGGTGACAGACTCGTCCTCGGAGCAGCAGCAAGGGTTTGGCAGGAGACGGGATCTAAGAACGGCTTTCTCATAATGCTTGCGACGTGTAATCAAGGTTGACCACTCAGCCTGGTTTGCCAAGGGGCTTCACTTCGACGATTTCCTGGCCCAGTTTGGGCAGGCTTAATTTCAGGGTGCCCTTCCGGAGCTGTCTGCCCGTAAACGTGCCCAGGGGCTGGTTGGCGAAGAGAGCAGTCGGTTGCTCGAGGTGATACGTGGCCGCGCCGCAAGCACTGGCTAGATCTGCGCCGTTGGGCGTGACGGGTTCAACCCAGGCCACCGTCTGCCCCAGCCGCTTGTCATCCAGGAAGTCGGGAGTCAGAATCCGGTTGAAGGTGGTGTGGCTGTCCAGTTCGCTGCCCGCACCGGGCTGGAAGGCGTCGGGCCGGCGATTGGGCTCCGCACGCGAAATTGTCAGCAGCAATTCGGGGACCCGTCCGGAGCAGGTGGGTTTGCCCTTAACCGCAATGGTTCCGGTAATTCCGTTGCCCCGAGCAAGGTCCAAGGTCCTTTCCAGAATGCCTGTCCGGAGAATGATTTTGCCCTTGGCCTCCGAGACTTGGGCGGCCCAGCCTTGAGGGGCAAGGACCAGGGTGCCGACGAGAGCGGTGACCAACAGGTGAACGCGCTTCTTCATTGACGGTGCGCGAGTCTAAAGGAATACCTGCCGAAAGTCAAAATGACATGAAGGGGTCGTGCAGTTCGCCAGGGCTGCATCAAGCTCGCCCGGAGCGCGAGCCGTCCCGGCTCGCAGCAGCCACCGGCGCTCCCGGATTCCCTGGTTTTATGGGCATTGCTCGCGTTCCTGCGCGCTGCGAGCCGGGACGGCTCGCGGTCCGCATGGGAGCTTGATGCAGCCCTGGCAGTTCGCCGTTATTGACGACCCGCAGATAATGGAAGCAGTCGCACGCCACCTGGGCGCCTGGCGCGATCCACCGCCCAAAGCGCCCCCGCACGGCCTGCCGCAGTTCTCGCGTGTCGGCCGGAAGGGTGTTTTGGGGGCCTTGCCGGCAATCGGAAATCAGCGAGGCCGTGGCATACTGCCTGTAGTGCCAGCCGTCCCGGTGCGAGCACAAGATATGGTGTTGTTCTTGCCGTTTCTGGCTTAAAGGCCTCCAGGCTGCAACGGTTGGGCTCGCGGACCGGCTTCGGGACGGGGATGCGAATAGCGCCGAGAAGGGCGTGGACTTTAGCCCGCATGCTCCGCACCGCGAGTAAGGCGCCGGCAGGCAACGCTTGAGGGCACGCGGCGTCCCAGGGTAAGAAATATCCAGGTCTGGAGGACCGCTTCTCCGCAGATGTTGCCTTCACGGCTGCGGTCCCGGGAAAGGCTCAGCGGTTGGCGGGTCCTGAAAGCAGGTCCGCTTTCGCGCCCAGGAGCTTTGCCAGGGCCTTACCGTTTGCCAACGGGCTGACTACCGCCAGGTTCAGGTGCTCCAGCCGGAAGAAATCGCGGGCGGCAGCGCGGATTTGGCCGGGAGTAACCTGCCGCAAGCGGCGCTTGATTTGCGCCGGCCAAAAGATTTTACCGTAGCCGAGGAGTTGCTCGCCCAGCCAGTTCATCTGGTTATCGGTGCTTTCCAGGCCAAGATCAATCTGGCCGATGACGTAATCGCGGGCGCGGCGCAATTCCGCGGCGCTCGGAGCGGCTTCTCTCATTCGGGCCAGTTCGCGCAACACGAGCCGGAGCACTTTGGCCACGTTTTCCGAATCCATCCCGGCGGAGATCACCAGGTCGCCCGCGTCGCTGAAGAAGCTCGGCGTGCTGTAGATGGAATAGGCCAAGCCGCGATCCTCGCGCACCACCTGGAACAGGCGCGAGCTCATGTTCTCGCCGAGGATGGTGTTGAGCAGGCGCAAGGCGTAGCGCCGGTCGTCCTGCCGCGAGCAGGTGCGGACGCCGAGCGCGATTTGCGTTTGCTCGGTCTGGCGGGTGAACAGGCAGACTCTCGGGTTCCGCTGCTCGCTGCGCGCGGGGGCGCATCGCGGGCGGGCGGTGATGGGCAGGCGCGGGGCATAGCGGGCGACCGCTCGCACGACCCGGCGATGCTTCAACCTGCCAGCCGCGACAACCAGAACATTGGCCGCCACGTAATTCTCGCGCAGGTAGCCGAGCAACTGAGGGCGCGTCATGGCATCGAGCGTCTTTTCCGTGCCGGTGATGGGCCGCCCCAGCGGATGGTCCGGCCAGAGCGTTGCATTGAGCAATTCCTGAACGTGATGCTGCGGCTCGTCGAGGCACGACGCGATTTCTTCTTTAATCACCTCGCGTTCTTTGGCGATGTCCGCCGGGGCGAACTTCGAGCCGAGGAGCATATCCGCCAGGACATCGAGCAACTCCTCGAATCGGTCGTGGCCCGCTCGGGCATGAAAACAGGTCGTCTCCTCGCTGGTGAAAGCGTTGAGGTAACCGCCAATGCCTTCGACCGCCTGGGAAATCTCCTTGGCCGACCGCTTCCCCGTGCCTTTGAACAGCAGATGCTCGATGAAGTGACAGGCGCCGTTGAGCTGAGCCGACTCGTAACGCGACCCGACGCCGACCCACAGACCGACGCTGACGCTGAGCATCTGCGGCATTTCCGCCGTCGCGACCGTAAGGCCGTTGGGGAGCCTTGTTACTTGGTACATTCTCCTCGTCTCAACTCACCGGCACGAGGCAGACGCGTTCGCCTTTGTCATTACGGGTGATGCCTTGGGCGTGGGGGTCGAGGGTCAGGACCCCATCCACCAGGAAGGCATAGCGATGGTGGCCATGCTTTAATTCAACGCCCAGCAGCCAGGACCGATCCGGCATCTGTCTCATCGGATGAGTGGCGGGATTCCAGTCGTTGAAATCACCGACGACACTGACGGCCTTGGCGTGTGGCGCATGGCAGATGAAATTGATGGACCGCAGGGTCCTATGATAATCCAAAGTACGCATACCCTAGCATAGCAGGTTTTGCAGGATCGTCAGGGCCGCGCGGCGGACTTGCCCGGATCGCACCTCCAGCCGGCGGTACTGCTCGACCCAGTCGGGACCGGCCTGGTGATGCTGGCGCCAGACCGCTTTGAGCACCCGCTCGGTCCGCTCGACCTGCTGCATCGCCGACGCCAGCGATTCGCGCCCCTCGGGCAAATCCGAGATGTGCCCGACCGAAAACCGGCTGATACCCTTCTTGCCGAAGACCGCTTGCAGCAGCATGACGACGGTTTGCTCGTAGGGATACCACCGTTGGCGCAAAGCCTCGCCCAGAAAGCCGTGGCGCACGGCGAAGAACTCCGAGCGCGGACGCTCGGTGAACTGGCGGATTTCCTGCGCTTCGGCTGGGAACCAGGTGTAGAGCAGGGCGAACGTGCCGTAGGTATCAATGAGCTGCTTGGAGTTGTGATGGTTGGTGGCGATCTCGCCGATGCACAGGTCCTGGTCCAGTTCGAGGATAATCTCCGGCAGGTCGTGCAGCCCGCCGAGGACTTCCTCCCCCCGCGCGGTGCCGTAGTCGAAATCGCCGGGGATGAGCCAATAAACATCCTGCGCCCCCCCTCGCTCGAAAGCCGCGCCCAGGCCCGCATACCACATCTGGCAGGTATCCACAGCCCAGACATCCATCACCTCCGAGCAGCGCGCGACGGTGTTGCGCCGGAAATCAAGGAACGCCTTGTCCCCCTGCATGGAATAATGCGTCTTGCGATCCAGCACCGTGATAGGGTGAGCGTAGTGCGCCTGATCGGCGGCTAACCGCGCCACCAGTTGATACAGCGCCTCCAGGTCGGTGTAATTGTCCGGTTGCCGGAACGGGTAGATCACGACGGGATGAATCCGGGCGCCGCCAGAGCGCGTTTGTTTCGGTGACAGCCTCGGCGGGGTCGCCTGCCGCGGGCTCGCTGTTTTCCTCATAGGCACTTAGCTTGGTGTGCGGGCCACGGAGGCTGCACGTCGGTTAATGTTGGTGAGCGGACAGGCCGTGCCGAAAAGCTATCCCCCGGCATCACCTCGCCGCATGGGTAAAGGGTAATTCGAGGCAGGCCGATGGGCAAGGGCAAACTCGCCCCGAGTCCCGGTCGCCAAGGTCGAAGGTCGAAGGTCGAAGTCCGAAGGCCGAAGGCCGAAAGAAGGCCGAAATCCGAAGTCCGAAGCAGCCCGCGCGCACTCGCGGAGTATTGCACTCTCAAAGGCGCCTATCCGAGATTGGTTGCCGAGCGCCCGCCATTCGACACGCCCGTTCCGCAGGACCAATGTATTCGGAGTTCGGATTTCGGCCTTCTTTCGGACTTCGGACTTCGGCCTTCGGACTTCAGATCTTACTCCGGACGCCCTTCCCCACTCATCCCGGCGAAGAACCCGTGAGCCTCCCCCGACGGCGCTGTCCAATCGGCATGAGCAAATCCCTGGTCGGCCGGAGCCACGGCAGGCGCGTGATCCTTTGGGGCACGGTCTGTGCCCGGGCCTTGGACGCGGCGGTCGCGGGGGTCGTGCTCTTCCTCATTGTCACGTGCGCGATGGGAGCTTCCAGTGAGGCGCCTTTCTTTGAAACCTGGTGGGGCCGGCACGTCTTCGTGCTGCTGCTCGGCGTCCTGGCGCTGGCGGTGGGAGTGGTGGCAGCGTTGCCGATGCTCAGATGGCTTCGCCTGCCGCTGGACCAGTTGCCCGAACTCGAGGCCCCGTCGGCTGCCGAGGTGGCAGCCGAGGCGGCCGGGCAACGCGTCTCGCGGCACCGCCCGGTGGCTGTGATTGCGGTTGCCACCGTTCCCCTGCTGGTAGCGCTTTTCTATATCGAGGAGGACTGGCGCGGCGAGCGCGCCTGGAATCAGTATCGGCAGGAGCAGGAAGCACGCGGCGAAATCTTCGATCCGGCTGCCCTGATACCCCCACTGGTCCGCGGCGACCAGAACCTGGCCACGACCCCTTACCTGGCGCCGCTTTTCGATTACCTGCCGGGCACGCAGCAGCCCCGGAATCCCAAGGCCGTCGAGTCCATCTACACCCTCTCGCCCGCGTATAGCGCCGCCGCTTCCCGGCTGAAGCGGGTCAAGGTGGTGCGCTCGAATTCATGGGTTCTCGCCGAGACCGACCTGCTCGCCTGGCACACCGCATTCCTCAAAGGGGAACCTCCGGCTGCCAGCGAGCAAGAAGCCACCGAAGCTTTCAGGCGGAGGTACGGGCTCCCAGCCGCCAGGCCGCTCGCGCCCCTCGCAGCTCGACCGCCAGCGATCACCGCGCCACCGCCCACCAACGCCCCAACACGCGCCGAGGCCGTCGCCGAGGTGTTGTCCGCGCTGTCCGACTGCAAACCTGGTCCTGGAGGAACTCCGCGCCGCCAGCCGCCGCCCGCACTGCCGCTTCAACGTCGCCTACGACACCGAGAACCCGGCCTGGATCCCCCTGCCGCACTACGCGGTACTCAAGAGCGTTTGCCAGGTGCTGCAACTCCGCGCGTCAGCGGAGCTGGCCCTCGGACAGACTGGGCCGGCCCTGGACGACCTCGACCTCCTGTGCCGGCTGGTGGATGCCACCCACAACGAACCGTTCTTGCTCGCGCAGCTTGTTCGCATTTCAGAAGCTCACATGGCCCTCCAGCCCCTGGCCGAAGGGTTGAGCCGGCGCCAGTGGTCCGAACCCCAGTTGCGCGCGCTGGAGGAATGCTTGGGCCGGTTCGACTTTCTCGCCGACGCCCGGCGAGCCTTGCGGGGCGAACGTGTCTTTTCTGGCAACGCGTTCATTGATTATGTCCGTCGGTCAGGAAACAGGTGGAGTGTGCTGGATAGCCTCGGCGGTGGAGGAGGTGGGGCGGCAGAACTCTGAATACCGCTGGGCGCTGGCGTTGTTGGCGTTCGCGCCGCGCGGCTGGTTTTCGCTCGAAAAGCTTTACTACAACCGCATGTTCCAGGACTACTTCCTGCCGACCCTTGATGTGCCGGGACACCGCGTTTACCCCGAGCGATGCCAGCAGTCGGACGCCTACCTCACCGCGGCTTTCAATTCCTCGCCGGCGGCGCGGGTGCTGCAACACCGGTTCTTTTCCAGCTTCCTGCTGCCTGCGCTGGGGCGGGTAGTGCAGAAGTCCGCCTTCGTTCAGACGGGCACGGATACCGCCCTGGTGGCCTGCGCCCTCGAGCGCTACCGCCTGGCGCACGGACAATTCCCGGCGACACTGGACGCGCTGGCGCCCGAGTTCATCAATCGGGTGCCGCACGACGTCATCAACGGCCAACCTCTCAAGTACCGCCGCACGCCGGACGGCCAATACGTCCTCTATTCCGTGGGTTGGAACCAAACCGATGACGGTGGCGCCCCAGGCCTGAGTGAGAGCGGCGCGAGCATAGACCAGGCCCGGGGCGACTGGGTCTGGCGGCTGCCCGCCAGGCTTTAGCCCCAGAACTCCTTGCTTGCCGCCGGATCTTGCAGCGGCGTGGAACTTGCCTGAGCCGGTTTTCGAGTCGGGTGGTTGCTTCCCCCTCACCCCAGCCCTCTCCCTTGGGGAGAGGGTGCCCGCCGACCGTCGTGGGATATGCCTGGACGCTCGGATTTGTCGCAGCACGGTGGATGGTCCCCCCTCTCCCGAAGGGAGAGGGCCGGGGTGAGGGGGAACCGCGCTCATCTTGTTTCCACGGGATCAGGATATCTGAGCCTGGGTATTCGCGCGCAACGGAGTGCGCGCCCCACCTTGGAATCCGCCAGCGTTTCCGTCGCAATCTGAAGTATCCCGGCCAGCCCGATCAGGCGCGTGCTGCGCTACTGGACCACTGCGCGCCAAAGCCGCTGCAGGTCCACCAGGGAATTCGGCGGGCCGGCGTAAGGCGTATCGAGGCCCTGATCTTTGCTCAACACCCGCCAGCGCCAGCGTTCGGCATGTCCGTCGGCGAAAGCCAACACCCCCGACCGGCCATGACGCGTGGTGGGGGAATTCTGCCACTCGTTCTTCCTGTCGTTGTAGTTCACCGCGAAGTAGCCGTCGTCAAGCGTTTCGATGCTTTCATCTATGAAGGTCAAAGCCTGGGCGGGGGAAGGCTTTTGTATCTCGACCATCCGCTTGTATTGGGGATAGGTCGCGCCGAGCACCCACGTGGTGTCGGGAACGCCGTAACTGCCATGATCAGCGGCACCGGCCCCGCCCATGCGCCCCTCAAGAGAATAATTGCGCACCACGCGCACGTTTGGGAGGTCAGACGGGCCTTTAATCGCCGCCGGGCAGGAATAGACCCCGACGCTGGGGTTATAAGGAAACAACAGCCCTCGCTTGAGAGCCAGGATATTGGTCGCGCCGGGGAGCGCGCTCACATCGCCCAGGTTCCCGTCTATCCACGCCCGGTTGTCCAATATCCAATTTGGCACCAGAATCCCATTGTTGTCGTCGGCGTACATGACCCACGCAGTCGTGAGCTGCCGGAGGTTGCTGACGCAACTGATGCTTTGGGCCTTAAGCTTGGCTTTGGACAGGGCCGGCAAGAGCAAGGAGGCCAGGATGGCAATGATGGCGATGACCACGAGCAGTTCGATCAACGTAAAACCCATGCGCCGGCGGGAGCGTGTCCAATTAACGCCTCTTGAATTCAGAGTCATCATATGTCCTGCGCGATGATCACACTTTACCCACAAAGAGCCATCATGTCACTAACAATCTCACCCCCAAAATGGGTAGTTTCCCGCGATGCCGGACTGCGAAGCCTTGCCGGCCACCGCGCGAGGCCATAGCCTGGGGGCATGAGAATGGCGGAAGTCATCGCAACGTTACTCCTTGTTCTGCCCGCTGCCGCGGCACCACTCTACGTCGCGCCGAATGGCAGCGACACTAATTCCGGAACGCGGACCAGGCCCTTCGCCACGCTGGAGCGCGCCCGCGACGAGGTCCGCCGTCTCAAGCAGAACGGCAAGATGCCCAAGGACGGGCTGACCATCTGGCTGCGCGGCGGGGACTACCTCCGCACAAATACCCTCGAACTCGCCGCCGCTGACTCCGGCACATCCAAAGCCCCTATCGTCTGGCGCGCCTGCAAGGGTGAAACCGTCCGTCTGCTCGGTGGCAGGAAGCTGCCTGCCTTCGAGCCGGTCACCGACCCGGCCATCCTGGCGCGGCTGCCGGAAGCCGCGCACGGCCATGTCGTGCAGGTGGACCTCAAGGCCCTCGGCATAACCGACTTCGGCCAGATGCACTCGCGGGGCTTCAGCCGCCCGATCACCACAGCCCACTGTGAGCTGTTCTATGGCGGCCGCCCGATGACCCTGGCGCGCTGGCCCAACGAAGGGCAGTGGGAGCATATCACGGGTTACCTCGAATCCGGCATGGAGAAGAACGAGCACGGCCAGAGTGTCGGCAAGCTGGAGGAAGGCTTCACCTTTAGTGGCGACCGCCCGCACGGTTGGAAGGACACCAGCGACGTCTGGGTCCACGGCTACTGGGCGTGGGACTGGGCTGACTCCTACGAGCATGTCGCGTCCATTGACCTGGAGCAGCACCTCATCAAGACCGCCCCGCCCTACGGAGTGTATAATTTCCGCAAGGGCCAGCGCTTCTACTTCCTCAATATCCTTGAGGAACTCGACCAGCCCGGCGAGTGGTTCCTGGACCACAAAACCGGCGTCCTCTACTTCTGGCCCCCGTCCTCCTCGCAGTTCAAGGTTCAAGGTTCAAAGTTCATCCACCCTCCGCAGGTACCTGCTACGGAGGACGGGAGGTTCAAAGTCCCCCCCCCGAAACCCTCCTCTCCCTCCTCCCCGCCCCGTTCCTCAAGCTCACCGACGTTTCCCATGTCACCCTCCGTGGCCTCATCCTCGAAGCCACCCGGGGCAATGCCGTCGAGATCCGCGGCGGCACCAGCAACCTCATCGCCGGCTGCGTCATCCGCAACGTCGGAGATTACGGCGTGCGCATCGAAGGCGGCACTGGCCATGGCGTGCTAAGCTGCGACATCTTCGACACGGGCGACGGCGGCGTCTCGATGGACGGCGGCGACCGGCGGACCCTGCGCCCCGGTGGCCACTTCGTCGAGAACTGCCATTTCGCCCGCCAGGGCCGTTGGTCCAAGTGCTACGTGCCCTCCGTGCTCATCGGCGGCGTCGGCCAGCGCGCCTCGCATAACCTCATTCACGACCACCCGCACTGCACGATCCTCTTCAACGGCAACGACCATCTCATCGAGTTCAATGAGATCTATCATTACGCCCTGGAGACCGGCGACGTCGGCGCCATCTACACCGGACGCGACTATACCTTCCGCGGCAACCGCATCCGCTACAACTTCATCCACGACACCGGCGGCGTCGGCATGGGCTCGATGGGTGTTTACATGGATGACTGCGTCAGCGGCGCCGAGATCTATGGCAACGTCTTCTACAAAGTTCAGCGCGCCGCCTTCCTGGGCGGCGGGCGCGACCACCAGGTGATCAACAACATCTTCGTGGACTGCAACTACGCGGTTGAACTGGATGGCCGCGGGCTCGATCCCTCGCCCGTCTGGCATAGCATGGTGGACCAGACCATGCGCCAGCGGTTGACCCAAGTGCCGCTGGCGCTTTATCGGGAGCGCTATCCCGCCCTCAAGTCACTCGATCATTACTACGGTCCACCGGGCGGCCCGGCCATTACCGGCGACGCGTTCAAGGGCGTGCCCCCCGAGGACAACGTCGTCGAGCGCAACGTCTGCGTCGGCAAATGGCTACACGTCTATTGGCACGCCACTCCCGAGATGCTCCGGATAGACAACAACCTCACCAACGCCGCCTCCTCCTTCGTCCATCCCCCCAGCACCCCGGCGCGCGCCGAAGACTTCGCCCTCAGGAGCGACTCCCCCGCCTGGAAACTCGGCTTCCAGCCCATCCCGCTTGAAAAGATCGGCCTCTACCGCGACGACCTCCGCGCCGCCCTGCCGGACCCTGACGCGAAGGGCGATTAGATGGCGCAAGCCACTCAGCGGTAGGCACTTCCATAGTGGCCTCGGATTCCGATCCCGGTAAAGATTCGGCAAACCTGCTGACTCAGACGGGCTACGCCGCGAAGCGTCTTGGACTGCGGCTGCCCTCTGCCGCCTTCGGACTTGCGAAACCATCGGAAAGCGGCAGAGGACAGCCGCAGTCCAAGACGCTTCGCGAGGCAATAAGCGGGTTGGCCGAATGTTTACCGGCCCTGACGTCGCCTTCCCCGGCCCGGCAGCCTCAGACCCGCTCTGGACCCTGTCCGCCCGTTTCAGCGCCCCAAGCTCGCAACCTTCTCTCCCCACGGCACTTGCGCACCACACGGGCCCCGGCACCGCCCGGGAGCCTCGCCGTCACCTGGCCGTCACCTCACCGTAGCACCTCTGATCGCCGATCAGAGGTGCTACGGTGAGGTGACGGCCAGGTGACGGCGAGGTCCGCGGGGGGCCACTGGGCTTATTGACCCTTATCTAAGCGCCATTCGGCCCTGACGCCGGGTAATGAACCGGCGGCGTAACGCAAGCGTCTCCGCCGCCACGGCCGCTATGAACCCCCGGGAGAGGGGCTGCGCTTGGCGAAACCCTGCTCAGTTACGGCCCGGCGGAGACCCGATAGAAGCAGGGGTCGTTGCCGGGCGCGATGCTGTCGGTGAAGCTGGTCGTGCCGGCTTGGCCGGGGATGCCGGCGGCGATGGGCTGGAAGACGAGGTTGGCGCCGAAGCCAGTCGCGCGCTCCAGTTGATATATGCGATTGGTAACGCTCTGCCAGGTCACTACGGTCCCGGACGGGTCGGCTACCGGGGCTAACAGGCGCAGGGCCGACTGGGTGTTGGTCGGGCCGGTGCCGCACAGGCATGGATTGCTGTAAGCCCCGGCAACAGAATTGGCAATGTTACGAGTATGGCCTTCCGAATAGAATCAGCGGTGTTCATATCACCTGCCGATGCATTAGCAGTACGCCCGGCACGCGTCGAGGGTCTTTGCTTTGCACCGGCTCAGTCTCAACTGCAGCACCCGATGCCCGGCCATTTCCTCGACGCGCAATTCCCACCCGCCCAATCTCAGTGAATCGCCAGTTCGCGGAAATCGGCCCAGGCGCTGAGTCACCAGGCCCGAGACCGTGCAAGTCTCTCCCGTCTCGGGGAATGGTTGGCCTATGAGTTCGCCCAACCTGTGAGTGGGAAGTGATCCGTTCAAGTCCCAGGCCTCCGTTCCCGTTTGCCGGAGGAGCGGTTCTTCCTGGTCGAATTCATCTTCAATGGGTCCGACCAGTTCCTCCAGCACGTTTTCCAGGGTGACCAGTCCCACCGTGCCGCCGTATTCGTCCACGACGAGCGCCAGATGGAGTTTACGCTGAAGGAAGAGAGCCAGGAGTTTTTCCAATCGGGCCGTTTCCGGGACGAAGATGATCTTGCGCGCCACACGGGCCAGGTCGCGACCGGTCACGGCCTCGTGCCGCAACGCGACGATGTCCTTGACGTTGACTACTCCGAGGGTCTTGTCCACCTCGCCTCCCTGGCACAACGGAAAGCGCGAATAACGGGTCTGCTGGGCCAACGCCAGACAGTCGGCGATGCTGTCCTCGGTGTTGAGCCCGACGATTTCGTGCCTTGGGCGCATGATTTCGCGCGCGCGCCGCTTTCGCAGGCTAAACGCATTCAGGGCAATGTCCTGGCCCAGTGTCGGACCGCCAGCGTGGCGCCGCGATTCACCCAGGATCAGACGGATTTCCTCTTCGGAATGAACCAACTCCGATTCGCTGACCGGTTGCAGCCCACCGCAGCGCAGGAGCCAGAAGGCGGCGTGGTTGAGCAGCCAGATGGCCGGATAGAACAGCCGGTAGAACCACAGCAAAGGCCGCGCGACCCACAGGGAGGTCTCCAACGGTTTCTGGATGGCCAACGATTTCGGCGCCAGTTCGCCGGCGACGATGTGCAGGAAGGTGATGACCGTGAAGCCAACCGCGAAGGCGAGCCAGTCGGCTTGCGCGGGATCAACCTGGAAGAACCGCAGGGCGGGCGCCAGCAGGGCCGCAAAGACCGGCTTGCCCGCCCACCCCAGGCCGAGGCTGGCGAGCGTGATGCCCAGTTGCGTCGCGCTGAGCGCCGAGTCGAGGTTGCGGACGATGCGCCGCGCGACCTCCGCCCGACGATGGCCTTTGGCCACCAGCGTTTCCAGTTGGGTGTCGCGGATCTTGACCAGCGCGAACTCGGCCGCCACAAAAAACCCATTCAGCAGGACCAGCAACGGCACGGAGGCCAGTTTCAGGACCGTCATGGGAATATCGTTGGCGTTCATTGGTGCCCCGTGCCTGCCACCCGCGGGCGGACCTTACGCGCCGACGCGACGGCGCCTCGCTAGTGTCACCCGGCAATCCGGCCGGCTCTGCTTCAGCCGCCATTGGCCACCCTGCGGATCGAGTTCACCCCGCCGAACGGATTCTGCACGGTTTCCGCGGCCAGAGGATCGGGTTTCCATTGGCCGTCCACCACCAGGCAATACTCGTATTCGCCGGGCGGCAATGCCAGGTCCTTGGCCCACCGGCCTTGCCCCAGAGCAATCATCGGGGTTGCGTTGGGTCGCCAATCGTTGAACGTGCCGGCGATGCACACCGCCTCCGCCTCTGGCGAATTGAATTCAAAATGAATGCGGGTCGCTTGGGATTCACCGTTCTTCTTGTGTTTGATCTGGTTCTTTTTCATAAACGTATTCGCTGCGGTGTCAGTATCGGTTGATGGCCGGCAAATCATGCGCCCGAACCCACCGCGCTTCTGGCCCGCCGGATGGCCGGGCTGCGCAAACGCCCCCGCTGTTTCACCCGCGCTTCCTGCCGGGCTTTGCGCTGCTCGATTTGCTTGCGCAAGGCGGTGGTGACCTTGAGCCAGGTCGCCTCCAATGTGTGGTCACGGGCTTCCGCATGGATGTCTGGTCCGGGCACGGCCAACAGTACAAACGCGCGGAAGGCTGGCGTGTGGTCCCGCGTATGTTCCAGGACCACCGCCGCGGCGGAGATCGAAATGAGGGCTTGCAAGTGTTGCAGCGTCTGCTCCAGCCAACTGCGAGAATCGGCGCTGACGCTAAGACCGCGGGTAAGGAATTGAGCTTTCATAATCTTGGATGGTTGTGGCTCTCAGGCTGGCTCCTTCACGCCACGGGGTTGTCGGTCCCTCAGCAGCAAGAACAGCATGGAGGCCGAGACGGCGAACATCAGGCTGACGATCAGTGACGCAAAGGCCTTTTCGGTTTGCCCGTCGGCCACGGCCAGCCAACTCAGGCTTGCCCGCCACAAACACACCAGGGCGAGCAACGCCGTGGTCGCCAGCGCGGCCGGCCAGCTCCAGCGAAGGCCCCTGGCGCTCAGGATGCCAAACAGCATCCAGAGCGCCCCAAAGCCTCCCCCGAAAATCAGCGCCGTGCGCGCTTTTTCGGGGTGTGTCATATAGCCCATCACTCCCAGGAGGATCAGGAACAGGCCGAAAAGGACGAGGTAGCCTGCTGTTTGCGAATGCATCGGGCGAAGTGTGTGGGTTGTTTTCATCGCAATGCCGTTTGGTTATTCGTTTATTCTCTTCACGCGTCGTATCATCGCTCCCAACTTGTCCCTCGCCTGAGTATTAGACTAATACGATTTCTCGATTGGACTTTTAGGTTTAAGTGAAAGACGGTACCCGTGATGGAATTCCTCAATTATCACCACCTGCGTTACTTCTGGGCCGTGGCCAAAGAGGGCGGCCTCACCAGAGCCGCCGCCAAGCTCCACGTCTCGCAACCCACGATCAGCGCGCAGATTCAAGCGCTCGAAGGCGTCCTCGGGGAGAAGCTCTTCCGCCGCGCGGGCCGTAACTTGGCTCTCACGGATGCCGGCCAGCACGTGTTGAGCTACGCCGAGGAGATCTTTTCCCTCGGACAAGACCTGGTGAGCTCGGTGAAGCAGCGTCCCACCTCGCGCCCGTTGCGGGTCAGTCTCGGCGTCGCGGACGCGCTGCCCAAACTGGTCATTTACCACCTCATCGAGCCGATCTTTCGCCTGTCCCAGCCGGTGCAGGTTTCCTGCTGGGAAACCAACGTGTCCGACATGCTCCTCGAGCTGGCCTCCTACAGGCTCGACGTGGTCCTCGCGGACGAGCCGGCCTCCAGCGGTGTGACCACCAATGTCTTCAACCATTTTCTCGGTGAATCCGGCGTGACGTTCTGCGCGATGCCACGCCTGGCCGCCAAGCTCCGACGTGGCTTTCCCCAGTCGCTGAACGGCGCGCCGGCGTTGCTGCCGATGTCCAACAGCGGGCTGCGCCGCTCCCTCGAAAAGTGGTTCCATGCGGTAGGCGTTCGGCCGCGACTGGTGGGAGAATTCTACGACCCGGCCCTGGTGAATGTGCTCGCCCTCCACGACCTGGGCTTCATCTCTGTGCCGACCGTGGTCGTCAAGGAGACCGTCAGCCGGTTTGGCTTCCGCGTCATTGGCCGCACCGACGAGTGCCAGCAGCAATTCTACGCCATCACCCCGGAACGCAAGCTGACCCACCCAGCCGTCACCGCGATCACTTCCAACACTCGCAGCCCGCTGTTGGCCTGAGCTGGGCGCTCGTCTCCTGGAGCAGGCGCCGACCGGCCCTGATGCGAGCCCACTTCTCCACGTCCGCACCGCTCGCGAGGGCGTGATGGGGAGCCGAGTTTCCAAATCCGAAACCCGAAAGGCGAACCTGCTCCATCCCCCCGCCTGGGCCTGCGATCCAGCCGACAGCGGCTCAATCAGCGCTACCAGAGGCGCGAGAGGAGGCTTTTCGGGCTTCGGGCTTCGGGTTTCGGACTTCGGCCTTCTTTCGGCCTTCGGATTTCGGGCTTCGGGTTTCCGGCCTGTGGCTGCCCAAAATGGTGGTGCTAACACGATGTGCCCAACAGGACCGCCTTCCGGGAGCATCTCAACTTTTGTGAGGGCCAACGGAAGGCCCTCTATAACGTTCTGCCGATCGTGCGCCCCGTTCCCCCTCACCCCGCCCCTCTCCCTCAGGGAGCGGGAGCCTCACAAGCCAACCCTCGAAGACACCGGACGGCCCAGATTCGCCGACACGCTGCCGGCGGTTCGCCCTCTCCCTGAGGGAGAGGGCCGGGGTGAGGGGGAACGGGGCGCACGACGTGGCAGGTGCCGTCGCCAAGCAGCCTGCGGTTTACAAAGAAGGAGATGCTCCCCCCTTCCACTTATTTTGATTGCTGAACGCCTTTCACCGGAATAGGTGTTAGTTGATGAAAAGTCTGGCCGCGATGGTATGCCTCTCCCTGGCAACTCTGCTCTTCCCTCCAGCCGCCCAAGCCTGGAGCGGCCCCGGGGCCATCGGACATTCAACATCCAACATCCAACATCCAATGTTTGCCCAGATCGAGGCCATTGGATGTTCGATGTTGGATGTTGGACGTTGGATGTTTTCCCACGGTGCGGAGGCTCAACGCACGAAGCTCTCGTTTGCTGGAACCCGCTCCTTCGGCCAGGGGGAGACGGTGTCTTTGAGGGCGAGTGGAGGAACAGCAAGCCGACCAGCCACGAGCAGGACCGTGAAGCGCCGTTTCGTCTTGTTTGGGCCGATGAGGTGGCGCCCGGGCGCGCCGCTGCCGGGCAATTGGCAGGAGAACCTCGCCTACGCATTGTTCATAGCGGCGACGCTGCTGAGCTTTGCTTTGCTGACGCTCTTCATCCGGCGAGTCAAGCGAAGCAAAGTCCCAACCGGCTGGGGCCGGTTGGTTGTCGGGAATGTCCTGGTGTTTTGCTGCCTGGTAACGCCGCTCCTGCTGGCGGGGGAAACTTACTACCGGTTCTTCTATGACACCACGGATTCACTGGCCTACACGCGGGTGTCGGAGCGTTGGGAACTGCGGCATTGGCATCTGAACAACGTCGGCTGCCGGGATGATGTGGACTACTTTGCCGCCCTCCCGCCGGGCAAACGCCGGATCAGCTTCGTCGGGGACTCCTTCACCGCAGGTCACGGCATCAGCAACGTCGAAGACCGCTTCCCGAATCTGCTCCGCCGCGAGCATCCGGACTGGGATATTCAGGTGGTGGCCAAGGTCGGCCTGGACACGGGGCCGGAGCTGAAGCTGATGAAGAACGCGTTCGGGAGAGCTTACCAGGTGGACGAGGTGGTGCTGGTTTATTGCCTGAACGACATCGAAGATCTGATTACTGGCTCGGGCGATGCAATGGTGCGCGCCCTGTCAGTGCTCGACAACAGCCCCTGGATCGTGCGCAACAGTTACATGCTCAACCTCTGGTATCATCATTACCGAGCCTCACGAGATCCGTACCTGGGGAACTATTGCTTTTACGTGCGCGACGCCTACAGCGGCCCTGTGTGGCAGCAGCAAAAGGAACGCCTCAAGGCCTTTCGGGACCTGGTCGAGGCCCATGGCGGCCACCTGGCGGTGGTGACTTTTCCCTTCCTGAATGCGCTGGGGCCTAATTACGAATACCGGTTTGTCCACGACAAACTCGACCGGTTCTGGCGGGGGCTGGGTGTGCCGCATCTGGATCTGTTGCCGGTATTCGAGGGCCTTCCGCCGAGCCGGGTAACAGTCAACCACTTCGATGCGCACCCCAACGAATACGCGAACAAGCTGGCGGCGCAGGCGATGGACAAGTGGCTGCAGGGATTGCTGGCGACCAAAAGCGGAACTCGCCCTCCGGAATCGGGGCCCGAGGGGCTGAAATTGAAGGCGCCGCCTGAACGATAACATCCGGCCCGTTTCGCTATACGATGCTTAACAGCCTGTCGGAGCTACGCCAGCGGATTACAAAGCCCCTGGGTAGTGTCAATCGTGAGGACTGGGAATCGCGTGGGCGCGGGTCGGCGACGAAGGTTTGCTCCAGAGGAGCAGGCTGGTAGCCGAAGAAACCACGGATGGTGGTCTCGGCAAAGGAGCCGCTGGCTTCACCGTGCCGAAGACCAACAGCACCGCCTTCTTCCGCCTCAGCACGTTTTGAAGCCAACCGTGCCGAGGCGATTGTAAGGGGAGTGGGAGCGATAGTGCTGCTGCTAATGCTCCCTGGCGTGACCGGGGGGGAAAAGCTGAAACGCTGAAACGCTGAAAGGGGCCTGAGGGAAAGCAGAAATTGGGAGAGCAGAAAGCAGAAATTGGAGGGGCAAATGCTGAAACGGCGCCAGCGAAGCCCAACTTCCAAGGTCCAAAGTCCAGCAAGTGCGGAAGGCGGAGCGTGGAGTCCAAGTCCAAAGGCGGCGCAGGTGCCTCCGTTGGCGGGCAGGCTCAAACCTGGAGGGCCGGGCTCACCGGCCACGTCAGGGCTTGCGGACGCGCGGGCGCAGGCCAGCCGCCATTTCCCGCTCGGATTCCTGCACGGCGGCTTCAAAGTCCTCCCTGAATTCGAGGCGATCTTCGACGAAGTCATCCAGCCAGTCGCGGACCCGTTTTAGGTCGGCGGGCGAGAGGCTCTGCAACTCGGCTTCGATTTGCTCGACTTTGCTCATCGAGGGAGGCTAACACAACGTCCGCCCAACTGCAATGATCGTGCGAGAAGGGCTGAAGGCAGGGCCGGGGAAAAGCTGAAAAGCTGAAACCTGAAGTGCTGAAAGCAGAAATTGGAGGGGGCAAATGCTGAAACGGTGCGAGCGAAGCCCAAGTTCCAAGGTCCAAAGTCCAGCAAGTGCGGAAGGCGGAGCGTGGAGTCCAAGTCCAAAGGCGGCGCGGGTGCCTCCGTTGGCGGGCAGGCTCAAAGGTCGCGATAGATCTCACGCCGGTGAAACGCCCTGCAATTGGGCGCTATTCGACTTGTGTAGCTACCCATGCTCCAGCCCCCTGCGGCGTCAGGGCTTGACCCCGCGGGGTCAAGCGGTGGCCCCCACTCCTGGTGAACGGGTTCGAGAGCCTGCCGCACGAGTTCCAGGCCCGGGTGCCTGACACCGCCTGACCACCTGACGCCTCCTCCCCTGCCCTAACGGGCACCCTCTCCCCCTCTCTGGGGGAGAGGCACGGCCAGTGACAAACTCCTGCGTAACCCCTTGTAGGAGACGACGTAAGGAGTCTCTCACTAAATCCAGTCTGGTCCTTGCGTAAGCTGTTGCTCAGAGACTCCTTACGTCGTCTCCTACAACGTTTTGGACCGCACTTTGTCACTGGTCGTGGGAGAGGGACAGGGTTCTTTTGGTCACATGCTGGCTTGAGTCCGGCGCATGGTCGTGGTGGCCGGACTCTTCCAGCATGCCGATGGCGATGGCTACGCCCAAGCCCGCCGCCAGCGCCAGGGAGAGCTTGAGCCGGTCGTGCGAGTGGAACTGCAACTCCGGCAGCAGGTCCGCGCAGGAGATGCAGAGGAACGTGCCGGCGCAGAACGCGAGGGCGCAGCCGAGGAAGGCGGGATTGGAGCCGAAGAAGTGGCTCGCCCCGCCATAGAACAAGAGCGCTCCCAGGGGTGTAACAAAGGCAAACAGGCCGTTGAGCAGGTGGCGCGCGAACCCCGAGCAACCGCTGGCGGTCATCAGCGTCGTAACCGCCATCGCATCGAAGGGTTTGTGGAGGATGATGACCAGCGCGGTGCCCAACCCCACCCATCCGCCTCCGGTGCCTGCCCCCGCGGCCACCGCGGCGCCCAGCGCCACACCGCCCATAAGTGAATGCAGCGACATGCCTACCGTGGTCGCCGCCCAGGACAGTTGGCTGGCGGAATGCGCGGCCAGGGTATGGGCATGGGAGGCGTGCTCGTCGTGCTCGTGGTGGTCGTGATGGTGATGAACCTCTTCGTGAGCCGGAACGAGGTCTTCCGGCGCGCCTTCCGACACGTCGTGATGGTGGTGAGGGAAAAACCGCTGGAGGAAGAACATTGCCAGGAAGCCGCCCAGGACCCAACGCACGGTCTCATCCAGGGAATGAGTGTCTTCAGCGGCGTGGGGGAGAAAATGGAGCAAGGCGACGCCGAGCATTAGCCCGGCCACAAAGCTGACCGCGGTCTGCAAGCGCGAATGGGTCGGCCGCATGGCCAGCAACAGCCACCCGCCCGTCAGCGAGGCCAGCAACACCAGGACGCAATAGATGCTCAGCACGGCGGTGATGGACAAGGGGAATATGTTCATGTCTGAAGGGAGTATTGGTCTTGGGCGGACAGCTTGTCCAGTCTCGGGGAGATGGCAGCGCGCGCTTCGGAGTTTGCGGCCACAGAGTTCTGGTGTGGCTCGAGGTCCTCTCCCTGGCGCATCAGCCGGAAACTGTTGAAGACTACCAGGAGCGCCCCTGTGACGTGGAGAATCGCAGCCAGAACCGGGTTGATGAACTTCATTCCGGCGAGGGCCAGGCCGCCGATGACAAAGCAGACACCGAGCAGGAAGTTCTGGTTAATGACGCGCCGCGTTTCGCGCGAGAGCCGCAACAGAAAGGGCAGGCGGCGGAGGTCATTGTTCATTAACGCGATGGTCGCGCTATGGATGGCCACATCGCTGCCGGCTGCGCCCATCGCGATGCCGAGGTCGCCCGCTGCCAGCGCCGGCGCATCGTTCACACCGTCGCCGACCACGGCCACACGGTATCCCTTGGCACGGGTCTCGCGGACGAGATCCACCTTGTTCTGGGGCAGGCAGTCACCCATGACTTCTTCGCAACCAATCTCGCGGGCGACGCGAGCGACCACCGCCTTGCGGTCGCCGCTGACCATCGCGACACGGCGCACACCATTCCGCTTGAGTTCGGCCAATGACTCCTTCGCCTCAGAGCGCGTCTGGTCCTGCAAACCCACCCAGCCGAGGCAGTGTTTATCTCGCCCCACGAAAATGAGGCTCCAACCCTCGGCTTCGTTCAGGTCCACCGAATCCATGAAACCGCCGTTCACACCGTTGTCGCGGAGCCATTCCGCGCGGCCAATCACCACCCGGGCGCCGTTGAGTTGCGCCCGAACCCCGCGTCCGGCGGTCTCGCTGAAATCACCGGCCTCTGCGAGCGGAACACCGGCTTCGCCGGCCAGTTGGACGAGCGCTTTGGCCGCGGGATGGTTGCTGTACTGCTCCGCCGAGGCGGCCACGCGCAGGAGTTCAGCCGGCGTTACTTTCCCGAGCGGCGCGAGGCGGCTGACCGCGAGTTTGCCGGTGGTGAGCGTGCCGGTCTTGTCAAAGACAAAGGCGTTGATCCTGGCAGCGAGTTCAATATCAGCCACCTTCTTGATGAGAATGCCCAGTCGCGCGGCGGCAGACAGAGCGGCAACGATTGCCGTCGGTGTCGCCAGCACGAAGGCGCATGGGCAGGAAACAATGAAGACCGACACCACGCGGCTCAGGTCGCGGGTAAAGCCCCAGACCAGGCCGCCGATGATCAGCACCAGAGGCGTGTAAAGGCCCATATATTGGTCCATGACGCGCACAATAGGCAGTTTGGTCTTTTCCGCAGCTAAAATCAGGTCCCGCACGCGCCCCAGCGTGGTGTCCTGCCCGGCGCGGGTAACGCGAATATCCAGCACACCAGTCAGGTTGATTGTGCCGGCAAAAACTTCGTCGCCGGGTTTCTTGTCCGCCGGCACGGATTCACCGGTGATACTGGCCTGGTTGAAGGAGCCGTGTCCTTTCAGGATAATCCCGTCAGCCGCCACGTTATCACCCGGGCGCACGCGAATGATGTCGCCTGCGGCCAATTGCTGCACCGGGACCTCTTGCTCCTGGTCCCCGGCGAGGCGCCGCGCTTTGGTGGGCGAAAGCCGGATGAGGGAATGAATGGAGGCCAGCGCGCCCTCGGCGGTACGGGTTTCGATGACCTGCCCCAGGAGCATGAAAAACGAGACGATCCCAGCTTCCTG
This sequence comes from uncultured Verrucomicrobiae bacterium, assembly GCA_963762555.1. Classification (GTDB taxonomy): domain Bacteria; phylum Verrucomicrobiota; class Verrucomicrobiia; order Limisphaerales; family UBA8199; genus PALSA-1440. The sequence goes on from CAVXLO010000041.1 coordinate 160,017, forward strand.
GTAATGCCCGGAGCCGAACAAGGCAAGGACAGCCAGGGCAACAAGGACGTTGGTATTCATGGAGCCGGCGCGCAAGTCTTTGATAGCAACCCAGACCACGGGGAAGCCCAGAATCAAAGCGCCAGTAACAGCGCTGAACCCCACGACAGTCCTGTCAATGCCGGAAAGCCACTCCAACACGAAGGAGTTGCCAATGAACGCCAGTCCGATAAGACACTGCGTGAGCTGGGCCCGAACGTGTGAACGGTGCGCCCCGCAAGCGCATTCCCCATCCTGTGTGCGGGCGAAGAGTTCTTCGGCGTGGGAGGCAACTTTCATAATTGTGAGACGGTCATGGCAGCGCCTTTTCAACAGGGTTGCTCAGCGAGCGGTCCACAGCGGCAAGCGCGTGCAGGCGTGTCGTATCAAAGAGGGGCACAGGGCAGTTCAATGACTTTCAAAGGTTGCCGCTGGTCTGGGTATGTGCTCATGGCCGCTATTTGGGACGTGATTGGTGTTTCCGCTCTTCCACCAACTCCGGTCTCAACTCGAGTGGGCACTCCCCGCACTTTTCAGCCTGGGGATGGTTGTAATCGCAGATCAGCACCCCGTTCAGATGATCCAGCTCATGCTGGATCACGCGCGCCCAGAGACCCACTGCGCCGAAGCTCCGCCGCTGACCATGGAGGTCGTATCCGGTGATCCGGATGCGCTCCGGTCGCCGCACGTTGACCCGGAGGTCGGGCAGACTCAAGCAGCCTTCGATGAAATCGCGCGGTTCGGCGGCGTCTTTGACCTCGAAGTTGGTGAGGGCGAAAGACTGGTCACCGATAGCGCAGACGATCAGACGATGCCGCAAGCCGACCTGGGGCGCGGTCAATCCGATGCCTTGATGCTCACGCATAAGAGCGAACATGTCATCGGCAACATCGCCGAGCGCGCTGTCGAAGGCCTCCACCGGCTGACAAATGCTGCGCAGGACCCGGTCGGGGTAGAGCACAAGACTCAATCGCTGAATGAAGGAAGGATTCGTTCCCGCCTCCTCCTTGTGGCAAGGATTAAGACTGACGTTGGAAAAGGGGGAGTTCATAGCTCAGCAGCTCTCACGCCGACACCCGGCAGGGTGGATTTGGAGTGGGTCTGCCCCGGTTGAGGCAGTTGCCCGGTAAAACCGCTCCCGGCCCCGCCGCTCGGTGAGGATGTTGCCCTGCGCGTCCAGGTGGGCCAGGAGTTTGACCACCTCGCCAGGTTTTATCCCCAACCCATGCGCGATGCCTTCCACCGTGCAGGGACGCCGTCGGATGAGCGCCAGGATGGCTTCCGCGGACGCCTGTGATTCAGCCGGCGCTGTTTGGGCGCGATGTTCGGCAACCACTTCCGCCGCCGGTTCGAAGAGCCGCGCCAGCTCCGCGAGGCGCTCCGGCGGGACGGCCATCGCGTAGTCCTCGGCGGGCGGTCGGACAGCGGTATTCAACTGCACCTTGTCCGGCTCAATGCGCCGAGCCAACTCGGCGAACTGGCGGACTTGAACGGGCAGCGAGGTGTAGCCGCCCAGCAGCATGACTTCGAGCCAATACTGGCCGGAGAATTCGCGGCGAAAGGCCATCAGGCCCTCCATGAGCCGGTCGAAGGTGATTTCCGGATGGGGCCGGTTGATGAACTCGAAGCGTTCCGCATCAGGGGCGTCGAGTGACGGCAACACGACATCTGCCAGGGCGACCTCCTCGCGCACGGCCTTCTGCCACAGCAGCGAGCCATTGGTCAGCACCGCGACGGGCACGGCGGTCATGGCCTGGATGTGCTCGATGATGTCACCCAGGCGCGAGTGCAGCGTCGGTTCGCCCGAGCCGCTGAGGGTGATGTAGTCCGGGTGGGAGGTGAGCTTCTGCTTGAGTTCCTCCAGCACGGCATCCATCGGCACCCACTCTTTGCGCTCGATGCTCTTGCAGGTGGTGCGGCCCAACTGGCAGTAAATGCAGTCGTAGGTGCAGGTCTTGAACGGCACGAGGTCCACGCCCAGCGAGCGGCCCAGGCGGCGCGAGGGCACCGGACCGAAGATGTGATGCCTGGCCGCGTTCATGTCGTTAGAGTCCTTTCAGAAGGCGGCGCAACTGACGGCCATGACCGGCCTCGTCGGCAGCCATCTCCTCGAGCTTCATCTTGAGTTCGGGCAGTTCGAGTTGTTCCGCCAGTTTGGCATGCGCGAGGTAATTGGACACGTCCTCCGCCTCCATCTTCACGTCGAGTTCCAGCATACCCTTGAGGTCGGCAGGCTTCTCGAACGGTTTGGGGGTGACCATTGGTTCGCCGCCCAGGTCCTGGATCACGTCCATCAGGAACGCGGCATGGCCCAATTCATCTTGTGCCTCCTTAGCCAGGAGTTCGCGCAGTTCTGCCGCTAACAGGCCGTAGCACTTGGCGGCTTGGTAGGTGTAGCGAATGACCGTGCCGAGTTCGGCAGCCAGGTCTTCATTCAATCCTCGGATCAGGTTTTCTTTGTTCATAATTATTCTTTCAGGTAGTTTGAGTTAGCAGTCGTTTTCGATCAGAATAAGGCGGGACGCGGGGAGAGCGGCGGTAAGCCACCAGAACCTCCTGATGGTGCCCCATGAACCGGCGCACCCGAAAACCTTGCCGTTGTAACTGTATTCGCCAGTGGGCGAAGCGGGTGGGCAGATGCGGATGGAGCCGGCCCTCGGCGGCGTGAATCTCGTCCATGATGCGGAACCCGCTGGGGGAGAAATCGGCCAAGACCAGCTTGCCGCCCGGCTTGAGCACGCGAAGCATCTCGCCAAACACGCGCTCGGGGTCGTCGAGGTGGTGAAAGACGTTCCAGCAAGTCACCGCGCCGAAGCTCCTCGCCCGCCATGGAAGGGACCGCGCATCCGCCCGCACGAAGTCAACACGATCAGCCACGCCCGCGTGCATTGCTTCCAACCGGGCAAAAGCCTGTTCCTCCGCACTGATATCCACCGTCGTGACCTTCACGGCATGTCGTGCCAGCAGGACGACAAAACGCCCTTTGCCCGTTCCGATATCCAACACTCGGCCCCGAAAGGGCAACGCCCTTTCCATCACGAACCGCACGCTAGCCTCGGAGTCGTAGCCGAAGCGGCGGTGGACCGCGTTGCGTTCGAGCAGACGGGCATGGTTGGCCCAAATCTCCGCCCGCGACTCCAGCGCCTTGCCGGTCAATACCCCTCGGTGGGTTTTTGGCTTGAGGATAATATGATGCGCGATGGGCGCCTGGAGCGTTTTCATTCACCGCCTCCGGTCGGTTGTTCGCACGGGTTTGCCCCCGTTTGCAGTGTACCGGCAAGGAAGTTCGCGACCACGGGTTCGATTCGGAACGGTGGCACCCCCACGACCACCCGGATTCCTTTCTGTTCGAGCATTTCGCGGTTGCGCCGGCAAACGCCGCTGGTGAGCACGACCTCGACGTTATGCTGGTGCAGCCAGTCCGCCAACGCGCCCACATCCGGAGGCGGGGGCAGGAAGGCGGTTTGTTGGACGGTGTGAGTGAGCGGGTCAACGTCCACAAAGGCAACTTGCTCGTATTCCTCGCATTGAGGCAGAACGCGACCTTCTCGTTCAAGCACCGCGATCCTCATGTTCTGTCCGCTTGAAGTGGCGGTATTCACGATTTGGCTCTTGGTTGAGTTAATTGTGCTCCCGGGAAGGCTGGCGTGGCCTTTCGCTGGCCGAGCAGACGCCTCAATGCACCCAAGAGTCTTTGAGGCACACGAATGCCATTTTGGCTGAACAGTGTGAGCGCGCGCTGGCCGATGCCGCCGACGATCACCGTCTCAGCGCCCAACTCACCCGGGTTGCGGACAATCCCGTCCGCCTGTTTCTCAAAGAGAACGACACCCCGGCGCTCCAGTTCGGCCTGGCGCTTCAGGCGAATCGGCACCAGCCGCGCCGCCACGTCAAACACCCGGGACACGCGGCCCTGGCAGTTGGGAACCCTAATCAGCACACTTACAGTAATGCGAGATTCGTGCCACCCGTGGCCCGCGCACTGGGTTAGCGCGGAATCCCCTCAAAGCCGGGCTTAAGCGCGGTGCTCCATTCAGCTTGAGGGGGTGGGAACCGTCGCAAAATGCAATACCTGGCGGCGACCGACTATCGCATTCTGCGTCAGATGTGATGTTGTCGCTGGTCTTTCATGGCAGCTCGGGTTTGTGAATCAATGATTGTCGTTCTTTTGATCCGGCTGCGGGGGCGAGGTCGAACCGGCTTCTGTGGTGAACTGGCCGGTGGTCAACAGCACCAGCGTGCAGGCCTGCACCACTTCCTTGCCGCGTTGGCGGAGTTGGTCGGCCAGTTCGGGGTTCTCGGTGCCGGGATTGAAAATGAAGCGGCGCGCGCCGCTGTTCAGCAGTTCGTCCACGATGGGCTGCTGGTTGCGGGGCGACAGATAGACCGTGACCGTGTCCACCGGCTCGGGGATTGCGTGCAGGGAAGGGAAGACCGGCAGGCCGTCCACCTCGGCCAGGGCAGGATGGACAGGAAAGGGCGTGTGCCCCTTTTCGCGGAGCATGCGCACGGCTTTGAAGCTGTAGCGCTCCGGCTTGTTGCTGGCGCCCAGGACGGCCACGTTCATCGCGTTCCTTTCCTCAGAGCAGTTTCTCGGCGCCATTATAGGCTTCCTCGACTCGCAGAAGCGTGGCTGCCACACCCGGATATTTCGGATCATGCCAGGACTGCATATTCTCAAATATAGGGCCTTTTGTGTGATAGGTCAGCGGCCCTTTCACTTGAAACGACTTGCGCTCCTTAGTCAGGAACAGAATGGCGCCTTTCGTCCCGCTGATGATGTTTGCGCGGGTCTTGTGGAAGTAATTGTCCGCCACAACGAAGCCCTCGCCGGGGAGGTAGCGGATTTCGTTCACGTAGATCTCGTTGGGTGCCTTCGCTGCATCCACCGTGGCCAGCACGGCGGGGCCTTCGCGGTTTTCCCAGGCCTGAGCTACGAGCTTCAGGCCGTTACTGGTCAATCCCGCATTTATCGTCTGTTCTTTTTCCATGGAGCTATTTGCTGTGGGTTTGTTGGTCAATGCAAGTTTGAAAGGATGGGGGCCATGATGTCGGTAAAGGCCCGGGCAATGGGGCTGCCGGCGAAGCGCTGGACGAAAGGCGTGCCGGCGTCGCCGGAATCCACCACCTGCGGGTCCAGCGGTACTTTGCCCAGGAACGGCACACCCATCTCCCGCGCCAGCGCCTGGCCGCCGCCGGCCTTGAAGAGGTCGGTCGTCTTGCCGCAATGCGGGCAGGCGAAGCCGCTCATGTTCTCCACGATGCCCAGGACTTGCAGATGGACTTTCTGGCAGAAGGTAATTGAGCGGCGCACGTCGGCCACCGCCACATCCTGGGGCGTGGTGACCACGATGGCGCCGGCGGGCTGGCCGATCAATTGGGCGACTGACAATGGTTCGTCGCCGGTGCCGGGCGGGGAGTCAATGATCAGGCAGTCGAGTTCGCCCCACGCCACATCGCGCAGGAGTTGCTGAATGACGCTGTACTTCATCGGCCCGCGCCAGATCACGGCGTCGCGCTCGTTCTCCAGCAGGAGACCGATGGACATGACTTTGAGGTTGGGCTTGACGGAAAGGGGCTGGATGCCGCCAGCGTCGGCGCCGGGCCGGTTGCCTTCCAGCCCCATCAATTTGGGAATGCTCGGCCCGTGGATGTCCACGTCCAGCAGGCCCACGCGGCGTCCGGTCAGAGCCAGCGCCATGGCGAGGTTGGCGGCGACCGTGCTCTTGCCGACGCCGCCCTTGCCGGACAACACCAGGATCTTGTGGCGGATGGCGCGCAGGCGGGCTTGCAAGACCGGGTCTTCGGGCGCGTGGGGCTGCGGTTTGGCTTCGGCGGCGGCGGGAGAAGGGGGCGCGGACGCGCACCGCTCGCCTGAGCCTTCGGAGCAGTGACAAGCAGTGGCAGGAGCCGGAGCTTCCTCGGGCGGGCAAGTGTCGAGCGCCGCGCGCAGCGTGTTGACGGCCAGCAGGGCGCAGTGTTCTTCAGCGCCGTCGCCGGTGGCCTTGAGCACCTCGGCGGGCGACAACCGCCGCGCTTCATCCAGGCTCTTGCCTTCGGCGAGCCAGGCGGCCATGGAACCGCAGGCCAGGGAGGAGCCGCAGCCATCGGTGATGAACGTGGCGCGCCGGACGCACTGGTCAGCCACCCCCAGCCAGATTTCCATCGTGTCGCCGCAGGGACCGGTGAGGCGCGCGTTGGCAGTGGCGCCTTTCAGTGGACCGAAATTGGGGGGCAAAGACCGGATGCCTAGTTTGTGAAGGTTGGAGATATGCTTTTCCATAATTGAATGATGGCCTGGGCCGCCGGGCCGTGGTCGTGTTCCACCACCGGCCGGCCCTGACGCTGGGCGTCGGTCATGGCGGGGTCGTAGGGAATCCGGCCCGCAATGGTCGCGCCGAGGTCGGCGGCACGATGTTCGATCCGCTCAGTTAGCGCCGGGTTAAGATCATGCTTGTTGACGCAGACCCAGGCGGGAATTTCGAAATGCCGCGTCAGTGCCAGCACCCGTTCGAGGTCGTGTTCGCCCGATGGGGTTGGCTCGGTGACCGCCAGGACGCGCGTCGCGCCTGTGAGGCTGGCCATGACCGGGCAGCCGACGCCCGGCGGGCCGTCAATCAGGATGAGCCGGCGTCCCTGCTCGCGAGCGGTCTGGCGCGCTTGCTCGCGAACCAACGTGACCAGCTTGCCCGAATTACCCTGGCCGGGCCGCAGGCGCGCATGGACCAGCGGGCCGAACCGGGTGTCGGAGATGAACCACTCGCCGCTGTCCGCCGGGGCCAATTCAATGGCACCCTCCGCGCAGAAGTGGGCGCACACACCGCAGCCCTCGCAAGCGGACCGGTCCACGCGAAACGTGCGCGGCACGCGCCCGTTGCCGGGGCCGTCAAAGAGAATGGCGTCGAAGCGGCACAGTTCCTCGCACTTGCCGCAGGCGATGCAGTGGCCCGGACGAATGCGGGCGCTGAGGCCGCCGGAGAACTCTTCGCGCCGACGGGGCTGCGGGTCCAGCACCAGCGGCAGGTTCGAGGCATCCACGTCACAATCAGCCAGTGCCGGCTGTTCAGTTAGCGCCGCCAGCGAGGCCGTCACCGAGGTCTTGCCGGTGCCGCCTTTGCCACTGAGAACGACCAGTTCGCGGATGGGGGATTCGCCGCTCATGATGGAGCAAGTTGCCGTAGCAACTGGTCGAAAACCGGCCCCAGTTCCGGCAGGGCCTCGACAATCAGTTGGCCTTGGGAATAGGCCCTGGCGATGGCCACCGTATCGGGAATCTCCGCCAGGATCGGCACCTTCGCCTGGGCGCACAACTCGCGTGCCGCATTGACGCCGCGCTGGGCGCGGTTGACGACCACGCCGCAGGGCCGTTTCAACGTCTGGGCGACCTCCAGGGCCAACCGCAGATCGTGCAAGCCGAAGGGCGTCGGCTCGGTCACCAGCAGCAGGTAATCGCAGTCGCGCACGGTTTCGATCATCGGGCAGGCGGTGCCGGGCGGAGCGTCCAGAATGGTCCAGCCCGCCGATGGCGCGGCTTGTTTGGCGGCGCGGATGACGGGCGGACTGCTGGCTTCGCCCACATTGAGGGTGCCGGACACAAACTGGACCCGCCCGGCAGCACCGGTCTTGACCACGCCCACCGGGTGCAATTCCTCGCTGATCGCGCCCGCCGCACACACTAGCGCGCAACCGCCGCAACTGTGACAGAGTTCGTCATAGACCAGCGTCCGGTCGGGCAGGCAAACGATGGCGTTGAAGCGGCACAGCTCGGCGCAGGCGCCGCAATGGAGGCAGCGCGCCGGGTCCACTCGCGGAACGAGTCTGCCGACTGGAGTTTCGCCGGTCAGAGCCGGCTTGAGGAAGAGATGCCCGTTGGGCGCCTCGACATCGCAGTCCACATAGACTACCGACTGGCCGCGGCGCGCGCGAGTCGCGGCCAGATTGGTGGCGACAGTGGTCTTGCCGGTGCCGCCCTTGCCGCTGGCTACGGCCAGTTTCATGGGCGCGGGGTTCTTCAACTCGGTTTGTTCTTGCCCGGATCGTCTGGCGCAGAGGCTCCGGGCGGCGCTTGAGGCTGCGCGCCCTGGCCCCGGCCCAAACCAAAACCCTGGCCCCGTCCTCGGCCTCCCCGGCCACAACCACGGCCTTTACCGCGGCGCTGGCCGCCGCCACAAGGCCCGAGGCCTTTGCCTGCCGGTCCCTGGCCAAATGGCCCGGTTCCATCTCCCATCGGTGTCATAACATTGTCCTTTCGTTGGTAATTGTCTTCCGTGTTGGCATTGGATTCCCGCGCCCCGGTTTGGGGCGTAGCGGCGACACGGTTTCCCGCTGCGGGAATATTGTGATACAAGGCCAAGCTCCCGACCGGGTAGCCGATGTGGCGCGCCACGACGGGGCACTTGACCTTGAAGAGGAAGAAAATGTCTTTCTCGCAGCCATCCAGCGATTCGAAATTGGCCTGGCCCTTGGCGATGATCAGGTCGGCGCGAGCAAAGCGGCGCTGAAACTCCGGGCTGCACGCCTCCAGCACAATGCCCGCTCCGTCGCAGCCTGTGTCCATCAGCGCAACCAGGCCCTCCAGGCCGGCAACTTGCGCGTCCGCCCGTAACGCATCGTTAATGGCCGGCCCGCCTTTGACGACGACGGTGATCTTCTCGCGCGGCAGCAGTTCGAGCAACAGCCGGTCAAAGACCAACTCCCCGGCGTTGTCGGCCAGGAAGAGAATGTCCCGGGCGCGTCCCGCCGCGGCGAAGAACTCCGCGATGTCGCCTTCGAGCAGCGCCGCGAACGAGGCTTCCAGGGCGGCTGGGATTTGTTCGGGCGTCATGTCGCCTTTGATGCCGAAGTCAATGACATTGGCGGCGATCGCGAGCTTTACGGTCTCGGGGCCAGGATTTCCGGCAGCGCACAGCCGCTGCTGCCAACCGGGCAACAGCGCCAACGCCAGCCGGTTGGATTCTTCCTTGATCCGGCGGTAAGGGTCCACCTGGCCGGTCAATTGGCGGACGAGCCGATGAATGGACTGGCCGAAGCGAGCGGGCGGCTGGCTCAGGTCGGCGGCGCTGGCGCCCCGAAGCACCTCGCGCATGACCCGTTCGTGGACCTGTTCGTCAGCGGTCGCCAGGCGCGCAACGTTGAGGCCCTGGGAGACGAAGCATGGGATGCAATCCAGCGAGCTTCTCATCCCCAGTGGCCCCGCACATCGGGTTGGGACAGCTCGGGCAGTTGGCGGTCCATGAAGGCCTGCGCGGCCTGTGCAGCCGTGCCCCCGCCGGCAACATACACCTGGATTTTGGCTGCCTGGAGGGCGCTCCAGGCCTTGGGGCCGACGTGGCCGGTGAGCACGGCCTGAACGCCCAGGCGCGTCAGTGTCTGGGCGGCGCTGATTCCTGCTCCCTGGACGGCTTCCACGCCTTTGGCGTTATCCACCGTCGTTTGCTGCCCGGTTTCGGTATCTACGATGCGGAAATAGGGCGCCCGGCCGAAGCGCAGATCCACCGGCGAGTCAGGCTCGGGTCCCTGGGCGGTGATGGCTAGTTTCATTTACTTTAGTGCGCGGCGTGGGCGTCTGAGCATTGGCTGTGATCGTGGCCGCAGCTTGGAGTCCCGCCGCCGAGCGCGCCGTTCAGGTAGGCCTGCGTCAACTCCTCCGGCGTGCCGCCCGCGGCGCCGGCGTGGACGGCAATGCCGTTTTGGGCGAATAAATCCAGCGCGCGCCGGCCCATGCCGCCGGCGATGACCACCTGCGCGCCTTGCTGGTGCAGCCAACGGGGCAACACGCCCGGCTCGTGCGGCGGCGGGATCAGGAGGGACTTGACCAGGATCTCCTTGGACACGAGGTCCGCTTCGATCAAGGCGAATTGGTCACAGTGGCCGAAGTGGTCCGACAAGCGGCCCCCGGTCAGGGGAATTGCTATTTTCATATTTTGTATTCTGTACTTAAAATCCGTGGTCAGCCCCAGGGCCAGCCCGCCGCGAAGCCCAAGCCCCAACAGGGCAGGCCGCGGCCCGTGTGCCGCCAGCGAGGCGACTGGACGGTCTTGTGCCGGCGCCGCTGCGGCAACCGGCTGGCCCAGGCCCTTCCCCGCCGAAGCCGGCGGGCCCAAACCCGGCGCTTGGGCATCCAACTGTTCCAATCGAACTGTTTGAGGCCGATCCAAAAGTAACTGCTTTGTCCGAACCAGCGGCCCATGCCCGCCGGACCCATTCGATCTCTGTAGCGCATACCTGATCTTCCTTCTCGTATCTCATGCACAAGCGGCGCCGTTCGCGCAGGCCTTGCCCTCAGCGCCTCTACGGCACCGGGCGCCCCGCCGGCCAGCGTCCCAACGCCGGCCACAGCAACCGGGCATCGCGAACTCCCGCTGCCGCAGCGTTCCCGCGCGGAAGGCGGCAATGACCGGCTCGAGCTCGCCGCAGATGTGCGGCAACACACGGATGCCGGCCTGTTCCAACGCCAGCCGCAATCCTCGCGAAATCGCCCCGCAAATCAACACCCGAATGCCGAGCTCGCCCAAGCTGCGCACAATCCCTTCCGGCTGCTTCTCAAAGAGCACGACGTCCTTGCGTTCCGTCTCAGCCTGGCCCTTCAGGCGAACCACTACCAGCCGCGCCGCCACGTCGAACACCGGCGACACGCGCCCCTGGCAATTGGGAACCGCAATCAGCACGGTTGGTGTAATGCGAGATTCGTGCCAACTGCGGCCTATGGGCTTGCGGGGCACGGAATACCGTTCAAATGGGGGCTTACGCGCGGTGGTTAGCTCGATCCGGAGGTGCCGGCATCGTGGCAAAATGCAACACCCCCCAGGACTGAGGATCGCATTCTGCGTCGCATGCGGGGAGGGTTGTTTTGGCAATCTCCCACGTGAAGCGTGCTGGGTGTGGTCAGTTTGCTCGGTGCCTTATACGAATCTGGTAAGGGTGCAAGTGGTCGCCCAACGGTCATCCCATTCTCCCTTACCCCTGCCCTCTCTGCACCTTACACGCTTCTGCTTCCGCCTCGGGAATTGATTGGGTTGGCGGTTCTCCGTTCCCCCTCACCCCGGCCCTCTCCCTTGGGGAGAGGGAGCCCCCTCAGCCCGTCTCCCGAGCATACCTGGCGCTTCCGGTTCGCGGCCGCCCTGGCGAGCATTCTCCCTCTCCCCAAGGGAGAGGGCCGGGGTGAGGGGGAACAGGGCGCACGCCAAGCGGGGGCCCGGAACTCCCCAAGATCCGTGTAAGGAGCAGCGCCCTCTGCCGCTTTCATATCGGTTATCAGTGCAGGCCATCAGTAGTTGGGAGCGAGCTGAGCTCAGGCCTGGGAATCGGGGCGTACCGGCTCAGTGGCTGGGAAGCTACGAGGGCGCCCTCACACCTGTCCTCAGCGACTGGTAAAAGGCCCGTGCTTTGACTGAACCTTAAGTAAGCACCGTTCCCCTTACGGAGTTCTACGCCAGCTTGAGCGTCTTAAGTTTGCGGAAGAGCGTGCTGGGATTGATGCCCAACTCCTTGGCGGCCCTTCGGTGGTTGCCGCCGTTGCGGCGCAGCGCGTCGGTGATGAGCAGCTTCTCCATGGACTCCAGCGTCACGGCCTTGCCCAGGCGCAGCACTTCTCCCAGGGCGTTGCCGCGCAGACGGCGGTGGAAGATGCTTTAGCTCGATCACTCCGCCGCGGCACAATACAAAGGCGTGCTCGATGACGTTCTCCAACTCCCGCACGTTGCCGGGGAAGTCGTGTTCCATAAGCCGCGCCAGCACCTGGTCGGAAACGCCGGCAATGTCTTTGCCCTTCAGCCGGTTGAAGCGGGCGATGAAATGGTCAATCAGCAGGGGGATGTCCTCGCGCCGGTCCCGCAGGCTGGGCAATTCAATGCGGATGACATGAATGCGATAGAACAGGTCCTCGCGAAAACGGCCTTGTTCCACCAGTTTGCTGAGGCTCTTATTGGTGGCGGCGACGACCCGCACGTCGGCCTTCACTGGTTCCACGCCGCCCAGCGGCTCATAGACCCGCTCCTGGAGGACCCGGAGCAGGCGCGCCTGCATGGCGGAGGAGATGTCGCCGATCTCGTCCAGGAAAATCGTCCCGCCCTGGGCCAGCGCGAAGCGGCCCGGCTTATCGCGCCGCGCGTCAGTGAAGGCGCCGGCCTTGTAGCCGAACAACTCCGACTCGAGCAGGTTGTCCGGCAACGCCCCGCAATTGATGGCCACGAACTTCTTTGACCGCCGCCGGGACAGATTGTGCAGGGCGCGGGCGAATAACTCCTTGCCCGTCCCGCTGGCGCCTTCAATGAGCACTGCGCTCTCGCTCTCGGCAATCTGGGGCAGCAGCTCGAAAACCTGCCGCATCGCCGCGCTGCGGCCAATGATGTCGGAGAACGAGTTCTGCTGCTGCAGCTCGCGGTGCAGCGCCTCGACGACCCGCAAATCGCGGAAGCTCTCGACGCCGCCGACCGTCTTTCCCCGCCCGTCCTTCAGCGCCGCGGTCGAGATGCTGATGGGGATCTTCTGGCCGCGCGCGTCAATGATGTACACCACCTTGTTGACCACCGGGCGGTTGGTGGAAAGCGTCTGCTTCGAGCGCGCAGGCGCTTTCGCAGATGCTGGCCCGGAATACGTCGCAGCACCGGCGCCCAACCGCTTCGGCGCGCTTGATCCCGGTGATTTGCTCGGCGGCTCGGTTAAAGAACGTCACCCGCCACTCGGCATCCACCGTGAATACGCCATCTGGAATGTAGTCCAGCAGGTTGTTCAACATCTACCGCAGCTTACGCGCCCGCGCAGGCGGGCGCCAGTTCCAAGCGAACTGCCCGGCTGGCGCCGGGGGGCTCGGGACCGAATAGCCAATTGCCGATGGCCAATAGCAGAGGGCAAAGCGCAACAGGGCGCAGGCCATCAGCCGCTGGCATTCGTATTGCTCTATGACGGCTGGCACAACGACTCGTAAGCTGAACATGACAACATCCACCGCCGCCAGTCAGACCTTGCTCAACACGGCCCGGGCCAGGGCGCATCCCTTTTGCCTGGTCTGCAGCCAATCCAATCCAATGGGCTTGGGATTGGAATTCACCCTGCACGCTGATGGGAGCGTGAGCACGTCATTCCTCGGCCATCCCGGTTTGGAAGGTTTCGAGGGCTTCATGCATGGCGGGATGATCGCTTCGTTGCTGGACGGGGCCATGACGAATTGCCTGTTCGCGCATGGTTATGTCGCGATGACCGGCGAATTGAAGGTGCGATACCGGGAGCCCGTGATCATAGGCGAGGAGATGCTCATCCGTGCCCGGATAGCCTCGTCCGCCTCGCGACTCTACCTGCTGGAGGCGGAGTTGAAGCAGGGGGGTTGCGTCAAAGCGGCTGCTTCGGCCAAATTCGTCGAGCGCAATGAAAGAAACGATTGTAATCACCACCCTGGTCGAGAATAGCGTCACAGCTCGCGGCTTGATGGCGGAACATGGCTTGGCCTTCCACATCCAGGCCGGGCCGCACAGCCTGCTGTTCGATACCGGGCAGAGCAGCCTGGTGGTAGACAACTCCCGCAAGCTCGGGTTGCCTCTCGAAAAGGTGGAAGCCATCGCCCTGAGTCACGGGCACAATGATCACACAGGCGGGTTAAGCGCTTTGCGCGAAGCGGCGCCGCGTGCGCGGCTGTTCCTTCATCCCGCCGGCCTGTCGCCGAAGTTCAGCGCCGGGGCGGGAGGCGCGGTGCACCCGATTGGGATGGACCCGGCAAATGCCGAAGCCATCCGCGGGGCAGCCGACGCGGTGGTCTGGACGGCCAAACCCACCGAGGTGCTGGCAGGCATCTCCGTGACTGGAGAGATTCCCCGCCAGAATGATTTCGAGGACACCGGCGGACGGTTCTACCTCGATTCCGCCTGCACATGCCCCGACCCGCTGTTGGATGACCAGGCGCTGTTCTTTGATACCAATGACGGTATCGTGGTGCTGTTAGGCTGCGGGCACGCGGGTGTGGTGAACACGCTGGAATACATCGGGAGTCTTACCGGCAGCAGGCCAATCCATGCGTTGATGGGTGGCATGCATCTGCTGGTGGCCAGTCCCGCGCGGATCGAGAAGACGATGGCCGCGTTTGCCCGTTTGAGTATTCAGCGCCTGGCCCCCGCTCACTGCACCGGCATGCTGGCGTTGGCGCAGTTGTGGACCGCCTTCTCCGGGCGCTGCTTCTCCTGCGCCGTGGGAGCGACATTCGCGTTCCAAAGGCGGTAGCAGCCACGTGTAACCTTTTGTCTCCCTGTGGCTCAGTCTATCTGAAATCATAACCCTATGAACGAATCGAAAAGCGCCGGCTCCGACAGGTTGGAGCGCGGCCGGTGGAATCCCTACCTTGTGGGCGCCGGATTGGGTGTGTTGAGCTGGGTGGTGTTCGCCGTGGTGAACACGCCTCTGGGAATCTCGACGCCCATCTCGTCCGCCGCCAGCCTTTGCGCGCTGCCGGCGATGGGAGGAGAAGCAGTCGCCCATAACGCCTACTGGACAAAGTTCCCGTTCAAATGGGATTACCACATGCTCTTTCTGGTCGGGACTTTCCTGGGGAGCGCAGCCAGCGTGATGGCCAGCCGGAGCTTCCGGCTGGAGGCCGTGCCGGCAACCTGGAAGGCTCGTTTTGGAGGGTCAAGCGTCAGGCGCCTCGCAGTCGCCTTCCTCGGCGGGCTGATCGTTATGTTTGGCGCCCGGATGGCCGGCGGCTGCACCAGCGGTCACGGCATCAGCGGGTCGCTGCAGTTGGCGCTGAGCAGTTGGGTCTTCTTCCTGACACTGTTTGCCTTCGGCGTGGTTACCGCGCTTCTCCTCTTCCGCAGCGGCAAGAGCAACACGTAAACCCGTCTCCTTATGACTTTCCCTATTACCGGTGACACCGCTCGTTGGCTCGCGCTTCCGTTCGGCATGCTGTTTGGCGTGCTGCTGCATCGGGGCGGCGTGGCGAATTACAACGTCATTGTGAACCAGTTCCGCTTCCGGGACTTCACGGTCCTGAAGATCATGCTCACCGCCATTGTCGTGGGCGGCATTGGCGTGTGGGTGCTGCATGGCACAGGCCACGCCGAATACCACATCAAGCCGGCCAATCTCCTGGGCGTCGCGCTGGGTGCGGCACTATTCGGAATCGGCATGGTGCTCTACGGTTACTGCCCGGGCACTGGGGTTGCCGCAATCGCCACAGGCAGCCTGCATGCGTTAGTGGGATTTGTCGGCATGCTCGCGGGAGCAGTGCTCTATGCCCTGAGCTATCCGTGGGTGGAAAAGCACATCCAGCCCATCGCGGCTTTCGGCAAGGTGCGCCTGCCGGAAATCACGGCGATACCCGATTGGGCCTGGCTCGCGATTCTCCTGGTGATGGCGGGCGCGGTCTTTTGGCTATTGGAGAGAAAAGCTCAGCCGGCAGGGAGTCACTGAGCCAGGTATCCCGAGGCGACGGCGTCGCAGAACGCGGTCAGCGCTGCTGAGAGACTGGCCTCAGCCGGTGGGGTCAGGCCCTCGGCGAAGGATTCCAGATCACTGGGGCGGATTCCGAGGAGCCAGCCGCTGGGCCGGGCACCGAAACACTGATCGGCCAGGTGGAGCACCGCCTGGGGGGAGATGCTGTGCGAGGAATAATGAACGCCCGCAGCGGGTGCGATGGGCCGCAGGTAGAACGAGCTTTCCCCCTCCACGTCCGCCGCGGCATCGGCGAAAACCACGACGTCATGCTGTGCCGCCAGGTGGGCGTGCTCGATCGCAAGCTGGTAATCGCTCTCAATGGTGACTCCGGGCAGGTGCAGGGCTTCGAGGCGGGCCGCGAAGGCTGGGCCGAGACCATCGTCGCGGCGTCCGGGGTTGCCGTAGCCGATGACAAGGATACGCGGAAGGGTGAGGTGGGGCATGATGGGAGCAGTCACATCCAGGGGGAAGGCCGAAACCCGAAAGAAGGCCGAAGTCCGAAATCCGAAGTCCGAAAGCACGGCTGCGGGGTGGTTTATTCGGGTTTCAGACTTCGGCCTTCTTTCGGGTTTCGGGCTTCGGCCTTCGGATTTCCGCCCTCTCGGATGAGTGAGGCTTGTCATCCGACCGGGCGGCTGCGCTGGTCCAAAAGGTTCCCGGCCGCGTCGTAGAGTTCGACGAGGAGCGGCATCTGGCCCAAGGCATGGGTGGCGCAGGAGAGGCAGGGGTCGTAGGCGCGGATGGCAACCTCGATGTGGTTGAGCAGCCCTTCGCTGATCTCGGCCTTACCGGTCAGGTAATCCTTCGCCACCTTGGCTACGGCCTGGTTCATCGGCTCGTTATTGTTGGTGGTCGAGACGATGAGATTGCACATGGTGACCTCGTCGCGGTGGTTGACGCGGTAATGATGGAACAGGGTGCCGCGCGGGGCTTCGATCAGTCCGACGGCCTCCTCGCAGCGGGGGCCGTGGGTGAGGAGTTCGTTTCCCTGGAGGTCGGGATCTCCCAGCAGGTCGCGGATGGCTTCGATGGCGTGCAGCAGTTCGATCATGCGCGCCCAGTGATAGCACATGGTGACGTTGTTGGGCCGGCCATGGGTCA
Source organism: uncultured Verrucomicrobiae bacterium (assembly GCA_963762555.1). Classification (GTDB taxonomy): domain Bacteria; phylum Verrucomicrobiota; class Verrucomicrobiia; order Limisphaerales; family UBA8199; genus PALSA-1440. Next base: position 176,556 of record CAVXLO010000041.1, read on the forward strand.
GGGCGAGGAACTCGCGCCGGGCGGCTTCGGCTTCCGGCGTGGGGATGAAAGCACAGGTGTTGAGCCGCGCCAGGGGGCCAACACGATACCAGCCCCTTTCCGGCCCCAGCGCCTTCAGGAAGGGGAACTTCATGTAGGACCAGGGGCGGACTTCTTCGGCAATTACCTCCAGGTAGCGCTGATACTCCAGGTCGTTAACCAGCCGTTCGCCGTCCTTGTCCACAGCGCGCAAGACGCCGTGGTAAAGGTCGAGCGCGCCATCCCCCTCGCGCACCAGCGAGAGGTGGTTGGAATCGAAGGCGCCGAACGTGAGCAGTTCGACGAGGTGGTCCATGGTGAAATCGCGCGCGATCTTCACGGCGCTGCGCGCCCACTCGATCATCTGCGGCACTTCTTTGAGCAGGGCGTCGCGCTCGGAGGGGTAGAGCTTCTTGTTGACGCCCCCGGGGATGGCGCCGGTGCCGTGAATCTTCTTGCCAGCCGTGGCCTTGATGACTTCCTGGCCGAATCGCCGCATCATGACTCCCTGCACGGCCAGCTCGGGATACTTGGCCGCTACTCCCAGCACGTTACGCTGGGCGGGCGGCGCCGAGAAGCGCGCTGGTCGCTGTGCCGTCGGTGCCGAAGAGCAGGTCCGGACTGGAGAGGTGGAAGAAGTGGAGCGCGTGGCTCTGGAAAATCTGGCCGTAGTGCATCAGGCGGCGGATTTTCTCGGCGGTGGGAGTGAGTTGCTCGCCGCCCACGATCCGGTCCATGGCCTTGGCGGCGGCCAGGTGGTGGCTGACCGGGCAGATGCCGCAGAGCCGCTGGACGATGACCGGCACCTCCCAGTAGGGCCGGCCCAGGATGAAGCGCTCGAAGCCGCGGAACTCGACGATGTGCAGCCGCGTTTCCTTCACCTCGCGTTGTTCGTCCATGATGATGGTCACCTTGCCGTGGCCTTCGACGCGGGTGACCGGCTGGATGGTGTACTTGAAGGTCTTGCCTGCTCCGGTGCTCTCGGTGGTGTTCATGGCGTTAGTCGTATTTGAGGCGGTCATAGGCCAGCGTGACCGGTTGGCCGGTCAGGAGCGCCACCACGGTGTCCCAGATGGCGTCCGCCGGCGGCGGGCAGCCGGGGATGAAGTAGTCAATCTTCACCACCTCATGGCAGGGATAGACCCGGTTCAGCAGCAGCGGGATTTCCGGGTCGTTGGGGATTACCCCGCTGGGGTTCCAGACGCCCGGGGCGCGCAAATAGGCTTCTTCGAGACACTCGCGCAGGGGGATGTGGTTGCGCATGGCCGGGATGCCGCCGTTGATGGCGCAGTCGCCGAGCGAAATGAGGACGTCGCAGTGTTTGCGGAAATCCTCCAGCACATGAACGTTCTCCTCGTTGCAGCAGCCGCCCTCGATGATCCCGACCGCGCACCGGCCGGTGAAGTGCTTGTAGTCGTTGATGGGCGAGCAGTCGAACTCGACCAACTCGGCCAGCTTGAGGATGCGCTCGTCAATATCCAGGAGCGACATGTGGCAGCCGAAGCAACCGGCCAGGCTGGCGGTCGCGACGCGGGGTTTGGTGTTATTGGTCATGTTAAGCCTTTTGTGCCTCATACCATTCGGCGTTGATGGGTTTGCGGTCAAAAGGCCGTTGCGCCAACCGGGATGGCGTAGCCGACGCGCTTCTTCATCAGGGCGCCACCGGGGCAGGAAGCGGTAACCTGGTCGGCGACCGCCAGGCTGGTCGCGGCCAGCGCCTCGCCATTGACCTGCAGCCGCTTCTTGTGGCCGCGACCGACGAACTGGAAGACGTTCTTGTTATCCAGTTCCTGCGACACCCGCACGCAACGGCCGCACAGGATACAGCGGTTGTGGTCCAGGTACACGTCCGGGTGCGACAGATCAATGGGCCGGTCCGGGTTGAGGTAGGGGAATTGGGGGGCGGTGATGCCGAAGCGGTAGGCGAGCGCCTGCAGCTCGCACAGCCCGCTTTTCTCGCAGAACATGCAGTAGTGGTTGCCCTCGACAAAGAGCATATCAATGATGGCCCTCCGGAACTCGCGAATCTCGGCAGTGTCATTCTCCACCACCATGCCGTCGGAGATGGTCTGCACGCAGGCGGCCTGGATGCGGCCATTGACGCGCACCGAGCAGATGCGGCAACTGCCGTGGGGGATGAGGTTCTTGTAGGCGCAAAGCCGGGGGATATAGATGCCCGCCGCCTGGGCCACCTTGAGGATGGTCTGGCCGGGCTGGCCGGTCACCGGCTTGCCATCAATGGTCAGTGTGATTTCGCTCATCAGGTTCCTCCGGGTTCAGACGTACTGAGACATGCGGCCCACCCGCAGCTCGGAGTCCACAACCGCCTTGGAGAGGTCAAACGTGGACAACAGGCCCGGCTTGCGCTCGCTCACCAGGTCGGCGTAGAGGGTCGTGGAAGTTTTCGAGCGCGCCCAGCACCGGGTTGGGGGCGGCCTGGCCGAGGCCGCAACGGCTGGTTTGGACAATCATCTTCGCCAGCCGGCGCATGTATTCGAGGTCGGCCGGCTCGCCGGCGCCGCTGACGACCTTGTGCACCGCCCTCTTGAGCAGGACCAGCCCGACCCGGCAGGGCGTGCAATGGCCGCAGCTTTCCTCGATGAAGAAGTCGAGGTAGTGCTCCGCAATCTCCAGCTTGTTGCGGGCGCGGTTGAAGATGAGGATCGCGCCGCCGGTGGCCAGGTCGTCGTAGCAAATCTGCCCGCCGAAGCGTTCGGGGCCGATCATCTGGCGGCAGGGCCCGCCAATGAGCATCGCGCCCGGGTTGTCCGCTTCGGCCATTTCCAGCAACTCGCGGGCGGTGATGCCGAACGGGACCTCGTACACGCCGGGTTTCCGGCAGTCGCCGCAGATCGAGAGCAGCTTGGTGCCCGTGGTGCGCTCCGAGCCCATGGTCGCGAACCATTCCGCCCCCTTTTCCAGGATGCGCGATACGGCGCTGAAGGTCTCGACGTTGTTGACGATGGTCGGGCAGCCCAGGTAGCCCTTTTCCGCCGGGAAAGGCGGGCGGTTCCGCGGGTCGCCCCGCAGCCCCTCGCAGGAACTGATCAGGGCGGTTTCCTCGCCGCAGACGTAGGCGCCGGCGCCCAACTGGATGCGAATGTCGAAATCAAAGCCCTTGTGCCCGAGGACGGCCTTGCCGAGCAGCCCTCTGCCGCCGGCGGCCTTCCAGCACGCTTTCAAGGAAGGCGCGGAGGTAAGCGTATTCCCCGCGCAAATAGACGATACCGGTGTCGCTGCCGATGCGCGTAGCCCGCGATGGTCATGCCCTCGAAGACCTGGTCGGGGCATTCGGTCAGCAGCACCCGGTCTTTGAAGGTGCCCGGCTCGCCCTCGTCGGCGTTGCAGAGCACATACCGGTCTTCGCCGGGGGCATTGCGGGCGAATTCCCACTTCATGCCGGTCGCAAACCCGGCGCCGCCCCGCCCGCGCAACCGCGAGGCCCGGACCTGGGCGACCACGCCGTCTGGGGTCAGCTCCAGTGCGCCGTCGCAGCCCGTTGGGTGATTCAAAGTGATCGAAATGAACCGGGCCGCGGCGGCGGATGTTGTTGCGGACCATTGAGCGGACCAGCGGGTGCGCGTTGTTGCCGTCGCCGACCATGGTCACAAGCTGGGGCGGGTCCAGGTGCCGCCGCAGGTCGCGGATGACCTGCCGCCCGCGCTCGGGAGTCAGGTTCGGCACCACCACGTCGTTAATCAGCGCGGCCGGCGCCTGGTCGCTCATCCCGATGCACGGGGTGTGCGTCAGGGTGATGGCGCCGTCGGCTGTGGTCTCGCCCATCGTCACGCCCAACTCCTTGGCCATCGCGTCCGCCACCTCCTCGTAGCCCTTCATCCAGTCCACGATGTCATTGCAGAGCCGGATGACTACCTTGCCTTGGGGCTTCACGGAGAGAAACGAATAGAAGGTGACGACGCTCTCGACCTCCACCCGGTGGGAATTGACCATCCGCGCTATCGCCTCCATCGCCTCAGTCGAAACGCATCCGAATCGCTGCTGGACCGCGATGACGATGTCCATCATCCGGGTCCGGTCACAGCCATACCGTCGGCAGATGTCCTCCACGACCGTTGCCAGGGCCTGTTTCATAGAACTTAGTCTATGGTCCTGCCATCCATAAGCAAGACAATAATTCGTCTGCTTAACAATAAGCCACATTGAAAGGCACAATAAGCGTCCCTAGCGGCTATGGGCCAAACCCGGTCGGAACGCATGGGCTTCTGTAATCCACTTCATCCCCGGAAGGCGGGCCTGGGACATGTGCCTGAAGTGAGGACAATCGCTCTCAGGTGGAGGAGTCGGAGGCTTGCGGGGGGGCACGTTTCCTGGCAAGCCCTAACCTCTGAGGATTGCTACCGTGTCCGGCGGCAAGGTCAGTTCCCTTCCAGCGAGTTCCACGTCCGGCTCTGAGGCCAGCAGCATCCTGTGCTTCCCGTCGCCCAGTGGGACGCGTTGCGCCTGGCTCGCGAGGTTGCAGGCTAGGGTGATCGGACCGCGCTCCAACGCGAACCAGCGGGCCGATTCGTCGAAGCGCGTGCGCACGAGGTCCAGCCGGCCATCGGCAAGCGCGGGCTCGCGCCGGCGCAGTTGGATCAATTGGCGATGCCACTCAAGCAGGCTGGTGTGGGGTTGCTGCGCCAACTCAGCCCAGTTCAGCTTCGAGCGCTGGAAGGTTTCCGGGGCCTGCGGGTCGGGCACTTCCTCCGGCTTCCACCCGAACGCGGCAAACTCCCTTCGCCGGCCCTCGCGAACGGCCTTCGCCAGGTCCGGTTCGGGGTGGTCGGTGAAATACTGGAACGGCGTGCTCGCGCCCCACTCCTCGCCCTGGAACAGCATCGGCACAAAGGGCGAAGTCAGGACGAGCGCGGCGGCGACCTTCGCCCGCCGTGGGCCGACCAGGTGGCTCAGGCGGTCACCCTGTGCCCGATTGCCGACCTGGTCGTGCGTCTGGGCATAACCGAGGAAACGGTGCCCGCTCAAATCCACCGGCGGCCGGCCGTGATGCCGCTGCCGGAACCGGGAGTAACGGCCATCATACACATAGGCGTTGTGCAGCGCCTTCCCCAGATCAGCCAGCGTGCCGAAGTCGCCGTAATACCCGCTCCGCTCGCCGGTCAGCACGGCGTGGAGGGCGTGATGGAAGTCATCGCTCCATTGCGCGTCCAAGGCGAAGCCGCCCCGCTCATGCGGCCAGAGCAGGCGCGGGTCGTTCAAATCGCTTTCGGGCATGACCACCAGCGGGCGGCCCGTTTGCTGCGAGAGTTGTCTCACTTCGTCGCTGAGCTGTTCGAGGAAAGGCCTGGCCGACATGTCGAAGATGGCGTGGACCGCGTCGAGCCGCAGGCCGTCGAGATGGTAGTCGCGCAACCACATCAGCGCGCTGTCACAGAAGAAGCGGCGAACCTCGTCGCTCTGCGCGCCGTCGAAATTGACGGCCCAGCCCCAGGGGGTGTGATAGTGGGAATTGAAGTAGGGGGCATACTTGGCGAGATAATTGCCCGAGGGGCCGAGGTGGTTATAGACCACGTCCAGCAACACCGCCAGGCCGCGGGCGTGGCAGGTATTCACCAGCTTCTTCAAGCCTTCGGGTCCGCCGTAAGGCTGGTGCGTCGCGAACACGTCCACGCCGTCGTAGCCCCAGCCGTGCTTGCCCGAGAACGCCGTCACCGGCATCAGCTCGACATGGGTGATGCCCAGTTGAACGAGATGATCCAGCTTCTCGATAGCCGCCTCAAAGGTGCCAGTGGGGGTGAAGGTGCCGATGTGCAGCTCGTAGATCAGCGCCGAGGAGAGCGGCAGCGCCCGAAAGCCTGAGTCGGTCCACTGGAAGTGGTCGTGAGCTACCACACGCGACAGGGCATGAACGCCGTTCGGCTGCCACGGCGACCGTGGGTCGGGGAACGGGCCTTCGCCGTCGAGCACGAAGCCGTAATCGCTGCCCGGTCCCGCGGACTCAATCTCCGCGGTCCACCAGCCGTCCTCGCCTCGCTGCATCGTGTAGCGTTTGCCGGCGACTTGCGCTTCAACTCGTTGAGGTAGTGTGGCCCAGACTTGAAAGGTGTGCATGGTGTTGGCTGAAAGTTAGTCTCCATCCGCCGCGGATAGCCGCCGGTCCAGGTTGAACGCGGCGCTGATCAACGCCAGGTGCGCGAAGGCCTGCGGAAAGTTGCCCAACTGCTCCCCGCGCAGCCCCAATTCCTCGGCGTAAAGCCCCAGGTGATTGGCAAACCCGAGCGCTTTTTCAAAGATGAACCGCGCCTGCTTCAAGTCTCCGGCGCGCGCGAGGCATTCGACATACCAGAAAGAGCACATCGAGAACGTCCCTTCCTTGCCGGGCAACCCGTCCTGGTTTCCCGCGAGCACGTCGTATCGGTACACCAGCGAGTCTTCCACCAGCGCGTCTTCCACGGTGGCCAGGTGCGAGCACCAGCGCGGGTCCGTCGGACTGATGAACTTGACCAGCGGCATGAGCAGACTCGAAGCATCCACCGTGCTGGCGCCTTTATATTGCACGAAGGCGCTCAGTTTCGGGTCCCAGAACTCGTGGTACACCTCCTGGTAAATCTTGTCCCGGACGCGCTGCCAACGTTCGAGGGGCGCGGGGAACGAACGGTGCCGCGCCAGCCGGATGCCCCGGTCAATGGCCACCCAGGATAACACCCGAGAGTACAGGAAGGGCCGCCGGCCCCCGCGCACTTCCCATATACTATCGTCCGGCTCTTCCCCGTGGTCGCAGACCCAGTCCACGACCCGGACCAGGTTCATCCAGAAATCATAGGAAATCGGCTGGCAGTCCTTATTGTAGATATACACCGAGTCAAGCAGCTCGCCGTAGATGTCGAGCTGCAGTTGTGTCGGAGGCGGCATTGCCTATTCTCACCGGCTTGGAGTGCTGGTAGCCCGCGAAGTGGCCCAGCTCCGTTTCCGGCAGGCGCGGGCTGCCGTCAATCCCGTACACGACTTGCAGGGGACCAGCGGACGTCGTTTCCCGGCAACGGTCCTCGATCCAGCGCATGAACGCCGTGGCTTCCTCCGTGTAGCCCAGCCGCATGAGCGCATAGAGCGTGAAGGAGGCGTCGCGAATCCATGTGTAGCGATAGTCCCAGTTCCGCGTCCCGCCGATTTCTTCCGGGAGGCCGAAGGTGGCCGCCGCCACGATGGACCCGAACGGCTGTGAAGTCAGCAGCTTCAGCGTCAGCGCCGCGCGGTTAACCATTTCGCGCCAGCGCCCGCGATAGTGCGAGCGGCCGATCCACTGCAGCCAGAAATTCATCGTCTCCTTGAAGGATTCCGAAGTGTAATCGGCCTGGGCGGAAGGCGATTCCTCGTCCTCCAGCACTTCCTCCAGGATGAACGACGCGCTCTCCCCGGCGCCCAGCTTGAATTCGGCAACAACATCCCCGTCGCTGACCCGGGCCGGGATACTCGCGCGCAAGCGCACCACGGTGTGATCGTCGCCTTTGGAAGCGAACACCACCTCGTTCTGCCGCTGTTCGACCGTGTGTTCCGCGCGGCCATAATCAAACCGGGGCGCGCAGACCATCCGCAGCGAGATCTCCCCACGCACGACCTTCACCCGGCGCACCAGGTCATGGCAGTGCCCCAGGTGCTGGATCGGCATGAAGTCGGAAATCTCCGCGACCCCGTCATCCGACAGGAAGCGGGTCAGGAGCATGTTGGTGCCGGGGAAATACAGTTGCTTGTGCCGGAAGCGGTCCGCTTGCGCCGGGGCGATCTGGAAGTATCCGCCCTTCTCAGGATCCAGCAGCGCGGCGAAGATGGTGGGGGAATCGAAACGCGGGAAGCACATGAAATCCACCGAGCTGTCCATGCCCACAAGCGCGGCCGTGTGCAGGTCGCCAATAATGCCGTGATTCTCGATCGGTTGCGCATCCATCGGCATACCGTAAGGCACCCACGGCACCGCCGCAAACGGGAGATTACGGTGCAAGCGGACCTGCGCGCTAGGGTGTCCACGCAACGTAGCACGCTGTCGCAGGCCAGGAATTTGAAGCCGGTGTCGCCGTGGCGGCCGGAATTGAACAGGAGAAAACGGAGGCAACAGAGAATGCTTTCTCCGTTTTCTCACTTAGTCCGGCGCCACCGCCCGTGCGGAGCTGTTTCTGCCTGGCCTGGGACAGAAAAGCACACCCGGGGTCACGAGGCGGGCACGAGGGCGCGGAAGTCTCGTGGCAGGCTCTCGAATCCGCTGACCATCGTGCTCGCCCGCAGGAAGATCCGCCGGCCCACCGGCGGCGGACCAAAGCAAGCGGTGTAGAGCGCCGTGATGTCCGCTAACCCAGCCACCGGTGCCGGGCACAACCCGATGACGCGGAATTCCCTGCATATTCCGACCCCCGGCGATTTCGGCGGGCTCGCGCGCAGGACCGTGTTATCACCCGGGTCTCCCGGACAGACCAGCTTCACCGCGATCACGCCTGCCGAGTTGGTAATGACGAGGTCTTGCGGCGCCAGTTCTGGAAACACAGGAGGCGGAGGTGGTGTGTCCAGCGGTTCCAGACCGAAGAGAGCCAGCTTGCAGTTGACCCTGACGAACAGGTGCAGCCCCGTCAGCGGACCGGTTTGGCCTTGCCGGGGATGCGACCGATACGTGGCGGCGGCCGCGTTCCAGGCCTCGCGCTGCGCATCGGTCAGTTCGCCAAAGCGCCGCGCCTGGTCCGCAAAATTCCAACGGACTTCCGTCTGGCGCCGGGTGCGAGGGTTAGCCGGAATGACATAGCGGCGGCTTACGAGGCCATAGCGGCCAGCACACACGATTGCCGAACCATCTTTCTTATTCTTGGAGATTTGTTTGAATTTCATACGTTACTTTCCTTTCTTTTTTGAGCATTGAGCCCTTGGTCATTTGAATCTGTTTCGGGGTAACTATTCAGGTTTGGGGAGCGCGCCCGCCACGGGCGCTGCCATGCGGCGCCCTCGCCGGATGGCTGTGGGGCGTGCAGGGGTGGCTGGCGAGGGCGCCATCCACAGCGCCCGTGGCGGGCGCGCTCCCCAAACCTGAATAGTTACGTTTCGGATTTCGGGTTTCCTCACAAGAGCGGGCGGGCGCCTCGGAGGGCCTGCACCTTATACGGATTTGTATCTCTCATCCGGGCTCTGTGGATTTGGCAAGCCCGTTCCCCCTCACCCCTACCCTCTCCCCGAGGAGAGGGAGGACACTCGCCAGATGGTCGCCCGACCCAAAGCGCTCGGGCATTTCGAGAGCCGGACTTGGGGGCTCCCTCTCCTTGGGGAGAGGGTAGGGGTGAGGGGGGAACGGGTCGCTCTCATTCAAACAGCATTCGAGACAAATGGAAATCCGCATAAGGTGCAGGCCGGAGGACACCCGCCCGCCTGGACGCCGGGCGCGGGCCATTACTCAACGGCCCGCGGGCCCGGCGGATGCTTAGCTCCCTGCCGGGACGATGGCCGAGTAGGTCCTGGGCAAGCTCTCCCACCCATCAACCACCTGGTTGACCTGGACGTACACCTTGGTGCCGGCCTTCGGCACCCCGTAACGGGCCGTATAGAGGTCCGTGATGTCGGACGAACCCGTCACGGGCGCGGGACACGCCCCCAGGATGCGAAAGTCCTTGCAGACCTCGATGCCCGCACTGAGCGGTTTGGAGCCGCGGACGATGGTGTTATCGCCGGGGTCGGTCGGGCAGGTCAGCGCGAGCGCGATGACCCCACCCGTGTTGGTGATGACCAGGTTCTGCGGCGCCAGGGCCGGGAACTCCGGCCGGAGCGGCGGCGTGTCCACCTGGTCCTGGCCGAACTGCGCGAGCGTGCAGTTGATCTTGGCGAACAACTGGAACCCGCTGAGGGAGCCGTTCTGACCGAGGCGGCTGGTGCTCTTCACCGCGGTGGCTGCCTCCATCCACTCGACCCGTTGCGGTTCGGTGAGCTTCCGCCACTTCGCCGCCACGCGACTGAGATTGTCGCGCACGGTCATTTGCGCCGGGGTGCGGGGATTTTCGGGGATGGCGAGCGCCCGGCTGATCTGGCCGAACTGGCCAGCCTGCGAGACGTTCAGGCCACGTTTACCTGATTGTGGGATGTCTAGTATTTTCATACGTTTACTACTTTCCTTTCGTTTGTTGTTTTCTTGTTGCTACGGCGCGCGTGGCCGGCAACGCCAGCCAGGTTGCACGCGCCAAAAGTGTTCGGGGAATGGAAGCGTGGAATGATGGAGTGGTGGAATGGTGGAGGGATGGAATGGTGGAACGTGGAATGGCGAACGTCCCCACCGCAATATTCCATTCTTCCAACATTCCAGTATTCCATCCTTCCATTCTTCCGTTCATCCCAACCTCCTCGTCCGCTCGTCCACGCGGGCGAGGCCGGCTTCGAGCGTGTTGATGCGAGTGCCTTGCCGCGCAAGCTCAGCCAGTAGCTCCCGGTGGTTCAGGTCGAGTTTGTCCAGCAGCGCCAGGTGAACGGCGTCAAGCTTCTCCAGCAGCGCAAGGTGCTCCCGGTGCATATCGTCCTTCAGGGCCATTAGCTCGGCGTAGAACTCCGCCCGGCTGATAGCCTCGGACTTGCCGCCTTTGGGGCTGAGAAGCTTCTTCGCCAGCAGGAAGGCCGAACCGACCGCCCCGGCAATGGCCGCCCAGCCCTCGCCGGTAATACCGCGAGCCGCTGGGATTGGAGTGTTGAGACTTGTGTTCATGATGCGTGATGCGTGATGCGTGAAACGTGACTTGCCGCGCCGGAGCCAGGCGGAGGCGGGTGCGTGACTTTAGACTTTAGGCTCGAGACTTGAGACCTGAGCCCTGAGTTGTCCATGACGATGAGCCAGGAACCAGCCGCCGACAGTCAGGCCGACCACCCCCAGGATGAGCAGCTCATTGCCGACCACCAGCGTAGGCAGGACCATGAGCGCCACGCCGCCCAGCATTAGCGCCGCGCTGGTCGTCACGCTGCCGATGACCACCTTGAGGGGCGGATAAACCAGCGATGCCAGGCCGAATACGAACAGGCCGACACCCACCCAGACAATGCCCTTGAGGCTGGAAAGTTTGGCCCCCAATTCCCGCGCCGTATCCTTCTGCGCCGCTCCCAGTTCCGTGCG
>CAVXLO010000042.1:0-102741 GCA_963762555.1 uncultured Verrucomicrobiae bacterium
CGTCGGAGTCGCGCACCACGAGCAGATTGGTGACGGGAGAGTATCCTGGGGCTGCTGCGGTAATGCGCACGGTTTGATCACCGTCGAACAACCCATCCGTCTGGACTGTGGCACTGAAGTGCCCGGCCGCCTGACCGGCCGGCAGTGTCGCGCTCGCTGGCACGACCATTTCCGTGCTGTCGGACGAAGCGAGCGTCACGGTGAGGTTGGTGTTGAGACCCGCGTTGCGCGTCACTGTGCCGGCCAGGTTGGGCGTAACCGAATTCTCGGGAATTTCCGCCGCCGCAAGCTGGAGCGTGAGTTGCGCGGGAACAACCGTGGCGCTCGCCGAGATTGCCTCGTTGTTGTTCTCGTCCTGCTCGACAACCTGATGGGCAGCGTCAATGTCCACAACCCAATGGAGCGCGCCGGCCGGTGCCGTGGTGGCGAGCGCGATCTGCTGCGTGCGTCCGATCCACTCGCCGGGGACCAGGGCGTTGGTGAAAGTAAACCGCGCCAGGAGCAGGTCGTCGCCGAGAGCCGCATCTGATGACAGATAGACCGCTTCCTGCCACGGGCCGCTCGCCGGGGCCGTGCCGAGATTGGTTGCCGCCCATGCGAGCGAGACGGTCTGGCCGGCGAGGGCCGTGGCGGGTGGCAGAATGGCAGATACCGCCAAATCCGGCAGCAGCGGCAATGTGACGGTGAGACTGCGATTTGCGGTATTGTTCGCTTCGTTGCTTTCCGGTTGCTGGTTCTGGAAATCCGCAGCCACGACGAGGAAATAATTGCCCGAAGTCCATCCTTGGCCCAGCGGCAAGGTCACGGTGGCCGAATTCGTGTAACTGGCGCCCGGACTCAGCGCTCCGTGCGACGGAGACTCGCCCGCGAGGAGGACACTCTGCGATGTGATGCTTGCCGTGGGCGATAGATAAACCCGGTCGCGCCAGCTCCCGCTGGCCGGCGTGGACCCGCCGTTGCGCACCACCCACTTGAGGAAAAGGGTTTGGCCGAATTCCGCCGCCAAGTTCGTCAGCGTGAAACTCGTGACCGACAAGTCCGCCGCGGACAGTGCGAGGGCATTGGTCGAGAGGAACGCGTTGTTGGTTTCGGCATCGCCCTCGAACACTTCTTGGAGGCTGTCGGCGCTCACCACGAAGTAGTAATTCCCGGTCAGGCTGCCCGGCAGGATGACCGTGTTCGTGAAGGAGCGCGACTCGCTTGGGCCAAACCCGCCGGAGGCTGGGAACTGGCTGATCAACGTGTCGTTGCCGATGTTGAGGTCGCTCGAAAGATAGACCGCGTCGGAACGCGGGCTACCGGCCGCGTTGGCGCTTTGGTTGCGAACAGTCCAGGCGATCTGAAGGGGCTGGCCAGCCAGCGCGGCGCTCGGCGCCCGGATATCCGTCACGACCAAGTCGGCTGGCGACGGAAAGATGACGTGCCCGCCATTGGGCGTCTGGAACGACACGTTTTCCGCGTGCTGCAAGTTGGGGAACGCAAGGGTGCATCCGTCCGCCGTCACCGTCAGATCGCGCAGCGCGAGAACCTGATCCAGCGAGGCAGCGCCCCCGCTGCGGACGGTCAACCCAACTCCCGTAAGATGGACGCCCGTGGAGAAGAGGATCGTTCCCCCGTTTCGCGCCTCCAGCCATGAGCCGTGGACGGGCGCCTGGTCCGCAAAGTCCACCAACCCCGACAGGTCCACCATGCTGTTCGTCCCGTCGGCCAACACCTGAATGCCCCGGGGGTAGCTCGAATATCTACCGTTGTACGGCTGCGTCATCTGCGCTACGGCAGGCAGCTCCACCCGTCCCCCCGCCAGCGCCTCGATCACCACGTAGCTGTTGTGCATACCGTCCCCGATCACGTTCGTCAAGTGGGGCAGACGTAGCGCGCTGCCCGCACCGCTGGCCCGCAACCGAAACGTCGCCGAGTCCAACTCCCGCGCGTCGTAGTCCATCACCTGCGGCAGTTCCAGGGTCGTCCCGCTCTGCACGAGGAACGTCGCCCCGTCCACCTGGCTGGCTTGGGCCAGGTTCATCGTCCCGCCCGCCTCCAACGTCAGCACGCTCTGATTCAGGTTCGTCACTCCGCTCCAGTCGGCCGCCATCCCGGCAACCGTGACCGCGCTGTCCACAACGCTTCGCAGCGCTGGCAGATTCAGCGTCCCCATCGCGTTCAAGCGCACTTCAACGCCGCTCAATGCCACCAACTGGCCCGCGAGGATCGTTCCCCCGTTTCGCGCCTCCAGCCATGAGCCGTGGACGGGCGCTTGGTCCGCAAAGCTCACCAACCCCGACAGGTCCACCATGCTGTTCGTCCCGTCGGCCAACACCTGAATGCCTCGGGGGTAGCTCGAATATCCACCGTTGTACGGCTGCGTCATCTGCGCTACGGCAGGCAGCTCCACCCGTCCCCCCGCCAGCGCCTCGATCACCACGTAGCTCTTGTACATACCGTCCCCAATCACGTTCGTCAAGTGGGGCAGACGCAGCACGCTGCCCGCACCGCTGGCCCGCAACCGAAACGTCGCCAAGTCCAACTCCCGCGCGTCGTAATTGGTCACCAGCGGCAAGGTCAGTGTTTGGCCGTCTTGCACCGTGAGATTGGCCCCATCCATCTGTCTCACTTGGTCCAGGATCACTGTGCCGTTGGTCCCTACCGTGAACGTGCTTTGACTGAGGTCCGTCACGTGGCTCAGATTGACCACCGCGCCGCCGTTCAGGGTCAGCGTATTCCCGCTGAAGTTGGTCACTCCGCTCCAATTCACCGTCGCCCCGCTTACCGTCAGCCTGCCCTGAATGGCGCTCCGCAGCGCGGGCAAGTCGAGTGTCCCGGTCGTGTTCAGGCGGACTTCAACCCCGCTCAATGCCACCAACTGGCCGGCGAGGATCGTTCCCCCGTTTCGCGCCTCCAGCCATGAGCCGTGGACGGGCGCCTGGTCCGCAAAGCTCACCAACCCCGACAGGTCCACCATGCTGTTCGTCCCGTCGGCCAACACCTGAATTCCCCGGGGGTAGCTCGAATATCCACCGTTGTACGGCTGCGTCATCTGCGCTACGGCAGGCAGTTCCACCCGTCCCCCCGCCAGCGCCTCGATCACCACGTAGCTGTTGTGCATACCGTCCCCGATCACGTTCGTCAAGTGGGGCAGACGTAGCACGCTGCCCGCACCGCTGGCCCGCAACCGAAACGTCGCCGAGTCCAACTCCCGCGCGTCGTAGTCCATCACCTGCGGCAGTTCCAGGGTCGTCCCGCTCTGCACGAGGAACGTCGCCCCGTCCACCTGGCTGGCTTGGGCCAGGTTCATCGTCCCGCCCGCCTCCAACGTCAGCACGCTCTGATTCAGGTTCGTCACTCCGCTCCAGTTGGCCGCCATCCCGGCAACCGTGACCACGCTGTCCACAACGCTTCGCAGCGCTGGCAGATTCAGCGTCCCCATCGCGTTCAAGCGCACTTCAACCCCGCTCAATGCCACCAACTGGCCGGCGAGGATCGTTCCCCCGTTTCGCGCCTCCAGCCATGAGCCGTGGACGGGCGCCTGGTCCGCAAAGTTCACCAACCCCGACAGGTCCACCATGCTGTTCGTCCCGTCGGCCAACACCTGAATTCCCCGGGGGTAGCTCGAATATCCACCGTTGTACGGCTGCGTCATCTGCGCTACGGCAGGCAGCTCCACCCGTCCCCCCGCCAGCGCCTCGATCACCACGTAGCTGTCGCGTAGTCCATCCCCTATGACGTTGGTCAGATTGGGGAATCGCAGCACACTCCCTGCCCCGCTGGCCTGCAGCCGAAACGTCATCGGATCCCGCTCCGGCGCATCGTAGTTCAGCACCAGCGGCAACTCGATAACCGCCCCGCCCAAGGCATAGAGATGCGCTCCGTCTATGGTGGTCGCCCCGGAGGCGCTGAAAACGACATTCGTCCCGTTGGCCGTTAGCGTGGCGCCGCTGGCGATGGTCAACGATCCGTTGATCTGAGAGGCGCCCTCCGTGAGCGTGAGCGACCCACCCGCAATCTCCAGCGGGGCATCGCACTCCACGCGTCTGACGGTCGTGTTCCCGATCGTATGCCGGATAATCGTGTTCGTGGCGATCACGACCACGTTCGTTGGGCCCGGCAGGACGTCCCCGCTCCAATTGGCCGGGTCGCCCCAGGTCGTCCCATCGCCGCCACCGTCCCATGTGCGTTCAATGGCGGTCCGGGCGGCGGCGGCGGCATAGCGCACCACCCGCGCCTGCCGTCGGAAGGCACCGTCGTAAAACACCAGTTCAGTGCAAACCACGTAGAGATCTCCGTCACCGTCAATAGCGAGATCGCGCGGTTCATTGAGCAGTTTCTGTTGCAGCGAGAAGAACGTGGTATTGGTTTGTGTGCCTGACATGACCGCCACGCGGGCCGGGTTGGAGGAATCCGAGGTGCACGACACATACACCTGCCCGGAGCCATCCGAGGTCAGGTAGTCCACCTCTTTGATTCCCGAGAGAAGCCGTCGCACTGAGTTCGTTCCGCCTACCGGAAACTGCGGCGCGAACGCAAAGAGACTATCCAAGCTGGAGATGCCGTCCGTCTCGAATGAGGCGAAAATCGTGCCGTCGGGCGCCACGGCAACCGCGCGGGGATTCTCGTCCGGAAACCATGTATCGGCTGAATACGCCAACAAGACGTTCCCGTTCCCCCCGAATCGTGCCAGGAAATGATAGGGATAAAGCGGCTCAAAAAAGTCCCATCCCAGCAAGTTCCCCAGCGTCACCAGAAAATCCCCGTTGGGAGCTACCGCCACGTCCCGGGCGTCCATCCAACCCCAGTCCGGGCCTCCGTTCTCAATCATCGCTCCATCGGGCAAACGGTAACTGTTGCTGACGGCCATATCATTGGTCTGCTCATCGAGACGATAGAGCGTCGTCGTAAGGCCGGTCGCCGGATCGAATCGGCGCAGGTAACAACCGCCCCCATCCAGGTCATCAATGGCAAGAATCCGCCCGTTCGAATCGGCGCCCAGCCCACGCAGATTCGCAAAGCGCGCCGATGTCGCGTCGCCGTCCACGACCGCCCGGTTCGTGGTCCCGAGGCTCTGCAGCGACTCTCCAAACGGCGAGAACCGCAAAATCCGGGTTTGGTCACCGACGTAAACATTGCCATCCGCATCCACCGCCACGCCCTCCGGCGAGTCCAACTGCTCGTCACCGACAAAGATTTCGCCGTCGAGATTTGGCAAGCCCACCGGATTGAGCACCCGCACCCGTTCGGTCGTGGCCGGATTTCCAGCGGCGTCCAAGGCGACAGCATAAAGGGTGAGAACTCCAGCCGGAAGACTCGTCGGATCCAAGGCGATGCTGAAAGGCGGGGACGAAAGCCGCGCGCCAAAATCGCGGTCGTTGACACGGAACTGAACCTGGACAGCGCCGGAGTTGTCGGCAGCCGTCGCGCTCAACGTCACCGGCCCGCCGAGGATCAGGCCGTCGGCCGGCGAGGTCAGATGGATCGTCGGCGGCTCCGTATCGCCCACGGGCGTTCCCACCGCGCCGTCCGCGCCGCTGAAGCAATCCACTTTTCCGTAAGGCGAACACAAGTTGCCCGCTCCGTCGTACGTGCGAAAATTTACGACCAGCAGATCGCCCGCCGGCGTGACGGCGGCGTATTTGGCTTCCTGATGCGGAGAGGCGGGGTAAGTGGGAAGCACCGTATAAGTGACCAGCGATGTGTCCGGGGACGTGGACGAAATCGCGTAGAAGGAGGGATTTATGGAGGTGAAATAGTAGAGCCGGCCGGAGCGTCCGGAAGCCATCGCGTTGACTTTGGCAATCGGCAGGAAATGGCGGGTCACCCCCGCGACACCGCCGCCAGGGAAGCGAAAGATGTATTCGACCGTGGCGACGCCTTGCAGAACCGGGAACGGCATGAACACGTTGCCCTCCGGATCAACGGCCAGCCCGCGTGTGCCGGCCCAGGCCGGCGAGGCGACGGGCGTGCGGGAGGTGGCGACCGCCTGCGCGGACGGCCCGGCGCAACGAAGCAGGTATTGCGTAACGCCCGAGGTGTCCGAGGCGGAGACGTAGAAGACGCCCGGCGATTGCGCGGCGATCTGGCCCAAACGCAGGTTGTTCAACGTTCCGGAGTCCTGAAAGGTGCCGAGCGTCACGTCGTACATGTGCGTGCCGTCCACGCCGCCGGACAGGTTGGCCAGCGTGCTCACGGTCAGGGTGGCCACGTTGATGCGGCGCACGTAGGTGCTGTTGTCGAGCACCAGGATGCCTCCAGCGCCGTCATAACAGAGGCTGCCTGGACTGGCGAAGCGTGCTTCCGCCGCCGTGCCATCCACGCGACCGGACCGGTTCACCTGGCCAATCACCGTCGCCGGAGTCCCGTCTGGACAGTATTTGCGGATCACCTGGTTGATCGGGTCCGCCACATAAATGTGTCCGTCCTGATCCACAGCAATGCTCCACGCGTTGCCGAGGAAGTGCTCCATCGAGATCGCAGGATTGCCTTCCGGAATAAGGATCGTCTGGGCTTTCGTCTCGCGGCCGCTCAACACGGCCCCCGCCACCAACATCCAGGCAATTGTGACCACCGCACTGCGTTTGCAGGGAAGAACGGCCAGGCGACGGAACAATTGGAAATGCCACCCCGAGTATCGGCGTGCCGGTGTGGGGATGGATTGGGGACTAGTTCTCATGATAACCATTTCACCACCGCAGGTCCAAATTCGCCAACAGCGAATTCCTTGGAAAAGCGGAGGATTTCTTGGATCGGGCGTTTCGAGCTCAGGCTTGCCGCCAGGCCGATGGAGCCTGCCCGATGCGGGCTTTGCACACGTGCCGGAAATGGTCGGCGCTGGCGAAGCCGACGGCGGCAGCCACTTCGCAAACACGGGCACGTGGATCGCGGAGTAGTTCTTTCGCTCTGGCCAGCCGCAGTTCAAGCAGATAACGAGTGAACGTCGTGCCGACGTTGAGCGAGAAGAGGTGGGCGAGGTAATCGGCGTTCATTTGGAGCATGGCCGCCAGCTCTCCCAGCGTGATGGGCCGGTGGTAGTGGCGGTGAATCAATTCGATCATCGCCTTTACGATCCGGCGTGCCGCCGGTCCGTTCAGTCCATGCTCTGGTCCGGATGAAACGGCTGGCCCTGTTGGCTTCCATTGTCGCGGTTGGTCTTTCTGACATAAGGGCGCTCTTTCGGTTTCCCGCAGTCGCTGCTGCGCCGCTTGCAGTGCCAACGCTGCCTCCGCCGTCGTCTGCAAGTGCGTCAGCGTGAGCCGCAGTGCGACAGTCGCCCGGTTAAAGACGGCCCGTGTTACCAATGGTGCGAGGCGCACACGGGCCGCACCACGACCGGCCGCTTTCGGCGGCGCGCCGGAAGTTCGGCCGGTAACCCGTCCTCGCACGACCAGCGTGACCAGCGGCACGTTACCCATCCGCACCGAGCCATAGACATTTCTGGCCCCGCACCGGCCCTTGAGCCATTGCACGCCGGGCCTTGCCGCGCACCCTGATCGCGAGCCGCGATGGAGACAGGACTGGCACTCCGAGGAAAACAGGTCGGAGGTCTGGAACCGGCGAAGTGCCAAGGGGCAGGCCAGGATCGGGCGGACACAGCCCTCGCCTTCAGTCTCCTGCCAGATCACGTGCAGAGGCACGCCCGCCAGGCGATGGAAGGCGCGCAGGAAAGGCTGGCGAAGCTCGCGGGCGAGTGCTTCTTGACATTCGTGCAACGCCAGGGGCTGCGGTGGAAGTTGAGGCTCTGCCTCGTGGTTTAGGCTCGTTTGCGGTCTGTGGTCCATTGGTCCAGCACCTCGGGTGGAATGCGCCTGCGGCTCCCTTTTGCGCGCCTGCGCGTGTTCAGCGTTGCGGCGGGTGAGGAAGGACTGGTTTTCCGTCTCCCCAAACATAACTCTACATAATACCAGAGTGACGATCAGGAATGTCAACAGGCAATTGTTGCCTGCCGCAATTGCAATTATTGCGTGGCTTCGACATTTGGCCTGTCGGCATTCCGTGCGCGGCATGAAATGTTCGCGCTAAGGGGGTGTGCTTTCCTACTTTGTCAATCATCGTGCTCCCTCCGCCGTCTCCCAACGGGAAAAGTCTGGCGCGGGGCTGCCATTCGGTTATCGTGCGGGCGTGCTGCCGGTCCAGTCTGCACGGCGGGGTGCGGTGGCCGGCTGCGGTTTAGAGCAAGAGATACTATGACTATACCATTTCAAGTGAATCTGAAGGACCAGGTGGCGGTCGTCACCGGCGGGGGCGGTATTTTGTGCAGCGTGATGGCGGACGCGTTGGCCCAGTGCGGCGCCAAAGTCGCCGTCCTCGATCTGAAGCCGGAGATGGCGCAGAAGTGTGCCGACGGGATCGTCAAGGCGGGCGGCGTTGCCCAGGCGTTCACCTGCAACGTGCTGGAGAAACCAAGCATCGAGCGGGCGCACGAGCAGATCAAGGCGGCGTTCGGGCCGGTGGACATTCTCATCAATGGCGCGGGCGGCAATCATCCCAAGGGCACGACCTCCAAGGAGTTTCTCTCCCGCGAAGACCTCACGGCCAAGAAGGAAGGCGTGGTGACGTTCTACGACCTGACGGTGGATGGGATCCAGTTCGTATTCAACCTTAACTTCCTGGGGACCTTCCTGCCGACGCAGGTCTTCAGCCGGGACATGGTGCAAAAGGGGCGCGGCAACATCATCAACCTCTCCTCGATGAACGCCTTCAAGCCGCTGACCAAGATCCCGGCCTATAGCGCCGCCAAGGCGGGCGTGAGCAACTTCACCCAATGGCTGGCAGTGCATTTCTCGAAGACCGGCGTCCGCGTCAATGCGCTCGCCCCGGGCTTCTTCCTCACCGACCAGAACCGGAGTCTGTTGACGCAGGCCGACGGCTCGTTGACGGCTCGCGGAAATACGATCAATACCCACACTCCGCAAGGCCGTTTCGGCAAACCGGAAGACCTGCTGGGGACGCTGTTGTGGCTGCTGAGCGACGAGGGCTCGGGCTTTGTCACCGGTCAGGTCATCGCGGTAGATGGCGGGTTCAGCGCCTTCAGCGGCGTGTGAGCGAAGGACTGGATTATAGGGCACGTCTTCCCCGATACTGTGGCTGGTAACGAATACGAACGATGGCCACATACTTTGCACGCGGCGGAACAGCGGACAACATCAGCACGGCTGACAAGCGCGAGGCGCTGGCCCAGGCGTTGAAGGCTATCGGGCGCCCGTTGCGCAAGGTGCTGGTCTTGCCGCCCGATCATACCCGGCTCAACTCCGATGCCGGCGAACTAACCCGCCTGCTTTACGAGATGCTCAGCCCCACGACCGAGGTGGACATCATGCCCGCCCTGGGGACGCACTCGGCTATGACTGAGGCCCAGTTGCGGATGATGTTCGGCGGATAGCATCCCGCTGGCACGGTTCAAGGTTCACGATTGGCGAAACGGTGTGCGGCATGTCGGTGACGTGCCGGGCAAACTGCTCCAGGAGTGGTCCGGGGGGCTGGTGGACTACGACGTGCGGGTCGAGGTCAGCAACCTTTTGTTCGCCGGGTATGATCTCATCCTCTCCGTGGGGCAGATCGTTCCGCACGAAGTGGTTGGCATGGCCAACTACACGAAGAACATTGTCGTCGGGGTCGGCGGCGTCGGACATGATCAACAAGTCCCACTTCCTCGGCGCCGCCTACGGCATGGAAGCGATGATGGGCCGGATCGAGACGCCTGTGCGTCGCCTTTTCAATTATGCCGTCGAGACCTTCCTGCGCGATTTGCCCATCAGCTATGTGCTGACGGTGATGGAGAAGGACAAGGCCGGCAGCGGAATGATCATGCGCGGGTTGTATGTTGGCGACGACATGGAGACCTTCACGCTGGGTGCGCGCCTGTCCCAAAAGGTGAACCTGGACCTGCTCGATCTGCCTTTGAAGAAGGTCGTGGTTTATCTCGACCCGCACGAGTTCAAGAGCACCTGGCTCGGGAACAAGGCGGTCTATCGCACGCGCATGGTGATGGCTGATGGGGGTGAGTTGGTCGTGCTCGCACCGGGATTGAAGGAGTTCGGTGAAGACGCGGAGATTGACCGTCTCATTCGCAAGTTCGGCTACCGGGGAACCCCGGTAACGTTGTCAGCGGTCAAGGCCAACGCAGAACTGCTCAACAACCTCAGCGCCGCCGCGCATCTCATTCACGGTTCGAGCGAAGGGCGCTTCCGCATCACCTACTGTCCCGGTCCGCAGACGAGCCTGGAGGCCATCCGATTAGTAGGTTTCGAGGCGGGCGACCTCAGTGCCACGCTCAAGCGCTACGATCCCGCCAGGCTGATAGACGGCCCCAACCGTCTGCCGGACGGCGAGGAGGTTTTCTACATCAGCAATCCAGCCCTCGGCCTGTGGGCCTTGAAGAGCCAGTTCAGCGCATAGCCCTTTCCTGACGGCCTACCATCGCCGCAGCCGATAGAAGCGCTGCGTGTCTGTAGCCGTTGGGTCGGTAACCCAACGGAGCGTGCCAGTGCCGGCATTGGTGTTGACACCGGCCCAGTTCGTTGAGACCGGCGACGCGGTGAATTCCAAGGTGTAGTTGCGCCCGCTGAGGGTTTGCACCAGCGCGCTGAACTGGGTGCCGTTCCAGGCCGGGTTGAAGAGCCGTGGCGGGGGCAGGTTGGCGGTCTGCAAGGCTAAGGTGTGATACTCGCCGGCCGCGATGCTCGCCGCTCCTGAGAAGATCGGCGGCACGTCGCCCTGTCCACTCCAATCAGCGCCCCACGTTACTACTGTGCCACTGGCCTGCAGCGCAACGCTGTGTCCGCCTCCGCCGGCGACCGCCACCACGCCGGTCAACTGCGGCGGCACGTCGCACTGACCCTGCGAGTCTTCGCCCCACGCCACGACGGTGCCGTCGCGCTTCACTGCGAGGCTGTGATAATCGCCCGCACCAATGGCCACGACGTCGGCCAAGCCGTTGGGCACGGTTGATTGGCCCGATACGCTCCCCGCGGCGTCGGTGTTTTCTCCCCAGGCGACGACGGTGCCGTTAGCCCGCAAGGCCAGGGTGTGATTGCCGCCCGCCGCCACGGCGATGACGTTGGTCAGGCCGGCTGGCGGAACAGTCTGTCCGTAACTATTATCTCCCCAGGCTACCACCGTGCCGTTGGTCCGGAGCGCCACACTGTGCCACGTTCCCGCCGCGAGGCCCATCACGCCGGTCAGGCCCGCGGGCACGCTGGTCTGCCCGTAATCGTCCGAGCCCCACGCGACCACTGTGCCGTTAAGTCGAATCGCCAGGCTATGATAGCCGCCGGCGGCGATGGCCACCGCGTCGTGGAGCGTTGGGGGCACAGCGCATTGCCCGCGGGAATTATCACCCCAGGCCAGGACGGTCCCGTCGGTCATCAACGCCAGGTTATGCCAGGCGCCCGCGGCGATGGCGGTGACGTTGGTGGCGGGCGGCGGCACGGTGGACTGGTCCGAACCATTGTCACCCCAGGCCGCGACATTCGGCGGCGGGTTGGTTACCCGGATGAAATTGTTGCTGCAGCCGACCGTTGTGCCGCTGGGCCCAATGGCGGTTAAGCAGACGCTGTACTGGCCGGCCTGGGTGTAGAAATGCTGCAGGGCCGTGGCATCCGTCGTGGTGAGTGTCGTGCCATCGCCAAAGGTCCAGTTATAGCTCGTCGCAGCCAGGGTCAGGTTGGTGAACCAGACCGCCATCGGCACGACCCCAACCCTGGGCGAGGCGGCGAAGCGCACCACGGGCGGGGGCGGATTCGTTGCCACGATGAAGTTGTTGCTGCAGGCGATGCTGGTGCCGCCGAGCCCGATGGCCGTCAGGCAGACCGGATAAGAGCCGGGGAGGGTGTAAGTGTGCCACACCTCGTTGGTGGACGTGTGGTTGGTCATACCGTCGCCAAAGCTCCAGATGTAATCACTTGCGTAGGCCGACAGGTTGGTGAAGTGCACCGCCAGCGGCAGCCAGCCGGCTCGCGGCGTGGCGGCGAAGGCCGGCACCGGCACCGCGTTGGTGACTACGACGAAAGTGGAGGCGGCGCTGCTTCCATACGCGCCATTGACCGTCAGGCTGACGGTGTAAACGCCAGCAGTCATGTAGGTGTTTGTGACGATGGGGGCGAGCGTGCCGACCGTATTGCCGTCGCCGAAGCTCCACGCCGCCTGGCTGATCAATCCCAGGGAATTGTTCGTGAAGGTAATTACGGCGGGTGCCGGCGCGCTGGTGGCGGAGGCCGCGAAAAGGGCCACCGGCGGCCCGTTGGTGACAACGATGTAATTGGCTTTGCTGGCCGTGCCCACCCCGGCGGGTCCCGTCGCCGTCAGGCTGACGGAATAAATGCCGGCGCTGGCGTAGGTGTGCGAGACGGGTGCGGCGTTGGTGATGAACAGGCCGCCTTCGCCGAAATACCACGCCGAATTGGTCACCCCGCCGGTGGAGGTGTTGGTGAACCGCACCAGCAACGGGGCCAGGCCCCGGGTCGGGTTGCCCACGAAGTCCGCCACGGGGACCGCGTTGGTCACCACGATGTAGTTGAGGCGATTGGTGGTGCTGGTGCCGTAAGGCCCGGTCACGGTGAGGCTGGGCGAATAGGTGCCGGCGGATGCGTAGGTGTGTTGCACGCTTGTGGCGGTGGTATAGGGCAGGGTCTGGCCATCCCCGAAATCCCAGGCCCGGCTGGTGATCTCGCCGCCGGAAGTGTCCGAGAAAGTCACGTCCACCAGCGGCACGGACCCGCGGGTCGGGGAGGCGCTGAAGTTGGCTCGGGGCGTCGGATCGCCCACGACGAAGGTCATCGAGGTGGCCCGGGAGCTGAAGTTCGTGATCCGCAACCCTGACAAGGCCCCGCTCCACCAGTGAGCATTGGGAGCGGAGGAATCGCTGAACAAGTTGCGAAAGGCGGGGCTGGGGTTGCCGGAGTAGAACGGGTCGTTGGCATCACCGTAGTTTTGGTTGTTTTCGAGCTGCCAGCGGTTGTCGGCCTGCACCAGCGTCGCCTCGTAGTTGTCGTGAGTCGTGTTGGGGTTGAGGTTCACCGTACTGTTGTCGCCCAATTCGTCAATGTGCCAGACCAGCACCCCCGAGCCGGGCAGATCGGCGTCGCGGCCCGTCTGGTAGCGGCATTCGGCCAGGAAGTATTCGGTCGGAACGCCCGGCTTCGGGAAGCGGTAGAAATGGTTGAAATTGGTGCCGGCGGTCGCGGTAACGGTGGCGGTAAGGTACGTGCTGCTGGCCAGGTCAGTGGTCGTGGCCCAGCCGGACGCGCGTTTCAGATAGGCGCAAACTTGCGACGGGTTGGAGCCGGAGGGGGAGCCGCCGTCGGCGCCGTAGGCCATCAAGCCCCAGTCGCCCACGCCGCGGGAGCTGCCGGTATAATCATAGAGGTCCGGGTAGGCGCAGAGCATGTGGCCGTTTTCGTGGCAGAAGGTGCCCAGCGTCAGCGAGTCGCCGATATTGGAAATCTGGTAGCGAAAAACCATCTTGCCGCCCGGTTCCAATGACTGAGCGCCGACGGCGTAAAGCCCCCACGAATGAGGCCAAAGCCCCATGCTCCACACGCCGCCGTTGTCACCGGCATAGAACACGTTGAACGCCACGACGCGGTTGTTCCCGTCCACGGTCAGGTTCTGGAAAGTGGGCAGTATGTCCGTGGTGTAGTTGGGGAGCGCTTCCATGATCGTGATGGCGTCCTGGATGAGCAGATTGGCATTGGTGCCGGCGTCCTTGGTGACGTCGTTATAGTAGCTCTTCGGGTGCAACGAATTGGGGATGCGGATATAGACGGTGACGACGTTCGAGTAGATGAGCAGACCGTTGGAGTTGTCCTTGAAAAACTCTTTGACCGAGCCGTTGTTGCCGTAGCCGGTGTAATTGTCTCCGTTGCAGAAGTCATCAATGTCAGCCTGCGGCACCGTGGACGGGTCATCGTCGAAATCTATCAGCAGCGTCAGCCCCAGCCGGTTGCCCGTGGTGACGCCGCCTGGGGGGGCCGGTTCAGGGCCCTGGGCGGTGCCATTGCTGGCGGCGGCTTTCGCCTCAACCGCTTGGAGGGCGGCTTTTCGAGCTTGCCAGCGCGCCGCGACGTCCATTCCCGCGTCCCAGCGCTGGTAGCGCTGCAAGATCTGCTGCTGGCGGATCGCCGGCGCTGCCCGCAGGTGCAGGGGCACGCCTGGCGCGGCGGCGGGGCCAACCTGCACCTGGACGCCGCTGGACACCAGTTGGCCGTCGCTGCCCAACTGCGCAAAGCAATACGCCTTGCGGGCCGGGTCAAACACCACCGTATAACCGTCGGTAGTCTCGAAGACGGCGTAGAACTCGTCGCCGGAGCCGATCAGTTGGACCGTCGTGCCGTCCGGCTGTTTGAAGGTTATATGCTCATCGTGGAAGGGTGCTGCCAGCACGGACAGCGTCATGAGCAGGAAAAGAGAAGGGATCAGTAAACGGCGATGGGGACCTCCCGCAGGTCCCTCTGACTTAGGCGTTTTCATAGGCGGTTCCAAACACTTCGTAACTGCGAATAGCTAACGCGCGGATTTAAGCAGGGGGGCAGCAGGCTGTCCAGTACACTTTTGCGAGCACCTTTGGGAAGGGTGCGGGTGGCGGACCGGGGAGCCTTTTAGGGTTGCGTTACCAGCGCTTCTTGGTCACATTGCGGCCTGCCAAACACAAGCGGACGTTCAATTTGTGCTGGCGCAATACCTGGACCTGTGAAGCGAACTCATCATTGCAACGAACTGCGGCCGGCACATATCGGCCAAATTGTCACCCTCGACGGCTGGGTCCACTCCCGGCGCGATCTCGGCGGGCTGATCTTTATTGATGTGCGCGACCGCGAGGGGCGCACCCAGACCGTTTTTGACCCATCGGAATTGCCCAAAGAGCTTTTCGAGCAGGCCGCCGCGCTCCGCAGCGAATGCGTGGTCCGCATCACTGGCAAAGTGCGGCAGCGGCCCGAGGGCACAAACAACCCGAAGATCCCGACCGGCGAGGTCGAGGTCATGGCCAGTGCATTGGAGGTGTTGAACACCGCCGACGTGCTGCCCTTCCCGGTGGACGATCCGGAAGCAGCCGGCAAAGTGAACGAAGAGCTGCGGCTCAAATATCGCTACCTGGACCTGCGCCTGCCGGAGATGGCGCGCAACTTGCGCCTGCGGAGCAAGGTGGCGGCCGCGACCCGGGTCTTCATGGACGAGCAGGGCTTCCTGGAGGTCGAAACGCCTATCCTCTTCAAAAGCACGCCCGAGGGGGCGCGCGAATTCCTGGTGCCGAACCGCCGTGATCCAGGAACATTCTATGCGCTGCCGCAATCGCCGCAGCAGTTCAAGCAGATCCTCATGGTGGGTGGCGTCGAGCGCTACTACCAGATCGCGCGCTGCTTCCGCGATGAGGACCAGCGCGCGGACCGGCAGCTCGAATTCAGCCAGATTGACATCGAGATGTCATTCATCGAGCGCGAGGACATCTACAACCTCATTGAGGGCTTGCTCAAGCGGATTTGGAAGACGGCGCTGAACATTGATATCCCGACGCCCTTCAAGCGACTGCCTTACCAGGAAGCGATCAACCGTTACGGTATTGACAAACCGGACACCCGCTTCGGCATGGAGTTGGTGGATTTCACCGAGGAGTTCCGTGGCAGCAAGTTCAAGATCTTCAGCGGCGCGGTGGCCAACCAGGGCGTCGTCAAGGCCATCAACGCCAAGGGCCTGGCGTGCGTCACGCAGGGCCAGATGGATACAATGACGGAATACGCCAAGAGCTTCGGTGCCAAGGGCCTGGCCTACATCAAGGTCGAAGGCGGCGAGTGGAAGTCGCCCATTGTGCGCTTCTTCAGTGATGCCGAGAAGGCCGCGCTGACGAGCAAGCTGGCCATCGAGGAGGGCGATTTGATCCTGTTCGCCGCGGACCAGTGGCTGACGGCTTGCGAGATCCTGGGCAAGATCCGCCTTTACTGCGCCGAAGTGCTGAGAGGGCAGGGGAAGCTGGTCATCCCGGCCGACCGGTTCGATTTCCTCTGGGTGGTGGACTTCCCGTTGCTCAGCTTCGACAAGGAACAGAACCGCTGGTATTCGAGCCATCATCCGTTCACCGCGCCGGTGGCGGAGGACATCCCCATGCTCAAGAGCGAACCCAGGAAGGTGCGCGGCCAGCACTACGACGTGGTGGTCAACGGCGTCGAACTGGGCGGCGGCTCGATCCGTATCCATCGTCCCGACGTACAGAAGACTGTGTTCGAGGACGTGCTGCAGATTTCGCCGGAGGAAACTAAGCTGCGTTTTGGCTATATGCTCGAAGCATTCCGCTTCGGTGCCCCGCCGCACGGAGGCATCGCCCTCGGTTTCGACCGGCTGAACGCGATTCTCTGCGGCACCCCGAGCATCCGGGACGTGATTGCGTTCCCCAAGACCGCCAAGGGCGTCTGCCTCATGACCGAGTCGCCTACCCCGGTTTCAGCCCGCGAATTGCGCGACCTCCATATCGAGGTAAAGGCGGCGAAGAAGGAATAGCTCCCGAACCCCGCGAAAGCGGCTTTCCCCACCGGCAGCTCCAGCTTGCCTGTCTTATGGCAATCCAGCCCAGGCATTTATCCAATCCATTGTGCACCCCTTGTACATCCCTTGTACACCCCTTGTACACAATGGGTTGCCCTGGCGGCGATCCAGGGGGAATGGGGAGGGGGATTGGGGGTTCGAGTTAGCCCAGGTTCTTCCCGGCGCGGGCCGGCCATAACCGAAGATGGCCGATTACAGATGGCAAATGGCCAATGTGGCGGGGGGCAGGGGACTGCGCGTCCTGGCGGGGCGACGCCGTCGGGCTACTGGGACTTGGCTTCCCGCAGGGCGATGGTTCGCCAGATGAGGGAGGTGTTGTTGGTGATGAGGCCGTCCACGCCCATATCGAGCAGTTTGTTGGCGAGGGCGGCATCATTGACGGTATAGACCCAGACCTTCAGCCCGCGCTGATGGGCCAGTTGGACTGCCTCCGGGGTGACCTTATCGCTCCATACGGCAAGCTTGGCACCGGTCTTCTGCAGTTCGTCCAGCCACGCGGCGCTCAGTTCCTTGCCCAGGCCGGAAGGCTTATTGCCGTCCGACAACTGGCTGGCCGGGCCGAGAGCGCCGAGGACCTGATCCGGTTCCTGCTCGTGGAAGGCGCGGACGTAGCCCCAATCGAAGGACTGGACGACCACCCGGTTAATGAGGCCTTTCTCGCGCAGAAGCTTAATGCAAGGCGCCGGGGCGCCGTCTTTGCGCTCGATCAAGGTGACGCTGTCCGCCTCGATGGTGTCGAGTGCTTCGGACAGCAGCGGGATGCGCGTGCCGGCGTATTTCGGGTCGAACCAACTCCCCGCATCGAGGCTTTGAAGCTCCGCCGCCGTCTTGGACTGCACCTTGATCTTCTTTGCCGCCCACCGGTTTGTGGCGTCGGTGGTGCGGTCCAGGTAGCCATCGTGGATGACGACCAGTTTGCCGTCTTTGGCAGGGTAATAGTCGAGCTCGACCAGGTCGGCGCCGGCGGCCATCGCGAGTTTGAAGGACGGCAGTGTGTTTTCCGGCGCGAACTGGCAATAACCGCGATGCCCAATCACCAGTGGCCGCTGGCTGGCGGCGAGTCTCAGGGCCGGTAAATCGGGTTCCGAGGCAAACATGCTGAACGCAACGAGCAGCAGGCTAGGTGTTAAAGCGGCGTTTAACAAGCTCTTCCGGAACGATGTGGCTGTGATATACACGCGCCCAGTTTGGCGTAACCGCCTGGTTCCAGCAAGGGTAAACCGGCGTGGCGAGGCTTTCGCGCTTTGCAGGCCGCCGCTGTATGCTAAACTTCTGTGTGCGACAGCTTATTGACTTAATAAGCCGAGTTTGGTTTAGCCTGCGGCTGCGCCTGCTGCTTTTGGTGTTGCTGGCGTGCTCCCCGCTGGTGGGGCTCACCCTGCACACGGCGTCGCGGGAGCGGCGGCAGGCGGTGAGTTCCTGGCGCGAGCGGTCACAGCAGTTTGCCCGGATTGTCCGCCGGCAGGAGGCGGAGGCGGTGGGAAGGGCCCGCCAATTGCTGCTGGCGCTGTCGGAATCGGCTAGCGTCCAGTCGGGGAATCCCCAAGCCTGCCAGAGAGCGCTGGACGAAATATCGGCGAACTACCCGCGGTACGCCAACCTGTGGGTGGTGGACACCAACGCGG
The DNA here is from genome assembly GCA_963762555.1 of uncultured Verrucomicrobiae bacterium. GTDB lineage: Bacteria > Verrucomicrobiota > Verrucomicrobiia > Limisphaerales > UBA8199 > PALSA-1440. The sequence goes on from CAVXLO010000042.1 coordinate 18,144, forward strand.
CAGTTGTGGCCAGCATTGTGCAGCCGCCTGAACGCACCGCCAAGATTGACCGCGCGCTCTATTACCGTGTCCTCGCCAGCCGGGCCTTCGCGGTCGGCCATTATTTTGGTGGCAGCAAGAATCGCCAGCCGTCCGTCACTTTCGGTTGCCCCGTCCTGGACGGTGCGAGTCGTGTGCGGGCGGTCGTCTTCGCGCGGTGGACACTGAATTTGCTGGGCAGGCCTGGCTCACCCATCGCGGCACAAGTGCCCGAAGCGGCGACCTGGACCGAGATTGACGGCAATGGGGTCATTCTCGCTCGCTATCCCGCTTCGGGGCGCGCCGTGGGCGAGCCTTACCCGGACCCCGGGTTGGTGAGGAGGGCTTTTCTGGAGCCGGAGGGTTTGGTCGAGGCCTCCGACTCGGGCCGCAGCCGGTCCTTTTCCGCCTTTGCGCGTGTGGACAGCCAATTGGTCCAAAACCGACCCACGAGCATTCTGAGCATCCCTCGCCCCGTCCTGTTTGCGGCAGCCAACCGGGCGTTGGCCAGCAATTTGACCTGGCTCGGGGCCGCCGTGGCGGTGGCGCTCGTGCTGGGCTGGTTGGGCAGCACTTTCCTGGTGTTGCACCCCGTCAAGGCGCTCGTCCGCGCCAGCGCCCGGCTGGCCAGCGGCGATCTGAGCACCCGCACGGGCCGCCGCCATGGTAAAGACGAGTTGGGCCAGCTTACGCGCACCTTCGACCAGATGGCGCAAGCTTTGGAGGAGCGTGAAATGAAGCGGCGGCTCGCCGAGGAGACGCTGGAAACGCGCGACACGATGTTCCGGGAGTTGCCCCTCTTCCCCGCCGCCGTCTGCGTCTGCAATCAGTTCGGCGCGGTCGAACTCTACAACCGGGCCGCGGTGGAGTTATGGGGTTGCGAGCCGCCCGACCCTCACGCCAGCCGGCACTTCTGCGGCGCCTACGAACTCTTTTATCCGGACGGAGCGGCAATGCCGCACAACGAATCACCCATGGCCGAGGCGTTGCGCTCCGGCATTCCGCTGCGGAACCGCGAGTTGATGATTGGACGCCCCGACGGCACCCGGGTGCCGGTCCTGGTCAATGTCGTGCCATTGCGGGACGCGGAAGGTTCGCTGATCGGGGGCGTCAGTTGCCTGCAGGACATTACCGAGCGGAAGCGCACGGAGAAACACTTGCAGGATTCCCATGATAAATTGCAGCTCTTGTCCCGCCGGCTGGTCGAGTCCCAAGAGACCGAACGCCGGCACATCGCGCGGGAACTGCACGACGAAGTAGGCCAAACCCTCACGGTCGCGGAGATGAATTTGCAGGCCGTGGTGCAGTCGTCACGGGGCGACGCAACGCAATTGCGGCTGAAGGACAGCCTGCAAGCCGTTGAGCGCGTGCTCACCCAGGTGCGCGATCTCTCCCTCAACCTGCGCCCCTCCATGCTGGACGATCTGGGTTTGGAGCCGGCGTTGCGGTGGTACACGACTCGTCAAGCTTCTCTGGCGGGGCTGGCGGTTGAATTCCATGCCGACGCTTTGGAGGACCGCCTCGATCCGGTGATCGAGACTGCTTGTTTCCGCGTGGCCCAAGAGGCGATGACCAACGTCGTGCGCCACGCGCGCGCCCGCGCCCTGAGCGTGGAACTCCGCACCGGGAATGGGCATCTCCACCTGTGTGTGCGTGATAATGGCCGAGGGTTTGATGCGGCGGCCCTCCGCGACCGGGCCGTCCAGGGCGCCAGCCTTGGACTATTGAGCATGGAAGAACGTGCCACCCTCGTGGATGGCGGTTTGGAACTCAAGTCCGTCCCCGGGCAGGGGACGGAGGTCCATGCGTGGTTCCCGTTGAAATGGCGTACTCCCAATCCGTGATATGAAAGACAATCCATCCAAACCGATCCGGGTCATCGTGGCCGACGATCACCCCATTGTGCGCGCGGGCATCCGCGAGGCGCTCAAAGAGATTCCCGGCGTCGAAGTGGCCGGCGAGGCGAGTGACGGTCGTGAGGCCGTCGAGTTGGCCAGGTCCGCCCGGCCGGACGTGGTCTTCATGGACATTTCCATGCCGGGCCTCAACGGCCTGGAAGCCACGGAGCGCATCATCAAAGCCTTTCCCGGAATGCGGGTGATCATTCTTTCCCGGCACGACAACGAGGAGTATTACTGGCGCGCGCTCCGGGTGGGCGCGTCCGGCTACCTGCTCAAGAATGCGGTGATCGCGGAGTTGAAGACCGCCTTGCACCGCGTTGCCGGGGGCGAGGTTTATCTCAGCCGTGAAATCTCGATGCGTCTGCGCAATAAGCTGCCCTTGCACGAGATGACCCGCGCCCGCAGCCCGGTGGAGCAATTGACCGAGCGCCAGCGGGAGATCCTCCAGCTTATTGCCGAGGGTCAAACCACCAAAGGCATCGCCCTCGTCCTGAAGGTGAGCCCCAAGACCGTCGAATACCACCGGATGCAGTTGATGCAGCGGCTCAATATCTTCGACATCCCCGGCCTCGTGCGCTTCGCCGTGCGGGCGGGCTTGGTGTCGCAGGAATCCTGAGGCGGCGCCGTCAACATCCGCGTCGGCCAGGGCATTTCAGCCGGGCAGTGATGGAGCGGTCGGGCGCCGGGTGACCGGCCCTCGATCACTCCGCCGATCCGTCCATTTATCCCTCCCCCAATCTCCCGCGCATCCCGGCTGAAACCTAGGCATCTCCTAGTCAGATTCAGAAACCTCCCAGTAGCAGCGACATCTTGGGTGACGGCATACTGAGCCCAATGAATCTCTTGCTAGTTTCAGCCCCCACTCGGACACGAATGGCCGAGGCCGGCCTGCTTGCTTCCTCAAACTCCATGCGCCGTCATCCCCGCAACGAGTTCCAACGCCAGCAGCCAACCCGTGCTTCGGGCAGGCTTGCCCGCTTCCTCGTTCTGCCGTGGGTGCTCGCCACAGTGGTGACCATTGCTGTGTTCGTGCCCTCGGCCCGAGCGCAGAGCAGTGTCACCCTGGCTTGGGACGCCAGCCCCGGCGGGGCCATCGCCGGCTACCGCCTTTACGACGGTGCAGCGAGCCGAACCTACACCAATACGGTGGACGTGGGAAATGCCACCACCGGGACGCTGTCCAACCTGGTGAGCGGCGCTACCTATTTCTTTGCGGTCACCGCCTACGATACGAACGGACTGGAGAGCGACTACTCGAGCGAGGTCAGCTACACGGTTCCCTTACCGAGCAATCCCCCGCCTGCCATTGCGCTGACATCGCCGGTGAACGGCATGGTGTACTCCGAGCCTGCCACCATCAGCCTCAGCGCCAGCGTGAGCGCCAATGGCCACGCGGTTTCCCAGGTTCAATTCTACAATGGCGGGGCGCTGGTGGGAACCGTCTCCGCTGCGCCGTACGACTTCACGTGGAAGAATGTGAGCGCCGGCACCTACAGCCTGAGCGCCAAGCTCGCCTATGATTCGGGCAGCACGGTTGCTTCGACGGCTGTCAATGTGACGGTCGCAGCCGGCAAGCCTGGCACCGGGCTGAGCTTCGCCGCGAATTCCGGCGACTTCACAGCTCCCTTCGTTGACAACAACGGCACGCTCTCCCAACCAACTGAAACGGATGTTACCAACGGCGGAGAGGCCACCTACAGCTTCAGCCTCAACAAGGCCGGCAAATACCTGGTCTCTGCCGAGGTGATTGCGCCAGACGATGGCCAGAACTCGCTCTACGTCAACATTGATGCCGAGCCGACCGATCCATTGATGATTTGGGATATCCCGCTCTGCTCGACGCTCACCAGCCAGGTCGTTTCCTGGAGAGGCAATGGCACGAGTGATCCGCCGGGTTCTCAGTATAATCCGAAAGTGTTCAGCCTCTCGGCTGGCACGCACCAACTCATTATTCGCGGCCGCGAGGCGAACACCACACTGGGCACAATCACCATTTCGGCGGTGCCGCCGAAACTCAAGATCAAGGTGGCGAACGGCCCGGGCATTCTCGGCTTGGAGGTGGGGTCGGGTCAGATTTCGGTCCTCTTGGACATCACGGGCGACCCTGGCGAGACTTATAACGTGCTGTCCTCGCAGGATTTCCAGACCTGGACGCCTATTGGCACCGTGACGATTGATGCCAGCGGTTCGGGACAGTTTACCAACTCCGTTGGGAGCAGCATCGGCAAATCCTACTATCGCCTGCACGCGCCCTAGCGCGAGAGCGTTTCGGCGCGGCCTGTTCCGGAGGCGCAGCGCCTTCAAGAACCCAGACCTATCTTAGTGCTTCCGCGGGGCGGGGCTTGCCAGGTGCTCTTTGCACGCATCTTGCCCAGGCCATAACCCTGCAAACCGAAGGCCGCATCCCGAGAAGTCCGTATAAGGCGCCGGCTTGCAAGAACGCTCGGCCTGCAGCCGCGCCTTGCGATTTCCCGCCGCTTCGCCAAAAAGATTCAGTGACGATAGGCGGCTGCCGTGCTACAAGAACGGGCAGAGTTCTTAGGCAACAACCAAATTATGAAGACCACCAAACGACTCGCTCCCAAGCACGTTTACCTGGTTTGCAGCGGCGACCTCCGGCTTTCGGCCAACCAGCAATGCTGGCCCGAGCAGGCGAAGATGGAAGCCGCCCTCGGAAAGGCCCTCAAAGCCGAGGGCTGGAGGGTGGTGCGCGGACACCCGTTCGACAAACAGAAGAAGCACGGCTTCCTTGACTCACAGAAGATGGGCATGGAGGTCTTCCGCACGCTGGACCCGGAGGCCCCGCTGGTTGTGGCTGAGGCCGTCTGGCAATACAGCCATCACGTGCTGGCCGGCTTGACGACCCATCGCGGCCCGATCCTCACCGTCGCCAACTGGAGCGGCACCTGGCCCGGCCTGGTCGGCATGTTGAATTTGAATGGCTCGCTGACCAAGGCCGGCGTGCCTTACAGCACCCTCTGGAGCGAGGAGTTCAAGGACGACTTCTTCAAGAACGGGCTTCGCCAATGGTTGCAGGAAGGCGTGGTTACCCACGACCAGAGCCACGTGAAGGATCTGCGCCTGCTCAAGCTGCCGCTGGCCGACGAGCAATTAGGCCGCGGTGCCGCGCGCCGGTTCCGCGAGCAGAAGGCGATCATGGGCGTCTTCGACGAAGGCTGCATGGGCATGTTCAATGCCATCATCCCCGAGGAGCTATTGCACCCGACGGGCATCTTCAAGGAGCGGTTGAGCCAATCCACCCTCTACGCCGCCATGCAGCAGGTTTCCGACGCCGACGCGCGGGGTGTCCTGGGATGGCTGCTCAAGAAGGGTATGACCTTTCGGTGGGGCAAGGATGAGGAGAACGAGCTGACGGAAGCCCAGACCTTGCAGCAGTGCAAGATGTATGTCGCCGCCGTCCGGCTGGCGGACGAATTCGGCTGCGCCGCCGTCGGCATCCAATACCAGCAGGGCCTCAAGGATCTGGCGCCCGCCAGCGACTTGGTCGAAGGGTTGCTGAACAACATGGACCGGCCCCCGGTGAAGGCTGCCAAGTCAGGCCGCGTGCTGTTCGCTGGCGAGGCCGTGCCGCACTTCAACGAGGTGGATGAATGCGCCGGCCTGGATGCCCTGGTGACTTATCGCCTGTGGCGGGAACTGGGCTTCGCGCCGGAGAACACGCTGCACGATATTCGCTGGGGCCAGCACTATCGCGGCGACGGGGTGAACGATTATGTTTGGGTATTCCTCATCTCCGGCGCCGTGCCGCCCGCGCACTTGGTGGGCGGCTACCGCGGCGCCACCAGCCAACGCCAGCCGCCCATGTATTTCCGCCTCGGCGGCGGCACGATCACCGGTGTCTCGAAGCCTGGCCACACCGTTTGGAGCCGCGTGTTTATCATGGACGGCAAATTGCACTGCGACCTCGGTGTCTCGGAAGTGGTGAAGCTGCCGGAGAAAGAAACCCAGCGGCGCTGGCGTGAGACGACGCCGCAGTGGCCTATCATGAACGCGGTGCTGGAGGGGGTTACCCGCGACCAGTTGATGGCCCGTCACCGGGCCAACCATATCCACGTGGTCTATGCGCCCAACCGCAAACAAGCCCACCGCGCCTGCCGCATCAAAGCCGCCATGCTCGCCGAGCTTGGCTTGGAGGTGCACCTGTGCGGCAACGTCGAGCTGGAGTAGGCCGGCGGTTCTGGGGATTCGCTGCGGGGAAGGCCCTTGGAGATTCCACGGGCCATTCCCTAACACCCGAACCTCTCAGCGAGAGGGAGTATCGGGCTCCGTTGCTGGTCAAGCGTGAGGGTGATGCGTGAAAGGTGACGAGCCGCGGCCGGGGAGCATCTCACTTTCTGTACATCGGAGGCTGCTTCGCGACGGCGCCTGTTTCGGTGTCAGATCCGTTCCCCCTCACCCCGGCCCTCTCCCTCAGGGAGAGGGAGAACGGCCGGCAGTGTGTCGGCGAATCCGAGCCGTCCGGTAGGTTCGAGCGTTGGCGCAGGTGGCTCCCTCTCCCTGAGGGAGAGGGCCGGGGTGAGGGGGAACGGGGCTCACGGTTGGCAGGGGGCTACATAGGGTTTCCCGTTGGCCCTCACAAAAGGTGAGATGCTCCCCGCGGCAGGTTTGCGGCTGACCAGGGTTGCAAGGGATGGTTGTTCCTGTTAAAAACAAGCCGTTGCCATGACTCTCGCATTACAGGTCGGCGCTCAAAGTGGGTCGTACTGCCGCCAGGCAAGCTCGGGGAGCACTTCGGCCCGACCTCGATGCTTACAAGGGGAATGATTCAACTGAAATGAAAGCTAACAAACAGACCTCTATGCCCAACTCCAATATAAAATCCTCCCTCAACCGCAGAGAATTCCTCGAGGTCAGTGGCGCCGCCGTCGCGGGGCTGACGGTGACCCCGCTCTTTGCCGCGCCTAAGACCGACCCGCTGGCTCTCTCGGGCGGAGCCAGGGCGGTGACTGTTCCTGAAGCCCGCCAGCACGAGGTCTTCCACTGGCCGCGCTATGGCGAGGCTGAGCAGAAAGCCGTCCGGGAGGTGGTGGGTATGGACGGCAACCGGGTTTACCAGCCGCTCGAGCTGTTTGAAGAGGAATGGAAGGCCTACTTGAACGTGCCCTTCGTCAAGAATCATTTCAATGGGACCAGCGCCCTGGCCTCGATGTATTTCGCCCTGGATCTGCCGCCCGGCAGCGAGATCCTCGTCCCCACCCTCACCTTCTTTGCGACGATTGTGCCGATGCGGCTCTTCGGCTACGTCCCCATTTTTGTGGACAGCAACCCCAACACGCGCTGTTTCGACCTGGAGGACGCCAAACGCAAGCTGACTTCCAAGACCCGCGCGATGGTGCCGATGCACCCTGGAGGCATGCCGTGCGACATGGACCAAATCAACGACTTCGCGAAGGAGAAGGGCTTGATTGTGACCGAGGATGCCGCCCACGCACACGGCGCTTCGTTGAAGGGCAAGAAGATGGGAGCGTGGGGCGACAATGCGATCTTCAGCTACCAGGCCAGCAAACCGCTGCCGTGTCTCGAGGGCGGCATGGGGGTGTACCAGAAACGGGAGACCTTCGAGCGCGCCACCGCGTTCGGCCACTACGATGGAATGGGCGAATTCCCGACGGAGAGCGCCTACCATTACGAGGGGACGGGGCTGGGCTTGAAGCTGCGCATGCACCCGGTCGCGGCTGCGCTGGGCCGGGAACAGTTGAAGACCCTGGATCAGCGCAACGCCGATACCCGCCGCCGGGTGCGCCAACTCAACGACCGGTTGGTCCAGTTGCCCGGTATCTCCGAGCCGCGATGCCGGCCCGATGCCGAGCGGGTCTATTACCCGCTCGACATGCTGCACCTGGATGAAGCCAAGGCCGGCTTCTCACGCAACGCCATGATCAAGGCGCTAAAGGCCGAAGGTGTGCGGGCCACGCCCGGGCACTATCTCCAGCAGCATACCCTCAGAATCTATTCTGAAGCCAAGTGGTGGCATCACCCACCGGTCGTTCCCAAGGGCGACCTGCCCGGCTGTCATCAATGCAACCAAACCTCATTCAACGTGCCGCTCTTCTACGCGGATGAGCCCGAACTCATGGACCAATACGCCCGTGCTTTCGAAAAGGTCTGGGCCCGAAAGAACGAGTTGGCGTGAGAGTAAATGCAGAAGGCAGAATGAAGAATGCAGAAACCACAACCACCGGGGGGGGTTCTGCATTCTTCATTCTGCCTTCTGCGTTTTTGGTCCGGCGGGCTTGGGTTTGGAGCTTGACGCAGACGCCGGCCCGTTGGTCGCCGAGGTTGAAGGCGCGGTTTCCCGGAGGAAATGGTCGAGGATGGCGAGGTAGGCGCTGGTGGCCAGGCCGGTTCCCTCGCCCGACTCACGCTGGTAGGCGCGAAGCTGGTCGGCGGCGGTTTTGGCCTGGGCGCGAATGTCGTCCACGTTCAGGCTGCCGTTCATCAGCCCGCCAAGTAAATCGTTGAATTTGGTGTTGGCGCCCTCTCCCGCGCCGCCAAGGAGCTGCTTCTGCACCTGCGCAATGAGGTTCGAGCTCGCCCCCAGATCGCCGAGCGCCGAGGGCAGATTGGCGGTCTGATTGCCGGATGGGGCCGATGGCGCCGGCGGCAGCGCGCTCGCCGCCAGAGGCAGGGCAGGGGAGCTGGTGACCGGAACGGTGCCGAGGGTAATGGTCGCCACCTTGCCGCGCGGCAAGCGCAGTGTCCCCAGCACGTCGCTTTGGAGGACGACGGTGTTGCTGTTGACCGTTAGCACGTTCCCGACATAACGGTCGCCGTTTTGCAGCGCAACCTGGTCGGCGCGCAGTTCGTGGGTGGCGGCAAACAGGGCAAGCGCCGCGCCCGCCACAACGGCCACGGCGCGCAGCCCACTGGATTTCGATTCCATACGTGTACTCCCTGGATAAAATGCGTCACTGAGCAGCAGGTTGAGGTCATGGACGGCAAGGGTCAATTGGGCGTAGGTACCCGCCGCCCCCTCTTCCAGATCCTGCTCGCCGAGGCGCTTGCTGGTGCGGCGAAAGCGCTTGCTCAGGGGAAGCTGTTCGTCCGCGTCCCCAAGGGCGCGGAGCAGGCGGCGGACCTTGTCGGCGCGGTTGCGCGCGGTGCGGATGATGCGCAAGGCGGCGGCTGGCTCGGTTTGGCCAGCCTTGACGCTCTTCAAAAGGAGGCACTCGAACTGCCGGCAGTATTGGGGGCGGTCGGCATAGACGCGGCAGTGGCAGCCGTCGAATGCGGCGCACGGCTGGGCCAGGAATTTCGGGTGAACGGAGGAGCGTGGCGTGGAAACAGGCAGACCCAACGACCGCAGCCGCTCGGTGTCATCGCCAGGCTGCAATGCCAGGTTGGCAAAGATCACCCCGTTGCAGCACAGCCCGCAGGTGACGCAGAGCTGAGTTTCAAGCGCAGTTTCTGAGCCTGATGACGCGTTCAATCCAGCAGCAGGGTAACCCGGAAAGGCGTCGCCCGCAATGCGAAAGCGAATTTTGCATTGCCTGTCGCGGGCTTCTCCTGCATGGTCTGGACGCACTTTCCGGTAAGCCAATGTTATGAACACACAGCATAGTCACAGCAACTATCCCAAACTCCATAACGCCATGTGGCCGGGCCTCGTCGGCAAAGGCAGCCCCGGCGCCGAACCGTGCATCGGCCTCGATACCATGCTCGACCTGACCGCCAAGGCCGAGGTGGACGGCATCAGGTTCGACGGCGTGGACCTGTTCCTGTTCGAGCCGCACGTCAGCATTAATATTGACGATGATGGCCTCAAGCGGCTGGCGGACAAGGTCCGCTCCAAAGGCTTTGTGGTCGGCTCGGTGGTCGCTCCGGTGTGGCCGCCGACGGGCGGGGGCTCGGCGATGGGCGGCGGGGAGGATCGCCAGCGGTTTGTGGGGCAGGTGCGCAAGGCCTGTCGCATCGCTCGGAAGCTGCGCGAGTTGGGCGTGCGGCCCTACGGCGTCGTGCGCATTGATTCGGCGTGCGGGGTCGAGGATTGGACGAAGGATGCCGAGGCCAATCAACGGCGGATCGTCCAGACGTTCAACGAGGCCTGCGATGTCGCCGAGGAGTTTGGCGAACGGCTGGCGGCGGAGGGTGAGATTTGCTGGGGCGGCATGCATAGCTGGAAGAAGATGGTGGACATACTGGAACGGGTGAACCGGCCCCGGACGCTGGGCTTCCAGGCCGACATGGCCCACACCCTCCTTTACGTTCTCGGCTACAATGCGCCCGAGGACGCCATCCTCCCGCCCGATTGGGATTGGTCGGACCCGCAGCGCTTGGACGAGGCGATGAAGACGCTCACCAGCGCCCTGCGCCCGTGGACGATTGACTTCCATGTGGCTCAGAACGACGCCACCGTCCATGGCGCGGGCACTCACGACAAGACCGGGCACCACTGCCTGCCGAATGACGCGGACGGCAAGCTCACCATTCCCCACCACGCGGGTTACTGGCTGCACGGGGACGATGGCCGGCTGACCAAAGCCTTCCGCCACATCTGTTGGGACGGCTGCATGTTCCCCAATGCCGTCATGATGAAGCAAAAGACGTGGAATGACATTCTGCGGGTGATGATTGCGGTCCGTGATGCCCATGGATGGCGGGAGGAGGCAACCGCTGCCGCCGCCGCCCCGGCACGTTCGCTGGCGGTCACCAGACGCCGGGCTGCCAAACCTTCCCGCCGCAAGCCCGCTAAGGCTAAAGCCAAAACGCCTGTGAAGAAGCTGGCGAAAAGGGCCCTGCCGAAATCCAAGGTCAAACGGGCCGCCCTCAAACGGCCCGGCAAGCCCAAGCCGAAGTCCAAGGCGGCTGCCAGAAAGGCGCCACCCACGAAGCGTGCCCGGCGCCGTTAGGCCGGCCCTTCCTTTCCAAGGCTCCCAAGTCTCATCGGGTGCTGCATCCCCTGTCGAAGGCGTGCGCTAACCGACGGGCGCGTTGCCCAAAGGCGCTTGCGGTGATGGGGAAGGATCGCGGTCGCCCTCCTGGCAGCGGTGCTCGGGCAAAACCTGCCTCGCGCCAAACGGGCACCCTCGCTGACCCGCCAGGCCCCATCCCGCCATACTCCAGCCACCCGCAAGCCATCCAGAAGCAGGGGGAAAGCAGGGGGAGAGCAGGGGGAGAGCAGGGGGAAAGCTTTCCCCCTGCTCTCCCCCTGCTCTCCCCCTGCTTTCCCCCTGCTTGAGATATGCTACTTCCTGGCTTGCGGGTGACTGGCGACTCGAGATTTGAACCCCCACTAAAGAGCTGATATGCCTGGGCGGAATGGCCCCCATGGGTATTTTAGTTGCCAAGGGCGCGGGGGGTTAGTTCCATTGCCGCATGAAGATGCTTTGTATGACGAGAGCCCGTTGGGCTTTGGCGATAACCCTGGCCAGCGCGGTCTCGGCGCTCTCCGCGGCCCCGGCCAACCAGCTCACCAAAGAGGAGAAGGCGGATGGCTGGAAGCTGCTCTTTGATGGCAAGACCACGGATGGCTGGCGCCTCTTCAAGAAGCAGGCGTTTCCTTCGGCGGGCTGGGTCGTCGAGGACGGCTGGCTGCATTGTCTCGGCAAGGGCGGGGGCAAACGGGGCGGGGGAGAAATCATCAGCGATGCCGAGTTCAACGACTTTGACCTGGAATGGGATTGGAAGCTGGCGCGGGGAGGCAATAGCGGCGTGAAGTACTTCGTCATCGAGTCGCGCAAGGAGGCGCTTGGCCACGAATACCAGATGATTGACGACAAGGAGACCCCGGACGCCGTCAGGGCCGGCGGCAAGCATCTCACGGCCGCCTTCTATGACGTGCTCGCGCCAGAGCGCCCCACTCCGCTCAAGCCGCCCGGCGAGATCAACCACTCGCGGATTCTGGTCAAGGGCAACCACGTCGAGCACTGGCTCGACGGCGTGAAAGTGCTCGAATACGAATGCGGCAGCGAGGTCGTCAAGGCGGCGGTGGCGGAGAGCAAGTTCAAGAACGTCGCCGGGTTCGGAGACAAGGTCAAAGGCCATATCCTCCTCCAGGACCACAATAGCAACGTGTGGTTCCAGAACGTGAAGATACGCGAGTTGCCGTAGCAAAGCGCGAGGCGTCGTGTCGCCTACTGCCGCCGCACGAGCACGGGGCGCGACCTGTCCGAGGCGCAACCGGAGCACGTCTGAAGAACTGCCATGGCGGATGGTCAGTTCTTCGCCACGGCTCTCCACCGCGAGGGCGAGCTTGCCCGCATAGGGATAGAGCACCGTAACGAACTCCGCGGCCCTGGCGTGCTGCCGGGCCAACAGGAGGTGGACTTTACGCGAGCCACTTTCCGCCGGGCATTGGCCGGATATCGGCGTGATCGGGCCGTTGCCTCCCACCCAAAAGCCCACGCCGTTTCCATCCTCGGCCCAGCGGCCCGACACCGCCGGCGTTGGTGGCCCGACTCTCAACTGTTCGATCCATCGCACCGGGGGCTTGACTGGCTGGGCATTCGGCAGGCCGCTGTCGAGCGAGAGCGCGCCTTCGGAGTGCAGATAGAGGTCATAGGTGTGCTCCGACTCGCTCTTCAGTCGGTCGGCTACGACGAAATAGTCACCGATGCGCACCACCGTGCGCGTCTGCGTTACGCCCGGGTAGGCCTCGGCGGTTTCGGACTGTGCGGCTTCGATGTCCGGGCCGCCCAGCCAGAGCTTAACGTTGTTCTCCCCGGTCCGGGCCTGGCTTTTGCCGTCCACGACGACGGTGTTGTGGGCGAAGGTGGATTCGTACCAGGGCAGGATGGAGGCGCCGTAGCCCGGCGTGCCGTAGTCCGCCAGCCATAGTTTGCGATGGGCGAATAAGGTGATGCCCATTTTGTCGAGCTGGCCGTGGCCGAGGAACGGGCCGTAGTCGAAGCTCAGCGTCGCCCCGTTGGTGGAGCGCAACATGCAGATGCCGAGCACGGGGAAGTTGACCGAGGTGCCGGGTGGCGGTGTGCCGTTGGTCAAAATGGGCCCTCCGAACAGGAACGCGTAAAGACCACTGCGCAGGGAATCGCGCGGATCGGTATTGACCCTGCCTGCGGGTGCCGCGCCGGGCCGGTAGCCGTTGGCCAGCACCCAGGCGAACCGCGGGTCGTGCGTGCGGTGGTAAGCCAGCTCATACAGGTCGGCCGGCAGGAACGATTGAAACCAGCCGTCATTGATCGCGGGCAGCCGCAGGTCGGGATAGGCGTATTGCAGCGGGGCGGAGAACATCAGCAAGAGCGACTTGCCCGGTTTTGCTTCCCAGTGATAGAGGTCGGTGCCGTCATGCCAGGCGGCTTCGGCAAAGTCCGCGAAGGCGAGTAGCGGAAAGAAGTGATACGTGTGGACCGACTCGGGCCACAGGCCGTCATCTCCAAGCTGGTCGCGAATCTGCAGCTTGAAATGCTCCGTCGCCCAGCCGATCAGCTCGCGGTCTTCGATGGCGTAGCCGACCACTCCCACCGCCGACAAATGCCACGAGCCCCAGTTGCCCCTGGTCCCGCAGCGCTGCAAGCCTTGCGCGACCGTGCGCAGGAAGGTTTCGATCCGGGTCCGCTGGTCGGGTGAAAGGTCGTCGCAGATCAGATCGTAAGCCTGCGCCAGGGGGATGACCCACATGGCCTCGTCGAGCGATTGGTAGATCATGCCGCCCTTGACCGTAGTGGTGTGCGGGCCGGGGTAAGCCGCGGCGTATTTCAGCAGAATCTCGGCGGCTTTGGCGGCATACTGCGGCTTATGTTCGATCGCGGCGACGAGGGCCAGGTCCCGGGCGGCCTGTGAAAGCCAGCCATGCACGATCCGCCGCAGCGCGGCTTCGTACTTCTCGCCGCTGTAGAGCCGGCCACATTTCGGACAGCGGTAAGGCCCCGGCACGAAGCGCTGGTCCTTGGGGAACTCCAGCCGGTCGCCGTCCACGCAGAAGAACAGGTGGAAATGGCCGCCGCGGGCGGGGATTTCGATGGAGCGCTTGAGCCAAAGGTCGGCATTGGCGCGGACGCCCCGCCCGGAGCTCATAACTGCGAAGCCGCGGTCGGCATGATACAGGTCGGCTTTCCAGCCGGGCTTGGCCAGGTCGGTGCGCAGGGCGGCGAGTTCGTCTTCATTGAGGAGCACGAAGGGCCGTTTGGGAAAGGTGGCGACGGCAGGCGCCTCGTGAGCAAAGCTGGGGAGGAGAGCGGCGCAGAGCCACAAGAGTGTGGCTGCCAGAGGGAGGAAACGCGTGGGGCTCAAGGGGGGGTTAGAGAAAGGACTACTTCTGATCGGTGCGGCGTTCCCTGCCGTCAGTCATGCGCAGGGTGAAGGGCATGTCACTGGCCACAGCGGCCACGATCTGCTTTCTGGTCATGAAGACATCTTTCCGCAGAGACTGTAGGCTGGCAAGCAGCTTCCTTGGCGTGTCCGAGCGTAGGTACCGTGGCGTATAAGGGAACGCAGCTTCCTAATGCGCGAAGCGTTTGGAGTGCGTGGAGCTTGCTCCCGCTTTGGAACAGTGCCGCGCGTCCGAAAGCGGGAGCAAGCTCCACGCAGTCCAAACGCTTCGCGCCAAAATGCAACTGCCCCCGTGAGAATACGTCATCAGTGAGGGGGAACGGGGCTTACCGCCAAGGGGCGCTTAAGGAGGTGGCGGCGAATACGAGCCTTTGGCAGCAGGCACCACCCCCCTCACAAGACGAGACGCACCTGCCGGGTTGAGGCGTCTTTAGAAGCCGGGCGCGGTCCCGGCTTGCACCGCGGTATGTCGGCGGTCCTGCCAGGCGCGCCAAATCACCCAGGCGCAAGCTGCCGCGATGCCGATCCAGGCTATCAGCCGCACGGCGGCGGCGATACGCGTGTCGTATTGCAGCAGGCCCCACCGGGTAAAGATCGTATTCCAGTCATGGTCTCCGCCCCCCACGAGCGGCAATTCCAGCCGCCGGGCATCGGCCATATAACGGGCGATGTTGAACCAGTTCTCGAAGAACCAGATGCAGGCGGCTGCGAAGCCGAGCGGCTGTCCCTTGCGCCAGAAGGCGACGGCCAGCACGCATGGAAAGACCAGTTGGCCGATCGTGCCGCCATAGGTCTCAAGCCGCGAGCTGAACAAGCCAACTACAGGGTGGCCCGCTTCGTGGAACAGCAGGTTGGCGTGGTCCAGCAGGAAGACGAAGCCCGGCTCGGAGCGCAGGACGAGCAGCAGGAATACACCAAAGCCCGCGGCAAACCCGGCCAGTTTGGCGCCGGTTATTCTTTCCCATTTCTGCTGTTCCATACCGCCGATGACAGCAGGAGGCTGGCCAAGAATCATGGCTGGGCGTTTGGCCCCGGCCGAGCAGGACTCGAAGGCTGGATACACCAAGGCCGGCTCACGACCATCGAGCAGGGCGATATTCCGCTCCATGAGGCGGTGGAGGTAGGCGGGGGCGGTGTTGTTGGCGGCGTCTTCTGTGGCCGAATAAACCTTCTGCATCATTGGCAGCAAGGGGCGGCCCGCCTCACCCAGCCTGATCAGCACGTTGGCCGCATGCACCGCATAGAAGGTGCCGCCGGTGTTGGTCACCCAGCGTTCGAGGACTGGCAGTACAAGCTCCGGATGGCCCAGATGCGCCAGGCCGTCGGCGGCAGCCGCCTGCACCGCGCCCGAGGGATCTTCCAGCCGTTTCCGCAGAGCGACTTCGGCGGGCGCGGCTTGCTTGCCCAGCATCTCACAGCCCAGCGCGCCCCACCAACGGATGGCCTCGTTCGGATCATCCAGTGCCGCCATTAACTTAGGCAGGTTCTCGGGCTTCCGTTCGGAGGCCAGGTTGGCGAGGTCCACGACGCGTTCGAACGGCACCGCGCCCGCCGCCCGCGACGCCTCATAGCCTTCCAGCGGCGAGCCTTCGGGGATGAAACCATTGTCTTTGATCGCCACCACGCGCCGTTTCATTTCAGCGCGCATCTTCTCCAGCACCGCCTGGTGCGCAGGGTTGTTGACGAGATTGCGCACGTTGTCCGGGTCGGCCACCAGGTCGTAGAGTTCCTCGGTTGGTTTCTCGCCCCAGAACCGGGCGGTGGCGGGGGTCAGGTGTCCGGCGGCGGCCTCCCGGGCCCAGGATTGGTAGCCGCGGGCGCGGAACTGATAGCTCAGCCGCTGCACATAGGGCAGCTCCGGGCGGTAGTTGTGGATGTAAAGGTAATGGTAATTCATGAGCGAGCGCATCATGTCGTAGCGCTCGTCCATGCGATCGCGCGTGCAAAAGGCATACTCGTTCGCAGTGCGATCCGGGCCGGCAAACGCGCGCCCCATCATGTAGTCGGGGATCTTCACCCCGGCCAGTGAGAGAACGGTTGGGGCGAAGTCCACGAAGCCGACCGGGTCTTTGATGCGCGAGCCGGGTGCCGCCGGTGCCAGGTGGCGCCACTTGGGCGGAAAGTAGATGATGAGGGGAACATGGGTGCCGCTGGCCTCGAGGAAACGCTTGCTGCGGGGCAGAACGCCACCGTTGTCCGAATAGTAGAAGACGATGGTATTGTCGGCCAGGCCGTCCTCCTTGAGTTCCTTGAGCCGGGCGGCGATTTGCTCATCCATCAGCGTCATGTGGTTGTAATACCGGGCCCAGTCTGCGCGCATCTCCGGTGTGTCCGGCTGATAAGGCGGGATGCGCACGCGCGCGGGGTCCATGGGCGGGAAGTCGAGTTTGCGCTCTTGGGTAGGGAACAGGCAGCTCTCGTGGGTCACCTCGTAGTTGAAGACGCTGAAGAACGGCTGCTTCGGATCGGCCCGGTTGCGCCAATGGGCCCTTCGGCCTGAAGCGTTCCACGCCTCCTTGATGTTGATAGGGGAGTTGTAATCCGTCTTGGCGTTGTTCGAGGTGTAGTAGCCGGCCTTGCGCAGATAGGCGGGAAAACCTTTGAGCCAGGAAGGTATCTTGCCGTGGGCGCGCATGTGCTCCGCTGGGCCGCAGGTAACAGAGTACATGCCGGTGATGAGTGTGAATCGCGAGGGCGCGCAGACCGGTTGGGCGAAACAGCGCTTGAACAGCACGCCCTGGCTGGCTAGGTGATCGAGCGTGGGCGTATGTGCCAGCTTGTCGCCATAGCAGCCGAGGAAGGTGTCGTTGTCCTCGCTCACGACCCAGAGGATGTTTGGGCGGTCGGTCGAGGGGCGAGTTGCCGGGGCCGCGACGGTAGTCCCGACCGCCGCCAGGAACAACAATCCCTGCAAACAGAACGCTAACACTGCCTCTTTCATTTTGCTCAATATGTTGCCTTTCATAACCAACAACAGAGTTCAGATTGACCTAAAACGAGGGGCTAGCCAAGCACAGAAGGCTGGCGGAGCCGCTGGAGGGCATCTTGACACTACCACCACGATTTTAGTGTGGCTCCCTCTCCTCCTCTGGAGGAGGGTCGGGGAGAGGAGGCCCCATGCCTTAAAGCCAGCCCTATCCTCTGATCTTCGAGCGTACGAGCCCCTCTCCCTGTCCCGCAAGCGGGGAGAGGGAAATACCCAGGCACTGAATGGTGGTAGTGTCCAGATGCACCCTTATGCGGAATTCCGCATAAGGGTGCTTATGCGGACCAAGATATTATGCGGACTTGTTTGAAGAGGTGCTGGTTTTGCAGGGCTTTTGAAGCCTCCAAGTCCGCATAATAATTGAGGTTCCTCCAGCCGGTTCGAAGGCTCAGGACTCCTGACCTGAGTGCGTGTGGAGGGGGGCGACGTGGAAAATCAATGGCCCCGACTTGGACGTTTTCGGGGTTTTGGCGGTTGTGGATTTTGGGCTTGCCGGAGCACTCTGCCCCCGCTAGTAGGGAAGCATGCCCCAGGTTCAATTACCCCTCTTTGCGCAAGGCACCACGCCGATCACCGCTGAGTTGGCCTTCGAGCGGCGCGACGATCAGGTCGTTTACTTCAACGGCCATTTACCGGTGTTCACTCATGACGCCAAGGACTTGGCCAGTTTCCGCTTTATCACCACTCAATTGATCGTCAACGGCACGGCTAGCCAGGGACAAATCGCCAAGGCTTTTGGGGTGCCGTTGCGAACGGTCAAGCGGTGTGTGAAGCGCTATCGCGGCACCGGAGGACGAGTTTTTTTCAGCCGCCGCGCAAGCGTCAGGGCCACCGGTTGACCCCGGAGCGATTGGCCCAGGCCCAGGTCTTGTTGGATGAGGGCTGGTCGGTGCCGCGGATCAGCGCCCAGATGGGAGTGCTGGCCAGTACGTTGCACAAAGCCATTGATCACGGACGGCTCAAGCAGATAATTAAAAAAAGACTCCCGCGCCCCCGCCGTTACGGCTTTAACGACCACGAAGAGCCAGCGCAGCCAGGGGGACATCCATGCGCCGCTGGGGGTAGCGACGACCCGCACGGCGGAGCGGGTGCTGGCCGCCTTTGGGCTACTGAGCGGGGCTCCGATCCAGTTTGAGGCCGCCAGCGATGTGGCCCAGGCCGGGGTGCTGTGCGCGTTGTCGGCACTGCTGATGTTGGGCTTGTTACGGCATAGCCGGGAGCACTTTACGCTGCCGCCGGGCTATTAGCCGCTGGAGAGTATTTTTCTGGCGATGGCCTTTGTGGCGCTGGCGCGAGTTGGTTCGCTGGAGGCCTTGCGTTACGAGCCGCCCGGGGAATGGGGCAAGGTGCTGGGACTGGATCGGATTCCGGAGGTCAAGACGCTGCGGGGCAAGTTGGAGCATCTGTGCGCCGACGCGCAGCAGGTGCGGCGCTGGAGCAGCACGCTGGCCCAGGAGTGGATGCAAGCCGAGCCGCAAAGTGCCGGCACCCTTTACATTGACGGGCATGTGCGGGTTTATCACGGCACGTTGACCGAGCTGCCCCGGCGCTATGTGGCTCGGCAGCGGTTGTGTCTGCGGGGCACGACCGATTACTGGGTCAACGCGATGGACGGTCGCCCGTTCTTTGTGGTGACCCAAGCCGTGGACCCTGGGATGATCCAGGTGTTGGAGGAGCAGATCGTGCCTCGGCTGAGAAACGAAGTGCCGGGCCAGCCCACGGAGGCGCAGTTGGCTGCGGATCCGCTGCTGGCGCGCTTTACGCTGATCTTCGACCGGGCCGGCTACTCGCCGGATTTTTTTGCTCGGCTCTGGCAGCAGCAACGCATCGCCATCACGACCTATCACAAGTTCCCGGAAGCGGACTGGGCCGCCGCTGAGTTTAGTGGGCGCAAGGTGCGTCTGGTCAACGGCGAGGAGGTGGACCTGGCCTTGGCGGAGAGGCGCGTCAAACTGAGCAACGGCTTTGAGTTGCGAGAGATCCGCCACTTGGACGAGCGGGGGCACCAGACGGCTCTGTTGTCCACCCAATTTAGCGGCAACCTGGACCGGGTGGCAGCGGCGCTCTTCGCGCGGTGGTGTCAGGAAAACTTCTTCCAGTACATGGGGGTCCACTACGGTTTAGACCGGTTGATTGAGTATGGCACGGAGCCGCTTCCTGACACCACCCGGGTGGTCAATCCGGCTTGGCGGCAGCAGGATCAGGCGGTGCGCCGGGAGCGGGCGGTGTTGGTGCGCCAGCAGGCGGAGTTCGGAGCTCTGGCCCTGCCCGCCGAGGCCAGCCCACAGGAGGTCGCTGCCTTCGAGCAGGCCCAAGGTCAACTCCTCCAACGCCTCCAGGAGCAGGAACAGAAATTGGCCGACCTCAAGGCCAAACGCAAAGCAGCCCCCAAGCATCTCCCCCTCAAAGACCTGCCGCAGGCTCAGCGCTTTGCACAATTGCGCACGACCAAAAAGCATTTCGTGGACACCCTCAAACTCATTGCCTACCGGGCCGAGACGATGCTGGTCCAAATCGCGCGCGAGAAACTGCAACGGGAAGAGGACGCCCGAGCGCTGATTCGCCAAGTGTTCACCAGTTCGGCGGACCTCCAGCCCGACCTGCAGAAAAAGACCCTCAAGGTGTGGCTCCACAGCCTGACCACTCACGGCCACGACGCCGTCCTGACCCACCTGTGTCAGGAATTAACGGCGACCGAGACGGTCTATCCAGGCACAGAGCTGAAGCTCATTTTTCAGCCGCGCGGTGCCAGCCAAATTCCATCAGGTCAGGAGTCCTGTCGCGCCATGACAAGCCCAGAGAGAGGGGCGGGTCTCGGAAGCCCCAAAACTCTCTACAGGAACTCAGTGGGTACACTGGAATCCCACCCGGGAAAGGCTGGCCACCCCCGGAAGCGAGTTTTGCGTAGTCGCTGGAAAGCAGCGGCACGAAGCGTAAACAGCCAGTGCTAAAGCCGTGTTATAGAGCCTCGAAATAATGAGATCGCTGGAGCTCTCGTCGTCAGACAAGCGGGAGCAGCACTGAAGCGCCGCGAAGGCTAGGCGCCGAAGTCCGGCCGGGGTCTGAGAGCAGGGCAAAGGCACAATGGGGTTCCCTGGGAACATGGGAGACCCGTCCGCGTCCTTGGGACTAAACGCCGGGATGGATGAACCGGCTTAACAACATCCGGGCCTTGAGGCAGTGGGCTTGCCCGCCTCAAGGAGCGAAACAGCCAAGCCGATCCAGGGTATTCCGTCGCAATGTGACGAACAGAGCGAGGGAAGAAGCGCGGTGGGAGTCTTAGCGGC
The DNA here is from genome assembly GCA_963762555.1 of uncultured Verrucomicrobiae bacterium. Taxonomy (GTDB): domain Bacteria; phylum Verrucomicrobiota; class Verrucomicrobiia; order Limisphaerales; family UBA8199; genus PALSA-1440. Next base: position 38,585 of record CAVXLO010000042.1, read on the forward strand.
GGCATAGTACCGCAGACAAAGCCGGCGAACCTCGACCGTCGAGGGAGCCGGGGAGTAGGGAAGGCCGTCGCACGAACACGGAATCGTTGTTGAGAAACATGAAAGATACACAGAGATCACAAAACGTGTGCACGAAACAACAACGGATAGCGGAGCTAGCTCGTCAGCGACCGCAGGAGCGGATGACGGCGCTCAACCACTATCTGGATGTCGAGTGGATGACCGAAGCCTTCCACCGGGTGCGGCGAAAGAGCGCACCGGGAGTGGACGGGCAGACCGTCGCTCAATACGAAGAGCACCTGGAGGCCAACCTTCCCGGATTGCTGGACCGCGCCAAGAGCGGAGCCTACCTGGCTCCGCCGGTCAAGCGGGTGTATATACCGAAGGACCACGGGGAGTCCCGGCCCATCGGCATACCCACGACCGAGGATAAAGTGCTGGGTCGGGCCATCGTCATGCTGCTGGAGCCCATTTACGAGGAGGCGTTCTACGGCTTCTCGTATGGGTTTCGGCCTGGACGCTCGGCCCATCAAGCACTAGAAGCCTTTTGGCAACAGGCCAGCCAGGGGAGAGTGCGCTGGGTGCTGGAAGTGGACATCCGGAAGTATTTTGACAGCGTCTGTCGGAAGCGCCTGTTCGAGCTGATCAGCCAACGGATCGGAGATGGAGTGGTGCTGAGATTGATCAGCAAATGGCTCCACGCCGGAGTAATGGAAGAGGGGTTGGTGCATTACGAGCCCGAGGGTACCCCGCAAGGCTCGGTGCTCTCGCCGCTCTTGTCCAACATCTATCTGCACGAAGTATTCGACCGCTGGTTCGCGGAGGTCGTGCAGGAGCGGATGGAAGGCAAGGTGTTTGCGGTGAGATATGCGGACGACCTGGTGATTGGCTTCACGCATCGGAGAGATGCGGAGCGGGTTTACCGGGTCATTTTCCAACGCTTCGAGAAGTACGGACTGAAACTCCATCCGGAGAAGACGCGCCTGCTGCGGTTCGCCCGACCCGAAACGGTCGGACCGGACGGCGAAGGGCCGGACGAACCGGGCACGTTCGACTTTTTGGGCTTCACCCACTATTGGGGCAAGTCTTGGAAAGGCCACTGGGTTATTAAGCGCAAAACTGCAACCAAACGGCTGCGGCGCACCCTCAAAGCCCTTGGACACTGGTGTCGCATCAACCGTCATCGGGGGATGTTTGACCAGTTCCGAGAGTTGGTGCGGAAACTGGAAGGCCACTACGCCTACTACGGTATCACCGGAAATGGGCCGAGCCTAAACCAAGTCCGCACCGAAGCGGTGAAGCTGTGGCACAAATGGCTGCGGCGGCGAAGCCGAACCCCTGGTGGGCTAACGTGGGAGCGGATGAACCGACTGCTCAAGGAGACCTTCGTGTTTCCCTATGCCCGAGTCGTACACTCCATCTACAACGCCAAGCCGTGAGCGGAAGAACCGTATGCCTTAATTGGGCTAGTACGGGACTGTGGGGGAGCCGGTGGGCAACCACCGGCTCTACCCGGAAGACTGGAACTACTCGATCCGGCAACCGGTGTAACGCGCGTGCAGACCCTGTCCATCGTCAGCACCCGGCGCCAACTGGTGCTTAACCTCAACGGGGGTGACGCCGCCCTCTTCAAGATCGCCGACGGCGCGCCGTTCGTCGGGGCTCGACTCTCCGGCGCGCCCGTTCACCTGCCAATGGAGAAAGGACCGCTCCGACCTGTCGGACGGGGGGAATGACTGCGGTCCAACGGAGACCTCCGGGAACTGTTTGGCGCCAGCACGCCCCCCAGCATCGGTGGCTCCGCAAATGGCTGGCTGCCAATAACTTACGCTGAACCCCTGCTGACCATCCTGCCCGATGACCCGCATCGGGCCGCCCGCGCAACTCACGCCGGCAGGGGAGGAGTCAGCCAGGGTATCTCGACCGGCCGGATGCCGGTCGTTGGGCAGCCCCAGCACCAACGCGTGATCGCACTCCCGTGGCAGCCAGGCATTTGTGGAGCCAACGGGTAGGGTACTCGGGGTAGCCTCGGGGTCAGACCTCAGAGAAAGACCAGTTTCGCGCCAAAAACATTCGCCAGGAGAACTCCCTTTTGTTGAAGAGGGAACATGTTGCTCCCACTTGGCCGCCATGGCCCGGAACCGGGAAATGAACCTGCGATAGTTAGTGCCGGAAAAAAGGGGCCCCTTAGCGAGGTCTGAAGGAAGGCCGACAGCCGGCAACGGGAAGGAAGCAACGCTGCCCAAGTGCCTTGCAATCCAAGACTTGTGCAACCCAGAGGGAGAGTTGTGGAGACAGTCTGTTCCGGTAACCCCCGGATGTCCGATGCTCGACCACTCTGGGGTCTGTCTTGCACTGTGACCAGGTAGTGACCAGGTAGTGACCATGTAGTCACCAGGTAGTGACCAGGTAGTAGAGCTACTACCTGGTCACTACCTGGTGACTACATGGTCACTACCTGGTCACTACCTGGTCACAGTGGAATAGAGCGGCGCGTGCCGGTCAGGAGCGTCTGGGAAGAGAATGCCCCGAACCCTCTCCAAAAAACGGGAGACTGCTTGCGATTGCCCCTCCCGATCCCCAACAGAAAATGCCGATTAGGGGCGGGTGCCCGCCACCAACCCCTTCTTCCCGCCAGTGGCCAAAGTCCAATTCGCAAGCTGTCGCCCGCTGTTTTGGGAGAAACCGGCGCACAGGCTTAGCGGTCACTACTACCATTCTGTGCCCAGGTGTTTCCCTCCCCCCGTTTGCGGGACAGAAGCAGGGAGAGGGGCTCGTACGCTCGAAGATCAGCGGATTACGCTGGCTTCAGGGCATGGGGCTACCTTCGTGTATTTCGCACTGCTATACCTAACAGTTCGCTCAGCCTGCGCAAATTTCTCACGCGCCGCCATATCCGCCGTGTGCCATCTTCGGTTGCGGCGGGGCCGCGCGTTGTATTTCGTGGTGACCCAACTTTCCCCTTGCGCCGTCGCTCGGGGGCAGTAGCGTGGGTTTTCAACTTTTGAGTTCAGCCCCTGCATTAGTCATTTTGGCCGCCGGCATCGGTGCACGTTACGGCGGATTGAAACAGATGGAGCCCGTCGGCCCCGGCGGCGAGGCCGTCCTCGATTACGCGGTCTTCGACGCCCGGCGGGCTGGCTTCGGGAAGTTCATCTTCGTCATTCGCCGCGGCATCGAGCAGGAGTTCCGGGACACCTTTGGCCGCCGCTTCGCCCGGCACGTCAACCTCGATTACGCCCTCCAGGAACTCGACATGGTGCCACCGGGCCACTATGTCCCGCCCGGACGCCAGAAGCCCTGGGGCACGGGTCATGCCGTCTTGTGCGCCGCCCCTTTGCTCGACCGCCCATTCGCGGTCATCAACGCGGACGACTTCTACGGCGCCGAATCCTTCCGGACACTCGTCCGGTTCCTGACGCAAAGCACCCCCACGAGCGCCGACCTGTTCGGGATGGTTGGTTTCCAACTGGCGCGGACCCTGTCCGAGCATGGCACCGTTGCCCGCGGCCTGTGCCAAACGGATGCCGAAGGCTACCTGACCTCCGTCGAAGAACTCACCGCGATTGAGAAGCAGCCCGACGGCGCCCGGAACAAAGAGGCCGACGGCATCTACCGCAGCCTGACTGGCCGCGAGATTGTCTCGATGAATTGCTGGGGCTTCACCCTCGGGCTCCTGGGCGAACTGCGCCGCCTCTTCGGCGAGTTTCTCGCTCGCAACGAGGCCGATCTCAAAGCCGAGTTCTACCTGCCCACTGCCGTCAATACGCTCATCCAGCAAGGCCGCGCCCGGGTGAAGGTATTGCCGACCCCGTGCCATTGGTTTGGGGTGACCTACCGCGAAGACCGCGCGGTCGTGGTCGAGAGCATCCGCGCGCTGGTCCGCGCGGGCGAATATCCGGAACGGCTTTGGACCTGAGCCGCCCCATGGCCACCGCCAAGCCGAAACACGATCTGCGCTCGGTCGCCGCGCGTTTCCAAATCCACGGCGACTTCCGGGAAGCGGCACCCTACGGCAGCGGCCACATCAACGACACCTACGCCGCTGTCTTCGACCAGGCCGGCAGCCCGATGCGCTACATCTTTCAGCGCGTCAACCACAACGTCTTCAAAGACCCCGCCGGCCTGATGGACAACGTCGAGCGTGTTACCGGCCATATCCGGCACAAGCTGGAGGTTGTCGGTGCGGACCAGATCTCCCGCCGCGTGCTGACGCTGGTGCCCACGCACTACGGCCAGCGCTGGGATGCGGATGCCGAAGGCAATCACTGGCGCTGCTACTTCTTCATCGAGCGCGCGAAGACCTACGACCAGATTCAAAGCCCCCGGCAGGCGTTTGCGGCCGCCCGGGCCTTTGGTGAGTTCCAGCAGCAGCTCGCCGACCTGCCCGCGCCCCGCTTGCGGGACACGATCCCCAACTTCCACCACACCCGCAGCCGGTTCGACGACCTGCGCCGGGCGATTGACGAAGACGCCTGCAACCGCGCTGCCGGCGTCAAAGGGGATATCGAGTTCGCCCTCCGCCACGAGCCGCTGGTGGACGTTTTGCTGGGGCTGCAAGCGCGCGGCCTGTTGCCGGAGCGGGTCACGCACAACGACTGCAAGCTGAACAATGTCATGCTCGACGACACCACCGGCGAGGGCGTCTGCGTCATCGACCTGGACACGGTGATGCCCGGCCTGGCGCTGTATGACTTCGGCGACATGTGCCGCACTGCCACGTGTCCGACCGTGGAGGACGAGCGTGATCTCTCGAAGGTCGAGATGCGCATGGAGATGTTCGAGGCGTTAGTGCGGGGTTACCTGTCGTCCGCGGGCGAGTTCCTCAACCCGGTCGAGAAGGACCACCTGGTCTTTTGCGCCAGCCTCATCACGTTCGAGATCGGCATCCGTTTCCTGGCCGACCACCTGGCGGGCGACCGCTATTTCAAAGTCCATCGCCCCGGCCAAAGCGCCGACCGCGCCCGGGTGCAGTTCAAGATGGTGGACTCCTTCGATCGGAACGAGGCGGCGATGCGGAAGGTGGTAGAAGCGGCGTGAGCGCGTGCGTTAGTTATTAGTGGGTAAGGGAGTGGCGTTGCCGCCACTCCCTCCCCGTTGTCGCGATAGGGTCCATTCCCTATATTTACCGGCGTGTCGCTTTCCGACTCCGGGCGACCCCGACTGACGGCGGTGACCCCCGTCGCCAGTTCCGATTTTGGACAGAGTGAACCCCCCCGTGGGGAATCCGTGCACCGTTCTTGGGCAGGGCCTGGCGTGAGCCGTTCTCATGACCAGCCGAGGCTCTCCAGACTCAGTAACCCGAGTCGCACAAACTGCTTGCAGCGCATCCGGCGGTTGTGGTGGTAGCTGAAGTGCTTGAATTTGAGGCAGCGAAGTCGCCGCCGAATCCAGGCGTCCAGTTCCCGGAAAAGCCACCGGTTAGTGGACCAGCGCGTGGCGAAGTAGTTGGCCGTACCTTGAATGACTCGGTTGAGTTCCACGATGAGTTGCGCGTCCAGGTTGCGCGACCGGACCGTTAACTCCCGCACCTTCTCTTTGAACTTGTCCTGGGACTTGGGGCGCATACGTTTGGACCGGGACGAGATCACGAACCCGAGGAAGGAATAACCCTTGCCGAAGGTGGTGATGCGGGTCTTTTCGGCGCTGAGTTGCAGGCCGAGTTGGGCCAGGATATGCGTGACCTGAGTCTTAGCCTCCTCAGCTTGGGCTTTGGACTGGCCGAGGACCACGAAATCATCGGCGTAGCGCACGAAGCGCCAGCCGAGGCGGTGGAGCTGCCAATCCAGGTAATTGAGAACGATGTTAGCCAATAACGGACTGGCGACGCCTCCTTGGGGGGTGCCAATCGTCGTAGGCTTGAAGACGCCGTTCTCCATGATGCCCGCGCGAAGGAATTTCGCGATGAGGTTAAGGATGTTGCCGTCGGCGACCTGAGCCGCGACCGCTTCCTTGATGAGCGGATGGGGAAGGTTATCGAAACAGCCCACCACGTCGGCATCGAGCACGACGCGGAAACCTTCCGCATGATATAACAGGGCCAACTCCAGGGCTTGATGGCAATTACGTCCGGGCGGAAGCCGAAGGACGCCTCGTGGAACAGCGGCTCGAAGATGGGCTGGAGCAGGCGGCGCAAGACTTCTTGCGCGACCCGGTCCCGAACCGCGGGGATACCCAGCGGGCGGAGTTTGCCGCCGCCTTTGTCGAGGTAGTGGCGCCGTAAGGGGAGCGGTTCGAAGGAGCCGTCCTTGAGGGCGCGTTCCAAGGCGCGGAGGTTATCGGCGAGGTTGGCTTCAAACATTTTGAGGCTAACCCGGTCAATACCCGCAGCGCCGCGGTTGCGTTTGACCGCCTTGAAGGCGGCTCGCAACAGCGGCAGGGTAATCCTCCCTGTGAGGGAATGAGCTTTGATTTTGGCGATGGGAAACAAGGCCATGTTGATTTTTTCCCTACGGTGAACGAACCACCGGCTGTCCCGGCTGCGGCTGTTGGGGACTGTTGCTTAGCGGGCCGACCGCTTGAGGGGAGGAGGTCCCCCCGGGCCATGTGGTGGCTTCAACGGCTGGGCTAACTGGTCCCGTGAACCGGAGCGGTCCAGGCGGTCCCTGAGGTTTTGCCTTTCAGAGCCTGCCCCCGGGCCGGCGAGCCGACCTGGGCGCAAGCCTCTACTCTGGCGCTGCTGCGATCCCCTAAGGCGGGGCCGGGGAAAAACCGTTCCCGCCACCAACGCGTCACCTCGACCTTTCGTATTGGACTTATAGCCGGGGCTTACCCATCCGAGGATGAGACGCCGTGGGACTTCATCGGTGAATCGAACGTACTGTGTGCGAGACGTGACCGCAGGTAACACGAGAGCCGTAGGCGCGCCGCTAACCGCATGGGCGGCGTCTCGACCTGTCGCTAACGAGGCCGACAGGGCAAACTTCACCCGAAAGGGGGAGGTTCGTTCACAGCTCTGGCCCAAGGGCGGCCCCACCTCGCCGGGGAAGCTGGCCACTTCGTGACCGTGCATTGCTGCCCGGCCCTGGCTTCGTTCCCGATGGTTGCCCACCGGTTCTGCTTCCACCTTCTGACTCAGCGCGGACTGAATCAGGCGAAGGTGCAGAGATAGCATGTCCTTTGCCATTCTTACATTCGCGGAGCACGTTCGATCTTCGACTCGCGCCCCTCTCCTCCTGTGGAGGAGAGGGTCGGGGAGAGGAGGCCCAGCGTTTTGAACCCAAGAAGGCCCACTGGACGTCGGGAGCGTAAACGAAACCCTCTCCCTGACCCCGCAGGCGAGGAGAGGGAAACGCCCGGCAAGGCATGGTGGCAGTTTCGAGCGCCCAAGCCCCGGAACGGTTACACACTATGGTTGCTTTGGCCGTAACTTCGGGCAGAATTCCCGTAAGAAGATAATCAGATGACCCTTGGATCAAAGTCATGGGGCGTTGATGATTGGAACGTGCCGCACTGGAAAGATTGATGATTATGAAACCAACTATGCTCAAACCGACTCTATTTCTGTTCCTGATAGGCTCTGTCGCTGCCTTTGGTTCGACGGAGGAGAAACTCGATCACCGCTTCTCCGTCCAGTCGGGCGGAACAGTCGTGGTGGATGTGGACTTCGGTTCGGTCAACGTCAGCACGAACGCGACTGACGAGGTCGTCGTGGATGTCTGGCGGAAGATCGGGCGGAGGAAGAAGGCCGACGAGGAGGCCTTCCTGCGCGACCACCCGGTCACGTTCACCCAGGATGGCAATACCGTGACCGTTCAATCCCGCGGCGAGCGCGGCCGATCCTGGTTCGGGGGTGGGCGGACTCAGAATGAAGCCAAGTACACTATCAGTGTTCCGGCCCGGTTCAGCGCACGGCTCAAGACCGGCGGAGGCGGCGTTGACGTGGCCGATCTCACGGGCGAGGTGCGGGCGGACACCGGGGGTGGAGGGCTGAGCTTTGTGCGCCTCCACGGCTCGCTCGCAGGCAAAACGGGCGGCGGCGGCATCAAAGTGGCAGCTTGCGAAGGAACGATCACCTTGCGCACCGGCGGCGGGGGATTCGAGGTCGCCGGTGGCGGGGGAACGCTCGACGGTCACTGCGGGTGGCGGCTCGGTTACCGTGAAGGACTTCCAGGGGTCGGCGCACGTCAGTACCGGCGGCGGCGGGGTGACAATCGAAAAGGTGGACGGGGCGGTGGAGGCTTCGACCGGCGGCGGTTCCATCAAGGCGGTGCTGCCCTTCGGAGGTGCCGGACGCAGTGAGGCTTTCGACCGGGGGCGGCGGTATCAGCGTGGACGTGCCCACCACTGCCGCATTTAACCTCGATGCGCAGACTGGGGGAGGAACCGTCAGCACCGAGTTGCCCGTCACGGTTGTGGGCAAACTCGAGCGTGGCCGACTGCAAGGCCCGGTCAATGGCGGCGGCAAGTCCGTGCAGTTGCGTAGCGGAGGGGGGAATATCCACTTGAGGAAGCTGTAATGTGCTTGCCATCCGCCGCGCCTCGATTATCCCATTAGGCCGTTGACGCGGTGAAACCCCGACATGCCTATGTTCTCCGAACAAATCGAGTTGCGCGGTCACATCATTGATTCACTGCTCCTGCCTAAGGTGCTGGACGAGATTCTGACCGGTGGTGGCAGCTTCACCATCCGCGAGATCAAGATCGGCAGGCAGCGGAACGACCCCAGTTACGCTTCCATTGATGTGATAGGGCCCTCACCCGAGGCAGTGGACGATATGGTCCGGCGGCTGAGGCAGCAGGGCGCGGAGGTGGTGGAGCAAAAGGCCGTGCAGCTTGTTCCCGCCCCGGCGGATGGGGTGTTCCCTCCTGACTTCTACGTAACGACCAACCAGCAGACCTACGTCCGCTACAACGGCAAATGGATCGAAGTGCAGCCGGTCGGAATGGACTGCGGCATTGCGGTGGACGCGCAGAACGGATCGGCCAGCACGGTCAAGTTCTACCAGGTGCGCAAGGGGATGCTGATTGCGGTGGGCCATCATGGCATTCGGGTGGCCCCGCAGGAACGGTCCACCGAGCGGCGAAGCGTTTTCGAGTTCATGGCCAGCAGTGTGTCGAGCGAGAAGCCCAAGAGCGCGGTGATCCGCGAGGTGGCGTCCGAAATGCAGTTGGCCAGGAAGGCGGGCGGGAAGATCTTGGTGGTGGCTGGGCCAGCGGTCGTGCACACCGGCGCAGGGGAGCACTTCGAGAAGATGATCGAGCGGGGCTATGTCAATCTGCTCTTTGCCGGCAACGCCCTCGCGGTCCATGACATTGAGCACGCGCTCTACGGCACGTCCCTGGGGGTTTACCTCGAACGGGGCTCACTGGCCGACGAGGGCCACGAGAACCACATGCGGGCCATCAACACCATCCGCGGCGCCGGGGGCATCACCGCCGCCGTTGCCGCCGGCACGCTGAAGAGAGGCATCATGTACCAATGCGTGAAACATAAGGTGGATTTTGTCCTCGGCGGCTCGATTCGCGATGATGGCCCATTGCCGGAGGTCATCACGGACGTAGTGGCCGCGCAGAAGCTGATGCGCTCAAAGCTCGGCGGCGTCACCATGGCACTCATGATGTGCACCATGTTGCACTCGATTGCCGTCGGTAACCTGCTGCCGGCCAACGTCAAAACCATCTGTGTGGACATCAATCCTTCCGTCGTCACCAAGCTCAGTGACCGGGGCACGTTCCAGGCGATTGGGCTGGTGACCGACATCGAGCCGTTCCTGCGCGAGTTGACCGAGTTCCTGGCGGAGAGCGACTCCCAGGACTGAGCCCGCCCTGCCATTTCCGTTAGCAGGCTTCGGGTGTCAAGTGTGGGAATCTTTCCTTTCAGGTCTCGCGCGTGCCTGGTCACCGAGCACCAACGCAACCGACCTTCCTCTCAGCGGGTGCGGTTTCGCCCCGGGTGGCAGACACCGGGTCCGGCCCGGTGTAATGTGTCTCATGAGCGAGTTGCTGCTGTGCCGGCCGGACCATTACGGGATCGAGTATGAGATCAATCCCTGGATGGATCGCACACGCAAGACAGTGCCGGCGCTGGCCCGCGCGCAATGGCGCATGCTCCACGACACGCTGCGATTGCTGGGTTGCCGCGTCAGTCTGATCGCGCCTCAGCCGAAGTTGCCGGACATGGTCTTCACCGCCAATGCGGGGCTGGTGGTTGGCAAGAAGTTCCTTCGCAGCAATTTTCGGTTCCGCGAGCGCCAGGGCGAGGCAGCGCACTTCGAGCAGTGGTTTCGCGAGCACGATTACGAGGTTGTGCGTCTGCCCGACAGGGTGCGCTTCGAGGGGGAAGGGGATGCGCTCTTCTGCGGCGAAGTCCTGTTTTGCGGCTATCGCTTTCGCTCCGACGTTCGCGCCCACCAGATCATTGGTGAAATGCTCAGATGCCTGGTTGTCTCAGTTGAGTTGACCGAATCCCGGTTTTACCATCTGGATACTTGCTTCTGTCCCTTGCCCGATGGTGGGGCAATCTGGTATCCAGCGGCTTTCGACAGCTATGCACGGCGCGCGATTCGCGACCATACCCGCGACCTCATCGAGGTGGCCCCGGACGAGGCCGCGCATTTTGCCTGCAACGCGATCATAATCGGCCGGGACGTGGTCTTGGCGGAAGCGTGTCCGAAACTGTGCGCGGTGCTGGCGGAACGGGGCTATCGGCCCCATGCGCTGCCCATGACCGAGTTCATCAAAGCGGGCGGGGCGTGCAAGTGTCTTACGCTGTTCCTTTCTAGGGCGACATTGGGGGCGTGAAGGGTGAGGAGGGGATGGTAATCGCGGTTCCGGGTTTCAGCCGGTTGAAATCCACCCTGGGATTGGCCGCCTTGATGGCGCTGACGGGCAGGCCGTACATCAGGGCGATGGTGGCGGCGCTGTCACCCGCGCCGAGGACATAGACCTTTTTCGGCTTGGGCGGCGGCGGTGGGGGAGGCGGAGGTTCCGGAGGCAATTCCTGTCCTGTCGCGACGGTATTCGCCTGCAATTGCTGCAGTTCGACCCGTTTCAGCTCGATGTTCCTCTGGTTGGTGGTGAGGGTCGTATCTCCGCGTATGCGATTCTGCTCGGCCAGGGTCGCCAGGTTGATGGCGTAGATCGTCCCTGCCGCTTCGGGGGTGCCGGCCTCATCCGCAGCCGCTACTGCGTCGCGATAAACTGGATCGTGGAGCATCTGGTACTCCTGGTAGCGCTTGGGTCCCAGGGCGATTTTGATCGCGTTCTCGCGCTGGTTCTCCAGTGCCTGCCTGGCGTCCTGGCTGGCTGGGTCGTTGGCGTCGGCCAGCAACTGGATCTGTTGGTCCAGCCCGTCCGTCGCGCGAAATACCGCGCGGAACTCATCGGGCGTGGGCTCGAAAAAGCGGAGCTGGCCGAATTCGGCGCGCAGGTCGTTTGCGTCCTGGGAGTAGCGCAGCAGGAATTCTTCGAGTGCGGCCGGGCTAAGGACACGCGCCAGGTCGTCGCGGGTTTGCTGGCGGAGTTTGGCCATCTCGGCCGGGTCAGGCTCCTGGCCGGCGGCGCGCTGCGCGTCGAGGTAGGCCTGCATGCGGTCTTGCGAGGCGACGCTGACATGCTCGAGGGCTTGCTTGGTCTCCGCCGGCAGTGCGCCCAGTAGCGGACCGTCGAGCACGACGCCGGGCCGCGAGGGCCGTGGGAGGCTCACCAAATCGCCCGTCTCCCAATTGGTCCCCAACAGGCGCGTCAGCAGCGTATGCCGCTCAGCTTCCAATTCGTGGGCCTTCTCGGCGGCAGCGGCGAGGATATTCGTGTCCGGTTCGCTGCGCCACCATTGCTGCTCGGGAGTGACCAGCTCCGTGGCCCTTCGGCGTGAAAACACCCCGTTTACGTCGGCAATGATGATGTCGCGAATGGTCTGCTCCGGGCAGCCGATCTGGCGCAGGTTGGCGATATAGGTCGGGTAGTCCGACGATTCGACCTGCCGCCAGGTAAAGGGCAAGCGCCGGGCCACGAAATTGGTTGTGGTTTGGACGGCCGGGTGTTCGCGCAACGCGGTGGCGGCCGCAAGCCTGACGGCCTCCTGCTGTAATACGGCTAGCCACGCGGCAGCCAGCGCGAGATTCAGGCTGAGCGAAACTATAGCGATTATCCGCCAGCGCATGTCTCTATTTACCCGCAAATCGTCGCCACAGCAAATTGAAAACTGCAAGGGGGCAAAAGTTCCGGCCTTAAATAAGAGTTTGACCATTGCCGTCGAAAGGCGTTTTCGTTGTGCGTTTGCGGGATCATCCGACCGACACTGCACGCAGCCTATGATGACGAGCACGCCGACGGTAACCGACCCGGGCCGGAACACCAGCGCCCGCGCCCAATGGTTTGTGCTGGCTGCGGCCTTCCTGGGCTGGATGTTCGACGGGGTGGAGATGGGGATCTTCCCGCTCGTCGCGCGCCCGGCGCTCCAAAGCATGTTACCCGCCTCGGCTACCGGCCAGGACCAGTTTGTGGGGTTATGGATGGGATACATCACCGCCCTGTTCCTGGTGGGTGCGGCGGCCGGCGGGCTCGCGTTCGGCTGGCTCGGGGACCGGCTCGGGCGCGTTCGGGCCATGACCCTGAGCATCCTGACCTACTCGATCTTTACCGGCCTCTGTTTCTTTGCGCGACAGCCATGGCAGTTGGGGGCCTTGCGTTTCGTTGCCGCGTTTGGCATGGGCGGGGAGTGGTCGCTGGGTGTCGCACTTGTGATGGAAGCGTGGCCGCCGGGCCGGCGGGCGCTGCTGGCCGGGATCATCGGCACCGCGTCCAATGCGGGGTACCTGCTCATCGCGCTGGTGGGCTATACCTTTGTGGTGACTCGTGAGTCGTGGCGCTGGATTATGATTGCCGGCGCCGCGCCCGCGCTTTTGGCGCTGGGGATTCAGGTGCTGGTGCCCGAATCCGAGCGCTGGAAGGCTGCCGTTCAGAAAGGGGCGGCGCGTCCAGTCCGGGAAATCCTGTCCTCCGGATTGCTGGCCAAGACGCTGGTGGGCATTGCCCTGGCCTCGGTCGCGCTGATCGGCACGTGGGGGTCGGTGCAGTGGCTGCCGCTCTGGGCCGACCAAATGACGGGCGGCCGGGTCCCGGCAGCCAAGGCCATGACGCAGATCCTCGTCAGCGCCGGAGCGATTGGCGGCTCGCTGGTTGGCGCGTTGGCCGCCGGCCGGATTGGCCGGCGTCCGGCGTATTTTGTTTTGTGCCTGCTTTCCTTGCTGTTTTGCGCCTGGCTGTTCCGGCTGGTGCATGGTTACGGCCCCGCCTTCCTCATCCTTGTCACACTGGTCGGTGCGACCACCGCGGCGTTTTATGGCTGGCTGCCCCTGTATTTGCCGGAACTGTTCCCCACCCGCGTGCGCGCGACGGGCCAGGGCCTCTGCTATAACTCCGGGCGTATTCTGGCGGCGGTGGGCGCTCTCACGCAGGGCCAATTGGTCGCCGCGTATTCGGGAAGTTACCCTAAGGCCGGCGCCATGATTACGCTCATCTACCTCGTCGGGTTGGTCCTCATCTGGCTTGCGCCGGAGACCAAGGGCCAGCCTTTGCCGGAATGAGGTGTTCCCCGATGTGGCATACAGGCACCGCATAAAGCTTGGACTGGCGGGCGGGCGGCAGTAATTTCACCGCGCATGAAACAAAAGGCATACGCCCGCGCGGGCGTTGACATTGACCTCGGCAACCAGGTCAAATCCACTCTGCCGCGATTGCTGGCGGCCACCCACCGGCCTGGCGTGCTCGGGAAGGTCGGCGGGTTTGGCGGCCTGTTCGCACTGGATGTCCGCAAATACGAACAGCCGGTGCTTGTTTCCAGCGTTGACGGTGTCGGCACCAAGCTCAAGCTCGCCTTCGCCATGGACCGTCATGACACCATCGGGCAGGACCTCGTCAACCATTGCGTCAATGACATCGCCGTGCTGGGGGCGGAGCCGCTCTTCTTCCTGGATTATCTCGGCACCGGCAAGCTGGAGCCGCGGGTGTTCAGCGACATCATCAAGGGCTTTGCCCGGGCGTGCGCCGAGAACCACTGCGCCCTCATCGGTGGCGAGACCGCCCAGATGCCAGGCTTCTACCAGGTGGGGGAATATGATGTAAGCGGAACGATTGTCGGCGTGGTGGAGAAATCCCGGATGCTCGACGGCAGAACAGTCCGGCCGGGCGATGCGGTGATCGGCTTGGCTTCGAGCGGCTTGCACACCAACGGCTACTCGCTGGCCCGCAAGATCTTCTTCGAGCGGATGAGACTGAAGCCTCGGAGCTACCTGCCCGAACTGCGGAACACCATTGGCGATGAGCTGCTCAAGGTGCATGTCAGCTACGGCCCGCTGATCCAGAAACTGCTGAGGAGGTTCAACGCAGGGCAGGCGCCTCACCTGTCCCGTGGCGCCGCCCCTCAGCCGGCCCGAAAGGGCAAACGGGGCGCCTCTCCCACTCTCAAGGCCCTGGCCCACATCACTGGCGGCGGGTTCGTGGATAACATTCCGCGTGTGCTGCCTAGCGATTGCGACGTCATCATTCGCAAAGGAAGCTGGGAGTTTTTGCCGATCTTTGAACTGCTCCGCGCCAAAGGCGGTGTGCCCGAGGCCGAGCTATATCAAGTCTTCAACATGGGCATCGGTATGGTCATGCTGGTGGCGGCGGCCAAAGCTGAGCCGGTGCTGAAATACCTCCGCTCCCAGCGGCAAAAGGCTTGGCGGATTGGTGAGGTGGTGAAGGGCAGGGGAGTCGTGCGCGTCATTTGACCCGCCACAGCGCAGGCGATCATTTATGAAAACAAGCGAACCAACAAGCCGGACCCGTCCGGCGGGCTTTTCCCGGCGCAAGTTTATCGCCGCCGGAAGTGCCGCTGCGGCGGCTTTCACGATCGTGCCTCGGCACGTGTTGGGTGGGCCGGGATTCGTCCCGCCGAGTGAAAAGATAACGGTGGCCTACATCGGTTGTGGCACGGAGGGTCTGCGGGAAATGCCGGGCATGCTGGCGCTGCCCGAGGTGCAGGTTGTCGCCGTGTGCGATCCGGTCAAGGAGAGTCACGACTATGTGGATTGGTCGAAAGACGGTCTGCGCGCGTCCCTCGCCGAGGCGCTGGGCCGGCCAGACTGGAGACGAGGCGCGCCGGGCATCCCCGGAGGTCGTGACGTCGCCAAAGAAGTCATCGAGACCTTTTATGCCAACCAGAGGCGCTCGGCGACGTTCCGTGGCTGCGCCACGTATGCCGACTTTCGGGAGTTGCTGGAGAGAGAGAAAGATGCGAACGCCGTCAAGATCATGACCCCCGACCATCTGCACGCGACGATTGCGATCGCGGCGATGAACAAGGGCAAGCACGTCATGATGCACAAGCCGATTGCCAACCGTTTGCAGGAGGCGCGCCTGGTCATCGAGACTGCCCGCAAGACCAAGGTCGCGACGCATTTCCTCCCGGCGAGTGATGGTGCCAACGTGCGCCAGATCAAGGCCTGGATTGACGCCGGTGTGATCGGCAAATTGCGGGAAGTTCACAACTGGTCGAACCGGCCGGTCTGGCCCCAATACCCGACCATCCCGACAGACACGCCACCGATCCCGGAGGGCTTTGACTGGAAGTTGTGGCTGGGACCGTCGCTGGACCGGCCCTATCACCCGCACTACACGCATGCTGTATTCCGCGGCTGGTATGAATTTGGCGGTGGCGCTTTGGCTGACATGGGCCATTACAGTCTGTGGCCGGTTTTCACGTCTTTCGGGCTGGACGCCCCGTTCGCGGTAGAGTCACGGCCAAGTCACGTCTGCACGCTCGCTGGCAACGTGTCCGTCAGGATCAAGAACGACTATTCGTTCCCCGCCGCCTGCACGATCCGCTTCAAGTTCGCCGCCAAGGGTGCCAGGCCGCCTTTCGACGTGTTCTGGTATG
Source organism: uncultured Verrucomicrobiae bacterium (assembly GCA_963762555.1). Taxonomy (GTDB): domain Bacteria; phylum Verrucomicrobiota; class Verrucomicrobiia; order Limisphaerales; family UBA8199; genus PALSA-1440. Next base: position 54,447 of record CAVXLO010000042.1, read on the forward strand.
ACGGTTCGATGCGGCCACCGACGCCGGAGGAGATGGAGGCGGAGAACAAGGAACTGCCCGCCGAGGGGATGATGTTTGTCGGCGACGCTGGGAAGATCCTTGCCGGGTTCCGCGGCGAGGCTCCTCAGATCATTCCCGAGAAGAAGATGCAGGAATATCGGGCTGCCGGGAAACTCCCGGGTGCTGCACCGCAAAAGGAGTTGGGACGGGCGCGTCAGAACGCCGAGGCGCTCTGGGTAGCGGCCTGCAAGGGTGGTCCACCCACGTACGGGGACTTCCTCCTGGCCGGACCGATTTCAGATGCGTTCAACCTGGGGGCGGTGTCGTTACGTTTGGGCGGCCGACGCCTGCTCTTTGATGCTGCCGCCATGAAAGTCACCAACGTTGCCGAAGCCAACAAGTGCCTGTCTCGGGAATACAGGCCGGGATGGGAATTGCCGGGCGCTGGGTCCTGAAACCGAAGGCGCGGACGCTGGCGACCCGAAGACGCGCACGATCAAGACCGGCACAGGCCAGATCATCCCGCCGCTGACCTACGACAGTGTGGTGCCGCAGATGGGCTAAGCCTTTTCTTCGATCAACTCCCGCCGGGCGCCACTGAGGAGTTGGTCAATGAAGGCGGTGGAATAGACGCCGCGGCGGAAGTTCGGGTCCTGCAGGATCGCCTGCTGGAAGGAGATGGTCGTCTTCACGCCCGTGATCATGTATTCGCCCAACGCGCGGCTCATCTTGTCCATCGTTTCGCGCCGGTCCCTGCCGAAAGTGATGAGCTTGGCGATCATCGAGTCGTAGGCCGAAGGGACGGTATAGCCGGCATAGGCGTGGCTATCCACGCGCACACCGCGGCCGCCGGGCTGGTAATACATCTCAATCCGGCCGGGGCTGGGCCGGAAGTCGTCGAAGGCATCCTCGGCGTTGATGCGGCATTCAATGGCGTGGCCTTTGAGCTGAATGTCGCTCTGTGAATGGCGCAACGGCTCGCCCATCGCGAGCATGATCTGGTAGCGAACGAGGTCAATGCCGGTGACCTCTTCGGTGACCGGGTGCTCGACCTGAATGCGCTTGTTCATTTCCAGGAAGTAGTATCGCCCGGACGTATCCACGATGAATTCGACGGTGCCCGCGTTGTTATAGCTGGCTGCTTCGGCAATCTTGATCGCGGCTTTGCCCATCTTCTCGCGCAGCTTCTTGAACTTCGGGTTCTCCAGGAACGGGGAAGGGCATTCTTCGACCACCTTCTGGTTGCGGCGCTGGATGGAGCAATCCCGCTCGCCCAAGTGGATGATGTGGCCTTTGTGGTCGCCTAGAATCTGGAACTCGATGTGGTGCGGGTTCTCGATGAATTTCTCGACATAGACCCCCGAATTACCGAAGGCCTTCTCAGCCTCGCCACGCGCGGTGTGATAGCCTTTCACCAGTGAGATGTCATTGTGGGCGACGCGCATCCCCCGACCGCCGCCGCCGGCCACAGCCTTGATCATGACCGGGTAGCCGATGCGTTTGGCTACCAGCAGGGCATCCTGCTCGGTTTCCACCACGCCATCCGAACCGGGCGGAGTTGGCACGTCGGCTTTCTTGGCCAGCGCGCGGCTGACCGCCTTGTCCTGGAGCAGGTTCATTGCCCGCGAGTTCGGGCCGATGAACCGGATGTTGCAGCTCTCGCAGACATCGGCGAAGTGGGCGTTCTCAGCCAGGAAACCGTAGCCGGGGTGAATCGCATCCACGTCAGTGATCTCGGCCGCGCTGACAATGCGATCAATGCGCAGGTAACTATCGCTGGCGGGCGCTTTGCCGATGCAGATGGCTTCGTCGGCCAGTTGGACGTGCATCGAGTTGGCGTCCGCTTCGGAATAGATCGCCACCGTGCGGATGTTAAGTTCCTTGCAGGCGCGAATGATGCGGACGGCAATCTCCCCGCGGTTAGCGACCAGTATTTTCTCGAACATGCCTGGAGACGTTGAGGCGTTAAGGCGTTAGGCTGAACCCGCTCGGCGAACCATACTCAAGCGGCGTCAGGACGGGCGGATCTTGAACAGAGGCTGGCCGAACTCCACCGGTTTGGCGTTCTCGACCATCACCTGGGTAATGACGCCTTTGGCCTCGGCCTTGATCTCGTTCATTACCTTCATCGCCTCAATGATGCAGACCACCGTCTCGGGACTGACCTCGGTGCCGACCTCCACATAGGCGGCCGATTCGGGCGAGGGCGCCCGGTAGAAGGTGCCGATCATGGGAGACTTGATCTCAACCTCGTTACTGGCGGGAACCTGCACCAGAGGCGCCGGAGCGGCAACCGGAGGAGCAACTTGCGGTGCCGGCGCATACCCCACAGCCGAAGGGTCCTCACTGGACACGGTGCCACCGCCCCCGTTCGCCCCCCGTCGGAGTCTGATCTTGAAGTCCTGCTTTTCGAGCTCGAACTCCGTCACAGCGTTCTTCCTCATCAGGTCAATGATGGCTTTGATGTCTTTTATGTCCACAACCGTATTTCCTCAGAGTCGGTTTATTTGCCGGGCGAGAGTATTCCACCCGCCAAGGGCCGTCAACAGCCAATTCCGCATTCGTTCCGTGGCCAACAAACCACTCAAGATACATGCCAGAACCCCTGGAGGCATCCAGCTATTACCCCTCGTTAACGTTAACCGCAGCCTCTACCGCCAGAATGTAGGAATTTGTCCCGAACCCGGCAATCTGCCCGCGGCAGACTGGTGCGAGCAGCGACTTGTGGCGGAATTCTTCCCGGGCCTGGATGTTAGAAAGGTGAATCTCAATCGTAGGTATCCCCACGGCGGCAATCGCGTCGCGCAAGGCGATGCTGGTATGGGTGTAGGCGGCCGCATTGAGCACGATCACATCAAACTTGCCCCGGGCTTGCTGAATCCAGGAAACCAGCTCGCCTTCCAGGTTGGACTGGCGGAACTCCACTTTGGCCTTTAGCTCCTTCGCCCGCTCGCGCACCTTGGCCTCGATATCGGCCAGCGTCGCTCGCCCGTAAACCTCCGGCTCGCGCTGGCCAAGCAGGTTCAGGTTCGGTCCGTTCAGGAACAGGATTCTCATTCGGGAGGCAAATGCTACGCCGGTTGGCGGCGCTTGTCGAATGATTCCTGCTCCCCTCAACTGCCATTTCCGAACCACCGGTTGGCACGTGCTCCTGCGAGTGCGCAGGGCGGCGAGGTGTCCGGGCTATGCCGGCTTGCGTTGCCGCCTGCCCAATAGCCAGCCCAGGAAAGTGAAGGCCGGCCAGGCCAGCGCCGGGAGGTAGAGCCCGAACTCAACCAGGCTTTGCAGGCTCCACCCCAGCACTCCGAGCCAAACAGCGAACGCAAGCCAACCGCCGTAGCCTGGGGCCAGGGTCCTGTCTGGCTTCGGAAAGCTCCAGATCAGCCCGCACACAATGAAAAGCCGCGTACGCCACCGCGCCTGCGACCCCCGAGTCGGAAGCCTGCTCCAGGTAGTCATCATGGGTCAGCCGTGCCATTTCAGATTCGGGCCGCTTGATCTTCTCATAGGCGATGGCGAATGTGCCCGGCCCGGTGCCGAAAACCGGCTTGTCGGCGGCCGTTCTAATCGCCGCTTGCCAGTAATCGAACCTCGCGCTCACGCTCGTTGGCCCCTTTCTCGAGGAAAGCCGCATACTTCCAGAAGAACCCAGCCAAACCGGCAAGCAGGACCGCCGCCACCAGCGACCGCCTTGAGCCGCCGGCTGAACGGGACCCTCAGCAGCGCCACCAGGCCAAGCCCCAGCATCAGCAGCCATCCACCTTTTGAGCCGGACCAATACAGGCAACCCAGCCCGCCCGCGCCCACCAGCCCGATCAAGAAGCCTCTGGCGACTTGCCGTCAACAGGCCGCGCAGTTGCCACAGCGCGGCCAGGGTGGCGGGCAACAGGAGCAGCAGCACCCCGGCCAGGGCGTTTGGATAAAAGAGTGTTGCAGAAGATGCGGTCGCTGGAAATCTTCTTGAGATAATCCGGCGGGACTTCCTTCAGTGTGGGATAGACGTAGAGAAAGAAGTAGCGGCGCGACTCCTTCAGGCCGCCGAACTGTTGCTCCCAGCCGACAGCAAGGACCAGCACGAACCCGCACACCAGCCCCAGCCAGAACGGCCAACATCCGCTGCACCCGGCTCAGCGAGAAATAGCCCAGATAAAAGCAAACGACACACGCAGTGAAATGCTTCAGAGTGACGCTGGTCAACTGGGCGTCCACCGACTGGGTGCCGGCGATAAACTCCCAAGCCAGCCAGGCCGCCGGCAGCGCGACCAGCCACCAGGGTCCCACCGGCTTCCACCGCGCGACCGCTATCCCGGCCACACCAACAGGGCCAGCAGCCAATACGCCCAGGCGATTGGCCACGGATACCCCAACAGGAAGTCCCAAAGGCCGTCGGCGCGTGATCCATTTCTCGGTGATCGGCGGGTTGCCGAATTTCAGCAGGCACAGACCCAAGGAACGCCCCGAACAGGCCGGCGAAGAGGGCCGGCAGCAATGGCCTTCGTCCTGCGGTCCGGCAGGCTGCGGTTTGGAGTTCATGGACGCTTGGCTGGCTCCCGTTCGGGGCGGGTCAGAGGTGCAGCTTGAGCAGCCCGACCTCCAGGGCCAGCGCCTCCTGGACGTTGGTGTGCAGCCACCGCTGGAGCTGCTCCAGAATCGCGCAGATTCTCCATCGCCTGCCTGCGGCGAAATCCTCTGCGCCACCCGCTTCGTCCCGGCCAACTGCGGGAAGGCCAGTAGCCCCTCCGGCGACGCCGATCCTGATGCTTTACGGGTGATCGTCCCCGACTCCGCCCCGATCTGCGCTTCGGACTCCCGGCTTTGGACATCAGACTTCAGACTTTGGCCTTCCGCCAGCGTCTGCACCCACACGTCGCGCAGCCACCATTGCAGCGCCAGCAGGAAATCCGCCCGCTGCCGGCGATACTCGGCTTCGATGGCCGCCTTCAGTTCTTCCGTCCCACTTGTCGCGCAAGCTCTCCTCCGCGTCTTCATATTTCTCCAACGGCGAACGGGCCGTGAGCGTCTCCTCGATGCTCGCCTTGACTTCGTTCAGCTTCCGCAGCAGCACGTCCATCAGGCGGTAGCGCCCCAGCAGGCTTTTCTGGTCCGCCGCCGCCATCTCGCTGAACGTCGCCAGCCACTCCATCTGGGCCGGCGCCAACTGTTGCGGCCCCTCGCCGGCGAAATTCAACCGCAGGCACCGGGAGAGAATCGTCTCCAGCAGCCGCTCCGGCTCGGTCGTCAACAGGATCAGGACCGACTGCGGCGGCGGCTCCTCCAGCGTCTTGAGGAAGGCGTTGGCCGCCTCTTCGTTCATCCGGTCGGCGGCGACGATAATGCCGACCTTGTATTGGCTCTCAGTGGGCTTGAGGTTGACCGCGTCCAGCAGCACGCGCGGCGGGCTGTCCTCGCGGCGCACAATCTGGCCGATCTTGATCTGGCGCGATTTCGACTCGGGCCGCACCCAGAAGACGTCGGCGTGATTGCCGTGCTCGACCTTCTGGCAGTTCAGGCACCGGTCGCAGCAGTCCACGGCCACGCCGCCTCGCTTGACAGGGTGCAGGCAGTTAAGCGTCTTGGCCAGAGTGCGGGCCAGCCCTTCCAACAGGTCGAGTTGGTGGCCAGCAAAGAGGTAGCCGTGCGCCAGCCGCCCGCGCTCGAGCGAACGCTGCAGCAGCTTTACGCCCTGCTCTTGTTCTGGAAAGTCTTTGAATGCCATCGCAATCCTTATAGTGGCCCCGCCCGGGGAAGGGAAGAAGTCATTTCAGGATCCACGCCCAACGGGCGTATCTTTCCACTACCCCCACGACTCCGGCGCACCTCCCTCTCCTCCTCGTATGCGTTAGTGGGGAGCGCGGCCGCCCCGGCTGCCGTTCGGCGCGCCCCCGCACCGAACACTGCCGCACCCGGTGCGAACGGCGGGGGCGCCGTTCGCTGCGCCCGAGGCGGGCGCGCTTCCCGCAAGCGGGGAGAGGGAAATGCCTGGCGACCTATGGTCGTAGTGCACACAAGCACCCCGCCCAACGCCGGTTGCATTCATTGACTGCCAGCCACGAGCGGTCCAATCTTAGTGGGCATTATGTGTAGTAAAACTGCTATTGCCTATTCTTCGAGCGCGGCGCTCCTAGCCTGCTCTTCACGCGCGGCTTGCGACAGCCGTGATTCCGGCATAGCCCACGTCCCGTTCCCCCTCACCCCGGCCCTCGGGGAGAGGGAGGACTTTCGTTCGGCAGCCGACGAATTGGGTGCGCTCGGATGCTGCAAGAGCCGGTCGGCGTGGCTCCCTCTCCCCGAGGGAGAGGGCCGGGGTGAGGGGGAACAGACCTGCCGCGAATCCGAACCCGAGGCAAGACCCGAAGAAGGCCGAATACGGTCCAGCCTCCTGGCGGCTATCCTGGTGTTCGGGCTCTGCTCCTGCTCTTCTCGGCCAGCCAGACCGGGTGGGGCAGGGGCGGCCGAGGCGAACTTGCATCGCCGGGCACTTCTTGACGCCGATTGGCTGTTTCATCGCGGTGACGTGGCCTCCAGCAACGAGGTCATCTCCGCCAGGTATAACGATGGAGACTGGCAGCGCGTTCATCTGCCGCACGACTACGTGCTGGACGGGAGCGGTTACTACAGTCCCACCAATGACCGCGGCCACGGCTACCTCACTTACGAGCTCGGCTGGTATCGCAAGCACTTCTCCATCCCTCAGGCCGACGCGGGCAAAGTCCTGCTGCTACAGTTTGACGGCGTGTTCCGCGACAGCCAGGTCTGGCTGAACGGGCAATTCCTGGGAAGGCATCCGAGCGGCTATACGCCCTTCGAGTATGACGTCACCAAGGTCGCCCGCTGCGGCGCCGAGAACGTCCTCGTCGTGCGCGTGGACCCGCGGCACTTCGAGGGCTGGTGGTATGAGGGTGGGGGCATTTATCGGCATGTCTATTTGGCTGCCCTGGACCCCTTGCACGTGGCGACCTATGGCACATACGTGACGTCCACGGTGCCCAATGGCAAGCAAGGCGCCGATGCCGAAGCCGACCTCACGATCCAGACCACCGTCAGGAACGATGGAACTACCTCCGCCCAGTGCGGCGTCGTGTCCGAGATCATGGGGCCCGAGGGCGGCTCGCTCAACACCCTCAAGACAGTCGAGACGGTGGCCGCCGGCGAAAAGCACGACGTGCTTCAGGATGCCGTGCTCCAGAATCCACTGCTTTGGTCGCCGGAGTCCCCCTACCTTTACCAGCTCCGCACTACCATCCTGCGGGATGGCCGGCCAGTGGATTCCACCACCACAACCTTCGGCATCCGGACCATTTCCTACGATGCCAACAAGGGCTTCTTCCTCAACGGCCATCACGTCGAAATCCAGGGCGTGGCCAACCATCAGGACTTCGCCGGCGTGGGGATCGCCGTGCCCGACAGCCTCCAGCCCTGGCGCGTCACCCAGTTGAAGAAGATGGGCTGCAATGCCTGGCGCACGGCCCATAACCCCCCAACCCAGCGGTGCTGGATGCTTGCGACCGGCTCGGGATGATGGTGATGGATGAGAACCGCCACCTCGGCGACTCGTATCGCCACCATAGCCCGAAGGGGACGACCTGTACGAATCTCTCCGACCTCGCCACCATGATTCAGCGCGACCGCAACCATCCCAGCATCATCATGTGGTCCATGTGCAACGAGGAGGGCCTCCAAGGCACCTCCGAAGGCGCCCGCATCTTCTCGGCCATGATGGACGTGGTCCATCGTTACGACAGCACCCGCCCGATCACCTGCGCGATGAATAACGGCTGGCTCAAGCCCGGCATCGCCGATGTCGAGGACATCATCGGCGTCAACTACAACTACCCCCGCTTCGACGCCATCCACCAGCGCCATCCGCATAAAGCCATGTTCGGCAGCGAGGACTCCAACCAGAAGACCACGCGCGGCGAATATGCGGCTGACCGTCCAACGGCTGGTCGAGTTGCTATAACCTGGCCGAGAAGGCCTGGCTGCCGGTGATCGAGCGCCCCTTCATGTGCGGGTCCTTCACCTGGACCGGCTTTGACTACAGGGGCGAGCCCAACCCCTGGGGCTGGCCCGACGTCAGCAACAACACCGGCCTGATGGACCTCTGCGGGTTCCCCAAGGACAAATACTACTACTTCGAATCCTGCTGGTCGGACAAGCCCATGGTCCACCTGATGCCCGCTTGCTGGAACTGGCCGGGCAAGGAAGGGCAGAACATCCGCGTGCTCGCCTTCAGCAACGGCGAGCGGGTCGAGCTCCTCCTGAACGGCAAGAGCCTCGGCATCCAGGAAATGCCGCACGACAGCCATGTCGAGTGGGAGGTGCCCTACCAGCCCGGCAATTTGGTGGCGAAGGCCTACGTCGGCGGGGAAGTAGTGGCCACTGACGTGCAGGAGACCGCCGGCGCGCCCGCGCGCATCCAGATCTCCCCCGACCGGACACGCCTCCATGCCGACGGCGAAGACGCGGTAGTGGTCCCGGTCTCCATTCTGGATGCCGAGGGCCGCCTGGTTCCTACCGCCAGCAACCGGGTTCACTTCCAGCTCAGCGGTGGGGGCCGCATTGCCGGAGTCGGCAACGGCAACCCGAGCGATCACGATTCAGTAAAGACCGACGAGTGTAACGCCTTCCACAGCCATTGCATGGCGGTCATCCAGGCGGGTTCACACCCCGCAACGCTCCACCTTACAGTGACCTCCCCGGGCCTGACCTCGGCCAGCCTGACCTTCCAGGCCCATTAGCACGGTCAGGAGGTTAAACCGTTGCCTGGGCTGCACAGCCAATCACGGGTGCATCTGGGCACCACCACCTTATGCCGCCAGGCATTGCCCTCTCCCCGCTTGCGGGGAGAGGGACAGGGAGAGGGGCTCGTACGCTCGAAAACCAGGGGATCGTGCCGAGTTCAAAGTACAGGGCCTCCTCTCCCGGGCCCTCCTACCCGCACCCCTGGCTCAACCCTCTTCTTGAGGCAGGCCTATTGGACGAAGCGACCGGATAAGCTCATCAAGTCGCCTTTCTGGTTGGAGTTGTCCATCATGGCATGCGGTGCTCCCGTTCCACTCGCCAAGCCATCGGCCGGCGGAAACGCGCAGGGGACTTGGCACCCGCTGTGTTTAGGCGCTCCCACGGCACAAGAGTTACAGTCCCCCGGCCAGCCGCGCCGGGCAGGGCCGCCGGCAAAATGGCCCTCCGCCGCTGGCGCCGGCGACCGGAGTGCAGCGCCAAGGTGCCCCGAAAACCTCCCTCAGACCCGGTGCCAGCCCGGTCCTGGCCAACTGGTAGCCAACTGGTAGCCAACCGGTAGCCAACCGGTCCGATGTGGATGCGATCCACATCGGACCGGTTGGCTACCGGTTGGCTACCAGTTGGCCAGTAATACGCCTGGAGGGGGCCTGAGGGTGGCCTGGCGAAAAGGAAAAGGTGTCAGACAAGCCCGTGCCGCGGGCAAATGGGACCTTGCCACCGTGAAGTTTGCCGACCGGCTGGTTTACACGCCGCCCCTGGGCTTCACCGGCTCGGACACCCTCACCTATACCCTGACCGATAACTTCGGCAACAGCGCCACGGGCAGCCTGGACCTCATAGTCACGCCCGGCTCCTTTAAGTTCAACCTCTCACCGACCGTCACCAGGTTCGCGGGTGACGGCTTTCACTCGCGGTTGGATGGAGCGCCAGGCATCAACGGGGTGATTATCGAAGCCTCGACGGACCTGATTCACTGGCAGCCTAGCCTCACGAACATGCCGGCCGATAGCTCCGTCCCGTTCCTGGACCCCGCTGCCACCAGCCTGCCGCGCCGCTTCTACCGCGCCTTCCAGACGCAGTAGCCCCGATCTGATAAGGCTACGTTAATTACATTTCGCTCTGGGCCGATCCCCCGGCGCAGTCATCGGAGTATTGCGGCCAAGGTGTGTCGCTGGCCTTCCAGGGCGCCTCGCCCGTCGTGCCCAAGCACCTGCGGTTCTTCAACCTCGGCTGCGGCATCTCCGCCGACGGCAATAGGAGCTTTAGCCTGTAGGATTGCCAGTTTGCCGACTGCGACACTGCCGGAAAGGAAAGGGGTCAGCCAGGCTCGATCGCCTCACGGGCTGGTGCCGGCCTTAGGGATTTGGCTCTTATACCCCGCCAGCTTGCCTTCGAAGTCGGGACCGCCTTCCTGGAGGTATTGGATCTTTTCGCGACGGGCGATGCGTTCGAAGTCGGCTACCACCTGCGCGTAGCTGTCGCCCACGAAGGCTGGGCCGCGCACGCATTCGACATAGAGGATCGGCAGTTCAGCCCGCTCGACGCGGCGGGTCAGTTGGTCGTCGCCTTGGGCGAGCGCTTTCGCGTGGGCGAAGATGGCTGTTGCCTGGGTCACGAAGTTCTTGGTGATGAAGGGCGCGTCCATCGGGTAGCGGATGCCGCCGGGCGGGGAGGCCATTTCTTGCGCGTGCTCAACCCTCATTCGCCCCAACAGCGCCTCGTATTCCTCCAGCGCCGGGGCGGCTTTGCTGTAGTGGCCCTCGATAAAGTCCCGAACCAGGGCCTTCTCGTCCCAGGCCGGATTCCAGAGCAGCTTCGCGCAGACCCAGGATTTGAGCTGGTCCCGCTCGGCGGGGCCCTGATAGCCGCCCTGGAGCATCACGCCCTCGGCGTGGTTTTTGATCCAGAAGCGGATGTTGGCGGCCATGACGTCCAGGTTCGGCATCGGCGCCAGGTAATGGCTGAAGTTGACGTTGTAGTCCCAAATGTAGATGCAGTTGTGGACCTGATTCTTACACGCATCTGGTAATGGTGAAGGCTTTAGCACGGCGGGTGTCCTGTTCCCCCTCACCCCTGCCCTCTCCCTTAGGGAGAGGGAGCCGCAGAGTTCGCGTGTCAAACAACCCGAGCGCGTCGGCTTCGTCCACGGTCGGGGGAGTGTTCTCCCTCTCCCCGAGGGAGAGGGTAGGGGTGAGGGGGAACGGACTCCACGAATCCAGCCAGTGCAATCCAAGAGGGTGGGAATCCGTGTAAGGACCAGGCTGTTGACACTGCTCCATGCTTTGATCAGTCTCGCGGTCTCGCACTGCTCGGCCGGTGTGAAGGGATGCGACCACGCCCCTACCGCGTCGTTGCAAAGGCGGATGGCGACGCTCCGGCGCGGGCGCACTGTCTTGGGCACCTGGATCGTGTCCAGGTAGGCCAGGGTGTCAATGACCACGTTGGGGTAGTCCTGCTCGATGGCCGCCGCCACCTTGTTGACCAGGAACAACTGGTTGGCCATGTCGGAGCCTTCCGCGTCGCGAAGCTTCGTGCAGCGCGGGCAATGGCAGATGACCTGGCAGTCGTTCTTGGAGATGCTGACGATCTCCGTGCGGGGATTGTCGTGCAGCACCTTGCGCACGTAAGCGATCGCGATCTTCACTACCTCGGGGTGCGTCGGGCAGAGTTGGGCGGTCGTGCGCGTGCCGTCGGCCTGCTGCGCGAAGTAGTCCGGATGCTCCTTGAAGTACTTGTCCGGCGGCACGATTTGCGCCGCGGTGTGGACGAACATGTCGTCGTAGTCAATGTGGCCGCCATCCTCCTCGGGGACGGCGGCGCGGGGCGCGTTCGAGCGGTTGCGCAGGGACCAGACGGGGTCGAAGGCGCAGGCATAGAACGGGTCGCGGAGTTTCAACTGCGGAACGTAGCGGCGGGCCACCGGGGCGATCACCAGCGTGTTCGTCTCGGGCAGGCGGATGGAATCGTCGGTGTAGAAGCGGCAGCCGAGGTCCTCCTCCAGGAGCGCGTACACGGCGTTGATGACGCCGCGGGTCGTGCCGCCGGAAAGGATGATTCGTCCATGACTGACGGCAATGCCGTAGCCCTCGTCCCCCAGCGAGGGATCGGTGTGGATGGCGAAGCGGCTGTGCCGTGCCTTGCCGGAATGGATGGGCAGCGTCGCGCCGGTCATCGCCTTGATCCAGTGCTGGAGTTCGACCGCCGCGTTGGTCTCTTCGGGAGTCGGGTGACCGGGCAACTGGATGCCGCCCAACGGCTTGCCGGCCTTGACCACCTTCACGCGCCCCGCCGGTTTCCCTGGCGGCTTGAGAGAATTGACCCATTCCGCCTGGGCGTGGGTGCAAAGGAAAGTGGCAATGGTCAGGAGATAGAGTGTGTGCCGTGTCGTCATGCGCGTTGGATGCTTGGGAAATAAAGCCACAGATGGCCCAAATCATCGTCCTCGCCGAAGATGATCTGCCCGTCGCGGCCAGTCACCGCGTCACCGAATACATAGCCATAACGGCGGCGCTCGAGGACCGAGACGGCGACGCCGAGGTTGGTCACCGCGCGAGTTCCCGGGTTATAACAGAACATCTTGGCCATCTCGGGACCGCAGAAGCCGAAGACACGCCCGTCATGGGTGACGGCCATCGGGCCCACTGGCGCAAGGAGTGTCCGGCCCAGGGGGGCACTGAATCCATGCTCTTCGTCCAGGGAGAACAGCGTGCCGTCGGCGTCCGCAGTGTAAAGCAATCCGCTATGGTGATCTTTGGCCCAGGTGAGGGGAACCTTGCCCCAGGCGCCCTCCGGCAAAGCAACCGCCTTGCGCTCCAGCCTGCTTGCGGCGACATCGTAGCGCCAAAGGTGCGCCGCGCCATCCTGACCGAAGATGCCGCCTTTTGAACCCACGGCAATCCGTCCGTTGCCAGGCGCTTCGGCGATGGTGCTGATCTTTCCTCCCTCCAGTTCCACTGTGAACAGATGCCCGCTGGTAAGGCCGACCAGCTGGTTTTTGGAAGCATCCGCCACGGCATGGATGATCCGCTCGCCGTTCACCTGACCCAGGTCTTGAAGCGCCGGTCGGGAGAAGCCCCATTCCTGAATCAGGTCAAAGGGCAGGCCCTGAAAGCCGCCGGCCACTATGCGCCCGCCGCCCGGACCGTTGACGCACGCGAAGAACCTCGACTTGCCGCAACACACTGCCGCGCAGTGGTTCGCGCCCTCAACGGTTCCCCGGTCAAACACGATGCCGGTGACGCCGTGGAATATCCCGACGAACAAGTGCGTCGCCCGACCGGATGTGCCGCCGTAGATCATCCCGTCGGCTGAAACGTCGAGCGCGGTGATGTGGCTCTCATCGGCCGGAATCGGGATGCTCGCGCCTGGAAAGCAGGTGGGGAAAGCGACCATGGTGCCCTCCTTTATGAACGTGCCATGCACGATCTCATCAATCAGCGCCTTCGCCTCGGGCGAATGCATGTCGTACTCGGTTTTCTTCTTCTCGCTCATAGTGGCGCGGCAAGGTAAATGAGTCGCCTGCTTACATTAGCTTCTGCAGCGTGTCGCCCCATGCAACTCATGTAACGATGTAACCTTGTAACTGCAATAATCCCCTTCATCCCCACATCCGAATGGGCAGGTGGGCATTCTCTCTTCTGCGAGACGCCGGCAAATGCACCTGGAAGATGCCTACCGGCTTGGTCCCGACGATGCCGAAGAACAGGTTCCCGTTGTGATCCACCGCGCCGCGCGAGACGTATTGCGCCGGGTCGGTCGGATGGTGCAGCACCGCCACCTCTTCGCGCTGCAATGTGGCCGGGTTCAGCCGCCAAACCACACCCTCGCGCTCGGGTCCGTCCGCCGGCATCGGGTTATAGACCGGGTCCCGCCAGCGCGAGGCGACGTAATACAACTGGCCGTCGCCGGCAAAGGCCAGCCCGCCGCAGTGGTCAACGAACGTGTCCTTGGGCAGCGTGGGATCGCGCTTCTGTGTGGTCGGGCCGAGGTCTTCCACTTTGGGCCAATCCCCTTCATTGGGCCAAATGCGCATCAGGCGGGAGTTGGCGATCCACGTCACCGCATACATACACTCCCGGTCCGGCGAGGGGGCAACATCATAGAAGACGCTGTGCCAGCCGGTTTGGAACTCGGGGTTGTGCGGGAGGACGAACGGGGAGTGCTCCAGGCGGTCCGTCTGTGGGTCGTAACGGACCAGGTGGCCATAGTCGTCGGTCGTCCACACGCGGTGCTTTTTGTCGAGGAACAGCGTCTGGGCATTGATGGACCCAATGCGCCCCACGTCGCGCCGCGTTCGGGTCTTCGTGTCGTAGATGATAAAGTGGTCGCGCGGGTAGCTGAGCGCGTAGAGCAGGTGCCGGTCCTCGTCATGCAGCAGGCAGCGGCAACCTTCCTTGGGAATCAGCGTATCCCACCAGAGCACCTTGTCCTTCTTCGTGTCGAAGGCCACCAGCGCGCTGCCCCGGAAACAGCGTTTCGGGTCATGCCACGAGAGCCAAGGCGAATACGCCGGCTGATCTATCGGCGGCCCCGAGAGATGCGTTGCCATGTAGAGGATGCCGTCCGCCATCGAGGGCGCGAAGCTGTAGTGGATCTTGCACTGCGTCGCCCGCCCCGAATCCCCCGGATCATCCACCACCTCGTCCAGCGAGAACAGGTAATCCAGGCTATCCTTCCGTTCATTGTACCGGACGACCTTGACCACGCCGCCGGGCACGCTCTCGGCGCAAGCCGCCGCGTAAATCCGCCCGTCGGGACCCACGGAGAGCGACCAGCAGGTGTCGGCATCCGGATGCCCCGTGAATGGATACCAGCTCGTTCGGTAGGCGCCCTCGCGGGCTTTGGGCCGGGTATTGGCGTTCGCCGGGGCCGCGTTTGATAGTGCTGGTATGGCCAGCCACGCAGCCGCTGCTCCCGCGCCGGTTTTGAGGAATTCCCTTCGCTTCAATTCCATACGCAAGCGCATGAGTAACCGATTTGATGCACAAAACCAACTGCCAAATTGCTCCATTGCCCTGCTCTTTAAGCCAGTCTAAGAGAATCCCAAGACAGGAGTGGGGACGGCTCATCCCCGAGGTTGGCGCACATAAACATGAGAGCGTGGGGACGAGCCGTCCCTACCCCCGGTTACTTGCGGCCGCGGCGGACCGCGTTTGTGGAGAAGCGGATATACGGGAAGCACTCCGGGATGTGCGAGTCCCACACGCCGTGGGGGCTCCAGAACCAGCCGCTGGAGTCCTTGGCTGGCGGCGGCGCTTTGTATTGGTTGAACCGGGAGAAGTCTATACGCCACACATCGCCATCTTTGGGTGGCAGCGCGCGGCCGTCGGGCTTGGCCAGCCACTTCATGCCTCGCCAGGGGAAGGCCAACTCCACCGTCCAGCCGCGATCAGTATCGCTATCATCGTTCAGCGTGCCATTAATGTGGACGGCGGTCTTGAGGCCGGGAAACGTAAACGCCCACGAGCCCAGCCGCAGCCCGCGCGGGTGGTTGGTGTAGCCGACGCCGTTGAACGGCACCACGAGCGGATTGGTGCGGCTGAATTCGGGGACTTCGCTGTAACCGTCCTTCTCGTAAGCGTCTTCCCACATGAAGAAGGCCTCGTAGGTGGTATTGAGGGCGTTGATCTCGAATTCGTAATAGGCGTCCCTGCCAGCGATGAATACCTCCACATCGTTGTTTTGGTAGATGGGCGAGTTGTGCTTGGTGAAGGTCGCTTTCACGTGGGGCTCCTGGACCCAGAAGCCGACATAGAGGTTGGTGTCGTCCCACAACACCGCCGTGCGGGTGTCATACAGGGTTCGCTTGCCGGTGAGGATGTCGGTGAACCGGGGCGAGCGCGGCGCCACCTGCCAGCACTTCTCGTTCAGGCGACCATCAACGTGGATGGTTTCCGTGGTGTGGTAGGCGGTGTAGCGCGGGATCTTCTCGGGATTACAGGGGAACCGGGCGGCGACGTTCGTGTCCGTGGGTGCTTGTGCTTGAGACTTCGAGACAAGCGCCGCGGCGAGGCACAGCGCCAGGGTCAGGGCAGGGGAGTGTTCACGCATATCCAAACTTTTGGCAATAGGGTTCGAGCGCCGGCAGAATGGGCGCGAGATGTTTTTCGTAAGCGCGCCAGCGCGCCACGGACCGGCTATAGACGGGGCGGGTCACATCCTGGTAGGTCGGCGAATACAGTTGCTTGCGGCGGCTCTTTTCGTAAAAGCGTCCCTGGTCCTCGTGCCACGTCAGGCCAAGAAACCCGGTCACCCGCCGACCCTCCTTTTCGAGGTCGGCCACCGTGTCTTCGTAGCGGACCTCAAGCCAGGCAAACCCTTCCCATTCGCGCACCGCCAGCCAGATGTCCATCAGGTCGGCATAATGTTTGGCCACGCGCTCCAGGCTAAGGAAGTTCACGTTCGCGGCATTGAGGGGGATGTTCTGGAAGTAGCAACTGAGGACCACGTCACGCGGGTCACGCAAGGCGATGAGCACCCGCAGCTCGGGAAACACCTTCAGCCAGAGCGGCAGCCGCGCGGTCGGCGACGGGTTCTTGTCGAGCAGGAGCTTGTCTGTCGCGGCGGGCCCCGCCTCGCGCAGCAGGGCCTGCGTGTAAAGCCGGCGGAGGGTATTCAACCGGCCGCTGGAGAGCTACCTTTGACTTGTGGAACTCGGGCTGGAGGATGTCCAGGAATGCCGTCGGTTCGTCCAGCGCGGCTACCTCGGGATGGGGATCGAGGACCTGCTCGAGCAGCGTCGTGCCGCTGCGGGGATGCCCGCCTAGAAACGCCAGCCGCGGAATCGGCTCGCGCTTGCCCTCGGGGTACTGTTCCGCCCAGGTGCGAAGAATCGTTCTGGGGAGGTTGCGGGTGAAGCGCCGGCCACTCTCCGCGCTCTGATCATAGCCTTTGAGCAGCGCCTCGGTGTCCGTGAGGCCGCGCACAAGCCGCTTGGCATCGGCCAACTGCTGCATCGCCTCGTCACACCGGCCATCGCGGTCCAGGACCTGGGCCAGCTCGTAGCGGCAGGCGTAGCGAACGTAGGGGTGCCTGGGATCGGAGGCAATAAGGTCCCGCAGCCGCCTTTCCGCGGTCTCAACCTGACCCTCGCGCCGGTCGAGCACCGCCGCGAAATAGCGGGCCTGGTCATCATGCTGGCTGATGGCCAGGCACTCCTCGACCGCCTGCCGCGCTTCCTGGAGCCGGTGGTTCTTTTCCAGCAGCACGGCCAGGCTGATACGCGGGTTGATGCTACGAGGGTCGGCGGCGGCGGCTTGAGCGAAGCAGGCGCCGGCCTTCTCGGGCAGGCGAATGCCTTGGTACTGATGGCCGATCATGCCGACCAGTTCGGCATTGCGCGGCGCCAGCCCCAGGGCTTGTTGCCAGCACCGGTCCGCCAGTTCCACCTGTCCCGCCCCGGAGGCCGCGTTGCCATACTCCGCCCACATCGCCGCCTCTCCCGGACGGTCGCGCGTGAGCTTCTGGTATCGGGCCAGGGCGCCGGTAAAATCGTGCGCCAACAGGCAACGGCGCGCTGCTTCGAGCTTGGGCTGGTAGTCCGCAGGTATCATGGCGCGCGCGGGACCTCCGCGCGCGCCTTACACTGCCAGCGTGGACAGAACCCGACAAGCCGGAATCCCAGCGACAACGCCTACATGAGATACGGATTGGCGATGATCACCTGCGGTGTATGCCCCCGGTAGCGGTAGAATTTGGCCGCGCCTTGCAGGCTGACATTATAAGGAGAGGCGGCACCCGGCACATCTACGTAGGGGCCGTTGACCGAGGTGGCGGACTGCAAAACCGCGTCCGGGCACTGCCAGGTGAGCGAAATACCCGCTTCGGGCGCCGCGGTGAAGTTGAGCTGCATGACCAGAGCTGTGCTATCTACCAGGGAGCCGCCGTAGGCCGAAGCGATTTCCGTGTCGGTCAGCGCCCGGTTATAGAAGCGCACGTCGTCCAGCAGTCCCTGGTAAGCTTGCCACGCATTCGTGTCGTGAGAGAGTCCAAGCTCCAATTCCTGGTCCGGTGGCAAGGACCAGACGGGGAAATACGTATTATTGTCGGGCTGGCCGTCAATGTAGATGGCGGCTGCCCCGCTGGACTGGTCATAGACGACTGCGACTTGGTGCCAACGGTCGTTCGACAGCGTGCTGTTCGCTGAAGGCAGTTCGCCGATAAAGCCCGAGCCCTCCCCGATCTGTAACAGCAGTGTGCCGTCGGGATTCTGGGCCAGGACAAAGCCGCTGCCATTGCCCGTGCCGCTCAGGCGGTCAAACAGGGTTGCCGGGAAGCCGGCAGAGATCGGCCAAACCGCTGGAGCGCATCCAAAACATGATCGTGGCGTTGGTGGAATTGAAGGTGGTTTCGGGGGGAACCGTGATTTGGGACGGGGCGTTGGTGCTAAAACTCATCACGCCCGTGCGGGTTATGCCCCCGCCGTCTGTGCTGGAGGCTAGCCAGGTCGCCCCCCAATTAAGACCATTATGTGCCGGCCCATTGGGATTGGAATCCAGGACCAGATTCATTATTCGCGGAGTCAACACGGTGTCCACCGTGACGGAGGAGCTCAAAGCCGTGCCATAGAGATTGGTGACCCGCAGGTCGTACGTGCCGGCGTCGGCAAAGGTTACGTTGGTAAGGCTGAAGTTCATGTCGGTGGCGCCCGTAATGGGCACGCCGTTCTTGCGCCACTGGTAAGCGAGCGGCGGCACCCCGACGGCATAGCCGCTCCAGGTGACTGTGTCGCCCCCGCAAACCAGAACCGGCTGGGGGGACATGCTGATGACCGGTTTGTCGGTAATGATAAAACCGGATATGGTGCTGGCACGATTGAAGGTCGTTCCGTGCTGAGCCCGATTGCCGATGATCTTCAAATGGTCCGTGTCGAACGCTCCAGTGCCGGTGCTCAAGCCGCCCCCGATGCCTCGAGAAAAGCTACCGCCTCCCGACAAGCACAGGCTTCCACCCTGGTCCTGCGGCGTAGGAATGCTCGGATAGATCACCGACTGTGTAGTGTTGCCCGTGGCATCAATGACGAAGGCGTTGGTCAGCGTCCAGAGCGAGTCGCTTGAAGCAATCAGTTCGACCGCGAACTGGCTATTAGTGAACAGACTCTTCAAGCCGGTGATGTCTATACTGTACCCGGGCTGGTTATTGTCCCCGCAATTATAACCACAATCGCCCGGGTTCGGCCCGAAGTTGACCCCATCGCGCAAGAACCCCCAGTACACCTGCTCGCTCCCGGGCCGCTCATTGTTCCCTCCAAAATTATAATGCGGACCGGAACGACCATACCCTCCGAATCCGCTTACATTTGCGGCATTCGCTTCCCAATTGACGGTGAGTGATCCGTTCGGCAATGGGTTTAAACCGCCCGACGATGTGGTGGTGTCAATCACCTGGCTCAGGGAGTTAAAGGTGCACCCGCCGCACCCATAGCCGGTAGGCACTTGCATCAGGCTTTCCCACGCATTGGTGCCAATCCCGAAGGCCGTGCCGGTCACAATCGCACCGCTGTAGTTGGCGGCGGCGCAGTAGGTGGTTTGGAAGTTGAAGCCGACCGTCGCTGCCTGGCTGACACCCAGCATCAGGGCTGCGGCCGACACCGTACAGACCACCTTTTGGGCGCGGTGGTCGCGAGGATACGAATGAGGTCTTTTCATAGCTGTGTTATTCTTTCGTCTGGTATTATGTTACGGGAAACGTCCGTAGCGTAGCTTATAACCCTCATTACCCAGGAAGTCAAACCCTCCTTCCGCGTAAACCGGTTCATGGGAGCAGCTCACTTTTTGCATGCCGCAGGCTGCTTCGCGACGGTGCCTGCCACGGCGTCAGATCCGTTCCCCCTCACCCCGGCCCTCTCCCTCAGGGAGAGGGAGAACGGCCGGCAGCGTGTCGGCGAAGCTGAGCCATCCGGTAGGTTCGAGCGTTGGCGTGGGTGGCTCCCTCTCCCTGAGGGAGAGGGTCGGGGTGAGGGGGAACGGAGCTCACGGCCGCCAGAGGGTTACATAGCGTTTCCCGGTGGGCCTTCACAAACGGTGGGAAGCTCCCCCGGTTCACGCCGCGCTCTGGCGCCGCCACCGGAACACAGACCAAGACCCCGTGCTCGGGCGGCCGTGAGTGGATTCCGGGTGGTTATGCCGGGTTTTGCCCCCCTCCGACACCATCACCGCTGAACGAGATGTGGGAGGAACTGATTGTGCGGGTTAGGACTGTTTCGGGGGCGAGGGCTGCGGGGCTTCCGCTCTCGCTGAGCTTCGTGGGACCTTGGCTGAAAGGCGCTGGTACAACTGCGCGGTGATGGTTCGCGACGTCGGCACCAGGCAGGAGGAGCGTTCGGCGAATTCAATGGATTCCACCCCGGGCACGCCCGAAACCGCGGCCTTGACGCGCTGGCCACAGATATACAGGCCCCTCAGGCCGATGTTGCAGAGCCGCACCTGTTCAATACAATCAAACGGCACGGATAACCTGACCGAATCGCCCTCGAAGACAAGGCCCTCGTCCGTAATGCGCAGATAGCCGATATCATCCGCATCTTCCAGGACGGCGCGGAGGCCGGATCGAATCCTCGGAGTCAAGGCCAGTTGCACAATGAACCCCTCCCCGCGCTGGCTGGCGGCAGGATTGAGAGAGCGCACCAGCCGGGTGACGTGGGTATTCCCAAAGCCGAATGGGAGGAAATACGTCGTGGCCGCCACTACCAGAAACGGGATCACGACGGTCAGAACGCCGAACTGCATCACGCTGACGGCGAGAACCGACAGGATAAAAGGCGCCAGCAGGAGAACACCGTAGGCGCTGACGACCGCGACGGCGCGCGCGGTGAACAGCCTGGGCTGGGTGGTCTGAATAGTTGGTGAGTTTGATTGCATAGGCAAGAGGCTCAGAAGTGGGAGGGCTCGCGTTGGAGGAATTGGCCGCGACCGGCCTGGCCGACGAAGCGGCCATCGCGCGCGGCCACCCGGCCTCGCACGGTGACGACGTGGGGGCGGCCTTCAATGGCCATTCCCTCGAATGGGTTATAATCCACGTTCATGGTCTGCGTCTTGACCGAGAGGGTGCCACGGTAGTTCGGGTCATAGACCACCAGGTCGGCGTCGCTGCCGGGCTGGATCGCACCCTTGCGCGGGTAGAGGCCGAAGAGTTTGGCGGCCTGGGTGCTGGCGGCATCCACGAAGCGGTGCAAGTCCAACCGGCCACGCTTTACGCCGTAGGTGTAGAAGGCATTCACACGGTCTTCGAGCGAGGGTAGGCCGTTGGGGATTTGGGTGAAATCAGATTCGCCCAGCCGCTTTTGCGAGGCAAAGTCGAACGGCGCGTGATCTGAGGCGAGCGTGCTGATGACGCCGTCCCGCAGGGCGTCCCAGAGGATGGCCTGGTTGGCCTGGTCGCGCAGCGGGGGCGACATTACGTACTTGGCGCCTTCAAAGTCCGGGCGCTCGGCGTAGGTCTTGTCGAGGAGGAGGTATTGGATGAGAGTCTCGATCCAGACCTTCACGCCGCGGGCCTTACCGGCCGCGGCAGCACGCAGAGCTTCTCCGCAACTCAGGTGGACGATATAGACATGGGCGTCGAGCAAGCTGGCAAAGGTGAGCAAGTGATGAACGCCTTCGGCCTCGACAACAGGAGGGCGGCTGTCGTGATGCCATTCCGGCCCGGTTTTGCCTTCGGCCAGCAGTTTGTGCTGGAGGGCCTCAACCAGGTCCGCGTTTTCGCAATGCGCTGTAGTGATAACCCCCAGTTTCCGGGCCAAATGCAGTGTCCGGTAAAGCTCTTGGTCGGTGAGGCCGAAGGCGTCCTTGTAAGCCAGGTAGATCTTGAAGCTGCTGACGCCGCGCTTGACGATGTCCACCAATTGCGCCTCCGCCGCTTCGTCATACCGCGAGACGGTCATGTGGAAGGTGAAGTCGCACGCGCAATGCCCCTGGGCTTTGCCCAGCCACAACTCGAAGCTGGCCATCGGTTCCTGGGTGCGGTCCGGTCCGAGCATCTCGATCAACGTCGTGGTGCCGCCCACCAGCGCCGCCTGGCTGGCCGTCTCATGCGTATCTTTGGCAAACGTGCCCAGGCAGGGCAGGTAGATATGCACGTGCGGGTCAATGAAACCGGGAAAGACATACTTGCCGCGGGCGTCAATGACTTCGGTGCCGGGCGGGGGCTCGATATTGGGTTCGACGCGGGTGATGGTCTCCTCGGCGCAGAGGATGTCGGCGACGTAGCGTTCGGTGGCGGTGACGATTTCGCCGTTCTTGACGAGCAGAGCCATGAGCGCTTTGTAAACCGGCTTTGCGAGCTTGGCAAGGGCCGTCCGATGCCTTATTAACGACGTATGCCAGAGCTATTCGGTACCACACGCAGTGTCGTCAAAGAGCGCTATGCGCTGTTAACGTCCGAAAGCCGTGTTGCCAGCCACCTGCCGGGCTGGGAGAAGGCCGCATGTCACGTGCTCCTGTCGCCCGCGATGGGCGCGCGCTTCGCCCAGTTACTCATCGCGCTGGAAAGAGAGGGAAAGTGCGCGGGGAACACCGGTCTGAACCAGTATTTCATCTACGTGCTCGAAGGGGCGGCCAGCGTGCTGCTGGAGAACCGCAAGCACCGGCTCGACCCCGGCAACTACGCCTACCTTCCCGCCGGGCAGGATGTTCAGATCGCCGCCGGGACGCCCGCTACTCGGCTGCTGGTTTTTCAAAAGGCCTACCAACCATCGCCGGGCGTCGCGAAACCGGCAGGCTTTACCGGCCACGAGCGCGAAGCCAAGAGCCAGCCCCTGGAGGGCAGCGAGGGGGCTCGTTTGCAGGCACTCCTGCCGGCGCATGAGACCTTCGACATGGCCGTGAACCTGCTCACCTTTGCACCAGGGGCTCCGTTGCCGGCGGTCGAGGCCCCCATTATGGAACGCGGGTGGATGGTTCTGGAGGGGCAGGGCATCTGCCGCCTGGCAGGTGATTGGCATCCGGTGCAGGCCGGTGACGTTATCTGGACCGCATCTTGTTGTCCCCAGTGGTTTGTGGCGATGGGTAAAACCCCCGCCAGGTGCCTCTACTATCAGGACGTGAACCGCGACCCAATGTAATTGCCAGGGCTTCAGGAATCTCGGGGGTTGCCTTCCGCCCACGTATTCCTATCCTTTCAGGGTCAGCGACATATGAACACCATGACTGCCCCGATTTCTGAGAACGAGAAGAAGCGGCTAAAGGTCCTTTGGCAATACGAAGTGCTGGATACCGTTCCTGAGGAAGTCTTCGACGACCTGACCGAGCTGGCGGCCCGGATTTGCGAAGCCCCGATCGCGCTGATCTCGCTGGTGGACGAGAAGCGCCAGTGGTTCAAATCAAAATTCGGCACGACCCTCAACGAGACCTCGCGGGACCGCTCGTTTTGCGCGCACGCCATCAAGCAATCCGATTTGTTCATCGTCCCCGATGCCACGCTGGATCCGCGCTTTGCCCACAACTCCCTGGTGACTGCGGACCCGAAGATCCGTTTCTACGCCGGCGCGCCGCTCATCACGCCTGATGGCCACGCTTTGGGGACCTTGTGTGTAATTGACATGGTCCCGCGCGAGCTGCGCCCGGAACAGAAACAGGCATTGCGCATCCTGGCCCACCACGTCGTCTCTCAGCTCGAATTGCGCCGCCGCTCAAAGGAGTTGGGCGACGTGCGCCAGGAGAACGTGCGCCTGAAGGGGGAACTCGATAGAGCGCGCAACGAGTTGGCGGCTGCTCGCCACGGCTTGTCACGAGCGAAGCCAAACTCGGCCGGTGGCGGCCCCAGGGCAATGCAAAGCCCGGAGTGACCGGGAACCCCCGCCTTTCCACATCAGTGCCCCGGAGCGTAAATCCGGTGACGTATTGGCGCGCGGCACGGATCGAAAGCGGGAGCAAGCTCCTGCTCCTTATACACATCTGGGAGTGACTGAAGCGCTGGCGCGGCAAGCATCCTGTTCCCCCTCACCCCGGCCCTCTCCCGAAGGAGAGGGAGAATCTTCGACGTGCTCGGCCATGCGCTCGACGCGGCGGGAGGATTCCGGTACAACGTGCCGAATTGATGAAGAAGTTCGGGCTGCCAAACAGAGCGCTCCTGGTTCCAGGCGCGCTCGCGGCTATTGCTTTGGGGGTGTTCGCGGTGTGGCTCTGGCGCGGATCGGACCGGCCACTGGCGATGCGCGTGCCGGGGACCGACCAGGCGCCGGGCAGCGAGGGCGGCAGCAAGGCCAACCCGGTCCTCTCGGGCAAGCTGATTCGCTCGGATGGCCAACCGGCTGATTTGCCCGGAGCCTGGCCGCAATTTCGCGGGCCGAACCGGGATGCCATCAGCACCGAAACGACGAGCCTGGCGCGGA
The DNA here is from genome assembly GCA_963762555.1 of uncultured Verrucomicrobiae bacterium. Classification (GTDB taxonomy): domain Bacteria; phylum Verrucomicrobiota; class Verrucomicrobiia; order Limisphaerales; family UBA8199; genus PALSA-1440. The sequence goes on from CAVXLO010000042.1 coordinate 78,517, forward strand.
GCTGGCAGCCGGGGCAGCCGCGCGAGTTATGGGGGATTGATGTTGGGGAAGGCTATGCCGGGGCTGCCGTGCTCAAGGGGCGGGTGTACGTCATGGATTACGACCGGGAGCACAAGCAGGACGCACTGCGCTGTTTATCCCTCGCCGATGGGCGGGAGATTTGGCGCTTCGCCTACCCGAATTCGGTGAAGCGCAACCACGGCATGTCGCGCACGGTGCCGGCGGTAACCGACAAGCTGGTGGTCGCCATGGGCCCGAAGTGCCACGTGGTTTGCCTGGATTCCATGACGGGCGAACTGCGCTGGGGGCTCGATTTGGTCCGCCAGTATGGGACAACCATTCCGCCCTGGTACGCGGGGCAGTGCCCGCTGATTGACAACGGCGCGGTGATCCTGGCGCCCGGTGGCAAAGGGGCGTTACTGCTGGCGTTGGAAGCCGAGACCGGGAAGGTGTTGTGGCAGACCCCTAATCCGCACGCGTGGAAGATGACCCATTCGTCGGTGATGCCGATGGAGTTCGATGGCCAACGTATGTATGTCTATTGCGCCAACAACGGGGTGGTGGGAGTTTCAGCCAAGGACGGCTCAATCCTATGGGAGACGACGGATTGGAAGATCAGCATCGCTACGGTGCCCTCGCCGCTGATTCTGGATGGAGGCCGCATATTCCTCACCGGCGGCTACAACGCGGGCAGCCTGATGCTGCAGCTCGAAAGGGCAGGGGACCGCTTCACGCCGCGGACCGTTTTCAAACTGCCGGCGGAGGTCTTCGGCGCGACGCAGCATACGCCCGTGCTCTATGACCATCACCTTTACGGCGTGCGGGCCGACGGCAAGTTCGTCTGCCTGACCCTGGAGGGGAAACCGGTGTGGACCAGCCAGGGCAGCCCGCAGTTTGGGCTCGGTGCCTTCATCCTGGCCGACGGGCTGATCTATGCGATGAACGACTCGGGGCTGTTGCGGCTGATTCAGGCGACGCCGGAGAAATATACACCGCTGGCGCAGGCGCAGGTGTTGAAAGGTCACGATTCCTGGGGGCCGCTGGCCTTGGTCGGCGGGAGGCTCATCGCCCGGGACCTGACGCGGATGGTGTGCCTGGATGTTGCCGCTGCCCCGTGAAAACTCCGGCTTGGGAGAGCGCGGCGCCCTACGAGCAGGCGGCGCCGGATATTTCCCTCTCCCCGCTTGCGGGGAGAGGGCCAGGGAGAGGGGTTCGTCCTCTGCACGAGCCGTAGATTCCCTCCTAGTCAAAGCAAGGGGTCTCCTCTCCCCAGCCCTCTCCGCTAGAGGAGGAGAGGGAGTCATTCGTACGTCGTGGGGGCATTGACGGGCGTCTCTCCCTGCGGACGCGGGCGAAAGTAGTATTGGCGCAGCGGGTGAGGTTGTGCCAATACTCGCGCGAATATGTGGATTGTTCGTTTAGCGCTCCGGCGGCCCTACACCTTCGTGGTGGCGTCGCTGGTGCTGGTGCTGCTCACGCCGTTTGTGCTGCTGCGGACGCCCACCGATATTTTCCCCTCAATCAACATCCCGGTCGTCAGCATCGTCTGGCACTACGCCGGCCTGGACGCCAAGGACATGGAGCAGCGCTTCAATTACTCGATGGAGCGCGCGCTCACGACGACGGTCAATGACATCGAGCACATCGAGTCCAACGCCTACAACGGCACGGGGATCATCAAGGTCTTCTTCCGCGAGGGCACGTCGGTAGATGCCGGTGTGGCGCAAGTCACCGCCATCGCCCAGACGATCATCCGCACGATGCCGCCCGGCACCACGCCGCCGTTGATCATCCGCTACAGCGCTTCCACGGTCCCCATCCTCCAGTACAGCATCAGCAGCCCCAAGCTCTCCGAGCAGGAGATTTTCGACATCAGCGCCAACCAAATCCGGGTCGGCCTGGCCACCATCCAGGGCGCTTCGATGCCCTGGCCTTATGGCGGCAAGTCGCGCCTCGTATCGGTGGACCTCGACCTGGCGGCTCTCAAGGCCCATAACCTGGCGCCCAGCGACGTGGTAAATGCGTTGAACGCCCAGAACCTGATCCTCCCGAGCGGCACCACGAAGATCGGCAGCACCGAATACCCGGTGGAGCTGAACGGGACCACCCGGCTGCGGGATGAGTTGGGCGAATTACCGATCAAGACGGTCAACGGTGCCGTCATCCGCGTGCGGGACGTCGCCCAGGTGCGCGACGGCTACCAGCCGCAGCAGAACATCGTGCGCAACGAGGGGGTGCGGGGCGCGCTGCTGACGATCTACAAGTCCGGCGGCGCTTCGACGCTTGATGTGGTCAGCAGCGTCAAGAAAGCCATGCCCGGTATTCTCAAAGGCCTCTCGCCGGACTTGAACGTGAAGGAGTTCGCGGACCAATCCATCTTCGTCCGGGCGGCCATCTCGGGGGTGATTCGGGAGGGCATTATCGCGGCGGCCCTCACGGCGTTGATGATCCTGCTGTTCCTGGGGTCGTGGCGGAGCACACTCATCATCGCGCTCTCGATCCCGCTGTCGGTGCTGACGTCCATTGCCATCTTGAGCGCGCTGGGCGAGACGATCAACCTAATGACCCTGGGAGGTTTGGCGCTGGCGGTGGGTATTCTGGTGGACGATGCAACCGTGGCCATAGAGAACATCCACCGGCACATGGCCACGGGCAAGGCGCTCAACGACGCCATCCTCGACGGCGCGCAGGAGATTGCGATGCCGGCCTTTGTTTCCACCCTTTGCATCTGCATCGTGTTTGTGCCGATGTTTTTCCTGACCGGTGTGGCGCACTACCTGTTTGTGCCGCTGGCCGAGGCGGTGGTGTTCGCGATGCTGGCCAGCTACGTGCTCTCGCGGACGCTGGTGCCAACGCTGGTGATGTGGTTCTACCGCAACGTGGACCACTACTCCGGCCACGACCAGCCAAGCGCGACCGCGCTTTGGCTGCGGCCGCTGGCAGCGCTCCAGACCGGTTTCGAGCGCGGCTTCGAGCGGTTCCGCGAGGGCTACCGCGTCCTGCTCGGCGCGGTGCTGCACCACCGCGTCGCGTTCGCTGTGATCTTCCTGGCGTTCTGCGGCGGTTCGATGCTGCTGTTGCCGCAGTTGGGGCAGGACTTCTTCCCGAATGTTGATGCCGGGCAATTCCGGCTGCATCTCCGTGCGCGGAGCGGCACCCGGATCGAGGAAACCGCCAAACTGGTGGACCACGTTGAAGCCGCTGTGCGGCAGGTAATCCCCGCCAATGAATTCCGCGGTATGATGGACAACATCGGCATCCCCGTCTCGAGCATCAACCTGACGTACAACGACAGCGGGCTGGTCGGCACCGGCGACGCCGACATTCTCGTGTCCCTTCGTCCGAAGCACCACCCGACCGCCGACTATATGGACCGCCTGCGCCTCCGCCTCAATCGTGATTTTCCAGGCATCATCTTCTATTTCCTGCCCGCCGACATTGTGAGCGAGTCCATCAACTTTGGCCTGCCGGCGCCGTTCGATATTCAATTGGTGGGCCGCGACCAGGCAGCGAACCGGGAGGTTGCCGCGCGCCTGGCGGACAAAATACGCCAGATACCCGGCGCGGTGGACGTGCGCGTGCAGCAACCCGCCGACCTGGCCAAGCTGGAGGTGTCCGTTGACCGGACCCGCGCCTCCGGGTTGGGGTTGGCCGAGCGCGACGTGGCCAACTCGGTCTTGCTCAGCCTGAGCGGCAGCGGCCAGGTGTCACCGGTTTATTGGATTGATCCGCGCCTGGGCATCCAGTACCTCGTCAACGTCCGGGTCCCGGAGTATCACATGGATTCGCTGTCAGCGCTTAATTCGATTCCCATCAATGCCAGCCAGCCCGGCGAGGGCAACGAGCAACTGCTGGCCAATGTGGCTACGGTTAGCCGCGCCGCCGGGCCGCCCATCATCTCGCATTACAATGTCCGGCCGGTCATTGATATCTTCGGCGGGGTCAGCGGACGCGACCTCGGCGGCGTCTTGCGCGACATCCAGCCGCTGATCGCGCAGGCGGAAAAAGAACTGCCCCGCGGCAGCACGATTGATTTGCGCGGCCAGGCCGAGACCATGCATACCAGCTTTGCCGGGCTGAGTCTCGGGCTGGTCCTGGCGATGGCGCTGATCTACCTGCTGCTGGTGGTTAATTTTCAAAGCTGGCTCGACCCCTTCATCATCATCACCGCGCTGCCCGGCGCGCTGGCCGGCGTCGTGTGGGCGCTGCACCTGACGTTTACCACCGCCAGCGTGCCGGCGCTGATGGGGGCGATCATGAGCCTCGGCGTCGCGACGGCGAATTCCGTGCTGGTGGTGACGTTTGCGCGGAATGATCTGCAAAACGGGATGGACCCGTTGAGCGCGGCCTGGGAAGCCGGCGTTAGCCGCTTGCGGCCAGTGCTGATGACGGCGGCGGCGATGGTAATCGGCATGTTTCCTATGGCGCTGGCGCTGGGCGAAGGCGGCGAGCAAAACGCCCCGTTGGGCCGCGCCGTGATTGGCGGGCTGGTCGTGGCGACCATCGCCACGCTGTTCTTCGTGCCAGTCGTCTTCAGCCTCATGCATCGGCACGCTCCGGCGCCCGTGAAAACCCCCTCCGATTTATCGCCCGCAGCCGGCGGCATAACGCCCGCCTCTGCGGGGGCCTGAGCTTGACTATGAATACCACTGGAACGACACAACCGGCCGGAATACCTCCTGCCAGGCAGCCGGCGGCATCGGCTTCGGAAGCGGCGGCAGCCGCCAACAAGAAACTTCGTCACGCCGCCATCATCGCTGCCGTGCTTGTCATCATTGGTGTGGTCGCCGGTGTGGTGCCCCGCCGGCTGCATCGCATCGCGCTGCGCGCCGAAACGCGGGACCTGGCCGTGCAAACTGTCAGCGTCGTATCCCCCGTTCCGGGCAAAGCCGCCGCCGGCCTGACGCTTTCCGCCGAGGCCAAGGCGCTGGTCGAGGCGCCGATCTACGCCCGCACCAGCGGCTACCTCAAACGTTACCTGGTGGACATCGGGTCCAAGGTCAAAGCGGGCGACTTGCTGGCCGAGATAGACACGCCGGAGTTGAACCAGCAACTGGCGCAGGCGCGCGCCGAGTTGACCCAGGCCGATGCCGCCCTCGCGCTCGCCAAGACCACCGCCGCCCGCTGGGCCGATTTGCTCAAGACCGCCAGCGTCAGCGAGCAAGAAGACGCCGAGAAGCAGGCCGACTTGGCACTCAAGGTGGCTACCGTCGAGGCGGCCCGCGCCAACGTGCGCCGCCTGGAAGACCTGCAATCCTTCGGGCGGGTGACCGCTCCGTTCGACGGCACCATCACGGCGCGTGGAACGGACGTGGGCCAACTGGTCACCGAGGGCAGCGGCAAGGAGTTGTTCCGGTTGGCGCAGACCGGGACGCTGCGCGTTTACGTCCGGGTGCCGCAGGCCGAGGCTCTGAGTGTCGCGCCGGGTCAGAGTGCCGAGCTTACCATCCCGGAACTGCCCGGACGCGTCTTCCCGGCCAAAGTGGTGCGCACCGCCGGGGCCATCAGCGCCGATTCGCGCACGCTGCTGACGGAGTTGCAGGTGGACAACTCCCGCGGTGACATACTCGCCGGCACCTATGTCCAGGTCCGCCTGAGCGACGCCCGCCCGGTCCCGACGTTGACGCTGCCGGCCAATACCCTGCTGTTCCGTGCCGAAGGCACGCAGGTGGGTGTGGTGGACGCTGACAACAAGGTGGAACTGCGCCACATCAAGCTGGGCCGCGATTTCGGGCCGACGCTCGAAATCCTGAGCGGGGTGGGGCCGACGGATCGGGTGATCCTTAATCCGGCGGATTCGCTGGTGGGAGGCTCCACGGTGCGCGTGGCCGAAGCCGCCAAGGAGCCAGCCGGCAAGACGGTATCCGCCGCTGCGAGCGCGAAATAGGCGGCGACAGCGCGACAACACGCCTCAGTCCATCCGAAAAGGCTCCATGTTGACCAGTATCCTTCGCGCCTTTCCCTCTTCGCTGTTTTCGGCCGAAGGGGGGCTGGCTTGCGGATAGCTCCATTAGGGGCGCCATGCCTATAGCAAAAACCGTCCTCGCTTGAAACAAGCTGTGTTATGATAACGCTTGTAGTGCCTGGCGACATAGTGCCTGATTTGGCCAGACAACACACGCTTACGCTCGATGCTCGTTTCGTCATGACGCCGCGCCAGGTCAAAATCTCGTTTAGACGCAAACCGAACTTCCGCGAAGGCACCGTCAAAGCCTTCTGCACAGTGCGACTTCCTGGCCGGCGGCATCCAAAACAACTGCACCTTGGTTTTGCATTGTCGGCTACCCGATGCGTGCAGGCGCCTCCCCGGCCAACCCCTCGATTTCCCCGGCCAGCCGCTCTGCCTCCTTCTTCAATTCGGCCCGCTCCTTTTCGAGCACCTTGACCCGCTCCGCCGCCAGTTCGTCCAATACGCCCGGCTTCTGCTCGCTGATTTGCCAAAGCTCGTATTCGGGGCTTTCCCGCAACTGGCCCAGCGACTCAAACAGCTTAAAACAGCCCGATTCGCTGGTAATGCTGCTGGTCCCGTGGAAACGGCTGATCTTCGGTCCACCCTTCCTGTTTCAAATCAGCAATGATGTGCAGCCGTGCCGCCTCGGCCGCCTGGTCACCCCAAAGTTTGCGCACCTGCTCAATGCCTGCAAGGTGATGGCGCAGCTTGCGGTGGCGCATCCCGTAGGGAGGTTTGCCCGCAAACTCATCCAACCAGCGATGCACCTCTTCAAACGGCTGACCCAGCACGGCGGTCGTTTCGGCGCAGTGTTGCGGGAACGAAGGCATAACCTTTTCAGATTGCGGTCAATACCTGACACATGGCAGAGCCATGGATCGCCTTACGCGGTCGCTTCTGGCCAAGCCTCCTCCAAGATTTTGAGATAACGGGAGATGTCTTCTGCCACCACTGCAACTTGTTTGTGCATCGGAGGGCTGTGTTGTGTTGCGTTTTTCGCCAAGAATGCGAGCGACATGAATCCCTTAAGGAACTTTGCCCATCCAAGGGGCCACGCTTCAGTGCCTTCGCTATGATAAGCTCCGGGAAATGCGCTAACCAACCGATCGACCACAGGCTTGAGCTTATCCCGTTTCCTATCCCAAAACTCTTTCCTTGTTTCTGTGCGTGGAGGGTACACAGTCTCCCCGATGCATAGGCAGCCTTCGTCGCATTGAAGCGTCGTCTTCAGTTCTGGGAAACTATTCCGCCGAAAGCTGTTTGATGGTTCCACGTAGAAATAAGGACCACCATAACAATCTATCTTTCGGCCAAGTGTTATATCGTGCGCTCCAAGCAGCTTTCGTAACTCACAAACAAACTCGTTCCAATAATTCTCTCGAAGTTCCTTTACGGCTTGATCAATGTCAGCGAGATGCTCGATAATGGGCGGATGCTTCTTTAGGATTTCGGTGACTTCTTTCATATATGCAGTGTCGCTGCTGAGATTGAGGATTTGATTGACGACATTCTTGTATTGCTGCAAGGCTTGGTTGATGTGGACGTATTGGTATGTCGCGCGAAGACATTCTTCGATCCACGGCAGGATATGGCGGCGGTACGAGATGCGGAAGTATTGATCCTTATAGTCACCTGCGGTTTGTGCCTCGCGGCCGTCGGGCGTAAGGAAAAGGAGACGGAACTTCCGCTTGCCCTGACTACAGTGCTCGTCGCAGTATTTGGCGTAATCATGAATTTGATTTTCCCCCTCGCCTGACTTCGTCTTGTTCTCGATAACGATCAACCACTCCGGGCTTTCGATCTGAATGTCGGTGTTACCATGCTTGGTGTGGTGCTCTTTTAGAACCTCTACAGAGTCCCTGGCAAAAGTTGGCAGCTCATCCATTTGGTGAAACCTGTCATCCGCGTGCCGTTGCGCACCCTGCTGGCGCAGGGTTTGGATGAAAAGATTAAGAAACAACTCCTCGCAGTCGTGTTCGGCTTTGGGATTGAGCAGATAATGGAGCCAGCGTGAGTGTAATCTCACTTCATCATCATACTTGAGCACTGCGGTGAAGACGTTGAACTGGCTCTTGAGCGCTTTTTGCTGCGCCCGTTGCCGGACGCCCAAGTGTTCCAGCTCGCGACTGGTTTCCCGACAGCTTGCATCGAGATGAGCGGGTCCTGACTGCGAGTCACCCACCTCTGTCCCGTGCTGCACATCCGATACCGCCAAGCCCTCGGGGAACATTCCCAGATTATTCTTCATTTAATTGGCATTCGCGCCAGTTCTCACTCTTGTGGCGGCATTAATACCACTCCGGCCGGCTCACGGCAAGTTTGCTTAGAAAAACGCCTCGGCACCATCCCCGCCTTCTGCAACAACTCGGACGGCGTGCTTGCGTTCGCAGGTTTCATCATCGCCAGCAGCACTCGCCCGGTGGCTTCGGCGTCGGACTGGGCGTGGTGATGGTGAAACTCATGGTCGATGTGCGCCGCCAGTGTGTTGAGTTTGTGGTTTGGCAGGTCCGGCCAGATGCGCTTGGCGACGCGCCACGTGCAGAGGTAATCAAAGTCCGGACAGGCCAGACCGAAATGGTCCAGGGTGGCACGCAACGCCCCGAGGTCGAATGGCGCGTTGTGCGCGATCACGATGTCGGAGCGAGTCAGCCGCTCCAGTAATTCTGGCGCAATGGCCGGAAACTCGGGTGCGTCCTGAACATCAAACCAGGTCAAGCCGTGACAGCCCTCGGTGAACTCGGGCAGAAACCACCCGTGCCCTTTTGGTGGGCGCACCAGCCAATACGGGGTCTCGGTCAATTCGCCATTTTCAAAGACGGCGAGCCCGGCGGCGCAGATGCTGACGCGGGAATGATTGGCCGTTTCAAAGTCTAGGCTGGTGATGGTCATGGTGTTTCTCAAGGTATGCTCCTCTCAAATTGAGCAAGCGTGCCCAGGACAATGCGGATGGAGGCTTGGGTCTGGGGCGTGAGGTTGCGGTTAACCAAGTCATCAACTTGCAGTTTCCAGATTAGCTCGTAGTTGAGGCGATTGAAACGAATCTCGACCTGGCATTCGTCATAGTATTTGAGCTGAGGGGCGAGCTGATTCAACTGTTGCCTGAGTCGTTCCGTTTCGGGGCCGGTTGTGGCTTCCGGCTCCAGCAGCTTAAGGCGGGATAGGAGGTTTAGCGCGTCGGTCTTAGCGCTATCGTCAACGACCATTGCGGGGAACTCGCCGAGAATCTGTATGGGGGAGCTGTCCATTCCGGTCTGTCCGCCTGGCAGGGACAAGACCAGGAACGAAGCCGCCTTGCCGTTCCAGAGTTTGGCTTTCAGGTCCGGGTGTTTCTTTCCGATTAGGTCGAATCGTCGGTTGGCCGCGGCAACCGCAACCTGCAATTGATCAAGGTTCAGCATGGCTCAGACCATGCGCTTGTGTGGGCTGCGGATCAAAGGAACTGAATGTCCCCAAACGCTGTCCCCGACAGGGGCAAAGCTCCGTTAGGAGCGCCATGTTTATAGCAGGAACCGTCCTCGTTTGAAACAAGCTCCGTCAGGAGCGCCATGTCTATAGCAGAAACCGTTCTGGTTTGAAACAAGCTCCGTCAGGAGCGGCATGGGAATGAACGCTACCGGCGCCCCTGTGGGTCACGCGTTGATCCATATTTACATGCCGCTCCTGACGGAGCTTGGATGGCGCTCTGGGGTTTGTCTGCTATAAACATGGCGCTCCTAGCGGAGCTTTTCCAAAGCTTGGTTCCACGGAGAGCAGCGAAGAACTCCGGGGGGACTTTACCTCTCTTTCTCCACCGCCCGCCGGTTCTTGAATTCCGCCCGGAGCCGGCTGATGCGTTTTGGGCTGGTGCCCGGCACCCAGCCAAGACCTGTGCACAGGAACTCATGCTTCCTTTCGCCTTTCAAGCCGAGGCGGAGGGCTTCTTTGTCGAGGTGGCGAAGTTTCTCGGCGGCCTTCATCCGTTCGGCGAGGCCTTCCGCCAGGGCGCAGCCTTGACGCCCGGCGACGCGCGCGCGGTGGAGGCTGGCGATGGCATCCCAACGGATGTCTCGCTTCGGGTCAAAGGACCAATAGGCGGGGATGTGGATCATCGTCCCGTAGGGGGTGATGTTAACCGCGAGTTTGAGCGGGAGCGGGTCGTCGTTCTGCATGCCATAGAGATTCCAGCGCAGGCAGAACGCGTCGAACGCAGCGTGAAAAACATCGTCTCGGCGGCGCACGTTCACGGTAAACGACGGGCGCAGGTTGCGCTCGGCGCCCATAGTTCGGCGGATCACGCCCTTATGGTCGCGGTAGGCTTGGACGTTGAAGGCGGCTTTGATGCGCGCCCATTGGCGGCGAAGTTGGGGATCGGTGCTGATGGCGAGTTCGTTCTGGGAATACTTGGCCTGCGTTTTGACCAGGTTTTCGTAGGTGCCTTTCTGAACGTGGAGTTCGTGGTTGGCCACCGTGGCGCAAATGGATTCGTCCGGTGGTTCAGGCAGCAGATCTATGAGGAGACGGTGCCGGGAGTTCAGACATTTCCCCCTTTCCAGAGCAGCCAGGCAATCCGCCAGCACATCCTGGACATTAAACGGCCAGAGCGTTGGCGGGACGAACATCCAGTTGTGAAGCCCTCCCAGTTGCTGGGCAGCCGCACCGTTAAGATTGATGGCTGCAGCGTGATAACGCCGGAGAACCTCCTCAGCCCATTCTGCCCGGTCAAACGCTCGGGCTTTGAGCCTTTTCAGGTCGAGGTCGAGTGCTTTTGTCATGGCTCTTGCGTGGAGCCGAGCATATTCCGCCACATGGGCAAATCCAAGTGCGGAGAAGCCTGGCGAGTGAGCAGCGCGGCAGGGTCGGCCAGGGAATCGTGACCTTGGGCGGCAACGCATCTCCACGGTCGGCGGCCACTGAGCCAGTAGGCCCCGATTCCCGAGCCGAGCCAAACTCGCTCCCAACTACCTCCAGGCCGCCCTGAAGCCCCCTCCGGGCGTGTTACTGCCTATCTCCTGGCTAGGCCCAGGCTTGCGCCTGGCCTGAGCCAGGCCGGCAGCGCGTCAGCCCGTGCCTCTGCTTCGCGCTCCGGTTAAAAAAACTCTATTGACAAGCGGCCCGGAGTGTACTAGTTTACTAGTATAAACATCTAAGACGATATACCCGTTTATGGCTGACAACGTGTTGGATCAATGGCAGGTGGAATATAAATCCGGCATCCCGGTTTACCGGCAGATCATCAACCAGGCTTGCGCGGCAGTGGCGGCGGGCGCGCTCAAACGCGGGGACCAGTTGCCCACGATCCGGGTGCTGAGCGAGCGTTTGCAGGTGAATCCGAACACCGTGGCCAAGGCTTACCGCGAGCTGGAGTTGAAGGGGATCATCGTCAGCGAACGCGGCAGCGGCTCCTTCGTCCAGGCGCCGCCGCGCGCGCCCGCCGCCCGCGAGAAGAAGGCCAGCCTGAAGAAGCTTTATGACCGGTTCCTGGCCGAGGCGGCCAGCACCGGCCTGACGGAACGCGAACTGTTTAGTTTCATCAAGCAACAGAACACCTCAAAACTATGACCGCAAAGCTCAAACAAAGCTGGGCGCTTTTCAAAGCCTCCATCACCGTCACCCTCCGCCACCGCAAACTGCTGTGGTTTCCCGTGCTGACCGCGTGTCTGACGGCCTTGATCGCGTTGTTCTTCCTGTCGGCGATGGCGCTCCCGGTGGTGCTCCATCACACCGGCTATCGTCTCGATCAAAAGGAGCATTGGGAGGCCCTCAAAGACTATTACGTCCCCGCGCCGCCCAACGCGCCTCACCCCGGTGCCTCCGCCACCACGGCCCGAGACGCCCTGGGCGTGCTGCTGACTGGCCGGGCCCCCGCCGCGGGCCAGGCCGGGCAACCCGTTGCCGCGGGCGGCTTCCCCTGGGGTTCGCTGGGCATGCTCGGGCTCTATTTGGTCTCGATGTTCCTTGCCACGTTTTTCAACGTCGCCTTTTACAACGAAATCCTCGCCGCCCTGGACGGCCGGGGTGTCTCGTTCCGGCGCGGCTTCGCGGCGGCGCGCAGCCGGTTGCCCGCCATCTTGGCCTGGTCGCTGTTGGCCGGGGTGGTCGGCTGGATCATTCGCGCCATCGAGCAGCGGCTGCCGCTGGCGGGCCGGATTGTGGCCGGCCTGATCGGCCTGGGCTGGAGCATCGCGGCGGTGTTTGCAATTCCGGTCATGATCCAGGGGCAACCCCTGCGCAACCCGCTAAAGATTCTGCAGCAATCCGCGATGACGTTGAAGCGGACCTGGGGTGAAGGCTTGATCGGCTACATTGGGTTTTCCGCCGGGAGCACGGTGATCTTTTTGTGCTCGCTGCCGCCGCTGTTGCTGGCGGGCGCGGTGGCGTGGCTGTTCAAGAGCGTCGCGCTGATAATCATCGCCGGAGTCCTCTGGGTGGCGGCGCTGCTGTTGGTGGCTTACGTTTCGGGTGTTGCCGGCCATGTCTATCGTTGCGCGCTATACAAGTACGCCACCGAGGGCGTCGTGCCCGAGCCATACGACCGGGATTTGCTGGATATGGCCTGGAAGGTCAGGAAATGAATCTAGAGCTTGAAACCAGGACCGCTCTGGTCACCGGTTCCACGGCTGGGATTCCTGGCCCCTTCCGCTCACTGGTTCTCAAACACCCTTCTCACATACTCCCGGCTCAACCGATGGTTTTCCACCACTGAGCGGGTGATCTTCGTGCCGGCCTCGATGGCCAGTTCGACGGTGAATCGCCGCGGGAGGTGGTGGGCTCGGGCATACTTAGCCAAGGCTTCATAGTCCACGTCGCCAGTATCCAGGTCCTCCCACCAGATGCGGTTGCGGCTTTGGCGGAGATGCCAGGTCACGACGCGATTGCCATACTGCCGGAGCGCGTCGAGCGGCATGATGCCGCCGCGCCAGACCCAATGGACATCGTAGCACCAGCCCACGTCGGTGGGTTTGGTGTGATCGAAGTCGTAGTGAAACTCCCGGGCATGGTTGGCCATTTCCGGCAGGTGTTGGTGCATGCCGAGCTTGAGGCCCAGCGCGTTCAACCCCTCGCCTAATTCGCTGAGCGCGGCTGCCTGCGTCTTTAGCTCCTCGTCCGTCTTCTCGCGTCCGATCGGGTCTGCATTGCAACTAACGACCTGGAACCCGGCTTGCTGGCACACCTTGGCCGCAGCAAGGATCTTGGCCACCACCGCTGCGGCCTTGGCGGCTTCATGCAGGCGCGCGCCGGTGTACAGGCTGACCGGCTGCAGCCCCTTGGCCCTGAGCTGCTCGGCAAACTTCCCGTTCTCCTCCGGCTGATTCACGTTCAAGTTGCTCTCCAGGTAGTCGTAGCCGGTGTCCCGCAGGGCGGACATCACTTCCGCCACATCGAGCTTTTTCTTGTCGCGCTGGGCGTACTGGCCCCAGCCGTAAATGTTCGAGCCGACCAGCGTTTTCTCCTTCGCGGCCTGGGGGCTCTCCGCCGCGAAACTCCTGGCGAGGGGGGACCACACCGCCCCCAGCGCCATCGCCGACCCAAATTGCCGGAGGAACTCCCGTCGGGATCGTGGAGAGGCCGAGCCTGATGCGCATAGACCGGTTTTGATCATACCTCTATTGAAAGGCTGCTCCCGCTTCGGCGCCAGACCAAAGTCAGTGTCCGGAAGCCACTCAAGCCACCCCGGGGCTACCCTGAGGCTAACTGGTAGCCAACCGGTAAGCACCCTGAAGCCACCCGGAGGCTCCCTCGAGGCTACCCTGAGGCTCCCCCGAGGCTCCCCTGAGGCTACCCCCAATTTGCTCCAAAAGGCCGCGATGCCGGGGAGATTCCCCTTGCGTTAGCGTCGTCGGCTGATACAGTCCGGCCTGCATTTTCTCCACCGACGGGGTGGTTTTCCATTTTAGCAGACGGAATTAGCGTGTTGTGAAGATTTTTAGCGGCAGCTCGAACAGACCACTGGCCGATGCGATTTGCGCCTATATCGGCATTGGCCTTGGCCAGTCCACCATTAAGCCGTTCCCCGATGGAGAGACGTTCGTGAAGATCGAGGAGAACGTCCGCGGGGAGGATGTTTTCGTGGTGCAGTCCACCAGCCCGCCGACGAATCATCATTTGATGGAGATGTTCATCATGATTGATGCGTTGCGGCGGGCGAGCGCGGCGCGGATCACGGCGGTGATGCCGTTCTACGGCTATGCCCGGCAGGACCGCAAGGACCAGCCGCGCGTGCCCATCACGGCGAAGCTGGTGGCCAACCTGCTGGTGGCGGCGGGCGCGCACCGCATCCTGGCAATGGACCTTCATGCCCAGCAGATTCAGGGTTTCTTCGATATCCCGGTGGATCATCTCTACGCGGCGCCGGTGATGTATGAGTATCTGAAGAAGAAGCGGCTGCGCGATCTGGTGGTGGTAAGCCCGGATGTGGGAGGGCTGAAGATGGCCTACGCGTATTCGCAGGTTCTGGCGGCGGGGCTGGCCATTGTGGCCAAGCGGCGCAAGAGCGCTACCGAGGTGGAGTCCATGGCGGTGATCGGCGAGATTCGCGGCAAAGATGCGCTGCTGGTGGACGATTTGACGGAAACGGCGGGGACGCTTGTCACGGCGGCAGAATTGATCAAACACAAGGGCGCCCGGAAGATTCTGGCCTGCGTTTCGCACGCCATCCTCAATAAGGTGGGGGTTGAAAGATTACGCAAGTCGCCTATTGACGAATTGGTAACAACTGATACTGTCCTGCGCCCTGCGATTAGCGGCGTGAAGATTGTCACGCTGTCGGTGGCGGGGCTTTTGGGCGAAGCCATCAAGCGAATCCATAGCAATTCGTCGGTCACTTCGCTGTTTGAATTTAGAGGCGGGCGAACCAGCTAAAGGCTGGGTCGCAGCCGCACAACCGTGTTAAAATAATGAAATCAGTCATACTTAACGCCGCCCCCCGCGTCGTGGCCCGGAGGGCGGGGGCCAAAGCGCTCCGTGCCGGTGGCCGCGTCCCCGCTGTCATCTATGGCCGCCAGGTCCAGTCGCAGAAGCTGGAAGTCAACGCCAAGGAAATGGAGGACCTTATCCACCATTCAGTCTCCGAAAACATCCTGGTGGACCTGACCATCCAGGAAGACGCCCGGCCCAAGCGCCTGGCGCTAGTGCAGGAAGATTCAGCACCATCCGCTCACGGGCAAGGTGCTGCACGTGGATTTCCACGAAGTGGCCGAGAACGAAAAGGTGGTCGTGCTGGTGCCCGTTGAAACGGTCGGTGAGGCCGAGGGCGTTAAGACGGACGGCGGCGTGCTGGAGCACGTGCTCTTCAAGATCAAAGTGCGCGGCCTGCCCAAAGATTTGCCGGAGCTCATTGCCGTGGACGTCACCCACCTCAAGATTGGGCAGGCGATTCACCTGGGCGAGATTAAAGTTCCCGCCGACTGCGAAGTGATCGGCGACAAGCACATCCCGGTCATCGCTGTGGCCGCGCCACGCACCGAGGAGGAGGAGGCGGCCGAAGCCGCCGCCGTGGCCGAAGCCGTCCCGGGCGAGGTGGAGATGATCAAAGAGAAGAAGGAAGAGGGCGAAGAAGGGGCTCCTGCCGCCAAGGGGGCCGAGAAGGGTGCGGGCCGAAAGCGCCCCAGGGCGCGGAAAAAGCTCCGCGCCAAGGCGCCGCGGAGAAAGCCGCCCCGGGTGCCGAAAAGAAGGCTGCGCCCGCGGCAGAGAAGAAGAAGTAATTGGGCTGGCGGCCCGGCTCCGACCGGGTTGTCAGAACGGCGCCCCGCATGGAGAACGTGTATCTCATCGTGGGCTTGGGAAATCCGGGCGCGGAGTATGCGCGGACGCGGCACAATGCGGGTTTCGGCGTCGCCGAGCGCCTGGCCGGCCGCTGGCAGGCGGCCTGGGCTTACGAGAAGAAGTTCAACGCCCGGCTGGCCTCGGCGCAGCGGAGCAGCCGCCGCGTGCTGCTGTGCGAGCCGCAGACGTATATGAATTCGAGCGGCGAAGCCGTCGGGGCCGTGCTGGCCTTTTATCGGGTGCCGCTGGCGGGCTTGCTCGTGGTGGTGGACGATGCGGATTTGCCGCTGGGCGAAATCCGGCTGCGGCCGGGCGGCAGCAGCGGCGGGCATCACGGGCTGGAGTCCATCGAGCGGCATTTGGGCACGCGCGAGTACGCGCGGCTGCGGATGGGGATCGGGCGGCAAGCCGGGCCGCGTGAGATTACCGGCTACGTGCTGGGCCGATTTAGTTCGACGGAAGCGGCGCTGGCAGATAAAGTTTTAACCGTGGCGTCCGACCAGGCCGAAACCTGGCTGGAAGCCGGAATACAGAAAGCAATGAGTCAATTTAACGGAGCCGTAGGCGACTCCGCGAACGAAGGAAAAGCGCAGTGAAACGATACGAAGGTCTGTTCATACTGGAAACGGCAGCCAAAGAAGAAGGCATCAAAGATGCCATTGACAAGATCTCCGCGGAGATCACCAGCCAGGGCGGCAAGGTGGAAACCGTGCAGAAGATGGACAAGAAGAACTACGCCCGCGTGGCCAACAAAAAGCATAACGCCGGCTTCTACGTGAACATCATCTTCGAAGGCCAGCCCACGATTCTGGACCAATTGAAACACCGCTTCGCCATGGACGAGGAAGTTTTCCGGGTGCTGTTCACCAACGCCCCGGCGCCGAAAACAACCACCACAACCACGACTTAAAGGAACCCTATATGGCTAACTTCAACAAAGTCATCCTCGCGGGCAACCTGACCCGGGACCCGGAGTTGCGCTACACGCCTAAAGGCGTGGCTATCGTCAAGATTCGGCCTGGCGATCAATCGGACGTGGAAGAGCGAAACCGGTGAAACGAAAGAAGAAGTGACGTTTGTTGACGTGGACGCCTTTGGCAAGCAAGCCGAGGTCATCGGCCAGTACATGAAGAAAGGGCCGCCCGTTTCTCGTGGAAGGTCGGCTCAAGCTCGACCAATGGGAGGACAAGAACACTCATCAGAAGCGAGCAGCTGAGGGTCGTGCTTGAAGGCTTCTCGTTTCTTGATTGCGGCAACCGTGGCGACAGCGCCGCGCCCGCGTCTGCTCGCCCGGCGGCTGCCGCCAGCCGCCCCGGCTGAGGCCCCCGCTCCACCTGAACCCGAAGCACCGGAACCCGAACACGACGACGTACCCTTTTGATTCCCCGATGCCCTGAACGGCCCTGCCGTTCACGCATCACGTATCACGTATCACGCATCACCTTTTACAGCATGGCAAAAACTGAAGTTATTCTCACCCACAACATCGTGGGCCTTGGCGCCGAGTCCGACCAGGTAAAGGTCGCCGCCGGCTACGCCCGCAACTATCTGCTCCCCCAGGGTCTCGCCATTCCGCTGACCTCTGCCAACAAGCGCCGAATTGAAGCGCTCCGGCAGCGGCGGGCCGAGCGCGAAGCCCACGAGCTCAACACCATGACCGAGCTGGGCAAGAGCCTCTCCAAGCTGATCTGTGTTGTCACGGTCAAGACCGGCGAAGACGGCAAGATGTTCGGCACGGTCACCTCGGGCATGATCGCCGACCAGCTCAAGACGCAGTTCGACGTCACGCTCGACAAGAGGAAGATTCACCTCGACCAGCCCATCCGCGCGCTGGGCGACCACGAGATCGAGTTGCGGCTCCACCAGGACGTCACGACTACCCTCAAGCTCCGCGTCGAGACCAGCACACCGCTTCCCCAGCCGCCGGCTGTTCCCGCCGGCGAGGTCAGAAGGGAAGAGCCCAAAACCGAAAAGCGCGGGCGTCGCCCCGAAGCTGGCGAGAAGAGATCCTCCGGCCCCAGGCCTGAACGTCCTGCGAGGCCCGACAAAGCTCACAAGCCAGAGAAAGCTTCCAAGGCTGAGAAAGCTCCTGCCGGCGACAAGGCGCCAAAGGCGTAGTAGGTCTTACCAGTCCTTTATCGGCTGGCTGCCGTCCACCGGTTTGCCGGTGGGCTTCATCGGCAGCATTTGCTCGTCCCCCTTCTGTGCGTCGAGCAATTGCCGGGCCTGCTCGGGCGTCATCTGCGCCATCTGCTGAGCCTCCGCGGCCTGCTGGCCCTTTTCGTCGGACTTGTCTTTGGGCTTGGCGGATGATTCCTCCGCCTGCTTCTGATCCTGTTTCTGCTGCTGGGGTTTCTGCGCAGCCTGCTGCTGCTCCTGCTGTTTCTTCTGCTCGTCGGCCTTTTGCTGCTGCGAGGAGTTCTGCTTCTGATCTTGCTGCGCCTGTTGTTGCTGGTTGTCCTGTTGCTTTTGCTGCTTTTGCTGCTGGTTCTGGTTCTGCTGCTGTTGATCCTGCTTCTGGTCCTTGTCCTGTTTGTTCTGCTGGGACTTTTGCTGCTGTTGCTTGAGCTGCTCCAGCCTTTTCTTCACGAAGTCATAATTGAACTTCGCGTCCGCGTCGTGCGGGTTGAGGTGCATGGTGTTCTGATAGTTCTGGAGCGCGTTTTCCCAGGACTCTTGCCGCTTCTTCGGGTCAGGATTCCGCTCGCCCAGATGATAGAGGGCGTTCCCCTCATTGTAATAAGCCAGACCCTGGAGCTTCAAATCGGGCGCGTCCAGGGTCGCGTGGAACTGCTTGGCCGCTTCGTCGAATTGCTGGTTGCGGTAGGCAGCCGTGCCCGCGTTGAAATGCAGCCGGGGGTCGTCCTTCTTCTTCTGGAGCAGCCGTTCGTATTCCTTGAGCGCCTGGTCGTACTGCCCGGCCTTGTATTCCCGCAGCGCGCTGCTTGGGGACGCTACCGCGGCGCACGGGCAGAGGAGGAACCACGAAATACACGAAACGAAAAGGAGCTTGGACCAGGACCGGAGGATGAGGAGTGAGGGCCCGAGTTGCTTTCCAAGCACCGAGCGCGCGACCGGGAGCCGCCCAGCGTACTCCCGCCGTCCTTTCGTGTCATTCGTGTATTTCGTGGTTCTCATCGCATCGCCGGTTCCATACGCCGTTCTGCCGAAGGCGTTCCAGCCGGTTTAGGTCCAGCCTCCCGCTTGCGTTCCGGGAAAAGGAATTCGACCAGTAACAACACGATCGCCACCGCCAGGGGCCAATGATACCGCTCGTGATACTGCCGGACAAACTTCTCCTCGTGCTGCGACTTCGGCAGCTTGGCCAAGCCGTCATCGTACAGCGTATCAATTACCTTGGCCCCGCGCAGCGGCAGATAGAAGCCGCCCTCGGTCGCGCCGGCGATCTGCTGCAACAGCCGTTCGTTGAGGTGCGACTTCACCACATTGCCCTGCTCGTCGCGCACGTAATCGGCGTGGCCCTGCGCGTCAGTGATTCGCAGCAACTCGCCCTCGGCGGTGCCGATGCCGATGGTGTAAGATCCGCACGCCCTCTTTGGCCGCCTTTTCCGCGGCCTCCAACGCGCCGGAATCGTGGTCCTCCCCGTCGGTCAAGAGCACGAGGACCTTGTAGTTGTCCCCTTCCTTGAAAGCGGTCTGGGCGGTCTCAATCGCATCGGCCAAAGCTGTGCCGCCTTGCGGAATCACGTTGACGTCGAGCGCCTCGACGCTCTGGCGGAACGCCGAGTCGTCAACGGTCAGCGGGCATTGCAGGAAGGCGCTGCCCGCGAAGGCCACCAGGCCGAGCCGGTCCGACTTGGCCCGCTGCATCAGCTCCAGCGCGGCCAGCTTCGCGCGCTCCAGGCGGTTGGGCGCGATGTCCCGCGCCAGCATGCTTTTCGACGTGTCAATCGCCACCACGATGTCCAGCCCGCGCTGTTTGATCTCCTCCCAATGGAAGCCCCATTGCGGCCGCGCCAGCGCCAGGATCAGGCAAACCACCGCCAGGACCAGGCAGCCGAGGCGAATCTTCTGCCGCGCAGCCGAAATGCCGACCGTCAACACCGGCAGCAAACGCGCCTGGATAAACTGGGCCGCCAGCCGCTGCCGCTTGCGGGCCGACCACCAGAAAAAGGCCAGCAGTGCCGGAGGAATGGCCAGCAGCAGCCACAGGATAGTAGGGGAGGCGAACGTCATGGGGCGGAAGATCGAAGTCCGAAGTCTGAAGTCCGAAGTGTAAGGTATGCGGTGCGAAGCAAAGCTTGAGGAGGTGATACCGGATGTGGGCTACCGGTGGGGTCCATCGGACTTCCGACTTCGGACTTTGGACTTAATATCATGGCAACTTCCTCCAGATAGTGTGCCGCAACAGCACCTCGAGCATCAGCAAACCCAGCCCGGGCGTAATCACCCAGCCAAACAGTTCGTCGTAATGCGAGAACTTCTTCACCTGGGCTTCCGTCTTCTCCAGCTTATCGATTTGCGCATAGATGGCCTGGAAGCGCTCGGAGTTGTCCGCGCGGTAGTATTTGCCGCCCGTCATATCGGCGATCTTCTGCAAGGTGTCCTCGTCAATATCCACCGGTTGCATTTGATAACCGACCTTTCGGCCGTTCCAGGTACCTGCGGCATCGGGCGCCATGCCTCTCGTGCCGACGCCGATCGTATAGACCTTCACGCCGAGTTCCTTGGCCGCCTCGGCCACGGTCAAGGGCGCGATCTTGCCCGCATTGTTCTGGCCGTCGGTCATCAGGATGACAATCTTGCTCTTGGACTTCAGCTCGCGAAGGCGGTTGATCGCCGTGCTGAGAGCGGAGCCGATGGCGGTGCGCGAGTCATCAATGGTGCCGAGTTGCAGGCGCTCCAGGTTCTCCAGGAGAAAATCGTGGTCCAGCGTCAGCGGCGAGGCGATATACGCCTGGGTGGCGAAGGCAACGATGCCGATGCGGTCGCTGGGCCGCTTATCAATGAACTTCTTCAAGACCTCCTTCGCCATGGCCAGCCGGCTCAGGCGTTCGCCGCCGACCTCGAAATCCTCCGAAGCCATGCTGCCCGACATGTCGAGTGCGACCGCGATGTCTATGCCGCTGGCGGTGATCTTGGTTTCGCTGCTGGTGAGGCGCGGCTGGGCCAGGGCGATGATCAGCAGCGCCAGAATCAGCCAGCGCAGCGCCGCCAGGAACGCCCCGGAACGAGTGCGCGTCACATTGAGAATGCCGCGCACCAGTTGGACCGATGAATAGACGAAGGCCGGCGGGCGCCCCTGCTTGCCTTTCAACCAGCCGAGCAGCGGCAGCAGCAGCAGCAACAACAGGAAGTATGGATGCGCAAAGGTCATGCCGGCTCGCCCGTCTTGACGGCCTCCAAGGTCGCCATGATCGGCTCGGTCTCCTCCACCAACCGCATTGCCGAGTCGTGCAAATCGTGCAGCTCAGGCGGGCCGGGCTCGTATTTGGCGAATTTAACCAGGTCACAACGCCCGAGGAATTCGCCCAGGCTGTTCTTCTGATCCGGCGTCAACAGATTGGTTCCCTGCAGCTCGTAGAGGAACTCCTCGGTCGTGCGCTCCGGCGCGTGGAAATCGAACCGTTCCTCCAGGTACCAGCGGATCGTATCAGACACCAGGATGCAGAATTCCCGCGGCTGCCCAATCATCGCCAGGGCTTCCCGCAGCTTCTGTTTCGCCCGAATGTGCGGCGGCACGACCGGAACGACCTGCGCCTGCGCGCGCCGCTTCTGCCAATAGCGCCACGCCCAGAAGGCCACGGCCGCAACCGCCAGGACCAACAACACCCACCAGAGCCACGCCCAGCCGCTCGGGATCTCGACCGGCGGCTTGATGTCGCGCAGGGCATTGGTGCTCGCGCCGGCCCCTGTGGCGAAGCGAGGATGGATATTCGTCGCGGTCATCCTTAGCCTCGCAGCCTCCGCTTCTCCCGCGTCTCAAAGAACCGGCCCAACTCCGCCGCGTAAGGCTGGTCCGTGCGCAAACGGATGGCGTCAATGCCCGCGGAACGGAACAGCCGCGCCAGGTCAGCCTGGGCGCGCGCCTGGCGTTCGGCAAAAGCGGCGCGTCTTGCGCTCATCGCCCGTGTTGATCTCCACAACCTCCCCCGTCTCGGCGTCGTTGAGCACCAGCCGGCCCAGCGCCGGCAGTTCCAGCTCATACCGGTCGGTAATCTGGACCGCGACCACGTCATGCCGGCGGTTGGCCTGGCGCAGCCGGGTGAACGAGGCCTGGGCCAGCGATTCGAGCAGCATCATCTGAGGCCGCAGCTTGCGCGCGCCCGCCAGCTCGCGCCACCGCCGGCGAGCCGATGAAGTCGGAGATAACCACGGCGATGGCCCGATGCGGCGTCACCCGCAACAGGAACTCCAGCGCGCCGTTCAGGTCCGTGCCGCGATGGCGCGGCTCGAAGAACAGCACCTCGCGGATGACGCGCAGCACGTGACGGCGGCCTTTGCGCGGCGGAATGAACTTCTCGACTTCATCCGTGAACAGGATCAGCCCCACCTTGTCGTTGTTGCGGATGGCCGAGAAGGCCAGCACCGACGCAATCTCCGCCGCCAGCTCCCGCTTGGATTGCGCGTGCGAGCCGAACAGGCCCGAGCCGCTGGCGTCCACCAGCAGCATCAGCGTCAGCTCGCGTTCCTCCACGAACTTCTTCACGAACGGATGGTTCATCCGCGCCGTGACATTCCAGTCAATCGTGCGCACCTCATCCCCCGGCTGATACTCGCGCACCTCGTCGAAGTTCATCCCCTGGCCCTTGAAGACGCTGTGGTACTGGCCCGCCAGCGTCTCGCTCACCAGCCGGTTGGTCCGAATCTCGATCTGCCGGATCTTCTTGAGAATCTCGCGGGGAATCATGGCACCGGCAACTCATCGAAGATCTTCTGAATGATGGTCTCGCTTGTCTTCTCCTCGGCCTCGGCCTCGTAGGTGATGGCGACCCGGTGGCGCAGCACGTCCATGCCGATGCTCTTGACGTCCTGCGGCGTCACGTAGCCGCGGCCCTTGAGGAACGCGTAGGCCTTGGCCGGCCAGCGTGAGATTAATCGTCGCGCGCGGCGAGGCGCCGAGCTGGATGAACTCCTTCACCTGGATCTTGTAGGCCTCCGGGTCGCGCGTCGCGCAGACCAGGTCCACGATGTATTCCTTCACCTTGTCATCCATGTAGATGTCGTTGATGACCTGGCGCGCGTGGAGGATCTGCTGCGGGCTCGACCACCGGCGTCGGTGACCGGCGTGCCGGAGGTGCGGGCCATCAGGTCCAGGATCTGCCGCTCCTCTGCGCGCGAGGGATAGCCGATCTTGAGCTTGAGCATGAAGCGATCAACCTGCGCCTCGGGCAGCGGATAGGTGCCCTCCTGCTCGATGGGGTTCTGCGTCGCCAGCACCAGGAACGGCTCCTCCAGCTTGAAGGTCTGGTCGCCGATGGTGACCTGCTTCTCCTGCATCGCCTCGAGCAGCGCGCTTTGCACCTTGGCCGGGGCGCGGTTGATTTCGTCGGCCAGCACCAGGTTGGCGAAGATCGGGCCCTTGCGCGTCGTGAAGGCCCCGGATTGCGGATTGTAAATCTGCGTGCCGACCACATCCGCGGGCAGCATGTCGGGCGTGAACTGCAGGCGCGAGAACTTCACGTTCAGGCAGTTGGCCAGCGACTTGACCGACAGCGTCTTGGCCAGTCCGGGCACGCCTTCCAGCAGCACATGCCCGTTGGCCAGCAACCCGATGACCAGCCGCTCGACCAGGTAAGTCTGGCCGATAATCACCTTGCCCAACTCGTTGAAGAGCGGGCGCACAAACGCCCCCGCTTCCTGCACTGCTTCGTTGATGGCATTGATTCCGGTATTCATTGGTGCTGAAACATTACTCAGCGGATGGACAGGAAAACCAGAAAATGTGTTCAACCCGCAACCTGCAAAACCCGCTCAAAACACCAGCCTTCCGCCGTGTTGCAGGGCGAGTCTTTGAGCCTGGCGCGGCGCGTGGGCTACCCGCCCCGCGAACATTTGTGACGGATTGGAGGGTTATCTGAGCCGGCAAACACGAACGTCCGACGCGTGGACTGCCGCATCTTGCCACTGCCGCCGCGGCATTGGAGCGCAGCCTTCAGGCTGCAGAAGCGTAGGAGTTTCAAGGAAGTCCTGGAATCTGCCGAAGCCCCGGCCCGTTGCGAGCTGCTGCAGCCTGAAGGCTGCGCGCCGACCATGTGGTGAGGCCCCCCTGCGGGGAGCATCTCAGCTTTTGTGAGGGCCAACCGGAAACCCTGTATAACCCTCTGCCGACCGTGAGCACCGTTCCCCCTCACCCCAGCCCTCTCCCTCAGGGAGAGGGAGCCACCCACGCCAACGCTCGAATATACGGGATGGCTCAGATTCGCCGACACGCTGCCGGCAGGTCTCCCTCTCCCTGAGGGAGAGGGCCGGGGTGAGGGGGAACGGTGCGCACGAGGAGGCTGGTGCCGTCGCGAAGCAGCCTGCGGTGTACAAAAAGTGAGACGCTCCCGCCCCTGCGCATTGGTTTCAGC
>CAVXLO010000043.1:0-163129 GCA_963762555.1 uncultured Verrucomicrobiae bacterium
GAACTTCTGAGAGGCGCCGACGGCTCCACCGCGGGTTAGCCTCGATCAATGCCTTTATCTCGGCGATCTCGACGCCGCTGATTTGGCGACCTTGAACAATATCAACATCCGGCACGCGGTCAGACTACCAAGAGGATTTTTTGGAGTCCCGTACAAAATGAAGAAATCTTGCCCCCACAAATCCGACGAGGAAGTATCCGGTCTATTCTAGACCTGAGTAGTTACAGCCGCAATGAGGTCGTTGGGCAGGTTTTGGGCGGCCAGAAGGACGATTCTGGCGCGGAACACCTGAAAGTAAGGCAACGTATATTTGGCTGATCTATGTCGGAGTTCTCGCTCCTCATCTTGGGTGAGAACGATAGAGAATGGGCTATTTCGTGGCATATTATCCGCACATTTCCGTGCTGCGACAAGATACCACTATCCAGTCGGTATGGCCAGTTAAAATACGTTATTGTATTTAATAAAACAAGTACTTAGGGAGAGGGAGCCACCTACGCCAACGCTCCAACTTACCGGACGGCTCAGATTCGCCCACATACTGCCGGCCGTTCTCCCTCTCCCTAAGGGAGAGGGCCGGGGTGAGGGGGAACGGATCTGAGGCCGAGGCAGGGGCCGTCGCGAAGCAGCCTGCGGTGTACAAAAACTGAGATGCTCCCCCGGGAGCAGCCGTGCTTTCGGCCCTCGCATCCCGAAAGCCCCTGAACAGAACGGAAGAACGGATAAGCGTGAGACTGCCCTGCAAATGCGCCGTTACTTCGCGAACTCCACGTCGGGCACTTCCTTGACCGAGGGGGGGACGCTGAAGAACTCCTGGGGCTGGAAGCCGAACATCTGCGCGACCAGGTTGCTGGGGAAGGTCTCGCACTTGTTGCGGTAGTCGCGGACGTTGCCGTTGTAAAAGCGGCGCGCGGCCTGGATGCGGTTCTCGGTGGTGATCAGCTCCTGCTGGAGCTTGAGGAACTGCTGATCGGCTTTGAGCTGCGGGTAGTTCTCCACCACGACCAGCATCTGTTTGAGCGCATCCACCAGTTGCACTTCATCCCGGGCCTGCTCGCCGGGAGAGCCGTTGTTGGCCACGCAGCGCTCGCGCAGTTCGGTGACGCGTTCGAGCACTTCCCGCTCGTGCGCGGCATAGCCTTTGACCGTCGCGACGAGGTTGGGGATCAGGTCATAGCGGCGCTTCAGCTCCGTATCCACGTTGCTCCAGGATTCGCTGATGTAGTTGCGCAGGCTGACGAGCCAGTTGTATTGCACGATGACCCACACGACCGGCAGAAGCACGACCACGAGCAGGATGATCAGCACGGGAATCATCAGACCTTTGTAAACAGGTAGTCGGGCAGGCGCAACCGAATCTCCAGCAGCCGCTGCAGGTTGGCCTCGATCTCCGCGGCAGACAGGCGCGTATCGAAGGCCAGCGCCAGGGCGGGCCCTTCGATCTCGATGCTCAGGTCGCGGTTGGCCAGCAGGTATTCCATCATCTGCGCATTGCAGACGTCGTAGGCGAATTTCCGGTCCTTCGACCGCACGCAGAAGGCGCGGGAGAATTCCGCGGACTCGAAGTCAATGTCATCATATCCGAGCGCCTGGGCGATCTTGGAGAGCAGTCCCTCGCGCGTGATCTTGAGTTCGGGGAAGCTCATCGGCAGCAGCAGGATGAAGAACGAGAAGTAGTGATGGTGCGTCTGGCGGTTGCCTTTCGAGTCGGTGGAGTGGGTCTCGTAATGGTAATCGAACACGAGCACCTGGTTTTGCCGGTAGTTGCCGGAGAAGACGTTGAAGGCGTAGCGGTTGCTGCCCTGCGCCAGCTTGTCGAGGAACCTGAAGCGGTCCGCCAGCCGTAATCGTTGTCCGGGCTGAAGTTCAGGCCCAGCCGGGCGGCCAATTCAAACAGCGCCTCGCGCCGCTTCCTCGCGGCAATGGCGGAATAGATCGCGCCGCCAACGATGAGCAGCGACGAAGCAGGATGAAGATGAACACCATGCCGCCGCCGCCCATAAGATGGGGATCCCTTTCGGTTAAGGCTATTTGCCAGCCGTTCGCCGGCGGGTCATACTTGTCCAGGACGGGCCTGAGGATCGAAGCCCAGATCGCGTAGCACTGGGCATTGGGATGCAGGCCGTCTTTGACGCACAGATCTGCCCGGGGCTGGCCGTCTTGCGTCAGCATCGGGGTGAAGACATCAGCGAAGATCAGCCGGTTGTCTCGTGGCGCAGTATTCCTGGATCAGGCGGTTGGTGGCTTTGACGCGGTCAAGGAACCTTCTCACGGGCCGGGCACGGCTTGATGGCGATGTAGCCAATGTGCGTCGCCGGCAGCGCGGCGTGGACTTGCCCGACGAATGCCTTGAAGTCAGCCAGAATCCGCTCCGGCGATTTGCCCGCGGCAATGTCATTGTCGCCCGCGTAGAGCAGGATCAGCTTCGGCTGATAGGGAATGACGATGCGGTCGGCGAAGGCAACGGAATCCGACAGTTCCGAGCCGCCGAAGCCGCGGTTGATGACTTTGTGCTCGGGAAAGGCCTGTGCCAGGTTGGTCCAGCGCCGGATGCTGGAGCTGCCGATGAACAGCACCGCGTGCTGCGGCGGCGGATTGGTCTTGTCGGCCGCCTCGAAAGCGCCGATCTCCTTTCCCCAGCGTCGCTCGGCTACCTGCTGGTCTTTGGTGGCGGTTTGGGCCACAAGGGACAGCGTCAGGGCTGCCAGGATAGGCAAGGTTAACCATGCTTTTGACCGGTGCGATCGTGCGTGCATGGGCAGATATTGCAGAGCAACCGTTCGCGCGTCAAAGGTGTTGTTGGGGCGGGTGCGCCCTGTAAGACTCAGGTCTCGCCGCGGCCTGGCCGATCCCCCTTCGGCGCAGCGTGGGAAGTTCGCAAATTTGACCCAGCGAGCGTCCTGTTCCCCCTCACCCCGGCCCCACTGCCGTTGAATTAAGCGGTTTCTCGCGCGCTGTGACGTCTTCTCCCTCTCCTCCTCAGGAGGAGAGGGCTGGGGAGAGGAGGCCCTTTGCCCGCAGTCCGCTTAATTCAACGGCAGTGCACCCCGGCCCTCTCCCTTGGGGAGAGGGAGGACCATCCGCCGTGCTGCGACAAATCTGAGCGTCCAGGCATATCCCGCGACGGTCGGCGGGGCCCCCTCTCCCCAAGGGAGAGGGCCGGGGTGAGGGGGAACAGACCTCGCGAACTAAGGCGGTGATCGAGGCAGATCAAATCAGGACAGGCTACGACTCACCGGGCAATGCCACCCGGTCATGTCGCTAGAAACTGCGCCCCCCGCTCGCAGCGTGGGCCGGTGGCAGTATAGGCTTTTGCTTTCCCGGTTCCTCGTTCATCATGCCGGCGTGGAACCGTTGTCAGCAGAAGAGATTCAGCGCGCGGTGGTGTCCGCCCTGGCCGAGGACATCGGCGACGGCGATGTGACGACGCTTGCGACAGTGCCCGAGGAAGCTCAAGCCAGAGCCGTGGCGCGGGCGCGCGAGCCGCTGGTGGTCGCCGGCCTGGCCCTGGCCGAGGTCACCTTTCGCCATCTTTCGCCCGCCGTGCAAATCGCCCGGGCCGCCGAAGACGGCCAGCGCTTGACACGTGGTCAGCCACTTTTGGAAGTTGCCGGCCCCGCCCGCGCCCTGCTCAGCGCTGAACGCGTGGCCCTGAACTTCCTCCAGCGTCTCTCTGGCGTCGCCACGCTGACCGCGCAGTTCGTTGACGCCATCCAGGGCACGCGGACGCGGATTCTTGACACGCGCAAGACCACGCCCGGCTGGCGGCGGTTCGAGAAGTACGCGGTCACCTGCGGCGGCGGCGGCAACCATCGCTTGGGCCTGTTTGACATGGTGCTCATCAAGGACAACCATCTGGCTGCCCTGAAAGGTGAAGCGCCCAACGCCATCGCCGCCGCCGTCCAGCGCGCGCGGGCCAAATATCCGGCGCTCAAGGTGGAGGTCGAGGCCGACACCCTGGAGCAGGTCGAGCAGGCTGTGGCCGCGGGCGCCGACCTGGTGCTGCTGGATAACATGACCGTAGCTCAAATGCGCCTGGCGGTGCAGCAGTGCAAAGACCGCGCGCTGACCGAGGCGAGCGGAGGCGTGACGCTGGCCGGCGTTCGCGCCATTGCCGAGACCGGCGTGGATTTCATCTCAGTGGGTGCGCTGACGCATTCCGCTCGCGCGGTGGATATCGGGCTCGACTTCGAATGAGCCTCGACGTCCAAATCCTCACCGCTTTGCGCGCCGCCGGCGACGGCGCCGTCTCGGGCGCGGATCTCTCGCAACGACTCCACGTGAGCCGCGCGGCGATTTGGGCGCGGATCGAGGAGTTGCGGTCGCTGGGTTATGACATCGAGGCCGGCCCGCACCTGGGCTATCGGCTGCTGAGCGCCCCGGATGTCCTGCACGCCGACGATCTGATTTCCCGCCTGGGCGAGACCAAGGTCGTCGGGCGTGACATCCGCGTGTTCCAGGAGACCACCTCCACCAACGACGTGATCGAGAAACTGGCACGCGACGGCGTTAAGGAAGGCGCGGTGGTCTTCGCCGAGTCGCAGACCCGTGGCCGGGGCCGCCTGGGACGAAAGTGGATGTCACCCGCAAGCCGGGGACTCTGGTTTTCCGTCCTGCTCCGACCGGACTTGCGGCCCCAGGAAGCCACGCGGCTCACGGTGGCCTCGGCAACCGCGCTGCGGCGCGCCATTGAGTCGCAGACCCGCCTCAAGCCCGAGATTAAATGGCCCAATGACATCCTGGTTGACGGAAAGAAGGTGGCCGGCATCCTCACAGAGCTAACCGCCGAGTTGGACCGGATCAAATACGTCGTCCTCGGCATCGGCGTGGACGTGAATCTCAACCAGAGCGACTTTCCCGCTGACCTGCGCAAGGTGGCGACTTCGCTGAAGGCCGAGCTGGGCAAGCCGGTATCGCGGCCCGACCTGGCCGTGGCCATTCTGCGCGAGTTGGATCACGATTACGAGCGCATTGCCGCCGGACAATTCGCCGCGCTGGCGGATGAATGGGAGGAGCACGGCACCACTATTGGTCATGAGGTGGTCATCCGGATGGGTGACCGCCAGATCCGCGGGCGCGCTGAATCGCTGAGCGACGATGGTGAGTTGCTGGTGCGCACCCAGCATGGCCGCCTGGAGCGGATCATCGGGGGAGACGTTACCGTGGTGAAATGATCATTCTGTTCGACATCGGCAATACAAACACGCATCTCGGGCTGGCGAACTCCCGGCGCGTGGTTAAACAGGCCGGCATCCCGACCGCTGCCTGGTTCGATGGAACGGCCCTGAGGCGGGTCGCGAAGTTCGCTGCCCCGGCACGAATTGAAGGCGCCGCTTTGTGCAGCGTCGTGCCACGGGCTACGCCACTCATCTGCAGCGCCGATCAGGCGGCTCTGGCACCTGCCTTGCCTGGAGCTTACGCCCAGGACGCTGCGCGGTGTTGGCATTGATTATCCGCAGCCGAAGACGATCGGTCCGGACCGCCTGGCCAATGCCGTCGCCGCGCGCCACCGCTTCGGCGCTCCGGTTGTGGTCGTTGATTTCGGCACAGCAGTGACGTTCGATGTCATGGACCGCGCGGGCAATTACGTCGGTGGCATCATCGCCCCGGGGTTGGCAGCAATGACCGATTACCTGCACGAGAAGACGGCGCTTCTGCCGCGGATTGGCATCAGCGAGGTCAAGAGTCCGATCGGCAAGAGCACCGAGCAGGCGATGCTCGTGGGGGCCGTGCACGGCTATCGCGGGCTGATTCGGGAACTCATCATCGAGCTGAAGCGGGAGCTGAAGGCCCGTCGGCTGCCGGTAGTAGCGACGGGGGGGTACGCGCGACTAATCGCCTCCCAACTGCCGGAGATTACAGCCGTGGACCCCCTCTTGACTTTGGAGGGTTTGCGCCTGGTGTGGGAAAGCAAAACCGTTGAACCGTCCGGCCGGTTGAGGCATTCTGCCGCCACATGAATCGCATTATCGAACGATTCACCCTGTTGAACCGCGAGCGCCAAAAGGGCTTTATCGTCTATATCGGCGCGGGCGATCCGAGCCTCGAAGTCACCCGCCAATTGGCGCTGGCCTTCGATCAGCTCGGCGTGGACGTGCTGGAGCTGGGCGTGCCCTTCAGCGACCCGCTGGCCGATGGGCTGGTCAACCAGCTCGCCGCCCAGCGCGGCTTGGAATCGGGCACCACCCCTCCCAAGGTGCTGGAGACCGTCGGCGCCATCCGGCGCGCGTCCCAAATCCCAATCGTCCTCTACATCTACTTCAACCTCATCCATCGTTACGGCATCGAGCGCTTTATCCGGGACGCCGCGCGGGCGGGTGTGGATGGTCTGCTGGTGCTCGATTTGCCTCCCGAGGAAAGCGGCGGCTACGAGGCCCTGATGCTCGAGGCGGGGCTATGCAATATCTATCTCGTGGCCCCGACCACGCCGGACGACCGCATCGAGCTCATCGTCAAGCGGGGCACGGGCTTCATTTACTACGTCTCGCGCGGAGGGCGTCACCGGCATGCAGACCAAAGTCGCCGATACCATCGCGCAGATGACGGCGAAGATTCGCACCCACACGGACCTGCCCATCGCCGTCGGCTTCGGCATCTCGACGCCGGAACAGGCGAAGATTGTAGCGGCGAGCGCGCAGGCGGTCGTGGTGGGCAGCGCGATAGTGAACCAGATTGCCAGGCACGGCAAAGCCGCCGATGGCATCAAGCAGGTAAGTGAATTCGTAGGCACCCTCCTTCAGGCAGTGAAGCAACCATGAAAGCCAAACCTGACCCAAACGAACGGTTCGTCATCATCATGGCCGGCGGCAGAGGCGAGCGCTTCTGGCCGGTCAGCCGCGAGAAAATGCCCAAGCAACTTGTCACGCTGCTGGGCGAGCGCTCATTCCTCCAGCAGGCCGTTGACCGCGTGCTGCCCCTGGTGCCGCATGAAGAATATCCTCGTCATCACCAACGAGGTGCAGGCGCCCGAAGTCCGCAGGCAACTGCCGAAGCTGCCGAAGGAGAATGTCATCGCCGAACCCATCGGCCGCGACACCATCGCCGCGGTGACGCTGGGCGCGGCGCTGGTCGGCGCGCGCACGACGACAGGCGTCATGGCGGTGCTTCCCGGCCGACCATGTCATTCCCGGACGAGAAGAAGTTCCAGCAGGTGCTGTCGGACGCCTTCGACCTGGCCGGCCGCGGCCAGGCGATCATGACCATTGGCATCAAGCCGACCGAGCCGGCGACGGGCTACGGTTACATCCGCGTCGGCGAGACGCTGCCGCCGCCGCCAGGCGTTAAGTCTTACAAGACCCTTTTCCACCGCGCCGAGCAGTTCGTCGAGAAACCTTACTTCGACAAGGCGCTGGAGTATTTGAACAGCGGCCAGTATCGCTGGAATGCGGGCATGTTCATTTGGTCGTTCGTCACCATCACCGAAGGATTGCAGAAGCATCAGCCGGAGATGTACGACGCCTGCCAGCGCTGGTTCAAAGTGGCGGCGAACCCGGCCAAGCTGAGCAAGGTGCTGGCGAAGGAATACCCCGAGATCAAGAAGATCTCCATTGATTACGCGCTGATGGAGCACGCTCAAAACGTGATCGTGGCCGATGGGGCCTTCGAATGGGACGACCTCGGCTCCTGGACGGCGCTGGCCCGGCATCTGAAAGCCGATCCCGAGGGCAACTGTGCCGTGGCGGACTTCATCCACGTGGACGCCGCGCGCAACATCATCTTCGACGCCCGCACCAAGGACCGTCGCACGCCCATCGCCGTGGTCGGCTTGCGCGATTCCATCCTCGTGCAGACCGATGACGCCACCTTGCTGGCGCACAAGAGCCAGGCGCAGAAGGTCAAGGAACTGGTCAAGAAGCTGGCTCAGGACCCCAGGCTAAAGAAGCTGGTGTGAGGCAGTTCTGCCTCTGACGCACCCCGCCCACGTCATCCCGGCCCGTGTCTGCCGGCGGGTTGGCCTATTTGCCTGAGGCTTGGCTTGGCCTTCAGCCGAGCGGCAATCAAGTTGAAACGGGCGAGTAGTATAAGTGTTTTCAATGGGAAAACGGGGTGCTTGGACTGCCCCGGCGATGGTGCTTTGATGGCGTTGCCCTGGTACTACCATGGTGTTGGCATGGTATCATAGAATGGAGGATCGAGTGTCCTGAAAGTGGGCACTGGGTAGGGAGACCACGACTGGCGGAAGCGATGATTATCAACAAACCTAATCACAGTTTGGGCTGTCAGGCGCCGCCGAAGAGGGAAGAGGGAAGAGGGAAGAGGGCAATTGGCAAATGGCAGATGGCAGATGGCAAATGGCAGAAGGCAGAGGCCAAAGGGCAAATGGCAAATACCACCGTTTCACGCCTCACGCCTCACGCCTCACGCCTCACGCCTCACGCATCACGTTTCACGTTTCACACCTCTCCTTCCTCGACACCCGCGCCACGGGACGTTACCCTTTATCCCGATGGTTCTGGAATTCACCAAGATGGATGGGGCGGGCAATGACTTTGTGCTGATTGATAATCGGGCACGGAGGATACGGCTTTCCCGCGACCAGGTGGTGCGCTTGTGCGACCGGCATCGGGGCGTGGGAGCGGATGGCGTGATGCTGTTGGTGCCGTCGGCTTCGGGCAAGGCGGATTGGGCCTGGGAGTTCTATAATAGCGACGGGAGCACGGGCGAGATGTGCGGCAACGGCGCGCGGTGCTTTTCGCGCTTCGTGCAGAAGCTGACCGGACTAAGCCGCGGCTTCACATTCGAGACGGAAGCGGGGATCATCACGGCCAGCTTTCAGGGCGACCGGGTGACGGTCAGCCTGACGCCCCCGGGAGATCTGCGGCTTAATCAGCAGGTGCCGCTCTCGGTGGGCACGCAGACGATTCATTCGATCAATACGGGAGTTCCGCACGCGGTGCTGTTCGTACCCGATGCCGACAAGGTCATGCTGCAGCAGCTTGGTCCGGAAATCCGCAACCATCCGCATTTCGGCCCGAAAGGCACGAACGTTAATTTCGCGCAACAGCTCGGGCCGAACCAGATTCGCGTGCGGACTTTCGAGCGCGGCGTGGAGGGCGAAACGCTGGCCTGCGGCACCGGGGTGACCGCGACGGCGCTGGTGGCGGCACGGCTGCATGGCTTCACGTCGCCGGTCAAAATCCAGGTGCGGAGCGGGGAGCAACTGGAGGTCAGCTTCAAGGAAGACCAAGGCGGGTTTGCCGACGTGCGGCTGAGCGGGCCGGCGGAGTTTGTTTTCGAAGGAAGGATGGAGATTTAGCATGTTTACTGGAACCTACACAGCCATTGTTACGCCCTTCAAGAACGGCGCGATTGACGAAGCGGCGCTCAAACGCCTGATCCAGATACAAGTCCGCGCCGGCGTGGACGGGATTGTGCCGGTGGGCACGACCGGCGAATCGCCGACGGTGGATTACGAGGAGCACGTCCACATCATCGTGCTGGCGGTGCGGTTTGCGCGGGGACGAATCAAGGTGATCGCCGGCACGGGCGGCAACTCGACAACCGAAGCGGTCTATCTCACCGAGCGCGCCGAGAAGGCCGGGGCCGACGGCTCGCTCCAGGTGGCGCCGTATTACAACAAGCCGACCCAGGAAGGTCTGTTCCAGCACTTCCGCGAGGTGGCGCATCACACCCGCTTGCCGATTGTGCTCTACAGCATTCCGGGCCGGTGCGGGATCGAAATCGGCGTGGACACCGTCAAGCGGCTGGCGCGCGAGTGCGAGAACATCATCGGGATCAAGGAAGCGGGCGGCAACGCGGACCGCGTGAGCCAGTTGCGAGCAGCGCTCGGGCCACGCTTCGAGATTCTCAGCGGGGACGATTCGCTCACGCTGCCGTTCATGGCGGTCGGCGCGCAGGGGGTGATCAGCGTGGCCTCGAACATCATCCCGCGCCAGGTTGCCAAGATGGTCAGCGCGTTCGCCGCCGGCAAAGCCGGCTCCGCGCTGAAGCTTCACCAGAAATATTACCCGCTTTTCAAAGACCTGTTCGTCGAGACGAACCCGGTGCCGGTGAAAGCGGCGCTGGCGATGCTGGGCCAGATCGAAGAAGAGTATCGCCTACCGCTGGTGCCGATCAGCGCAAAGAACCGCGAGGTGCTGAGGGCGACGATGAAGGCGGTGGGGGTGATGAGGTGATGCGTGATGCGTGATACGTGATGCGTGATGCGTGATACGGGAGTTCACGTTCCACGCATCACGGATCACGGATCACGCATCACGCATCACGCATCAAGTATGACTAAAATCATCATTACTGGCTCGAAGGGGCGCATGGGGCGGACGCTCGTCGCCTGCGCGGCCCAGAGCCCTGACTTGGAAGTTGCCGGTCAGATTGACCAGGGGGACGACTTGCGGTCGGTTATAGCGCAGGGCGACGTGGTCATTGACTTCAGCTCGCACAGCGCGACACCGGCTGTCGCCGCGCTTTGCGCGATGCATAAGAAGGCGATGGTGATCGGCACGACGGGGCATTCGGAGGAGGGCAAAGCGCAAATCTCAGGTTTCAAATCGCAGATTCCCATTGTGCTGTCCTCGAACTTCTCGACGGGCGTGAACACGCTGTTCTGGCTGACCCGCAAGGCGGCGGAGATACTGGGGTCGGGCTTTGACCTGGAAATCGTCGAGATGCATCACCGGCTGAAGCGGGATGCGCCGAGCGGCACGGCAAAGACGCTGGCCGAGATTCTGGCCGCGGTGCGCCAGCAGCAGCTCGACAAGGTGGTGCGGCATGGCCGCGCGGGGATCGTGGGCGAGCGCACGGCGGAGGAGATTGGCGTGCATTCGGTGCGCGGAGGCGACGTGGTGGGCGAGCACACGGTAATCTTTGCCGGCGCCGGTGAGCGCGTGGAACTTGCCCACAAGGCCTCGACGCGCGAGACCTTCGCCAACGGCGCGTTGCGGGCGGCCCGATGGGTGGTGAGCCAGAAGCCCGGGCTTTACGACATGCAGGATGTGCTGGGGCTGAAATGAAGTCCGAAGTCCGAAGTCCGAAGTCCGAAGTTGGGGATTTGGCAATCGTGGCGCTGGGGGCGAATCTGGGGGACGCACGAGGGAACGTTTTGCGGGGGATGCGGCGGTTGGAGGAATTGACTGACGGAGCGCTGATGCGGTCCTCGCTCTGGCAAACGGCGCCGGTGGACTGCCCGCCCGGTTCGCCGGTGTTCGTGAATGCGGTGGTGGGGTTTGTGCCGCGGGAGGGGGAGACACCGGAGTCGCTGCTGGCCAGGCTGCAAGCGTTGGAGAAGGAGTTTGGCCGCCAACCCAAGAAGGTCTTGAATGAGCCGCGGCCACTGGACCTGGACTTGATAGCCTTCGGAGGCGAGGTCCGAGCCGCCAGGGAATTGGCTCTGCCCCATCCGCGCGCGCACGAGCGGCGGTTCGTGTTGCAGCCGCTCAGCGAGCTTGCGCCAGACCTGGTGCTGCCGGGGCAGGAGCGAAGCGTGAGGCAGTTGCTGGAGGCACTGCCAGCCGACCGGAGCATGGAGCGATTGGTTGGTCCGGGATAGGGTGATTTCTCCCGATGGTCTGCGAACCGGGGACGCCATCGTGGCCGGCCAACGGCGGATGGCAAATAGCCAATTGCCGACAGCCAATGACAGGTGGTGAGCTGTGCTTTAGGTTTAGGCGGCTACGGCGGCTTCCACGGCCGGCGCGGGCCGCTTGACTGGCGGCGGGCGGAAGAAGAAGGCCAGCGCAAGGGCGGCCAAGGTCGCGGCGCTCAAGGGCACCAGGAACAGGCTCCGGAAGTTGGTGAGGCCGTCATGCGTGAAGACGCTTTGCATCAGCCAAGGGCAGACCGAGTTGGCGACCAGGGCGCCCACGCCGAAGATGACGGCGTTGAACAGCCCCTGCGCGCTGGCCCGCACATCTTTCGGGAAATACTCGTCCACGAAGATATAGACCGTCGCGAAGAAGAAGGCGTAGCAGACGCCATGCAAGAGTTGGACCACGATGACCGCGGGCGGGCTTGGGAAGAAAGCATACACGGCAAAGCGGGCGG
Organism: uncultured Verrucomicrobiae bacterium; assembly: GCA_963762555.1. Taxonomy (GTDB): domain Bacteria; phylum Verrucomicrobiota; class Verrucomicrobiia; order Limisphaerales; family UBA8199; genus PALSA-1440. The sequence continues at coordinate 12,001 of CAVXLO010000043.1, forward strand.
TGTGTCCGAGAATACCGATGACCATCGTCCAGCGCCAGCCGAGCCGTTTGAGCGTGGCGCCCAGAATGAGCATGGCGAGCATCTCGGAGATCTGGCCCAGGCTCATGACCGGCATGATCCAGTTGCCGGCGACGCCAACACCGCCGGCGGCAGAACTGGTGCCCAGGAACACGCCCGTCCAGTTGAAATAGCTGTAGAGCACGAACGAGTCCACAAGGGTCACAATCCAGAGCACGAGCACGAAGGGGTGCTTGAGGAGCTTGAAGGCTTCGAGCCAGGCGAAACGGTCGGCGCCTTTTTCCACCTTTTTGGGCGGGGTGTGCGGCAGCATCAGGCTGTAGGCCGCGAGGAGCAAGGACGCGATTCCGGCAACGATAAACGTCCAGCGGGTGGCCTTGAGCAGCGCTTCGCCCGTCAGGCCCGAACTGAGCACGGCCCCCAGCCAGGCGACGAGGCCTTGCGGGTTGGCCGCATGGACCTTATCCCAATCCACCAGGATGAAGGTGAAGGGCCAGGCCGCGAGAACCCAACCGATACTGCCGCCGACGCGCACCAGGCCGAACTCCTTCTGCGGGTCCTTCATGTTGGCGAAAGCGACGGAATTGGCGATGGAGAGCGTTGGCACGTAAAGCAGGCAATGCACGAGCATCAGTCCGAAGAACGGCCAGAACGACCGGGTGAACGCCAGCAAGAGGATCGCCGTCCCGCCAACGAGGTGGCTGAAGGCGAGGAATTTCTCGGCGGCGAAATGCCGGTCGGCATATTGATTGCTGAAGAACATGCCGACGATGGCAGCGATGGGAAAAGCATTGAGAATCCAGGACTGTTCGAGCGGAGAAAACCCGAGGCTGGGCAGGTAGCCGTAGATCAGGGGCAGCCAGCATCCCCAAATGAAGAATTCCAACACCATCATCAGGAAGAGTTTGAAGCGGATCGGACTATTCATAGATCAATTGCCGGCGAGCATAAGAGAAGGGCCAGCCCTGAGGCAAGCGCGGATAAGCATTGTGCGGCACAGCGGGCTTCTTGACAGTGCCACCAAGCGCCAGGCTCCCAAATCCGAAATCCGAAATCCGAAGGCCGAAAGAAGGCCGAAGCCCGAAACCCGAAAGGCGAACCTGCTCCATCCCCGCGCGTGGGCCTGCGCCCCAGCCGGCAGCGGCTCAATCAGCGCTAGCAGGCTTTTCGGACTTCGGGTTTCGGACTTCGGCCTTCTTTCGGCCTTCGGATTTCGGGCTTCGGGTTTCCGGCCTGTGGCTGCCCGAAATGGTGGTACTAACAAGATGCGGCACAGCGTGGAGCTCCCTGATTTAGTGATTGCTCCGACGACTTTCTACGGCATAATGGCACGAAAGCCCAACGAAGCTGCGAAAGCTTTGCAGGCAGCGTAATGAGCACCAGCCAGGAAAAGCCGACTCCCGGCGAACCCCCACGGCACCATCGTCGAAGGGGGGTGTTCCGCCGTTTGCAGCGTTGGTGGTCCGCATCGTGGATAGCCGACCAGTGGTGGCATCTGGGCAATCGGTTCTTCAACTGGTGGCACCCGCCTTCGGATTATGGATATTACCCGCGCTCGCGCCAGAACCGGGCGGTCAGGAGCTGGCGGGCTTGGCGGCGTCGGATCAGGCGGTCGTGGCTGGGGAACGCGTTCGGAGCGGTGTTTTTCCGGCTGGAGGAATGGTGGTATCCGCCTTCGAAGGATTCTCACGCCGGCTATGGCTACTACGGCGGCAGGCACCAAAGCCGGCTGGTGACAGCTTGGCAGCGTTTGCGGCGCCAGGTCGGGCAATCCCGGCTGAGCCGGTGGTGGTGGGTGATTTATGAGCGGTTTTACGAATGGTGGTACCCGGTCCTGAAGGACGGCAAGGCCTATTCCGGCTTTTATGGGCCGAGGAGGAAGAGCCGGCCGGTGGTCGCGTGGTACAGGTTCACTCGCTGGGTTCGCAATTCCTGGCTGGGCCGGCGCTGTCGCGAGTACGTGGACCGCTTGTATGATTGGTGGTATCCGCTCCTGGACGATGGGCAGCGTCACTATGGCTATTACGGGCCGAGGCGGAGGAGCCGGCCGGTTGTCGTGTGGCAAAGGTTCGCGCGGCGGGCTCGCAATTCCTGGCTGGGCCAGCGGTGTCGCCAATACCTGGATCACTTCTATCAATGGTATTATCCGCCACTCCCGCCTTCGGAGGGCCATTATCCGCATTATTATGGCCGGCGGCTCAGCCGGCCAGTCCTGGCGTACCGCCGCTGGCACCGCTGGTTTCGCAAGACCTGGGTGGGCCGTGAATTCGGCTGGATTCTCGACGAGACCACCCTCCTGCTCCAGTTCCTTCAAGAGGAGGTGGCAGAGGCGCTTTCCTTGCGCCGGATCGAGAGGTTCTTCTCGCGGAAGCGAAACATGGCGGCCCTGGTGGCTTGCTTTGTGGTGGCGGTGGCCGGGTACCGGTATGGCAGGCCGCATTACCTGCATTATGTGGAAGGGCAATACGCCCGGCAGGCCGAGCAATTCATATCGAAAGGGGACTTCGCCCGGGCTTATCTGCGCGCGCGGCAGGTGATGCGGATCAACCCGGACAATGCCGCGGCATGCCGCGTCAACGCCGCGCTGGCGGATTGGGCCAATTCACCGTTTGCGCTTTATTGGCGGGAGCGCACGGTGCTGCTGGACCCCAGCTCCACTAATCGTCTTGCCTTGGCTTCAACCGCGCTGAGAGTGGAACGATTCCCCTATTCGACCGCGGCGAAGGCACTCGAGGAGATCCCCCCCGAGGAACGGCGCACGGCCAGCTATCATCTGGTGGCCGGGGCCCTGGCCCTCAAGCTCAACCACTTGAGCGAAGCCGAGGAACACTACACCGAGGCGCTCAAGTTCCAGCCCAAGAACCCGGTCACCCGGATGTCGCTCGCTGTCGTGCAGCTCCAGTCCAAGGACCCGAGAATCGTCTCCGACTCGCGCATCACTTTGGAGTTGCTCAATACCGATGGCAAACTCGGCATTCTGCCGCTGCGCTCGCTGGTGGCGGAGAGTGCCGCGGCCCGGGATTTTGCGCGGGCGGAGCGGCTTTCCAACCAGGTGCTGACCAACGCCCAGGCTTCGTTCGGCGACCGGATGCTCCACCTGTCCATTCTGCGAGCTGCCGGGCGCACGAATTTCCAGGGCTTCCTCAAGGAGAGCCAAGCGAAGGCTCTGGCGCGCCCAGCCTATGTCGGAGAGTTGGCGGCCTGGCTCAATCAGAATGGCTTCGCCGCTGACGCGCTAAGCTGGCTGCGGGAGCTGCCGCCTCAGGTGGCGAGCCAGGGCTTGATTCCGCTGGCGCTGGCGGATTCTTACGTTGCCCTCGGCAAATGGAAGGATTTGGAGTCCTATCTCGGTGGGCAGCGTTGGGCTGGGCAGGACCATATCCGGATCGCCATGTTGGCACTGGCGATTAGACATCAGGTGGGCAATCAAGGCTCGCGCTTGGCCTGGGACAGGGCTATCCGCCTGGCGTCAGACGCGCCGACGGCCATGAGCATGCTGGCGCAAATGGCCTTGAATTGGGGTTGGGTGCCCGAGGCCGAGGATGTCCTCTGGCGCGCGGCGGGCAAGTTTCCCAAACAGCCGTGGCCTCTGACTTCGCTCCAGAACCTTTATATCGCCCGGCGCGACACCGCCGGGCTCCGGCGCGTGTATCAGGCCACGATGCGGCGCGACCCGCAGGACAAACTGGCCCGGAACAACTTCACGATGGTTTCGTTGCTTTCGGGAAAGGACCTGCCGACAGCGCACAAGTATGCGGCCGACCTTTACGCCGGGGATCCTGGGAATCCCGTTTTCGCGTCCACCTATGCCTTTTCCTTGTATCTACAGGGAAAGACCCAGCAGGGGCTGACGGTCTTGCGGGGGCTGAAACCCGAGGTCCTGGCGAATCCGGCCGTGGCGGTTTATTACGGTGTCCTGCTTTCCGCCGCGGGCGAGACCCAGGCTTCGCAGGAGTACTTGGATAAGTCGAAGAAAGCCCTTTTACTGCCCGAGGAATTGGCGTTGATCAACGCCGCTCGGAAGCTGAACTAGCCTGCGACTGACCTGGAAACATGCCAGCCGCGCTGAACAAGTTGCCGCCGCTGATTCTCGCGTCTGCTTCTCCACGGCGGGCGGAATTGCTGCGCCAGTTGGGGGTTGAATTCAGAGTCGTCCCGGCCGACGTGGCGGAGATTCAACACGACCAGATGACGGGCCGCGAGTTGTCTCAGGTCAATGCCTACCGCAAGGCGCGCGCGGTCGCAAAGAGGTTTCCCGATGCGCTGGTGCTGGCCGCCGATACTTTAGTCTGCCTGGAGACGGTCCTGTTCGGCAAGCCGCCCACACTGGCGGATGCCTATCGGATGCTGGAACAACTGCAAGGGCGCACGCACGAGGTGGTGACGGGCATTTGCCTGCTGCATTTGCGCAGCCATCGCCAGGCGGTCTTCGCCGAAAGCACCGCTGTCACGTTCCATCCCCTGGAAGCGGACAAGATCCAGCAGTACCTCAGCCGGGTGAATCCGCTCGACAAAGCGGGCGCCTACGCGATCCAAGAGGCGGGCGATCTGATTGTCGAGAAGATTGCCGGTTCCTACTCCAATGTGGTGGGCCTGCCGATGGAACGTCTCACCACGGAGCTGGAATCATGGGCCAGCGCGTGATCGGCCCGGCCAGTAAGCCGAAGCCATCACGTTTCACACATCACGCATCACGTTTCACGCATCACGCATCATGCCTTACTCAACTCCTGCCAAAGGCAGGCGCTCATCAATTGGCCCTTGGCAAAGCAACCCAGGTCGAATTTCTCATTCGGCGAGTGCGCGTTGTCATCGGGCAAGGCCAGGCCCAGCATGAGGGCATCGGCGCGGAGGATCTTCTTGAACTCATTGACGATGGGAATGGAGCCGCCTTCCCGGAGCAGCACCGGCTCGCAGCCGAAAGCCGACTTGAGGGCGCGCAGCGCGGCCTGGGCCAGCGGACCGGTGGGCGATACCAGGTAAGGCTCCGCTCCGTGGCCCGATTTGATTTCGAGGCGCACGGTGGGCGGGCACAGCTTCTTGAGGTGCTGGCAGACGAGCCGGTTAATGCGGGCAGGGTCCTGCTCGGGCACCAGCCGGACAGTGATCTTCGCGCGAGCCCAGGCCGGCACAATCGTCTTGCTGCCTTCGCCCTGGTAGCCGCTGGTGAGGCCGTTGATTTCAAAGGTCGGCCGGGCGGAGCGCTGTTCGAGAGCAGTGAAGCCCCGCTCGCCAAAAAGCTTGGGGACTCCCAGAAACTTTTGATATTCCCGTGCGTTAAAGGGCAGCCGGGCGTATTGCTTGCGCTCGTAGGCTGAGAGGGGTTGCACGCCGTCGTAAAACCCGGGAATGGCTACCCGGCCATTCTGGTCGCGCAGTTTCGCCAGCAATTGGCACAACGCCATCGCCGGGTTGTCCACCGTCCCGCCGAAAATGCCCGAGTGCAAATCGCGCGACGGACCATGCACGGTGACTTGGAAGCTGGTGATGCCTCGGAGCGCATAGGTCAGGGCCGGATGTTTCGGCGTCGGCATGCCCGTGTCGGAAATGACAATGGCCTTGCAAGCCAGCTCGGCCCGGTGCTCGCGCAGAAAGGACGCGAGGCTCCGGCTACCGACCTCCTCCTCGCCTTCAATGACGAACGTGATGTCGCACGGCAGTTCGGTCCCCGTCTTGAGGTAGGCTTCCACTGCCTTGAGGTGCGCGAGGTTCTGGCCCTTATTATCGCTGGCGCCGCGTGCGTAGAGGGCGCCCTTGGTGATGCGCGGCTCGAACGGGGGCGACTTCCACAGCTCCAGCGGCTCCGGCGGCTGGACGTCATAGTGCCCATAGACCACGAAATGCGGACGGCGCACGCTGCGCGACCTGGCACGCGGGGTTTTCGCGACGACGATCGGGTTGCCGGGCGTGGGGCAGAGCCGCGCCTGCAGGCCTATTTCCCGGCAATGCTTCACCACCCACTCCGCGCAGGCGCGCAAATCCTGCCGGTGTTGCGGCTGCGCCGAAACGCTGGGAAACCGAACGTACTCGCACAGTTCGGCGACGGCGCGCGCCTGGTTTTGTTTCAAGTGATTAATGAGAGCTTGCATCCGGAAAAGGCTAAAGGCTAAAGGCCAAAGGCTAAAGGCCAAAATTGAGCCTTTAGCCTTTAGCCTTTAGCCTTTAGCCTCTCCCTGATGCAATCATTGCCAACTGTCCTGCTCAAACCTGGCGAGGCCGACCGGATTCTGGCCGGCCACCCGTGGGTTTATCACGGTTCGATTCTCCGCCTCACGCAGCCCGCGGCGGACGGCGATCTCGTGCAGGTCAAGGACCACCGGCAGCGCTTTCTGGGCACGGGCTTCTACAACTCCAAGTCGAGGATCAACGTCCGGGTCCTTTCGCCGGAACGTATCGAGGCCAACCAGGCCTTTTTCGAGGAGCGCATCCGCGCCGCTTTGGCGGTCCGGCAGAAACACTTGCCGCAAGCCACCTCTTTCCGCGTGGTGAACGCCGAGAGCGACTTTCTGAGCGGCCTCATCATAGACAAGTACGAGGATGTGCTGGTGGTGCAGATTTCCTCCTTCGGAATGGAGCAACGGAAGCCAATGATTGTGGCCGCGCTGCAGGCGACCTTTTCGCCGCGGGCGATAGTGGAACGGAGCGAAGTGGCCTCGCGCAAGTTCGAGGGCCTGGCGGAGGCGAACGGAGTTTTGGCGGGGACATTGGAAGGGCCGGTGCCGATCAGCCTGAACGGCCTGCGGTTCGAGGTTGATGTGCTGGGCGGCCACAAGACCGGGTTGTATCTCGACCAACAGGCCAACTATCAGCGCGTGGCCGAATTGGCGAAGGGCGCGCAGGTGCTGGATTGTTTCAGTTTCCTGGGAGGGTTTGGGCTTCACGCCGCCCGGGCGGGGGCTGCGCACGTGCACCTGCTCGATCAAAGCGCCGAGGTCATCGCCGCCGCCACGCGCAACGCAGCGGCGAACGGCCAGGCGGAGCAGTGTTCGTTTGAGGCGGTAAACGTCTTCGACTGGCTTAAGGCCCATACCGTCACCACGCCTCATGAGAGGGTCGTGCCCCGTTGGGATTTAATCGTGCTCGACCCGCCCTCCTTCACGCGCAACCGCGCCTCGGTGCCCGACGCTTTGCGCGGCTATAAAGAGATTCATCTCCGCGCCCTGAAGCTGCTGAAGAGCGGTGGCACCCTCGCGACCTTTTGCTGCTCGCACCACGTGCCGGCTGGGCTCTTCCAGGACACCGTGTTGTCCGCCGCATTCGATGCCCGGCGGATTCTGCGGCGCGTGGCCACGTATTCGCAGTCGCCGGACCACCCCATCATCCCGATGATACCGGAAACCGAGTACCTTAAAGGCTTTGCGTTCGAGGTGGTGAGGTAGGGGGAAGGGAAGGATGGAAGAATGGAATATTGGAATGATGGAATATTGGAATGGTGGGGTTTCGGGCCTGCTGCGTCCCTCATGGTTTCCACGCTTCCATCATTCCATCATTCCAGTATTCCATTCTTCCAATACTCCATTCTTCCATCATTCCAATCTTCTGTTCCCCATCGGCTACGATTTCAGCAGGTCACGCTGCCAATTCATCAACTCGGCGGCGTGTTTGTCCCAGTCGTGGGCGAGGTCGGAGAGCGTGGAGCGGCTGGCAATGAGCGTCGGATCAATGCCAAGCTCGGTGGCCCGAGCGTCGCGGCGGTTCTGCAACTCGGCATAGCGGCGCCTTTCTCCTTCGGTCGGCCGGCGGGTGACGCGGCGGAGGGGGTGGGGGTGGGCTTCCGGGGAAAGGTGCCGTGCGTGCGCGATCGCCTTCATTAAACCGCCCCGCCTCCGGTCAGAGAAGTGCTTCGGCAGGAACGGTTCGATGGGCAGGGCGGCGGCGGCGGCGGCGGCGGTCTTAACCAAGCCCTCATGGCTCATCACGAAGAAGGGAGGTTTGTTGGCGGCGACCGCTTCCTTTTCCCGCCACTGCCATAGCTCGCGCAAGATCGCGAGAGCGGACCGCTCCAGCAGATGGCTGCCTTTCATGCGCCAAACCGAGTCCAGGTCGGTGGGGCGCGCCCGCGTTGAGTCTTGGATGAGCCGCGCGCAGGATTCCTGGTGCCAGGTTAGGCGGCCCTTTTCTTCCAGTTCGAGTTGGAGGCGGTCGGCCAGAGGCTTCAGATGACGGGTGTCGTTCCGGGCGTAGCGGTCCATCCGCTCGGTCAGCGGGCGCATCGCCCAATTGGCTTTCTGCGCCCCTTTCTCGAGCTTGAGGCCGAGATACTTCTCCACGAGGTGACCGAGGCCGAACTGACGCAGCCCCAGCAGGCGCGCGGCGAGCATGGTGTCGAAGATGGCGCGCGGGATGAACTCATGGTGCTTGCGCAAGAGCCGCAGATCGTAATCGGCGCCGTGCATGATTAGTTCGTGGCCAGACAGGGCGTCGAGCACCGGGGCGAGATCGAGATGTGCCAGCGGGTCAATGAGAACGTCACCGGAGACGGTGCTGATTTGGATCAAGCAGACCTTTTCCGGGTAAGCGTGCAAGCTGTCCGCCTCCGTGTCCACGGCCACCCAAGTGGCGGCGCGGAGCACAGGCAGGAAGGCGGTGAGCTTTCGAGCGGTATCAATCACGCAGGGGAATATATTTGCGCGGGGGCAAGGCGCGAAAGCTAAATCAGGCCAGGGATTTCCGGCAGTTGGGTTGCGCCCACTGTGGGTTCCAGCCATTCGGGGATCAAACTGCTTCCAGCTTCCAGTGGCCAAGGCCCATCGCGCCATCTGCCGGCACGCGGTTGGCTTGTTTCCGGCTCGGGGCGACCGGCACCTTGTTCCGCTGAATCCGGAAGAGATCGTGCAGAGCGGATTGGTGAGCGCCGCCAAATACCGGATCACGGTGGACTTGACCGCTGGAGACGCAGCCAGTATGAGGCCAGTTTCCGCTTAACTCTCCGGTTCCGAGATGTGGAGCTTCCACCACACCAGATCCACGTTGTTGTGGCCGCCTGAGAAGTGGGGGTAATTGCCCGCAGGCCAACCATAGCCGTAGCGGACGGGGATCTTGAGGGCAGAGGTGATCCACTTGTGGATTTCAGCATGCCCGTCGGCGAAATTCATGGAACCCTTTAAGTCATGATAGGCGCCGGGTACATCCGGCCAGCCGTTGTCGTCGTAGGTATCCACCTGCAAGTAGCCATCGTTCATGCTGCACATGTTCTCATCCAGGAAGACGATTGCGTCGGATGGTTTGAGCTGGCCGGTCAATTCGCTCAGCTTAACGTACGCCTTTTGACCCTTATTATAGTCCAGGTGTATGTAGAGGTTGCCCATCGCCCCCTGCATGGAGACGGTTCGAACCCGCGGGCCGTTGTCCGAGGGAATAGTGTCGGCAGGACACTTGTAAACGCCGACTTGATCCACCAGGTAGGCCGCCAGGATAGACTTGGTATAGTAGAGCCGGTTCGTGTTGTAAGGATTATTGTGCCAGTCTTCGGTTTGCGAGCCGCACCAGGTGTTGGCGGTGGTTCCCCCCAGCGGGGCATTCGGCACCATGGTGTCCTGATTATCCCCCGCGTACATTTGCCAGGCGAGCGCCAATTGCTTTTCGTTGCTCATACACCCAACCTGCCTCGCCTTGTCCTTCGCACGCGCCAGGGCCGGGAGCAAGAGCGCGGCCAGGATAGCGATGATAGCAATCACCACCAGCAACTCGATCAATGTGAAACCCCTGGCGCACCGTGCGTTTCGCCGGGCCTCAGGCCGTGCAATTCTCTTTGGCTGCATGTGCGGATTACCCGTCGTTATTAGAGCTATTATAAATTACTAACTAGCCCCCTCGGCGTCAAGTTCCGCTGTCGGTTCCCGGGCCACCACGCCTCGCGCATCAGCCGAAGCGGCTTAGAGCGCAACCGGGGCATTCGGTTTGGACGAACGCCCCGGTCGCCGATATCATACTGCGCCCTCGTTTACAGGTGGCGGATGCGGTAGAACTGGGCCGCGCTGGTGGCGGTGGCAGTGGCTTCAAACAGGCCGGGCGAGACCTGGGTGATGTTGGCCCCACTCACGTCGCCATAAGGCCCCGCCACGCCATTGGCGCCGGAACTCTGCAAGGCGAAGGAAGCCGGGGAGTCGCTGCTGTCATTGCTCATGAAGCGGATCGTAACGCTGTTGTCAGCACCGCTGACGGAGTCGCTAATGCTGGTCATGGTGATCACCGGCGCCGTGATGCTGACCACCCGCAGGTCCGCGATGTAGGCCGAGGCATCGGGCGTCCCCACGAACTGGTGAGAGGTGCCCTGAAGCGGGCAATTATAACCGAGCATCAGGTAACCGCTCTTGAAGGTCGTGGTGTTCGTATAGACGAAGATCGGGGTCTTGTTGATGGACATGGTGATGACGTCATTGACCTGCCTGATCTCGACGTCCGCCCAAGAGCTGTCCATTGGTGTGGCGCTGACCGGGCTGTTATTAGCCGGGGTGCCACCGGTCGCGGCGCCTGGAGCTGTGTACACCGCGTGCTTATAGACGTTGGGCATACGGGCTGTCGCCGCCAACTGGGTCCAACCCGTGTTGGGCAAGACGCCTCCCGCTCCGGTGTATTCCTGGAACTCCGTGTAGCCGAAACCGCCATAACCCCCCGGAGGAGCTTGAATCCAATACCAAACGCCGTCGCTGGCCCAAGGGCCTCCGGCGTCCACTGTGCCGCCGCCCAACCACCAGTTGGTCTCGACTCCGTCATGGTTGATGCCGAACATGACGCCCTCGACGGCGTACAGGCTCTGGTTGCCCTCGACCAGGTTCATGCTGAACCGCACGGCGTAATTGCCGCTGAAGACCTGGTTGGTGTAATAAACATTGACGCCCCCGCCCCAACTCTGGCCATACATCTTCACGCAGGTGAGGCGCAGGGCGTTGGTGGCGCCACTGGGCGGCAGGCCGATCACGCCGTTAATGCCGAAATTAGGATTATTCACCGTCAGATCGTAGCCGAAGTCCACGTTATAATCCGAATCATAAGGCGGCACCTCGTTGCCGCAGCCGAAGGTTATGTTCCAATTGGTGGCGTCGTTCGGGTCAGTTAACGGGTCGGCGAACAGAACCGTGGCGGGCGGATAGGCGTTGTCAATGAGCGTCAAGACCGTCGAGTTGGGGCCCGAGACAGTATAGCCGGTCGCCGCTGGCAAGGCGACGGTGACGCTCTTGTCGCCAACGTAGAGCGGATTGCTGACAGCGGAGGGGGGCACGCCGTTGGAAAGCGGCGCAACGGTGGCCGTGACGGGTGATGTTACCGGGGTCAATCGTTACCGCTGGCAACGGCGTGAAGTCCGTGCCGGGAACCGCCGTGCCGGAATAGGTCCAGGTCGCAGCCGGAATCGTGTAGGATGGAGCATTGGTGTCGCCCATGCGCGTGATAGTGACTGAGGCAAAGTCGTTCGAGAAGGCCTTGTACATGGTGGCGGCTCCCGGGGTCAGGACCAATTGGTTCTCGGAGGTGTTCTGGATATAGACCGTGTCGCTGGAAGGCTGCGCTACCTGATAATTGCCGCCTTTGAGCGAGAGCACAACCGTCGTCTGCAACCGCGGGATATTGGCGGTGTCCGGGGTGATGGTGATGTTGGTCGGAGGTCACACCCGCCGGCAGGGTGATCGTGCCGCCGACCGCCGGAGTAATGCCCGCAGGCGAGACCGTATAGACGCCGTTCGGTTGCGGTGCCCCCAGGGTGAGGGTTATCGTAATGGGATAGCTATAATCATTATTGGGTTCCGTGCGCGTGATGGTGAACACGCCAGGCACCGGAGTGCCCGGAGTTCCGTTGGCGCCGCCCTGGGAAGCGAAATTACTGGTGGCTGTTACGTTCACCTTGGTGGGCGGAAACACCACCGAGAAGCCAGTGGCCCCAGTGGCATTGCCGGTCGTGGTGGCGAGGCTCGTGATGCCCAGCGACCAACTCTGGCACAGGCCAAGGCCCGAACTGCTGACATAGATGTTGTCGGCGGCATCCCAGGCAATGGCGCGACCGTTGCCGGAATATGAGGTCGGGGTGTTCATGAACAGACCAGAGGAGTCCGGCAGGCCGTTGGTGAGCGGCATGACGACAAACCAGTTGTCAATGCTAAGCCCGGCCACGTAGTTGCCTTCCGGAGAGACGTTTACGTCAATCGTGCCCTGGGTGATGCCGCCGTTAGCTCTTGAAGAAGAGGTCAGGACCACGGAACCGATGGTGCCACCGGCAGCGGTTATGGAATTCCAGACCGGGGCCAGCGTGTCGCCGTTCCCAATGTCATTGGTATAAATCTGAAGCAGCGGGATTGGAGTAATTGAGGCGGTAAGTGCCGGCGTAGATGTAGTTCCCGTTGACCTGGAGACCGGGATATGAGTTGCCGCCCAGGGTCCGGCTGGCCAGGTTCAGGCCGATTCCGGGTCCTATGATGTCGGGCGGGTTTTGCCAGGGCAGCGCAGCCAAGGTGATGTTCTTATAGACCAAAAGCGAATTGGCCGACCAACTGCCCGCGTCCGCGTCCACATCCAGCAGGGTCACGGGGCCGCCGGCCTGCACGTTGCCGATAACCACAGGCCGGGAGCCAACGGTGCTGTGCGCCCCATAGGCAAGGCCATCGTTATAGCCCTTGGGACCCAGGAACAATTGGCTGCTGCTCAGGTCGGGGCTTACTCGCCATACGCCGTCGTTCAAGGCACCGTTGGCGGAACCGGTCCAACCGGCGTCGCCGGCCATCACGTAGTCATCCTCAGCGACCGAGATGCGGTACGGCTCATAAGCATTGCCATCGCTCCAGCTTACCCCCGCCGGCGTGGGGGGAACCGCCACGGAGAAGTCGGGGTTAAACGCGTAGAGTCCATTGGGAGTGTTGACCTTGGCCGCATAGACCCGCCCGAAGTACGGCGAGGTGGGGCGCGTGTTTACCGCTATGCCGCGCGGAGTAAACGCGGGGGATTCTTTGATCAAGGTCGGCGTGCCCAGCCCCGCCTTGGAAACGATGATGGAGTAACTGGTGTGCGATCCTAAGTTGAAGACGTAAATGCCCGCCGGCAGGTTGAGGCCCGTCGAGATGCCGTCAAAATTGGGATCAACGCTGTTGTCCTCGTATTTGACGGTGACGTCGCCACCGTCTTCGTTGAGGTAAAATTGTATCCCGCCGCCGCCGGTGGGAGTAATCGCTGAGGCGTACGGCGTTGCTTTAGCGACGTAGCTGGACAACGCGGTAACCGCGAGGGCCAAGACCAAACCAGAGAGGGTTGGTCGGATAAGAGGATTTTCTCATAGTTTTCATTGGTTTTAGGTTAATGAGACACGCGATCTTTGACTGGTGACACAGCCAACCGCCTCGTTTGTCTTATGGCTAATGCCGGGAATATCGCAGGATTCAGGGGAAGTTGCAAGCAAAAAGAGCAAGCAAACGCGGATTCTGGACTGAACGCGAGCTTGGGACACGGTGATGCCCGCAAACCGAAGCTGTTGGATCCTTCGCATCAGGGCTTGACACGACAGTGGCTTGCCCGGTCCGCCGGAGGGGCTGCGCCCACAGGCCTTTCCTCCCCCCCTTAAAAACAAGCGAGGCATCCGCCAGGAGCGGATGCCTCCGTGAAGCCGGAAGGAACCGGGACGCGGTCTTAGTAAACTCGCCTGATCCGGTAGAAGACCGGGCTGGCGCTGGCGGCTTTGACCGCTTTGAAGACGCCAGCGCTCGGCGAGGTGATCGTGGAGGAAGTATCGGCGTACGGGCCGCTGACAGCGGGCGCCGACTGGAGCACAAACTGGCCGACCACGTCCCCGGCGTTCGCGGTGAAGCTGATCTCGGTGTTGGCCCCATTCGGCACGATGCTGGTGATATGGGGTCCCGCCAGGCTGATCACGCGGGCGTTGGCGTAGATGACCGAGCCGCCGCTACCGCCGATTGAGTCATAACCATCCTCGTAGCCCAGCATGATATCGCCGCTGGTGTAGGCAGTGGTGTTCGTATAGGCGAAAATCAATGTGTGGTTGATGGACCAGTAGATCACGCCATTGATCTGGGCGATCTGAACATCAGCCCAAATGGGGGTGAGGGTGCCATAGACGTTGGCTGCAGCTCCGCCATCGCCGGCGCCAGGCGTCCAGGGTGGCGATTTGAAAACGCCGGTGAGGGATGAAGCGCTGACCCCCGGCGTGATCGGGGTTGGATTGTGCGCGGCGGTGGTGGGCGAGCTGTAGCCCACGTAATCGCCCAGAGCGGCTCCGTCCGCCTCAACATCGTAGAAGATGCCGTCGAAGTTCCAGCCGACCGGGTCCACGCCGCCGCTGCGGAACCAGTTGGTGTGGGTGCCATCATGGTTGATCCCGAACAAGGCGTATTCCGTCGTGCTGACCGAGGTGTTCTCGTCCAGGAACATGTCGAAGCGGAACGCGTAATTGCCGCTGAAACTCTGGCCTTTGGGATAGAAGTTGAGGGCGGCGGCGACGGGGAGGGCGTCGCCCTTGTTCACCGTCATCTCCAGCCCGTGGGTGTCGGCGCCGGAATGGGGCGCGGGGGGAATGAGTTCGTTGGCGTAATAATCATACGCCCAATTCACGGTGGCATCGTAGGGCGCTCCGTTGGTGGTGCCGAACAACTGGGTCCAGTTGGCCGAGGTGTCGGTATGGAGGTCGTCCGACCATAGCACGGTTTCCGGCGGATCATCCGCGTCCACACGGGTGACTGGCCCGCTGGTTGTGGGCGTGCCGACGGTATAGCTGTTGTCGCCGGCGGCGGCCACGGTCGCGGTCACAGTCAAGGGGCCGGTCACCATGCCGTCCAGGATCGGCAAGGCATGCACGTCTTCGGTTACGACGCCGTAACTCATGTTGGTGCTGGCTTCTCCATAAAACTGGGTGCCCGCGGTGGCTGTGCCGCCGTAAGTGACATTGACCTGTGAGAGGTAAACGTTAGTGTCACCCCAGCGGGTGAGGGTGAAGCGGGCGAAGTCGTTCGTGCGCTCGTAGAACTGGCTATCCCGGGCCGCAATGTGGATGGAGGGCTTGTTCGTGTCCGCAATCCACACCGTCGCGCTCGTCGGCGGGAAGACCGAATAGGTGTTGCTGGGATTGAGGGTAAGGATGACGCTGCGCGTCGGCCCAG
Organism: uncultured Verrucomicrobiae bacterium; assembly: GCA_963762555.1. GTDB lineage: Bacteria > Verrucomicrobiota > Verrucomicrobiia > Limisphaerales > UBA8199 > PALSA-1440. Next base: position 27,111 of record CAVXLO010000043.1, read on the forward strand.
CCGGGGTAAACGGAATCGCCACCACATTGAGGGTGGCCGAGCTGACGCCCGCGGCGAACGTGGCCGTGCCTGGAAGCGACTGGTAATGCACCCCATTGGTGGCCGTGCCGCTCAAGGTGTAACCGACCTGAAGAGCTTGGACGGTGTTGCCCGTCCGGGTGAGGTTGAAGACCCCGGGCGGCTGGGTCGTGTCCATTGAGGTCGTGTCGGGGCTGGCGCTGACGCTCACGCTCACGGCTGATGCCAGGTTGCTGACGACGACGTTGTCAATAATCCCGAAAGTCGAGCCCGGCGGCGCCGCCACCGACGTGAAGAAGTCCGCGTAGTAAAGGGAGATATTCCCATCAGTCGTCGCGCCGGTTCGAGCCGTCGGAAGTATCGGTCTTGTCGTAGCTGATGAGCAGCAACCGTTCGCCATTGGGCTTTTCCAGGAAGATGCTCACGATATTGCCGACCACGTCGAATTCCCAGGTAACCCATTGGAATCCGGGGGAACCGGCGATACTTCCGTTCACTGCCGGGAGGAAATCCTGGTAGTAAGGGACGGCGGCGTTGAGGCTGCCCGCGGGGTACTTGGTGCCATCAGAAATGTAATACCCGTTCTTGAGGGCGCGATAGTCCGCGGCGGAACCGCCATCCCCGGTCGTAATGAACTGGGCGCCGCTGAGAAGGTCCGCGCTCACGTTGTCATAACCGATTCCGCCGCCCAGGAATTCGGTGGTGCCCGCAGTCCCGTAGTTCATCCATGCATCAAATCTCAACTGGTACGACCCGGTGAAGCTTTGGCCCACAGGATACAGGGTAAAGAATTGGACGGTGGCACTCGTAATATTCGCTTCAGCTTCACGCCGCGGGTCGCGTCGTCACCGGTTCGAGTATGCGGCGCCTCTGGAATGCCGTCGGCACTGTAGTTGTAATCGAACGTAGCGGCAAAGTCGGTGCCGTTGGCGTTAGTGCCCCAACCGGCGCCGCTGTTCATTTGATCCCGGTAGAGCTCCTGGGCGGAAGCCGAGCTGCTAACGAGGCCGATCGCGGCAGCGGCAACGGCCACTGCTGATGTCAACGCGAATCGCTGAAGGGCTGGTTGAATAACGAGGTTGCTTGGTCTTTTCATAGAAGGTTTGTTATCAATTGGGTCCACGTTCAACAGACAGATATCCCTAATCTGCTCGTATGAGGCTACCCCCAATCAATCGCACAGCTTACCAAAGCCGCAAGTGGGAATGTGTGCGAATTTTACTTAAGCAAGCGCAGGTTCCTGCAGTCGCAGCTCGTTCTCGTGGTTTGTGCCAAACGGTCCCTGGAGGTCCCCGTCGGTATCCTGGGCTCGGAAAGGGTCCGCGGGCTGTGGCGCATGGGGATTCTGCGGCGGTTTTTGAGTTACCCTTGCACCTCGGTCCCATCACCGCCCCTTAAAAAAAAGGAGGCACCCGCCAGGGGCGGATGCCTCCGTGAAACCGAAAGGACCAGATGCGGCTTTAGTAAACCCGCCTGATCCGGTAGAACGTCGTGCCGGCGCCGGCAGCTTTGACCGCTTTGAACACCCCAGCGCTCGGCGAGGTGATCGCGGAGGTGGTGTCGGCGTAGGTGCCGTTAACGGCGGATGCCGACTGGAGCACAAACTGGCCGACCACGTCACTGGCATTGGCAGTGAAGTTGATTTCGATGTTGGCCCCATTCCGGACGATGCCCGTGATGTGGGGGCCTTCAAGGCTGACCACGCGGACATTGTCGTAAATAACCGAGGCCGAGCCGTCGGCGGCGCCGATCGAGTCGTAGGCGTCATCATACCCCAGCATGATGTTGCCGCTGGTGTAGGGGGTCGTGTTCGTGTAGGCGAAGATCAGGGTGTGGTTGATGGACCAGTAAATCACACCATTGACTTGAGCGACTTCCACGTCGGCCCAGATGGGCGTCATGCCGCCGTACACGTTCGCGGGTGAGCCGCCGCCGACCCACCCCCCGACCACGGCGGCGACTTGAATACGCCCTTGAGGGCCGAGGCGCCGACTCCGGGAGCGATCACGGTGGGGTTATGGCTCGTAGTCGTTGGCGAGCTGTAGCCAAGGTAATCGTCCACCCCGGACGCGTCTGCTTCGAGCCCGTAGAAGATGCCGTCGAAATTCCAGCCGGTCGGGTCCACCCCGGCAAAGCCAGCGGTGCTGTTGCGGAACCAGTTGGTCTTGGTTCCGGAATGGTTGATGCCGAAGAGGGAGTATTCGGTCGTGGAAGCCCCGCTGTTCAAGATCAGGAACATGTCGAAGCGCAGCGCGTAATTGCCACTGAAACTCTGGCCCTTCGGGTAAAGATTCAAGGCGCGGCCGCGACCTGCAGGTCGTTCTTGTTCACGGTCAGATACAACCCGCGCGTGGAACCATCCCGGGTATGAGGCGCGGAAGGAACCACCAGCACACTGTAATCGTAGGGCCAGGGCCCGATCTCAGGCAGCGACGTCAAGTCGGGCTGGAGGTTGATGCAATAATCCGAAGGGGCGCCGTTGGTGGTGCCGAACAGAACCGACCAGTTGGCCGAAGTATCCTGGCTAAAGTCGTCCGACCACAGCACCGTTTCCGGCGGGTCATCCGAATCCACACGCGTTATCGCTCCGCTGGTGGCAGGGGTGCCGACGTCATAGTCGTTGAAGGTGGCGGGGGCGACGGTTGCTGTGACGGCCAAAGGCCCGGTGAGGAGACCATCGTGGATTGGGTAAACGCTAACATCCTTGGTTTCCTCGCCGTTGACCATATAGGTGTAGGCGTCACCATAGAATTGCGTGCCTTCAGTGGCCGTGCCCGCATAGGTAACATTAACCTGTGAGATGTAAGCATTGGTGTCACCCCAGCGGGTGAGGGTGAACCGGGCGTAGTCATTGGTCCGCTCATAGAACTGGGCATCCCGCACCGCAATGTGGATCGAGGGCTTGTTGGTATCCACGATCCAGACCGTCGCGCTCGCAGGAGGAGTCGGTGAATAGCTGTCACTGTTGTTGATGGTCAGGATGACGTTGCGGGTGGGGCCGGCTGGCGAATAGGGTTTGGCGATGAGTTGCACGTCCGCCGAGCTAAAACCCGGCTGGAAGGTGGCGGTGCCGGAGAGCATTTGGTATTGGACACCATTGGTTGCTGTGCCGGTTAAGGTGTATCCAACCGGCAAGGCTGCGCTGGTGTCACCCGTGCGGGTAAAGGTGAAGACAGCCGGCGGCTGGCTGATGTCCATGGAGGTTGTGTCCGGACTGGCTGTCACGCTCACGTTCACCGAGGGCTTGTAGAGGTTAAACACGCCGTCCGAGGTGGTCGTTGCGACTGTGTAACCGCCCGGCGAGTAGATACGCAGCTTTTCACTGGTGTTGTTGACGGCGTAGATGTTACCGGCAGCGTCAAAGGCCACGTCCCTGATGCTGTCTGTGCCGGAGGCAATCGTGGCGACCAGCGTCGGACTGTCCGGGTTGCTGATGTTGAGCACGTAAATCCCCCCTCCAACAGTGCCCATGACCAACATGTCCCCCCCGCCGTTGATATCTATGCTGCCATACGCCAGGTTGAGCGGAACAGTACCTGGCCCCGACGTCCAGACCGGCGCGGACGAACCGTCCGGCCAATGCGACAGGGAGGGAACCCCCGCGCTGTCAGTGTATCGGTACTGGGCGATCCACCAACTTCCGTCCGTGCCCCGAACGAGGTCCGCGTCGCTGTTCTGAATATTATTCGGGCTATCGGTGGTCCGATCTGTCGGGGCTGTGGAGTAGCCGGAGGTCGTGGTTCCAATGTCATACTGCAGGACGTTTCCGAGACGGACGTCTTCGTCAATCGTGTACATTATGCGATTGGCGCCCGCGCCTTCGACCCAAGGGCCGGACGCCACGCTGCCGTGCAACGCGTCAGGCCCCACGCCGCCGCCCGCCAACACTAATCCGGTAGCGTCACGGCCAGTATTGTCCAGGAGGGTGTTGAATGCCGCGCTCGGATTGAGCGCATCGGCAGTCCAGATGCCGGAGTGGCCGTCACTCCAATCAGCGATATAAATCGTGTAGTCCTGCCCCGTCGGATCAGCGCGATTCATGGTCACATGCCACGGACTGCTGGAGCCCCCGGTCGTCCAGTCAATGGTGCCGCCGTAGGCTGTATCCCCCTGGCCATGAATATCGCCCTCGTCGGCGCTCATGATGTAGAGGCCATCCGTTGTCGTCCGCCCTCCGGCGCCGACGGCTCCGCCTGCGGCCTCAGCCACGATGATTTGACCGAACGTTGAGCGCTTGGGATTCGTATCCACGTACACGCCCCGGGGAGAATAATACTTGCTCTGGGTCAGGTTGTCGTCGCTGATCTGCGTCCAGGCCGTGGTGGTATTGCCCGTCACGATGATCTGGAACGAGGTGTAACCGGTCATGTCGAAACTCTTTTGCCCGGGGGCTACCGGCGTGGTAAATGTCACCGGATTGGCGCCATTGCGGAGCACCACCATGCCCTGAGCCTGTTGGTTCAAGATGAACGTGACAGTGTTGTTGTTGCTGACGATGCCCGAGGCGTAAGGAACAGCTTGGGTGACGTAACTCGACAGTCCGATGACTGCCAAAGCCAACACCAACCCGCGAAGGGTCGGTCGAATAGGGAGGGTATTTGTGGTTTTCATAATTGACTTATCAAGTGTGTCCGGGGGAAGCCGATAATTTCCGCCCGGTAAACCGTTGGTCTCAATTGAATTGGGCGATATTATTAGCCATCTTCCGGGAGCGTGCAACCAGAAAATGAAGAAATGTTCGCACATAAATCTTGCAAGGCGGCAGCCCCATCGAGCCGCCTGGCCTTGCGACCTCGCATGGAATCGTCCTTTTGCACACGCAGCCGAACAGGACTGCTCGACCCCTGGTTCTGGCATTCAAGGCGCCTGGTCGAGTGACCTCGTCGAACGGGGATTTGCGCCCGCCTCAACGACAGTGCGACACGCTGCCGCCTCGGCGATTTTAGGGCTGGAACGGTTTCCCCGGACACCGGGCGGCACGGCTTGGATCGCCGGGGGGCCGAGACGCGCTGCTGGAACCACTGGTGGTCGTGCAGGGAGGTGAGGCGGAGTTCCTTGGGCGCCGGGATACGGAATACGCCGAGCCCTGAGGGCCGGGGATCAACTCATTTTGGCGCGCTGGTGCGCGCGACAATCCACGGACTGTCGTTAATGGAGGTCGAGCCGCTCGCGGAGGAGGGCTGCCTTTTTAAGATGGGCGGCTTGCTGTTAGCATCACGCCACTTATGAATCTCGCCGTGGCCGTCGGCGAAAGTGAAGCCGCAGGCGCCATTGTGGTCGAAGCGGGAATATCATCCCAGAGGCGGGCCGAGGCCAGAGGGTCGGAGGCGGCATGTTGAGGCCGAAAAACCAGTCGTTGATACTGTCCGGGTGTTCATCAAGGAATACCCAGGTCATGGCTGGGCCGGGCCGGATGAAATCCGATTCCGTCAGGAAGATGCGATAGCTCGTATTATTATAGACGGTCCACTCTCGCAGGAGTCCGGTGACACTGGCCGACAAAGCCATTCATGGAAATACTGCGACACGCGGGGCCCGATGGCGCTCGGGACCCGGTCGGCGGCGCACTTGTAGACCCCGGATTCTTCGATGTAGGGTCCCAGCGAGCGAGTCACGAGGTACCATGTATTGCGTGTTCGGATCGGGTTGGCCGACCGCCAGGCTCATGCCCCGGTTCCAATCCAGCACGCCATCGCACCAGTTATTAGTCTCGCATAGGTGTAATAACCGGGATTGTCCAGCAAACTGCTTGTATTCCGGCGTTGTACATGTTGAACGCCATGGACAAGCTGCTTCAGGTTGTTGAGGCAGTGAATGCCCTCGGCCTTGGTCTTGGCCCGCGCCAGCGCTGGCAGGAGCAGGGCGGCCAGGATGGCGATGATGGCGATGACGACCAGCAGTTCGATGAGGGTGAACCCCGCGCGCGAAAGGCGTGGGGTGGGGTATTTGTCGTGCTCGGATTGAATGACCCAGTTCATAACAACGGCATATGACGCGCCTATGTGCTGGTAGTTTACCCCGTGCGCGAGCGCCCGGTCAACGCTTATTACGGCCTTTTTTAGCCCAAGGGCGCAGATCCGCCTCCCCACGGGGAGCTGATGGGGTTGACGGTCAAGGATACCTTGAAGACTGCAGAAGAATCCCTACGCAGCAGGCCAGCGGAGCCTTTCTGAGCCCGGAATACGGATGGGGACCTCCAGGAACCGGTTGGCGCATGCGCGGCACAAAGCACTGGCCGTTCCGCAAGTGATTCGCTGCCAATGGCTTACGCTGAAAACCTTGTGAGAATACCGCCAGGTCACCGGGTTCGGGCAGCCCCCACACCCCGCGCCCGCCCCTCCGGAGCCCCGCCGTCACCACACCGTAGTACCTCCGTATGGCCAACGGAGGTACTACGGTGTGGTGACGGAGGGGCTCCGGCGGGTTACTTTCTCACCCGTCCTGCAGGCCACGTACGAACGCTCACGGGTGACACGATTGCGCGGTTGTCCCCGACCCGATTACATGGGATGCTGCCGGGACCGAATGCCAGTCAAAGTCAAAATCTGCGGCATCACGAATCTTCCCGACGGGTTGGCCGCCGCCGAAGCGGGCGCGGACGCGCTGGGCTTTGTCTTCTTCGACCAAAGCCCCCGCGGCATCTCCGTGGAGGCCGCCGCCAGCCTCGTCCCGCAACTGCCGCCTTTCGTTATGAAAGCAGGTGTCTTTGTCAACGCACCGGAAGACCTGGTGCTGCGGGCGATCCGGGAATGCGGCCTGAACCTGCTCCAGTTCCATGGCGATGAGCCCCCGGATTATTGCCTCCAGTTCGGCCTGATGAGTATGAAGGCGTTTCGCATTCGCGACGCCGCTTCGCTGCAGGCGCTGCACAACTACCCCACCGACGCCTGGCTGCTGGACGCGTATTCACCCGGCAAACCGGGCGGCACCGGCGAGACCTTCAACTGGGAACTCGCCCTCGAAGCGCGGAGCTGGGGGCGTCCGGTCTTTCTCGCTGGCGGCCTGACCCCCGAGAACGTCGCCGAAGCGGTGCGGCGCGCACAGCCCTACGGGGTGGACGTGTCGAGCGGAGTGGAGGCCGCACCGGGCAAGAAGGACCATGCCAAAGTCAGGGCTTTTATCCAGGCGGCGAAGGCGGTTGAAGGCTGACCCTCCGGGTTTCTTGCTCAGGCGCCGCCAATAAATGATGAGCAAAGGCCAACCGGTGTGTTGTTGCCGCGGACCATTTCGGGTGACATGATATCCGCCCTTTTTACCGGTGCCGCAGCCATGAAGAAGAAGACGAACGGATCGCTCACAGATGCCCAGCTCAGGGCGGAACTGAATCGGTGCGAGTATTGCGAGGAGAAACCCTGCAGAGCCGCGTGTCCGGCCGACTGCTCACCGGCGGACTTCATCATGGCGGCGCGGGTCGGTGCGAAATCCGACTTCCGCCGCGCGGGGGCTCTGATCATGGGGTCGAATCCCCTTGGCTGGGTCTGCGGCGTGGTCTGCCCGGACTACTTTTGCATGAAGGCGTGCTCACGCCGCACCTTTGACCAGCCCATTAACATCCCCGCCGTTCAGGCCAGCGTCATGAAACGGGCATATCAGGCGGGCTTGGGCAGCTTCAAGGCTCCGACGTGCAACGGCAAGCGCGTGGCGGTCATCGGCGCGGGGCCGGCTGGGCTGGGCGCCGCCAGCGTGCTCGCCCAACTGGGTTACAAGGTCACGGTGTACGAACAAAGGAAGCGGCCGGGCGGCATGATGAACCTGATCCCGGACGACCGTCTTGACAAGGCGGTTCCGCGCACGGACATCCAGTTCATCAAGGGCTTGGGGGCAGTCGAGTTCCAGACAGGCAAGGCAGTCGCGGAGCCGGAGGCACTGCTGGACACGCACCAGGCGGTCGTGGTCTGCGCGGGCCTCGACGAACCGATGCGCCTGGACATCCCCGGCGCACAGCACGCGCTTTCCTGGCAGGAGTACCTGGAAAACCAGAAACAGATCAGGGTCGCGGGCAAGAAGGTAGCCGTCCTCGGCGGCGGGGCCGTAGCCGTGGACTGCGCCACGACCGCGATGAAGCGGGGCGCTCTTTCGGTGGAGCTGGTTTACCGCCGCAAACTGGAGAACATGCCGCTCACGGCTTACGAGCGGGGTCTCTTACTGGAGCATGGCATTGAAGTCACGACTTGTTCCAAGCCGCTCGAAATCACCCACAAGGGCAAAAAGGTCACGGGGCTGCGCATCGCGCGGATGATGCTGCCGAAAGGGAAAGCGCCCCGCCCCGAGAACTTCGTGGTCAACCGGAAAGAGTCTCCCGTGTTCCGCGAGTTCGATCTGGTCGTATCAGCCATCGGCAGCCGTTCGCGGCTTCCGGTCAGGAAAGCGAGGGGGATCTTCTATGCGGGCGACATGGTGCTGGGTTCCGCGACAGTGGTCGAGGCAGTCGCCACGGGCAAGAATGCCGCGCTGGAAGCCGACGCGTATCTCCGCGGCCAGAAGCCGCCCCGATTCAAGAACCGCGCCAAGAGCCATGCCATCCTGAACGGCCTGAACCTGCGTCCCGTGCCCCTGGAGACGGAGTTCTTTGGCCGCAAGATACGGTCGCCCTTCCTGCTCTCCGCCGCGCCCCACACGGATGGTTATGCCCAGATGCGCAAGGCCTACGAGCGCGGTTGGTCTGGCGGGGTGATGAAGACCTCGTTCGACAACGTGCCGATCCACATCCCGTCCGAATACATGTCGGTGATCGGCCCCTCCACCTACGGCAACTGTGACAATGTGTCCGGCCATCCCCTGGACCGCGTATGCCGGGAACTCGGGCGCCTGATAAAGGAATTCCCCGACCGATTGACGCTCGCCTCGACGGGCGGCCCGGTCACTCGCAACGCGGAAGCCGATAAAGCCGTTTGGCAATCAAACACCCGGAAGCTGGAGAGCGCCGGCGCCATGGGTGTCGAATATAGCCTCTCCTGCCCGCAGGGAGGCGACGGCACGGAGGGCGACATCGTCTCCCAGAACGCCGAACTCGCGGCCAGGATCATTGATTGGGTGATGGAGGCCAGCTCCGACGACAATCCCAAGCTGTTCAAGCTCACCGCCGCTGTCACCTCCATCCACCCCATCATCAAGCGGATTCAGCAGGTCTTCGCCAGGTATCCGACCAAGAAGGCCGGCGTCACCCTGGCCAATAGCTTTCCTTCGCTGGTTCTCCGGCAAGCGGAAAAGCGGCGGTGGGAAGAAGGCGTGATTGTCGGCATGTCGGGTGAAGGCGTCCTGCCTATCAGCAACCTCACCCTGGCCAAAGTCTCCGGCATGGGCATCGCCGTGTCCGGCAACGGCGGGCCGATGAACTACAAGGCCGCCGCCAACTTCCTGGCGCTCGGCGCCCAGACCGTCCAGTTCTGCACCATCGTGATGAAGTATGGCCTGGGCATAGTGGACGAGCTTCATTCCGGGCTGAGCTTCCTGATGCAGGAAAGGGGCTTCGAATCGGTGCGCGACCTCATCGGCTCGGCCCTGCCCAACCCGATCACCGATTTCATGGCTCTATCGGCCACGAAGAAGCTGCCCGAGGCGGTAGCGGAACTCTGCGAGCATTGCGGCAACTGCACGCGTTGCCCCTACCAGGCCGTCACCCTGGACGGAAAGAAGGTCCCCATCTTCGATCCGGCGCTATGCATCGGCTGTTCGCTCTGCGCCCAGAAGTGCTTCGCCGGCGCCATCTTCATGCGCCCGAGAACGGCGAAGGAACTGGCGGCGCTTCGACACTAGTGCTGCGTCAATGAGAGCCCTTTTCGTCGAGCCGTCTGGAAAGTCGGGTGTCCTGTTCCCCCTCACCCCTGCCCTCTCCCTAGGGGAGAGGGGGAACCTGGGCCAGTCGCTCGAGGTATCCTGGCGCGTCAGGTGCGCGGGCGCCCTGGCGACGATCCTCCCTCTCCCCAAGGGAGAGGGCCGGGGTGAGGGGGAACGCATTATCCGATACTCGCCGTGCCGTTATGTTGCGACCCGTCTCCCGCTGCCCCTGCCCCTGTAACTACGCAACCAGCCATGTCTTTGCTCATTGAAAACGGCACCGTCCTGACGTTCGGCCAGACCCCTAAGGTCCTGCCCAATCACTCCATCCTCATCGAGAACGGCTACATCACGCTGATCGCCCCCAAGCACCGGCTCAAGCCCGCAGCCAGCAAGCGCATAGATGCTTCGGGCAAGGTAGTGGCTCCGGGCTTCATCAATGCCCACACCCATTTCTACAGCACCTTCGCCCGCGGCCTCACCAAGACCAGGCCCGCGGACGATTTCATGGGAGTGCTGAAAAACCTCTGGTGGCGGCTCGATTCAGCCCTGACCACGGAGGATTGTTATTACAGCGCGCTGATCCCCCTGCTCGAATCCATCCGGCACGGCACCACCACACTTATTGACCACCACGCGAGCCCGCACGCTGTGCGCGGCTCGCTGACCGCCATCGAGAAAGCTGTCCGCGAAACCGGCCTGCGCGCCTGCCTCTGCTACGAGCTCTCCGATCGCGACGGCGCGCGCATCGCCAAAGAAGGTCTGGAGGAAAACGCCGCCTTCATCCGCCGCTGCCAGACGAACGAGCCACAAAGGCCAAAGCCCGATGGCCACACCAGCCCGCCCGCCGTTCAAGGTTCAAGGTTCAAGGTTCAAGGTTCAAAGTTCTCCTCTCCTCCCCTCTCCGCCCTCTTCGGCCTCCACGCCGCCTTCACCCTCAAGGACGCCACTCTGGAAAAGGCCGCGGCCCTGGGCCACGAGCTGGGAGCGGGCTTCCACATCCACGTCGCCGAAGCCCTGAGCGACCAGCAATACTCGCAGCAGAAGCACCACCAGCGAGTCGTGGAGCGGCTGAACAAGTTCGGCATCCTCGGCCCGCGGAGTATCGCCGCGCATTGCGTGCATGTGAATCGCCGCGAGATGGGCCTGTTGTCGGAGACCCAGACCGCGGTCGTGCACAACGCCCAGTCCAACCTTAACAACGCCGTGGGCGTCGCCGACATCGTCTCGCTGACCAAACAGAACGTGCTGGTCGGCCTGGGCACCGACGCGATGACCACCAACATGCTCGAAGAACTGCGCGTCGCCCTGTGGGCGCAGCATCTACGCGCCCAAAACCCCTCGGCCGCCTTCTCCGAGGCGGTGACCGCGCTCTTCCTCAACAATCCTGAGATCGCAGGCCGAGCCTTCAACCTGCCCCTCGGCGAGCTTCGCGAAGGCTGCGTCGGCGACGTAGTGCTCATTGACTACGACCCGCCCACACCCTTGGACGCCAGCAACGCCTTCGGCCACATGGTCTTCGGCATTTCCCAGGCCCCGGTGGACACCACCATCGTAGGCGGGAGGGTTCTGATGCACAACAAACGCCTCACCCTCGACCTCGACGAGCCCCGCATCAACGCCCGTGCCCGCGAGTTGGCGACGAAGTTATGGAGGAGACTCTAGTGGCGCGCCATTGGGGATTTCTTATGGCAAACGAATTGGGCGCAGGGGCATCCTGTTCCCCCTCACCCCGGCCCTCTCCCTTAGGGAGAGGGAGAATAATCGCCAGGCCGTCCGCGAGGCCAGCACGCCAGGAAGTGTCGAGGGACTGGCCTCTGGTCTCCGTCTCCCTTCTAGTGCCGCGCGGTAGGGAATTGCTTACGGCAAACGAATTGGGGGCAGGGGCATCCTGTTCCCCCTCACCCCGGCCCTCTCCCTTAGGGAGAGGGAGAATAGCCGCCAAGCCGTCCGCGAGGCCAGCACGCCAGGAAGTGTCGAGGGGCTGGCCTCCGGTCTCCCTCTCCCTAAGGGAGAGGGCCGGGGTGAGGGGGAACAGGATGCTCGACCACCCGCAGTTCCTGACACCCCCAAGCCTCTCTCCCAGAACGCCCGCCTCCAGATCTCCGGCCCCCGGAGAGCTGGAATCCCACCTCTCTCCCTTAGGGCGAGCGAGAATAGTCACCAGGCCGTCCGCGAGGCCGGCATGCCAGGAAGTGTCGAGGGACTGGCCTCCGGTCTCCCTCTCCCTAAGGGAGAGGGCCGGGGTGAGGGGGAACAGGATGCTCGACCACCCGCAGTTCCCGACACCCCCAAGCCTCTCTCCCAGAACGCCCGCCTCCCGATCTCCGGCCCCCGCAGATCGGCAATTCCACCTCTAACATGAACACCACCTACCGAACCATTCGCCAACACGCCAAAGCGCTCGAAAGGGACACCACCCGCTTCCTCGCGGACCTGGTTCGCACTCCCTCCTTCTCTTCCAAAGAGGACAAGGTCATCCAGGTCATTAAGCGCGAGATGAAGAAGGTCGGCTTCGACGAAGTGCGCATTGACGGCTTGGGCAGCATCATCGGCCGCATTGGCAAGGGCCGGCGCGTGATGGCCTTCGACGCCCACATTGACACCGTTTATCCCGGCGACCTCGCGCAGTGGAAGTCCGACCCCTTCAAGCCACGGATCAAAGACGGCAAAATCTGGGGCCGCGGCACGGTGGACCAGAAGGGCGGCATGGCAGCGATGGTTTATGCCGGCAAGATCATCAAAGAGCTGAGACTGAACGACCAGTTCACCATCTACTTCACTGGCACCGTCATGGAAGAGGACTGCGACGGCCTCTGCTGGCAATACCTGCTCAAGGAGGAGAAGCTCAACCCGGAGTTCGTCGTCATTACCGAGCCGACCAATCTGAACCTCTATCGCGGCCACCGGGGCCGGATGGAGGTCCGCGTCGAGGTCAAAGGCCGCAGTTGCCACGGTTCGGCCCCCGAGCGCGGGGACAACGCCATCTATAAGATCGCCCGCATCGCGCTGGAGATAGAGAAACTGAACGAGCGGCTGCGCAAGCACCCGTTTCTCGGGAAAGGCACGGTCACGGTCACCGAGGCGCGCTCTTCCTCGCCGTCCCTCTGTGCCGTGTCGGATGGAGCCGGCATTCACCTGGATCGCCGGCTGACCGCGGGCGAGACCAAGTCGAGCGCCCTGGCCGAAGTGCGAGACGCCGCGAAGCGCGCGGGCTACCCCGACGCCAAGGTCTTCGTGCTCAACTACGCCGAGGCCGCCTACACCGGCAAGGTGTATCCGACCGAAAAGTATTACCCGACCTGGGTGCTGGAGGAGAAATCACCTTATCTGAAAGACGCGGTGGCAGCGTACAAAGGAGTGCTGGGCAAGGCGCCGCTGGTGGACAAGTGGACCTTCAGCACGAACGCCGTTGCCATCGCCGGCATGAAAGGTATTCCCTGCCTCGGCCTCGGCCCCGGCAACGAAGTCTATGCCCACGCCCCAAACGAGGCCTGCCCCGTAAAGCACCTGAGCGCCGCGACAGCGTTCTACGCGGCCCTCGTAACGCGGCTCAACGGCAAGGGTTGATCCTCCCGGTATGTCTGACCGGTTCCCCCTCACCCCGGCCCTCTCCCTTAGGGAGAGGGAGCAGCGACGCCAGTCTTGCGGAGTTCCTGCATCGCCTGGATTCGCCAACCAACTGCCGATGATTCTCCCTCTCCCCAAGGGAGAGGGCCGGGGTGAGGGGGAACAGACCACGCCTTCGCCTGGCACCGTTCCTCTCGCAACCGTCTCTCGCCAGCCCGCATGAATCCAGAAAACATCCAACATCCAACATCCAACATCCAATGACTCCCCGACTGGGAGCTATTGGATGTTGGATGTTGGATGTTGGATGTTGGATGTTTTCCCTCCTCATTCGCCCTTCCTTCGACCTTCGCCCGTTATCCTTTGGATTTCACCCCCGGCTGCCATGACCCCCTTCCTCTACCGCTGCACCACCTGCGGCAAAACCTACCAGCGAGACGAGGTCCGTTACCTTTGTCCCGACTGCGCACGAGACTACCGTCCCGGCATCCCACTCCTCGGCGTGCTGTCCGTCGAGTTCGACTACGCCGCAATCAAGAAGCGCTTCCGGAAGCAGCAACCAGACTGGGACCTGTTCTCCGCCGCGGAGGAAAAGCACTACCCCCCCTACCCGCTCGGCCACACGCCGTTCTTTCCCGTTCCCGCGCTGGGCAAGCCCTTTGGATTCGAGAACCTCTGGCTGAAGAACGACGGCCTGAACCCGAGCGCCTCGCTCAAAGACCGCGCCTCGTTCCTGGTGGTGGCCGAAGCCAACCGCCTCAAGGAACCCTCCATCGTCGCCGCCTCGACCGGCAATGCCGCCAGCGCGCTTGCCGCCGTTTGCGCCGCCGCCGCAAAGCAGGCCGTCATCTTTGTTCCCGAAAGCGCGCCGAAGGCCAAGCTGGTGCAGATGCTGCTCTACGGCGCCCGCGTCATCCCCGTGCGCGGCTCGTACGACGATGCCTTCCGCCTCTCCCTCGAATACACCGCCCGCAAAGGCGGCCTCAACCGCAACACTGCGTACCACCCCCTAACCATCGAAGGCAAGAAGACCGTCGGGCTGGAAATCTACGAGCAGAACAAATGCAAGGCCCCGGAGGTGATCCTCGTGCCCGTCGGTGACGGCGTAATCATCAGCGGCGTGTTCAAGGCGTTCTACGATCTGAAGGCCGCCGGCTTGATTACTAAGCTGCCGCGATTGGTCTGCGTGCAGGCGGAACGGTCGTCGGCCATCCACCATTACATCCGCAGTGGAAGGTATCACAATGCCCGGCGACCCGTGACAATTGCCGACTCGATCTCCGTCTCCGTTCCCTCAAACGCGCACATGGCCCGCAAGGCTGTCCTCGAAAGCCGCGGCTTCTCAGTCACCGTATCGGACAAAGAGATTCTTCGCGGAGAGAAGACTCTGGCGGAGAAGACCGGCGTGTTCGCCGAGCCGGCGGCGGCGGCGACAGTAGCAGCCCTGCGGAAGTTACGGAGATCGGACCTGCTGGACCGCAAAGAGCAGATCGTGCTCCTTATCACCGGGCACGGCCTGAAGGACGTCGAAGCCGCCATGCACACCGTCCGCATTCCTGCCTCGGTTGAGCCGACCCTGGATTCGCTGTAATCCACCTTCCGCCGTGCGTTGTCAGCGGGAGGGGTTTGCTTTCAAGGTCCGCCGAGGCTCCGACGAGCTTGGCGACCTGGCCGGCGGAGTTCCGAAAGGGCACGGGCTGGAGCGGCATTCACCGCCAATTCCGCGTCCGCTTCAGCCTTCCCCGAGCGGCTTCTTGTTCTTCAGCCGGGGCTTATTCGCTGCGCACCCGGTAAAACCCTGACTGTCCGCCCGGCACAGGCGTGAAGGTCCAATTGGTGCTGTTCAGCGGGCCGGCGATCGTCTGCCAGTTGGGTGAGGTCAGGGACAGGCTGAACTCCACGTACAACTCGCCCGCCGCCCCTTGCCAATCCAGGGTCATCGTGCCATTGGGGCCGCGGCGCAACCCGGACAACGTCGCCGGTAGCGGTGGGGCGAAGCCAAATTGGAAGGTACGGTCCGCCGCCGACCAATCCGAGTACGCGCCATACGTGTCGGCGGCACGCACGCGCCAATGATAAACCGCGCCCGCCACCAGGTTGGAGGGGCTGGTCAGTTCGCCCAGGGCAATTGCGATCGCCCAATTCTCCTCACCGGGCGAAGTGGGAACAACGATGTTGGTCACGCTGATTTCCGGCGAGGCAAACAGCGGATCTTCGTCCGCTTGCAGGTGGTACGAGGCGACCCCGTCGCCGGAATCCGGGTCGGTGGTGGGATACCAGAACAGGGCATCGTCGAGGTTGGACAGGATGGTGGCGCTGGGCGGGCCGGCAAGCAGCACTGGCAGAGGCGAGTGATTGACCTGGTTCACGAAGAACGACGCGGCGGGCATCCAGGGGCCGGTGTTGGCGCCGTCGCTCGCCCGGCAGCGCCACCAGTATTGGGCGTTGTTAGGCAGGTCCACATCCACAGGCCACGTCGTGACGCCGGCGCCCGAGGCCACCGCCGGTACCTGCGAGACGAGGTTGCTGAGGGCGTCGTCGGCATACACCTCGAAGCGATAGGTCAAGGGGTCGCTCTGATAATCGAACGCATTGGTGACCACCAGCGCCGGACGCAGGACGTTGACGCTGCCCAGCATCGCCGGAGCCGAGAGCATCGGCACACCGGGCGCCGGTTCGCCGATTCCAATACCGTCAAGGAAGATGTCTTCATCCGGCGCGTGGTAATCACCGCTGACCAGGAAGCGCAGGCGGGCGGTGGCATTCGTGTAGGGCAGCAGCGAGATCTGCTTGCGGGTCCAATCGGAGTCGAAGCCGCTATCGAGGTTGGCCACGCTTTGGTCCATCCAGGTCACGCCGCCATTCGTGGAAACTTGTGCCCGGAAGGATGAGTAGTTAAGCAGATGGCCGCGCACCCAGAAGGTGAGCAACGGGCTGACAACATTGGACAGCGACAACTCGTTTGCCAGCACCAGCGCCAATTGGGTGTCCGGCGGCAGTCGTCCCGGCACCGTATCGTGGACCGTGAAGTCCCCTGCGTAGGGCTCGTTCGTATCGAGCGCCCAGCCGGCGTGGAGCCAGTTGCCGAGACCGTTTTGGAAGTCGTCGTAAAGCGGGGAGGATGCCCCCGGGCGCGGCGTGTTTTCGGCAACCGAGAGGTCGTCAATCGCCCACCCGTCGGCGGTAGTGTTGCCATCCGTCGTGACTCGGAACCGCAGCCAGACCTGGGAGGAGTTCTTCCAGGGTGACAAGTCCACCGACTGCTCGGCGAATTCAGCGCGAGTGCCGGCAGCGCCGTAAATGGCTTTCCAGGAAGCACCTGCATCCACCGAGATTTCCAGTCGGCCATAATCGCCATTGGCGAAAACATGCCGGTCCCAGAAGCGGAGCACCGGCCAGACCGAGCCGGCCAGGTTCACGCCGAACTGGGCCGAGGTGTCGAAGGAATTGGCGTAGTCGCCCGGCGAATCCACCAGTGCGGCCGAGCCATCGCGCCCGGCGCCCGGCCACAGGGTCCAGGTGCCGGTGAACGTCCAACCGGCGCGGTTAGTCTCGAAGGTGTCCGACCATCCTAACGCCAGCCCGTCAGTCATCGCAAAGGACTGGTTGGAACCAATGCCGGTGTCGTAAGCGTCATAAACGTAAAGGCGGTAATAGTACATCTTGCGCGCCGTTAAGCCGATGTCCACATAACTGGCAGTTGTCCTGTTGGTGAGGACAGCGACGAGCACCGAGCCTTCGTCAATCGTCGGCGTTTCGGAGCGGTAGAGCCGGTATTCCTTGAAATCGGGCAAGGTGCTCGTAGCCCAGGCAAGCCGCAGGGTGGAGACGGTCATCTCGGTGATCGGGTCGAGGACTACGCTCGGAGGCGCCTCCTCAATAGTGATCTTGTCCAGCGCCATGTCCACCACCGGCGCCCGAGAGTCGCAGCTCACCCGGAACCGCACCCGCACGGTCCGGCCCACTTGGCTTTGCAGCGACACCTGCTTGCGCGTCCAGTCCGCGTTGAATCCCGTATCCAGGTTGGCCCCGCTCAAATCGCTCCAATTCACTCCCCCATCGCTCGACACCTGCGCCCGCAACGCGGAATAATTCAGAAGCTGTCCCCGCACCCAGAACGTCAGTTGCGGGTTCACCGCGTTGGTCAGGTCCACCGCCCCTGCCAACTCCAGCACCTCCTGCGCATTAGGCGCCAGCCGCGGCGCCACGCTCAACCGTGCGCAGGTCGTACCCGAGTAAAACACATTCGTGTCCAAGTCCCAGCCCGACGCCAACCATTGCCCCAGGCCGCCTTCAAAGCTCTCATACACCGGCAGGCTCACCAGACCCCCGCCGTCGCTCACCGTTAGATCGTCTATATACCACCCGTCCTCGGTCGTGTTCCCGTCCGTCGCCAAGCGGAACCGTATCCGCAGATTCGACTGGCTCTTCCAGGGCGATAAATCAATCGCCTGCTGCGCCCAGTTGGTCCGCACCCCCATGAAGCCGTAGAGCGTCTGCCAACTCGAACCATCGGTCGAAATCTCCACCGCGCCCCAGTCGGTGGCCACCGTCCGATACCGATCCCAGAACCGCAACACCGGCCAACTCGTCCCTGTCAGGTTCACCGCCGTCAACGCATAGCTGTCGCTGCTGTTGGCGTAATCCCCCCCGGGCGAGTCGGTCAGCGCAGAGTTGCCGCTGTGGACCGAGTTGCTCGCCAGACCCCACGTCCCGCTCGTCACCCACTGCGCCAGGCTCTCCATCCCATCGGCCACCGGCAACTCCAGCGGCACCGTCGTCGTTGAAGGCTCGTTCGAGTCCGCATACATGTCATTGGTGTCCACCGTGAACACCCGGTAGTAATACTTCGTCCCGATGGACAACTCCGTATCCGTGAACGCCGTCGCCGACACGTTGGTCAGCGTGCCCGCCAGGCTATCCGCCACCGTCACGTTGGCGTGAGTGGCCCGGTACACCTCGTAGCGGCAAAATGCCGCCCCCAGTGTGGAAGTTGTCCAGCTCAGATCCACCGATCGCAAATGCGGCACGGGCGGTTCCACATACACCCCGGCGGGCATCTCCGCCACCGTCACCTTGTCCAGCGCCATGTCCACCACCGGCGCCCGAGAGTCGCAGCTCACCCGGAACCGCACCCGCACGGTCCGGCCCACTTGGCTTTGCAGCGACACCTGCTTGCGCGTCCAGTCCGCGTTGAATCCCGTATCCAGGTTGGCCCCGCTCAAATCGCTCCAATTCACTCCCCCATCGCTCGACACCTGCGCCCGCAACGCGGAATAATTCAGAAGCTGTCCCCGCACCCAGAACGTCAGTTGCGGGTTCACCGCGTTGGTCAGGTCCACCGCCCCTGCCAACTCCAGCACCTCCTGCGCATTAGGCGCCAGCCGCGGCGCCACGCTCAACCGTGCGCAGGTCGTACCCGAGTAAAACACATTCGTGTCCAAGTCCCAGCCCGACGCCAACCATTGCCCCAGGCCGCCTTCAAAGCTCTCATACACCGGCAGGCTCACCAGACCCCCGCCGTCGCTCACCGTTAGATCGTCTATATACCACCCGTCCTCGGTCGTGTTCCCGTCCGTCGCCAAGCGGAACCGTATCCGCAGATTCGACTGGCTCTTCCAGGGCGATAAATCAATCGCCTGCTGCGCCCAGTTGGTCCGCACCCCCATGAAGCCGTAGAGCGTCTGCCAACTCGAACCATCGGTCGAAATCTCCACCGCGCCCCAGTCGGTGGCCACCGTCCGATACCGATCCCAGAACCGCAACACCGGCCAACTCGTCCCTGTCAGGTTCACCGCCGTCAACGCATAGCTGTCGCTGCTGTTGGCGTAATCCCCCCCGGGCGAGTCGGTCAGCGCAGAGTTGCCGCTGTGGACCGAGTTGCTCGCCAGACCCCACGTCCCGCTCGTCACCCACTGCGCCAGGCTCTCCATCCCATCGGCCACCGGCAACTCCAGCGGCACCGTCGTCGTTGAAGGCTCGTTCGAGTCCGCATACATGTCATTGGTGTCCACCGTGAACACCCGGTAGTAATACTTCGTCCCGATGGACAACTCCGTATCCGTGAACGCCGTCGCCGACACGTTGGTCAGCGTGCCCGCCAGGCTATCCGCCACCGTCACGTTGGCGTGAGTGGCCCGGTACACCTCGTAGCGGCAAAATGCCGCCCCCAGTGTGGAAGTTGTCCAGCTCAGATCCACCGATCGCAAATGCGGCACGGGCGGTTCCACATACACCCCGGCGGGCATCTCCGCCACCGTCACCTTGTCCAGCGCCATGTCCACCACCGGCGCCCGAGAGTCGCAGCTCACCCGGAATCGCACCCGCACGGTCCGGCCCACTTGGCTTTGCAGCGACACCTGCTTGCGCGTCCAGTCCGCGTTGAATCCCGTATCCAGGTTGGCCCCGCTCAAATCGCTCCAGTTCACTCCCCCATCGCTCGAAACCTGCGCCCGCAACGCGGAATAATTCAGAAGCTGTCCCCGCACCCAGAACGTCAGTTGCGGGTTCACCGCGTTGGTCAGGTCCACCGCCCCTGCCAACTCCAGCACCTCCTGCGCATTAGGCGCCAGCCGCGGCGCTACGCTCAACCGTGCGCAGGTCGTACCCGAGTAAAACACATTCGTGTCCAAGTCCCAGCCCGACGCCAACCATTGCCCCAGGCCGCCTTCAAAGCTCTCATACACCGGCAGGCTCACCAGACCCCCGCCGTCGCTCACCGTTAGATCGTCTATATACCACCCGTCCTCGGTCGTGTTCCCGTCCGTCGCGAAGCGGAACCGTATCCGCAGATTCGACTGGCTCTTCCAGGGCGATAAATCAATCGCCTGCTGCGCCCAGTTGGTCCGCACCCCCATGAAGCCGTAGAGCGTCTGCCAACTCGAACCATCGGTCGAAATCTCCACCGCGCCCGAGTCGGTGGGCACCGTCCGATACCGATCCCAGAACCGCAACACCGGCCAACTCGTCCCCGTCAGGTTCACCGCCGTCAACGCATAGCTGTTGTCGCTATTGCCGTAATTGCCCTCAGGCGAATCCGTCAGCGAGTACACACCGCTGTGGCTGTAGTTGGTCGTCAGGCCCCAGCTCCCGGTCAGGTTCCAGTTCAGCAAGCCCGCCTCGAACCCGTCCGCGTAGGGCGTTGGGTTGTTCAACGTATGCGCCGCGCTCTCCAACTCGCTGTCGGGCGAGAAAGTCCCATAATTACCGACGGCATAGACGCGGTAATAGTAACTGGTGTCCAGCGCGAGCCCTGTATCCGTGAAACTCGTAATCGCCTGATCGGAGATCGTGGCCACCAGCACGGAATTGATCCCCACGCCCGATGTCAGCGAACGGAATACCACATAATGCGCGAACTGCGCGTCCGTGTTTGCAGCCCACGAAACGCGGATGCTGTGCGAGGTAACTTCGTCCAGAATGGGCGCCGATACCGGGTTCGGGGATTCCGCCAGCGAGATGTCGTCCAAGTGCCAGCCATCCGCTGTCCCCGACGAATCGGTGGTGAGGCGAAACCGCACCAGCACAGCGGAGTTGGTGTAAGCGCTGAGGCTCATCCGTCCCCGCTGCCACGCATTGGTGGCTGTGCCGGTATAAACGGCCAGCGAGCCCCAATCCGCGCCGAAATTCGTCGAGACCTCGACGTTGGCCGAATCGCCCGGCTTGAAATCGTACTTCTGGTTGAAACAAAGGACGGGGTTCTTCGCCTGCCCCGCCAGGAACACCGGCGCGGCCAGTGTCAGCGCCTGCGAGGCGATCCCGTTGGTGTAATCGCCGCCCGGCGAATCCGACCAGGCGTGCGCCGGACTCGCTGCATCCTCGTCGCTCAAGGCCCACGGCGAGTCGGCCGTCCACGTCGCGCCGCCGCCCTCGCCGTTGTCCACGAACGGATAGTCCATGCCGGCCAGTGTGGTGACGGCGATTTCGTTGCCCAGCGTCAGCATCCCGTCCGTGTTCACCACCGCCACCCGGTAGTAGTAACGAGTTTTCGGGCTGGTCGCCGTGTCGGTGACGTTCGTGACCGGGTTGCTCGATATTTCCGCCACCAGCCGTGCGGAATGCCAATCCACTCCCGGACTGAGCGAGCGATAAAGCCGATAGGCACCAAAGCCCGGCGCGGCGGCCTGGTCCCAGGCCAGCACCACGGAATTGCGATTCGTCTGCGTCGCCCGGAGCGTCACCGCCGCCGGCGTCTCCGCCACGCGCACGTCGTCCACATACCAGCCGTCCATCACCACCGACGAATCCGTCACCAGCCGGAAGCGCAGCCGGAAGTTCGCCGCGCCCGCATAGGGCGAAAGGTCCAACTGCTCGCGCGACATCGCGCCGAGGTTCCCGTTGTAGGCCGCCAACACCGGCGTCAGCCAGGTGCTGCCGCCATCGGTCGAAACCTCGACGTAACCGTAATCGTAGCCCGCCTCCAGCGCGTAGGAATGCTCGAAACTCAGCGCCGGGTGCGACGCGCCAGAAAGGTCCAGGGACACCGCCAGGGCCAGCGCCGCGTCGGTGTTGTTCGTGTAAAACGCACCGGGACTGTCTGTCGCCGCGTGCCCGGGGGAAGCGTAGCGCGCCGTGGTCACGCCCCACGCAGCGCCGGGTGACCAGTTGTCCAGCCCGCGTTCAAAGTCATCGAGGAACGGCAACGTTGCCGCCGAACAGGACCCCGTCCACAGAAAAGCGACCAGGATAGGGCTGTACCAAAATGATTGACGATTATGGCGTGATGTAATTATGGGTACCAACATAAGTTTTCGCAGGGCTCTATCAGCAGGTTAACTGCCAAAGCTCCAGCCTGCCGCTGCTTCTTTTTCCGACTCGTTGATTGACGATGAGATATCGCCCCCCAAAGCTGCCGAGTCCACGCGCCTTGACCCCAACCGAGTCCGGGTTAATGTGCACGTAGATTTACAGTTGCTCTGTATGGCGGTAACGTGGAAGACCGCTGGAGCGGCACGGAATGCTGTGACTTTCATGCGTGTAGTAGACTATGGGCGAGCCCGGGCGGCCGGTTGCTTGCTCGCGGTGCTCCTGACGGGCGGTGTGGCACAGGCCGCGGCACCAACGCCTGTCTCGCAAGAGCCCACCCGGTCCACCCAACCGGGCCGGTCAATCCTGATCTCCCCGAAGAGGTCCTCCGCCGACACCGACGCGCTGGCTGTCCCGGCGGTGCCCAAACCCACTCCCGCCCGCCGCATAGACTTACCCGCCGCTTTCACCAAGAGCGTGCCGGTTACCCTGGCCGACCTCAGGTCCATGCAAGAGCAGGTCGAAGCTGTGGCCAGGCGCGTGTCGCCCGCCGTCGTCGCGGTGGAAGTCGGCAGCGGCAGCGGCAGCGGCGTGGTCATCTCCGCCGACGGTCTCGTGCTGACCGCCGGGCACGTCGTCGGCAGACCCGATCGCCCCGTAACGTTCACTTTTCCCAACGGCAAGACGGTGAAAGGCAGGACCCTGGGCAGGAATATCGAGAGCGATACTGGCCTCATGAAGATCACCGCCCCCGGCCCGTGGCCCTGCGCGGAACTGGGGGATCTCAAAGACACGCAGGTCGGCGACTGGGTGCTGGCGTTGGGCAATCCCGGCGGCTTCGATCCGCACCGCTCGCTGGTCGTGCGGTTGGGGCGCATCATTCGCTTCGCGCCGGACGCGGTGCAGACCGATTGCACGATCAGCCCCGGCGACTCGGGCGGCCCCTTGCTGGACATGCACGGCCGCGTCATCGCCATCCACAACGCCATCAGCACCTCCCTGGCCGATAACTTCCACGTGCCCATAACCGAGTTCTACGACACCTGGGATTCGCTGGTCAAAACCGCCGTCGAGGCCGAGCCGATGCCCGCGCCCCGGGCCTATGTCGGCGCCAGCGGCACGAACGACGACGCCGGCTGCCGCTTGATCGAAGTGGACAGGAACAGTCCAGCCTCCAAGGCGGGGCTCAAGGTCGGCGACGTCGTGCTCAAGGTCAACGGGCGCAACATCACGATAGCTGAAGCCTTCCGCCGCTGGGTGGCCGGCTCCGAACCCGGCGAAACGCTCAACCTCGAAATCAAGCGCGGCGAGGAAGTCCTCTCCCTGGCCGTCAAGCTGGCAGCCCCGCCGCGCCGGCAGTAATCCGCAGATGAACTATTTCCCCCTTCGTGCTTTGGATTTGTTTCGGATTTCGGATTTCGGATTTCGGATTTGGCAGGCTGGCTCGTCGGCGCCACGCAGCCGCGCCTTGCCTCTTATCCTGGCCCTAACTCTGCTGGCGCCGCTTGCCGGCGCGCAGGAGAGTTTCTTCTCCGCCCGGCTCCCCCGCTCCCGCTACACCAGCGGCGAGCAGACCCTGCGCGCCTTCGCCCCGGTCTCCGACGCCACGCGCGACTCGATTGTAAAGTTCAACGTGAACGGCGCCACCGTCACCCTCGGCACCGTCGTGGACACCAATGGCCTGGTGCTCACCAAGGCCAGCGAACTCAAGAAAGGCAAACTCACCTGCTGGCTCGCGACCGACCAAGAGGTGCCCGCTGAAGTCATCCGCACCGACGACGATGAAGACCTGGCGCTCGTGCGGGTGCACGCGCGCGGCCTCAAGCCGATCCAATGGGATACCGGCGGGCTTTCCGTCGGGCAATGGGTCGTCAGCCCCGGCATCGCCGAGACCCCCCAGGCCGTCGGGATCATCAGCGCCTTGGAGCGCCGGATACGGCCCTCGCGCGCGCTCATCGGCATCCGATTCGACTTCAGCACCTCGACCCCCATAATTGACGAGGTTTTCCCCGGGTTCGACGCCGAGAAGGCCGGGTTGAAAGCGGGCGACGTCATCGTGGCGTTAAACAACGTCACCGTGACCAACCGCGAGCAGGTCGTCCAGACTCTCAGCGCCTTCCGTGAAGGCAACAAGGTCAAGCTTCGCTTGCGTCGCGCCAAAAAAGAGTTCGACACCGAGGTGAGGCTGATGTCGCTCCGCTCCGGCCTGTTGGCCGCTCAATCCTATCGGCAACGGCGGATGGACCCCGTAACCGGTGACGTCAGCGAACGCGCCGAAGGCTTCGCGCAGGCCATCGAACACGATACTGTCCTGCCCCCCTGGCTTTGCGGCGGCCCCCTGGTGAACCTGGACGGCAAGGCCATCGGCATCAACATCGCCCGTGCCAGCCGCGTCACCACCTACGCCCTCCCCGCCCGGCTGGTGAAACGAATCCTGGCAGACCTCAAATCAAACCAAAACCCACCCCAGCCACCAGCACTTAGCCCGCATATTTCACACCCAAGAGCGCCGCGTGAGGGCACGCGGCCTACAGCAGGGCTGCGCTCCTGTAGGCCGCGTGCCCCCACGCGGCGCCCTGTCGCTGTTTCAATCGGAGTGTGAAATATCCGGGTAAGGGTCGCTTGCCCCGTCACGCGGTCCGTCCTGGTTCTTCGCTGTCTTCGCTGGAATAGTTGCCGCACCCTGACCCCTCGGGGAAACCTTGTCCTCCCCTGCCATTCCGGGTTGTGTGGTAGCGCCCTTGGATTGTCGCCCGTCTCCCGCGCCTGGCTCTGAGCCCTCTGGATTCAGCCCGGTTCCCCCAAAATCGGGCCTCTCGCCGCCCATTCCTCCAACTCCGCCCGAGACCGGCCCGCGGACCTCTCCCCTGGCCGCCCCGTCACCCCGCCGGGACCCCGCCGTTACCTCACCGTAGAACCTCTAACTTCAGGTTAGAGGTTCTACGGTGGGGTGACGGCGGGGTTCCGGCGGGGTGACGGTGCGGCCAGGGAGGGGGGTGGAGCGACTTTCTGCGCTTCAGAGCGGCTGCGGTTGACTGGCTGGCAGCGGCGGCGGGTTTGGCGGCCAGACGCACAGGAGGCGCTGGAGGGCGGTGCGGATATGGGCGACAATGGCAGGGAGGGCGGTTCGGAGGCGGGGCGTCAGGGAGGTGCCCAGGGTGAAGGGGTCCTCGACTTCGATGGCGTAGATTCTCACTTGCTCGGGCATGGGCAGGCCTAACTGGCGGCCGAGCGCCAGCGTTTCGGTCACGCCCAGGAAGTGCGGCGTGCGGCCGGTCAGGTGGGCCAGGGAGGCGGCGTCCAGCTCATGGAGAAAACCCGGGGGCGCTTTGCCGGTCTGGATCGAGTCCACGATGACCACCGTGCGGTAGCCGGTAATGAAGTCGAGCAGCGCCAGGCCCATCTCGATGGTCTCGCGGCAGTCAATGGCGGGGTGACTGGCCAGGTCGCGCTGGAGTTCGTGCACGACGTGGAGGCCGATGGCGTCGTCCGTGAGGATGTCGTTGCCGAGGCCGAGCAGGAGGAGTTGTGGGGGTGTGAAAGGCGCGGGTAGTGTATCCGGTGGGGATTGGGGAGCAGCAAGGGTCATGCGGCAAGTCCGAAGGCCGAAGTCCGAAGGCCGAAGGAAGGCCGAAACCCGAAATCCGGAGGGCGAAACGACCGGGTCATTCCTGGACGAGCTGGCGGATTAGGGTGTGCTGGCGGTCGTAGATGTTCACCTTCAGCGGCAGGTGGCCCGGGAGGGAATGGGTGGCGCAGCCGAGACAGGGGTCGTAGGCCCGGAAGGCCATCTCGACTTTGTTGAGCAGGCCCTCGGTGACGTTGCCGCCTTTGATCAGGCCCTTGGCGGCTTTCTCGACGCTCATGGCGATGCGCGCGGCGTTGTTCGCGGTGGCGACGACCAGGTTGGCCATCTTGATCAGGCCGCGCTCGTCGGTCTCGTAATGGTGGAACAGGGTGCCGCGCGGGGCTTCCACGACGCCGATGCCGACTTTCGGCACGCTGGTCGGGACGCGCCGCACTTCGGGGCTGGTGATTTCGGGATCGTTGACAAGCTGCACCATGCGCTCGGCGGCATAGACCATCTCGACGACGCGCGCCCAGTGGTTGGCCAGCGTGTGGTGCACGGGCTTGCCGCCCAGGGTCTTGAAGAATTCCTCGTAGGCGGCCTGGGCCTTGGGCGTCGCCATGCCGTCGGCGGCGTTCAGGCGCGCCAGCGGGGCGACGGCGTAGATGCTCGTGTCCGGTCCCTCGACGAAGCCCTTCCAGCCGCGCGGCTTGAGGTAGGTGAACTTCATGTAGCTCCACGGCTCGACGTGCTCGGCGACGTAGTCGAGGTACTGCTGCGGGACGAACTTGCAGACCTCCTTGCCGTCGCAATCCACGACGCGGAGCTTGCCGTCGTAGAAGTTGACCTTGTTCTGCTCGTCCACCATGCCCATGTAGCAGGTCTGGTGGGTGAAGGCGTCGCGAGGTGATCAGCTTCACGTAGTCCGGGTTGGCCAGGACGATCTGTCTTGAAGACGTCGAGCGTCCAGAGGGCGAACTCGAGGCCGTCCTCGGCCAGTTGCTTGAACTTGGGCAGGTCTTCGGCCTTGAGGGCTTTGCTGACGCCGCCGGGCAGGCCGAGCACGGGATGGACCACCTTGCCGCCGAAATAGGCGATCAGCTCGCGCAGCCGCCGGCGCATGGCGATGACTTTCTTGCCCGCCTCGACGCCGACCTTGCCGATCACGCCGACGATATTGCGCTGCCGCGGCGGGCGCTTCGGGGCCGACAATGAAGTCGGGTCCGCCCAGCACGAAGAAATGCAGCGCGTGGTCCTCGAGCATGAACGTGTTATAGACCAGCTCGCGAATCTTCCGGCCCGGCGGGGTCGGCTCGACCTGGTAGAGGGCGTCCAGCGCCTTGGTCGAGGCCATGTGATGGGCGGTGGGGCAGACGCCGCAGATCCGGCTGGTGATCTGCGGCATGTCCTCGGCGGGCCGGCCGATGCAGAAGACCTCGAAGCCGCGCAGTTCGGGCACCTGCAGATAGGCGCGCTCGACGTCGCCTTTGTCATCGAGGAAGATGTCGATCTTGCCGTGGCCTTCGAGCCGGGTGATGGGATCGATGGTGAACGCGGCGCCGGCCGTCCTGGTAAGCGGCGTTGGCGCGGAGGTTGCCCTGGTTGAAGGCTTGTTGAGTGGCTGGATTCATATAACTTGCCATTGGCCGGGAGATTGACCTTGCGGCGCAGCATGCTCTTCGCGAGGCCGTAGCGGTAGAAGGTGCCGATGGGATCGGGGATGCCTTCGAGCACTTTGGCGATGTCCTCTTCTTCCTTCGGCGCGACGTTGGCGCAGACCGAGGACATGATCTTGAGGCCCTGGTCGCGCACCCGCGAGGTGGGGCCGAAGCAGCCGGTGCAGGGCATGTTGCCGGTCGTGCACTGGGCGCCGCAGCCGCTGCGGGTCGCCGGCCCCATGCAAACGACGCCTTGCGCCAGGAAGCAGAGCTCCGGGTCGGCCAGCAATTGGTGCGGGCGCTTGAACTCGGTGATGCTGAGGTTCGTCGGCTTGGTCTTCTTGCGCGGGCACTCGTCGCACAGCGCAATGTCGGGCGCCAGGACCGAGCCTTTCGGCGGCAGCTTGCCTTCGAGCAGCGCGGTGATGGCCGCCTTGGTGATGTTCGGCGTCGGCGGACAGCCCGGGACGTAGTAATCCACCTCGACCACCTGGTCCAGAGCGCGGACGACGTTGTGGAGCTCGGGCAGCGAGACTTCGCGGCCGGCTTCGGCGAACTTCAACTGGGGCCGTGTCTTGGGCCCGCCGTTGCCCAGCGTCGGCGCGTCTTCGTAATTGAACTTCAGGATCTGCTCGCGGGGGAACTGGTTGGCCAGGCCGGGAATGCCGCCGCTGATGCGCGCAGGAGCCGTAGGCGATCAGGAACTGGCTCTTGCGGCGCAGCAGGCGCGCCATCTCTTCCTGCTCGGCGGACCGGATGGCGCCGTTGAGCAGCGTGGCGGTGATGGACTTGTCCGGCATCGCCTCGATGTGCGTGATACTTGAAGTCCATCGCCACGGGCCAGAGGACGATATCCACCGCCTCGACGACGCCGAGGATGTCCTCGGCGAGGTCGACGACGGTTTCTTCGCAGCCGCCGCACGAGGCGCACCAGTAGAAGGCGACTTTGGGTTTAGACATGAGCGGCCTCCATCTTGTTGGCCTGAGTAGCCGGTTGGCCATGCTCAGTGCAGGCGCAGGCGGACGCAGCCTCTTTCTCCGCCACCTGCGCGGCGAGGTGTTCCATTTCCTTGTCCCACTCCGTGAACTTCTGCGGGATGCCCAGCGGGCCGAGCTTCTGGACCTGGCCACCATCTCGTTGACCACGCGCTTGACCTTCTCGCCTTCGGCGGCCGAAATCCATTCCAGCCGCACGCGCTCCTCTTCGATGCCCAGGTCCGTGAGCATCCGCTTCAACAGCTGGAACCGGCGGAGCATCTTGTAGTTGCCTTCGACGTAGTGGCAGTCGCCCGGATGGCAGCCGCCGATGAGCACGCCGTCGGCGCCTCGAGCAAGGGCATCCAGGATGAACTGCGGGTCCACGCGGCCCGAGCACATCAGCCGGATGACGCGGATGTTGGCGGCGTATTTGAGCCGCGATACGCCCGCCAGGTCCGCCGCGGTGTAGGTGCACCAGTTGCAGAAGAAGGCGACGATGCGCGGCTTCCAGGTTCGCTTACGGTCATAGAGCTAGAACTCCTTTCGATCTCCTCGAAGATCTCTTCGTCTTCGAACAGGTGCTGCGCGATCGAGCCCGACGGACAGGAGGCCACGCAGGTGCCGCAGCCTTTGCACAGCGCCTCGTTGATGGCGGCCTTCTGCTTCGTCCTCGTCGAAGGTAATGGCCGTATAGGGGCAGAGCGGGATGCAGGACTTGCAGCCGGAGCAGTCCTCTTCGAGCACGTAGGCTGTGTTGGGCTCCTGCTCGATGTAGCCCTTGTCGATCAGCGCCATCGCCTCGGCGGCGGCCGCGCCGGCCTGGGCCACGGTGTCGGGGATGTCCTCGGGCCCTGGCAGCAGCCGGCGAGGAAGATGCCGTCGGTGAAGGTGTTCACCGGGGCCAGCTTCGGGTGCCGCTCCAGGAAGAAGCCTTCCGTGCCGCAGCTCATGTTGAACATGCGCCGCACGTCCTGCGCGTCGGCCTGCGGCTCCAGGCCCGGTGGACAGCACCACCATATCCACCGGGATGCGCCGCACGAAACCCGGCCAGCGTGTCCTCGACGCGGATGACCAGCTTGCCTTCCTCCTCCGGGGTCATGGCCCAGTCGGTGACTTCGCCACGCGGCCGCGGATGAACTGCACGCCCTCTTCGAGCAGCTTGTCGTAGAACTCCTCGTAGCCCTTGCCCGGCGTGCGCATGTCGATGTAGAAGTTGAAAACCTCGGCCCCGGTGTGCTCCTTGAGCAGGTGCGCCAGCTTCAGCGAATACATGCAGCAGACGCGCGAGCACCAGCGGTTGGTCTTCTTGTCGCGCGAGCCGACGCAGTGGATGATGCCGATGGCCTTCGGCTGCCGGCCGTCGCGCAGGACCACCTCGCCGCCGGTCGGACCGGAGGCGTTGACCAGGCGCTCGACTTCCAGCGCGGTATAGACGTTCGGGTAGACGCCGTAGCCGTATTGCGGAATGCGCTTGGCGTCGAAGGCCTGGAACCCGGTGGCCACAATGATCGTGCCGACCTTGATTTCCTTGATCTCTTCCTTCTGCTTGAAGTCGATGGCCTTCTTCTCGCCGCAGGCCTCGACGCAGGTCTTCTTGCACTTGTCGGTGAGCACGCCGCGCTTGAAGTTGAGGCAGACCTCGGGGTCGATCAGCACCACCTGCGGCGTGGCCTGCGGGAAGGGGATATAGATCGGCTTGCGCTTGCCGAGGCCCTCGTTGAATTCATCCGCGAACTTCGGCTCCTTATAGACGCAGTTGGCGATGCATTCCTGGCAGCCGGTGCAGAGGTCCTCGTTGACGTAGCGCGGCTTGCGCTTGACCGTCACTGTGAAGTTGCCCACGTAGCCGTCCACCTTGGTGACTTCGGAGTAGCTCCAGAGCGTGATGTTCTGGTGCGACGCCGACCGCGGACATCTTGGGCGTCAGGATGCAGGCCGCGCAGTCGAGCGTGGGGAAGGTCTTGTCGAACTTGGCCATGTGCCCGCCGATGGACGGTTCGCGCTCGACCAGGTAGACCTTCTTGCCGGCGTTGGCCAGGGTCAGCGCGGCGTGGATGCCCGCGATGCCGCCGCCCACCACCAGCACGTCGGGATGGATCGGCACCTTCTTGACTTCCAGCGCCTCGTGATGGGCCACGCGCGCGACCGCCGCCCGCGCGAGGGCCTTGGCCTTCTCGGTGGCTTCCTGTGCGGTCGGTATGCACCCAGGAGTCGTGCTCGCGGATGTTGACCATGTGGAAGAAGAACGGGTTCAGCCCGCCCGCCTCGGTGGCGCCCGCGGAAGGTGTGCTCGTGCAGGAGCGGCGAGCAGGAGGCCACCACGACGCGGTTGAGCTTGAACTCGCGGATGTCCTTCTGGATCAGCTCCTGGCCCGGGTCCGAGCACATGTACTTGTAGTCGCGGGACAGGGCGACGCCCGGCAGCTTCTCGACGTATTTGGCGACCTCCGGACAATCCACCATCGCCGCGATGTTGTGGCCGCAATGGCAGATGTAGAAGCCGATGCGAACCTCACCGTTAGCTTGCTCTTTCATCGTCAGACTCGGACTTCGATGTCCGGAGCTCTGCATTCGGCTTGGCGCGGAATCATCAGCCGCCGCAGCATTTCGGCCGGCGGCAGCTTCGGTTGGCCGCCATCGGAACGGAATGGCCGCCCGGTTCAAGCCCAGCTCCTGCTCCGGCAGACCAAACGCCAGGCCCATCAGTTGCGTGAAATACACGGTGGGCATCAGCACCGGTCCGTATTGCGCGGTGACCTGGCGCATGGTAGGCGTCGAGGTTGAACTGGCAGAGCGGGCACACGGTCGCGAGGCAATCGGCGCCGCGCTTCCTGGCTTCGTTCAGGAGGATATAGACCATGCGGATGCCCGCCTCGGGCACCGTGCCGGTCAGGCTGCCGCCGCAGCACTTGGTCTTCAGCGGGTAGCGGACCACCGTGGCGCCGAGCGCCTCGAGCAGCCGGTCCATCGTCGTCGGATTGTACTGGTCGTCGAAGGTGGCATAGGGCCGCACAAGCTGGCAGCCGTAGTAGGGGGCGACCTTCAGGCCCTTGAGCGGCTTGCGCACCTTCTGCTTGATGGCCTCCAGGCCGACGTCGTTGATCAGCACATCCAGCGGATGGCGCACCGGGGTGTCGCCGCTGTAGCTCAAGCCCGACGGCGCCCAGCGCGCGGTCGATGGTCTCCTTCATCGCCGGGTAATCGTGGAAATAATGCTTGGTCTTGTTGAGCACCAGGTAGCAGGCGGCGCAGGGGGCCATGATGGGCCGGTCGCCCTGCTGTTCGGCCAGGGCCAGGTTGCGCGCGGCCAGCACGCAGGCTTTGGCCTCGTCCACCGCCATGTAGGCGGTCGCGCCGCAGCAGTTCCAGTCTTCGAGTCTCCTGCAACTCGACGCCGAGGTGCTTCATGACGGGCAGCAACGATTCCTCGTAGGCGCGGCCCAGGCCTTTGAGCGAACAACCGGGGAAGTAGGAGTATTTCATGCTCAGGATGCTTTCTTGGCGTCGGTGGCGTCCAGCATGCGGGCGATGTCTCCATGCTGCTTGATCTTCTCGGTGGCCAGCGAGAACCGGCCCGTCTTCATCAGGTCAAGCCCCATCCGCCAATTGCCCATCGCCGCAAACGGGTTCGTCTTCAGGAACAGCTTCATCACCAGCAGCATCTCGGTGATGCGGCCGTGCTTCTTCACCATCTCGCTGAATTCGCGCGCCAGCACCGGGATCGGGAAGCGTTTCGGATAAATCCCCGCGTGGATGGCCCGCTGCTTGAGCTCATACATGATGTCGGTGATGCGGATTTCGCGGGGGCACTCCACCGTGCAGGCGTAGCAGGAGGCGCACAGCCAGATGGTGTGGCTCTTGAGCACCTCGTTCTTGAAGTCGCCGCGGGTCAGCGCCATCACCTGGCGCGGGGTGTAATCCATGTAGATGCTCAGCGGGCAGACGCCCGAGCAGGTGCCGCACTGGATGCAGCTCTCCAACTGCTCGCACCCCGGCACGCTCATGACCTCTCTGCCGAAGCCCTTGACCCGGTCCGCATCGTATTTAATCGTGCGTTGTATTTCCATCATAAGTCTCTCCGCCAAGCCCAATTACGCCGCCCGTCCTGGCCCTGTGACCCAGCCAACGACTTTCCGTCATCTTCAACGACTTTCCGTCAAACCTGACGATTTTCCGTCGTATCCAAGTGCACTAAAGGCCATTCCAACCCGGAAATCTCAACATGCCTTGCCAAACCCTCTCCATTTTTTGTGCAATAACAAGATATTATTTTTAGATAAACTGATTTATGGAATAGCCCTTCTGTTGGTCACGGGAGGGGCGGGGCCTGCCCAAACGCCAGGCGGGACCACCGGGTGACACACCGCCCTGAACGGGCATAGGCGGCGCGGATTCAAAGATCAGCGGGAGCGGTTGGGCGGGTTCTGGCGGAGCTGCTGGAGGGCGGCCTGGGCGGCGGGATCGCCTTTTTCAACGGCCGCCTCAAGCGACTGGCGGGAGACGGCGATCTGCTTTTGGATCGCCAGGGTTTGTTCGGGAGTCGGTTGCTGGCGCAGCAAAGCGAAGAGCAGCGCTTGGGCCTTCACATAGTCGTTGGTCCTGGACGCTTCGAGAGCCAGGGTCCAGCTCTGTCTCATTTCCGGCGAGGCCGTGTCGAAGGCTCCGGGGTTGGTGGGAGCCGGCCCGCCCTCGCGGCCACACCCGGCGAGCAAAACGGCACCGAGCAACAAACCCACCGCCAGCTTCGCGGGCTTAGCCAGCCGCCAAGTCGCCAACTGGCGCCCGAAGCCCTGAGCGTCCCGACTCATCAATGACGAACATGTCCTATCGGCCACCATAACTGATTAGCGGCGCCCACCACAGGAAGGTTTTGCCGCCCGGACCCGGCCCGACGCCGGTGGGCAGCTTTGAGTCGCTGTCGAATTGGCTCTTGCGGATGAAGATGACGTGGCCGGCCACCGCCGTAATAGCTCCCCCCTTCTTGCTGTGCAACAGTCCGATTCCCTCGCCGTTGCTCACTCGGGGAAAATTGGACGCATCGTTGTATTCGAAAGCGCCGGGGTTGCCGGGGCCGAATACGTTTTCATCCGGCTCCCAGAGCAGCCAGCACATTTGGCTCCAGATGCTCGTGACTTTGGTGAGCTGGTAGGCCTTGCTGGGCGGAGCGCCGGGAAAGCCCGATCCGGGAAAATCAGCCGCAGAACCGTTCATCACATAGGTGCTCATGCGGTTCGCCCGACCGCCTTGCGCGGGGGTCTTCTGATAGGTTGGGCTCTTCATGTCCACGGGGCACATATAGGACTTCGGGTTGGGCATATACGCGAACAACAGGCCCGTCCGATAGGCCGCGTTCTGATTGTTCGCATAAGCACCGCCGGGGCCCGGGTCCGGAATCCTTCCACCCGTCACGGCGTAGAGCCAGCCCGGCCCCACCGCCGCGCCGCCATCCCAGTTGCAGAAAGGCATATAATCAAGGAAGTCACTCTCGTAGGCCGCCAGGGCGAGAACCAACTGTTTCTGGTTGTTGATGCAAACGGTCCGCATCGCCCGGTCCTTGGCCGACCCCAGCGCCGGCAAAAGCAGCGCCGCCAGGATGGCGATAATCGCGATGACCACCAGCAATTCGATGAGGGTGAATCCACTCCGACTCGACAAATCCGGCTGAGCAGTGGTCATAGCTTCAACGATCTGAGGCTAGCTTTCTCTGCACCGAGCCGACTGTCAAGCCCGAAGCGGCAGTCGGAAACGGTGCGAATGAGGCCAAAGATTCGGCCCCACTTCCGGTGAGCCCACGAAGCCAAACGCGCGGCGCCCCAAAACACTGGTGGCTCAAGTCAAACTCCTGACCAAAGACCATTTGCGTGCGGCTCCCTTTGCCTCTATTCTCGGTGGCGCGGTCGCCCCCATAGCTCAAATGGATAGAGCGGCGGTTTCCTAAACCGTTGATCCCCGTTCAATTCGGGGTGGGGGTACCAACCGGCGCAAGCGACTGGCCGCCCTAACCCGCATATTTCATGCTCCGATTGAAACACCCACAGGCTGCAGGCTAGGGACGCCTCGCCGAGGCGTCCCTACCAGCGTGAAATATCCGGGCTAAGTGCTCCGAGTCGTGAGTCGAGCGGCGTATTGCGCTGCGGCGCCGGCGTTCTTGGGCGCGGTATCCCCGCGCTTTGCTTAAGTCCAGCAGACATTCCCGCGGGCAGGCTCAGGGCTAAGCACCACTGGACGCAAAGCGGGGGAATACGCCGCACTCCGAACGCTTCGGGCGATAGGGGTACGCCGCTGCCTGCTTCTCCCCGGCGCGCACGCTGCTCGCGCAGTCCGCGAAATGTGGTAGCTTCAGGGAGGTTTATGAAATCTCCCACAACTGACATGGTCAGTGCTGGCGCGGGCACGCGCATAACCAGCAGGTCGTTCTCTCGCCATCTGCCCACGGCGGCCCGCATCCTGATGGGGCTCATGTTCTTCGTATTCGGGCTCAACGGGTTTCTCAGTTTCCTGCCGCAGCCCAAGGCGCCGATGCCCGAAGGCGCCGTCGCCTTTGCTACCGCCTTAATGAAGACTGGCTATATGATGCGTCTGGTCATGGGGACGCAGTTGCTCGTCGGGGTGCTTCTTCTGCTGAATCGCTTCGTCCCGTTGGCATTGGCTCTGATCGCGCCGATAATCGTCGGCATCATTTCATTCCATATCTTCCTGGCGCCGGCCACCATCGGACCGGGGGTTGTGGTTTTGGTATTGGAAATCTACCTGGCCTGGGCGTATCGGAACGCATTCAGGCCCATGTTGGCCATGCGCGTTGCGCCGGGGACCCATTGAAGGGATCGCGAGCTGCGCGGTGCTTCCTCCGAGGATATTGACTCACCGGACCAAGCCGTGCGGAATAAGCGCCCGTCGCGGCACCGGGCTGCTCGTGGGCGAGCCTCGATTCAGGCCCGCCCAGCGACCTGTTTCCGGATCTCAGCCAGTTCCGCTTTCGGTTGGTCAGGAAAGTGCTCCAGTTTGCCGGAGCGGCGATACCAGTACCCGACTATTCTCCTGGTCTCCCTCAATCTTGTGCAAAACGGCATGAATCCAAGCAGCGGTTGGGTCCGCCTCGTATTGCTGCACAATCTTGTGAGCGGCATCCCATTGACCCGACGTGGCCAGCTCAATGGCCTGGAGGAGATTCTTCTGCATAGTGACCCTTAACCGTTCGAAGGATTGCCTATTCTTCCATTACCACAGCGGCCGAGCGCGCGGGGATTTGCAGCGTGCCCGTGGTCGGACGGGCGTCGGGCAGCTCCGGTGTTGCCACGACCAATCTGGCCGGATGCGGCAAATTGACCTGGGCCGTGATAGCTTTGTTGAATTCCTGGTTGATGACGACCACGGCGCGCTTGCCTCCGTCCGCGACGAAGACCGAATAACGGTAAGAGCCGTCGGCGCTGACATCAGCGCCCAGCGTGTCCCGGAAGTCACCATCCCAGAGAAAGGGCTTGTACTTTTCGCGCAAAGCATCAATCTTCTTGCCGTAGATCACAGTGAGCGGGAAATCGCTCAAGTAGCCCTTGTAAAGGAAGGGCTCGTACTGGATCACGTAGCGGCGAAGCAGGATGAGGTTGAGCTGCTCCCGGTCGTCAAAACCACTGACGGCCGCTAGCATCAGGGCGTGAGGGTCCAGATATTGACACACGGGCACGGCGGTGACGCCGGTCTCGGAAACCGGAAAGTATTGCATCAGCCAGTCCTGCTGTCCTTCGCCCGAAAAGAGAAAGTCGGGGCTGACTTTGTCGGCAGCGGCACGCAACTGCGCAGACAGCGGCAGGTCGCCGGCGTAGATGTAACCGGGCGGCGTGTAACCGTGGTTGGGCGCCCAGGTGTAGAGCACGCCCGCATGATGGCACAGCTCATCCCACAGCCAGCCTTCTGAGCCAAGCGCAAGTATCTTGTCGAATTCCTTGCCGATGAGCTGGCGATAGTCCGGGTCGAGAAAGTCCATGACGGCGCGCCGATGCAGGCCGATGCCCGCCAGTTGCGTGGGTGTCACGTAGGCGTAGCCGCCCTGCTCATACCTTTTTCCCTTCGGATCGGTGCACTCATATTTATACAATTCATTGGAATACCAACTCGTCGTCAGATCAGCCCAGTTCAGTTTGGCAAACAAGATGACTTTCACCCCCATCGCCTGGACCTGGGCGATGGCATCGTGGAATTCCTCCCACGTGCCGAGTCCCGGTTCGGTATCCTGCGAGGGATCGCAGCCGTCCTGCCCGCCTTTGTTCCAGCCGACCAATTGAACCGCCCTCACATCGTTGGCAGCCCATTCCCGGGCGTAACTCACCAGGTTGGTGTAGGGAACACCGTAATCTTGCTCGGGCGTGTTCATCCGCAGCATGGTCCAGGAATGGACTTCCTTCGCCCAATTCGGAAGATGCGGCTCCTTGAACCACGTCGCACGCCAAGCCTTGTAACAGTCAACGCCCGCATGCCAATCCCCCTCGTAGCCGCGCAAGACGACCGGCGCCAGTTTGACGGTCGTGTGAGGGTGGGCATAGACGAAATGCCTCGTGCAAAACTCCAGGTGCGAGGCGGTGCCGGCGGATTTGGAGCCACGCTGCGGCTCAAACATGAAATTGAGCAAATACGGCTGGGTCGGATCATGCATCTCGACGTAAAGGCCCTGGTTGGTGGATTGGATCAGGCAAAAAAGGCTTTGCTTGGACATGATGACCGCTCCCCGTGAAATATCCTGCGACGGCAGGTTGCCGTACCACATGTGCTGGCTCCACATTGGCGTGTCCTTGGCTGGCGGATTGAGGTCGCCGAAACAGGGGAAATCCAGGGCCGAAATCATCAGTGCCGAATCATTGGTCAGCGTCGTGTCAAACGTCAGCACGCCGTTTGTCAACGACACAAGGGCGGTCAGAGTTATCGGCAAAACGCCGCCCCGTTCGCTGATTAAATCCTTCCATTGGAGGCGAAGCTCTCGGTCTGAAATCTGTGTGACCTCCGCTCGCTGCTTACCACCTAAAACCGCATTGTCCCGCCGGTCCGGCAGAAGGGTATTCAATCGAAACGAGGCTCCCAGCTCGGGCCGACTTTCAATCACCCAATGCGTGGACTGATTCTCCAGCCGCGTCAGCGCGCCGGACTCGGTGTCAAAACTGACGGCGAGCGACTGGTCTTTCAAAGTGACATCGCCGGCCCGGGCGGTTGAGCCGGTCAAAACCGCCGCGCCAAGCAGAACTGTCAAAACCGGCGGCAATAGAATCCTTTTCATGGAATTGATCGGGTGCGCTGAGGCTTTCATTCAATGGGAGAGGGCCGGGTGCCGCTGTTGATACAAAGCCACGCCGTGTTGCGAATCGCCGTCGTAACAGCGAAGGACGACCGGAAGCAGCGTCGTCGTCGAGTGCGGGGGCGCGAAGATAAAATGGCAGAGGCGAAACTCCAAATGCACCGGGAAGCCCGAGATTACATCCTGTTGCGGCACAAGGTTGCTGACTGTCGAGATCACACCGGGATGCTGCTCGAAGGTGTATTGCAGACGGTAGGCGACCTTGGGAGCATCCACTCCGACATAAAGGCCCTGGTCTGGCGCCTGGAGCAGGCAGAAAGGGCTTTGCTGGGCCTCGAGTGTCTTTGTGGGCCAAGTGACCCCCCAATAGCCCTTCTCGTTGCGGAAATGCGGATAGACTTCGTCAGATTGGAGCGCATCAGCTTTGCCGTTCTTGAGCGTCCGAGCCTCCAGTGACGAATCTCGCCCGGGCGAATTGAGGTCTCCGAAGTAAGGGTAATCAATCGTTTCAACCGTCAGGGGCAAATTGTTCTCCAGCGTCGCCTCAAACCTTACCGTGCCGTTGGTCAGCGTGGCCCGGGCTGTGAGCGTCATGGGCAGCACGCCGCCGTTTTCGCTGACCAGGTTCTCCCACACCAGCCTGACTTCATTATCCGAAGTCTTCCTGACTTCCGTGGCGTGTTGCTTTTGGCCGAGCACCGGGTTGTAGCGGCGATGAGGCAACGGTGCGAAGAGCCGGAACGAAACGCCCAGCTCGGGCCGCCGCTCGATGACCCAGTGCTTGGACTTGCTCTCC
This sequence comes from uncultured Verrucomicrobiae bacterium, assembly GCA_963762555.1. GTDB lineage: Bacteria > Verrucomicrobiota > Verrucomicrobiia > Limisphaerales > UBA8199 > PALSA-1440. The sequence goes on from CAVXLO010000043.1 coordinate 65,501, forward strand.
ATCCGCGTCAGAGCGCCGGAACCGGAATCAAAGGCCACCAGCACCGCACCATCCTCCAGCACGAGTTCGCCGGCAGGAGCAGACAGTGGCACAGAGAGGAGGGCAACGCAGACAGCAATCAGCCGGGCGCCTTGAACGGGACCGAATCGGGTATTCATTTCATCCATCTCTATTCCTCAACAAGAAGGTGGCTTCGGCCCGGGATTGGGGGGGTCTTTGTTTCATGGGCCAATGTGGTGACTGTCCCGCATCATCCGCGCGACGTAGGTCCCATCCACGCCTTCGATAAACGGCAGCAACTCGCGCACCCGACCCAGTTTGAAATCGGTGTGGGCGGCGAGGAACTCGTCCACCACCTCGCTGTTTTCCTCCGGCTCCAGGCTGCACGTGCTATAGACCAGCGTGCCGCCCGGCTTCAGGAGCGCGGCGGCCTGGTGCAACAGCTCGCAGTTGCGTGGCGCGCAGCCGGCCGATCTCTTCGAGGGCGAATCCGCCAGCGCAAGTCCACCCGCCGCCGCATCACGCCGGTGTTCGAGCAGGGGGCATCGACCAGGATGCGGTCGAACGTGGGTTGAGGGTTGAGGGCTGAGGGTTGAGGGCAGGACGGTTTGGACGCAAGTGACGCCCAGGCGGGCGCAGTTCTGCTCGATCAGTTTCAGGCGCTCGGGGGTGGTGTCGTGGGCCAGGAGGCGGCCTTCGTTGCGCATCAGTTGGGCGATGACGGGTGAGCTTCCCGCCGGGAGCGGCGCAGAAGTCGAGGACGCGTTCGCCGGGCTGCGGATCGAGTTCGCGCACGGCCAGCAGCGTGCTCGGGTCCTGCACGTAAAACAGCCCTTGCTGAAAACTGGGCAGCCGGCTCAGCGGCGGATGGGATTTCAGCTCGAAGACCAGGTTCTCCTCAAGCCAGTCCTGGCGGACGAAGTCATATTCCACGTTTTCGTCGCGCCACTGGGCCAGCAGCTTGCCGGCGTCGGCCTTCAGCGTGTTAACGCGCGCGAACGTCTTGGGCGGGGTGTTGTTCCACTCCATCAACTGGGCGGCGCGCTCCGCGCCCCACCGTGCCTGCCAGCGCGACGGCCAGCCATTCCGGATGGGAATAGCCGAGGTGCGGTTGCTGTTGTCTTCAGCTCGGCCAGCAAGCGCTGGGTGGCGTCGAACTCGCGCAAATAGCCGCGCAGGACGGCATTGACGAAGCCCGCCTGGGACTGAAAGCCGTGCTGCCGGGCCAGTTCGACGGTTTCGTGCACGGCGGCGTGGTCGGGGATGCGGTCGAGCCAGAAGATCTGGTAGAGGCCGAGGCGCAGCAGGTTTTGCAGCATGGGCTTCTGCGCGCGCCCGTTGGTTCTGCGGGCGATGAGCCAATCCAGCGTGGCCTGCCAGCGCACGATGCCATAGGCCAGTTCCTGGCACAGGTGGCGATCAGCCGGCGAAAGCCGCGTTCGAGCGAGCGCTGCTTCGAGCCGGTGTTCCACAAAATCCCCGCCCGCGCGCCGCTGCAGGACGCGCAGTGCAATTTCTCTTGGTTTTTCGCCACTCACATTCTTTAATAAAGTCGTTCTGCTCGGGGGACGCGAGCGTTAAGATACTTTATGAGAGAAGAATTTGAGAAAATGGCGGCGGCGGGCAAACTGGAGCGGCATCACATCGAGGCCCTGGTTCGGTTGACCAACACCGGCTTTTGCATGCACCGGAGCTGGGGTTTCGGACGAATCAAGACGGTGGACACCGTCTTTGCCCGCTTCACGATTGATTTCGACAACAAGGCCGGCCACACGATGGACCTGGCTTTTGCCGCCGAATCTCTGAAGCCAATCCCCAAAGACCACATCCTCGCCCGCAAGGCCCCGACCTGGAGCAGTTGCGCCAGATGGCCGCCACGCAACACCTGGAGCTGGTCAAACTGGTGCTCAACAGCTATGGCGGCAAGGCGACGGTGGACCAGATCCAGCAGGCGCTGGTGCCGGACGTCATCAGCGAGGATTGGAAGAAATGGTGGGAAGCCGCCCGGCGCGAGTTGAAGAAGGACGGCCATTTCCAGGTGCCCCTCAAGAAGACCGAGCCGATCGTCTTTCAGACCAAGGAGGTCTCCTTGCAGGACCGGCTGCTGGAGGAGTTCCGCGCGGCCAAGGGATTGAAAGCCCGCATCGTCGTCGCCGGCGAGCTGCTCAGGAACGCCCACGACCTGACCGACAAAGCGGTCGCCGCCACGGAAATCATCGCCGCGCTGAATGCCGAAATCGCCCAGCTACCAGCGCACGCAGCCGGCCGTGGCGCTGGAGGCGATCTTCGCCCGGGACGACATGCGGGAGATGGCCGGGTCTGGCGCCCGATGAGGGCGAGGTTACGGCGCCGGCGATTTGGGCGCAGGACGCGAAGCTCGGCCCGCTGCTGGAGCAGCTTCCGGCCTGCGCAAGCACCGCCGCGCGCTGGAGTCATTCAAGGCCGCGAATCCCGAAAGCTGGCATGCCGCGCTGCAGGCGTCCCTGAACAGCGTTTCCGCCAAGCTCTGCCGCGAGCTGGCCGGCCTGCTCATCCAGGAAGGCAAGATGGAACAGCTCAAAGAAACGCTGGCGCGGCTGCGTCAGCCAGCACACCGCCAGCAGCGAGCTGCTGCTCTGGCTGGCCAAGGACCGCAACGACTCCTTCGCCGATATTCTCGGACCGGAGGTCTTCCGCGCCATGCTCACGGCGATGGAGCGCGACCAGTTCAACGAGCGACGCTCCAACCGGCTGCGCGATTTCATTCTCGACGACCAGGAACTGCTCGTGGAACTGATCGGCTCCGCGGACTTCGAGGTCATCAAGGACCTGACGCGCGCGTTGCAGCTTTCGCCGTCGTTTGACGACATGGACAAGCGCTCGCTGCTGGCGCGCATCGTGAAGAGCTACCCGGCGATCCAGTCGCTGATCTCCGGCGAGCAAACCCAGCAGGAGGCCTCCCTGGTGGTTTCCTGGGAGAGCCTGGAGCGGCGCAAGAACGAATACCACGAGCTGGTGGAGAAGAAGATCCCCGCCAACTCGAAGGAAATTGCCATGGCCCGCAGCTACGGCGACTTGAGCGAAAACCACGAATACAAGGCCGCCAAGGAAATGCAGAAGCTGCTCATGCGCCGCAAAGCCGACCTCGAAACCCAGCTCGTGCAGGCGCGCGGCACGGACTTTGCCGCGCCGCGCACCGACGTCGCGAGCATCGGCACCGTCGTGCAACGCGACCGACCTCGCCACAAACCAGTCAGCAGCACTTCACCATCCTCGGCGCCTGGGATTCGGACCCGGAGAAAGGCATCGTCAGCTACCTTTCCCCGCTCGCCCAGTCACTGCTCGGCCACAAGATCGGCGACGAGGTCGAGTTCGAGATTCACGGGGAGCAGCACCGGCATCGCCTCGATTCCATCGAGGCCTACAAGGCGCCTCCCGAGGAGGCCGCCCCAGCAGGTCAGTCCCATAAGCGCAGAACCGCCGTCAGCCTAAACCAGCCGCTGGTTGCGCTACGCCTTGCCGCCGAAGCTCACGTAATCATCGACATCCAGCAGGTCGAACCAGGTGGCGATGTCCTCGCGCTTGGGCGCGATCTTCCGGTGCGTCTGGTCGAAGTATTCGCGGGACTCGGGGTCCGCCGGCGCGCGCTGCTCCTGGTAAGCCGACCAGGCGAGGATTTCCGGCTCCGTGCGCTTGTGCTTCGCGTTCTTTTGAATCCATTGGAGGATTTCCGTATCGCCTTTCCCAGCGGCGAGCTGCTTCCTGACCGCGTCAGCCTTCACGCCGACGAAGTCGAGGAAACGCCGGTCAACCGGGCAATTGTAATTGTATTCCCCGTTCTTGCCGGCAATGGTCGCGCGGCCCTTGTCGAGCATTCGGGGCAGGACGGCGAAGCCGCCGAGCCGCACTCGTGGGCTGCGGGGCGGACGTTCGGTTAAATCAGGAGCATTCTTTAGAGCCATACAATGTCTTCGTGCTTATCTGCAACATACCTCGTGCGACCGGCACCGTGCCAGTCTCACTCTCATCGAGTTTAAGATGCAGTCAGCGCGGAGAAAAGCAAGCAAGGGAGGCGGCACGGCGGCGCATTTTGTTAGTACCACCACACCATTTCGGGCAGCCACGGGCCGGAAACCCGAAGCCCGAAATCCGAAGGCCGAAAGAAGGCCGAAGTCCGAAACCCGAAAGGCGAACCTGCTCCATCCCCGCGGCTGGGCCTGCGACCCAGCCGGCAGCGGCTCAATCAGCGCCAGCAGAGGGGCGAGAGCAGGCTTTTCGGCCTTCGGGTTTCGGACTTCGGCCTTCTTTCGGCCTTCGGGTTTAGGATTTCGGACTTGGGAGCCTGGCGCTTGGTGGTACTGTCGAGAAGCGCCCGCGGCACGGCGGACAGGGCTATTCTCATTGCCAGGCACAAGCCGGTAGGACACAGTTTTGCGTTCATGCGCCTCCTACGTTTGCGAATAAGACGATCAGTTGTGTTCCTCGCCGGCCTGTTGGCTTTAGTGCCCCACGCCCACACCGAGGCCACCCACTCCGCGGGCTGGGACTTCAAGCAGGAGTTTCTGCCGGTGTTAGTGCAGTCGGTCCCGAGGATTCTCAAAAGCCAGGACCAGGCAACCGGACGATTCGGTTCCGGGGTATGGATCACCACCGACCAGAACGTAGTTTTTCCGTTGGCGGCGGCTTGGGCGCTGAAGGCTCCAAACAACCCCTGGTACCATGACTCAAAACTGCTGAGCGCCATCATGCGCGGCGGCGACGCGCTCGCCGAGACCCAGGACAAAGATGGCCGGTGGGTCTTTCGCAAGAAGGACAAATCAACCTGGGGGCTGCATTTCGATCCGTGGGTCTATTCGCGCTGGGTGCGGGCCTACAGTTTGATTCGAGACGCCATGCCCCCTGAGCAACGCGCCAAGTGGCAGAAGGCGCTGGAGTTGGGATATTCTGGCATCGAGAAGCACGAACTGGGGCGCGTTCATAATATCCCCTCCCACCAGGCCATGGGGCTCTATGTTGCCGGACAAGCCCTGAACCATCCGGAGTGGTGTGCCCGAGCCGCCGCCTTCCTGGAGAAAGTGGCCGCGCAGCAGGACCCGGACGGCTTTTGGTCGGAGCACTCCGGCCCGCTCGTCAATTACAACCTCGTGTACCTCGATGCGCTTGGCACTTACTACGGCCTCACGCATGACCCGAAGGTGCTCGAGGCGGTGCAGCGGGCCGCCCGGTTTCATGCCAATTTTACCTATCCGGACGGCAGCCATATTGAGACGGTGGACGAGCGCAACCCGTATTCGAGGAGATTTGGCCTGCCCAATGTGGGGTTCTCCTTTAGCGCCGAGGGGCGCGGCTACCTGCGCGAGCAATGGACGCGCCTCAAGCAAGAGCACGTCTTAGCCAGCGCCGACACAATCGCCTCCCTGCTGCTGTATGGAGAGGAAGGCCCGGTGGCCGCACCCCCTGGCCTGGGCCACGATTCGACGTTCATAACGCAGGACGGGCGCGCCTCGGTAGTTCGGCAAGGCCCGTGGTGCGCCTGCCTCTCGGCCTATACCGGTCCCATATCTTCCAGCCGCTGGATCCAGGACCGCCAGAACCTGGTCAGCCTCTTCCACGAGAAGACCGGCCTCATCCTGGGCGGCGGTAACACCAAGCTCCAGCCGCTCTGGAGCACGTTTACCGTCGGCAACACCAGTCTGCTCCAGCATCGGCCCGGCGATGAGAAGCCGCATTTCCTGCCGCCCGCCGGCTTGGTCCATGTTCCTTCCAAAGCCCTCCTCGAAGACAACGGCCGGCGGCTGAGTCTCGACTACGGTGAGACGCGGTGCAGCATGGCTTTGGACCTCTCGGAGCCGAACCGAGCGCGACTGAGCTACTCGGCGGAACCTGTGGCAGGCCATCTGCCTGTGGCGGCGCACCTAACCTTCCTGCCCGCGCTCGGGAAAAGCTGGCGAACCGCTTCGGGGAAGAATGGACACCTCGGGGCAACACCATTTAAACTGACAGCCGCAGAGGCGGGAGCGTGGTTTGAACACAATGGATGGCGGGTCCAACTACCCCCGCAATCGAGCCTGACCTGGCCGGTGTTGCCGCACAATCCTTACCGCAAGGATGGCCGGGCAATACCAGGAGAAGGGCGGATCGTCCTCACGATCCCTTTCTCGACGAATGTTACCGCGCGCGAGATTATCGTGAGTATTGTCCAATAGCTCTTCATCGAGCAGCACGTTACCAACCGATCCGGCGGAGGCCGGGAACGCAGTCGAAATGACTGTCGTCGCTCAGGACGGATAAATTGTGCTGCCTGGCCAGGGCGGCAATCCAGACATCGTTGGAAGGGATCGGGGTGGCGCGCTCCCTTAACGCCTGCCGGATTTCGGCGTAGGTGGCGGCGGTGTCCGCGGAGATTTCCAGCACAGTCCAGTGCCTGGTCAATTCCTCCAGCCAGGCCAGTCGGCGTTCACGGTCGCGCGCCCGCAGCAGGCCGAACCGATACTCTCCGATAACAATCACGGGCAGGTAAGGCCCCGTTCCAGCGGCGATCTTCTCCCGCACGGAAGGGTTGCCCTCCGCAAAGGCCGAGACCGCGTTCGTGTCCAGCATCACGGCGCGTCCTCGGGTTCCAGAACCTCGAACTCGGCCTCGATACGCCGCTGGATGCGCCGGGTCTCGGCGCGAGCAGAGGCGGTTTTGCCGAACGCGCCGGCCAGCTTCATCCACACCGGCTCCGCGGCGGGCGTTTGAGCAGTCTTGACCTTGTCCTCCAGCGCCTCGGTGAACAGTTGTTTCAGACTAATACCACGCGAGGCAGCGATGCTCTTTGCGCGGCGCAGCGTCGAGCCCGGGATCTCAACCGTGGTCTTCACGACCGCACCCTACCATATTTATGGGTCGGGTCAACGCTCTGCCTGACAGGTCCCCACCTCACATCCCGATCCCCAAGCCGTTCTTCAGTGTTCTCTTTCCTGAATCGGAGGCTCACTGCCGCGACGCCCATCCCAGCATCGAAGGATTTCCACCGTCATGTTCTCTTGGCGGATGCGGTAGAAGACCTTGAAATAGCTCTTTACGATGCAGCGCCTGATTCCGGGACGTTGCCGCACCCTTGGATGGCGTTCCGGGAAGAAGCTCAGACTCTCACCAGCGGAAATAATCAACTCGCCCAGCTTATGGGCAGCAGTGGGATTGTGGACCGCAACGGAAGTTACCAGCCGTTCGAGGTCTTCCAGAAAGGTGTCGCGAAAGATTACCTTGAAGTCCACGTGCTCAGTCGTGAGCGGACTTCGTTTCCCGAATACCCCCGGTGCGAGGTGGCATCGGCCTTCTCAATCGCTTCGTCCAGTGCGGCCAGAACGCGTGGGTCGTCTTCGCTGCACTCATTGACGCCGCCAGCTTCCTTTTCGACGAAGGTCGTCCATGACTTCAAAGCCAAGTGGCGGAGTTCATCCGGCGTCATCTTGCCCAGTTCAGCTTCGATTTCGGCCAAGCTCATTACATGCCCAATCTAGGACGCCCAGACACGAAGTTCAAACCTTTCCTCATTCAGCCTCCCCCGTTTCAACTGACGCCGAAGGAGGCCCAAGGGGTCCGCAAATATATACACCACCCGCCACGCGCCCATCACTTCACCGTCAGAGGCAGGCTCTGGCTGTGGCTGTTGAACTCCGGGGCGTACATGCACTGGATTTGGGCCACGCCGGTCTGGTATTGGCCGCGCAACTGGACGCGGGTGGAATACTCGAAGACGTAGGTGCCCTTGGGCAGGTAATCAATGAAGAAGTGGCTCGCGGTGTCGCGGGTGCTTTCGTAGTAGGCCAGGCCGTCCTGGTATTTGTAGCGCGAGAGCACATTCACCGGCTCGGTGCCGCTGCCGCGCTGGTCTTTGAGGTGAACGTATTCCATGTCGCGATCCACGCGCAGTTCGATGCGGACCACCAGTTCGTCGCCGACATGTAGCGGGCCTTTGACCGGCTCCAGCACCTGCCCGCTGGCGGTATTGACCTTCACGTAGAGCGTCTTCTTCAGCTTCAACGGCGTGCCCTCGTAAGGCGTGACCTTGCTCATGTCTTCGAGGTACTGCCAATTGACGCTGCCCCAGGCCACCCCGGCGTCCACCTTCTTGACGGTGATCTCGCCCAGCTTGGGCTTAATCTGGTCCGGCGCGAAGCGGTATTCGTAGAAGCCCGTCCCTGCCTCCGGCACGCTCTGGTTCTCGACCTTCGGATTTCGGCCTTCGGACTTCGGCCTTCGCCCCGCCAGGGGGGTCACATCCACCCCGTCCAGCTTCACTTGCACCAGCGCCTCGCTCGACAGGATGTCCTTGCCGCGCAACAGCAGCGCATAGACGGCATCGGCGGTGGCCTTGGTCGTCTTCCAATCCTGGGTCTGCTTCTGTTTGAGCAGCCAGACGCGGCAATCCTCGACCGCCTGCTGGTCGTTCATGACTTCATCGAACGCCTCGATCATCAGCGCCTGGGTCTCGATGGGCGCCCGATACCACCACCAGCTTAGCTCGGTGTCGCGCCAGAACATGCCCATCTCCTCGTTCGACACGCTCCGCTCCTTGATGGACTTCATGATGTCGCCAGGCGTGGAGTCGCTGACCGAGTAGAAGGCGTTGAAGCGGTGGAGGGCGATGGCCAGATGCCCCTGGGTCTGGCGGCAATCGGTCTTGAGCCAGAACTTGCGCGACTGCTTGAGGAAGAAATCAATCGCCGTCTTGTGCTCGGGCGCAATCGGCAGGTCCTTCAGGAAGAAGCTGCGGCCATACAGATACAGCGCATCGTGGCGCTGGGCACGTATTCCTCCGGATGGGGCCACTTCTGGATGCGCTCGTATTCGTCGGTCATCCAGGCATCAAGCCGCCGAAGCGAGCGGATGGCGGGCGCAACATCGATATCCGCGCCCAGGTGCCGCAGCCGGCCGAAGCCGGTAGTGATGTAGAGGGTGATGTAGTCGTTGCCCTGCCCGCCGGGGAACCACGGCCAGGAGCCGTCGTTCAGTTGCATCTCGGTCAGCTTGCGCAGCGTGGCCTCCGTCTCGTAGTTGAGGCGGTTATCGTCGAACAGGATGCCGATGTTCTTGCGGGCCTGGCTCTCGCTCTCCGCCTGCCGCAGCCAGGGCGTTTCCTCGAGCATCACGGCCTTGAGGTCCTGGTTCTTCTGCAGCGGGCTTTCGAGCGCCGGGGTGTTCTTCCACTGGTCGAAGATGCGGCGGATCTTGGGGTCGCTGTTGGCGATAGTGCGCGCCAGGGCATTGGCGTAAAGGCGGTTGAAGGTCTGCTCGGTGCATTCGTAGGGGTATTCCATCAGGTAAGGCAGCGCCAGCACGGCATACCACGCCGGGTTGGACACCATCTGCACAACCAGGCTCTCGTTCTGGAGCGTCTTCGAGCCGCCTGACTTGAGCAGCTTGGTGAACTCGAACTTCTTCGTCGCCGGGCCGCGAATCGGCAGCGGCAGCGACTCGGTGACCAGAATGCGGCTGGAGAGCACGGGCAGATAGCCTTCCTCGCCGTCCGACACGTTGGCCGCGGCGCCGACGGCTTTGTAGGTGAGGAAACCGCAGCCGTCCGGCACATGGATGCGCCAGGCGTAACTGCGCGATTCCTTGGCCGGGATGGTGAAGTCGTGATCCGTGATGCGTGATGCGTGAGCTGAGCCGCCCAAGACTGGCTCCAGGTGCAGCATAGTATCCGCTGACTGACCGGTGAGCGCGTCGTTGAAGGTGAGCCGCAGCTGTGCCGCTCAGGGGCTTGTCCGTTTGGTTGGACACCTTCACCGGGAACTCGACGGTGTCGCCCTCGCGCAGGAAGCGCGGCGGGTTGGGCTGCACCATGAGGTCTTTGGCGGTGACGGCATGGTCTTCAAGGAAGCCGCTGCGCACTGACTGGTCATGAGCGAAGGCCAGGAACCGCCATTTCGTCAGCGCCTCGGGCATGGTGAAGGTCATCCGCACCACGCCATTGGAGTCCGAGGTCAACTGCGGGAAGAAGAACGCCGTCTCATTCAGGTTCTTGCGGGCGGCTGACCTTGCTCAGGTTGGCTTCGGCGCGGCAGGCTCGCTTGGGCTGGCACCCGCCTGGCCGCGACAGCATTGCGAGCGTAGAAAATTGTGCCGCTCGCAGCTTGTCTATCGCGCGCCCTCGAGCGCGGCAGTTGCCATAGGGGCTGGCAGCAGCCGGAGGCATCCGGTCGGCGGGTGGCCATGTTCGTCCGGCCGCCGAGGCTCGACCCGCAGCATACGCATTCGTCAAGTCCCCGAGCTATCTGCTGAAGAACCCATAGCCCCAGAGATTCACCGTCAGGTCTGGCGGGAAGGAGCGATAGGTGATCTCACACGCTCGTACGACTCGGCCCCAGTTTCCGCAGACCTGCCGGAAGCCCATAGCGCCGTATTGGCGAACTGCGACTGCAGGTCCGAGTAATCCTCGCGGAACACCGAGAACCGGTGCGGCCAGTTCAGCGGCGCAAGGCGTCCAGCGACTCGTCGTAAAGCGTCGCGACCATCTCCGCCACCGCCTTCTCCGCACTTCGGCCTTCGGACTTCGGACTTCGGATTTCGACGCTCCACGTCTCCTTCTGGCCCGGCTGGAGCTTGGAGACGAAGTGCTCCCATTTCAGCTCCAGGTCCTTGTTCTTCCACGGCACACTGACCTTCCGCGATTCGAGGTAGGCGCGGTTCTCGCGGACATAAGTGACATGAACGAAGAAGCCGCCGCGCATCGCCTCGGTGACGGCCAGCTTGATCTGTTGCTGCGTTGTGCCCGGCTTGGTCCAATAGCGTTGGATCATCCGGTGCCGGTGCTCGATTTCGATGAACGCCCGCCCAGTCGGATAGCCCGTTCCCCACACCGCCATGAACTCCTGGCCCGGCTGCAAGCATCCAATCCGGAGCGGCCAGCAACTCGCGGGATCTTAATGGCCAGCTTTGTGCCTTCGGGTTGCAGCACCTGGAGGGGGAGCTTGCCTGTGACCTTCTTGCCAAACCGGTCCTGTGTCTCCAGCACGGCACGGTAGGCGCCTGCCTCAGGTTGAAGGAGAGCTTGGCCAGGCCATTCGTGCCGGTGGTGAAACCCTTTTCCGCGACCACCTTGCCCAGCGGCCAGTTGTTCGGGTTGGACAGGTCCTTGCCTGGCTCCCCTGGCAGACTTGTCCCGATGCTCCCGCAGTACCGCCACGGTTCGAGCCGGAGAGCGGCCGCCGGTGCACCCTCTCCGGCGCCTGCAGCTCATAAATCTTCACGCTGCCCTCGGCCACCTGCGGCTCGCCGTCCAGCGTCTTGGTCTCCAGCTTAAGTTCCACCGGCTTGTCCGTCGGTTTGCCAGTCCTCGGCACTGATCATCGCTTCGAGCGCGGTGTAGCCGACCCGGATGGCGCGGTCGGCTGAGCGCGTCTCGCCCGCGCTGTCGGTCACATCGGCATTGATCTGGAAGACGAAGGTCGGCTCGTCCTTCTCCGGCACCTTGGGGTCCGGCTTGGCGGTGAACTCGATCTTGAACGTGCCGTCCGTCCCGGTCCGCGCGGTGCCGTGGGCGATTTCCTGGCTCTGGCTACCGGGCCGGCCGCCACCCCACCAACCCCACCACCACGGCATCCGCACCTCGCGCACGACGCGGTATTTGACCGCCGCCCCGTCCACCGCCGCGCCGGTGTAGTTCATCGCGTGGCCGGTCAGGCTCACCGACTCGTTGAGCTTGGCGGCGGTCTTCGGGCGCGTCGAGTGTCACTTCGAACTTGGGCCGCTTGTATTCCTCGACCCGGAAGTAGCTGGCGCCCCGCGCCCGCCCCTCGACCTGGAGGCTCATCTGGCCCATGAGCCGGTCGCGCGGCGCGGTGAAGCTGCCGGCGAACGAGCCGTAGTCGTTGGCGCGCTGCTGCTGGCGCGCGATTTCTTTGCCGTTCACGTCCTTGAACACCACGGTCAACTGCTCGCCCTTGAGCACCTCGTAGTTGTCCTTGGCCTGGTCCACCCAGAGGCAGATGCCCTTGTATTGAATCGTCTGGCCGGGCCGGTAGATGGCGCGGTCGGTGAAGAAGACGGTCTGGGCGTGCCGGGCTGGTTCGGCTGACGGTCGTCTGCCAGCCGTAGGTCCAGATGTCGCTTGACGGAGGCCAACTCCTGGCCGTGGTGCGCGCCCGGAACAGGTAGCCCTGGTTCTCCGAAGGCTTCAGCGAAAAGGCCCCGTTCTCATCGGTAGTCAGGGTTGGGTCGGCACTGCGGTTGCCCTGGTTATCCAGATGCCAGACGGATACCTCCGCGCCGGTGATCGGCTCGCCCGAGTCGGCCTCCAGGACGAAGCCTTCGATTCTGCCATCGTCGCGTCCGCGTCACGAGCGCACAGGTCGCTCACCCAGACGTCGGCCATGGAAATGAGGTTGTCCGTCTCGCTGAACTTCGGGTCGTGGCTCGCGACGATGAAATAGAAACCAGGCTTGAGGGCTGCAGGCGCTGGCGTCTCGAAGGTGCGTTCCTTGTAATCGGTAGTGGGCGGGAGTTTCGCCGACCACTCGAACGCGGGTTTGCGGGCCAGGATTTCGCTGGCGCTCCGCGTCGTTCAGGTTCTCCGGCCGGTTATGGCGCTTTTGCAGAAAGACTTCCCAGTCGTAAGGAATCGCGCGGAAATAGGCCGTGTTCAACATTGCGGTAGCGGACGGTCAAAGTAGGACAGGCATCTCGCCTGTCCTTTTCCTGCGTGGGCGAGACGCCCTCACCCGGGGCAGGCGAGACGCCTGCCCTGCTACCCGGAAAACAATTCCACACCCGCTCGGTCGTGATGTTCGCCGAAGGCGACTCGATCTCGGTCACCAGGTTCCGGCACAGTTTGCCGCCCGGCGAATCGGGGAACGACTCCGCTCCCCTCAGCGCAAGCTTGCGGGCGGTGACCAGCTCACCCTCCTGCTGCAGCACCCGCGCCTCGCGCTCGATGGCCAGCGCGGAGATGTCGAAATCCGCATAGTCGCGGATGAAGCTGTCCAGCGCCGCCTTGTAACGGCCATTCTTCTCCTCGCCAAAGGCTGCATTCCAGCCCCAGGTGAGCCGCTCCAGGTCGTCATGAGCAAACGCCAGGCGCGGCGCCGGGTCGTTCTGATGGAAGCGGAGCAGCGACTGGTAGATGTGGATGGCCTTGAGCGCGGGCGAGTTGGTGTCGGTGTTCGGCAGGCGGCTGCCAGTCCATGAACTTCTCCGCCGAGTCGAAGATCGGGCTGTCGGCGGACAGCTCGAATGCGTCTTCCGGTTTGGCCGCAGCCTGCTCGCCCGACGTGTAGAATTGCAGCGCCTCGTGGGCGATGAAGTCGTAGAGCGTGGGCCGGTAACTGTCCGGCATGGTGCCCTTCTTGCAGCAAGTCATCCCAGGCGCTGATGGGCGTGGCCTTGAGAATCTTCTCCGCCGCGAGCGCCTTCTGGAACTGCTTGTCAATCTCCGCAAACAGGCGGGGCAGGTCCCAGGTGGTGAAGTCCTTGCCCGGCTGCGTGGCCGTTGCGGTGCGCTGCATGAAGCGCCAGCGGTTCTGCTGGAAGTATTGCCAGTACCATTCGGCCAGCAGGGTATCCATCAGCGGCACCATCTCTTTGGGCGCCTTGGCGATTTCGGCTTCCAGGCGGGTGATCTTCTCCTCGGGCTTGTTGCCCTGGATGTTGCCCTCCAGCGCGATCTTCTCCCCGATGGCCTTCACCGCCTCGGCGTAGGCCTTGTCCTTGAGCGCGCCCTGGATGATGGGTTCGAGGTTGGTGATGGCGGTCTTGGGCAGGCCCTTCTTAACCGCCTCCTCGACCTCCTTCCATTGGGCGTCGCGCGGGCCGGCCTGGAGCGGGAGGCTCATCAGCAGCAGGGCCGCTATACAGGCGGCGAAAATGGTAAATGGCAAATGGCAAAGAGGGGCAGCCCGATAGGAGCGCGTTTGGGCGCGACGGGCGGACAGGCGGGCAAACAATCTATGCATAAGGCAGCGAGAGCTTCGAGCGTTCGGCTCATGTCGTTTCCGGTTTCAAGCAGAATTACCAACCCATTAGACGGCAAGGGATGGTTTGTGCTCCGCGCAAACCTTTGGCAAGCGGATTATCTCAAAGCCGGGAGAGCCGGCACTCAGGCGTCCCGGTGATTACTGAAGAACTGCTGCATCGCCAGCTTGTGCGAGGCCTCGATTGAGTCTGTCAACTTTTGGCGCTCGCGGGCGGACATCGGCGTGAACGACCGCGCGAGGGCGGCGTTGGTCTCGATGTGCTCGACATGCGGCATGCCGATCACTGCCAGGCTGACGGGCAGGGAAAGAGCATAGGTGACCAGCTTGTCCACCGGCGCGGTGCCGAGCAATTGCTCCTGGCCGAAGACCTTCATGGCGATCACGCCCAGGCCTTTGCGCCGGGCGACCGGCAGGGCGAGTCGCTCGAAGCTGGTGTCGCCCATCATCTTGGCCTTGAACCCGTGCGGGGCGGGAGCCATGCGCGCCAGCCCGGCATTGAGCGCCATCTGGGTGCAGTCGAAGTCGTTGTGCTCCAGGGCCGCCTTCAACGCAGCAGGATCGGCGTGGCAAGTGATGCCAATGGCGCGCGTCATCTTCTGCTCGCGTGCTTCATAGACGGCTTTAAGGACGCCGTTGGGAGCTTCGATTGCTTCGAGGTCCTTCGCGTTCTCCAGGGCGTGGATGTGCAGCACGTCGAGGTGATCCGTGCGCAGACGCTTCAGGCTTAACTCGATTTGCCGGCGGCCCTCGTCAGCGGTTCGCGCCTCGATCTTGGTCGCCAGGGTGACTTCCTTGCGCCGGGTCCCCATGATCTGACCAATCCGCTCCTCGCTCTTGCCGCCCCCGTATTCGTGGGCGGTGTCGAGGTAGGTGATCCCCAGGTCAATCGCCCGGTTGAGCGCCTCGAGCGCCTTATCCTCTTCCTTATACATGAGGAACCGGCTGCCCGAGCCGAAGCCGAGAATAGGCACCTTGATGCCCGTGCGGCCGAGAGTGCGCGTAGGCAGTTGAGTGGGTGACGAGGAGGCCAGGGCCGGGGCGGCAGCCAGCCCAACAGCAAGAGTTTCAAGAAATTGCCGGCGGTTCATGCGTTGGCGACAGCATACCCTATATGTACCCCTGTTCGCAAGGCGAAGGGCTGGGGTGAGGAGGAACGGGGCCAGTGTAACCTTGCCCAAACCCGGCGTCAGCGTCCCGCACCGGCAGAAATAGCCACCGGATGGCCAACTGGCATGGTATTGCGATGGCGTACAGATGGTGTACAGATGGCGTACAGATGGTGTACACAGCCACCCGCAGGCCACTTGCAAGCCACCCGCGGGCCACCCACGAGCCTGCTGCTTGCGTCATAACCGCGCCTGCGGACGGTTCGGGTGCACGATTCAAGGCGCGACGCCGGTCAGGCGGGCCGCTCATGGCCTGAACTGAGTTCAGCGTTGGCTTGGGTTGGAGCCGTAGGCGTCCCGGAGAACCTGGATAGTGTGGCGGACGGGCAGTGGGGAGCCGAGTTTGGCGAGGTGGGCGCGGAGTTGGGTGAGGCAGCCGATGTTGCCCGTGGCAAGGACCTCCGCGCCGGTGGCGAGGATGGCCTTGGCCTTTTTCTCGCCGAGGGCGGAGGCGATTTGGGGCTGGTCGAGGTTGTAGGAGCCGGCGCTGCCGCAGCAGATGTGGGCGTCAGGGAGCTCGCACAACTGGACGCCGGGGATGGCCCGCAGCAGGTCGCGCGGCTCGCGGCGGACGTTCTGTGCGTTGGCGAGATGGCAGGCGTCGTGGTAGGCGATGCGCTGCGGGCGGCCGGGGCCGGCAGGGGCTTCGCGCAGGCCGAGCCGGGCAAGGAAGACGGCGACGTCCACGACGCGCTTGCGAAAGGCGTCGGCGCGGGCTTCGTCGGGCGTGCCGCGCAGCATCAGGTGGTATTCCTGCATCGTGGAACCGCAGCCGGCGGCATTGGTGATGATGGCGTCCACGTCGTCCGGGAAGGCGGCGAGGTTGCGCCGGGCGAAGGCTTGCGCCGCGGCCCAATCGCCGGCATGCCAGGCCAGCCCGCCGCAGCAGCCCTGGCGCGGGCGGGACGAGGACCTCGACGCCGTTGCGGGCGAGGACTTCAATGGTGGCGGTGTTGATGTCGGGATCGAGGACTTGCTGGGCGCAGCCAGTGAGCAAGGCGACCCGGGCACGGCGTTCGCCGCGGGCGGGCGTGACGCGCGGCCAGCTCTGGGCGGGAGGCACGCAGGCGCGGCGCGAGGTCGAGCATGGATTGCAGGGCGCCCGGCACAAGCGAGTGCACGGCGCGGCCCAGGCCCGCGGCGCGCAGGGAAAGCCGGAAGCGTGAAGGGTAGGGGATGGTCTGCCCGGCCAGCCAGCGGCGCAGCTTGTCGGCTGCCCGAACGCTTGAACTTGTCTCGCAGCCAGCGCGCGGAAGGGGCTGATGAGGTCGCGGTAGGGGACGCCGCTGGGGCAGGCCGGTTCGCACGCCAGGCAGCCCAGGCAGCGGTCAATGTGCGACTTGGGCGGCTTCCCATGCGAGGCGTGCCCTCCAGAACCTGCTTCATCAGGACTATGCGCCCGCGCGGGCTGTCCATCTCCTCGCCCAACTCCGCGTAAGTCGGGCACACCGAGAGGCAGAAGCCGCAATGGACGCAGGCCTGGACGGCGTGGGTCATCGGCTCGCCCAGCGGCCCGTGCTTCTCAGGTTGGATGGAGTGGAGCATTAGTCGTCCGTGGAAGGGAAACGGTTCTGCGGGTCGAGCGCCTGTTTGACGGCGCCGGCAATGGCCGGGACAGTGCGGGCGCCGCACCACAGGGGCGCGCTGCCGCAAAGGGTCACGCCGGGCAAGACTGAGCGCGCGCAGCTTCTCCTGCAAAGCAGCCGCGGGAACCGAAGGCGGCAGGGAAACGAAAGCGACGTTGCCCCCGGCGCTGAACGTGCATCCGTGTGCCATCGAGCGAACGCGCTGCCGCATCGAGAGCCGGCACGACCGCGGGCGTGATGGCGACCTTTGCCAGCATGCCGCCAGAGTGTGCCCAGCGGAACTCGCGGAGTTCGGACCAGACGGCGTCCGCCTCGGCGTCAGAAAGAGCCTGCCCGGGCCAGCGGGCCAGCACTTCGCGCGAGAGCGCTTCCAGGGCGGGCGCAGGGCCGGCCAGACGCAGGCAGACGTTCTTGCCGTCGGGGAGGAGATCAAGGGCGTCGGGCTCCCAGCGGGAGTTGGCGGCGTCCGTGAAAACTTTGGCGGCGGCTTCCGCGCTGCTCGTGGGCAGCTTCAGGGTGAGCCGGGAAGCGGGCGCGGGGAAGACTTTGAAGGTAATCTCGACCAGCACGCCGAAACGCCCGAGGCTGCCGACAAAGAACTTAGGCAGGTCAAACCCGGCGCAGTTCTTCACCACCTTGCCGCCCATGCGCAGCAACCGGCCCTCGCCATCCAGGAAGCGTACGCCCAGGATGAAATCCCGCACTCCGCCATAGCGGAACCGGCCCGGGCCGCTGACGCCCGAAGCGACTGTGCCGCCCAGAGTAGCGCCGGCCTCAAGCCACATGGGGTCGAAGGGGAGATACTGCCCTTGCTCTGCCAGCGCCTTGCTGATCTCCCGCACAGAGCTGCCCGCCAGGGCGGTGAAGGTGAATTCCTCGGGTTCGTATTCCACGATGCCGCGCAAGGCGAGCGTGGAAACCAGTGAGACGCCGTCCGCCACCTGCGAGAGGCGCGGCTTGGTGCGCGCGCCGACGGCCAGCACCCGCGGCTGCGAGCGCACGGCCTCGGCCAACTCGGCGGTGGTTGCGGGTGTCAGGGTAGCGCTCACGGGCATGGATGATGTCCGGAGCCTGCATTGCGCCAGATGCTGTCACGGATCGCCTGCCGTTCCGGGCGCAGCCGGGAATTCCAGAACCGCAGCACCCTTGATCCCGCAAGCTTCCAGCCAGGCGTCGCGCGAGGCGTCCGTTTTCTGCTGGATTGGGTAGCCGTGCCTGAAGCCATCCAGTTCAATATCCAAGTGGGCTTCAAGGCAGAAGAAATCCAGGATGTGGGGGCCGAAGAGATGCTGGCGTCGGAACTTGTAGCTGGAGAAGCGCCGGTCGCGCAGCCAGCTCCAAACCAGTTTTTCCGCCCACGTATCATGCTTGCGCAACGTGCGGGCGATGGCTGTCTGTCTGGGAGGCTGCATGAGGGGCACCTATTTCCCTGGGGCAGTTCTTGAAGATGGGGGAGGCCTGTTCCCCCTCACCCCTGCCCTCTCCCTTAGGGAGAGGGAGCCACGCACTCCGTCTCTCCCGCATGGCTGACGCGCCTGCCTCGCCAACGTGCTGGCGACGTTTCTCCCTCTCCCTAAGGGAGAGGGCAGGGGTGAGGGGGAACAGACGCAACCATTGCCCAGCGGCTCCGAAATCTCCCAAGGCGCTAATCGGTTGTATGAGCAAGTCCTCATTCTGTCCCTCCGGGCTCGTTCATTCCCGCGACACCACTCCTGCCCTTTCGAGCGGATGCAGCCCGCGCTGCTGCAAGGCGGGTGCGCCTGCCCGGGGGAACTTCTTACCCGGGTTGGCGATGCACAGCGGATCGAAGGCGGCACGCAGGCGCGTCATGCAGTCCATCTCGTCGGCGTTGAACATGGCAGGGAGGTAGTCCAGCTTCTCGACGCCGACTCCATGTTCGCCGGTGATGGAGCCGCCCATCTCGATGCAGAGCTTCAGGATGCGGCCGGCGAGAGCTTCGGCGCGCTCCAGCGCGCCCGGCTTGGCGGCCATCGAACAGGATCAGCGGATGCAGGTTGCCGTCGCCGGCGTGGAAGACGTTGGCGCAACGCAGGCCGGCTTCGCCCGCCATCTGGCCAATGTGACGAAGGGCCTCGCCGAGCCGGCGGCGCGGGCACGACGCCGTCCTGCACGATGAAGTCGGGCGAGAGACGGCCCACGGCACTGAAGGCGCTCTTGCGGCCCTTCCAGATGGCGAGACGCTCGTCGGCATCGCGGGCAGGGCGCATCTCGACCGGGCCGCTGCCGCGGATAATCTCGTCCAGGCGCACGCGATCCACGGCGACAGTCTCGCGCGGGCCTTCGAGTTCGACGATGAGCACGGCTTCGCAGCCGGGCGGGTATTCGGCGTGGACAGCCGCCTTGGCGGCCTCCAAGGCCAGCGCATCCATGATTTCGATCGCGCCAGGCAGCAGGCCGCTGGCGACGACTGCGGATACCGCGTCCCCGGCCTGCTCGAGCGTGCGGTAGCCGGCGAGGACGGTGTGAAAGCACTCGGCGCGGGGGAGGAGTTGGAGGGTGATCTCCAGCGCGATGCCGAACAGCCCTTCATTGCCGTTGAACAGGCCGCACCAGTCCGGGCCGATGTTCTCGCGGCTCGGGCCGCCCCACTCGACCACCTCGCCCGTGCCGAGCACGGCCTTGAGGCCGAGCACGTGGTTGGAGGTCATGCCGTACTTGAGGCAGTGGGCGCCGCCGGAGTTGAAGGCGACGTTGCCGCCGATGGTGCAAATCAGGGCGCTGGACGGGTCGGGCGCGTAGTGCAGGCGATGCGGTGCGGCGGCGACCGAGACTTGGGTGTTCACGACGCCCGGTTCGACCACTGCGATACGCTGGACCGGGTCGAGCCGGAGGATGTGATTCAGCCGGTTCAGCGCAATGACGATGCCGTCAGCGATGGGGAGGGAGCCACCCGAAAGGCTCGTGCCGCTGCCGCGCGCGACAAAAGGCAGCCGTTCCTGGCGGCAGAAGCGCACGAGCGAGATGACTTCGTCTGTGGTCTCGGGGACAGCAACGGCCAGGGGCTGGGTGCGGAAGGCCGTCAGGGCGTCACTCTCGTAGGCGGCCAGTTGCTCGGGTCGGGTCAGCAACCGGTCGGGCGGGAGAAGGGCAGCCAGACGATGGAGGGCGTCAGACATAGGCCATGTTGTCCCGTAGGGACAGATGAGAATAGCCCAGCGTTTCAACGCTGGGAACGTTGCCGACCGGGTATAAGTCCCGTAGGGACGGAAGACCCAGCCATCTTTCTGCCGTCCCTACGGGACTTATTCCGCACGGCGTCTTCACCCAGCGTTGAAACGCTGGGCTATTGTCAAGCATCCCTTCGGGATGAAGATGTTCAACTCGGTGCGGCATTGAAATCGTCCCTCGTCAAGGCAGGCACTCCCGCAGCGCCGCCAGCACCAGGTCCACGTTGCGGATGGTGGCGCCGTGCCCCATCAGGCCGATGCGCCAGGCCTTGCCCGCCATCGGGACCGAGCCCCGAGCCGATCTCGATGCCGTATTCCTCCAGCAAGCGCCGCCGGACTGGAGCATCCTCCACGCCGGACGGGATATTGATGCAATTGAGCGTGTGGAGCGAGTGCTTGGGCACGTAGCTCAGGCCCAGGGCTTCCAAGCCCTTGCGCAGCCGGAGGTGCATCTGCTGATGCCGCGCGGCGCGGTTTTCGAGGCCCTCCTCGACCACCATCAGCAGCGCCTCGCGCAACGCGTAGGTCATATTGACCGGCGCGGTGTGGTGGTAGAACCGGCCGCCGCTCCCGGCAAGGTAATACTTGCGCAGCATGGACACGTCCAAATACCACGACTGCACCTTGGTCTTTCGCGCGTCCATCCGGGCCAACGCGCGCTCACCGAAGGTCACCGGCGCCAGGCCGGGCGGGCAACTCAGGCACTTCTGCGTTCCGCTGTAGCAGGCGTCAATGCCCCAGTCGTCCACGCGCACTTCGTGGCCGCCAAGGCTGGTGACTGTATCCACCACGAGCAGAGCATTTTGGGCATGGACGATGTCGGCGACGCCCTCCAGGGGTTGATGAGCGCCGGTGCTGGTCTCGGCGTGGACGATGCCGAGCAGCTTCATTTTTGGATGCTGGTCGAGCGCGGCCTTGATCTGTTCGAGGGTGAAGATGTCGCCCCAGGTCGCTTCGAGCGCATGGACCGTGGCGCCGCAACGTTCCATCACGTCTTTCATCCGCGTGCCGAAGACGCCGTTGACGCAGACGATCACTTCATCACCCGGTTCGATGAGATTCGTGGCGACGCACTCCATGCCCGCCATCCCCGTGCCGCTGACCGGGAAGGTAAGCGCGTTCTTCGTGCGGAACACCTGGCGCAGCAACTCGCACGTCTCATCCATAATGGCGATATACTGCGGATCAAGATGGCCGATGGTGGGTGCGGACAGGGCGCGCAAAACGCGCTGGGACACCGGACTGGGGCCGGGCCCCAGGAGAATGCGTTCGGCGGGATGAGCTGTGGCGGACGGTCGAGTCAATTGCATAACCGTGGTTAACGGTGCCCGGGCGCCAAAGCAAGCAGATTTGAGCGCCCGCCATGCCGGGGACGCATCCCGCTCTTCGGTACAGCCCGGGCTGGTTCGCAACAGCGCTTGGCCATGTGTGAGCCTCGTTCCCCCTCACCCCAACCCTCTCCCTTGGGGAGAGGGAGAGCCGCAGGCAGCGCGCCGATAAGCCCAAGCCGTCCGCTATGTTCGAGCGATGGCGTAAGTGGCTCCCTCTCCCCAAGGGAGAGGGTTGGGGTGAGGGGGAACGGGGCTTATGGTCGGCGGAGGGTTAATCAGAGGCCTGCATATCCAGGATCTTCTAGTGGGCACCACCCCTCAACAAAAACTGAGAAGCGCCCCGTACCGGCGGTTCGAGGTGGGCGCGGAGCTACCCGCGTGCCCACCTCGATTTCCATGTCGTGACCAAACCTGCGGCCGCCGCAAGTCCGCCGCCAGCGCGTTTATTATTGGCAAGGCCGGGGTGAGGTTTGATACTTAGGCGTTGAAAACAATGGCCGACGACAAAAAACACGTCTATGACGAGAGCAAGATCAAGACGCTTTCCTCGCTGGAACACATCCGGCTGCGCACCGGCATGTACATCGGGCGCATCGGCAACGGCTCCCACTACGACGACGGCTGTTACATCCTTCTCAAGGAGGTCATCGACAACGCCATCGACGAATTCATCATGGGCTACGGCAAGGAGGTCCAGATCGGCATCGAAGGACCACACCGTGTCGCCGTGCGCGATTTCGGCCGGGGCATCCCGCTGGGCAAAGTGGTGGATTGCGTCTCCAAGATCAACACCGGGGCCAAATACAACGACGACGTGTTCCAGTTCAGCGTCGGCTTGAACGGCGTCGGCACCAAGGCGGTCAATGCGCTGTCCAAGGTGTTCCTGGTCCGCAGCTTCCGCGAAGGGCAATTCGTCGAGGCCTCCTTCAAGCAGGGCAAGCTCAAGAACGAGAAGAGCGGCAAGGCGCCCAAGGAACCGGACGGCACGCTGATCGAGTTTCGAGCCCGACCCGGAGATGTTCAAGGAAATCCAGTTCCACCCCGAGCACATCGAGCGGCGGCTGCGGCATTACAGCTACCTGAACACCGGCCTGAAGCTGGTCTATCAACGGCCAGACCTTCCAGTCCCGCAACGGGCTGATGGACTTGGTGATGGAGGACCTGGAGGCCGACGGCAGCGAGCCGATCTACCCGCCGCTGCATTACGCCGAGAAGACGCTCGAGTTCTGTTTCACCCACAGCAACAGCCGCTACGGCGAGACGTTCTACTCGTTCGTCAACGGCCAATACACCTCGGACGGCGGCACGCACCTGAGCGCCTTTCGCGAAGGCCTGCTCAAGGCGGTGAATGAATACGCCCAGGAGAAGTTCGACGGCGATGACGTGCGCGAAGCATGGTGGGCGCGGTGGCCATCCGGCTGAAGGACCCGGTCTTCGAGTCGCAAACCAAGAACAAGCTCGGCAACACGGAAATCCGCACCGACCTGGTGAACCGGGTGCGCGAGGAGTTGCTGCAATTCTTCAACCGCAACAAGGAGATCGCCGAGAAGATCGTCGCGAAAGTCGAGGACACGCGCCAACTGCGCAAGGAACTGCAGGCGGTGAAGAAGCTGGCGCGCGAGCGGGCCAAGGCCATCACCATCCGCATCCCCCAGCTCAAGGACTGCAAGCAGCATCTGGACAAGACAAGGCGCAAAGGCAAGGGCACGATGGTCTTCATCACCGAAGGCCAGTCGGCCGCCGGCTCGATCTCAGTTGCCGGGACGTGAGACGACCAGGCGGTGTTCGTCCTCAAAGGCAAGCCGCTCAACGTGTGGGACCTCAAGCGCGACATCGTCTATAAGAACGACGAGATGTACAACCTCATGCGCAGCCTGAACATCGAGGACAACCTCGAGGGCCTGCGCTACGACAAGGTCATTCTCGCCACCGACGCCGACGTGGACGGCCTGCACATCCGCAACCTGCTGATCACCTATTTCTTCCGGTTCTTCGACCAACTCGTGCACGACGGCCATCTGTTCGTGCTGGAAACCCCGCTGTTCCGCGTGCGCAACAAGGAGCAGACGATCTACTGCTATTCCGAGGCCGAGCGTGACGCGGCGGCCGGGAAGCTGCGGCAAGAGCTGCGAGATCACGCGGTTCAAGGGCCTGGGCGAAATCAACCCCGCCGAGTTCAAGCAATTCATCGGCAAAGACATGCGCCTGAGCCAGGTCGAATACGCCCCCAAACAGGACGCCGCCGGCATCCTGAGCTTCTACATGGGCAAGAACACCCCCGAGCGCAAAGACTACATCATGGAGAACCTGGTCGTGCCGGTGGAGGAGTAATCAGGCTCGAAGAGTCTCCAACCCTTCCAGTGCAGCCAGACGTCCCGCCGCATGCCCGGCTGCCGGTCCAGGTCTCGCACCGTGTAGGTCTTCATGTCCGACAACATGTTGAACATAGGCCAAAAGCACGAGCACATTGGCCAAACCAGCCGCAGCACACGCAAGTGAGGCCGCCAATTAAGCCCCGCCATCCCGCAGGCGCCCCCGGGACCTCGCCGTTACCTCGCCGTTACCTCGCCGTCGTACCTCTGCAAAGTTTGCAGAGGTACGACGGCGAGGTAACGGCGAGGCTCCGGCGATGTCCCGGCGGCGTCCAGTCGAAGGGTCAGGGGGCCAAGGGCAGCCAGGGAAGGGCAACCGCGAATGGAGGCGAATGTACGCGAATTCAGGCGGGGGTCAACCGGCTTGGCGCGTCTTCCTGGATTCGCGTTCATTGGCGTTAATTGGCGGTTTCCCGTTTGCAGGGTGGTATCCTTGCCGGAGCTTCGCCCTCACAAGATAGGCTTCCCGGGGCGGGTTCAGATTTTGGTCGCGGGGGCTGACCGGAGGCGGTATTGGTTAGTTATGAGCTATTTAACGGTAGAGGTCGAAATTGACCATGGGCGTGTCGTACCGGTCGAACCCGCACGGCTCCCGGAGAAGGGGAAGGGACTTTTGACGGTTCTGGAGCCCACCGCTCAACCTGGGACTGGCAAAATGACGCCCTTGGAGGCGCTTGAGGCTCTCCAAAGGCATTTGCAGCTCGATGAGAAAGGGGCGGCCCAGTGGATGGCTGCCGTGCGCGATGCGCGCCGCTGACATCTCGAGCCCCACACATGATTCACTTCGACACTAACTAT
This sequence comes from uncultured Verrucomicrobiae bacterium, assembly GCA_963762555.1. Lineage (GTDB taxonomy): Bacteria > Verrucomicrobiota > Verrucomicrobiia > Limisphaerales > UBA8199 > PALSA-1440. The sequence continues at coordinate 89,882 of CAVXLO010000043.1, forward strand.
CTTATCCGGGCCACAGTCACAGGCTCTCAGGCTCACACTGCCTTCCGCCAATGGACAGCCACAGGAGAAAGGTTTGGGGTCAGCACGGTGGCATGGGCAGAATACCTATGCGGGCCGCTTGATCCCGCAGGCGAAGCGATAGCCAGGCAAATGTTCCCATTGCCAGAGGCGCTTCTTGCCAGCGATGCAACCTTGGCGGCTGACCTATTCAACAAGACGGGCCGTCGCTCTCGTTCGCTGGCTGATTGCATGATTGCCGCAGTAGCGATTCGATGCGGCGCAAAACTCGCTACCATCAATACTTCCGATTTCTCGCCTTTCGCTCAGCACGGCCTGGTGTTGGCCTGATTCCGAACCAGATTTTGGTGGCCTGAGCGGGCGGAGGGCGGTATGTGTTACGCTTTGAGATGTCATCGAAGCGTAAGAGCAATCCCGACCAGCCGGAGCTGCCGATTCAGGAGCTGCCGGACAATACGCCCGGAACGGTGAACGCCGCGCCGCTGCCGGAAGACGGAAATGGCGAGATTCCGAAGCGCAAGGCCGCCAAAAGCGGCAATGGGGCCAGCCATGTGCTGGCCGAAAATGTCGCTTCGCCCGCCCCGGTGCGTCCTTTCGTCCCCGGCAAGATCGAGCTGCCCCTGCACCGGCGGGTCAACCGCAGCTTCCTCGACTATGCCTCCTACGTTATCCGCGACCGGGCCATTCCGAACCTGGCGGACGGCTTGAAGCCCGTCCAGCGCCGCATCCTCTGGGCGCTTCACGAGAAGGACGATGGCCGGTTCATCAAGGTGGCCAACGTGGTCGGTCATGCCATGCAATACCACCCGCACGGCGACGCTTCGATCGGCGACGCGCTAGTGGTGCTGGCCAATAAACGTTACCTCATTGAAGGCCAGGGAAACTTCGGCAACATCTTCACCGGCGACCTCGCCGCCGCGCCGCGCTATATCGAGTGCCGGCTGACCGAGTTGGCGCGGACGGAGGTGTTCAACGACGAGATCACGGAGTTCGTGCCCAGCTATGATGGCCGCAACAAGGAGCCGGTCGCGTTGCCCAGCAAACTCCCCTTGCTCCTCATGCTTGGCACCGAAGGCATCGCGGTCGGCATGTCCTCGCGCATCCTGCCGCATAACTTCCCTGAACTGCTGGAGGCCCAGATCGCCATCCTCAAGAAGCAGCCCTTCAAGTGCCTGCCTGACTTCCAGACCGGCGGCCTCATGGACGCCCGCGGCTACAAGGATGGCACGGGGGAAATCAAGGTCCGCGCCAAGCTGAAGGTCAAGGACGAGTCCACCGTCGTGATCAAGGAAATCCCGCCCACGACCACCACCGACTCGCTGATCGGCTCAATTGAGGCCGCCTCGCGCAAGGGCAAGATCAAGGTCAAGAGCATCAACGATTACACCTCCGAGGAGGTCGAGATCGAAGTCAAGGCGCCCAGCGGCGTCAGCGCCGAGCAGTTGGCCGACGCGCTCTATGCGTTCACCGACTGCGAAGTCAGCATTTCCAGCCGCATTGTTGTCATCAAGGACAACCGCCCGGTCGAGATGACCGTCTCCGATGTCCTGCGGGACAACACGGCCCAGTTGGTCGAGACGCTGAAGCGCGAACTGGAGCTCAAGGAAAAACAGCTCCAGGACGAACTGCACTTCCGCACGTTGGAGCGCATCTTCATCGAGGAGCGTATCTATAAGAAGATCGAGCAGTGCAAGACCAGCGAGGCCGTGCTGGCCGCCGTGCATGAGGGCTTCAAACCGTTCCGCCGCCAGTTGGTCCGCGAGTTGACCGACCCGGATGTCGAGCGCCTCCTTACCGTCCGCATCCGCCGCATCTCGCTGTTCGACATCAACAAGCACCGCGAGGAGATGGAGAAGGTGAAGGCCGAATTGGCCGAGACGAGGAAGAACCTGAAGAGCCTCACCCGCTATGTGATCGCCCACCTGGAGGCCCTGCTCGCCAAATACGGGCCGCTGTACCCGCGCCTCACCAAATCCAGCCGCTACGACGAGGTGGATGCCAAGGAAGTCGCTTTCAAAGCCTTTAAGGTCTCCTACGACCGTGAATCCGGCTATGTTGGCTACAAGGTCTCGGGCAGCGAGTTCCCCCTCGAGTGCACGAAGTTCGACAAGCTGATCATGGTCTTCAAGGACGGCCATTACCAGGTGGCGGAACTGCCGGAGAAGCTGTTTGTGGGCCCGGACATGGTCTATTGCGGCCTGCCGGAGCGGGACCGGGTTTTCACGCTCGCTTACACCAATCGCGAGGCGACGTATCTGAAGCGGTTTACCTTCGGCGGCACGATCCTGCGCAAGCTCTACCATTGCATCCCCCCCAAATCGCGCATCCTGTTCTTCGAGCCGGACACCCCCGCCAAGCTTTACATCCGCTACAAGCCGGCGCCCTACCAGAGGATCAACCAGCAGACCTGCAATCCCGCTGATGTCGAGGTCAAAGGAGCAAAGACCCGCGGTCGCCAGATCTCCATCAAGGACGTTGGCTCCATTACCAGCGAGCCGACCCGTGGCTGGGACCCCGAAGCGGCGACCACCCAATTACAGTTCGTGTAAGCCTGGATTCTGCAGTCAGCGGTTTGAGACCGGCCTCCGAAATCCTGCCCCGGTGGAAACGAGGTGAGCCCAGTTTCCCCTCACCCTACCCTCTCCCTTGGGGAGAGGGTGCCCTGCCGGCCGTCGCGGGGTATGCCAGCGGGCCTCGATTTGTCGCAGCGCGGCGGAGGAGCCTCCCTCTCCCCAAGGGAGAGGGCTGGGGTGAGGGGGAAGCAACTGCCCGACTCGAAAACAGGCTCAGACAAATTCCACGCCGCGCCACGATCCTGCGTTGGCATCGAATACCACCGCTCGGGCGGTCGTCTCCTTACTGACGGGCTGCCGATCGGACTTGTCGGCGGCCTGGTGTATGGTTTAGTTTTTATACGAATGACGAACAAAATGAATATTGCTCACAATCCGCTGCGGCGGGCGGTAACGCTGTCGCTGCTATCCGGCCTTACTTTCGCTCTTGTGAACCTCCTCGTCACCCCGGCCTCGACGGCTGCTGACGCGTCCGGCTCGGGCGACAAGGTCCCGTTGATCATCAAGCTGCCCCAGCCCGCCTTCAAGGGCACTCCCAGGGATGTCAAGGTCGGTCCCAACGTCGAGCCGCTCTCCGACAAGCCCCGCCCGCCGCTCATGGTGCCGCCCGGCCTTAAGAATATCGCGAAGGGCGCCAAAATCACTTGCAGCGACAAGAACGCCACCGCCGACACCCTCGCCAAGATCACCGACGGTGACAAAGAGGCCTCCGACGAGAGCATCATTTTCCTGCGCAAAGGCACGCAATGGGTGCAGATGGATTTCGGCAGCCCCCAAGACATCTACGCAATCGTCATCTGGCACGCCCACAATTCGTCCAAGGTCTATCACGACGTCATTGTGCAGGTCGCCGATGACCCCGATTTCATCAACAACGTTCGCACCATCTTCAATAACGACATTGACAACAGTTCCGGCCTAGGCGTCGGCACCGACCGCGAGTATTTCGAGACCTTCGAAGGCAAGCTCATCAACGCCAAGGGCGTCAAAGCTCGCTATATCCGCTTCTATTCCAAGGGCAGCACCGAGAGCGCCCTGAACGAATACACCGAGATCGAGGTTTACGGTTGCCCGGCCAAGTAACCCGGGCAGGGGAGCCGGGATGGACAACAGCGGAAGGAACCCGCCAGCCCCGGCAATCTTCCGTCCGCTGTCGGCAGTGGTTGTCTTGCTGGCGGGCCTTGCGCTCGCATTGTGGAGCTGGTCCTTGGGCCAGCGCCCGATGCACAACGACGAGGCTGTCAATGGTATCAAGTTCGGCCAACTCTGGGACCACGGCGGCTACAAATACGACCCCAACGAACACCACGGCCCGGCTCTCTACTACGCCACCCTCCTCGTCAACCGCCTGACGGGCGCGCCGAAGGACTTCGACGTCTTCAGCGAGAGCCGCCTCCGGTTCACTACTGTCATCTTTGGCGTCGGGCTGATTCTGCTCCTGCCGCTCGTCGCCGACGGGCTGGGGCGCAAGGCCACTGGCTGGGCCGCTTTGTTCACCGCTGTCTCCCCGGCGATCGTCTTTTACAGCCGCTACTACATTCACGAAGTCCTGCTGGTCTTTTTCACGTTTCTGGCGCTCGCCGCGGGGTGGCGCTATTGGCGCAGCCGGAAGCTCGGCTGGGCACTGCTCGCCGGTGCGGGCGTGGGCCTCATGGATGCGACCAAGGAAACGTTCGTCATCACCCTGGCCGTGGCCGCGCTGGCCCTGATCTGCAATCATCTCTGGAATCGCTGGCTCGATGCCGCCGCCCCTCCGGCCAAGCCGCCCCGCCTCAACTCGAAGCACCTTGTCGCTGCGGTGGCCGTTTGGCTCGCCGTAGCGGTGGTCCTGTTCTCCTCGTTCTTCACCAACGCTGCCGGCCCGCTCGATTCGGTGCGAACCTACCTGCCGTGGCTGCACCGTGCCGAGGGGGCCTCGCCTCATATTCATCCGTGGTATTTCTACCTGCATCGCCTGCTCTGGTTCCACGTCGCTAAAGGCCCGGTCTGGACCGAGGCGCTGATTCTCGTGCTTGCACTCCTCGGCGCTCGCGCCGCGTTTGTCCGCCAGGGGCTTGCTGATGCCCACGCCAGCTTCGTGCGCTTCCTGGCCTTTTACACCTTTGGCCTGACCGCTGCCTACACGCTCATTCCCTACAAGACCCCCTGGTGCCTGTTGAGCTTTTGGCACACAATGATCCTGCTGGCAGGCGTCGGCGCTGTGTGGCTGCTGCGCCGCGCCCGGCAACGGTTAGTGCGGATCGCGCTGGGCATGGTGGTCCTGGCGGGGGCCGGCCATCTCGCCTGGCAAGCCTGGCTGGCCAACACCACCTACGCCGCCAGCCAGCTCAACCCCTACGTCTATGCCCAAACCTCACCGGACATCCTGAAGCTCGTCCACCAAGTCGAGTCTCTCGCCCGCGTGGATCCCCAGGGCCGCCTGATGCTGGTGAAAGTCATGGCCCCCGACGGCGACTACTGGCCGCTGCCCTGGTATTTGCGCAACCTGAAGCAAGTCGGCTGGTGGGACGCTGTTCCCGCTGACCCCTACGCGCCGGTCATGATTGTTTCCTCGAAATTCCAGGCCGCTCTGGATGAAAAGAAGACCCACGTGATGGTCGGTTACTTCCAACTCCGCCCCCAGGTCTTCTTCGAGCTCTATGTCGAGGTGCACCTCTGGCAGTCCTGGCTGGAGCGGAACCCGCCCAAACCAGACTGATGATTCGCCAGGCTGGCGTTAGTGTGGTGTCTCAGGATTGCAGATACCTTAGCGGGAGGGGCCAAAGCGCCAGAGGACTGGCGCAGTCCAAGACGCTTCGCGGTGGCCGGCGCTGGGCAGTGCGCGCTAGCGTCTTGGACTGCGCCAGTCCTCTGGCGCTTTGGCCTATGTCAGCGCAATTCTGAGACACCACACCAGTGTTGCTATGAACACCCCAGGCTCTCGCCGCAGTTGAGGCACTTGTAACAAGCGCCGTTGCGGACAGTGACGTGGCCGCAGTTCGGGCAGGTGGGTGCATCCTGCTGAAAATGCGCCACTGAATCACTGAGGTTCTTCACCTGCCATTCCGCCTGGCCGGATTTGACGGGCGGATGGCCCTTGCCATTGCCGCCATGGCGGGATTCCGCGTCCACAAGGTCAGTGTCTTCCGCGAGGGCCAATTCCGGCACGGGCCGGTTGACCTTCTTCTTCTCCGCCTCCTGCAAGCCGGGAATAGCCAGCTCCGGCTGGTTGCGGTTGGGCAAGTTGGCCTCCCGGAATCCCGGGACGAATTGCACGGCCATCCAGCGGAACACGTAATCGGTGATCGAAGCCGCGTTGCGGATTTCAGGATTCTTGGTGAAGCCCGAAGGCTCGAAGCGGACGTGGGCGAATTTCCGCACCAGCGCTTCCAGCGGCACGCCGTATTGCAGCGCCAGGCTGGTCAGCGTGCCGATGCCGTCCATTAGCCCACCGATGGTCGAGCCTTCCTTGGCCATCGTGATGAACAGCTCGCCGGGCTGGCCGCTCTCGAACAACCCGACGGTCAGATAGCCTTCGTGGCCGGCAATATCAAACTTGTGCGTGATGGCGGTGCGGGTGTCGGAGAGGCGGCGGCGCAACGGTTTGCCCGCCTGGGTTGTGAGCTCGGCAACCTCGGCCTCCAGCTCCTTGATGCGCGCTTCGAGCGCGGGAACGGCCTCGACCGCGCTCTTGTTGCCGCCTTCATTGGTCCGTTTGGTGTTCAACGGCTGCGAGCGCTTGGAGCCGTCACGATAGATGGCGACGCATTTGAGGCCCATCTGCCACGCCTGGACATAAGCGTCCCGAATGTCCTCGATCGTGCTTTCGTTCGGCATGTTGACCGTCTTGGAGATCGCGCCGCTGATGAACGGCTGGGCCGCGGCCATCATCTTCAGGTGCGCCAGGTATTGAATGCTGCGGTGGCCGCGATACGGCTTAAAGGCGCAGTCGAAGACCGGCAGATGTTCCGGCTTCAATCCGCTCCGGATGATTTGGCTGCCTTCTTCAACGTCCTCAATCGTGTCGAATTTCCCAATGTGCCCGACGATTTGCTCGGCTTGCGACGCGCTGTAGGCCAGCCGGCGCAATGCTTCGGGGACCGTGCGGTTGACGATCTTCAGCAAGCCGCCGCCCGCCAGCAGCTTGTACTTCACCAGCGCGATGTCCGGCTCGATGCCCGTCGTGTCGCAATCCATCAGGAAGGCGATGGTGCCGGTCGGCGCGAGCACGGTGACCTGCGCGTTGCGATAGCCGACGGCACGGCCGCGTTCGAGCGCGGTGTCCCAGCATCGGCGCGCTTCGTCCTTCAAATAGCTGAATTCCTGGCTGGGCTGGATCTCCTCCACGGCCTCGCGATGCTGCTTGATGACGCCCAGCATGGATTCGACGTTATCTTCGGCCAGCGGCTCGGTCACGTGCGCGCAGCGGGCGTCCTGGTAGCCCTTGAAAGTGCCCATGACAGCGGCGATTTCTGCCGATTGCTCGTAGGCGTGGCCGGTCATGATCGCGGTAATCGCGCCCGCCAAAGCACGGCCTTCGTTCGAGTCGTACGGCAGGCCGTAGCTCATGATGAGGGAGCCGAGGTTGGCGTAACCCAATCCGAGCGTGCGGAAGATATGGGAGTTTTCCGCTATCTGCCGGGTTGGATAGCTGGCGTTATCCACCAGGATCTCCTGCGCGGTAATGAAAACCCGCACGGCCGCCTGAAACTGCTCCACGTCGAATGTGCTGTCCTCACGCTTGAACTTCATCAGGTTCAGCGACGCGAGGTTGCAGGCCGTGTTGTTGAGGAACACGTATTCCGAGCAGGGATTGGTCGAGTGGATGGGCTCGGTTCCCTTGCACGTGTGCCACTTCTGGATGACGCCGTCGTACTGCAATCCCGGGTCGCCACAGATCCATGTCCCCTCGGCAATCTTGTGCAGCAGCGTGCTGGCGTCTTTCTTGGCCAGCGGCTTGCCGGTGGTGACCGACCGGGTCCACCATTCCTTGCCTTCGAGGGCGGCCTGCATGAAGGCGTCGCTAACGCGCACGGAAAGGTTCTCGTTCTGGTACATCACACTGCCGTAAGCGTCGCCGTTGTAGGAGCCGTCGTAGCCGTGCTCGATGAGCGCCCAGGCCTTCTTCTCCTCCTTCATCTTCGCCTCGATGAACTCTTCAATGTCCCCGTGCCAATCGTGCAGCGTGTTCATCTTGGCGGCGCGGCGCGTCTTGCCGCCGGACTTCACCACGTTGGCCACCTGGTCATAGACCTTGAGAAATGACAACGGGCCGCTGGGCCGGCCGCCGCCGCTCAGTTTCTCCTTGCTGGAGCGGATGGGCGAAAGGTCGGTGCCGGTGCCGGAACCGAACTTGAACAGCATCGCCTCGCTGCGCGCCAGGTGCATGATGGACTCCATGTTGTCTTCCACCGACTGGATGAAGCAGGCGCTGCATTGCGGGTATTCGTATTGCGTTTTCGCCCGCTCCGCCCGGCCGGTCCGCGGATCGCAAAACCAGTTGCCCCGGCTGGACGAGTTCCCGATGCGATACTCGTGATACAGCCCGACATTGAACCAGACCGGTGAATTAAACGCGCCATACTGATGCAGGCACAGCCAGACCAGCTCGTCGTAGAAAACCTCGCCCCCGGCTTTGGTGAAATAGCCGTCTTTGACACCCCAATCCGCTATCGTGCGGCAGACCCGGTGGATGAGTTGGCGCACCGAAGTCTCCCGTTCCGGCGTGCCCTGCTCGCCGTAAAAATACTTCGAGACGACTACCTTCGTCGCTAACAGCGACCACGTCTTGGGGACCTCGACATTCTCCTGCTTGAAAATGACCTTCCCGGCATCGTCGGTAATCTCCGCCGTCCGCCGCTCCCACTCCACCTGGTCGAACGGGTTGACCTTGGGATCGCTAAAAGTCCTCTGGATGCCGAGCGATTTCCTGGGCGCCCCGCCCGCGCTTTTAGAAGCCCGAGTCCCAGTGACGGTCCCGGCGCGCCGACGACCGTGAGCTGGTGCCTCCGCCATAACTTGTTCCGTGGCATCTATCATCTTGTTTTTCCTTTTCATCCACTGCTCTGTCTTCGTTCCCGCCGACACCCTTGACCAACAAAAACGGCAGCTTTGGTTCAAATTCGATTGTTTCTCAAGCATTTGGGCCTCTTGTCGAGGCCCAGTGCTTACCCCATTAGTTGGGTAACATCCAAAACTTAACTACCACCTGTTGGGGGAACAAGATAATTCTGCAAAAAACTACGCTAACGATATTCACTGGGGAAAAACCCAGCCCATCAGCCTCGCGAATCGCGTTTCGACTGCTTCCGCGGCCTGAATTTCCGCACCGGTTCGATGGTTTTGGGGCGTGGTTTGGCGGCCAAAATGATCGGGCAGCCCTCATAGCCGAACGCGCGCCGCATTTGGTCGCCCAGATACTTCTTGTCCTGATCCGAAAGAAGCTCATCGCGGTTGATAAAGAGCAGGAAAGTTGGGGGTGCCTGCCTGACTTGCGTCGCGTAAAAGAACCTCAGCCGATGCCCGAGCACGCTGACCGGCTGGCGCCGCTCGACCGCATCCTGCAGCGTGCGATTCAAAATGGCCGTCGGAATGCTCTGCTGCAACTGGGCCGCGACGTATCGCACCGCCTCCAGCAACCGATCCAGGTGAAAGCCGGTTTGGGCCGATGTGAAGATCACCGGCGCATAGTCCAGGAAGAACAGATGTTCCTGCACCCATTCGCCAAACTCCGAGAGCGTCGTCATGACCTTGGGCGCATGGCGGTCCGCCTTTCGCCGGCGGCGCTCGATCTCCTCGACGCGCGCCTTGGTGACAGCGTCCTCCATCAAGTCCCACTTGTTCACCACGACAATGCACGCTCTGCGCGCCTCGACGATCCGGTCGGCGATCTTCTTGTCCTGCTCGGTGATCCCCGTCTCCGCATCGAGGACCAGGACGGCGATGTCACAGCGGGTGATGGACTCCTCGGCGCGCTTGACGCTGAAGAATTCAATCGAATCATCCACGCGCCGGGCCTTGCGCAAACCGGCGGTGTCAATCAACACGTAGGATTCCCGCACGCCCTCGGTCTCGACCTCGAACGGCACGTCCACCGCATCGCGGGTCGTGCCGGGAGTCGGGCTGACGACCACCCTTCCGGACCTTGTGAGCGCGTTAATGATGGAAGATTTGCCTACATTCGGGCGGCCGACAATGGCCAGTTTGAGAGGGGTCTGATGCGTGATGCGTGATGCGTGAGCCACCTCTTCAGCCTCCGTCTCGCTCGGCGCCTCACTTCGGACTTCGGACTTCGGACTTCGGACTTCGAGCACGGCCATCGCCGCCGTCATCAGCGCCTCAATGCCCTCGCCGTGAATCGCGCTGACAGAAAAGACCTGGTCAAAGCCCAGCGCGGCGAATTCCGAAGCGCCCGGCTCAGCCCGGTCGGTGTCCACCTTGTTGACGGCGACCAGGACCGGCTTGCCGCTGCGGCGCAAGCGCGCGGCAGCCTCGCGGTCCAGCGCCACGACACCTTCCTGCACGTTCACCACCAAAACAATAACGCTGGCCGCCTCGATGGCGAGTTCGACCTGTTCCAGCGCCGCCTTGGCGATCAGGTCATTCGCCTTCTCGCCGCGCAGCAGGCCGATGCCGCCCGTGTCCACCAGGGTAAACGGCTGCCCGTGCCACTCCACCTCGGCCGTGATGCGGTCGCGCGTCACGCCAGGCCGGTCATGCACGATGGCGATGCGCCGCCTGGCGATGCGGTTGAACAAGGCCGACTTGCCGACATTGGGCCGGCCAACAATGGCAATTATTCCAGGCATAATCAGGCGCGACAGAATCGCTCGAAACCACCGCCGAACAGGTCGTTGACATCGCGCTCGATTTCAGCGCGGCTGACCTCCCAGCCGGTCTGCGCCAGGGCCGTGTATTTGTCCACCAGGACGGGCGCGATAACGCCGCGCGAGTGCTGCCACTTGTATATGATCTGGTCGAGGACGCGGGCATCGGAGTGCTGCGGCGTAAAGCTCAGGCCTAGCAATTCGAGCCGCATCCGCGTGATTTCATCAATCAAATACGGCACGTTGGTGAACCACCAGCAGCCGAAGGGGTGCAAGTTGCGGAACTTCCGCGTAAGCACGCACAGCTCATGCTGGTTTTCGCGCCCCAGCACCGTGGTCAGGAACTTGTTGTCCGGGAAGCCCGCGCAGAGGTTCTGCAGCGCCTGCAGGTTGCTCAAACCCAGTCCGTCGCCCGCCAATCTCAGCCCCGGGTTGACGGCCCGCTGGACGCCGAGCATCAGCGCGAAGGGCATTCCGTGCTCGCGGCAATGCGGCAGGACGGCCTTTTCGATCAGTTGGGTCGTGATGCTCCTTTCCGGGTATTGAAAGTCTGGCGGGAGCGAGACCATCACGTAGCGCGCGTCCATGCGCTTGCTCCAATCCGCGAGGAAGCGGCGCACCTCATCAAATGTCTTTTGCGGCGGCGCACCGGCCTTCACCTTGTAGCCCCAGCGGGCGAGCCTCGGCGCGGTGTCCGGCCACGCCAGCAGCAGCGGGTCAATCCGCAGCGCCGCGACAAAGCGCTCGTCCCGGCGGAACCCCCGCTCCCAGACGGGCCGTTCGAGGTCGTCGAACGGCGAGTTGGTCATAAGAATCTGCCGCAGGCCCGCCAACTCCATGCAGCGGGTGATGTGGCCGTCCACGCTCTGGCCCGCGAACCACTTGCGCAAGGCCGGCAAATCGCGCTTCTTCACATCCAGCCCGAGCAGGTGCATGGTGGTCAGAACTCCGCGGCACGCTTCGGAAACCGGTGAATGCTTGAGAAAGAGCTGCTCCCAGATCAGGTCGGCCTGCTGGGTCTTGGACAGCGCCCAGAACTTGTCGTACGGCAGGTCCAGATAGCGGAAGGCCTCGGCCACCAGGTAATGATAGACCAGCAAATCGTCTATGCCCCACAACAGCAACTCCTTGAACGCGGGGTCGTACAAATGAGTATGAATGTCCGTGATCGGCGCGGACATTACAATGCGCTCGATCTGTTCGGCCAAAGCGCTGTGGCTGGCTTTCCCCGGAGTTGTCTTCATAGGCGGCGAACTGTAAGTGAGAACTCCTGCTTAAGCCATCATAAACGCACCCAGACGCGGCTTGAGCGCCGTCAATTACCAGCGAACAAGCACCAGTCGGCCATCCGGTGGGGGAAGTCGGCGATCTTGGCCTCGTTGCGGTTGGTGAGGATGACGACGGTGAACTTCCGCTCCGGGAACCGCGCAATGCGCGTGGTGAAGCCGATGCTGTTGCCACTGTGCCAGATTTCCCTGAGGCCGCGGTACTGGCCGATAAACCAGCCGAAACCGTAGCCCGTGTCCGGATGCTCCGTGGCCGGCCCCGGCGTGAAGGCCAGCTCGAGCATCTTCCGGCTCACGAGCTTGTCCGTGTAAAGCGCTTGGTCCCATTGGTAAAGATCGGCCACCGACGAATAAATCCCGCCGTCCCCGAGCACGGAGCTCGTCAGGCTTTGATCGGTGCGCTTAAACCCGCCGCCGTCAGGCGAGTAGCCGTAGGCGCGGTGAGGCACGACCGACAAGCCCTGCTCGTAGGCCAAAGTGTTGGCCATCTTGAGCGGCCGGAAGATATTGTCTTGAAGGAACCGGGCGAAGGTGCTGCCCGACCGCGCCTCCACGATCAGCGCCAACAGCGAGTAGGCGGAATTGCTGTAGCGATACTTAGTCCCGGGCGGGAAGTAGGTCTTATGCTGTTGCATCAGCAGGCGCAACACGTCGCGGTCCAGCACCGGGATCTCCGTCCCCTTCGGGATCACGTCCTCGTAGTCAATCAGGCCCGACGTGTGAGTCAGCAACTGGCGCACGGTGATTTGCCTGCCGCAGGCGGGGAATTCAGGAAAGAAATCCGTCAGGCATTCGTCGAGGGACAGCTTCTTCCGCTCGGCCAGGATCATCACCGCCATCGCGGTGAACTGCTTGGTGACCGAGGCAAGGCGGAAGTTGGTATTGGTGCCGCAAGGGACCTTTTCCTCCACGTTCGCCAGACCGTAACCCTTGGCGAGCAGGACCCTCCCGTCCTGGATAATCATCACGCTGGCGCCCGGCGATCCGGGCTGGTCGTAGTCCGCGAATAACGCGTCGAGCTTCGTCGTCAGCATAGGGGTACGGTCAGATGCGGCATGGGCCGGTAGCGTCATAAGAATCGTGATCAACAACGCGATGAACACGCCCGCGAGCATTTCAGATTCCGCGCCTGCTTGCCAAGCGCCGAGTGCCGCCGACGCTCCCAGCCCTGCCCCACCGCCTACCCCGTACAGGCCGTTTAAAACCCCGAGAAATAGAGGAACAATAGAGGAACAATAGAGAACCAATCGAAGAACAATCGAGCCCAGTGCTAGGCCGTGAGGCTATAACGTCGCCCTCGCCCCGCTCCAACCTCGTCGGCAGGCCGTGCCTTGCGCCTCACCGCGCCAGGGCCAGCCCAATCACGCCGGCCACCGCTATGGCCCCGCCCACCAGCGACCGTGCGGTCGGGCGTTCACCTTCCAGCACCCGCGCGAAAGGGATGATGGTAATCGGCGTAATGGCCAGGATGGCGAAGACAATGCCCGCCGGCGTGCTCTCCAGCGCCCATTGCATGCAACTCACGCCCAGCGTCTGCCCCGCGAACCCGTTAATCAGCACCCACGGCCATACGCCCAGCCATTTCTTCTTCGAGGTCTCGATCACCAGCTCGCAGGGGGCGTGCGCCTGGACCTTGAAAGCACGCCGCTTGACCACCAGCAAGAAGACGCCCCCGATCAGCAACCCGCCCAGAGCCCGTTGAAACGCCGTATTGCCGGCGTCAGGGAACTCGCCCGCCGCGTGCGCCACCTCGTAAGCCTTGCGGGTCAATACGCCCCCCACCGCTCCCGCCGCGGCGGACACCACCGAAAGCAGCGTCCCGAGGACCAAATCGCGCCGGGTGCGCCGCACATGCTCCCCCGGCATCAGGGCCAGCGCGACACCGCCCACCGCGAGCAGGACCCACAACACCTGCGCCGCGCTCAGCGCTGTCCCCAGCCACATCCATTCGATCAGCGCCGCCAGCGGGGCGCTCAAGCAGTTGCGGAGCAGCGTGGTCAGCCGCGAACCGAGCCGCGGCAACGTCTGGAAAAAAGCCGAGTCGCCCACCCCAAGCCCCAGGACGCCGCTCAGGAAAAACAGCGGCAGCGCGACGCTATGCAGCCCGAGCCCAAACGCATAGGCCCAGATGCCCAGCAACACCGCCGCCAGGACCAGCCGCCAAAAGTTGGCCTCCGTCCCACCAATCAGCTTGGCCGACCGATGGCCGCACGTGATGGAGAGCGAGAACAACAGCGTGCACAAGAACGCCGCAAACACGCCGCGGACACTATGCCTTTCCAGGCGGCCAGTCGAGAGCGCGGCGGTCCGGGAGGGGAAACTGGGCCCGTCTTGTTAGTACCACCATTTCGGGCAGCCACAGGCCGGAAACCCGAAGCCCGAAACCCGAAGGCCGAAAGAAGGCCGAAGTCCGAAACCCGAAAGGCGAAGCTGCTCCATCCCCGCGCCTGGGTCTGCCACCCAGCGGGCAGCGGCTCAATCAGCGCCAGCAGAGGGGCGAGAACAGGCTTTTCGGACTTCGGATTTCGGACTTCGGCCTTCTTTCGGCCTTCGGGTTTCGGATTTCGGATTTGGGAGCCTGGCGCTTGGGGGGTACTGTCGAGAGCGCCCGGGGAAACTGCGGCGATTCGAGTGGGGCAACCGCGAAATACCCAGCGCGGCTCCGCCTCGGGCGGTTTTGATCAGTTCCGCCTTGGCGTTCTGGGTTTGTTTCGGATCTCGAGTTTCGGATTTGGCGGGCTGGCTGAGTGTTGCTGTCAACACCGCCCCACCCGCTCCGCCCCTGCCGGTCCGGCGTGAGCTACCACGGGTTGCCCTGTCAAAAGAAGTGTATGAGCAATACGCCGAAACAGTGGGCTCCATACTCAAACCGGGAGGCTGTCTATGTCCAACTACTCCTACGTGGCCGTTGATCCACACGGCCTCGAATCGCGCGGCACACTTGATGTCTCGGACCAAACCGAGGCCGTGCGGCGGATCAAGCAGATGGGATTGTTCCCGACCAAGGTGTTGGCCGCGGGCGGACGTGGTCATCGCGCGGCGCAGCACCAGCCCAAGCCCCGGGCCAAGCCACGGTCATGGAACCTGTCCCTCCCGGTCTGGGGCGGAGGGATCAGGGCCGCGACCCTGACGGTGTTTACGCGCCAGCTCGCCACCCTGGTCGAGGCCGGCATGCCGTTGCTTCGCGGATTGAAGACCTTGCAGGAGCAGGCGGAAAGCAGCGCCCTGCGGCGGGTCATCGAGGACCTCTCGCTCAGCATCGAGAACGGCGGGTCATTCGCGGAAGCCCTCGCGCTGCATCCCAAGGTGTTCAACCGGCTGTATGAGAACATGGTCAAGGCCGGCGAGATCAGCGGGGCGCTGGACGTGACGCTGCGGCGCCTGGCCGATTTCATGGAGAAGGCGCAGAAGATCAAGGGGAAGGTCAAGGCGGCGATGTATTATCCGTGCGCGGTGTTATGCGTGGCGATGGCCATCCTCACTCTGCTCATGACTTATGTCGTGCCGCGGTTCAAGACGGTGCTCGAGGGCTTGCTCGGCGGCGGCCAAATGCCGGCGTTCACGCTCTTTGTCCTGCGCCTGAGCGAGGCGGTGAAGCACAATATCCTGCTGGTCGCCGTGGCGGCCGCCGTGCTCGGCGGAGCCTTTCTGCTGGCGCTGCGGACCGACTGGGGCCGCTGGTCCTTCGACCGCTTCAAGCTGGCGATGCCCTTGATCGGACCGGTCTTCCGCAAAGCGGCGATCTCCCGGTTCACCCGCACCCTCGGGACCCTGCTCGGCAGCGGCGTCCCGATCCTCCAGGCGCTCGCTATCGTGAAGGAAACCGCCGGGCAATGTGCTCGGTGGGCAATGTCGTCGCCGAGGTCCACCAGCGCGTGAAGGAAGGCGACCCGATCGCCCCGGCGCTCAAAGCCTCGCCGGTGTTCCCGGCGATGGTGGCCGGCATGGTGGATGTCGGCGAGCAAACCGGCGCCCTGCCCGAAATGCTGATGAAGATCGCCGACAGCTACGACGACGAGGTGGATAACTCGGTCAGCGCGATGACCTCCCTGCTCGAACCGATCATGATTGTCTTCCTGGCCGTCATTGTCGGCAGCATTGTCATCGCGTTGTTCCTGCCGCTGTTCAATTTCGACCCGGGTGGCAGCTTCAACTCGAACAGCCCCGCCGAAATGTGACCCCGGCCTACTCCCGCGCCCTGGAATCAATAATGATCGTCACCGGCCCATCGTTGGCGAGGCTGACGACCATCATGGCCCCGAACTCGCCGGTCTGGATGGGCTGGCCCAGGTCCTGCGTTAACCGCTCGATGAACTGTTGATACAGCGGCACCGCGATCTCCGGCCGGGCCGAGCGGCTGTACGAGGGCCGGTTCCCTTTCCTGGTGCTGGCGAACAGGGTGAATTGGCTGACCAGCAGGATGCCGCCTTGCACCTCCTGAACCGAGCGGTTCATCACGCCGTTTTCATCATCAAACACCCGCAGCCGCACGATCTTGCCGCTCAGCCACTCGACGTCTGCCTTCGCATCGGATTCCTCAATGGCCAGCAGCACCACCAGGCCGTGTTGAATCGCGCCCCGGACTGAACCGCCGATGGTGACTTTGGCTTCGGCGACCCGCTGAATGACGGCGCGCATCAGTGGGATTTCTTCGGCAGGCAACCCAGCTTCGCAAAGGCGATCACATACGCCAGGAACTCCGACAATCAGCAGCCACGGTTCACCCCTGACCGTCAGCAGAATTCCCCAACCCAACACCGCGGCGATCGCCAAGTACGCAAGGATAGCCAGCAGAAATTTCATGTAATGAGGTTAGCCCCGTTCCGCTTCCGCGCAAGTGCGCGAGCTGCGGGCAAACCTATCCCTGGCTCTTGACCTCAGGGGCCAAGTCATAGTCAAACAGCCGCAAATGGGTATCGTAGGGGTCGCGGGGTTGCGCCTCGAGCTGCAGGACCAGTTCGACGTCAGTCAGGTGATACCGGAGGCAGGTGGCGATGGCTTTGCCCGAATCTGAAAAGTCCTGGGCCTGGCTTGGGTCGGCAGTCCATTGGCCGTGGCCAAAATACTCGCGGGTTCTTAGACTCTTAAGCAACCGCCGCATGAAGCCATGATTGTGAACAAGTCGGTGAATACCAAGTGGAAAAGTGAGCGACTTATTCACACGTTATTCACAAGGGCGGGCCTTTCTTGCCCCGGAGGTCTAGCTTGCCCGCCTCGCCTGGCTTGCCTTCCCGATGGCCTTGCCTGCGGCCAGGAGGTTCGCGGCGGGAGGGGGATGGAGGGACGGGTAAGACAAGGTCGTACCGAGGATCATCGTAACACAGCAGGATTTCCATATCCTCCAGGTGAGTGGCGAATATCAACTCCACGGCTTGGGCTACCTGCTTGAGATCCAGGGCGGCCTCCTGTTCGGGTGTCCATTGAGAAGGTGCTTGATAGTACCTTCCCGTTTGCGTATTGCGCAAAAACACCTTCATGCACTCGTTATAGTTCCCTGCCGCAGGCCGTCTTCTGTGATTCGGCGGTACAGCGCTATCTTGCAGCCGACTACCGAGCCTTATTGTGCACTAAACGGCGCAGGAGCACAATCCGGAGTAATACTGAGGCTAACGACGCATTAGTACGGAGCAACGTGCCAGGGCCGCTTTAGGAGAGGGCGGAGATGCGGTTCAGGCGCCCCAACGGCCGTCACGGCAATCATTGCACAGAAACCGCTGCCCGTCGAAGAACGTCTTGAGCGCGCGCATCCTGCGCCCACATCGGTCACAGAATTCATAAACCTCCCGCGGGTCCAGCCTCACAGCGATCCAGACTCGGCCGTGGACCTTGCGAACGAGTTCAATCCGTTCCGCCACCCGGTCGGCAGCGTAGTCAAACACCCTGGCCTTGCCGCGGTCGTCCGTGAATTCCCACGCGAAGGCGGTGCCGGCGAGATATTGCCCGTCGTCGTTCACAATCAACACCTTGACCGCCTCGCGATCATTCATCGGTGGCAGCATACTTCCAATGCGCCGCGCTGGCCAGAAGACTCGCGACGGCTGCGTTTGCGAAGCGGGGCAAAGGCAGGGAGGACTTGGCCCTCTCGCCGCGCCATAGGAGCGCAGCCTTCAGGCTGCAGAAGCATAGAAGTCCGACGGCGCATCGGAATCCACCGGCGCCACAGCCCAATCCGACGCTCAAGACCATCACCCCTGGCCCTCTCGCCGCGCCATAGGAGCGCAGCCTTCAGGCTGCAGAAGCATAGAAGTCCGACGGCGCATTGGAATCCGCCGGCGCCACAGCCCAATCCGACGCTTCTGCAGCCTGAAGGCTGCGCTCCTCTGGCGTGGCAGTGCTCCTGTGTCACGTGGCGACAGAAACTAGCTGCGCCGTTCCGGGCGTCAAAAAACTGCTGGCCATCCTCTTTGCCGGGAAGCAAATTCCGCATCAGCCTATGTCCGAACCTATTAAGCTCACGCGCATCCCGTCGCTCAAGACCGTCGCCGAGTTCCGCGCACACGTGGCCTCGCTGGGAGTCACCTTGCCCTGCGAAGACACTATTGTCACCGGACCGGCCTCACCCCTGGCTCAACCACTCCGGGACATCGCCATCAACGGCAAGCGGATCGGCAACCGTTACGCCGTTCAGCCCATGGAGGGCTGGGACGGCACGACCAGTGGGGGACTCACCGAGGACGTCCTGAGGCGCTGGCATCGGTTCGGTGAGAGCGGCGCCAAGCTGATCTTCGGCGGCGAGGCCATGGCCGTGCGGCCCGATGGCCGGGCCAATCCCAACCAACTGCTCATCAGCGAGCAGAACAAGGCGGACCTCGCGAAGCTCCGCGAAACCCTGCTGGCCGCGCACAAGGGGCTCTACGGCACTACCGATGATCTGGTTGTCGGCTTCCAACTGACGCACTCAGGCCGGTTCTGCAAACCCAGCGACAAGGCCCGTCTGGAGCCACGGGTGGCCTATCGGCATCCCCTGCTCGACCGGTCCTTCCATGTCAGCAGCGACAGCCAGGTCTGGAGCGACGACGAACTGGAGCGCCTGGTCGAAGACTACGTCCGCGCGGCCAGGATCGCGTGGGATGTCGGCGCCGACTTCGTGGACATCAAACATTGTCACGGCTACCTCCTCCACGAGCTTCTCAGTGCTTTCACCCGGCCCGGCAAATACGGCGGGGCCTTCGAGAACCGCACCCGGATGCTGCGCGACATTGTGGCCGCCATTCGCGCCAGCGGGAACAAGATTGAGCTGGCCGTCCGGCTCAGCGCCTTTGATTTCGTCCCCTTCCAGCCCGACCCCGCGCTCTCGCAGCCAGGCAAGCCCGGTCCGGGTGTGCCCGTGGATTTCTCCCGCTGCCTTCCTTATCGGTATGCCTTCGGTGTGAACCAGCGCAACCCCGTGGAATACGATCTGGAGGAAACCTTCCAGTTCCTGGACCTGTGCGCCCGGCTCGGCATCAAGATCGTCAACCTCACCGCCGGCTCGCCTTACTACAATCCCCACATCCAGCGGCCCGCCGCTTATCCTCCTTCCGACGGCTACCAGCCGCCCGAAGACCCGCTCGTCGGCGTCGCCCGCCAAATCAACGTCGTGCGCCAGCTCAAGGCGCGCGCCCCCCGGAGTCTCGTCCTCGTCGGCACCGCTTACAGTTATCTGCAGGAATACCTGCCGCACGTCGCGCAGCTCGTGGTGCGAGAGGGCTGGGCCGACCTGATCGGCATTGGGCGCATGGTGCTCGCTTACCCGCGTATGCTGGCGGATGCCATCGCCCAGGGAACCCTCTCGACGAAATCCATCTGCCGCACTTTCAGCGATTGCACCACCGCTCCGCGCAACGGGCTAATCAGTGGGTGCTATCCCCTCGACCGCTATTACGCGGCCAAACCGGAATCCCGGAAGCTCAAGCAACTCAAGCGGCCGGCCGGCTCTACCAGCACGGGACGGTAAACGAGGGAAGCCTCAGAACGAGGATCGGGTCGCTGAGCTTCACCGGGTAAGGCGCCCTCACAGGGCCGAGGCTCGCCGGCTGCTCAGGCGCGTCGTCCGGTTCAACCAGGATCCAGTCCGGCCCCGAGTCATCGTTCGCTACGATTTGCGTGTTGGCGGGAGCGGGTGATGGCGCCGCCGCCGGTGCCGGGGGCGCGGTGGCGTGGGTGGCCGAGGAGAGACTGGCCGCCCAGGCGGCCTGGACCGCAGGGGGCGGTGGAGGCGGGGCCGTAGCCGTGATGGGCCGCTCACCGGAGATTAACTCCTGATCGTGCTGGATCATTGCGTTGATCACCTCGGGCGCGACGCCCAGATTCTTCAGATAGATGATCTGGTCCGCCGTGAGATTAAACGTCCCCGCCGAATTAGCAACATAGGCTAGCACGACACCCTCATCCACGCCCGCTTGCGTAAGCCTCTCGATCTCATAGAACCAGGGCGAAACATGGGTGCCGGGTGGGAGCGATTCGGCTGTTGCGGCCCCGGACACTGCGGGAGCCGCGGCGGGCGTCTCGGGGAGCGTCTGGGCGCTTGTCTTTGGGGCAACGGAGGAGACAGTGCCTGCCGGGGGGACCGCACCCCCGAATTGCGTTGATGTGGAGGCACTTGGCCAGGGGCTGGGACCGTCACCGGCGAAGCCGGAGGCGACCACCCCGCCTGCCAACGTTATTCCTAAAAGCCAGCCAGGTAATTTCCGCGCTTTCATATAACCTCATACGAGTTTGATGGTTTTGATCTGCTGCGCTTCGTTCATACGATTCGACTTGGATCGTCCGCGCTGTATTCATGAAACATGACCGCCCCACCACCTGAATGGTTACCTCCGAACTTGCTCCCCCGCTGAAGACTCTGGACAATTCGCCGAGGGCGGCCAAACTCTCAGGCTGTCGTTTCATGGAAACTGCACTGCCAATAGAACCGGCGAGCACGATGGCGGTCTCCCGCCGGGGGATCATTCTGCCCCTGCTGGCCGCGGTCCTGGTCATGCTCACCGTGCTGAACCTGCCCCGCGCGGGCACCGACCTCGATATGGATTCGGACACATCCTTGACCGAGGTATTGGGTTACGCCCACCAACACGGGCTGCAGTTCGGCACCGACCTCGCCTTCACCTACGGGCCTTTGGGCTATCTCGTCTTCTTCTACTTCTCGCCTCACTCCGCTCCGGCGTGCATTGTGGCCGACACCCTGTTTTGCTTCACCGCGGCGGCCGGGCTTTGCCTGGTGGCCTGGCGGGCGCGGTTGGTGTGGGGGTGCGCGCTTTTGGCTATCTTCATGTTCGTAGTGTCCAACGTCGTCGCCCGGGCCGACCTGATAATGGATGCCGGGCTGCTTTCCTGGGGCCTGCTCTGCTTTGTTGAATCCGGGCGGCGGCTGACGGCTGCGGCGATAAGCTTCGTCGCCTTCGCCGTATTCTGTGCGCTGGCCAAGAATTCCGTCCTGTTTAGCGCCGGTGCGGGCATCGTTCTCGTTGCGGGCGACCTGGTATTGCGGGGACGACCACGGCTGGGCGCGGGGATGGTTGCGGGGTTCGCCGCCGGCATCGTTTTGGCGTGGGTGGCCGTCGGGCAGGCCGTGTCCCATCTGGGCGCTCACCTGGTTAGCGCCCTGGCCGTCATCCAGGCCTACAACGACGCTCTAGGCTGGGAAGCCCTGTTGCGGGCAAATACCAACGGCCTGGTGGTAATCGTGTTGGCGACGGCCCTGGTAGTGATTCGCGCGTTGACCGCCTTCCGGGAACCAAACTGGCGCACCGCCTGCCGCCGGGTCGTGCTGTTGGCCTGGCTCGGCTCTCTGCTCTTCCTGAGCTGGAAACACGGCTTTGTGCGCGGGGACACCGGCCATCTGGTCTATTTCTTCGGCTTTGTGCCGCTGCTGGCGCTGGCGCTGGAGATCGTGCCCGGCGAATGGGGGTTGGCCCGGCTCTGGGCGCGCGTAATGGGCATAGTCTGCTGCCTCGTTTCGCTCTTCACGATGCAGTCATTGATCTTCCCGCCCCTCTCGCTGTCGCTGACCCAACCGATCCGGTATCTCACCTACCATGCCCGCTGCCTGCTGAGGCCGCGCGAATACATCCAAAGCATGGACCGCGTCATCGAGGCAAACCGCATCCGCGCCCGTCTGCCGATGCTCTCCGAAACCATCGGCCACGCGACGGTGGATGTGTTCGGCCAGCAGCAGATCTACATCCTCCTCAACAACCTGAACTACCACCCGCGCCCCATCTTCCAGAGCTACGCGGCCTGCAGCGAGCGCCTGATGCGCCTCAATGAGCGATTCTACCTTTCCCCGGCGGCGCCCGAGTATGTCACGTTTGTGCTCGGCCCCATAGACCGCAAGTTCCCGCCGCTGGAGGACGCCATGGTGTTCCGGGATTTGCTCCTCAACTACCGGTTCGTCGGCGCCGAAGGCCCCTTTCTGCTGCTCAAACACGAGTCCTCAGAACCGCCCCGCTTGACGCTCCTGCGGGAGGGAGTGGTGAGTCCCGGCGAGCGGCTCGAATTGGGGACCGCCGCCGGCACGAACCTTTGGGTGCAGCTCCAGATGCAGCCCACTCTGCTGGGCCGGTTGCGAGGGTTCTTCCTCCGGCCCGCGCCGGTATGGCTGGCGGCATGGGGCAAAGGCCCCAAACCTTTGCTGGCCCACCGACGCGCGCCGGCGCCGATGCTGGCCGCCGGGTTCGTCGCCAGCCCGCTCCTGTTGCGCAATCCGGACGTGCGCGCTTACTTTACCGGCGAGGACCCGCCCCGGCCCGACGCCTATTCCGTAGAACTCCTCCCAGGCGAACAGCGCTTCTGGCAGGACAAGGTCCATTACCGCATTTACCAGTTCGCTCCGGGCAAGGGCTCTTGAGCCGCCTCCCCGGCGAGACCCGCGCGGCCCAAGGGCAAGCCCCGACTGTAACCCCGGCTGAACTCTCAGCAGCGCCTCGGCGGGAGAACTGTCGAGAATGCCCCTTGCGCAACGGAGGGGTTGAAGGTTCGATATAGGGCAAGGTTGCCGCGGCGATGGGAGATCGCGCGTCTATACTGACCGGTCAGCCGGCGACCCGAGAAAGGGCTATGAAGGCACGCAGAGGCAAGTTCTCCGGCGCCATCGGCAACGAGATTTACGTCAACACCAAGCAGCGCCAGGTCGTGTGGAGCCGGCCCCGCCGTAAGCCGCGCCCCACCGCCGACCGGCAGCGCGCCCGGGCAAATCTCGGCGGTGTTGCAGCGCACGCTCTCCGACCAGCAATTCGCCGCCTGGGCGACGGCGGCCAGGAAGGAGGGGATGCTCCCCTACCGGTTCTTCTGCCATTTGGATGAAGAACGGTCTTTCACCCGCATACTTTTGTTCTCATCCTGTCCCGGATGAAAGTTGAAAAGATGACTGTGGGTGCTGGGCCGTCCCCAAAGCGGGGCGACACCGTCACCGTCCATTACACTGGCTGGCTGGCTGACGGCGTCAAGTTTGACAGCTCGGTGGACCGGGATGAACCATTTGCCTTCGTCCTAGGGACCGGCCAGGTGATCCAAGGCTGGGATGAAGGCGTAGCCGCCATGCGCGTGGGCGACAAGGCGCGGCTGACCATTCCGCCAGAGCTGGCGTATGGGGAGGCTGGCTACCCGGGCGCAATTCCCCCGAACGCCACCCTGGTTTTCGAGGTCGAGTTGTTGTCGATCTCCTGACTCATCGTGAGCGGATACCTCGCGGAACGGATTCTGCCGTAATCGTCCTCAATCAGCTACCGCTCACGGTCCAGCATCCTCATTTGGCGCTCGTCGTAGCGGGTTCCCCTGATGGCCGAGGCAGGAATTGCCTCTTCAACTCGGGCAATTTCCGCCGGCGATAGCTTTAAGTGGAGTTCGCCCAAGGATTCCGAAAGTTGCGCGCGCGTACGTGCGCCAATCACCGGCACGAGGCTTTTGCCCGCAAGTCATGCTTCGACTATAGAGTAATTGGCGTGGGTTAAAATGCGATTCAGCGACTTGTGAATGGTTGTTGCTTGAACGAGATTCTCTGAGGTTTTGTGGTTCACTTGCTGTGAAGGAAAACTGGTATGGAGAGGAAAACAGGAATGTATAGCGGTCATGAACGTGATTCTTGATTTGTGCATTGTCCCAAACGGTGTGGGCGTCTCCTTGTCCGCCTACGTGGCTGCCTGCGAGAAGGTGCTGACCGAAGCTGGACTAAAGACGGTGCTGCACGCCAATGGCACGAACATTGAAGGGGAATGGGACAAAGTATTTGCCGCGGTCCGACGTTGCCATGAACTGGTTCACGAAATGGGCGCTCCAAGGATATTCACGGTCATGAAACTGGGAACCCGAACGGACCGAACTCAGACGATGGATGAGAAAATTAAGAGCGTCGAGACCAAGCTAGCCTCGCAATAGACACCGTAGAACGGAACCAAAACTATGCCAACAAACACCATCCGGCTTCATCGCGTGCTGCGCGCGGCTCCAGAGAAAGTCTATCGGGCGTTCCTGGATGCTGACGCGATGGCCAAATGGCTTCCGCCAAACGGGTTCACCGGCAAGGTTCACCAATTGGAAGCCAAGGTCGGCGGCACTCACAAGATGTCCTTCACTAATTTCGCCACCGGACAGGGCCATTCTTTCGGCGGAAAGTATCTCGAACTGGTACCGCACGAACGCATTCGCTACACAGACAAATTCGACGATCCGAATCTGCCAGGGGAGCTTCAGGTCACTGTAACCTTTAAGAAGGTATCGGCAGGGACAGAGTTGAACGTCGTGCAGGAAGGGGTGCCCGAGGTGATCCCGCCCGAGGCCTGCTGTCTCGGCTGGCAGGAATCGCTCACGCTCTTGGCCAAGCTGGTCGAAGCCGATATCCCAGATTAACGCCAGGCAAGAATGAGCCTGCAGGAGAGACCATTATGTCACTGAGGCCCGTTCGACAACTGATTGAAGCGAAGCCCCCCGGAAGGTGCCGGGGTGCGTTGGCGCCGGGCTTTCGAGTTCGGCAACACGGCTCTGTTCAAACGGAAGGCCGAGGCCTTGGCCCTGGCTCGAGCAATGGAATGCGGGCAACCAAAGAGAGCAAGGGGGCTGCAGGTAATCCAGGTTAAGAAAACGAAGCGTTCAGTGCGCATCCTCGAGGAAGTGCATGTGGATGGTCGTGCCTGGAAGCCGAAGCTGAGGCGGAAGTAACCGATCCGAGGCTCCTTTGAGGCACTTCCTGCATCGGTCAAACGCCGGAACGCCTCGATCCTGGGGATGACAGCGCTCCGCCCATTCGTCAGTCGTTGAGAGTCTCAACGACAGTACAACTGTGTTTACTACTCCCGCCCTCCAGCAAAAAACACTACACGCATAAGTCCCTGACAAAATGGCGCGTCCGGCAGGACTTGAACCTGCAACCTTCTGATCCGAAGTCAGAAGCTCTATCCAATTGAGCTACGGACGCACCGAAAAGGGCTGGGGGGCTTGGATGCCTGCGCGACCCAGCCCGCGGTTGTGAACACCCGCCTCCGGCCAACGGCCAACCGGCCAGCCTGCGACAGAAACCTGTTGCCGCCAAGCTCACAACCGCAGGAGCAGTATGCGCAAGAAGCCTGTCGTTAGCAAGTCAGCAGGAGATCGGCTGCTGGTTAGGTGCCGCCTTGCAGGCGCTTTTGGACAAAGAAATTGCTCGCAATAGCCGGCGGAGCGCCACAACTTTCGGCCGCGGTTTATGAGTGCCCGAATGACCCAATCCCCTCGACCGGCTCCCAATGGGAGGCATCGCGAGTGCGTAGTTGGAAAACTAATAGCCGTGTGCGTGGCGGGTATTTGCGCTGCGAGCCTGGTTAGCGGCTTGGCTGCTGAGATTCCCGCTGAGCCGGGCACTTACCTGGCGGATGTTGTTGCGCAACTCCAGAAGCAATGGCCGACCAATCGCATCGTCAAAGCCGCGCGGCAGGGACGAGGCGCCCCAACATCCCCTTCGAGCAAGGCCAGGCTTTGGCACACTTCTTCGGGCTCTACCAGCGCCGCCCGCACCATGCCGTTCGGCTCATTTTCAAGGCCAGTCCGGTTATATGAACTCGCCAGCCAAACGCCCTGCTGAGCGAGAATAACAGGTTTATTCATGTTGCGTTGGAAAGTGACAGGAATCCTTGCCCGCCTGCGACACCCGTCAGTTACCGGGCTGCCCGCCCCGCCTTCATCTGAAGGGCCTCCTCCATCATTGATTCGTACAGGCCAGTTGGATGTCGAGGATCTGACCGGGAGTGACGTGGCAAAAGCGTTCATCGCGCAGGCCGTGAGGACATTCGAAGGTGAACGCCGCCGCCCCGCTGACATGATAAAGGGCGCTGACGAGATTGAAGGGCGGAAAAGGCTCGCCCTCGCCGGCTTTCGGTTTGAAGGGCGCCTTGTGGGGCAGATTCAAGGCGGCCAGGCGTTCACCGAAGCGCCCGGCGAGATCACTAATCTGTTGTTGAACCGGCAACGGCAAATACGCTGGCCGGACTATCTCGGGGGTATAGCCCGCGCTGTGCAGGGAAACAGCCCAATCCGGAGCTTCTTCCCCGGCCACACGAAGAAGTGCGGGAGCTTCGGAGGACATGGGGGCGAAAAACTCGTCATGCATCGGATTCACTCCGGCGTTGTCGAAATAGCAGCCCAGGAACCCGACGCGACTGCCCACCATGGGATGAACGCGCTTCACGGCAGGCCAGGTACACAGCGTGCCATCGCTCCAGGTGCCCTGGCCCCAGAACTGCATGTCCTGGAGTTCCATTCCATGGAGCATGCGCGGTTCGAAGCGGGCCAGCCCGTCAGGGTTTCCGGAGGGTATGATGAGGAGGCGGCAGCGCCGGCCCACCGCAAGAATCCGCGATTGGTCGCGCCCGCGCAGATCTTTACCCGTTTCCATGATCTGGACGAGATTGCCCAGACCGGTCAACCCTTCGACCTCGTGGCCGTGAACAGGCCCGACAAAGAGCAGGACCGGCTTTTGACGCGCCGCTTTGTCCCGGTAGGCCGAAGGCTGGCCCGCGGCAACAGCCGAATTGAAGTTCGCATCCTGCGGCAGCGATTCGAGTTCGCCGTAGCTGATCAGGTAAATCGGCCGCCCGCCCGGGCTGAGGGCAATGATGCGCGCTTTGCCCAGGCTCAAGTTGTCCCAGCGCTGGGAAAGCCCTTTGAATTCACCCAGCCAGAAATCCGGAATCTCACGTTGAGGAATCCGGGAACGAGCCTCCGCCAGTGTCATCTTCTGGCCTTGTGCGGGGACGCACGCCGCCAGCAGGAACAGGAGCAGCCCGGCTTTTGTCATGAGCGCAAGGACTCGCGAGATGTTGGGGAGTTACTTCGCATGAACGGTGTCATTGCGCCAGTAATCGGCATGGTAGGTGGGGCCATCCTTGTTCCAAACCTTGCTGACAATATCAATGTCTCCGTCACCGTCCACGTCGCCGCAGGCGTCGTGCCAGCCAGGATTGCCTTCATGAATCACCTGCGGCTGAAAAGTCGGCGGTGTCGTTCCCGAGTTGACCCAGATCACTCCGCGTTCTTTGAGCCCTTTGGGCTTCATCGGCAGTTTGCCTTGCTTTTTCCAATGCTCGAAGTAGTCAGGATCCTCCTGCTCGCCCGCGAAAATATCCAGGCGCCCGTCGCCATTGAAATCGGCGACACCCAGCGAATGGAAGGAGCCGGTGCCCGGAACCGAGCCCGGCGAGGTGGGCGGGTCGGGCAAGGCAAACCGGGTCCACCGGGTCCCTTTCCCTTCATTGCGCACCCAATAGACATGGCTGGAGCCGGTGTCGCAGTCGCTATAGACAATGTCGTTTTGGCCGTCCCTGTCTAAATCCGCCACCCAACTGCGGATGCTGGTGCCGTAGCTGGCGTTGGTAATAACCAGGTGCGGCCAGGGGTGGCGCCTCCACTGCCAGGCCATTGCCAGGTTGTCGAACCACGCGCCGGCCAGCACCAGGTCCAGGTCGCCGTCACCATCCAGATCACCCGCGCCGTGGGGCGTCACCGCCCCGTGGCCGGCGATGCCCTCAACCACGAGGTTGCTGGCCATGGACCGGGCTGGGTCCAACCATCCCAACCGCTTCCCGTCGAAGACCACGATGTCCTGCCGCCCGTCGCCATTGATGTCGGCGGCCAGGATATCATGACCAGCGCCGGCAAAGGGGTGGACCGCCCAAGGGGTGTCAGGGTTTTGCTTTAAGGTGCCCGGGTTCTTGAACCAGACGTGGCTGAAAACCAGATCTATCCAGCCATCGTTATCCACATCCAGGGCGGCTGCCCCCAACTCTTGCGGAATATTGGTCGAGACGCAAATCGTGTGCTGGACCCAGGACGAGTCGGTTCGACGCTCATACCACCAGAAGCCGTTTGCATCGCGCCGTGACAATGCGCAGTCCAGGTCGCCGTCTCCATCCAGGTCCGCCAGCGGAATGCCGGCGGTTCCAGCCTTACCCGGCAGGGGATTGGCGATGGTGAATGCCCAAACCTGAGTTCGGCGGCCGATAAGTGGAACGCGATGGCGGAAGCACAGCCGGCCCACAAGAGCGGTTTCATCAGGATCTTCATCTATCAAGAAAAAGCGTTCCCGCCCGGCCTTTGGACCGGGCAGGAACTGGCTCAATCACTCGTCTCTAACAATCTCACTACTTCAGTCGGAAGAATTGCGGCGCCTGGCTAATGGGCAGGGTTACCGTGATTTGATCGCCATCGGGGACCTGCGGCTCAGTGATGTCGGACCAACTCGGCGTGGTCAGGCTGGGTGTGGCTTTCAGGCCGTAGCCTGTGGCAGCCACCGGCCAGGAGACGATGACATTGTCGCCGGAACGCATGATGCTGAGCATCGGCGGCGGCGGCAGGGTGGCATCGCTCAGGTTTTCACCCATCGCCAGGTAAATGTCATCCAGCCACAGGCCGGCATCATTCGGATTGCTGACCGAGTGGGCTTCGGTTCGCACGACGAAGCGGATCAGGTCATTGGCGGCCACACCGTTGCGGAAGTCAAAGGTGGTGGCGCCGTTGCTCTGCTGATCCAATAGCGTCGGAGTGGCCAGACTGCCGCCCTGCATGTAAACCTTCCACGTATCGGCGGTATTATCCACCACGATCCAGATCTTGTACCAGGTATCCCAGGCAAACGGCTCGAGGTTGTAATCGGTGCCGGTGCCTTCATGGTTAACGAGGTTGGTGTTGCTGGCGGTCGAGGCCATCCAGCGGCCTACCTGCAGCTCGTCACTAGCCAGCAGCGGCGTGTAGGGCAGCGCCTGGTCTGAGAGGCCGAACACAATTCGTTCCCGCGCCCAGCTAGTGTCGGCGAGCCGGAAGAAGAGGGTCGCGGTGGTTCCATCGGGGATGACCAGCGGCATCATCATCACCTGATTATTGGCCAGGAACCTGGCTACAGAGGTTGGTGCCGCCCCCTTCCGGGAGAGGATCAATGGCCACTACGTCCCGGCTGTAGAGCCCTGCCAATCGCCCTGGTAGGCCAACGGTCCGGGAGTCAGGCCCTCGAAGTTTTCGACGAGCGCGAAGCCTGAGGCGGCCTGGCGAGACACCTCGACGGGAACCGAGTAATTGAATAACCCGTCGTTGTCGGTGACTTTCGCCTTCAGCACGTGTGTGCCAGGCTTGAGATTGTTCAGCGTAATGCTCCAGGGCGCGGCAGTGACCGTACCCACCGAGCTTCCATTATCAATGAATTCCACCTGGGCAATGGTGCCGTCGGTGTCGTTGGGAGTCGCGGAAACGGTGAGATTGGCAGGACCGGTCACGCTCGTATGATTGGCGGGCGTATCAATAGTGACCGTGGGCTGCGCCTTTCCCCAATACTTGGCACTGAGGTAGGTATCCACATTGGTGATCTGTTCCCCGGACAAGGCATTGGTATAAACCAACACTTCAAGGATCTCGCCCCGGAAATAATCACTGGCGTAGCCGCGTCCGAGCCAGCCGACATCGCCGATGTGGGCGAGGTTGCTGGCTTTGCCGGTGACGGAAGCAACGTTCTCGCCGTTCACGTAAAGCCATTCGGTAGTCCCATCTTTCACCGCAGCCATTCGGGAATACTGCACGTCAATGGATTGCGGCCGGGTATAAACCGGGCCGGGGTAATTCGGACTGCCCGTTTGGGCTACGCCGGTGCCGAAGAGCCAGGTGGCCGAATTCTGGAACGAGCTGACGGCGACGCTGCCCCAGGCGCCGCTCTCATTGCTCTCCAGCCAGAAGACACAGGCGCAATCCTGGCCGCTGCCCATCGGCGCTTGCGGGGCGGTATTGTTGGCGACCACGAACACCGTCAGTTGGCTTAGGCCGTTGATCGGGCACAGGAACGAAAGATAATCACTTAATCCATCGAAGCTGACCGCCGGCAGGCCGTTGCCCGCGGTGACGAGGGTCGGTTGAGCATCGGCCACCGGCTGCGACGCATGGCGCTCAAACCCGGACTGGTCGTCCCATTGTGATACTTTGCCTACGGTCGCCGTAACGCCCGCGTCGGCTTTGAGCCAGAGACTGAGGTCGGCAAGCTGGGGACCTTCCTCGGGCGTGGCATAGTTCACCCGCACAACCACCCGGTCGGAAAGCTTCTTGGCGCCCTGATCATCCGTCGCTTCTACGGTCAGCCCATAGGCGCCGCCGGGGACATTATTCCAGTCCAGGCTGTAGGGCACGGTGGTGTCATTCCCAATCGAAACGCCATTGACAAAGAACTCGACGTTGGTGACTGCGCTGTCATCGGTGGCGTCGGCCATAATGGTGATATTCGCCGGGGCGCTGAAGCTGGCGAAATTGGCCGGGCTGGTGATCGTGACCGTCGGCAGCGCGTTGGCCAAGTACTTATTGTGGAGATAGTCTTCAACCGCTTGCCGGTCCGTGTCCGAGAGCGCGGCGTTATAGACCAGCACCTCGAGGATGTTCCCGGAGAAATAAGTATTATAGCCGCGGCCAAGGTAGCCATCCTCGGCGACGCCAAAAGTCGTCAGGCCCTTGCCGGTAACGCTCCGCGCCGGGCTGCCGTCCACATAAAGCATTTCCGCATCGGCATTCTTGAGCAAAGTGGTTACTGAATAGCCGTCGCCAATAGACGCGGGCCGGGCATAGCGCTCGTTGTTATTAGCGAGCGTGGTGCCGATGCGCCAGTTGACATTGGTCTGGAACGGGCTGAGGAAAGTCCATCCCCAACTGGCGGTTTCGTTCCAGAAAATCGCCGGCGAATCCGAGTATCCGCTGCCCCCGGTTTGTTGCGAGGAGTTGTTGTTTGCAACGATGAATATGGTAAGCCCGAACAACTCGTTGATGTTATTCGTGAAGTTCAGGAAGTCATTCAGGCCGTCAAAGCGCAGGCCTGGCGAACCCAGGGCGGTGGTGACGAGCGCCGGCTGGCTTGCGTCGGAGCTTTGGTAGGCGTTATGGCCCTGGCCGGACTGATCGTCCCATTCGGAAACCGTTCCGCCGTTCAGGACGACCCCGGTGTCCGCCTGCAGCCAAAGTGAGAGGTCGGCGGTTGGCACCGCGGCAGCGGCCAAAAGGGAGCCGGAAACGCTGATCAGGCCCGCCAGCGTAGTTGATAGAATTCGCGTTTTCATGAGATGAGGTTTGTCTTTGCTATGGGTTAGTGTTGAGGTTTTGTTCGATTAGCTGCTGCTTGTTGTGTTGTTTCAGTTGTCTTTTCCGAGCCCACTCCGAAATTGCCGCACGAGCCGCCTACTTTTTTGCGGTCATCCGCTCCCTGAGCCAGCGCATGTCGGTAGGCGCCGGAGATCCCGTATGATAAATCTCGCCCTTTATGATGGGCCGTAGAACCGCCGCATCCCGCCACTTATGGATTTCAGCGTGCCCGTCCACAAAGCTCAATCCGCCCGCGCCATTATGATAGCTCGCCGGACAATCAATCACGACGTCGGACTCTGGCCAGAGTCCGAAAAAGCCGTCATTATTAATGCCCTCCCGTTCGTCAATGAAAACCCAGGTCAGCGAGGGGGATGGCACGTTGAAATCTGTCATCTTTTTGTAGATGTAATGGTCCTGCTTCAGGAAATCGTCGTCGCGGCCGGAACCGAGGATGTAACAGTTCATGGAGACACTGCGCACCCGGGGATAGGAAACTCCGTCGGGAAGCTTCATCATGCTTCGGTCCGAAGGGCACTTGTAGATGCCGACGTTCTGGGTGTAAGGGCCCAGGGCGGAGGCCAGCAGCAGCGCCGTGTTGGTGTTGTCCGGAGAGGGGCCAAGGCTCATCATGCCATCCACCCACCCATAGCCCTTTTGGCCGTTGTTATCCATGCCCCATTGGTTGTTGGGGGGCACGAACCCGTTGTGGTCGTCGGGGTACATCTGCCAGGCCAGGTTCAACTGCTTTAGGTTGCTCATGCAAACGATCCCATTGGCCTTCTCTTTGGCCCGCGAGAGGGCGGGCAGCAGCAACGCCGCGAGGATGGAAATAATTGCAATCACTACCAACAATTCAATCAGGGTGAACGCCCAGGCTCTGGCGCGGCGGATGCTGGGGCGCTTCGGGGAAGACCGCCTCGGATCGAAGCGGACCGGGTCTCGTTTCTTCATCAGGTCAATTAGCTTCATCTCCAAACTCGTAATACGGTTCCATCCGGTTCCATTCAATCTTCGGCATATTCAAACGGAATGGTCTGGTTTCGGTGCATTCATCCTGGTTCACCCGCAAGTGTAACAGGCTTACCGCTCCTGCCTAGCTCCCCATTTGGGGAGTTTTGGGCCGCCGTGGCCAGCGCCAGTCGCGAGGCGGAAGCCGTCCGGTGAGCACGGCGAATCGCCGCGATAATCTGTTCCCGGGTGGACCGCTTTCTCGCAGCAGGAAGTCGCTCGCTCCCGCCTGCAGGGCGCCGAGGATACGCTCGGGATCTTCATAGACGGTGAGCAGAATAATCTGGGCGTGCGGCAGGCGCTCCTTCAGCGGGGGCGCGCCTGGGCGATAAAAAAAAAAAAAAAAAAAAAAAAAAGGGAAAAAGGAGCAACGCTTGCAGGGCCTCCTCGGGCCCGGGCCAGGCGCCGACGCATTGGGAGCAGCCAGGAGCCAGACTGATAAAGGTCCCGTGCTATCCCTAACCGTCTTGTTCTGTTCGACTATGGCTACCTTGATCATATCAAAGCGTTGCCAGATTAGCAGGCTGGCCGGTAGTGCCTAGCTCCCCAAGTGAGGAGTTTTATTCCCTCCCTCCGAGCCCGCCAAAGCCGAACGCCTCGAGGCGGCTGCTCCGCGCAAGTGCTATTCTTTGCCGGAACGGAACTTCAAAGCCGCCTGCGTGCGGGAATGCACATGCAGTTTGAGGTAAATGTGTTTCAAGTGCCAGCGGACGGCATCTACGCTGACGCCCAGCCGGCCGGCAATAGCTTCCTCTTGCCGCGCTCGTACATCCCTTCGGCCACCAATTCCAGGACCTCCCGTTCCCGGCCGTGGAGTTGGTCCACCTCGACGGCGGTTTCGATCGGCTCGCGGAATTGGGCGATCACTTTGCGGGCTATCTCACTGCTCATCGGCGCTCCGCCCTGATGCACGTCGCGAATGGCCGCGATAAACTGTTCCGGCGTCGAGCGCTTGAGCAGGTAGCCGCAGGCCCCCGCCCGCAGTGCCTGGAAAATCCGGTCCGGGTCTTCATAGACTGTTACCATGATGATTTGAATTCTTTGGGGCGCTTGTCCTTTGAGTTTTGCGGTGCACTCCACGCCCGACATGCTGGGCAGTTGGATATCCATCAGCACCACATCCACCTCCCGCCTGTTTGCGGAGGCATCCGCAAACCCTCCTCAGCCGTGCTTCAGGTGCCGGCGCACTGGTAACCGGGCGCATTCGCGACGATCGTGGCCAGGCTTTCGCGAACCGTCGGGTTGTCCTCAATGATGGCTCATCTTTGATCATGATCGTTCCTGGGGAGGGGAATGGCCTACGGTAGTGCCTTGAGCCGGAACACTCTGGAGATGACAGCGGCCGCCAAGGGCCGACATCCGGGCTTGCATGTTGGTCAGGCCATCGCTGCCAGATTCGGGACCGAGATTGGGGTCCATGCCACAGCCGTTATCGGTGACGGAGACAACCAAATCATCGTCTTTGACATCCATAGCCACGCGCACTTCCGACGCCTCGGCATGTCGAACAACGTTGTTGAGCGCCTCCTTGAAGGCCAGGAACAGGCTGTGCCGCACGTTCGAGTCCACTCCCTAGCCGGCAGCGCCGACGCCACCTGCAGGTGACAGGTCAGCGAGGCCAGCCCAAGAAAACGTTGCGCATAGAGCGAAAAGTAGGCCGCCAGGCTGGCGATGCTATCATACCGCGGATTGACGGCCCAGACGATTTCGTCCAGGGCGCCGACCAACTGGCGCGCTTTCTCGGTCATCTGGTGCAGGTAACCGGCTTTGCGCTCCTGCTGGCAGCACGTGGTCATTGGCCAGGGAGCCCAGCATGCTGATCTCAGTCAGGCCGCCGCCCAGATCATCGTGCAGGTCCCGGGCCAGACGGGCGCGTTCCTGCTCGAGGGCGCGCTGCTGTTCCACGCGTTGGCGCGCCTGGATCTGCGCCGCGAGTTGCTGTGTGCGCTCTTCCACCTGGAGGTGCAGCACCCGGATCGAGGCCAACGCCAGGAGCAGGAACCCCCCAGGCCGCCGGCCAAAGCCAGCAGCCGATGCGGCGTCCACCAGGAAGGCTTCTCCAGAATCATGAGGTCCGCCGGGGAGTTGAGGGTCAGGTCGAAATTCTCGATGTCCTGGCCGGCGGCCCAGTTTCCGCCCTTTCCCAAATAGACCCCCGTCACCGCCAGCCGGCTGCCAATGGGAATCGCCGGCAGAACGCCCAACTTCGCATTGAGGCGCGCGGAATGGACGTAAGGGCCCGTCCGGAGTTCCAATACCTGTTCGTCGGCCTGACGGCTCAAGTGTAACACGTGGGATTCCACCCGCACCAGCGTAGCGTCCCATGCGCCGCTCAGGAGGTTGGTCTCGGCCAGTTCCTCCGGCAACGGCAGCTCCTGCCGTCCCGACTGTCGCACGAGCGCCTCGCGCAACGCGGGGGAAGGACCACTCAAATCGAGAAACCCGGCGACTTCGACCAGCGCGCCCACCCGCAGATCTGCTGGGGCCCGGGGAAAGAAACGCAGTCCATTGGTTCCGTCCATGAGGCAGTACAGTCCGTCGCAGGCATAAACGACCTGACCGGCGACCCGCACCCGTTGAAAGGTGCCGGCTTGCGGGTCAAACGAGCGCAAAGCCGCCACTTTCTTGAGGGGAGCGGCAAAAGGGTCCTCCGGCGGGAACTCATCCACCGAAATCGCCGGGTGAATAAACCGTATTTTGCCGCTCAGCGCCAGCCGGGTGGTACGGTCGTAGATGGCCAGAACGCAACCGCGCACGCGCACGAGCGCGTCCTGGAAGCCCTTCCATTCGGCGGGGCTCTTGCCGGCCAGGTCCAGTTCGAGTTTGCCCAGCCGGGTGTAGAGCTTTACTCCGTTTTGGTGAACGTCCGTGACGATGCCCTGGAGTTCCACGTATTGGGCATCCAGGCTGCCGTTGAGGATCTGGTCCCAGGAGGGATGCAACGGATCCGGCAAGC
The DNA here is from genome assembly GCA_963762555.1 of uncultured Verrucomicrobiae bacterium. Taxonomy (GTDB): domain Bacteria; phylum Verrucomicrobiota; class Verrucomicrobiia; order Limisphaerales; family UBA8199; genus PALSA-1440. The sequence continues at coordinate 125,076 of CAVXLO010000043.1, forward strand.
GCGCGAGGCCGAGACGCACCACTCGCTGGGCATCCACCATCGGCGCCCAGGCAGCCCCTCGCGTGGTCCCGGTGACCTCGCACAGAACTCCGATCTCGACCGGGCCTCGCGTATTGCCGATGGGGACACCGATATAGATTCCCTCGTCGGCATCCTGGATCACGAGATTGGGACCGTTCTCAAATTTCGCCGTCACAATTCCCCGAAGCCGCGCGGGATAAGCGCGGCCCGCGGCCTCGGAACTGAGTTTCCGCACCTGCGCGATGGTCGTCAGCAAGGGCAGTTTTCCGTCTTCGGTCTGCGGAACGTCGCTCGTCTCGGGCGGGGAGAGGAGGCACACCTCTTTCCAGCTCGGCGCCCACAAGTACCCCGCGACCTGCCGCCCATAAAGGGTGGCCGTGCCCTGGCAGATGCCTACTGCTCGCAGACGGCTGCCGAGCAGCCGCCGGGGCTGTGCTCCCTGGGCGTCTGCCACCTCGAGCAGTAAACGGCCCTCCCCCTCCTTCAACTCCAGCCGCAGCGCCTTTTGGCGTTCATCCACGAAGCTCACCACACCTTCGACTTCGGAGAGGTGAAATCCTTCTGCTTTGGTCAGGGCTTGCCCGATGGCCAAAGCGCGCGGTTTGGGCAGCTCAGCGGTGCCCAAAGGCGTCACCCGCAACGAGGGCGCCCCGACGAACAACAGGCAGCCATCATCCGATTCAGCGAAAAAGGTGTACAGCCCGTCCTGGGGCACTTTCAACAAGCCGGTGAATTCCATAGCAACCCGTTCCGGCCGGGTGCGGACACCAACATCGAGGCCGGCGGCGACACCGTTCGTAACCGCTTGCAGGCGGTCAAAGTTGGGCACGAAATCCCACTCCCCCTCCCAGCAACGGTAAGTCAGTCCCGGCGCTACATTGGTGGCCTCCTGGCCTCCGGCGGCCTCCAGGTGAAACAACGCCTCGTTAGGAACGGGCTGCCGCGGCACGCTCGGCCCCTGGTAGGACACGTTCAACACACCCGCCCCCCGACTGTTAAACCAGGTCACCCGGACCGGATTCAACCCGGCCGGGAGGTTAACGGAACCGGCCTTCTCCACTGGGGGATGCAGGCCATCGTTAGCCACCACGAAGGCCTGCGTCATGACGAAACCCAGACCGTTGCGCTCCGCCGAGCAATCGCCTTCCACGCGCACCCGCTGCCCTGCTTTAAAAGGGCCATCAGTCACACCGGCCCGAATCGAAATAGCCCCGGAGTCATCCTGCAGAATAAAGGTCTTTCCCTCGGGAGCGACCCAGCAGATCACGCCCTCCAGGCGCACGGTGTAATTGGCGTGAAACCCATTGCCGGCGGCGCGGTAAAACTCCGCCACTTGCCTGATGGGCCCGGCCTCCTCGGCGCCTGCGGCATTCCAGGAGCCGGCACTCAGAAGAATCCACAGGCCGGCCACCCACAGAATCGCTCCACGTTGGCTACTAGAGGGTAGGGAGTGGAGGGTGTAGGTGAAGCGGACGTGGGAGGGTCTATTGAGTGTGGGTGTTAATGGAGAGAAATATGAGGCTAGAACCTCAGAAGTCCCGGTCGCCGGCCAATTACCCATCGGCGAAACAGCCGATTCCGCACCGGCGCTATACCCGAGAGGTAATCCGTCGTTCTGTTGAGTGTTACGCATGCGGACGGATGCCTTTTCGCATCCTTTGTCGCAAACCGTGAGCCGCGTAGCAACCCAATAAATAATAGCTGGGATAAGAGCGAAGCTTCTGCCGGCAGGGCGCTGCGGAATCCTGGCCCGCCTTATCGCAAGACGAGCAGATCGGAGGGCTTGAGCTTGAGCTCCCTGCCCGGGTGGAAACCGCCGGAGAGTGCGGCCCGGCGCGGCGTTGTAGTCCCCTGCACCCACCGAGTCTCGAGCAGCAGGGTCTGGGGCGATGGGGAAACGCCGCATTCGTTGCGGCGAACCATCTCGACAAGCAGATCCACCGCGGCGGCCCCGATGGCCGGCAGGTTAAGGTCTATCCCGGTGTGGGTGGCGCCATTGCCGCCTTCCAGAGACAATTGCACAAACCCGGCATCCTCCGGAACACGGGCGCCGATTTGTTCGAGCCAGGAGATCACCTCGGGTTGGCAGCTCAACACGGCGTCCGGTTCCGCGGTCCTGAACCAGTCGTGGAAAGCCTCCTCGTTCCAGTCGCCCTCGTCGGCCAGGAACAAGGGCACGCGATCGAGGGGAGGGAATTTCAGTTGTTCCGACACATACCCGGCGCTCCAGTGGCCATCGGCGCGCTCGTCCTCAGCCGTCCTTAGCGCCAGGCCGATCCGTTCATAGCCCAGCCGCCGCAGACGCCGCAACGCCTGGCGTACGCCGTCCAGGCAGTTCGCCGTCACCCGGTGGAGCCGGGGGAGCGAGATGGAAGAGCCTGCGGTGACGGCGGACATGCGGGACCAATCCAGGAGCAGCGGCGCCGAACCCGGGGGCAGCGGCGCCACGATCACCCCCGGGATGCAACGCGAATACAGCACCTCGCCCAGCCGGGGTCCGCTCAACTGCAAATCGTCTAACCAAAACTCTTCGAGGCGGAACCCGTGTTGCCGGGCCCTCTCGGCGGTGGCGCGCAGGAAATGCTCCGAAAGATACGACCGCCACCTCCCCTTCCGCGAAAAACGCAGCAACAGCGCCAGCGTCCCATCAGTGTTGCGCGCCGGCCTGGCCGCGCGTTGGTAGCTCATTAAAGCGGAGACCAGTGGATTGGGCCGGTAATCGAGTTGGGTGGCAATTTCCTGGATGCGCGCTCTCGTCACCAGCGAGATGCTGGCGTGGTTGCGCAGCGCTAACGAGACCGTCGCGCGGCTTACATTGGCCTTGTCGGCAATGTCCTGAAGGCACACCGCCTTGGCGGGAACGGAAACTCCGTCCCCGGACTGACCCCCGGCTGTCCCCAGCAGCGCCGGCGCGCGACTGGCGTCGGCGCTTTCTTGCTTCCGCCGCGCTCCCAGCGCCAGGCTGACGCCAGAATGATCTATCATGCCGGGAGGGTACAGGTCTTGATTCCGTGGGGATAGCTACTCAAGTGAGGAGTTTTATTGATTATTGACCATAAACCCCTATTCAACGGGTTCAGCGAAAAGGCTTTTGCCTCCCGAGGGCGGTTCGCTAAAGATCGGCGGGGAACAGTATGAAGATTGGCCTTTACAGCATCACTTATCGGGGCGTCTGGTACAAAGGGGCCGCCCTGGATCTCTTCACCCTGCTGCGGCAGGCAAAGCAACAAGGTTGGGAAGGCGTGGAACTCGATACGGAGCGCCCCCACGCCGCCCCGATGGATCTTTCCGCCGAGGCGCGGCGCCGGTTGCGCGACCTCTCCGGGGAGCTGGGACTGCCCATTTCCGCCGTCTCACCCAACTGCGACCTCTCCAGCCCCGTGCCGTCAAATCGGGAAGCGGTGATTTGCTACACTCGCGAGTGCATCAAGCTGGCGCGCGACCTCGGGGCGCCGATCTGCAAAATCTTCGCCGCCTGGCGCGGGATCACGCTGCACGCGGGCCTGGGTTCCTACGATCTGACCTACAGCCATGATCCTTATCCGTTCTGGAAAGCGGACCGCCGGGAGTTCGTGGTGCAGAGCCTGCGGGAACTGTCCAAAGTTGCCGAAGATAACGGCATCGTCCTCGCCATTCAGAATCACGGACCCGATATCATCAACAACTACCGCGACTCACTGGGGTTGATCGAGGAAGTGGCCTCGCCCGCCTTCAAGGCCTGCATGGACATCAATATCGAGGACAAACCCGAGTCGGAGGACCATGCGCGGGAAGTGGTCAAGGCGACAGGGGACCTGCTCGTGCATTCGCATCTGAACGGCGAATTCCGCCGGGAAAAGGACGGAACAGTCGTGCTCGCGGGAGCGGGATATTTTGACAAGGGCTTTTGGGGCCGGAAGGTGGCGTATCCCGCGTACGTGGACGCGCTCGTGGCCGCGGGCTTCGAGGGTTACCTGGACTGGGAGTTCTGCCATCCGGCGATGAGTGACGGGCAGCCCGCAGGCATTGATTACGTCCATGAGCAGACCCGGATGGCCCTGGAATACATGAGGACGTTGCGGACCAGGGCGCAGCAAAAGGCAACCACGCCGGAACCCGTCGCATGATCCGGCTCCCGGTACTGCGGCTCGCGCTGGCCATCACCTGGGCGTTCAGCCTGATCCCGGGGGCTTCCGCCTGCCGCGCGCAAGAAACCTCTGAAACCGCGCTGGTCGCGCGCTCCGTGGTAAGCGCCGGCAACACCGCCCGCCTGCGACACGTCTTTGCCCGGGCGAGCCAGGGAGAAGCCGTCACGGTGGCGGTCATCGGGGGCTCGATCACCGCGGGAGCAAGAGCCAGCAAACCGGAGAACCGCTACGGCAATCTGGTGGCCGATTGGTGGCGCAGGACCTTTCCCAAGTCCAAAATCATCTTTGTCAATGCCGGCATTGGCGCTACCGGTTCCGATTATGGCGCACTGCGGGCAAAGCGCGACCTCCTCTCCCGCAATCCCGATTTCGTCGCAGTCGAATATGCCGTGAACGATGCCGGGGATCCCACGGGGCATGCGGAGTGCCTGGAGGGCCTGGTCCGTCAGATTCTCGGCCAACCCACTCAGCCCGCCGTGGTGCTTTTGTTTACCATGACGAGGAATGGCGGCAACGTCCAGGATTGGCACGCGAAGGTCGGGCGGCATTATGAGCTGCCCATGGCGAGTCTGCGCGATGCGCTCTGGCCGGAAATCAAAGCGGGCCGCATGCAATGGACCGACATTGAGGCCGACGATGTCCATCCCAATGACCGCGGCCATGATTACCTTGCGCGGTTCGTCACGCGGATTCTCGAAACCGCGTTGCATGACGGCGCGACGACCGAGCCGAGGATGGGTCCGCTGCCCAAGCCGCTCTTTAGTGACCACTTCGAACACGTCAGCCTTTTCGAGGGAAGCCAATTGAAACCAGTGAACAACCGCGGATGGACCTTTGATGACAAACTCAAAGCGTTCACCGCTGACCAACCGGGCAGCGTCATTGAATTCGAAATTGAAGGCCAGGCGGTGTTGGTCACGGATTGGCATATCCGCGGTCCCTTCGGCAAAGCCAGCATGCGCGTGGACGACTTGCCGCCGGTGACCCGCGACGCCTGGTATGATCAGACGTGGGGCGGTTATCGGGACACGTGCCTGCTGGCCCGCAACCTGAGGCCGGGCAAACACCGGGTCCGAATCGAGCTGCTCGCCGACAAGAATCCTCAGAGCGACGGCCATCAATTCAGGCTGGTGGCCCTCGGCGCGGCCGGCGTCGCCGGACGGGAGTAATCCACTGCCGCGCCCACCGTGGCTCCGTTCCCCGGCAGCAAATCCCTCTGGCACCGCTTTGATCGCTATGATTTCGGATTTTCCAGCCTTGCTTTTGCGCGCCCAACCTGCCTACACTCGGCCGGCTTGGGAGCGCGTAGCCTTGGCCTCCTGGAAACACCTCTCCCTTGACCGTGAAACTTAGAAGCGAACATGCAGATATATGACATCCCGCAAAGCGGCAAAGTTGGCGCCATGGTCAGCTACAAACACTGCACCGGCCAGTTTCGCCGCAAATACGTCCGCCCCCGCGATCCGCGCACGCCCACGCAGTTAGCGCGGCGCGACGCCTTCCGACAGGCCGCCGAGCTCTGGACCACCTTGACCCAAGAACAGTATGGCCGGTGGAAAGCCGCCGCCGAAGGCCAGCGTAGCCGGAAGCACCTGAACCAGTCCGGCGGACTCCTGACCTACCAACTGTTTTGCCGGATCAACTGCAACCTGGCGGCGATTGGGCTCCCGATGGTGGTCGAACCGCCTCCCAGGCCTGAATTTGGCGACGATCCCGTTGCCCAATTCAAGATCACCGACACCGAGGGAATCATCGCGCTCAAGCTTGTGCTCCGCGGCGACCCCGTCCAGTACATCGTCGTGATGGGCGCCGAACCGCGCAGCGCGGCGACGAACTACGTGGACCACTTCACCCTTCTCGGCGTGCCGCCCGAACCGGTAAACGGCGAAGCCGATATCACCGAACTCTACGCTCGCCAATGGGGCCAGCCGCGCCCCGGTTCGCGCGTGTTCATCGAGGTCATCCAGCAAATCAACGGCTGGCAGCACCGTCCCCTGCGCCTCAGCGCGCTCGTCCCCATAGCCTAGTGTGCTATCTCAGAATTACGCACACATAAGCCAAAGCGGCAGAGGACAGCCGCACTCCAAGACGCTGGCGCGCCGTCCCCAACGATCGAGGTCGCGAAGCGTCTTGGAGTGCGGCTGTCCGCTGCCGCTTTCCAGCCCCCGCGAACTCTATTGGCATTTCTGAGACACCACACTAGCCTGCCTGTCTGCCACGCGAGGTAGGGCGCGCAGCGGAGTGCGCGCGCAACGTTGCCGCATAAGTGCTGCGTCCGTAGTGATTTATGCGGCAGCGCAGCCACCCCCCTAAGGACAGCGCCTCCCCCTCGCCCATTCGGATTCGCCAGTCACCCACAGGCCATCCACTAGCCAATCACAAGCAGGGGGAGAGCAGGGGAGAGCAGGGGAGAGCAGGGCCAGAGTCTCCCCCTGCTCTCCCCTTGCTCTCCCCCTGCTCTCCCCCTGCTTCTGAATGGCCTGTGGGTAGCTGGAGGGGTGGGAGAGGGGGGCTTGATTGGCCAGTAAGATTAGCCATCTGGCGTTTGTTTCAGCAATGCAACCTCGGGCACATAAACCGGGAGGCAGCGAAGCCAGGCGGGGCTGGCCTCGGGCGGGAATTTGCGCAGGCGCACCCTGCTGGACGGTTGGGTTTCCGGCGAGCACTCCTCAACGGGTTAAGTGACAACCGGGTTGGCGAACCGCGCCCAGTTCGTTAAGGATAAGTCGTTTACCGCCGATGATGACAGTAACGCAACCGCCGTGGATGGGCCCTCTCACGAGGCTCTGCTCCTGTTTCACCTTGCTCCTGGTGCTCTCGACGAGTCCGGTTCAGGGGGCGCAGGAGACATTTGAGCCAACATGGGACTCGATAAAACAATACCGCTGTCCCGAGTGGTTTCGCGATGCGAAATTCGGGATTTGGGCGCATTGGGGGCCCCAATGCGAGCCGGAGCAAGGAGATTGGTACGCCCGGCAGATGTACATTGAGGGGGCGAGACAATACAAATACCACGTGGCCCATTACGGCCATCCCTCGAAGTTCGGATTCAAAGACATCTGCAACCAGTGGAAGGCGGAGAAGTTTGATCCGGAAGAACTGATCGCGCTCTACAAGCGGGCGGGAGCCAGGTATTTCGTGGCGCTGGCCAACCATCATGACAACTTCGACTGCTACGACTCGAAGTTTCAGCCGTGGAACTCGGTCAATATGGGCCCCAAGAAAGACCTGGTCGGCCTGTGGGCGAAAGCGGCGCGCGGGCAGGGCCTGCGCTTCGGCGTCTCGGTCCACGCGGCTCGCTCGTGGAGCTGGTATGAGGTGGCCCAGGGAAGCGACACCAATGGCCCGTTCTGCGGCGTCCCCTATGATGGCAAATTGACCCGCGCGGAGGGCGCGGGGAAATGGTGGGAGGGTTATGATCCGCAGGATCTCTACGCTCAGAATCACGCCCTCGGGGCCAGGCCCGACGCCGCCTACGTCGAGAAGTTCTACAAGCGTGTCGCGGACCTGATGGATCATTACCAGCCCGACCTGGTGTATTTCGATGATGTTGTGCTGCCGATGAGCAACCGCAACAACGTCGGCCTTCGCATCACGGCCCACTACTACAACGGGAGCATGAGCTGGCACCAAGGGCGCAACGAAGCCGTCATGACCACCAAGCATTTGAATGAAACCCAGCGCAAGTGCCTGACCTACGATATCGAGAAGGGGCTGGCCGCGGACATCCTCCCCGAGCCCTGGCAGACGTGCAACTGCATCGGAGCGTGGCATTACTACCGCGACCTTTACACCGAGCACAAATACAAGTCCGCGGCCATAGTCATTCCCATGCTCGCGGACATCGTCAGCAAGAACGGGAACCTGCTCCTGAGCATTCCCGTGCGCGGGGATGGCACCATTGATTCGGACGAGAGAGCCTTCCTCGAAGAACTCGCGCGCTGGATGGCAATCAACAGCGAAGGTATTTTCGGCACCCGGCCCTGGAAGGTCTATGGAGAGGGCCCCTCGACCCGGGAAAAGCCGGAACCCGGCCCGCTTGGCGGCATCCGGTCCACCCCGAAGAAAGCGTTTACCGCGGAGGATTTCCGTTTCACTACAAAGAGCAACACCCTCTACGCCATCGCCCTCGGCTGGCCAGCCAACGAGAGTTTAAGATCCGGACGCTCGGTCTCGACAACTCGGTGAAGCCGGCCATCCAGCAGGTCGCGTTGCTCGGGTTGGACTCGACACTGAAATGGTCGCGCACAAAGGACGCTTTGACCGTGAAGGTGCCGTCCCGTCCGCCGTGCGAGCACGCGTTCGTGCTGAAGATCACACTTGCCAAAGGCGCCAAACCGCCCGCGGCTGATTCACCAAGCGGGCCAAGGACTGGTTCTTAGCCGTTCCGCCTTACGGCCGGGACGGCAGGCGATTGAGCCAGAGCTTCACCCGCTCATCCCGTTTGTTTTCCCTCCAGTTGGCGCCGAAAAGATCCGGACGGCCATCGCGATCCACATCCACGATGCGCATGCTGTGGGAGCCGTCAGCCGAGATCACTTGCGGAGCCCAGGCGTCGCGCCAGTGATCGCCGTTCTTCGCGCCCCGGTTGAAATACAGCGTGATGTTGTCCGGGTCGGCGCCCTGGGACATTTGCGCGGTGACCACGTCCACGCGACCGTCGCCGTCGAAATCCGCGGCCCCCACAAAATGCAGCACCGTCTCGACATTCGTCACGATGAGGTGCTCCTTCCAGGGGCCCGAACGCGGGTCCGGCGGCGCCTCGAACCACGAGACCTTGTAGCGCCCACCCCGGAGTTCCGAGGGGGAGAGGACGAGGTCCCGGCGGCCATCGCCGTTGAAGTCGCCGGAAGCAATGAAGGTGTTCGGATGATTCCAGGCTGCGTCTGTGGCATAGACCCGTTCGGCCCAGCGGCGTCCGCCAAGGTTCTCAAACCAGCGCTGATTGATGACGACGTCCAGATCGCCATCCGAGTCCACGTCCGCCAGCAGCAGGCCTTCGCCGGGCGGGCAATCCAAAGTGGTTTGTTCCCAGGCCACGTTCGTGCCTGCGCGAAGCTGCCAGCAGAAGTGGAGCTTGTTCCCGGCGTCCTTGCCAGCCGGCCACTCTTTTTGGTTGCGCCCGACCAGGTCCAACCGGCCATCGCCGTCGAGGTCGGCCACCTCAACGTCATGCCAGGTGTTGGTGACAATGGGATGGATCTGCCAGCCACCGGGCGTGTTCTGATACCAGACGACGGTGGAAGGTTTCTGTGTGATGGCCACAATGTCGTTCCGCCCGTCGCCATCAACGTCGGCTACTTCGCCGTCGGTGCTGAAAGCGCGTGTAGCATCGAGGACTTCACGCCGCCATTGCGGATACTCATTGAAATAGGCGACCAGTCCACCGCCTTCAGCGCCGCCGACTACCAGGTCGGTTCGGCCATCGCCATCGAGGTCGCCGGCGGCCTTGAGCCAGGGACCGAGAATCATCGTGTCCAGGGTATGAAGTTCAAACGGTCCTGCTGGTGATCGGAGTGAGGGATTCAGAGACGCGGATTTGGCGAACGGTGAGTCTGGTCCGTGGATCGTGAGGACAACCCGCATCTCAAGGTCCGGGTATTCGGCTTCGGAGATCTTGCCATCCCCATCGGCGTCCAGCTTATTGTCGCGCGGATTGAGCAGGGTATAAGCGGAGTTGCGGGCGAAGGCCTGGCGCCAGTCCCAGTCGAAGGCGAGTTTGCCCTTCTTTGGACCGGCGCCATATAACATGTGCTTCCGATCCAACGACCGCAAGGTGCCGACCTGCTCATAGACCCAGGGGTGCCCGGGCGCGGGCGGCTGGAGGTTCGTCAACAACAGTGGCGGCGAGGCAATGTGGCGGATGAGGGGGTCATTCGCGATATTCCACCAGCCGAATTGGACGTGCATGGGCGAGGACCACGCCCGCTCCATGCGGCGGACCTCCACGTGGAACTGGTAAAGGCCCCGATCAAAGAACGGGCTCGCCGCCGACAGCCAGTTGGTGGGCATCGTGTGATGGGTGGGGATTCTTTCCTGGAAATCCCAGTTGAGGTGCAACTGGCGGTCGCCTCGATGCGTGACGACCTTGTCGAAGAGCACGAAGCTCCCTGCCGGAGGAGGAGCATTGGCTCCGGTCGCCATAGCGCCGGCCAGGCACAGGCAGGCAACTGCTGCCAGCAATCGGCTAAGTCTTCGGGCTGATCGCCTTCGCGGTAGGACGGTCATAGCATTTACAACCGTTTCTACCCGAAAACCGCTCGCGCCACGAAAGGTTCGTGACTAAACCCGTTAAATTGACGAGGAGAGGCAGCTTGGCGGGATTGCTTCGCAGAGCCTATCTGGTATCAAGGTCAGAATTGATCATGCGCGCAAGTTCTGACCACCGTCACCGCAAGGCATTGATTCTCGCGGCGCTGCTGCCCTTGCTGGGCTATGCCCTCGCAAGCATCGCCGCGGCCCAAGGCGCCTACGCACGACTCGAGGCCTCATTCGAATTGCCCGAAGTGACCGGCAACCCGTTCAACTACCTTGAGAATGATGTGCAGGTCGGCTTCAAGCGGCCAGATGGCCGGCGGGCGGTCGTGCCGGCTTTTTTTGACGGCGAGAGCACCTGGCGCGTGCGTTTCACGCCGGATATGCCGGGTCGCTACAGGATCGAGGCTGTAACCCTCAATGGCCGGGACGCTTCGCCCCGCAGCCTTGACCGGCGGGAATTCATTGTCTCGGGTAAACCTTCACCGGGCTTCATCCGTGTTGACCCCAAGGGGAGGATGCGCTTCGTCTTTAGCGACGGCCAGCCCTATTACCCGTTCGGCTGCAACGTGGCCTGGAGCAGCCGAACATTGGATGTGCCCGGCCACCTGGTCCGCCTTGGTCAAGCCGGGGTCAACTGGTCCCGTGTCTGGATGACCCATTTTGACAGCAGGAACCTGGACTGGGAGCCGCGCAGGCGCCTGCCCGTGGGGAACCTGAGCCTCGAGGCGGCGCGCAAGTGGGATGCGATCGTTGACGCCGCCGAGCAGCAGGGCATCTACTTCCAGATGGTGCTTCAGCACCACGGCCAATACTCCACCCGCACCGATTCCAACTGGCGCAGCCATCCCTGGAACAAGGCCAACGGGGGCTGGCTCGACTCCGCCGCCGAGTTCTTTACCGATCCACGTGCCCTGGCGCTCACGCGGGCGAAGTATCGCTACATTGTCGCGCGGTGGGGTTACTCCCCGGCGATCATGGCCTGGGAACTGTTCAACGAAGTGCAATACGTTGATGCCGTGAGGACGCAACCGGAGGCGGTCACCCGCTGGCACAGCGAGATGGCGGCTTTCATTCGCCAGCAAGACCCCTATCACCACTTGATCACCACCAGCTCCGACCTGAGGCTCGATATATGGCGCGACATGGATTACTACCAGGCGCACGCCTACCCGCCCGAGCCATTAACCGGCATCGCCGCCGCGGCCAACCGCAAGCTGGACAAGCCTTTCTTCCTCGGCGAAATGGGGCCGGCCCCCATGGGCAGCATGGGTCTGGGAAAGGACGATGGCTCCTTCCTCCACCCGGCGATTTGGGCGGGCTTGATGAGCCAAATGGCCGGCGCGGCGCAGTACTGGGAGTGGAGCACCGTCAATAAGAACGACCTTTACGGCCACTTCCAGGCCGCGTCGGCATTCCTTAAGCGCTCGGGCATGGCCGCGGCGGATGAATTGCGGGCCGTAAGTGCGACCGTCGAAACGCCTGAGCGGGGCACGCTGCGACTCGCACCGCCGGCCGCGTGGGGCATCGGCAACCGCGCCGAACTGACTATCGAGCCCACCGGCGAGGCGCCCGGAATTGACGAGATGCAGACAATGCTCCACGGCGCCAATCACAAGAATTTCCCCACCAACTTCACCTTTCACGTGGACTACGCGGCGCCGGGCACCTTTGTCGCAAGCATTGGCAGCGTCTCGCGGAATGGCGCGCGCGTCAACCTGTCCGTGGACGGCAAATCCCTCGTCGAGCGCGATTTTCCGCGCGCCGAGCGCGACACCCGGATTAATGCTTCGTTCGAGGCGCGGATCACTGCCGGCAAGCACACCGTGACCCTCTGCAATTCAGGCCGAGACTGGGTGCTGGTGAACAGCATCGAGCTTTCGCCCTACGCCCCGGCACTCGGGGTCATCGGCAAGGGCAACAACCGCTATGCCGTCCTCTGGCTCTACCGCCGCCCCGGCAGCCCGGAGGAGGTCAAAGGGGCGCTGGTCGTGCCTGGCCTGGAAGCTGGAAATTACATCGCAACCTGGTGGGATACGCATGAAGGCAAGCCTTTGAAAGAAACCCGCGCCCGGCTCAAGTCGGGCCAACTCCTGCGCCTGGACACGCCCCCTGTCGCACGCGATGTGGCGGTGTGGATCAAGCGGCAATAGCGCGCGCAGCGGCAACCGGCGCGCGAACGTTCTCGTCCGCTGAAAGGTGTCAGCGCGTTTGCGGCTTTGTCAATTGCCCCCACTTACTTGCCTTTTTCCACCTCGCCAAAGTACCTCATAGAATACCTCGCGCAATCCGCGGCCGAACTGTTCCCAGGCCCGGGCGGAGGGGTATTGCTGAAGGCCCGCGATCCAGTTGCAGTTCAGTTCCAGGATGCAGGCGTCAATCCCATACCGTTCAAGGAGGCCGGTCCCGAGGGTGCCAGAGTTCTGGCCTAACGGTGACAGGTCGCTGCCTTCGGTAAACCAAGTATTCTTGCGCAGAAGCGTTTCCAGCAGCCGCATGCGATCCACGTGCTGATCCACGTTGGTCACCGCCGGTCGGTCAATGTGCAGCCGGCCCGCTTCATCATTGTGCAAGTCGAGTGCCAACTGGGGCGTCCGACCCTGGGCAGCCATCTTTCTAATCCATTCTTCCAGCGCGTTGTTCTCCGGCGCAAGCAGGGGATCCGCCGGCTGGTTCCAGTCACGGTTAAGATCTTTGCCGAGCAGGTTGAAGCGCGTGCCTCCCCGGGCCACGCCGTCTTTGTTGGCCATCGGCAGGACGTACAGGCAGGACCGCTGGAGGCAGCGGCGCGCGATCTCGTCATTGCTCAACAGACTGAGAATTAATCCCTGCACCACCCAATTCCCCCCCGGTTCCCAGGCATGCGCCCGGGCTCGCACGAGCACCCGGCGCGCAAGCCGCGGATTGCCGATTCGAATGATTTCCAGCGGCCGTCCCTGGACGGTCTTGCCGACCTCCGTGATCTCCACCAGGGGTTTGTGCCGGATGTGGTCCAGGAGCCGCTGCAAGTCTCCGAGCCCGTAAGGCTCAAGCCGGGCCAAGTATAATGAGGGTCCTTCGAGCCGGAGGCGCAGACGCAGGCGGGTGCCTTCGAGGAACTCGGCCGGGACCGCTTTCCAGTCTTTTGCATCGGGAGAAATGTAGCAGATGCTCTTTTTCGACACGGGACTCCCCAGCCGGCCATTATAGATGTTTCCGAAGTTGTTCAGCACAAGGTTCAGCTCGGAACCCGGCCGGCCTTGTATCTGAAAATACCAATGCCCCGCGGCGCGGTTCGGAGAGTTCCGCTCGTAGTCAAAGAGCAGAAAGACCTGCACGGTCCCATCCTCATCTACCTGCCACTGGAGCGGTGAGGCGTTGTCAAAAGAAGTGTTGAGGTAGTAAACGGTGGGCTTCGGCGTTGGCTGGGCGACCGGCGCTTGCGCACCTGCCAGCAGGGCCACTACCGTCATCAGCCATTTTCCCTCTGCCCAAGGATGCGTTTTTCCACGCGACCATGACCCTGTCGTTTTTGGCCTGGACCCACTCTTCATGCTGGAAACTCTTGAACGATAAGCCAGCACAGTGCCAGCTAATTCAGCAGAACTGGGATTCTGGGGGGCGAGCTGTGAATGTCGTGCCGGGCCTGTCGGCCTCTTGTCCCATTTAACGGGTTTAACAAACGGTCCCTTGCCCTCTCTGCAGTCTCAATTCATGATCGGTGCTGTAGGTAATGGCGAAGTGAGCAAAGCAATCGTTTGAAGTAACAAAGCTGCAGAATAGCCAATATTCATCCAAGCAATTCCATGAATCGCAGAGACTTTCTCCGCTCCTCCACCGGGTTTGCCGCCGCCATCTTGGGCGGGCCTCTGATTCTGCCCGGCTCGGCGTTCGGCGCCAATGCCCCCAGCAACCGAATCACTCTCGCCATCATCGGATGCGGCAACCAGAGCGCCGTTGATATTCCTGAATTCCTCAAGAATGATGACTGCCAGATCGTCGCGGTTTGCGATGTGAACCGAGCCAGTTTTGGTTACAAAACGCCGAAACAGTTCCTCGGTCGCGAGCCTCAACGCGATTTCGTTAGTAGCTTCTACGCGAAGAAAGCCCGCAACGGCCAGTTCAAGGGCTGTGAAGCCTACAGTGACTTCCGGCAGGTGCTGGCCCGGAAGGATATTGACGCGGTAGCCATCATCACGCCCGATCATTGGCATGCGGTCATGTCTATCCTGGCGGCCAAAGCAGGCAAGGACATCTACTGCCAAAAGCCGCTCACGCTCGCGATCAGCGACGGCCAGAAGATGATTCGGGCCGTGCGCCAGCACAAACGCATCCTCCAGACCGGCAGCCAGTGGCGCTCGAATCCTCTCATTCGCAGAGCGTGCGAGCTGGTTCGCAACGGACGCATCGGCAAGTTGCTGCGCGTCGAGACTGTCGTGGCTGAAAACAACTTCACCGGCCCAGGCCCCGGCTGGAAAGAGATGACGGTGCCCGAGGGTTTCGATTACGACTTCTGGCTCGGCCCCGCCTCGAAGGCGCCTTACCACGCCGACCGTTGCCTATACCGGTTTCGCTTTATCCGGGACTACTCCGGAGGGCAGACCACCAATTTTGGCGCGCACTCCAACGATGTGGCTCACTGGGCGATGGATGCGGACCGCACCGGGCCAGTGGAAATCGAAGATCTGGGCGCTGAGTTCCCACCCAAAGGCGGCCTTTTCAACACCCCAACCAAGGTCGCTTTCCGCGCCCGCTACGCCAATGGCGTGGTGCTGGAGTGCAAGACGGACAAGCTCGGCTTTGGCGCGAAGTTTGTCGGCACGGACGGTTGGCTGAAGGTCGGCTACAGGACTATCGAATGCGACCCCGCAGGAATCAAGGACTCGATGATCACTGACCAGGAGACGCGGCTGCCCGTAAGCACGAATCACTACCGCAATTTCCTCGATGCTGTGAAATCGCGGCAGGATCCCATCGAACCGGTTGAGGTTGGGCACCATACTGCTACGGTTTGTCACCTCGGGAACATTGCGATGGTCCTGGGTCGCAGGCTCAAATGGGATCCGGACAAGGAGCAAATCGTCGGGGATTCCGAAGCGGCCCGCATGACGACCCGCTCGCTGCGCAGCCCTTGGACGTACGACATGCCGCTAAGCGCCTGATCGGCCATAAGGGCTTGCTTCCGCATTGGGAGACCGCTCCAGCAGCTTGCGCGCGGGTTGGGGCGCTCGTGGACCGGCGCGCTTCGAAAGAGAATCCATTATGAACGAGACATCTCAGCCTTCAAATCTCGGTGCCGCGCGCGGCCCTCGGCGCCCGCGGCCTCGGCCAGCCTGCCTGCCGCTATTGTGGTCAGTGACTGTATCGCTTGTGCTCTGGACCACGATACCGGGCGCGGCCGAGGGCGCACCTGGTCAGGGGCAAGCGAACCAAAAGCCTGGCTTGCGGATTGTGGGGATCTCCAGTATCTGCCACCCGCCTGGGAGAAGCATCGCGGAGATGGAAAAACTGATTGATACGGCGGCGCTGGACAAACCCGACTTGATCCTGCTCACCGAAGGGTGCATGCATAACACGCCGCCGCAGGCAAGCCGTGAGGAAAAAGAAGCCAAATCAGAACCGCTCCCGAAGCCGGGTCCGATTACCGGGTTTCTAATGCGCAAGGCCGCGCAGCACCACACCTACATCATGGGCAGCTATTGGCGCAAGGCACCGAAAGGATCGGGCCGGTTCAACTCGGCCGTTTTGCTCGACCGTCAAGGCAAGCTGGTGGGGTGCTACGACAAGATGTTTCCGACGATTGGCGAGCTGGAGGGCGGCATTCTACCGGGCCGGGGTGCGGTTGTGTTTGACACGGATTTCGGCCGGATCGGAGCGATGATCTGCTTTGATTTCAACTTCACTGAACTGCTCGCCGAGTACAAGAAACAAGGGGTTGAACTGATTTGTTTTCTGTCAAGTTTTCGGGCGGGGCGAATGATTCCCGCGGCGGCGCTCCAGAATCAGTGCTTCATTGCCAGTTCGGTGCCCGAGGAGAACGGCGTGATCGTTGACCCATTGGGTCACACACTGGCTGAATCGAGCCATTTCGGACGGATCATCTTCGCCCGGGTTAATCTCGATAGCCGCGTAGTGCATATTGACTACAACGCCGAACGGGTGCAGCGGATGAAAGAAAAGTACGGACCGCAGGTCAAGGTAGAGACTGCGAGCCCCGAGGCGGTGTATTTGCTCAGTTCACTTCATCCAGAGAAATCAATTGATGCAATGATTGCGGAGTTCGGCATCGAGACGCTCGACGATTACCTGAACCGGGCGCGAAAAGTGAGGCTCGAGTATTTGCCCAAGGCCGATTGACAATAGGCGTTCTATTCTATTGGACACCACTTGAGAAATCCTGGCCCAAAGAGATGGACGAACGGACCCATTGGCGTTCACGTCGAACCCGCGGCTTGGAATCGCACATATCTCGGCGGCCGTGTGTTTCTTGCTTCGCCAGGCCACCCGGACGACCTCAAGACGCCGCAGTTCCGTCGCTTGCTGATTAACCCGGTGTGCTGGGCAATGGACAAGCCGGTTCCAACTCAGGTTCATTTGTCCGGGAGCGGTAAATCCAAGTGCGTGTGCAGAAACTCGAAGGTGCCGGCGCCGTGGATGGTGTGGGGGCCGTTGAAGAACTCGATGGCCGTGCGGTCGCCAATGCCCAACTGGTCATAGAGGCGACGCGCCTTGGCGTATTCGTAGGCGACCCATTCATCTGTAGCGACGCCGTCCTGATGTCCGCGTTCGACCATGAATGGGCGCGGGGCAATCATGGCGGCCATCTCGGCGTAGTTGAACGTGTGGCCGAGGTTCCAATCAAAAATCTCCCATTCACCGGTAAACATGTAGCTGGCGGGGAAATCCACAGAAATGGTTTTACCGATCCATTCGTTAAAGTCGCCGGAGCAAATGGAAAGCGCATAGCCATCGAGAACCGCCGGCACGCGCATCGCGGTCTTTCCGCCGTAGGAGATGCCATAGAAACCGATGCGGTGAGAGTCCACGCAGGGCAAGCCGGCCAGCCACTCGAGGATTCGACTGTGCTGGGCAATGATGATCGAGAAGAGAGATTTGCCCAAGGGATTGGCCTTGCGCTGGAGCAGGCGGAAACGGTCGCCGCCGCGGTAGGGGTTGTGCGGCGCGAACACGATGAAGCCGCGCTCGGCCAGGCGTGCGGCAAAAGCCCGGTAGGCCGGAAAGCAGCGCTGTTCGTGTCCTCGTTGATGACGCTGGCGGGCAAGCCCTCCAGGCCATGCTGGCAGACAACGACCGGGCGGCGTTCACCGGGCTGGAGGTCCTTTGGCAAGAGCAGGTATCCCCAGGCATAGACATCGGGCAGCACATCCAGCACCACCTCGTAACCGGTCCATTTGGGACGCTCGACGAACCGGCGCGTGCGCGGGTTGAGCGGGAGACTGGAGGCAGGGAGGCGACCGATAACATCCTCCCAAAAGGTCTTTCGGAAGGGAGCCAGCGCGGCTTCCCAGTTGTCCGTCGAAGCGGTTTTGATCTGGTCCCAGAAGAAGGCCTTTCTCACTTCCTCGGAGTGGCGATAGAGCCTCTGAGTGTGAGACTGGAGCTGGACGACCTGCCGGTGCTGGCGCGGGGCCGGATCATAAGGCGCGCGAGCATCCAAGGGCGCAGGGCCGGGCAGAGGCAACTCCTCGATGGACAAGCCCAGGCCCTTCAGCAGTGCGACCAGCGCGCGGTCGGAGCCGGGCCCGGTGGTCATGCCTTCGGCTCCGCTGATGAGTTCGAAGTGGGCGAATTGCTTCGGATCGCCGGGCTGGAGCAGCTTCTCGGCCCGTCCGAGTTCCAGTTCGACGTCTTCGTAATCGGGTGTGGCGATCCTGCCCGGGGCGGCGCCAGTGCGGCCGCGCTGAGGTGCCGGTGGGCCGTCCACCGCGGGCGCCGGGCTGTGCTCGACGATGAGGGTGCGGGGGGCGATCAAGGTGGCGATTTCAGCATCGCCAAATTCCTCGAGCAGGCCGAATACGTTGCGGTAGATGGGTTCCTCCCAGATACGCTGCCGGGAGGCAAAGTATCCGCTGACGAGGACGGACTCGATCCTTGTGTCGAGCGCCGCCGCGTAGAGGGCAAGCAAACCACCTTCACCGTAGCCCGCGAGGCCGATCTTCGGGGCCGCAGCACCGGAAGGCGGGGCTTCGGCCTGGAAGAAATCTACGGCGGCCAGGACCTTTTGGACTTCGTAGCCGATGATGTGGCGGCCCATTTCGAAGGCCTGCCGGTAAATCCATTCGCGATGCGGCTGGTTGGTGAAGCGCCCGATCCTGGCGTTGCCGGACCACGTATCATCCCGGTTGATCAGAACCGGTACCAGGACCTCGCAGCCGTTCTCAGCCAGTCGGCGGGCAAACTGTCGCTCGGGCAACAAACCCGGCGCGAGACCGGCCACCATTTCCGGCGTTTCGTCGGCATCCGGGAGGACGACGATGCGGGCGCGCGCGCTGCCTTTGGGACGGAGCCAGAGCCCTTCCGCGTCCACGTCGTCAAAAACCGGCCAGCGAACCGCCTGGACGGTGAAGGCTTCGGTTGCAGCGACTTGCGCCGGGTGGTCGTGTCAGCCACCAACCGCAGGGCCTCGACCGGCAGGCGCGGATCAACGGCGCCGATGATCTGCCGCAGCCGGTCACGATTGGTTTGCACCGAGGCCTCATAATTCTCGACTGAGGAAAAGTCGCGATGCCAAAACCTCTGTCGCCCTTCCACCGAACGGGCCAGTTCCCCGTCGAGGAACTTGGCGATCCCGGCCAGCATTTGCGCCGATAGATCGCTTTGGAGAGTCAGTGGTTTGGTTTGGGGCAGCACCTCCTGGGCGGGGGCAATTGAGGGCCACGCCAAAAGCAAAGTGGACAGGAGGATGAACACCGGGATTATGCTCTTCTTGTTCATCGGCAATGAGCTTAAGAACGGAGAGAAGGACTCTCAAGTATCCAGTCAGAAAAACGTGCCGGGGCCACTGCGCCCAAGGCAACACCAGTCAACCTCCGACGCGCACGGTGCACTCCAAGGTTGTCGTTGGAAGATCAGTAGTCACACTTCGGTCCACCGGCCCGGGACGGGCACGGGGTAGTGGCCTTCGTCGTCCGCTTTGAAGGGTGGCGCGCTTCCCTCGGTCAGACTATCAATCTGGGGACAAAACTGGAAATTGGAGGCCATCATTTGGTCCCAGGTGACGATCTTGCCGCAATGAACAGCGGCGCGGCCCATGATATCGGTCATGTTGGAGAGGGCGGCGCGCTTGGCTTCGTTATGGGGGCGATCTTCGCGAATGGCCTGGAGGAGGACATTCCATTCGTTCTGCCAGGCGCTGTATTTGTCAGGTTTGGCGCGCCAGGCGACGTTGTCCCAGGCCAGGCGCTGATCCTTGTGGATGAGAACCGGGCCGGCGTGGGCGCTTCCCGGAAATTGCGCGGCGCATTTCGTGCCGTGGACGTAAGTGACGCAATCATTGAAGCAGTTGGGGAGCCAGCGCACGGTATCGGTGGCGGTGGTGCCGTCGGCGAAGGTCCACTCGACAGCGAGCGAATCAAGATTCTGACCGCAATCGGTGCTATCCGCGGCGCGGCCACCCACGCCGTGGGCGGAAACCGGGTAGCCCTGCTTGATCCAGCAAATCTCATCAATCTGGTGGATGTCCATTTCGGCAAACAAGCCGCCGGAGACCCAGAAGAAATCGGTGAAATGGCGGATTTGCCAGTTCAGTTCGTTTTCCTTGTCCGGGCGCTTGGGCAACGGGCGGCAGGGTTGCATGCGATACGCGCGAATCAGGTGAACATCCCCCAATTGGCCGTCCTGAATCCGCTGGACGAGGTCCATGCGACTCTGGGCATGGCGGCACATGAGCCCGGCGGCGATTTTGAGGTTCTTCTTCTGCGCGGCTTCGCCGGCCTGGATCACGCGCCGCAGCCCCGGGGCGTCAGGGGCGAAGGATTTTTCCATGAAGACATTGGTGCCCTTTTCGACGGCGTACTCCAACTGCGCGGGGCGAAACCCGGAGTAACCGGTGAGCATGGCCACGTCGCCCGGCCGCAGGCAGTCAATGGCCTTGCGGTAAGCGTCAAAGCCAATGAACTGCCGTTCGGGGGGCACGTCCATCTTGTCGCCGTATTTCGCGCTGAGGTTGGCGTGCGCGGAGTCAAGGCGGTTGCGGAATAAATCGGCCATCGCGACGAGCTTCACCGGCCCGTGAGGGGAATCATAAGCATCCACGGTGGCACCCGAGCCGCGTCCGCCGCAACCGACCAACGCCAGGTGGATGGTGTTGCTTTCGGCCGCATGGACACGCGGAATGGCCACTCCCGCCAGGGCAGAGGCGGCGGCCAATTGGCTGGTCTGTTTGAGGAATTCACGACGGGTCGTCATCATTGGTCTTGGCGTGTTCATTTGTAATCAGGTTAAGAGACTGCTCGCTCATCACAAGGGTCAAGTCGGCTCGGAAGTCTTACTCAGGGGCCGAGCCGCACACGATAAAAGCAGGCTGCCAGGGCACTGGCATCAGCGGCGACAAACTGGAATGGCAGCGCCGGCGGGTTCGTCGTGAGAAGCGTCACCCACTGCGTGAGATTGGTTGAGGCCTGGACCGAATACTCCAGGCCCGCCTCCCCGGAAACCTGGAGGGTCATCCCGCCGTTCGTGCTTGGGCCGGCCAGGCCTAACCAGGGGCGAGCCGGAGCATTGACCGTGGCCCAGAAGCTCTGGGTGGCGCTCAGAAACGGGCCGCTGGACTGGACTATTAATCGCGGGACGTTTTCGGCGTCACCTTCTTTTGAACCGTAATAGACCAGGCCGTCGGCCGTGCTTTCGGTAGCATACACCCGGAAAGAAAGCAGCCCGTCAGCCGCGATCGCATCCTCAACGGCGTTCGTTAGCGGGACTCGAGTGGGGGACCCCGCCTGTGGAATCCAAGTGCCAAGCACGGTCGTCGAGGGAGGTTTATTTGCCCAGGTGAGGCCGGACTCGGTCCAGGAGTTGTCCGTGAGCAACCCGAGCGCGTGCGTGCCGGGGAGAGAAGCCACCGTGGGCACGAGCAGCAACGCCGCATTGGCGATCACTCCGTAAACGCCCCACGCCCCGCGAAGGTCAAAGCGAAGAAAGCTCTCCCGGGTGAAGCCTGGAGTGGAACTCCGTTTTACCATCAGGACAGGCTGCGAGCCATAGTTGGCATTGGGATAGCTTTCGATCACGTGGGCGTCGGCGACGGGAAGCAGGTTGGTTTGCCATTGGTCCTGGCACCGCACCATGACGGTGAACAAATTGCTGGTTCCGGCTTGCGCGACGGTGGGTCGCCAGGCCACGAGACCGGTGGCTTCATTGATGGTCGCTCCTGCCGGAGCCTGGAGCAGGCTGAAGAGCAGGGGTTGCGGCGGGGTGTTGGGATCGTGAGCCTGGCTGGCGAGCGTCCAGGCGGCGCCGCCCACCAGCGCCTGGTTGCCTATTGGAGAGAGAACTGGCGGAAGCGGGAGCGGGGGCGTTGCCGCAAGGGCTTCGGCGGGAACGGAAAGCCCTGCTTCATTCGTGGCATAAATCCGGTAAGCGTAAGCCGTATCTGCGGCGAGTCCGAGGTCGTGATAATATGTCGCGTCGGGACCCAGTTGCGCGACGGGATTGTAGGTTCCCCCCGAGCCGGTTTGGCGCTCGATGAGGTAGCCGGTTTCGTTGGTCGCGGCATCGTGCCACACCAGATTGATTTGGTTGGTGGAAACCGCCCTGGCCGTGAGAGTGTCCGGCGGGTTCGGCGGGGACAACGGGGCATGCACGAGGACAGAGATGGGGGCGGAAAGGCTCGCGGCGCCGACATCGTCCACCGCGCGGGCGCGCAAGCTGTAACTGCCCGGGGCAACGTTGCTCCAGACCAGGCTCCAAGCCGGCGATATCACCTGGCCGATCAGGGTGTCCCCGGAGAAGAATTGGACCTGGCTGATGGTTCCACTGCCGCCGCCGGCATTGGCCGCGAGGCCGATATTGGCGGGGGAAATGAAGCTGGAATTATTGGTGGGGCTGGTGATCTGAATAGTCGGGAGCTGGAAGGGCAAGTACTGGGTGCGCAGGTGGTTTTCCACATCTATCCGTTCGGCCGGAGAAAGCGCCCGCGTATAGACCAGCACTTCGGCAATGTCCCCGGGGAAATAGGTGCTGGACGCGCCGCGCCCCAGGTAGGGAGTGCTGACGGTGGCGGTGATCGGTGGCCACTTGCCGCCAACGCTCATGACCAACCGGCCGTTCACATGCAACGAATCGGTGTTCCCCTCATGCACACCGACGGTGACGCTGTAGCTGTTGCTGATGGAAACGGGGCGCTGATATTTGAAGAGGTTCCCGGTCTGCGTCGTTCCGAACCGCATCACGACATTGGTCTGGAAGGGGCTCAAGTACGTCCAACCCCAGGAAGCGGTTTCGTCCCAAAAAATGGGGGCGTAGTTGCCCTGGTTGATTCCCGGGTCGCGGCTGGCGCTGTTGGCCAAAACCAGCACGATGGTCAGGCCAGTCGAGCCGTTGATCGGCAGGTTAAAGTTGAGGAAATCATTGACGCCGTCAAAGCGCAAGACCGGTTCGCCATTGAGAGCGTTGGGCACCAGGGTCGGCTGGTTCGCCGAGGTGGTCTGGGTGGCGTGGCGGCTGTTGCCGGATTGGTCGGTCCACTGGGAGACTGTGCCGCCATTCAACACCAGCCCCGCATCGGACCGCAACCAGAGGGCCAATCCCTGCGTGGGCACGGCCCCGCCGGTTCCGCCCGCGCTGGTGTTCGCGGTCACGGTGGGGGTGATGGCGGATTGATTGGCGGCCGCATCGTAAGCCCGGGCGGCGTAGTGGTAGAGCGTGCTCGGCGTCAGGCCCGCGTCGGTGAAGGTCGTCGTGGCGCAGGTGCCGATTTCAACTCCGTTGCGATAAATCCGGTAGCCGCTCACGCCCACGTTATCGGTCGAGGCGGTCCAACTCAGGGAGACGCTGCTGGCGGTGACCGCGGCGACCCTGAAATCCGCCGGAGTCGTCGGCGCCTGGGCATCGGGGGTAGGCACATTGTTGGACAGGTCCTTGATGCGGATGTTGCGAAAACGGGTGACCGCCCCGTTTGGCCACTCGGCCACCGTTGGATGGACCTGGAGCGCCACCATGCCGGTCGCGGGGAGGCGCACCTGGGTGTCTTGGTAGTCCTTGATCTTGGTGCCGTTAATCCAGGTGATGAAGTGTGGCGGGTTATTGGTCACCAGCACGTGAAAGGTATTCCAGCCATTCGGATTCCAGATGTTCGGCCAGTCATTCACGCCGAAGAACTGCGGATTGCCCTGGATGGAATTGGTGCCGGTCAGAGTGAAATCCCAGAATCCATACTCGCCAATGCCGGCCAGGTAAATGCCGCCCATGGGATTGTCGGGTTGATAATCAATAGTGACCTGGTAAGCCTTGCCGGCAGTGGTGGTGCGGGTGTAAAAGCCGGTGTCCACTCCCCAGTCGGGCCATACATCGAAGGTAGCCTCGAAATCACCGAAGACCTGATCGCTGAGCAGCAAGCCGCCGTTGCCGCTGCCAGGCGGATTCTGCTGGCCAACAATGACACCATCAACTACCTGCCACAGCCCCCCATCAGCATGCCACCCAGTCAGGTCAATGCCGTTATCCAGGCGGACAATGGTATCGTTGCGCCAGTAATCCGCATGGTAGGTCGCGCCGTCCTTGTTCCAGATCTTGCTGACAATATCCAGATCTCCGTCGCCGTCAACGTCACCTATGCAGGCCTCATGCCAGCCGGGATTGTCCTCCTGAATGACTTGCGGCACAAACGTCGGCGGGTTTGAGCCGATATTGACCCAGAGTACCCCTCGCTCCCTAAGCCCGTGCGGTTTCATGGGCAGCTTGCCCCCACCCCAATCGTCCGGGTCCTCCTGCTCACCGGCGAAAATGTCCAGATCTCCGTCCAGGTCAAAATCCGCCACCGCGAGAGAGTGGAATGAGCCGGTGCCCTCGACACTACCCGGCGATGTCGGCGGGTCGGGCAGGAGGAAGCGCGTCCAGTTGGTGCCGCGTCCTTCATTGCGGACCCAATACACATGGCTGTAGCCGGTGTCGCAGTCGCTATAGACGATGTCGTTGTTGCCGTCGCCATCGAGGTCCACGACCCAACTGCGAATGCTCGTGCCATAGGTGGCGTTGGGAATCAGCAGGTGCGGCCACGAGTGACGCACCCATGTGCCCACGCCGTTGCCGGGGTTCTCAAACCAGGAACCGGCGATCACCAAGTCGGGATCGCCGTCGCCATCGAGGTCTCCCACGCCCTTGGGGGCGACGCCGCCGTGATGCCCGACATTCTGCACGACGGTATTACTGGCCATGTTCAGGACAGGGTTGAACCAGCGCAGGTTGTTCCCATCAAAAACGACGATGTCCTTTCGCCCGTCGCCGTTGATATCCGCCGCCACAATATCATGCCCCTGCCCGGCGAACGGGTTGATGGTCCAGGCGCTGTCGGGCTGTTGCCGGAGCGTTCCCGGATTCTTGAGCCAGACCTGGTCAAATACGAGATCAATCCACCCGTCGTTGTCCACGTCCAAAGCCGCGCAGCCGAGTCCCTGGGTGAGGCTGGCGGAATCGCTGATCAGGTGCGGCACCCAAACGGAATCCGTGCGGCGCTCGAACCACCAAAAGCTGTGGACCTCGCGCCGGGAGATGGCGCAATCCAGATCACCGTCTCCATCGAGGTCCGCCAGGGGGATGCCGGCGGTTCCGTAGGTGGTTCCGGGAAGGGGGTCCATGATGGTGAAATGCCGGAACGGGACCGTGGCGGTTGCGCCGGCTCCCGAAGCCGTCACCCTGGCTACGGAATCGCTGGCCGGGGAGAGATTCCCGGCGGCATCAAAGGCCTTCACCCAATAGGTGTTCGTTGTGTTGGGAGCCAGGCCACTGTCCGTGTAGCTCGTGCCGGCCGACGTGCCCACTTCGCTGCCATTACGATAAATCCGGTAGCCGCCCACTCCAACGTTGTCGGTGGAGGCCGTCCAGTTCAAAGAGATGCTGTTGGAAGTCACACCGGTCACACCGAGGTTCGCTGGCGCCGTGGGAGCCTGCGTGTCCGGAGAGCCGATGTAAGTGTCCCAGCCCGAAAACGTCGAGCCTTGGGAAACCGCCACGACCGTGACCTTCACCGCGAATGGCAGCCAGTTTGTTCGCGCCGCCCAGAATGCCCAGGAGCGCGGATCGGTGGAATAACCTTGGGGTGCCAGCAGAATTGGCGGACTGTTTGATCCCCAGTGCGGAATTCCCCAGCGGTAAAAACTGCTCCGGTCGGCGAAGTTGGCGCCGCCGTCCTGCTTCCACCACGTGGAAGGAGACGAGTTGAAGGTGGCGACACTGCCGGCCCCCCCAAGGACGGGACTCAACGGCGTGGCGGTTTCCGGACTGGTGCCTGGGGTCGTCGGGTTCCCCCAAATGCAAAACGAAAGGTAGGAGGGTGTGCTGGTGGGCTGCGCGAGGACTTCAAAGCGGCAATAGAACTGTCCGTTGTAATAGTTGTCCGGCGAAAGCCAATTGGTGGGACCTTGGCTGGGGTTGTAAAAGAAGCAAAACCCGGAGGATGAGTCGGTAAAGGTGATGTCCTGGTTAATGACCGCAAACTCGCCTGCGCGAAGCACTTCCAAGGAACTCAACAGTCCCAGGAAGAGTGATAGGACGATGGTTCTAGTCATGGTGCAAGAGACTTCTATTACCGGGGCCATTATTACTGCACCCGGCGTGTCTGGACAATCGCCCCGTCACTTAACCCGTTGAACCACAGCGCCAATTCATGATGGAGTTGGAGTTCCCGGGTATTCGGCAAGCGGCACTCCAGCCGATGCTTCAACCTGGCTCCGAGGTTTTCACCTGCCCTGCCTCTGACACCGAAAGGCTCGTCCACGGCGGCTGATACGTCCTAAAGAGGCATTGCGAGACACAATCCGGCGACAACATGGTGTAAGGATGGCGAATGCGGCAACGGTCGTCGTGATGGGAAACGTCCAGACGCTGGTGCAGGCCGTTTTCGAGGCCGGCAAAACCCGCCCGGTTACCAGCCACTTCCGGGCGTCGAGCTTTTCGGGCTCGGCTGTGATTAAAGCCGGGCGAGGGTCGCGAGCTGCAGGGTGAAATGAACTAACCCTGGCCAAGTGATCGGACAGGCCGGGTGGCGCCCCTGCTTTCGAGCGCCGGGCAGTTCTGCAGGCGCTTTTGGACAAAGAAAATGCTCGCAAATAAGCGGCGGAGCGCCACAACCTGCAACGCGGTTTATGAGTGCCCGAATGACCCAATCCCCTCGACCGGCTCCCAATGGGAGGCATCGCAAGTGCGTAGTTGGAAAACTAATAGCCGTGTGCGTGGCGGTTCTTTGCGCGGCGAGCTTGGTGAGCGGCTTGGCGGCTGAGATTGGCGCCGAGCCGGCCACTTACCTGGCGGATGTTGTGACGCAACTCCAGAAGCAATGGCCGGCTAATCGCATTGTGAACATCGTCTGCCACGGCCACAGTGTGCCGGCGGGTTACTTCAAGACGCCACGCGTGGACTCGCTGAACGCCTATCCACACCTGCTGTTCGAGGGGCTGAAGGCACGCTTTCCTTACGCCGTCATCAACGTCATCGTGACCGCCCGTGGCGGCGAGAATTCCGAGAGCGGGGCGAAACGCTTCGAGCGCGATGTGCTTTCCTTGCGCCCCGACGTGGTGACGATTGATTACGCACTGAACGACCGCGGGCTGGGTCTCGCCCGCGCGGAAGCAGCCTGGCGCTCCATGATCACCAACGCCCTGGCGCATCATATCAAAGTCATTCTCCTCACGCCAACGCCCGACCTGACCTCGGCCTGGGACGACCCAAACGACGCCCTGAATCAGCGCGCACGGCAGATTCGACGCCTGGCCGCGGAATACGGCGTCGGGCTGGTGGACAGCCTGGCCGCGTTCCAAGCCGCGGTGAAAGGGGGCGCGCAGCTCAAGGACCTGATGGCGCAGAGCAATCATCCGAACCGCCGGGGGCACGTTCTCGTAGCCGATGCGCTGTTGCAGTGGTTCCCTAAATGAAAACACCCTTACCCATTCTATTCTGTCTGCTCCTGTTCCTCCAGGCGTGCCTGGGCGGCGAAGAGCTTTCCCTCGCGGGCAAGTGGCGGTTCGCGCTGGATCGGGCAGACGTCGGCGTCAGCGAGCGCTGGTTTGACCGGACCCTCTCGGGCGCCGTGAAGCTGCCGGGCTCGTTGCCCGCGCAAGGCATCGGCGACGAGGTGACGGTGGACACAGAATGGACCGGGGGCATCGTGGACCGGTCGTTCTTTACGGCTCCGCAGTTTGCCAAGTATCGCCAACCCGGGACACGTGAAGCTGCCCTTCTGGCTGCAGCCGGACCAACTACTACGCCGGGGTGGCGTGGTATCAGCGCGACTTCAAGGTTCCCAGCCGCCTGGCAGGGCAAAACGGATCGTGCTGTTCCTGGAGCGCGCGCATTGGGAGACGCGCGTGTGGGTGGACGGCAGGTTCATCGGCTCGAACAACTCGCTCTCGACGCCGCATGAATACGACTTTGGCCAACTCGCGCCGGGCAAGCACACCGTGAGCATTCGCGTGGATAACCGCCGGGTCGTTGATGTCGGCGAGAACTCCCATTGCATCAGCGACCATACGCAGGGGAATTGGAATGGGATCGTCGGCGACATCAGCCTGCGAGCTACGGCGCCGCTGTGGGTGGCCGACGTGCAGGTGTTTCCCGATATCCGCAAGCGGAGCGCGCATGTGCGAGTCGCGATTGGCAACCAGACCGGTGCCAGCGTTCGTGCCGAAGTCAGATTAAGCCCGGATGTCTTCCTGAACGTCACGCAAGCGCCACCGATCCCGCAGCAGGTTATCCAGGCCGAGATCCCGCCGGGCGGCGCAACGGTCAACGCCGAGTTACCGCTCGGCGACGCCCCTTACCTGTGGGACGAGTTCAACCCGCACCTCTATTCCCTCGAGGTCAGAGTCGAGGAAACCGATAACCGCACTGTCTTTGACCAGCGGCAGGTGACCTTCGGCATGCGCGATTTCGAGGCCCAGGGCACCCAGTTCACCATCAACGGCCGCAAGACCTTCATCCGCGGCACCCTGGAGTGCTGCATTTTTCCCAGGACCGGCCATCCGCCGACGGATGTCGCCGAATGGAAGCGCATCATGTCCGTCGCCAAGGCGCACGGGCTGAACCTGTTCCGCTTTCATTCCTATTGCCCGCCAGAAGCCGCGTTCACCGCCGCCGATGAGTTGGGCTTTTATCTCCAGGTCGAGACCTGCTGGGCCAACCAATCCACGACACTCGGTGACGGCAAGCCTGTGGACCAGTGGGTTTATGACGAGACGGAAAGGATTCTGAAGGCCTACGGCAACCACCCTTCGTTTATCTTCATGCCTTATGGCAACGAGCCGGGCGGCAAGAAGGCCGCCGCTTATCTCACCAAATATGTGGAACACTTCAGAGCCGAGGACCCGCGCCGGCTGTGGACCAGCGGCTCCGGCTGGCCGCAACTGCCCGAGAACCAGTTCCACATCACGCCCGACCCGCGCATCCAGGCCTGGGGCGGTGGACTCAAATCTCGCATCAACGCAATACCGCCGGAGACGACCACCGACTACCGCGACTACATCAGCAACGCGCAGCGTCCCGGTCATCAGCCATGAAATCGGGCAATGGTGCGTCTATCCCAACTTCGCTGAGATTCCCAAATACACCGGCTATCTCAAGCCGAGGAACTTCGAGATCTTCCGCGACTTCCTCGATCAAGGCGGCATGGGAAAGCTGGCCCACCAGTTCCTGCTCGCCAGCGGCAAGCTCCAAACGCTCTGCTACAAGGAGGACATCGAGTCGGCGCTGCGCACGCCAGGCATGGGCGGATTCGAGTTGCTCGACCTGCATGATTTCCCCGGGCAGGGCACCGCGCTGGTCGGCGTGCTGGACCCGTTTTGGGATGACAAGGGCTACGTCACCGCGAAGGAATACCGCCGATTCTGCAACTCGACCGTGCCGCTGGCACGCCTGTCCAAGCGAGTGTTCACCTCGGACGAAAGCCTGCCGGCCGAACTGGAGGTGGCGCATTTCGGCCCGGCTCCCCTGACAAACGTCATAGTGACATGGGAGTTGAGGGACGCAAAAGGCAAGGCGCTGACCAATGGCGGTTGGCTCGTGAAGTCGCTCCCTCTGAGCAATGGGACCCACTTGGGCGATCTCAAGCTCGATCTGCGTTCAGTGCCGACCCCCGCGGCCTATAAGCTGGTGGTTGGACTTGGGGAGGCTTCGCTGGCTACCACATCCCGCAGGGGCAAGACCACTGTTTTTGAGAACGACTGGGATGTTTGGGTCTATCCCCCCGCTGCCGCGATCCCTGCTCAGGCGGACGTGCTGGTCACTTCCCGTTTTGATGATGAAGCCCGGGCCCGCCTTCGCGCCGGGGGGAAGGTCCTCCTCACGATTCCTGGCGGGCAGGTGCGCAACTTCGAGAGCGCGCCAGTCGAACTCGGCTTCTCCAGCATCTTCTGGAATACAGCCTGGACCCACCGGCAGGCGCCCACTACTCTCGGCATCCTGTGCGATCCCAAGCATCCCGCGCTCGCCGAGTTCCCGACCGAGTTCCATAGCAACTGGCAATGGTGGTACTTGATCCACCGCGCGGGCGCGCTGCGTCTCGACCTGCTGCCGCGCGGCTTGTCGCCGATTGTCCGCATCATTGACGACTGGTTCACCGCCCGGCCCTTGGCCTTGGTGCTCGAAGGCAAAGTGGGCCCCGGGAAAATTGTGGTCTGTGGCGTTGACCTCACCCAGGAAGCTGCCGATCCAGTCTCCCGCCAAATGCGCGCCAGCCTGCTGGATTATATGGCGTCGAATAGATTCGAACCCGCCGTGGAGCTTGCCACTGATCAGATTCAAGGTCTCATCGTCCAGGCCAAAGCTCGTGCACCCCACGGTTCGCGCGCGAATTAGCCTCGCCGCGCACACCGCCGGCATGTCACTTTTCGCACACCGCAGGCCGCTTCGCGACGGCACCTGCCTTGTCGTGAGCCCCGTTCCCCCTCACCCCTACCCTCTCCCTCGTATTTGTTCAGCGGGGAGCGCGCCCGCCTCGGGCGCAGCGAACGGCGCCTCCGCCGTTCGCACCCGGTGCGGCAGTGTTCGGCGCGTGGGCGCGCCGAACGGCAGCCGGGGCGGCTGCGCTCCCCGCTAAACACCTACTCTCCCTCAGCGAGAGGGAGAACGGCCGGCAGTGGGTCGGGGAATCCGGGCCGTCTGGTATGTTCGAGCGTGGGCGTGGAATGAGAATTAGGCCGCTAGCTTCGTCGCCTCGGCTTGATGCTGCTGCGGCTGATAGGCCCCGGGAACACTCCGAAACGCAATGCTCAGCCGGTTCCAGCCATTAATGGTGACCACTGCCAGCGTCAGGTTGACCAGCTCCTCCTCGCTGAACTGGCTCCGGGCTTGCTCGTACACCTCGTCCGGCACGTGTTCCTCGGTGACCAGCGTTACCGCTTCGGCCCACGCCAAAGCCGCCCGCTCGCGCTCGGTGTAAAACGGCGCTTCACGCCAGGCGTCCAGGACGTAGAGCCGTTGTTCCGTATCTCCAGCGGCACGCAGATCCTTTGAATGCATATCAAGGCAGTAAGCGCATCCATTGATCTGCGACACCCGCATTTTCACCAGGTGCAGAAGCTTCTCCGGAAGTCCGCAGGTATGAAGATACTTCTCCAGCCCGAGCATCGCGTTCATGGCACCCGGCTCAATTTTCCTATGATCTATTCTCGGTTGCATATTCTTCTCCGTCTCTTGGGGAGAATATACCACACCCTGGAGCCGGCGACTCTCATTAGCACCGGGGCTTTAGCCCGGTGGCCAGACGCCTCACGCCGCCGCGAGCCGTTTCAACGGTTTGCCTGGGGCGTGGGAGTAACTGTTCAGGCAGGAGCGCAGCCTTCAGGCTGCAGAAGTCAGGAGGTTTCAACCGAGCGTTGGAATCTGCCGGCGCCGCAGGGTAGTTCAGCATTCTGCAGCCTGAAGGCCGCGCTCCTGCCTGAACAGTTACGCGTGGGACAAACTGCTGAAGCAGTTGAGCATGCGTGAGAAAGCCCTGACACCGGGCTAAAGCCCCGGTGCTAATGGGAGGCCGCGCGTTCGGTCTAAGCCGGGCGGCTTCAGAGCCGCCGGATGTTAATATTCCGCCAGCGGCACACCTTGCCCTCGGGCCAGGCGCCCTTGCCACCGTGGACCTGCAGCCCGATCATCCCTTCCCGTCCGAGAATCTTGAATACCCGCTCCTTGTCGTATTGGGGCAGGGGACAAGTCTCGCCGTTCCAGTGGCAGACTTTCAGGTCGTTGATCCAGGTCGTGATCTGCGGGTACTTGCCGGTACAGCGGATGCGGGCGGTGTTCCAGCCCTTCACGTCCCAGGCCTTGATCCATTGCTCGGGAGTGCAGGAGTATTCATAGACCCCCGGCGGCCACTTCTCGGCGCGCGGGTCGGTTTTGGTGGTGAAGCCGATTGGCTCGCCGTCGGGGCCGAGCTTGGCGAAAATCTGGAAGGGCTTAATGGCAAAGGCGCCCGGCATCTCGCCGCGCAGGTGCCCAACGTTGCCGCCGGTGTGATAGTCCACGAACATCTGGAAGCCGTAGCCCTGCTCGGTGCAGCGAAAGAAGACGCCGCTGTCAGGACCCCAATCGGGGCGCATGTCTATCTGCAACTCGAAGTCGCCAAACTTCTCGTCGGTAAGGAATATGCCCCCGTTGCCGGAGCCGGGCGGGTCTTGTTGGCCCACCAGCAGGCCGTCCTCGACGGTCCATTGGCCGCCGGTGCCGTGACTGATTCGCTTCGCCGGCTTGTGCCAACCCTTGAGCGACTTGCCGTCGAATAGTGATTCGGTCTGGGAGGCGGCCCAGGCGGGGGCCGAGAGCGCGAGACCACCCCAGCCGCAGGCTTTGAGGAAGGTGCGCCGAGTAAGCGTTGTCATATAGGATCAGCTTACTGTTTCCGCGCTGTACCGGGCAAGCAATCCCGTGCGCACGGCCCGGCCATAGACGCGCTTGAAAACCCAGCAGGCCAGCAACACATCGAGGATGACCAGGCCCAAGCCCCAAAGCAGCGCCGTTCCCGATGGGCGGCCACCGGCGACAATCGCGCGCAGTTGCTCAAAGACGTAGGACGGCGGCAGCAGCTTCGCAATACCCCGCATCCACAGCGGCAGCGTCGAGAGCGGGTAGAAAACGCCGGCGAACGGCGAGACGAGCGCGGGGATGGGCCACACGAACCATTCGGAGGCCGGGCCAAACCGCAGCACCACCGCGCAGCCGAAGATCCCCAGGGCAATGCCGAACAGAAACAGGATCAGAAGAAATGGGATGAGGGTTAAACCCAAGGAGACGAACGACAGGCCGAAGACCATCGTTGCCAGCACCAGCATCACGACCAGGGCGACCAGGCTCGTCGCCGTGCTGGTGATGACCAGGCCGAGCAGGTACTGCGAAAGGGAAAGCGGCGACGCGAACAGGTTCAGGAAGTTCCGCGACCACACGTCTTCCAGAAACACACCCGTCAGCCCGTGCATCACGCGGGTGAAGAAGTCGAAGAGCAGGACCGCACCCAGCAGCGAGGGCACGAAGTTCAACTTGGAACCCGTGATGCCATTTAAGTAGCGGCTGATATAACCCCACAAGATGATGTCAATGGCGACCCAGGCAAACAGCGGCAACCACCGGGCGGGGTTGCTGCGAAGCAGGTACAAATAGCGGAGCACGATGGCGGCGGTGGGGCGGAAATGCATAGTGCTTTAGAGCGTGTTAGGAATTGTAGCAGCCGACGTAAGGAGGCTCAAATCTCTTCGGAAACTGGTATTTCTGTGATTGATCAGAGCCTCCTTACGTCGGCTGCTACATTCTCCATACAGGCTCTTAGACGCGTCCCAGTGTGAGCGGCTCGCGCGCCACGGTGATGAAAAGCTCCTCCAGCGTTTCCTTGCCGTGGTCCGCCGGCAGGGTCTTCGGGTTGCCCCCCAGCAGGATCTTCCCGTGCGAGAGGAACAACACACGGTCGCAGACCTCCTGGACTTCATACATGTTGTGCGAGGTCCACAGCACGCCGACGGCGCTGCGGGCCGCGAAGTCAACGATGCGGGCGCGGAGCTCACGCGCGGCGGACGGGTCCAGCGAGGCGGTCGGCTCGTCGAGCAGCAGCAGGTGCGGCTCGTTGAGCATGGCCTTGGCCAGCGCCACTCGAGTCTGCTCGCCCGAGGACAGCACGCCGCACTTCAAGTGGCGGAGCTTCTCGAGGTCAAACTCGTGAATCAACTGGTTCATGCGATCAGACAAGTGGCTGATCCCGTAAAGCAGGCCGAAGACGCGCAGATTCTGCTCCACCGTCAGATTCCCGGGCAGCGGGGCATAGACGGCGGAGAAGTTGGTGCGCTCCAGCGCCTGCGAGCGATGCGTCGCCAGGTCCGTTCCTTCGATCTGGATCGAGCCTGAATCCGGGCGCAGAACACCGAGCACCATGTTGATGGTCGTGGTCTTCCCCGCGCCATTAGGGCCGAGCAGCCCCATGATTTCATTCCGGCCAACCTCGAACGAGATGCCGTCCACGGCGACGGTCTCGCCGTAGGCTTTGCGCAGGTCTTTTATGGAGAGAACACTGCTCACCTCCCGCCGCCCTGCATTTCAACCTTGAGCGTCGGGGAGTCGCCCTTCTTGTCTTTGCCCGGATAAAGCGTGACGTGCGGGAACGGGATCTCGATGTTCAGCTCGTCGAATTTCTTCTTCATCCGGCGGTTGAACTCGCGGCCCACGCGCCACTGCTTGATCGGCTTGGTCTTGAAGCGCGCTTTGATCACCACCGCCGAATCGGCGAACTTGTCCACCCCGACAATTTCCAGCGGCGCCAGGATGTCGTCCTTGAAGTCGGGATCATTCTGCAGTTCCTTGCCGACGTCCGCGATCACGGCGCTGACCTCATCGGTATTCTCGCGGTAGGCGACGCCGATGTCGAAGACGTAGTGGGAGTATTCCTTGGTCATGTTGGTGACGACATCAATCTTGCCGTTGCGGACATAATGGACGCTGCCGTTGAAGTCGCGCAGGATGGTCATGCGCAGCGTGATCTTCTCCACCAGGCCGCCTTTGTCGCCCAACACGACGACGTCGCCCACGCGCACCTGGTCTTCCAGCAGCAGGAAGAAGCCGCTGATGACATCCTGCACCAGGTTCTGCGCGCCGAAGCCGACCGCCAACCCGACCACGCCGGCGGCGGCAATGATGGGACCGATCTGCACGCCGACCTGGCCCAGCAGCATGACGGTCGCTACCAGCAGGATTGCCGTGCGCAGCACCCAGCGGATGACCGAACTAAGCGTGTCGGCGCGCTTCCTGGACTCGTGGTCCTCCTTATCGCGGCTCAGAAAGGCCACCAACCTGGAGGCCAACAGCGTGGCCGCTTTCAGGGTGACGAAGGTGATCGCGATGATGATCACGATGACCAGCCCGTTACCTATCAGCCACTCCTGGCCTCGCCTGAACACCACGCTCCATGTTCACGCCAACGTCACCCAGCAGGACGCTCAAGCCCACGGCCAGGATGACAATCGTAGACTGTCCAATGCACCGCCCTGGTGAGCGTGTGCTCCAGCTTCTTCGAATCCTCGTCATCCTTGCCCTTGAACATCCGGGCAAACATCTTCCGGTTGAGCACTGCGGCCACCTTGAGGGCCACAAGAGTGAGCACCACGGTTACCGATATACTCAGGGCGTGGGTCTGCAGCCAGACTCGCACCGTATCCAGAAAAGGTTGGTTCTTCACTATGGTTAATCCTTTCGTTTTGGTTCATGCCAGCGTCGCACAAACTGGAAAGTGAGACAAGTTCAACCGCTCGGCATTTCACTGCCCCCTCACGCGGCCCGGAAGACCAACTCATGAAGTGGCCTGCGGAGCGCGGACATTCCTGTCCGCCACGCCGGTCTAAACAAAAGCAGAATGCTTGCATCGCTGCCGGAGCAAAGCTGCGCAACTGCCCGCGCCCGGGCCAATCGGGACTGCTGGCCGGCCAGCAGTATTGGGTCCACATAGAATGCGCCGCGATTGCGAAAGTGGTTCAACCACAGAGACTTGTGGAGCAACGCTCGCCGCAACTGGCTCAACCAGGGGCAGTTACGCAATCCGCCTCGGACCCGGACCCGGACCGAGGCACCGCCAAAAGTTACAGCCCCCCGCCAGCCGCGCCGGGCAGGGCCGCTGGCAAAATGGCCCGCCGCCGCTGGCGCCGGCGAACGGAGTGCAGCGCCAAAGCGCCCCGAAAACCTGCCTCAGGCCCGGTACAAGCCCGGGCCCGGCCAACTGGTGGCCAACTGGTAGCCAACCGGTGGCCAACCGGTCCGATGTGGATGCGATCCACATCGGACCGGTTGGCCACCGGTTGGCTACCAGTTGGCCAGTAATACGCCTGCAGGGGGCCTGAGGGCGGCCTGGAGAAAAGGAAACGGTATCAGACAAGCCCGTGCCCCGGGGTGGGTGCGCGGGCTCAAAGCCACTTCGAGCTGAGATCCTCCACCACATTGAGGAGCAGCGGGACAAGTGGGTATGGTTACATGGGGCGACCGGAGGCTGCGCTGGTGTAACTCATGCACCTTTTGTAACCATGTAACCCGCGTAACAGACGGGGAGAACGGAACACCTCGGCGCGCTGGGGCGATCAGGGTTGCACCACGCGGATGCGATAAAAACACCGCGGCCCGGTATTGTCGAACCCGACATCATTCCACCCGGGCGCAGCGTTGGTGACGATGGTTTCCCAGAGGGAAGAAGCATCGAGCGCGGTGCGGCGTTCGACCTGATAGAGGCGCGTGGATTTGCTGGTCCACCATAACGTGTTGTATGTGCCGCTGCGGGTGACGCTGGTGATGTGCAGGAAGTCATTCGCATCGGTGGGGCTGGTGTCCGCCTGCCATTCCTGCCAGTTGTTGTGGCCGTCCCCGTCGCAGTCGTCCGTGCCGCACTGGCCGAGACCGCCAAAGCAGGCCAGTTCCCAGGCATCGGGCAGGCCGTCGGCATCGGTGTCGGAGCCGCTTTGGGACTCGAAGGCCCCAATGTCACTGCCGTCGCCACCCGTGGCGTTGGGAACCTCCGCGAAATCCACCGGCCGCACCAGGCCGCGCTGGTCGGTGTCCAGGGCCAGGGCCGTGATGGCATTACGTTTGCCCTTGTCCAGCGCCGGGCTGCCGGCCAGGAGCGCATGGGTGGGGCTCGGACCGCCGTTGTTCTGCAACGGGCCGAGTTTGGGATCGGCCTTAACCTGGTCGGTTGCATGGTTCAGGAAGCCGCCCCCGTCGTCGCTGCTGAGGTTGTAGCCGTAGGAGGTAATCGTGCCACCTCTGTTGGCCAGGTTTGCTTCCGAAGCGGAAGCGGGGGCGTTGAAGATGGTATCGCCGACTTCCATTGTTCCGCCATCGTTGAATATTCCTGTGCCCGAATGGCGGCTGAAAGTGCTGGCGTTGATTCTCAGCGACGCGGTGCCTCCCCAATAACTGTCGTTGTTGATGCTTTCGTGCCCCGAATTGTCGCTGAGGGTGCTGTTCGCGATCGTCACCGCCGCGCTGCCCGAGCCGCCACTGCCGGTGTAAATGGCGGAACCGTAATTGGCGGAGTTGTTGTTCAAGGTGCTGGCGATAATCGTTAGCGTGCCGCTGGGCGAGGCACCGTTGTTGAAGAGGGCGCCACCGAGATTGGCCGAATTGCCGCTCAAGGTGCTGGCGACGACCGTCACTGTTGAATTGTCGTTTAAGATGCCACCCCCCGATCCGGTCGCGCTATTGCCGGCGACAGTGCAATTACTGATCGTCATCGTGACGCCGGGGTGGTTGCAGACGCCGCCGCCGTCCAGCGGAGTATGGTTGTTGGTGACAACGCAATCCTTGATGGTGATGACGCTGCCGGTACTGCCGGCAGCATTGACTCCTGCGCCGTTCTGCGTGCTTTGACCGTTGGCAATCGTCAGTCCGTGAATTGTCACCTCGGCGCCCGTCACGTTGAACACGCGGGAGGCATTGTCGCCGCTCACGACCAACGACTTGGAGCCGGGGCCGAGCAGGGTCACGCTCTTGGATATGACCAGTTCACCGCTGGTTAACGTGATCGTGCCCGCGACGCCTGACGCGTCAATCGTATCGCCGTTAGCGGCCCCCGCCAGCGCGGCGCGCAGCGAACCGGGACCGCTGTCGGCGGTGGTCGTGACAGGGATGGAATCCGCCCGCAGGCTGACGGGCATTGCGCTCTGCAGGGCCAGGCACGCGGCGGCAAGGGTGAGTGAGTTGAGTTTGGTTTTCATGTTTGGTTTCCTTTCACTGGGGTTTGGGCCTCTCGCAAGGAGGACGGCGGGCTCTTCGTTATCGGGACCGGCTCTCCTTATGACCAGGACAGCAAACCGTGCTCCTGGTGAGGTATTCCGCGGTGTGGGGCGTCCGGATGAAGCTACAACGCACAGGCGACCGAGGGAGCGACAACAACACGAGTGCACGCGTTGGCCTTTCATTTGGATCTTTCGCCCGGCTTCTCCGAGCCCTTATGCCTTTTTCTACCCCTGGCGCAACCGCCGGCCAAGACTAAAC
>CAVXLO010000044.1:0-42991 GCA_963762555.1 uncultured Verrucomicrobiae bacterium
GCTAGGGCCGCAGACCCTCGGCACTCTCCTGGTCGGCCCCAACGGTTGGATCGTCCTCGCCCCGCCGCCGACGACCGCTTATGCCATTACAGTCACCAGCAACGCCACGATCCAGCCGGGCGGCGGCATTCTGGCGGATGGCATGGGTTACTCAGTCACCAACGGCGGCGTGGGACCCGGTGGGGGAGGGGTCACCCCGACATCCTCCGGCTACACCGGCGGCGGCGGCGGATATGGAGGCTACGGAGCCGTGGGTGGTGGCGGGAAGGAGCCTGCGCGCGGCGGCAACTCTTACGGAACGTTCACCCAGCCATCCGCCGGCAGTGCGGGAGGCAGCTCCGGCACTTATTTCCTGGGCGGCGCTGGCGGGGGAGCCATCTCTCTCAACGTTACCGGGATACTGACGGTGAATGGCCGCATTTCGGCGGGGGGCGGCAACGGCATCAGCCCCAACGCCGGCGGCGGTTCGGGCGGCGGCATCAACCTCGTGGTAGGGACGTTGGCCGGGTCCGGAACCATCACGGCTGACGGCGGCATGGGCAGTGGCCTCGGCGGCGGCGGCGGCGGCGGTCGCATCGCTGTCCAATACACAGCCAACGCCTTTTCCGGCAGGATGTGTGCCTATGGGGGTGGCGGTTACGCGTGCGGTGGGGCGGGGACTATTTACACGAAGGCCAACAACCAGCCTTGGGGTATCGTGCTGGCCGATAATGGCGGACAGTCAGGCACGAACACAAGCTGGAGTTCAGGAGGAAGGATTGATCTGACCATCACAGGCGGGGCCGTGGTAGCGCCGACGACGACACAGACCTACGGAAACCTGCTGGTCGCTTCCAACGGATGGTTAACCCTGGCTCCGAACCAGCCGCGGCTTACCACCTTGTCGTTGACCGTATCGAGCAATGCGACGGTGCTGGCAGGCGGTGGCATTATCGCGGACGGCCTGGGCTGGCCTGGCGGGGCCGGGTGGGGCTCGGGCAGGTACGTCTCTGACCCCTCCTTGGGTTACTTGGGCGGTGGCGGCGGCTATGCCGGTTACGGAGCGGCGAGCGGCGGGAGGAATCCCGCGCGGGGGGCGGCACTTACGGCAGTGCGATAGAACTATTCGATGCCGGCAGCGGTGGTAGCGGTTATCCCCCTTTCGTCCCCGGCGGCGCGGGCGGGGGCGCCATCCGCATGGGTGTGACCGGCATGTTGTTGGTCAATGGCCGGGTTTCCGCCACCGGCGGCGCTGGCATTGGCGCCGGCAGCGGAGGTGGTTCGGGTGGCAGCATCTGGCTGGTAGCAGGAACGCTGGCTGGGAATGGAGTAATCTCGGCCAATGGAGGCGCAGGCAACCAACTGGGCGGCGGCGCTGGGACCATCTATACCGCTTATGACCAGGCGTCGGGTCAGTTAGTCCTGGATAACGGTGCCCACTCAGGAACCAATACGGCGGTCGCCTACATGTCGCCTTTCGACCTGGTCATCAAGGGTGGGGCGGCAGCCTATCCGTCGAGCTCTTATCTGATCTTGAGCAACCTCGTCCTGGCTACGGGTGGCTCTCTTACCTGTCTAAAGACCCAGACCAACCTCGACCTGGCGGTGCTGCGCAATGCGACGATTGACGCCAGCGGGACTATTACCGTTGATGGCCAGGGCTTCATCGCTGGCGTGGGTCCCGGCGCGGGACTCTCCACAAACTCAGTCGGCAGCGGCGCCGGCTACGGCGGCAACGGCGGCGCTTCTTCGCTGTTGCCCGGCGGTCCCATTTACGGCTCCGCTGAGCACCCCGTTGATCGCGGCAGCGGCGGTGGCCGCGGGTGGGGACAAACCTCCAGCGGCTCGGAAGGCGGTGGAGCGATTCGCATCACGGTCGGCGGTGTGCTGGCGTTGAACGGCGTCATCAGAGCCAACGGCAATGCCGGTTTACAGGATGACGCGGGAGGCGGCTCGGGCGGCAGCGTTTGGCTGACGGTTGGAGCGCTGAGCGGCATGGGCGCCATCGCAGCCGACGGCGGCGCGGGCGAGTTGTATGGTGGCGGCGGCGGCGCCGGCGGCCTATTGCCATACACACCCCTATCAACGGATTTGGCGGCCTGGTCTCCGCCACAGGAGCCCTCGGTGCCTCGCCCGGCCAGGACGGCTCGATCTATTATGCCACTGGCCCTGTGCCGCCACAGGTGCTCTCCGTCACACCCTCCGGGACGCTCACGGCGGCAGTTAGCAGCGCCGAGATCGTGTTCAACACCGCGGTGAGCCCGTATTCTATCTCGGCCTCGCATTTCGGCCTGATGGGGCCCGGGGGTCAGGCGATCGGCGGCTTGGGCGTCTCGACGCTTGGTCCAAGCCGATTCCGGATCAGCTTCCCGCAGCAGACGGCTCAGGGCACCTACACTCTCACCGTCGGACCCCAGATCCAGGACCTTTCGGGCCAGGCCATGTCACAAGTCTGCACCAGCACCTTCGCTATCGCCTGGGTGGTGGTTCAAGGAACTGTCACCGACACCAATGGCCTGCCGGTCCCCGGTGTCCGGCTCCAACCCAATGGTGGGCTGTCTTCCGCCACGACCGACATCAACGGCAACTACGTATTGAGTTTGCCTCCCGCTGGGATAATCAGTGTTGTGCCTTCAAAGGCTGGCTTCATCCTGGTCCCAAGCTACCGCACCTACGCCAGCTTGACCGCTTCCATCGTGAACGAGAATTACCTGGCGGTGAACAGCGTGCTGCCCACCCTGGTGAGCCAGGTTCAGAGCAACAACTTCCGGTTGAACTGGTATGGCATCTCCGGGGTGAGCTATCAACCGCTCTACTCGACCAACCTGGTGGACTGGGTGCCGTATGATGTCCCCCTGCCGGGAACCAACGGCCCGTTGCAACTGCTGTTTCCGGTGGACGGCGGCCCAATCAAGTTCTTCCGCGTGGGAGCCACTTACTGACATCGAGTGCCCTGCCGCGTGAAGCGTCTGGAGTGCGCCGAGCTTGCTTCCGCTTTCAGATGCCGGGCACTGTTCCAAAGCGGCGGCAAGCTCGGCGCATTCCCAACGCTTCGCGCAGTTGGGTGACCTCATTGCGTGAAGTTAGAGCGTGGCCTCAAGCTCGCCACGGCCTGTTACTGTTGAGTTCGGCGGGTGTACCTTGCTGGGGAGAAGGGACCGATCTTGCCCTTTAGCGCAAAATCGTGGCCTTATGGAACTCATGTAACTCGTCTAACTCGTGTAACCAGTTCTGGCCCTGCTCAGATGTGGAAATCCTCCATCGGCCGGGGCCGCTCCTTCTTCCTGACCACCTTGACATTGGCTTCCTCCTGCACCACGAGCGAGCGCGGGGGGACGCTGGCGGTGAGGAAGACGTTTGCCCCGATGGTGCTGCCTTCGCCCACGACCGTATCGCCGCCCATAATTGTGGCGCCGGCGTAAATGGTCACGTTGTCTTCCAGCGTGGGGTGGCGCTTTTGCCCGCGCAATTGCTGGCCCGCCGCCAGCGACTTCGCCACCAGGCCCACGCCCTGATACATCTTGACGTGGCAACCGATGATCGAAGTCTCCCCGATGACGGTGCCGGTGCCGTGGTCCACGAAGAAATGCGAGCCGATTTGCGCGCCCGGATGCAGATCCATCCCCGTGCGCGAGTGCGCCCATTCGGTCATGATGCGGGGCACGAGGGGGATGTTCTTGAGATACAGCTCATGCGCCAGGCGTTGCACGGCGATGGCC
Organism: uncultured Verrucomicrobiae bacterium; assembly: GCA_963762555.1. GTDB lineage: Bacteria > Verrucomicrobiota > Verrucomicrobiia > Limisphaerales > UBA8199 > PALSA-1440. The sequence goes on from CAVXLO010000044.1 coordinate 3,699, forward strand.
TCGACGAAAGGATAGGCAACAATGACCTCCTCGCGGCTGAGGGCGGCTGGGTCGCCGTTGTAGGCCGCCTCGATGTCGGTCTGAAGCAAATCCCGGATACGGGGCAGGCTGGCCAAAAACTCGATGGTTAAGGTGCGCGCAATCGGGCGCAAGCCCTGCTTCGGCAGTTCGGGCGGCGGGTTGTATTCGAGGCTCTTGCCGACCTCGTCCTCCAGGTTACGGAGCACCGTCTCGACCAGCGCGGCTGTCTCCAGCTTGAGCTTCGACGAATAGACCAGCTTCTCGTCGAAGAAGCCGGGAAAGAGGAGCCGGAGCAGGTCCACCGTGATCAGCGCCACCGCGCGCTTCGAGGGCAGGTTCTTCCCGTCCAAATGGTTGATGCCGCCCGTCTGGGCGTAAGAAGCAACCAGGCGGTCAGTGAGTTGGGCGGCGGTCAAAGGCACGAAGGGATTATCCGGCATTCTGGCAGGGAAGGCAAGGGGGGCGAATTTGGGGAAATCCAAAGGCCGAAAACCGAAGGTCGAAAGAAGGTCGAAGGCCGAAGTCCGAAGGCGTGGGGGGCAGCTCGGACTTCGGACTTCGGCCTTCGGATTTCAGCTTGGGTCCGACACGAGCTGCCACACCGCCTCCCCCACCCGCTCCGTGCCGATGCCCGTCATGCAGCGGAAATCAATGGGGCACACGCGGCGGAAGCACGGCGAGCAGGGCGCCTCCGCCTTTAGCAGCCGATGGCGCGCATCCCCCGGCAAACCCGGCCCGGTCAACTCCGGTGACGTGCTGCCAAAAGGGACAACGACCGGCGTGCCCAACGCGGCCGCCACGTGCATGGGCCCGGTGTCGTTGGTGAGCACGACACGGCAAAGCTTGAGCAGCGCCATAAGCTGCCGCAGTGAAGTCTTGCCCGCCAGGTTCAGCACGCTGCCGCCCGCGAGTTGAGCCACCTCGTTGCAGAGATTCCAATCGCCCGCGGCCCCGAGCGCCAGCCAGAGGCAGTTGCCCGCCTTCCGCGACACTTCGCGCGCGACGGCGGCAAAGCGCTCGGCGGGCCAGCGTTTGGCAGGCCCGTATTCCGCGCCGGGAATCAGCCCCAGCAAGACGAGGGAGTTGCCCGAAGCGGGCTGCTCCGGCTTCTGGTGCCAGCCCGATAACATTTCCTCCCGCGCCCGCTGCATTTCCGCGGCGGTGACTTCGAGCTTTGGTGCGAGGGGTGCGGGATCGGCGCCCAGTGCGGCGGCGAGGTGGAGGTAGTCGTAGGTCTGATGGGCAGTCCAAGACAGCGGATTGCGTTCGGCGCCGGGCGCACCGCCCGCCGGGAGGCGGGCCAGGCGATTCACTTCGCGCACAGAGCGTTTCGGCATCCGCGTGTGGCCTGGGCGGTGGCCCACCGTTTGCGTGAACAGCCAATTCCGCCACCCCCGACCGCAGCCGATGCGCTCCGGGATTCCCGCCAGCCAAGCCTCCAGGGCAGACCGGGGGGAATTGGGCAGGACCAGCGTGGTTTCAAAGGCCTCCGCGCGCAACCGGCGGGCGACTGCCCAGGCGCCCTCGCCTGCCGAGAAGGTTAGAATCGCATCAAGGCTCGGGTGCTCCTGCCAGAGATCCGCCAGCTTCTTCTGCGTCAGCAGCGTGAGGTGCGACTCGGGCAGCGCTTCGCGGAGACGTTGCAGCGCGGGGGTGGTCATCACCGCGTCGCCCAGCCAGTTCACCCCGCGCACGAGAATCCGGCGGGGAGAGGGACCAACCGCGGCACGAGGCGTAGTCATCTTCAGACAGTGGGGCAGGCATCCCGCCTGTCCTCCGGGCCTCCCGTCCCCGGGCTATCCAACGCCGGCGAGACGCCCGCCCTGCCATTCGCCGGCTTCCATCGCCGATGCACCCAGAACCAATTGGCTGGGTCACGGTGAACGGCCTCTTCGAAAGCCCGGTTCACATCTCCCATGATTGCCGCCGTGGACCGAGCCTGGCCGTTCTCACGGGTGGGAATCTCGGCCCCCGCCTCGATGCGCCAGCGGGCAAGGCCGACTCGGAAGCAAATGCCGGTGATCAAGGCGCAGTGGTAGCGCAGTGCGAAAATGGCCGGCGCCGCGGTCGTCGAGCATTCGTGCCCGAGGAAAGGCCCCCGCAGCGCGCCACCCGACTGGTCGGACAGAAGCCCCAGCATCACCCCCGGCTGGTTCATAAAGGCCTTCAGCGCCTGGGCATCGAAGCGGCGCTCGAAAAAGACACAGCCGGAGCGCTCGCGCAGCGACTGCAGCAGGTGATTAAGGGAAGGCTGGCGCAAACCGCGGTAGGTCGTGGCGCATTTGTAAGCCGGCGCGAACTGACCAAAGCGGGCATAGAGCTCGAAGTTCCCGAAGTGCCCGATGGCCGCGACCACACCTTGCGGCTGCTGCTCCGCCGTGGCCGAAACGATCCGGGGGTTGCCAACGAACTCCACCCGTTCCCGCAACTCGTCGTAGCTCATGCTGGCGGTTTTGATGGCGCAGACGTAGTTCTCGCCGATCCGCCGGAAGTTCTCATGGGCCAGCGCGCGGAGCTGGTCCGGCGATTGTTCGCGGCCAAAGCACATCGTCAAGTTGCGCAAGGCCACCCGCCGGTGCCGCCCGTCCACCCAGTAAGCCAGCCCGCCGCCCTTTCGCCCCAGCCACGCCGCCCACGTCAGCGGCAGCGCCTGCAGCAACGCGACCAGCGTCCGCACAAAAAGGTAGAGGAGGGTTTCCATTCTTATCGGAAGCAAATCCGCCGCACACAATCCTGAAAGTCATCCGCGCCCCGCAAGATCTTGATCTCGACGCGCATGAAATAAAACGGCAGGTCGCGCCGGTCAATCTTCGGGAAGCGCACCGCGTCCTTTTGGGTGGTGATAATCGTCTCGGCCTGGCGCTTTTTGCTGCGGTTGATGGCGTTGAGCACCTCCTGCTGGGTGAAGCGATGGTGATCGGCAAAACGCTTGGAATAGACCAGTTCGCCGCCGAGGCGCACCAGGCTTTCCTCGAAGCTCTCGGGCTGGGCAATGCCGCTGAGGGACGCGACCCTGCGCCCTTTCAGCCACTCCAGGTCAACGCGCTGGCCGGTGAACACGTCCTCCAGGTAAAGCGGGTGATGCACGCATTCAATCACCCCGGCCGTCGGGTTCAATTGCGCGATGCGCGCCCGCAGCTCCGCGGTATCTCCGTCGCTCTTGGTAATGAAGATCGTGCTGGCGCGCGCCAGGTGGGAAGGCGGCTCGCGCAAGGTGCCGCGCGGCAGCAGCCGCCCGGTGCCAAAGGGCTGCTGGCGGTCCACCAGGACTATGTCATGCCGCCGGCCGCGCAGCTTCCAATACTGGAACCCGTCGTCGAGCAGCAGCGTGTCGCAGCCGAACTTCGCGATCGCATAGCGGCCGCTCTTGACGCGGTCCTTGTCCACCAGCACCACCACATCCTTGAGATTGGAGGCGAGCATGTAAGGCTCATCGCCCGCCATTTCCGAATCGAGCAGCAGCGATTTGCCGTCGGACACAACGCGCGGCGGCGTGGTGTCATTGCGGAGCAGCACCTTGTTCATCAGCCATTGGTGGAACGGAGGCGGCTTGGAGCGGTAGCCACGGGACAGGATGGCGACGTTGCGCCCCTGGTCGCGCAGCTCGCGGGCGAACTTCTCGACCACTGGCGTTTTCCCCGTGCCGCCCACGGTCAGGTTCCCCACGGCGATGACCTGCACGCCAAGGGTCGAGTCGCGCAAAATGCGGACATTGTAAAGGAAACGGCGGGTCTTGATCGCGGCCTGGAAGCCCTTCGAGCAAGCGTACAGCAGCCCCCGGACGAGCGCCTCGCGAGTCCCGCGCCGCTCTTCGACAATGACTTCCAGGAGAAAGGTTTCCAGTCTCTCCGTCCAAGCACGAAACCGCTCACGCATCTGGGGTCAGTGTGCCAAGGCGCCGGGGGCAGGGCAAGCGGAAGGGGCGGACGCCGCGGGGAAGGGTGGGGGAATGGCGTCACTGCCTAATTGCCCCCGGCTTCGTTGGAAAGCAGCCCCAATGCCCGGCTAGCGCCCCTGGACGCCGAGTTTGCCGGGCGTGCCCGGGTCGCCTTCGAGCGAGATCAGCCCGTTGGCAATAGCGTATTTGGTCAGCCCGGCCACCGAATGAATATTGAGCCGGCGCATAATCCGCTCCCGGTGTGTCTCGATCGTGCGGACGCCAATGCCGAGCTTGTCGGCGATCTCCTTGTTGCTCTTGCCTTCCGCGATAGACACCAGAACTTCCCGCTCGCGGCTGGTGAGCTGGGAAAAGGGTTCCTTCTTGCCGCCGCCGCTGACGAATTCGGTGAGCGCCGCGCGCGCTATCTCTTCGCTGAAGTAGGGTTCACCGGCGCATATTGATTCGATGGCCTTGAGCAATTCGTCCGGGGGCGCTTCCTTGGACACATACCCATGCGCGCCGGCTTGGATTACACGAAAGATATAGTTCTTGTTGCTGTGCACCGAGAGCACCAGGACTTTGACCTGGGGCGCTTCCTTGCGCAGGATTTCCGTCACCGCCAAGCCGTTGAGGCCCGGCATACTGATGTCCATTAGCACGATGTCCGGCAAAAGCTCGCGCGTCTTGCGCAGCGCTTCATCTCCGTCTGCCGCTTCGCCCACGATTCTCAGTCGTGCCTGCCGGGAAAGACAGGTCTGCAAACCTTTCCGGACTACCGGATGATCGTCGGCGACCAACACTTTGATTATCTGTTTCTTTGCGCTCACGTGTTGTCATGTCCACTACGAGGCGAGGTTGACACTCCGCCTTTCTTCTGGACGGGCGTATTTAAGCGGGCGCAGCCGTGGAAGTAAAGGAAGTTTAATTGGACTGCCCCGGCCCCGGAACGCATATTGGGGGCATCACCAATTTGGGTGGGCTTGAAATCCGTGGCCGAGCCGGGTTCAAACCAGGCTTGCCACTCGCTGCAGGCACTGATATGCAGGCAGGCGATGAATACAGCCCCGGGAAGGTTCTAAACCGGCATAATGGAAATCAGTACCATCGGACGGCCACGCAACGTGGGCTGGGTGCGAGCCGCCGGGCTCCTTTACGGCGACTGGGGCACCAGCAAGGCCTATGTCATCGGCCTGGCCCTCGCGGCGGTGGGCTTCGCCGCCCTCCCGCACCTCCTCGCGGTCTGCGCGTTGACCGGCCTGGTCGGCATTAATTACATTTGGGTCTGTAAACATTTCCCCAACGGCGGGGGCGTTTATACTGCCGCCGGCCTCCATTCGCGCCGCCTGGCTACCATCGGCGGTCTCCTCCTGCTGGCGGATTTTATCGTTACCGCCTCCCTTAGCTGCCTTGATGCCTTCCACTACCTCGGCTTTGAGGAGGCGGCGGTCGCCAAGAAGCTGGCCATCAGTGCCATCTTCGCCATCGGCGCGGTTAACTTCCTTGGGCCTAAACACACCGGCGGCATCGCCGTTTGGCTGGCCGTCCCCACGATCGTGGTGGTGATAGTATTGATTGCCGGCGGGATGCCCCACCTGGCCCAGATACATCCGGTGGCCCCCACCGGCAGCCTCAAAGGCAACTGGGTCTCGTTCGTGGACATGATCCTGGCCCTCTCCGGCGTGGAAGTCGCCGCCAGCAGCACGGGAGTGCTCACGCTCGACCCGGACTCGACGATCGAGAAGCCCTCCGTCCGCATTGCCGCCCGGCGCGCGATATTGGTGGTGATGGCGGACGTGGTCATTGGCACCGCGCTGCTCAGCGTGCTGGCGATGAGCCTGCCCGCCGCCGCCACACATCACCCCAACGACATGCTGCGCTACATGGCCGGGTACTTCATTGGCCCGCATGCCGCCACAGCGGTCGGCTGGGTCTTCGGCCTCCTGCTCATTTCCGCGGTCAATACCGCCATTACCGGCATGGTCGCCCTGCTCTACGTGATGGCCCGCGACGGCGAATTGCCCGATACGTTTCTCCTGCTCAACCGCTTCGGCGTCCCCTGGGTCGGCCTCATCACGGCGACGGTGCTGCCCGTCGTCGTGCTGAACATTGATGACCGGGTGGAAGGCCTGGCCGCCCTCTATGCCATTGGCGTCGTCGGGGCCATCGCCATCAACCTCGGCTCCTGCGCCTTTGCCAAGCGCATCGTCCTCAAGCGTCTTGAACGCATTACCATGAGGGGCACGTTCCTCATCCTGGCGGCCGTGTGGATTACCATCGCCTTAAGCAAGCTTTACGCGCTTTTGTTCGTCACCATCATTTTGGGCTTTGGCCTGACGCTGCGCGAAGCCACCCGGCGCCGCCGGCATGGCGCGCCGGCCACCGCCCAGGCGGCGACCGTGGCGCCCGTCCCCGCCGCGACCGGCTCCTCCCCGGTGTTCCTGGGCCAGCTCATCCTGGTTGCCGCGCGCGGTTGGACCCCCGCGCTGCAGTTCGCCCTGGAAGAAGCCCGCTTGCGCGGGGCCCGGTTGCTCGTTCTGTATATCCGCGAAGTCGCCGTCAACATTGACATCTCCACCAACTGGCAGGACGACCTGGCGGCCAAAGTGCTCTTCACCCACCTGGAATCCGAAGCGCGCGGCCTCGAAGTCAACAAGCTCTACAGCGTCAGCGATTCGCCCGCCGACACCATCATTGATATCGCCGCGACCTTCGGCGTGGACAGCGTCGTCCTGGGCGGCAGCCGCCGCGCGACCCTCGTTCACCTCCTCAAAGGCAACGTCGTCACCCGCGTCGCCGGCAACCTCCCCGAGTCCATGCATCTTATCGTGATCGGCTAAGCCGCCGATCCGACTATCAACCTTCCTGTCCAGCGCGTGCCCGCTGTAAAACACCGCACACCGCACCGGTTGGTCTCCCTGACGACAGGCATGTGTAACGGACGTTTAACGGAGATGGAACGGATGTAGAACCGAACTGGAACGGAATCGGAACCAACCGCCTGGCTGGTTCCTCCCCCGGGCCTCCAACGCAGGTGCTCCCGCTCCGGCAACGTTCCATCATTCCACCATTCCACCATTCCATCTCCCCACCATTCCCTCCTTCCGTCCGTCCTTTCCATCCTCCTTTCCCAGAGGTGACAAACACCGGATATGCTGGTAATACGGCGGTAACAATTGCGCTTTAGGTTCTGACGTATGAAAACAATCAATCGTCTGTCCAGACTGGCACGCGGGACCAGCGCAGCGCTCTTCCTGCTTTCATTCACGAACCTTCTCCCGGCGGCGCACGCCGCCGCCACCGCCTCGCCTTCCGAGCTGCTCGAGCAAGGCATCTACTCGGAGGAAACCAAAGGCGACCTTGACGCCGCCTTGAAGCTCTACCAGCAGGTCGTCGCCGAAGCCAAAGCCGGCCACGCCGTCGCCGCCCAGGCCCAATACCGCCTGGGCGTTTGTCAGTATAAAAGGAAGAACTATGCCGAGGCCAACGCCGCCTTCGTAAAACTAGTCGCCGATTACGCCGACCAGACAGACCTCGTCGCCCTCGCCAACAAGTATCTGGCCGAGGCCATGCCCCTGATGCCTGCCCCGTGGCTGGACGGCGAGGATCTGCGGCTTGACATCAAGTTCCCCACCGGCTTCAAGATCGGCACCGCCTGGTACCGGGTGAATTCCGGCGAACTGGACGGCCATAAGATCTGGCGACTGACGACGCGCATCTTCGCGACCACGCAGCAGGCAAGCCGGGTGGAAGTTGAAGCCGAGTCATTCAAGCCCCTTCATTGCTGGTGGAAGGTCAACCTGTTGGGCGAGGTGGAGGTGAGTTATTCGCCCGGCTCAGCGGAGCTGAAGACGCTCGCCAACGGCGAGACAAACAAGATTGACCTGACGGGCGTCGTCTATGACAACGAGGAGGCCGTCCAGTTGATCCGCCGCCTGCCGCTGGCCCTCGATTACAAAACCACCCTGCGCATTTTCACCGGCCTGGGTGGCGGCAATATCATTCCGCTGGGCGTCACCGTCCTCGGGCAGGAGCAGGTGGAAGTGCCCGCCGGCACTTTCGACTGCTACAAGATCAAACTGAGCCCCGTCAACCAAACCTTCTACTACTCCGCCGATGCCCACCATTACCTGGTCAAGTTCGAGGCCGGCGGCGTCGCCGCGGTGCTGAGCCAGGTGGCGCAGCGCAAGCCCGGCGAGCCGGCGACCTATCATGATCCTAAGTTCGGCTTCTCGCTCACCGCTCCCGCGGACTGGCTGTTCCATTCGGTGGACACGCGGGGCGACGAGAACACATCGCGCGTTGTAGTGCTGGACCCGGACGCCATCGCGACGAGCGTGGTGAGCATGGGCAGCCGCAAGACTCACGGACTGGAGGCCGAGAAAACCTTGCGCGAATGGGCGGAGAAGGAAATCATCGAGGGCGAGGCGGCCCACACGCTGAAGTCGCTGAAGATCAGGCCCGATAGCTGGAAGGAATGCACGGTGGACGGCCACCCCGCCCTCAGCGTCATGGGCGATTACGAGGAAGCTGACCAGAAGAAGGTTGGCTACGGCGTATTCACCTTCGTGAACACCAATGCCGCCGTCTTCACTTTAAGCGCCCCGGCCAAAGACTTCGACGCCTTCCAGCCGAAGTTCGACGCGATTGTGGATTCCTTCAAGGTGGCCAGGTGAATAAGCTTCGCGGGCAACTCAGTATCAGCTCAGGCCGCCCGAGCGGCTCGTGGCTGATACTGCTGCTATTGCTGGCGGTGCTGGTGCCGTCGTTGTGCCTGCTATGGTTCATGAACCAGGCCGTCCACAACGAACGCCTGGCCGTCCGCCAGAAGCTGGCCGATGCCTACCGCGTGAACCTCTCGCTCGTGCAAAACCAACTGGAGGATTGCTGGCGCGCCTTGGCCGCTGACCTCGATGGCCAGGCCGCCCGCCTATCCTCGCCCGCGCTGTTCGCCGAGCAAGTCCGCTCCGGCGGCGCGGACGCCGTCATCTGTTTCGATTCCGCCGGCCAGGTAACGTATCCCAGCCCAGCCGTCGCGCCGAGGCTGAACACTCCGGGAGCCGCCTGGGCCGAAGCACAACTCCTTGAATCCAGCGATCCCTCCCAGGCCGCCTCCGCTTTCGCCCGCCTCGCCGTGCAGGCGACCAACGCCGACGTCGCCGCGCGCGCCTTGCAGGCCCAGGCACGCTGCCTGGTGAAGTCAGGCAAGACTAACGAAGCGATTCTCGTCCTGGTCGGCCCACTGGAGCAGGAACGCTTTCGGCACGCCACTGACACAGAGGGCCGGCTGCTCGTGCCCAACGCCGAGTTGCTGGCGCTGGAGTTGGTCAAAGATTCAGCGACTAACCGGACCGGCGAGGTGCTCGAACGCCTCAAGCAGCGTCTGCTCGATTATAACGATCCCGCCCTGGCGGCTCCGCAAAGGCGCTTTCTCATGCGCCAACTCCAAGCGCTCTTTCCCGATCCGACTCTGGCCCGGATGCTGGCGGCCGAAGACCTGGCGGCGCAGTGCCTCGACGCCGGCGGGACACGCCCGGGCGAACCAGCAATGCGCCCGACGGCTTTGCCGGGCGTGTGGCAGTTCTCCTCCCCTCGCGGGAAGGTGGTGACGTTGTATCACACCGCGACACTCCTCGCTCGTATGCGCGAGGGCGTGTCCCCGCAGCGTCTGCCGCCAGACGTGAACCTGGTCTTCCTTCCACCAGGAGAAGCCTCGGCGCCGTTCTTTCTGTCGCAATTGGCCGGCCCTTCCTTGCCCGACTGGCGGCTCGCTTTTGCGCTCAAAGACAGGGGCCTGTCGGACACGATGGCCGAGCAGCGAATCGCCGCATACCTCTGGATCGGCGTCCTGGTGTTCGCCACCGTGATTGTCCTGGCCGCCCTCGCCCTGCGCCTGGTGCGCCGGCAAGTGGCCCTGACCCAACTCCGCAATGACCTGGTGGCCAACGTCACCCACGAGCTCAAGACGCCGCTGTCCTCCATGCGCCTGCTGGTGGACACGCTGCTGAACTCCCAGCCGCTTCACGAGCAAACCGCCCGCGAATACCTCCAGCTTATTGCCCAGGAAAACCTCCGGCTCAGCCGGCTGATTGACAACTTCCTCACCTTCTCGCGCATGGAACGGAATAAATATGCGTTCGGCTTCAAGGAAGTGCCGGCCTCGGCGATTGTCGAAGGGGTGATCACGGCGGTACACGAACGCTTTAACACGCCCGGCTGCGAGTTCAAGACCCAGGTCGCGCCAGCCCTGCCCGCCGTGGTGGCCGATGCGGATGCAATGGTCACCGCGCTGGTGAACCTGCTCGACAACGCCTATAAATACTCCGGCGAGGAAAAGCGGATCACCCTGAGCGCGGGTGCGGACAACGGCAGCGTTGTCTTCACCATCAAGGACAACGGCATCGGCCTGTCCGCGCGTGACACGCGCCGCATCTTCAAGCGCTTCTTCCAGGTGGACCAGCGCCTGTCTCGCACCGGCGGCGGGTGCGGCCTGGGCTTGAGCATCGTAAAGTTCATCGTCACCGCCCACCACGGCACCGTGCGCGTGGAAAGCCAGCCCGGCCGCGGCAGCAGGTTTACTATCTCGCTGCCGGCGACGGGGGCACACCCGGCGCCGCAGCCCGAGCCGGCACAGAGTGTTGGTTGAACAGGAGGACTCTATGACACCGCGAAAGGTATTGATTGTGGAGGACGATGCCGCGTTGCGGCGTGGTCTAAAGGACAACTTTGAAGCGGAAGGCTATCAGGTGCGCACCGCCGAGGACGGCGAGAAAGGCTTGGACGCCTTGCTTCGCGACCCACCCGACCTTGCGCTGCTCGACGTGAAGCTGCCGAAGATCAACGGCCTCGAAATCTGCCGGTTGGCCCGCTCGCGTCGGCTCAAGACGCCTATCCTGATGCTCTCGGCCAGGTGTTGCGTGGACGATGTCCTTCGAGGCCTGGCGGTGGGCGCCGACGAGTACATGACCAAGCCCTTCGGCCTCCACGAGCTCCTCACCCGCGCGCAACGCCTGAGCCGGCGTAGTGCACTTGGGGGAGCCAGACCTTCACCGGCTCGTGATGGCGGGGTAGGCACCGCTGCTGCCGCTGGAGCTGCGGTACCGGGAATCTCCAGGGACGAATGCTCGGGGAAGAAGGGAAACCAGTTCCCCCTCACCCCGGCCCTCTCCCTCAGGGAGAGGGAGCCCGGAAATCCGTCCCTCGAGAATACCGGGCGCGCAAGGTCTGCGGATGGACTGGCGACGATTCTCCCTCTCCCTAAGGGAGAGGGCCGGGGTGCACTGCCACTGAAGTTGGGCGACATAGTATTTGCGTGCATTCATAACATGCTGATAAACAATGATTTAGGTTGTACTTTTGCGCTGGTACCCCCATTAACCTGGGGATGCAAACGATTATCCACGACATTCCCGATTATCTCACCACGCTCATCGAAACTCTGCGCGCCAAGCTGCGCGACCAGAACTTCTTGGCTCGCCACCGAGTGCGACCTCAAGATTTCACCCGCCAACGCCAACTGACTTTTCCCCTGTTAATGCTTTTTCTGTTGCAACAGACCCTCAAGTCGATCCAACGCCACTTACACGAATTCCTCGACGAGCTGGCCCAAGGCGAGATCTTCAAGCCGCTGACCAGCGGAGCGGTGACCCATGCCCGAGCCAAGCTCAAGGAAAGCGCCTTCACCGAATTGAACCGAGAGTGCGTCCTGCCCACGGTCTATGGCCCGGAGCACCCCATCCAACGCTGGCGGGGACACCGGCTCATCGGCGTCGATAGTTCCTTGGTGCGGCTGCCGGAGAGCCAGGAACTGGGCCAAACCTTTGGCTGGAAAGAAGCTTCCAACCAACACGGGAGCACTGGCACCCGCTATCCGGAGGCTCGCTTGTTGGTGATTTATGATTTGCTCAACCGCATTGGCCTGGACGCACGGTTGGAACCGAGCACGGTGGGCGAGGTGGTTTTGGCGCTGCAACAGTTGGAACACTTGCAGCCGGGCGATGTGGAGATCAATGATCGCGGTTTCACCGGTTACCTCTACCTGGCTTCGGTGGCGCAGCGGGGCCGGCATTTTATTGGGCGCTGTTCGACCGGTTCTTTTCTGGCGGCCCAAGAGCTGTTTCGGGTCAACAAAGCCAATCAAAGCAGAGTGGTGTGGCTTTTCGCTCCACCCGACCAGAAGGCCGAGTGCCAACGGCTGGGGTTGCCCTTGAAGCTGAAGGTGCGTTTTGTGAGCCTGCGTCTGCCGAGCGGGGAATTGGAAGTGCTGGCCACCTCGTTGCGGGACGAGGCCCTGTATCCCACGGAGGAATTCTTGACGGTGTATCATTGGCGCTGGGGACACGAGACCTTTCACCTGATGCTCAAGGGCCGGCTGGAACTGGAGAACTTCAGCGGACGAACCCTAGAGGCCATCCGACAGGATACTCAGGCAGCGGTGCTGCTGGCCAATTTGGAGAGTGTGCTCAGCGAGCCCACGCAGGCCGCCCTCAGAGAGCAAAGCACGCCCGAAACCCAGCCCCGGCAAGTCAACCACTCCAACTCCTATCATGCTTTGAAGGACCAGGTGCTGGACTTGTTGTACCGGGACGTTCCAGTTCCAATAGTCATCTGTAAGTTGATGAAACTCTTTAAGGGCAGTCCGGTAGCGGTGCGTCCGAATCGCAAAGTGCCTAGACGTCGCAGACCCTCGTTCCACCGGTCTTATCATTTTCAAAGACGGGTCAGGAAAGCGGTCTTCTAAGATTATGAGCCTAATTCAACGGCAGTGGGGCCGGGGTGAGGGGGAACAGATGCCCCGACCAACTCCCGCCTCGGATTCGTCCCCCTCTGCTGCCCGGCAAGCCGATGCCCCTCCCCCCCAAGCATGAGCGCCAAAACCCTCCTCATTGTCGAAGACGATCCCGTGCTGCTGCGCGGCCTCAAGGACAACTTCGAGACCCAAGGCTACCTGGTCCGCACCGCCCGCGACGGCCAGAAGGGCCTGGACGCCCTGCTGGCCGAACCGCCCGACCTCCTCCTGCTTGACCTCATGCTGCCCAAGGTCAATGGCTACGAAATCTGCCGCACCGCCCGGTCCCGCCAGTTGGACTTGCCGATCATCATGCTCACCGCCAAGGGCCAGGAAGATGACATCGTCCGCGGCCTTGAGCTGGGCGCCGATGATTATGTCACCAAGCCCTTCAGCATCCGCGAGCTGGTTGCCCGGGTGAAAGCGTTCCTCCGCCGCCAAGGCCCCGAGTCCGCCGGCTACGAATTCGGCGACTGCCGGCTCGACTTGACGGCCCACAAGTTGTTCCGCAAAAGCGTCGAGGTGGAGCTAACCGCCAAGGAGTTCCGCCTGCTGGAGTTCTTCGTCAAGCGCGCCGGCCGGGCGTTGACCCGGGACAGCATCCTCGAAGCCGTCTGGGGCAACGAAGTGATCGTGACCGACCGCAGCGTGGACCGCTGCGTCACCACCCTGCGCGGCAAGATCGAGCCCGACCCTCGCGAGCCGCGCTTCATCCATACCATCCGGGACATCGGGTACCGGTTTGAAGACGAGCCATGAGGTATTACGCAGCACCCTGGAGCACGTCGCTGGTAGTGATTTCATCACTGACCACCGCAATCTGCCTGGGCGTTGCTGCCGGCGCTTGGTGGGAAGCCGCCGTGCGGCCTCATCCTCCGGTGCTCCACTGGGTGCCGTTCTTGCCGTTGCTGATCCTGTTCGCGTGTGGTCTGTGCACCATCCGCGGCTATACCATCACCTCAGACAGCATCCTGGTGCATCGGTTGCTACACACGACGGCTCTGCCGCTTGCCGGCCTGGAGTCGGCCAGCGTCGAGCCGGACGCCATGCGGGGCAGCATCCGGACTTTCGGTAACGGCGGCGCCTTCTCCTTCAGCGGCTTCTACTACAACAAGCGCCTGGGCAGGTACCGCGCTTACGTGACGGACCCACGCCGAGCCGTGGTGCTGCGCTATCCGAACCGCAGAATCGTCCTCTCACCAGACAAGCCCGAGGATTTCGTCAGCGACCTGGCCGTGCCGAATCGTCCATGAACCAAATCATCCCCCGCACTCACAACAACACCCTCGAACCGATATGAACACATCACTGGAACGTCCGCTCCTCACCTCCTACCGTGGATCTGCCATTTGCCCTTTGCCTTTGGCCATTGGCTATCAGCTATTGGCTATTCGTGGCCGGCCCGCCCTCCTGGCACTTCTCACTCTACTGTTCGCCTTTCCCGCCCTCGGCGCTCCCGCCACCAACAGTCTGCTGGGCAACTGGCTCGGCACCCTCGACACCGGCGCCGCCAAACTCCGGGTGCTGTTCAAGGTCACCCAAACCTACAGCGGCGTTCTGACCGCCAAACTGGACAGCCTCGACCAGGGCGCCCGTGACATCGCGATCAACTCGATTACCCTCAAAGACAATGCCGTCCGCCTGGAAGTGAACGCCGTCCATGGCACCTTCGACGGCACGCTGGACGGAGCCGCAAAGAAAATCACGGGCACCTGGGACCAAGCCGGCCATTCCCTGCCGCTGACCCTGGAGCGGCAACCAGGAGACGTGTCGGTCATTGCGCCGGAGAAGCTGTCCCCGGAGGAGTTGGCGGCCAGCAAGCGGGCCGCCTACAAGCTCGGCGGCCTTTGGAACGGCACGCTGGCGGTCGGCGGAGCCAACCTGCGTCTCAAGGTCAGGATAACCAAGACCGCCGATGGCGCCGCCACCGGCACGATCGTCAGCGTGGACCAGAACAGCAATGACATTCCCCTGACCGGCATCACCTGCAAGGAAAGCGCCGTCCACTTCGAAGCCCGCGGCATCGGCGCCTCCTACGATGGCACCCTGAGCCCCGCCGGAGTCATGCTCACCGGCACATGGCACCAGTCCGGCCAGTCCATGCCGTTGGATTTCAAGAAGTCAGCAACGGGCCGCTGAGTCCCGCCTCCAAGGCCGGATTCACCCCACGAGCAGCGCCGAGAACCCTGCTTTGCGAAAGTGCTCGTCGGTCGTGAGCGCCAGCGAGATTCTGCGCTCTCGCATTACACAAAAACTCAGGCAGTCCACAAATGAATAGCCTTGCTCGGCCTGCCGGCGGATGAGTTCCTTAGCGGCAAGCAGCAAGTCCTGGTCGGGATTGATCGTCAGCAACGCCGTGCTCTGCTCAAGGTAGTCGAGAAAGCGTGCCACGAGGTGGGCGTGCTTCCGCGCCACCAGCAAGGTACAGGTCTTGCCAATGATCCATTCGGTTGTCACCGGCCGCGTCCGTCCTTGTTGCGACGAGAGCCAAGCCTGCGCTTTGAGGTGCGCCGGGTCCCTTGCATCCATCAGCGCAAAGAAGCCACTCGTATCGAGCAACACTTCACGTGCCATAGATCGCCGCGTCCATCTCGGCGTTAGTCAGGGGACCGAGCGGCTCGGCTAATTCGTGAAGGTGGAAGATGGGATCATCCGGGGATAGCTCCGCCTGAGGCTTGAGCGGCACAATTCTGGCCAAGGGCTTGTTGCGGTAAGTCAGCGTGAGCGGACGTCCGGCCTTTACAGCCTGAAGCACCCGCCCAAACTGAAAACGCATCTCGTGCCTCGAGATGATGCTCTCCGGACTCAAAGGCCGCTTCACTCTCTTCATAATATCTGTTATTATGTTGATCGCCGGCCTGTTAAGCGCGTGCTTCGAGGGACCCCAGCAGGCCAGGGCGTATTCATGAAGGGGCGGGGACGGCCTCGTCCCCGGGATTCAGCGACTCCCGGCAATTCACCGGGGACGAGGCCGTCCCCGCCCCTAAATTCTCGCCTTCATGAATACGCCCTGCCAGCAGGCGCAACTCATTCCCGGAAAGCGGCAAAACCTCGGCCACGGCGCAGCCTCCGGTTCAGCCGCACCAGCGGCGGCGACTGCGACGCGATCAGCGTCAGGCGGACGTCTTCAGGGTCGGCATCCGGGTAGCGCGCAGATTCCCTCGCTCTCACGCGGAAAGGTTAGCCAAGCAATAGATGGCTTCGACGACCACGTTGGTGTCGAAGACGACAATCATTCTTTACGCTTGCCCTTGCGGTGCCGCTGGATGATTTGGCTGATGAGGGCTCGATCTCGTGGCGTCGGCTCGCCCTCGCCTCCATGCGGATCCACGCCGGCAAAAGCGGCGCACATCTCCGCCCGGGCACGGCTCTCCTGCTGGTCGCGCAGCAACCGCAGGGCCTCGCGCACGACCTCGCTGGCGTTGCCGGATTCGCCTGCCTGCACCTGCGTGGCCACGAACTGCTCCCACGTCTCGGGCAAGGAAACGTTCATACTTCCAGCATAGCTTATAGCATTAGACATCAATAGAGGATATCAACGGAGAACCTGGATACCGCAGATCTTCGGCTCATCCGCCGAGCCGCGCGTGAAGGCGATGACGATGTTGCCGTTGGCGTCGGGTGAAATGCCAGGGAAGTCTTTCACAACCGCCTTGTCTTTGCCGCTCTCGGCGGCGATGTCGAAATCGCTCAGCACGCGGCGGCCATTGATGTCCACGTTAAACTTGCGCTGGCCCGGGTCGAACTTGACCTCCGCGAAGTGCAGGCGGACGGTGCAGGGCCTCCCTTTTGGGGCCGCGATCGTGTAGGTGCATTTTCCCCAGCGCTCGCACTGATACACAGCGGCTGGAGCCGCATTGGGGACTTGGGTGTCAATAGCCTTGGCGGGTTCACCCACTGCATCGGTCTTGCCCCCCTGGAAGTCGCGGTCTTGGGCAAAAGCGGGCGGCGGAGCGCCGAAGCGGAAGAAACCGATCTGACTGCCGCCGCAGTTGATGCCCAGAACTTCACCCGCTGCCGTTGTAGGCATCGCCGCGGCTGCCGCTGCAACCTGGGCCTCGGCATTCGGCACCACCAGCACAGCTTGGCTGCCAGAGGCAGGCGTGGGATTCACCGTCACATTCCACCCATCCACGGCCAGCAGAGGCGCCTCGCCGTCCAGGTCGGCGGCCGCGGCCTCCACCGTCAGCGTCTTGCTCTCACCGGGCAGCAGCGACACGTAGTTGTCGCTATAGAACACCGGCAACACGCGCTGACCGGAGCGGGCCTTGCGCAACTGCAGATGTGGCTCATCAGGGCGATGGCCTTGGAGGGGTTGCGCATCACCACTTCCAGCCGGCACTGGCCGCCGCTGTCATTCCGTTTCGCCTGGATGTCGAGCGCGACGGTGGGCAGCGAGTTCAGCGCCCGGAAGTTGTCCTGATCATCAGGAGCGGCCCGCCAGTAAAAGTTGTCGGACAGCAGCCGGCCCTTGCCATCGCGCAGCTCCAGCTTGACGAAATGCACCGGCGACAACCCGTCGGGGAAGGCAACGGCGCCGACGTCCGTGGCGGCGCTGGGGGCTGCGGTGACGTTATCGCTGTGGGTGTATTGGGCGCTGCCATCAAGGTTATAGACCGTCGTCTTGGCCGTAACCTCTTTCAACGGCTCGGGGCGTATTGTTGATCACCATGACGTGCCAGTCCTTCTGGTTCAGCATGACGTGGACCGGCTCGCACGCCTTGCGCGTCGCCATACAACGACGAGTTCGGCTCCAGGTCATGGCTGTAGAGTTGCCAGACGAAGCTCGGCTGGGCCGGGCTGCTCATCCAGGTGATGACGCCGGTTTCCGGATGGAACAGCTTGGCAAACCGGCCCTCGTACATCGCCCGGAAACACTCATAGTTGGCGAGCTGTGCCTTGCGCACAAAGTCCGGCAGGCTGGCAATCGGGCCGTAGCGGTCGGTGATGATATAGGGATAGCGGTCGCCCTGTTGCGCGCCGCTGCAGAAATCATGCTCGGCCCAGTCGTCATTGATGACCTCCCAGTCCTTCGCGGGCATCATCGCGCGCACCGCTTCGAGCGTCGGCACGGACATGGACCCAATCTCGGTCTTAAAGGCCTCGCTGATAGGTGTAGAACTCCCGCGGCGTCCGCCAGTGGTAAGGGCCGCCCGAGTTGACGCCCCGACCCGAGGTCGAGCTGGGCTGATAAAGCCGGCGCGGGTCCAGCTCGTTGATGAGCTGCTGGATGCCCTGGCCGATGGCCGGCGGCGGGTCGCCTTCGTTGCGCGCGCACCACAGCGCGATGCAGGGGTGATTGCGGAAACGCAGAATCTTGTCGCGCACGTTGGCCAGGTAAAGCTTCACGTCCTCGGGAATCGGCCCATCCGCCGGATGCGGCTCGAAGAACTCGTCCCACATCAGAATCCCATACTTGTCGCACGCGTCATAAAGATCGGCGCTGGTGCTCTGGCCGACCCAGTTGCGGAGGATGGTGTAGTTGGCGATGCTGGTGCATCCGGACCATGGGCGTCCAACCGCTCCCGCGTGATGCGTTTCATCGCCTCGTCCATGCCCCAGTCGCCTCCCTTGGCGATGACCGGCACGCCGTTGACCGAAAGCGCCAGGTTGTCCGAGCCGGGCAACGTGTAGGTGATCTTGCGCACGCCGAACGTCGTCTCCTGCTCGTCGGAGACCGCGCCCTTGACGGCGAAGCTCAGGTGCAGCTTGTAAAGGTTCTGCGGCCCGTAACCGTTCGGCCACCAAAGCCGCGGGCTTGCGCAGGTGCAGCGCCTTGGTCGTCTCCGGGGTGAACGTCACCGTGCGGGTCTCGTTCGGCGCCAGCGAGACCTTCTCCTCGAAGCGGATCTTGTCAAAGCTGCCGGTCAGAATGCCGGTCTGCGGCGGTGTCGGTGACGTTGCGCAGAGTGGCCTGTACGGTCAGGTCCGCCGTATCCGTGCGCGGCAACGGCAGGTCCGAGGTGACGTAGGGGTCCTGCACCACCACCGGCCCGGTCGCCGACAGGAACACATCCTGCCAAATACCCGTGTCCCGGTCGCGGATGGTGGGAATCCAATCCCAGCCGATGCTGCAGAGGAAAGTGGGGCCATCCAGGCCGGTGACCCCGCCGTTGCGCCCCGTCCCGGTGGCGATGGTCTTCTCGTGCGTCGCGCCCGGGTGCGGCTGCGGCCAGACATGGACGGCCAGCGCGTTGGCCCCGCCCACCGTGACGCAAGGCGTGACGTTAAAAATGCCGCGCGTGAACGCCCCCTTGATGGTGCCCACCTGCCGGCCATTGACCCACACCTCGGCGATGTAGTTGATCCCCATGAAGTTGAGCCAGACCTGCTTGCCGGCGAAGGACTGCGGCACCGTAAACGTGGTCCGATACCAATAGGTCGAGCGGCAGAGACTGTCGGGGATGACGTTGGTGCGGTTGTTCTCGCCGTAGAGCGGCTCGGGATAAGTGCGGTCGTTGACCAGGCTCGTCAGCACCGTCCCCGGCACCGTCGCCCGGTGCCACCCCGCCGCTTGATAATCCGTCCGGGACAGCGCCTCCCCGTCCTGGGCGACTTGCGCCGCGTCCTGCAATTCCCAGCCCGAGGTCAGCCGCACGGCTGCGGGCAGCGCTTCACTACCGGCCGCGTGCCTCGCGCAAAGATAAAGGGGTGAAAGAGAGACGACCATCAACAACCGGAGCGTGAACCTCGTGCCCTGCCAGTCCCGGCCTCGGCCCCCAACAAGATGTATTGTCATGGGAGAATAAGACACTCAAGGCCCCTTCGCGTCAACACACTTGGAGTCGAGCCTTAGCCCCGGCTCGTTTGGCCTTGCCGGCTCCACAGGTCCTCGTGAGGATTAGATATGTGCAGGGGTGCCTGAAAGAATAGTTGGCTGATTTCCAAAGTGATGAATTGCCTAGACTTTTGCGCAATGTATTGTATAGTGCATATACAACATAACTAAACTATGCTCTCACCTTCTCTCCAACAGGAACGCGCCCACCTCCTCGAAGAAATGGCTCATATCAACCGCATGATCCGCGGCCATGTCAGTGAGCAGACCTATCGGGTCCAGCGCGGCGAGCGCACCGTGACTCAAGGCCCTTATCATCTCCTGCAGCGCCGTGAAAACGGCCGGAACAACTGTCAACGGGTGGGAACTGATGAATTGGATTTCATCGTCCAGGCCGTTGAAGGCCACGACCGCTTCCAAACGCTGGCCCAGCGCTACGCCGCCCTGACCGAACAGATGACCTGGGACCAGCAGGGGGCCGAGATTAAAAAAAAGTTCCGGCGCTTCTGGCGGCCTACTTCCCGCAAACGGCCCTCTGCCTGAATCGGCTGGAGACTCAGGGCATCGGCGACTTTGCCGCCCTGGAACGGAACCTGTTGGCGGCCCTCAAGCACGACGGGGCCCGTTGGCTGGAGCAGTTGCTCAACGACCCAACGTTACCTGGCCAGCACCAGCAATGTCTGCCCGATGAGGAGAATTACGGACCGCGCCCCAAAGCGGTGCTGCTGACCCTGGGCTGGATCACCTTGCGCCGCCCCTATCTGTATAGCGCCTCTCGCGGGGAGGGCCGCTTTCCTTTGGACAGCGCTTTGGGATTGGTGGACAGCTACTCGCCAGAGGTCCTGCGCTGGGTCTGTCGTGCTGCCGCTCTGGCGGGCAGTTACCAAGCCGCCAGCCAGGACCTGCTGACCTATGCCGGTTTAGAGATCAATGCTCGCCAAATCCAGCGCTTGGTCAGGCAAGTCGCCCCGGCCATGAATCGCTGGCGAGCGGCTCAAGCGCCGGTCTGCAACCCCATGGCTGGAGACATTATGTGTGTGGGCACCAACGGAACCGGTGCGCCCATGCGTCGGCGCGAGGTCCGGGGGCGCAAAGGCAAGAATGGCGGCCGAGCCCGCACCCGCGAGGTCAAGGTCGGTACGGTCTTCGCGCACCGTAAACCGGACCAGTCTGACCAACGGCCCGAACGGGATTATGCCTCGACCACTTACCTGGCGGCCATCGTTACGGCTGATCAGTTCGGTCCCCTCTTACGCGCCGAAGCCATTCGCCGCGGTATGGCCAAGGCCAAGGTCGTGGTCTTCCTGGGGGACGGCGCTGTTTGGGTGTGGAAGTTGGCACGCCTGAATTTTCCGCAGGCCGTCTGTATCCTGGATTACTATCACGCCTGTGAGCATTTGAACCTCCTGAGCGCCACCCTTTACGGGGAGGGCTCCCCTTTGGCCAAGCGACGCTTTCGCCAGTGGCGCAAAGCGCTGCTGAAGGATAAACTCGCTCAGGTTATCGCTCAGGCTAACGCCGACCTGCCGACCAAAGCCCAAACCCGTAAATCGGCCAAAAAGCAAATCGCTTACTTTGAACGCAACCACTCCAAGATGCTCTATCAGACGTTTCGAGCCGCCGGCTATTTCATCGGCTCGGGCGTGGTGGAGGCTGGCTGCAAAACGGTGGTAGGGCAGCGCCTCAAGCAATCCGGCATGCTCTGGAGCCGTCAAGGCGCCTCTCATCTGCTGGCTGTGCGCTGCGCGCTGCTGAGCGGTTGGTTCGAGGACTTCTGGAAACACTACAACCGGGCCGCTCAAGGACTTGCCTTCGCCGCATGACCAATCCAAACCGTTTTCCCAACGGGTTTGCCCTGCACCCTATGTGCAGGGCGTCGGGAATTGAATATTGACGTGCACCGTGCAACGCTGCACAATCGCATTCTGAGGCTGAGCTTATGATCGAGAATACGGGCCAACTCCAGCAAGCCCTTGAGCAAATGGGCCGGATGCAGCGAATCCTGGAATCCTATCGCGCGGACATTCTGCCAAAGAACCCGCGCAACTTCGCCGTGTTCGCTGAGGGGCCGCTGGACGAAATCCGAAAGCTCCAAGCTGAGATCTCCGAATACCTGCTTCGCCTGGTGGCAGCTCCTGCGGCCTGAGTTGAATCGTCCGCTCAGCCCCTCACCGGCTTTCGTATGACTGTAAACGAGATTAACGCATACCTGCAGCGCGCGCGGGAGATTATCGGAGACAGGTCCCCGTCCGAGATCGCCTACGACGACTCCGTCCTGGCGCATCTCAGCACGGGAAAAGACATCAAACGAGCGATTCGAGCCGCCAACCAGGAGCACCCGGCAGAAGCCCTGGAGCCGGGGCCGGAACACCGGGAAGATTTGGCGGCCCGTTACGAATGCATCCTGGATCGCAAAGCAATCCCAAGCTCGACTCTATCTTCATCCAGCCTGGCTTATGGTTAGACCTCTATCGCCCCCTTGACCAACAGTTTCTCGCGCCCTGGCAGGCTCGCGCCGCCAGCTTCCATCGGTGCGGCGGGACGGATGGGGGCAGTCAATCCGCGTTCGATCATCCTGGCGGGCAGTTCCGGCGTCCGGTTCAACTTGCGGCGGCGGAACGGGCTGCTCAACAGCCGGAGAATATCGGTGAACTTCATGTGCCGGCCCAGGGTGCGAAGCAGCTTGAAGGTCTGGATGGGCCGGAAGAAGATCCGCCGGGCAAAGAGCAGCGCGTAGCCCTTCTGCCGCGCGCGGTTGACGACCTCGCTGGGCAGCACGGTCGGGTCAATGTCGGAGCACTTGAACCACTTGGCCCAGTCGCGCTCGTCGTCGAGGATGCCGCGTTCGAGATACTCGTGCCACAGCGGCGTGCCGCGATAAACGCACAGCCGGTTGAAGCCGAACGTGTCGAGCTTGAGCCGGGCGCAGAAGCGGAAGCTCTCCAGAATGTCCTCCTCGGTTTCGCCGGGGAACCGACCAGGAAGAAATCCGTGCGCCCGCTCGATGCCGCATCGCTTGGCTTCGCTGACCGCCTGTTCGATTTGCTCCAGCGTCTGCCGCTTGTCGAGCCGATCCAGGATCTTTTGCGTGCCCGACTCCACGCCGAACGCGAGGAAATTGCAGTTCGCCCTGCCCATGATGGGCAGTTGATCCACCGCGACGGAATCCACGCGGCCTTCACAGCCCCACTTGAACTCGAGCTTGCGGTCAATGATGTTCTGGCAGATCTCGCTGATGCGCTCGCGTTTCAGCAGGAAATGATCGTCGGTCAGATAGATCGAGCGATAGCCCTGGTCGTGGAGTTGCTGCATTTCGCCGAGGACATGCTCCGGCGAGCGGAAGCGCCACTTGCCGTTGGTCAGCGCCGGGATGTCGCAATAGATGCAGGTGTAAGGACACCCGCGCGAGGTCTGCATCGTGCAGAACTTCTCCAGCGAAAGCACGGCCGGCACGTCGAGCGGCAGCGATTCAATGTAATCAATCGGCAGCGTGGTGCGGTCGGGATACGGAAACTGGTTCAAATCCTTGATGATCGGGCGGGGGATGTTCTTGACGATTTCTTTGCCGTTGCGCCAGATGAGGCCGGCGACGCTGGCCGGGTTGTCCAGGTGGTCAAGATAGTCCGGCAGCAGTTCCTCGCCTTCGCCGACGCCCACGGCGTCAATGTAGGGGCAATCCTTCAGAATCCGGTCCTGGTTCATCGTGGCAAAGACGCCGCCGACAGATGACCGGCACATTCGGCAGCTCGTCCTTGACTACCTGGGCCATGCTTTTCACTCCCGGATAAGTCGTCGTGGACAGGAACGAGAGGGCCACGACATCCGGCGGATCGTCCCGCAACGCCTGCGCGACATCCGCCTCCTTCATCTGCGGGTGGCACGTATCGAACATCCGCACCTGATGGCCGTGCTGGCGCAGGACGGGCGCGAGCGTCTCGATGCCCAGGGGCGGGAATCCCATCACCTTGATGCGCGGGTCGCCCGGCTTTGAACCGCCCAAATCCTCCGGCAGCAGCCGGTAAAAATTCTCATCATTGACGTAAACGAGGAATACTTTCATAAGCAGCGGCTTTTCCGGGCTTGGAGTTTGGGGGAAGGGCGGACGCGGAGATTCTCTACGCAGACGTAAAAGGCCAGGGAGAGAGTGAAAACTCGCTCCGGGCCGACCGGATCATGAGCGTAATACTATTCAAGGACGTGGGCGGGTTTCGCCAGCTTGCAGCCATAAAGAAAGCGACTGCAAAACAACACTTCCGCTAATTCTAACGCTTATCGCCCGGAATGCAACCCTTTTTGCCGGAGACAGCTTACTCGGGTGCATCTTGCCGGTACCACCAGCCTGGAGGCTGGCAGCTTATGGGGTGCGTCGGCAGAGCGAAGCGGCGACGGCGCTTTCAATAGGGCTAACCCGTCGCAGCAGCCAAAGCGCCGTCGCCGCTTCGCTCTGCCGACGCACTCCAAATGGTGGTGCTGCCGGGATACGCCCGCTTACTCCCGAACCGCCGCGATGGGGCGCTGCCGCCCGTGTTGATGGATCGCCTCGCCCAGCCAGGCGATGGTTTGGCCCAGATCGTTCATGTTGCGCGCCGCCTCGTCGTCCCGAGCCACCTCACCCTTCTCCCGGCCAAAGCCGAGGTTCCAATAGGTGGAGCCCGGCACAATGGCGCCGGACATCAGGAACATGTGGTTCATGGTGTCGAAGGCGTGAGTGCCGCCGCCGCGCCGAACCGCCACCACGGCGGCCCCGATCCTCCCGCGGAACAACCCGCCGTTGGCCAGCGCCACCAGCCCGGCGCGATCCAGCAGCGCTTTCATTTCCGCGCTTACATCCGTGAAGTAGGTCGGCGAGCCGAGGATGATTGCATCCGCGGCGGCCATTTTCGCGAAGCACTCGTTGAAGAACTCATCCTGCTGGCTGCACCGGGAGTTCTTTCGCTCGAAACATACGTAGCAGGCCTGGCATCCGCGAATGGGCGCCCCGCCGACCTGGATGAACTCGGTCTCCCAGCCAGCGTCGGCCAGCGGCGCGAGCGCCTTCTTCAAAAGGATCTCGGTATTCCCGCCCCTGCGCGGGCTTCCATTAATGGCAACAGCTTTCATGAATCTGGTCTCGAATTATGGTCCATTCAGTTTTCGCCCAGCGCCTTTGTCAATGCCGGAATGATAGGTGTTATGCCTGATCTCCTCTCTCGAACGAGAACTCTGGGCCGCCGTCGGACCAGTGGTCAAGGCGGCGGGGGCAGTTTCTGGTGGTAATCCGGATAGGGCGGCCGCGGATATTCCTTTGGGGGATGCTCCTTGAGGAGTTCGAGGACGACCTGGACCGCTTTTTCAAGTTGGGGATCATGCCCCTCACGCACCAGCTTGGGGTCCAGGGGAACCTCATAGTCAGGCGCGATACCGTGGTTCTCCACGACCCATTTTCCATGAAGCCCATAGGGCGCCCAGCTCGGCGCCATGACTGTGCCGCCGTCAATCAAAGCCGGATAGCCGCCAATGCCGATGAGGCCGCCCCAGGTCCTCATGCCGACGAGCGGGCCGATTTTCAGCTTTCGGAAATACCACGGCAGGACATCGCCACCCGAGCCGGCAAACTGATTGATGAGCATGACCTTTGGCCCGTAAATGCCGAGCGGTTCAGAGATGTCGTGTCCCTGGCGTGTGGCCACGCGGTTGAGGAGGGGGCGGCGCAGGTAATCCACGATATAGTCCGCCAGGTAGCCGCCGTGGTTGAACCGCTCGTCAATGATAGCGGCCTCCTTGTCACTTTGGGAGAAGAAGTAACGGTTGAAGTTCTTATAGCCGCCATAGAGGGTGTCCGGCAAATACACGTAAGCCACCCGTCCGCCGGTCATCTGGTCCACCTTGCGGCGATTGGCTTCCGTCCAGGCCAAGTGCCGCAACGCGGACTCGCTGGCCAAAGGAACAACGGTGACATCGCGCGATTTGGAGCCGTCGGGGTTGGGCCCGACTTTGAGCACGGTTTGCTGGCCGGCGGTCTCCTGGAAGAAGCTGTAAAGGTTGTCCGCGGCGGTGAGGTTCCGCGCGTTGACCGCCAGCAGGTAATCGCCCGCTCTGACGTTGATGCCGGGCTGCGTAAGCGGGGCCTGGAGGTCGGGGTCCCAGTTCTGGCCGCTGTACACGCGCCGGAACTGGTAGCGTCCATGGGCCACTTCGTAATCGGCTCCGAGCAAGCCGACGCTGATCGTGCTGATTTTCGGCTGCGTTCCGCCGCCCACCCAAAGGTGGCTGGCCTCCAGGTTGCCGAGCATTTGGCGGAACAGATCGTTGAGATCGCTCCGGCTGGCCACACGGTCCAGGAAAGGTGCATAGACGCGCTCGGCTTGCTCGAGGTTCAGGCCGTTGTAGATTGGACTATAGAAGAAAAGCCGTTCGAGCCGCCACACCTCGTGGTACATCTGCCGCCACTCCGCCCGCGGGTCAACGTACACTTTCATGTGGTCCAGGTTGAGCGCGTCCGCTCCCGATCCGGGCGCTTTTGCGGAATCGGCTATATAAAACGTGTCCCCCTGGCGGTAGAGCATCTTGTCGCCATTGGCGGATAAAGCGAAGGCCTTGATGCCATGGAGAATCTCATCAGTCTTCCGCTCTTTGAGGTCGAAGCGGTGGAGGTTGAACAGCGGCTTGGCGGCGGTGTTGGCCAGGAGCGGCCCTTCCACCAGAAAGAGGATTCCTTCCGTTCCGGCGTCCAACTCGGCATAGTTCCGGGCCGGGATGGGCAGCGCCACAATGCGCTGGCCGATGTTGGTGAAATCAATACTGATCGGAGCCGGCGTCTTCGGCGCTTTCTTGCCCCCTTTGCTCTTCTTGCCCGCCTTGCCCTTCTTGCCCGCCTTGGCCTTGCCCGCCCGTTCTGCCGTGGTTGCGGGCGGACTATTGGTTTGAGAGCTTTCCTGTGCCTTCTCGTCGTCGCTTTGGGGAGCCACGGGCGAGGGAACGTTAGTGCGCAGCACGGTAGCATAGACGCTGTAAGTCACCGGACGCGAGATACCTGTCATGTCGCTATCCCCGGCCTCCAGGGCGTAATCAGTGCTGGCGGCGAAGTAAATATACTTGCCGCTCTTATCGGCGACCGGATAGCGCGCGTCGCTCATGCCGTCGGTGATCTGGGAGGTCTTTCGCTTGTCGAGCGAATAGACAAAGATGGCGTGGAAGAAGTTGGGCAGGATGCGGTTGTAGGTGAGCCAGCGGCTGTCCGGCAACCAGGCAATGTTGAAGGGCGAAGGGCCTTCGTCGTAATAATCGGTGTCAACCTTCACGGGGACGGCGTTGCTCAAGTCCATCCACCACAGGTTCAGGCGCTTGTCCGAGTAGGCG
The DNA here is from genome assembly GCA_963762555.1 of uncultured Verrucomicrobiae bacterium. Lineage (GTDB taxonomy): Bacteria > Verrucomicrobiota > Verrucomicrobiia > Limisphaerales > UBA8199 > PALSA-1440. The sequence goes on from CAVXLO010000044.1 coordinate 30,501, forward strand.
ATTTTCCGGCTGTCGGGCGACCAGGTCAGGTCGTAGTAGAAGGAGGCCGGGTGATCGAGGGGGATGGTGCGGACTTTGTCCAGTCCGAACTGATCGCGGATATGCAGCTCGTACTCGCCCGACTCGTCCGAAAACCACGCGACTGACTGGCCGTCAGGCGACCACGCCGGGTCGCGGTTGGCGACGGCGGGATCGTGGCTGATGTTGCGTATATCGCCCTTCTTGGCCGGGACGGTGAGGATCTGCCCGTGGGCTTCGAAGACGGCCCGCTGGCCGGTGGGCGAAATGCCAGGGTGCAGAAGTTGGTCCACCTCGATCTTCTGGAAGCTCGGACTCAGTTGCGGCATGTCGGCGGCGATACGCACGGGGACCTCGTGCTGGGCGTGGGCGGCAAAATCGTAGAGGTGAAGCGAGCCAAACTGCGCATAGACGATCCCCCCGGGACCGGCGTTGGCCGAAATGACATCGAACCCGGTGTTGTGCACCAGTTCGGTCACGGCTTTGGTCTTCAAGTCGTAGGCGAACAGCGTCACCGGGCCGTTGCGGTCAGAGAGGAAATAGATCGTGTCGCCGACCCACATCGGGTTCTTGTCGTTGGAGTTGTGACGCGGGATTTCGGTGATGCTCGAATCGGCGAGATTGGCAATCCAGAGGGGGGTTGTCTGGCCGCCCCGGTAATTCTTCCAGTAAGGCTCCCACTGAAAAACCGGCACGTACGCCAGCCGTTTACCGTCGGGCGAATAACTGCCCTCGGTTCCCATCGGCAAGGGCAGTTCGGCGGGAAGTCCTTCGCCCCGGAGCGGCAGGGTGAAAAACTGTCTGGGGTCCGAATAGCTGACGCGCTGCGAAGTGAAGAGCACGTCCTTCCCATCGGGCGTCCACCCGATCGCGACGTCCGCTCCGGGATGATACGTCAGGCGCCGCGGCTCGCCTCCGTCCGCGGGCACCACATACACGTCGTCGTTGCCGTGGTAATCGCCCGTGTAGGCAACCCACTTTCCGTCCGGGGAAAAGACCGGCCCGCCGAGCCGGTCGCTGCCAGTGACCAGACGCCTCGCTTCCCCGCCTTTCCGGCTCATGATCCATATCTCGCCGCCGTAGGCGAAGGCGATTTGAGTCCGGCTCAGGGTCGGGGAACGCACGATGAGAGGCCCCGGGGATTTCGCCAAAGAAACACCTGCCGAGATGACACTCCACAGCAACACTACCCAGTTAAGCCGCCGAAAAGCGCTTCCGCCGTTGCAAGGGCTTCGGAACCCTTCGGCGTCGCGCCGCTCTCGAGAATGCGAATCCGTCCTCATTTATCCATTGCCCGCGGCACCAACAGAGCCACCCTCCCCCGCGAGCCGCCTCAAAACTCCATGACTTCATTTTACCTCAACTGGCAAGCCCCGGCAAAGGCTTTCTCAAAGGTTGCCGGCTTACGTGCTCTGCACTTTGGGAATGATGTTCCTGCTCAGCGGCGGACTTTGGCTGTTGGACATGAAGCGCCCCGAACAAGACCCCGCGACTGCCGGGCCGCACTAACGGCGTCGCTCATCAGCCCACACGGCAAGAGGCGCAGGGCGGGACGTAGTTGGGTCGTCGGTTTGCGGACCCTGCGCGCGGGTCAGATGACGCAGCCGAAGCGCCGCGCTTCACACATCACGATGCCGGCAGGGAGCACCATCGAGGGCATATCGGGCAGCCTGCGGCGCGCAGCCACCAGGTCAGCACTTTATCCGGAGCCTGACTCTCGGAATTGACAAACCCCTGCGTCTTGACTCATCCTGCACTGCAAACTAAACCATGGCCGCGTATGCTTATCCGATCTCTCCACTCTGAAAAACGACGCGGTGGCTCTTCGCTGCTCTTTGTCGGACTCCAACTGCTCCTGTCGGCGACTTTCCTCGCCCAGGTGGAGGGGGCGGTTGCCGACAAGCGCCCCAACATCCTCTTCCTGTTCGCGGACGACCAGCGGGCTGACACCATCGCCGCATGGGGCAATCCGCACATCAAGACGCCGAACCTCGACAAGCTGGCCGAGGCCGGATTCAGCTTCCGCCGCAATTACATCTTCGGCGGCAACGCCGGGGCGGTTTGCATGCCCAGCCGGGCGATGCTGATGAGCGGAAGGACCTGGTTCCACGTAGACACCAAAAAGCTCACCGGCGCCAAGCTGATGCCTGAACTGCTTCACGAGCATGGCTATGTGAGCTTCGCCACCGGCAAATGGCACAACGGCGAGGAATCGTGGCTGCGGGGCTTTCAGCGCGGAAAGAGCGTGATGTTCGGAGGCATGTCTGATCACCTTAAAGTGCCCGTGCGGGACCTTGGCCCGGACGGCAAACTAACCCCTTTGCGAACGGGCGATAAGTTCTCCAGCGAACTCTTCGCCGATTCGGTGATCGAGTTCCTCAAGAACTATCACGACCCGAAGCCGTTCTTCGCGTATGTGGCGTTCACGGCGCCGCATGACCCGAGAATGCCGCCGGCCCAGCAGGTCGAGTTCTATTACCAGCACAAGCCACCGCTGCCGCCGAACTTCCTGCCGCAGTTCCCCTTCGACAACGGCCACATGCTGCATTGCCGGGACGAGAACCTGGCGGCGTGGCCTCGAACCGAAGGGATCATCCGCGACCAACTGGCCGAATACTACGGCATGATCACTCACCTGGACGGGCAGATCGGGCGCATCCTCAACGTCCTTAAAGAGACGGGCCGGGCGGACAACACAATCATCATTTACTCCGCCGATAATGGGCTCGCACTCGGCAGCCATGGGCTGATGGGCAAGCAAAACGTGTTCGAGCACAGCATGCGCGTCCCGCTCATCTTCGCCGGGCCGGACATCCCCGCCGGCAAGTCCACGCAGGCCTTCACCTACCTGCTCGACGTTTTCCCGACCGTCTGTGACATCACCGGTGTCACCCCGCCCAAGGGACTCGAAGGCGAAAGCCTTCGCCCGTTGTGGGAAGGCAGGAAACAGAAGATCCGCGACTCGGTGTTCCTCCCCTATATCCAGATTCAGCGCGCGGTCCGGGATGATCGCTGGAAGTTGATTGCTTACCCCAAGGCCGGCTACATGCAGTTGTTCGATCTCGAAGCTGATCCCAATGAGCAGACCAACCTGCTCACCGGCCCGGAGCTTGCGCCTGAGGCGCTTCGGTTGCTCGATTTGATGAAGCAATGGCAGGCCAAATCGGACGATACCCTCGAGGTGCCTGCGACGAACAAGCCTTACGTGCCCATTGATCTAACCGGCAGAAAGCGCACCCCGGACCAGTGGCAGCCGGATTGGATCGTGAAGAAGTACTTTTAGCCGGTCCTCTGGGTTTTACCTGGCTCAGCCTTTGGGACCGGATCGAGCCGCAGTCCCTGATTACCTTCCGTAACCTGCATGCCTTGAGCCGGCGGCGGCTGGACCACGTCCTGCAGCGCTATCCCGAGAACGCCCGGGATAACACGCGCTGGATCATCCGCGCTGGCCACCGGCGCGGAGTAAAAAGGCGGTAAATGGGCATTAGGCTCCAGACCTCCGCTTCCTCGCACAGCCAGAAAGCGGCGCCTCGCTATTTCCCAGGACCCGCGATGCGCCGAGCGCGCTTAAGATAGGCTGGAGGCTGCGGGTCACATCCATGTTGAGCCGAGGCGTGAGCAAAGCCCTGGATCTTCACCCTGGCGGTTGCAGAAAGACGCCAGTGATGCAACGTTCGGGCGCGGGCTAAACCAACCAAAGATCAAGCCATGCCAGACGATACGAATGCGCCGTTCCGGGGAATCAAGCGGTTTGTGGTGCTCATGTTGGAGAACCGCTCTTTTGACCATTTGCTGGGATACCTCAAGGCAGTCAATCCCAAGGTCATGGGCCTAACCGGCAACGAGTTCAACCAGAAGGACCCAAATTCACCCGCTGATCCGAAGATCAAGGTAAGCCGCGCCTCCTCGTTCGTGATGACGTTTGATCCCGGGCACGAGTTTTACGACGTCAAGATCCAGCTCTACGGGCCGCTGAAGGAAACGGATCCCAGCCTGCCTCCGCTCGCCAACCCTGCGATTGACCCGGCGCCAATGACCGGGTTCATCGCCAGCGCCACGCAGGCGGTGGACTACCCCGGGGACGAGAAGCGGGTGATGGAATGCTTCCAACCCAATCAATTGCCGGTGCTGACCGGCCTGGCCAACGAATTCGCGTTGTTCAACTTCTGGTATTCGTCCATCCCCGGCCCCACGTGGCCGAACCGGTTCTTTATCCACGCCGCAACCTCGGGTGGACTCACGGACAGCCCTTCCGCCAGCCAGATCGTGACCGGCTTTACCTTCCAGAACGACACCATTTACGAACGCCTGGAAGACGCGGGCAAGGCTTGGTGCATCTACCACGACGGCCTGCCCCAGACAGCGGGCATCACCAGCTTGCGCGACGAGTATATCAACCCGTTCACCAAGCAGTTTCAGGACATGGATGACTTCTTCGAGGACGTCAAGAACCGCGCCCTGCCGGACTACAGCTTCATCGAACCGCAATACGACACCGGCAACAACTATCTGGACGGCACTTCCATGCATCCCTTGAATGACCTCCGGAAAGGGGAGGACCTGGTGAAGCGGGTGTATGAGGCACTCCGCAACTCGCAATACTGGGCAGATACGATGTTCATTATCACCTTCGATGAGCACGGCGGCTTCTACGACCATCAGCCACCCCCGGCAACGGTCCCGACCGGCGACGATACCCAATACGCCAACCCAAATTACTCCTTCGCGTTCGATCGCCTGGGTGTGCGCGTGCCGGCGATAGTCGTATCGGCCTACACCGCCAAAGGCACGATCATCGGCGACGCTCCGGACAACGCAGCCACCGTCTTCGACCACACCTCCGTGCTGGCGACGGTGGAAAAGCTCTTCGGCCTGAAGCCCCTGACGAAGCGGGATGCAGCCGCCAACACCCTGGAGGTCGCGCTCAACCTCACGGCGCCTCGTCTCTTACCGACGGAAGCGCCGACGGCCCTTCCAAACCCTGCCGCCGATGCGCTCGTAGGCAGCCCAGCCGATCCGGCCAATGTATTTGCGGCTAACGCCCAGGCCCCGCTTTCCACCAACCAGGAGACCATGGCGGCCTTGGCCCTGGCCTGCGAGCTGAAGATGTCCCCGCCCGATCACCACGCCGCCCTCATCAGCAATCACCAGAAGTTGGTCGAACAAAAGGACGCTGCTGATTACATCCAAAAGGTGGAGGACAAGGTAGCCGCGCGCCGCCAGGCTCCTTCTGACGGGTGATCAGTGGCCGAACCCCGGCCATCCCCAAGGAGAGGGGGCCCTTCCTCCGGCGCTAACAATGCTCGCCGGATTGGCCCGGGCGCCCGACAACCGACGGCTCTCCGTCTCCCTTGCGGAGGGTCGGCGTGAGGGGGAATTGGGCTTACCGTCAAAGCGGGCCTCACGCGCGGCCCCTGCACAAGCTCTTCGGGGCATTCTCTTCCCAGACGCTCCTGACCGGCACGCGCCCCTCTCTTCCACTGTGACCACGTAGTGACCAGGTAGTGACCAGGTAGTGACCAGGTAGTAGAGCTACTACCTGGTCACTACCTGGTGACTACCTGGTGACTACCTGGTCACTACCTGGTCACTACCTGGTCACAGCGCAAGACAGACCCCAGAGGGGCTGAGCATCGGACATCCGGGGGGGTTACCAGAACAACCTATCGCCACAACTTTCCCCCTGGATTGCACAAGTCTGGGATTGCCGGGCACTTGTGCAGCGCTGCTTCCATCCCGTTGCCGGCTGTCGGCCTTGGTTCAGACCTCGCTAAAAGGCCCGCTTTTGCCGGGTACTGACTATCGCAGGTTCATTTCCCGGTTCTGGGCTATGGCGGTCAAGTGGGAACAACGGGTCCGCTCTTCAGAAGCCGGGAGTTCTCCTTGTGAATGCTTTTGGCGCGAAACTGGCCTTTCACTGAGGTCTGAGCATGAGGCCAAGCGCAGCATGGCCATGCCACCAAAGACGGCCAAGAACCTTTAGAATAGTCGTAACCTACTGCGAACACTCAAGAAACGAAAAGAAGGCGGAGGCATTGTTCAGTGGTGCAGAATCCAATTCGCGATGTCGTCCACCACGACCTGGTCCACGTGGCCGGCTTGGAGGTACTCGGCCGGCACGCTCTTGCCTTCCCCGGCGACAAACAGGTGGTTCAGCTTGGCGTGAACTTGCTGAAGTCCGTAGTAGCGAGCTTGGCAGCATATTCTTTGGTCCGCTTTTCGTAGCGCAGCACGGCGACGCCTTTCGCCGCCAGCCCCCACGCGAGGTCGCGGAAGGGCTTGTTGGCGCCAATGGTCTCGTCCCGATCCGCCGGACCGGAGCCGGGGACAAGCACCAGCGCCGGCACGGTCTGGCCGACGGCCGTGGCGGGCAAGGTCAGGGTGGCTGGGAGACGCCAGTCGCCGCTGCCAACGGTGAAATCCACTTCTCGGACGCCGTTGGTCTGGGCATGCGGTGGCGGCTCAGAGGCGTTGGCGAGAAAGGAAGCTGTGACACCGATAAGCAGGGCATGGAGCGAATTCTTCATTTGGTAAACACATTCCCGGCGACCAGCAGGACCAGCGCTGCCCCCGCTTGCACGACCAGGAATAGGTTCACGTGCGCCTTCAAGGCGTTGGCCAGGATCGCCAACTGGAAGCAGGACAGCAGCGAGGTACCCGCCAACAGGATCGCGCCCGCCGCCCGCCGGATGCTGGCCCGAGTTTCCGGGTCGTAACTGCGCATCCGCGGGTCAAGCAGCGGCAATACGAGCCCGAGCAGGAAGAGCCCGACGTTCATTGAGGGCAGGAAAAGCGCTCCCAACGGCTTGCCGGCATACCCGTCGAGCTGCCAGTGGATATTCCAGTGAATCGGGATTCGGTCGGGTAGCCTATCCCAAAGCAGGGCGGCGGCGCAGAAGGGCACGGCCAGCACGATCAGTTGCAACCCTTGTCTTTTCAGCCAGTTCATGGGGTATTCCTTTCTTTGTCTTTCGGGAGAGCTTGAGCAGCCAGGCCAGGCAATCGTCCAGGACAGTCGTGTTCAGCGAGTAAACGATAAATTGCCCGCGACGCTCCGGGAGCACCAGGTCGGCTTGCCGCAGCAGGTCAAGGTGATGCGAGATGCTCGGCTTGGTCATGCGGAAGTGGTCGGCGATCTCACCAGCGGCCATGTCCCGCTCCCGCAGGAGTTCGAGGATCCGGCGGCGGGTTGGGTCGTTGAGCGCTTTGAACAAGGTGTCCATCTGCTTTAATGTTTAGATAAATATCTAAATATGTCAAGGGGGTTGAGTGAAGCGTTAACAGAGAAAGGATGCCCTGAGCCGGGCCAGGCGGTGGGTTCCGGCTCTGGGGGGGCGGAGAATCCTCGTCAGCCGGAGCGAGGCTAGGCGCTGACGACTGACTCGCCGTCTGCCAATGTGGCTCGCCATCAATTCTCTCAATGGTCGGCTCAGTTTTATCAATTACCGCGCGCCAGGCAGGCTGGGTTAAGCAGAGAGTATGAAAACGACATTCGCGGGCGATCTTTCCTCAGAACAACGGGCGACCAGGGTGGGACGGTGGCCGATGAAGATTCTCCTGGTCCTGCCTGCCGGCGAGCGGGTGCGCGTGACGCCGCAGAACCCCGAGGTGCCGCGGCGGGCGATGCTCCGCTTCAGCGTCCTGCCGCTGACGGCGGTAGCCGCGCTTACCCCGCGCGAGCACCAGGTGCGAATTGTGGACGAGAATGTTGAGGCGCTGGACTTCGACACGGATTGCGATGCCGTCGGCATCAGCTTCATGACCGCGCTGGCGCCGCGGGCGTATGAGATCGCCGCCAGCTTCCGCCGGCGTGGGAAGATCGTGGTGGGCGGCGGCTACCACGCAACCTTGTGCCCGGAAGACGCAGGACCGCATTTTGACGCCCTGGTGGTGGGCGATGCCGAAGGGGCTTGGGAGCGGTTGCTGGCGGACCTCCAGCAGGGCGAGTTGCAGAAAGTGTACCGGCAAGCTGCTGGCGGTGAATCTGTCTGCCTCCGCCCAGGCCGCCAGCCGGAGTCGCTGCATACACCTGTGCCTCGCCGCGACCTGCTCCGGCACACTGCCCGGCATTATGCGACGGTCAATGCGGTGCAAGCGGGTCGGGGTTGCCGCCATAACTGCCGCTATTGTTCCGTGACGGTGTTCCACGGGCAGAGATACCACCGGCGGTCCGTGGCGGATGTCATCGGAGAATTGCGCTCGCTGCCCCGCGATTTCATCTTCGTGGATGACAATATCATCGCGGACCGGGAGTATGCGCTGGACCTGTTTCACGCCATGGTGCCGCTGCGCAAACGCTGGGTTAGCCAATGCTCCGTTCTGGTGGCCGACGATCCCGAACTCCTGGAGCGGATGCGCGCCGCCGGTTGCTGCGGGTTGTTCATCGGCCTGGAGACTGCCAGCGAGGAAAACCTGGCGGCGATGAACAAGCGGTTTAACCATGCCGGCAGTTACCGCGACCGGCTCCGGAAGATCCGCGGCGCCGGCATCAGCATCGTAGCCGGCATGATTGTGGGCATGGACGGCGATGATACGAGAGTATTCGAGCGGACGCTGCGCTTTCTACAGGAGAGCCGGCTGGACGCGGTCCAGGTGAACATTCTGACGCCCCTGCCGGGCACGCCCCTTCACGCCGACATGGTTCGGGCTGGCCGCCTCACTGACCCTGATTGGAGCCATTACGACTACCGTCACGTGGTGTTCCGCCCGGCGCGGATGACGGCGGCGGAGTTGCAGGCGGGGGCTGATTGGCTGTATGCGCAATTCTACCGGCTGGACCGGATTCTTACCCGCTTTGCGCGCGCGGCCTTCACGGTGGGATGGAAGCCCGCGCTGCTGGGCTTGAAGCTGGGGCTGACCTACCGCTACGATAACCGGCGCGAGGGGATCGTCGGTTGGAATCCTGCGCCGCGCGAGCCCGTCCCGGCCTCATCTGGGTGGGGCAGGTCCGCTCTTAGCCGGAGCGCGGCAGGGGTTTGACCGCTCCCGCAATGATCTGGTTCAGGGAGTCAAAGCGCGAAGGCTTGGCTTTGGGTTCTCCAGGGCACAACTCAAGCCATCAGATTCCCCGTCGTGGCTTTCAACTCACCGGCGCTGGCCCGCAGCGGTGCCGCAGCGGCTGCCGCCCCCGCCGCCATCGCCCCCAGTCGTCCAAGCGCCTGCCGACGCGAAAATCCGGTGTCGTTCATAGTTCCTTCGCCGCCGGTTATTAGCCGGCTGTTGCCATATTCACTTCGTGTGAGGCTTCAAGCTGCTCGGCTCTCACCCAGTGGTCAATACCGGCCTATGGGCCCACGGTGAGGCGGTAGTATTTGGCGCTGGTGCCGCTGATGGCATTGGTGAACCAGATGGAGCGGTTGGCGGGGGCGGTGGATGCCTCGAACACTTTGATCCAACTCCCGGCAGCCAGGCTGCTGCGAGACTGGACGACATAATCCAGGTTGGACTGGGCATTGAAGTTGAAGGCCAAATGAGCGGCATCTGTCCGCTCGATGGGGCCGAAGCTTGGGCGCGGGGGGCGCAGCACCGCGTTCACAATCCAGCTCACGGCATCAATCATGATGGGCTGGCCTTGCGGTCCGGAGAGCAGCGTGGACCAGATGTAGAGGATCTTGCCCCCGCTCGCTGACCCGGTGCCGAACGCGATGAACGCCGCGGCGTCTCCGTAGTCGGTGCCTTGCGGGCCCACGACCCTAATCAAGGGGAGGTAGCGATTGGCCGCGTTGACCGAACTGCGTTTGACGGACCGGAGGCGCTGATCGCCTGGAGGGAAGGGGAAGTCCGTCGGCACGGAGTGGATGATGGATTGGTTCGTATATCGCTGCATGACGATGCCGGCGGGCTGCTGTTCGAAAGGCCTTGAATCGGCAGTCCCAGCGTCGGCAGCAATGGGTCGGCCGGGCCGGGTTGGTCGTTCGGGCCGTAGCCATAGTAGAAGGGGAACGGTCCGGTTCCCAGAATCACCAGCGTGCCGCCGCCGGCCAGGTACTTGGTGATAGCCGTCTTGCCGTCGCCGTCGTGAGGACGGTCTTAACGTAGTTCTCGCTGCCCAGGTAGAAGGCCAGCGGGTATCGGGCGGCGTTAAACTGGTTGGTGTTGACCAATTGCGCCTCGGTCAGCGCATCCCATTTCTGGTCGAGTCCGGTGGCCGCGGCGAAGTTGGCGCCGGCGCCCGAGGTGTTCAGCGGCAGGAGCGCAATCTTGCCGGCGGGCAACGTGGCGAAACTCGCTCGTAGCGCCTGCACCGCCAGCGTTTGGCGTTCCGACTCCACGAAGGCGGCGGAGGCATTGGTCAGCGTGGACTGCACTGGTTGCCAGGCGGTTTGGTCGCCTGTGAAGGCCGTCACCCCCATGACCAACGTGCCGTTCGGGTTCACCTGCTTCAGCGACCGTCCAATGGGCAGCACGGCATAGTCGAGCAAGACCATTTGGTTGAATATGATGGGCCACCCACGCCAGGCGTTCACAGGGTGGCCGCTCAGAGTCAGGCTCGAGCTATCGTCCAGCATGAGCGTTGGCGACTGGGTCAGCGGCTGCGACTCCGGCGGCGCATAGGCCACCAACACCGCCGTCGCGCCGGGCGCACTGACCGTCACCGCATTGGTGGCCGCATGAAGCCCTTGCTGATACGGCACGCCGTAAGTCCACCGCAGTCCGGGGATGATGCCGGCGAACGAATGCAGGTCGGTCCAGTCCTGCGGCAGGGTGTAATTGCCGGTCAACGGCAAGGTGGCGAAATAGCCGTTCGTTGCGGGCGGACGTTGGTTTCGTTATAGACCAGCGACGTATCGAATACACGGGTGGCAGTGCCGGCCGGCACTGTGCCGATGGTGATCACGTCCCCATTCTGGAGCTGGGACAGGTAAAGCGAACTCGGCGATTGCGTCGGACGCCTGACCTGGCTGGTGAGCACAGTGGTGACGCCGCCCCGAACCCGAGTGACGGTGAGGCCGGAGATATTGACGAAGGGATAGGAGAAGGTGGCATCGAACAGCACGACGTGCCGGAGACAATGCGGAAGGAGCAGTTGCCGTTGCCATCGGTGCGATAATCGGCCACATCGTGCTTGATCGCCCCGATCAAAAGCGATGCAGGCGCGGGCGCCGGCGACGATGCGCAGGCGGGAGTTGCCGATCGGCTCATTGAGCGGGAGCGATTCGGTGAAGCCATAGGGGTAACGTTCGCCGCGGCCGGGCCCGGAGCCGTCAAAGAGGCCCAAGCCTTCCGTCAAGGCGTCGCTGCCATATTGGGCGATGGAGGGCTCGTAGACGGGCCGATAGAGGGCGGGCCAGCGCTGCAACATGCCGCGCAGGTAATAGCGCATCCGGGCGTCGCCCGTATGGACATAAACCTGGGTGAGAGAGTCGAGGTTCCAATTGACTTCGTTCGCGCAAGCCAGGGCAGCCCAATCGCGGCCACTGTTGGGCTCGGCGAGGAAGGCGCCATCCACGCGGCATCCCAGCGGTCGGAATCCATGGCCCAGATCTGTAGGTAGCGCCAGGTGATGTTGCCGGCAAGGCGGAGAGCGAGGGCGGCATTGGCCGAGCGCTGGGGGTCGTCTTTGAAAGTGAAGTAGTAATCGAGGAGAAAGGCCGAGCAGAGACGTGGAGCCGATGGCGAAGGGAGAGGACGGAACATCATCGAACTCGTTCCGGCTCCAGACGAAGTGTTTGGCCCAATTGAATAGGTCGATCAATGGCCGCAGATAATCGGCGTTGGCATGGCCTGGCTGCGGTCGTAGCGGTAGAGTTCGACCAGCACGCGGGCGGCGAACCAGCCCTCGGAGTTGTGGAGGGAGGTGGCGTTCGTGCCGCCCCAGTTGGCGTTCCAGGAGCCGGCCAGCGGCTTTGTCCAATAGAGGCAGGTATCGCCGCCGACGTTGAACACGTCTGGGCGTAATTGGTAAGCAGCGACTCGATCTGGGCGCGGGCGTGGCGATGGCGCCGGCGTTGCCACTTCGACGGCGGCATCGATCGGCATTTCGCGATGGCCGGTCCAGCCGGCAGGAGCACGCGTTGTTGGTGGGACGGAACTGGGCCCGTCACCGCTCCGTAAAGGGTTACCCAGGGGGTTCGGGAAATCGGTCAGGTGCGCGTAGCCGGGAATCCAGCCGAGGTCGTTCATGGCCGGCACGGCGGGGCAGCGAGTTGGTGTAGCGGGCAAACAGGCGCTCCTGGAAGCGCTCATTGGGGTCTTCGGTGTCGGGCAATTGGTTGTCGATATCAAGATTGAACCACGAGGCGAGGACTTCACCGCCCTGGGGATAGACTTGCTGGCCGAAGCGCACACCGCCATAGGGATAGGCCAGGGTAACGAAATTGGCAGGCGTCCTTGCTGCCAGCAATAGGCGGTGGCGATATAACGTTCCGGACCGTCCGTCGCGCGCGCGCCCTGGAAATCGTAGCCGACATAGAGGCTCGCGGGCGGGTCCCACAAACCGATCATCGGGATCGGATGGCCGCCCAGCGGACAGA
>CAVXLO010000045.1:0-80738 GCA_963762555.1 uncultured Verrucomicrobiae bacterium
CGGCCTTCGCGAATTGGGCGGTGAGCGGCGAGTTCGAGCCGCGCAAAAGCCCCACCGAGCCCATGAAACCCATCGCGCCCGGAGCCGACCTGCTGCTGGCGTTCGGCGTGCGGTTCGACGACCGGGTGACGGGCAAAGTGGATAAGTTCTGCGAGAAGGGAACGATCGTCCACATTGACCTCGACCCGTCTGAGATCAACAAGAACAGGCGGGTCCAACCTGCCGGTGATCAGCGACGTGAAGTTCGCTTTGGAACGCCTGGCCGACATGATCAAGGAGCGGCCCATCCAGAAGAAGTTCACCGCCTGGCACAAGCAGATTGAGGCCTGGAAAGCCAAAGCGCCGTTCGGCTACCTGGTGACGGACGAGGTCATGAAGTCGCAGCACATGCGCGATCATCTGGAAGGGCCGGGAAAACGAGGTCATCCTGCCGCAGAAGGCCATCGACACCCTGTACGAGCTGACCAAAGGCGAGGCGATCATCACCACCGGCGTGGGCCAGCACCAGATGTGGGCGGGCCAGTTCTACCAGTTCAACTATCCGCGCCGTTCCTGACCAGCGCCGGGCCTCGGCTCGATGGGCTTCGGGTACCCGCCGCGCTCGGGGCCAAAGTGGCGTGCCCCGACAGCAGGTGGTGGATATTGACGGCGACGGTTCGTTCCTGATGAACATCCAGGAGCTGGCCACGGCGCATATCGAGAAGATTGCCGCCAAGGCGATCATCCTGAACAACCAGCACCTGGGCATGGTGATGCAGTGGGAAGACCGCTTCTACAGGGCAACCGCGGCAACACCTACCTGGGCGACCCCGACGACCGGAAGCAGATCTACCCGGATTACACCGCGGTGTGCAACAGCTTCAACGTGAAGTGCGAGCGGGTCATGTATAAGAAGGACCTCCGGGCGGCGATGCAGCGGATGCTGGACGCCAAAGAGCCTTACGTGCTGGACATCATCGTGCCCTACACCGAGCACGTGCTGCCGTTCATCCCGGCCGGCAAGACTGTCGCGGACATGATCTGGCAGGCGTAGCAGGCTGGAAATCGGAAAACCGAAGGCCGAAGACATTAGCCGGTCTCGTAAGCACACGGGCCGGCGCCTTTTTCGCGTCGGGTGTCTCGTTCCCCCTCACCCCAGCCCTCTCCCGGAGGGAGAGGGAGAATGCCCGGCGCGCGTCGGCAAGCGGGAGGGCGCGCCAGTTCAGGGGCGTCGGACTTGGTGGCTCCCTCTCCCTCAGGGAGAGGGCCGGGGTGAGGGGGAGCGGGACTCTACGAGGGCCCCCCAAGCGCAGCATGTCTGAAGCCCGTTCCGCCAGCCACTCGGCAGCGTCTGGCGGTGCCTAATCCGAGCTTTCTACGCCTGCCGGTGTCGGCGGTTCGGGTTTCGCCTCAAGCTTCCTTTCCAGCTCCTTCACGCGGCGGAACAGCTCGGGCAATTGCTGCAAGGCGATCATCTGCCGTTTGGCTTGCCGGTCGGGCTGGGCGGGGGTCCAGATCCATTTCTCGCCGTCGGGGATGTTGTTCATCACGCCGGACTGGGCGGCGACGGAGACGCGGTTGCCGATGCGCAGGTGGCCGGCCAGCCCGACCTGCCCGCCGAGGATCACATAGCTCCCCAGCTTGGTGCTCCCGGCAATGCCGGCTTGGGAGACGATGATGCAATGCTCGCCGGTCGTGACGTTATGCGCGATCTGGACGAGGTTATCCACCTTGGTGCCCTTGCCGACGATCGTCGGCCGAGCGCGCCGCGGTCAACCGTCACATTCGCGCCCAACTCCACGTTGTCGCAGAGAATCACATTGCCGATCTGGGGCACCTTGCGATGGCTGCCGTTATCGAGCACGTAGCCGAATCCGTCTGACCCGACGACCGTGCCGGAGTGGATGCGAACGCGATGGCCGACCTCGGTGCGCGGGTAGAGCGTGGCGTTAGGGAAGATGTTGACGTCTGACCCGAGCAGGCAGTCGGCGCCGACGGAGTTGAGACCTTGCAACACCGAGCGCGGCCCGATGCGCACCCTCTCACCCAGGATGCGATATGGCCCGATATGGGCGGTGGGATCCACCTGGGCGCTGTCAGGTACGATCGCCGTGGGATGTCTGCCGGCGGCAAAGACGGGCTCGGGGAAGAACAGGGGGAGGACCTTCGCGAAGGCGATGCGGGCATTCGGAACGCGAATGAGGGTCTTGCGGGTGGAGGTGCCCGGACCGTCAATGATGATGGCCGAGGCGGCGCTCTGGTCGGCCCGGGCAAAGTAGTTCTCGTTTTCGGCGAAAGTGAGGTCGCCCGGCTGGGCGCGATCTGCGGGGCAAAGCCCTTCAGAACCAGCGAAGCGTCGCCGGCCACTTCGGCCCCGAGGAGTTTGGCAATCTCAGTGACGGTATAAGGCATAAGCTGTTGACTTGGACAACGGCGGCCACTATAAAGGCCGCGGCAGCTAATTCAACCCCAACTTTGAATATGGCTAGAACACTCCGGGTCGGGATGATCGGTTACGGGTTCATGGGCAAGGCACACTCCAACGCCTGGCGGCAGGCCCCCTACTGCTTTCCGCTCAAAGCCAAGATCGAACTCCACACCCTCTGCGGGCGCAACCCGGCCGCGGTGCAGCCGGTGCGCGCCCATTTGGGCTGGCAATACGCGGCAACCGATTGGCGCGAGGTGGTCGAATCGCCCTTCATTGATGTCGTGGACATCATCACGCCGAACGACTCGCACGCCGAAATCGCCATCGCCGCCGCCAGGGCCGGCAAGCATGTGCTCTGTGAGAAGCCGCTGGCGCTCAACCTCAAGGAGGCCGAAGCCATGCTGGCGGCGGTTCAGTCGGCGAAGGTCGTCCACATGGTCTGCCACAATTACCGCCGCGTGCCGGCGCTGGCCCAGGCGAGGAAGATGATCGCCGAAGGCGCGATCGGCCAAGTCTATCATTATCACGCGCGGTACGCCCAGGATTGGCTGGTGGACCCGGAATTCCCCCTGCGTTGGAAGCTGCAGAAGGCCATCAGCGGCAGCGGCGCGCACGGCGACATCAACGTTCACCTCATTGACCTGGGCCGTTACCTGGTGGGGGAATTCAAGGAAGTCTGCGGGCTGATGAACACCTTCATCAAGGAACGGCCTCTACCGAACGGCGCGCCCGACAAGGCCAGCCTGCTCGCCAAGGCCGCCGGCAAGAAGGCCAAAGCCGGCAAGCGAAACCCCGCCCGGGAGGGCGAGGACGCCGCCGCCAAACCCGTCCCGGCACTGGGGAAAGTCACGGTGGACGATGCTGCATTGTTCATTGGCCGTTTTGAGAACGGGGCACTGGCCAACCTTGAAGCGACCCGGTATGCACCGGGACGAAAGAACCACCTGACCGTCGAGGTCAACGGCTCCAAGGGCTCGCTCTACTTCGATTTCGAGGACATGAACCGGCTTAAGTTCTGCGACACGGCCAGCCTGCCGGACCGGCAGGGCTTCCGGGATATTCTCGTGTTGCAGCCTGGCGGCGTTCATCCCTACATCGGCCAATGGTCACGCGCCGGGCACCCGCTCGGCTGCGAACATACCTTTGTCCACACGGTCGCTGATTTCGTCAACGCCTGCGCCGACGGCAAGCCGGTTCAGCCGACCTTCGAGGACGGATGCAAGAACCAGCGCGTCCTGCACGCGGTGGAGGAGTTGGTCAAGACGCGCTCCTGGATCAAGGTGTAGTGACGGGCCTGGCCCGCCGGGAGAATCTCGCTTTCTGTACATCGGAGGCTGGTTCGCGACGGCACCTGTCTCGGCGTCAGATCCGTTCCCCCTCACCCCGGCCCTCTCCCTTAGGGAGAGGGAGAACGGCCAGCAGTGTGTCGGCGAATCCGAGCCGTCCGGTATGTTCGAGCGTTGGCGTAGGCGGCTCCCTTTCCCTGAGGGAGAGGGTCGGGGTGAGGGGGAACGGGGCGCACGACGTGGCAGGTGCCGTCGCCAAGCAGCCTGCGGTGTACAAAAAGTGAGATGCTCCCCGGCCCGCCGCCGGCTCACCTTTTTCATGTTGGGGCGGGAACAAAATGAGACCGCTTGGGGGAACAAAATGAGACTTGAGTGTCGTCCTTCACAGGAGGGCAGGAGCCCTTCACCCGCAGGGCCAGGCTTTGAGGAGGCCGGAGCGTAGCGGAGGCCGACGAAAAGCCTGGCCCTGCGGGTGGCTCCAGCGCTCAATGGTCGCTTGCAAAACATCAATTAGCCCACCGTCTTACCTCACCGTTCCTCCACCAGACCCTCGCCGCATTCAACCGCGGCGAGCTTGACCCTGACACCGCCGCCCAGCTCCTGAGTGTCAGTCGCGCTCACCTCTTTCGCCTGCGAGCCGCCTGGCTTCAACAACCGGCCGCTTTCACCCTCCACCTCTCTGGCGGCGACCATCGCCCTGACTGGCCCGCCGAGGTCCAGCAGTTCCTCCAAGCCTTTCTGCCGCTCCAACGACCGCCCAACTATCAACTCGTCGCTGACGAGCTAGCCGCCCGTTTCGCCTTCCAACGCGACCGTAAATCCGTCGCCGCATACGCCCGCCATCACTTCCCGCTCCTGGTCAGTGCCCCCGCGCCCATCCCCAAGCCCCGCCGCCGCTGGGAACGCGCCCGTGTAGGTGAACTGTGGCAGCATGACTCCTCCATCCACCAGTGGTGGCCCGCCGCCGACAAGCAAACCCTCCTGCTGACGGTGGATGACCACTCGCGCGAACTCCTGGCCGCTAACTTTGTTCCCACCGACACCACTTGGCACCATTTCCAGCACCTCCGCCGCGCTTTTACCCTCCACGGCATCCCCCTAGCTTTTTACACCGACGGCTTGGCCTTGTTCGGCCATGAGTCCACGGCCGATGGCCGGGACCCCCGCTCCGAGTTCCAACGCGCCCTCACCGCCCTGGGCGTCTCCCATCTGGTCGCCCCTAGCCCGCAGGCCAAAGGCAAAATCGAGCGCCGCTTTGGCACCTTCCAAAAACGCATCGTCACCCTTTTGGCCTACGAGAAAATTACCGCTTACGCCCCTGCACAGGAACTGCTGGCCCACGAACTGGCCCGCCAGAACCGCACCGTCTGCCGCACCACGGGTCTATCCCCAAACGACGCCTGCGCCAAGGCCCAGGCAGAACAGCGCACCGTTCTGCGCCCTTGTCCTGACCCCAGCTTGTTGGATCTCCATCTAGCCCTCCACCTCGGCCGACGCGTCAACGCCGACCACCAGATCGACTTCCTCGGTTGTAGCTGGCCGATCACTGCTACCGCTCGGCATACCGTCACTCTCATTCACCATCCCCAGAGCCAGTTCTGGGTCGTCTCCCAACCTCCCCACCCCCCGCTCAATCGCTGGCCCGATATCCTCGGAAAATTCTCACTCTGAGCCAGTCTCATTTTGTTCCCACAACAAGTCTCATTTTGAACTCCCGCCGACACGGCTCACCTTTTTCATTGCCAGCGCCTTTCGCTGATTCTAGCTTGCCAGGCAAGGTTAGTACTCGTTGCAGTGAATGACACACTAGCCACAGACAACAGACGTATCACTAATCACGGATCACGAATCACTAGTCACCAATAGCAAAGACAGGAGAATCATATATGTCCAACAGACCCCTCAATGTCGGTTTAGTCGGCGGCGGCAAAGGCGCCTTCATCGTTCATCCGCATCAGAAAGCCATTCACTTTGACGGCACCCGCCGCGTGGTGGCCGGCGCGCTGTTCCCCGACCCCAAGATCGCCCTCGAAGAAGCCGCCAACTGGCCCTACCCCATCAAGGGCTACGGCTCCTACGACGAGATGATCGCCGCCAACGCGTCGCTGCCCGAGGACCAGAGGCTGGACTATCTCCTCATCGTGACGCCCAACTTCGTGCATCACGACCCGGCGATGAAGGCGATGAAGGCTGGCATCCCGGTATTCTGCGAAAAGCCGCTCTGCCTCAACCTGAAAGAGGCCAACGACCTGGTGAAGACCGCTCGCAAGCTGAACATCCCCTTCGGCGTGGCGCACACCTACCTGGGACATTGGACCAGCCGGTTCAGCCGATACATCGTCCGCAGCGGGCTGCTGGGCGACGTGCGCTGGGTGGACAGCTACTACCTCCAAGGCTGGCTGGCGACCCGGCTCGAAGCCACCGGCCAGACCCAGGCGGTCTGGCGCGTGGACCCCAAACGCGCCGGCGGCTCGGGCTGCGGCGGCGACATCGGCACCCACGCCCTCATGCAACTGCGCTACGTCACCGGCCTGGACATCGAGAAGCTCAGCGCCCAGCTTGAGACTTTCGTCCAGGGCCGACAACTCGACGACCACTTCACCATTTACTGCCAACTCAGGAACGGCGCCAAAGCCCTGGTGCGGGCCTCGCAGATCTGCATCGGCCACAAGAACGACCTGGGCATCGAAGTCGCCGGCACCAAGGGCACCCTGGTTTGGCGCCAGGAAGAACCCGAGTTGGTCACTATCCTGCTGGCGGGCCAGCCGGATCGCGTATATTGGCGCGGCGCCGTCACCCCGGGCGACGGTTTCCTGCCCAAGGACGTGCCGGCTGACCTGATGGCCGAGCCGACCATCCCCGCCGGCCACCCGGAAGCATTCCACGACGCCTTCGCCCGCCTGCACCGCTGTTTCGAGGCCGATGTGCGCAAATGGAAAGCGGGCAAAGCCTTCAAATGCGACGGCTCGAAATACGCCAACGTGGAAGATGGCTGGATGGGCATCGCCTTCATCGAGACCTGCCTCAAGAGCAGCAAGAAGAAGGGTGCGTGGACGCCGATGCCGAAGGCGGTCTAGGCCTCAGACGAACTCGTTGATCAGGTTCTCGAGGAATTCCTGCCGCCCGCTGGTGTTCGGGGCGGGCTCGCCCTTCTTGAGCATGTAGGCCTCCAGCTCTTTGAAATCGGCTTTGCCGGCCTCGATCTTCGCGCCGATGCCGCTGTCCCAGGAGTTGTAGCGCTCCTTCACGAAATCGGCCAGCCGGCCGTCCTTGCGGATGGCGGCGGCGATCTTCAGGCCGCGGGCGAAGGCGTCCATGCCGCCGATGTGGGCGTGGAACAGGTCCACCGGCTCGAAGCTCTCGCGGCGCACCTTGGCGTCGAAGTTCAGGCCGCCGGTGCGTGAAGCCGCCCATGCCCAGCATCGAGAGCATGATCTCGGTCGTCAGGTAGATATTGGTCGGGAACTGGTCGGTATCCCAGCCGAGCAGCAGGTCGCCGGTATTGGCGTCAATCGAGCCGAGGGCATCGGCGGCGATGGCGACCTCCAGTTCGTGCTGCATGGTGTGGCCGGCCAGCGTGGCGTGGTTGGTTTCGAGGTTGAGCTTGAAGTCGTCGCAGCAGGTCGTATTGGCGCAGGAAATTCAGGCAGGCGGCCGCGTCGGAGTCGTATTGGTGCTTGGTGGGTTCCTTGGGCTTGGGCTCGATGTAGAACTGGCCCTTGAAGCCGATCTCCTTCTTATGGTCCACCGCCAGGTGCAGGAACTTGCCCAGGTGGTCCATCTCGCGCTTCATGTCGGTGTTGAGCAGGGTGCTGTAGCCCTCGCGCCCGCCCCAGAACACGTAGCCGGCGCCGCCGAGCGTGTGCGTGACCTCGATGGCCTTCTTGACCTGGGCCGCGGCGTAGGCGAAGACGTCCGCGTTGCAGCTCGTGGCCGCGCCGTGCGCGAAGCGCGGATGGACGAACAGGCAGGCCGTGCCCCAGAGCAGCTGCACGCCGGTGCGCTGCTGCTCTTCCTTGAGCAGCTTCACGATGGCGTCCAGGTTGCGGTTGGTCTCGCGCAGGGTCTTGCCTTCGGGCGCGACGTCGCGGTCGTGGAAGGCATAGAACGGCGCGCCCAGCTTCTCGAGGAACTCGAACGCCACCCGCACGCGCGTCTCGGCCATCTTCATCGAGTTGGTGCCGTCCTCCCACGGGCGGATGGCGGTGCCCACGCCGAACATATCGGCCAACTGGCCGCGAATCGTGTGCCAGTAGGTCACCGAGAACCGCAGATGGTCCTTCATGGACTTGCCATCGACCAACTCGTCGGCGTTGTAGTGCTTGAAGGCGAGCGGGTTCTTCGAGCGCGGGCCTTCGTAGGGGATTCTGGAGATGCCGGCAAAGAATTCGTGCTTTTTCATGTCTCTTAAGATTTCCCGGCGAGGCTAATGACGGACCGCAGCACGAGCAAGCGGGGATTTGCCGCGCTGGGAATGACGGGAGCATCTCATTTTTTGCACACCGCAGGTTGCTTGGCGACGGCACCTGCCACGTCGTGCGCCCCGTTCCCCCTCACCCCGACCCTCTCCCTCAGGGAGAGGGAGCCTCACAGGCCAACCCTCGAAGACACCTGACGTCCCAGATTCGCCGACACGCTGCCGGCGGTTCTCCCTCTCCCTGAGGGAGAGGGAGAAGCCTCAGCCGCGCTGCGGCCGGGCCAAGCGTTCGAGCCTTTCCAGCGACCACCGGCAGGTCTCCCTCTCCCTGGGGAGAGGGCCGGGGTGAGGGGGAACGGGCTGCTCCTTACACGGATTCCCATTGTCTCGAATACTCTCTGGATCAGAGAGACCAATTCCCCCTCACCCTACCCTCTCCCCAAGGAGAGGGAGCCCCGGTCTGCAGCGCTCGAACGGTCCGAGCGCTTCAGGTTGGCCGATCGTCTGACGAGGGGGCTCCCTCTCCTTGGGGAGAGGGTAGGGTGGGGGGAATGGGCTTGGCAATCCACAGGACCTATACCCGAGATACAGATCCGTGTAAGGAGCAGGCCGGCCGGGCGCCCGCCTCACCCTAGTCGCTCGCCATCACCCCGCCGTCACCACGCCGTCACCACACCGTAGTACCCTCTAGCCCCGGGCTAGAGGGACCTACGGTGTGGTGACGGCGTGGCTCCGGTGGGGCCCGCGCACAGTGGCCGAGTGGCCAGCGAAGGCTGCGCGCCATAGTGGAGCGCGCACGGTTCAGTCCTTCGTCACGCTCTGATCGAACGCGGCCAAAATGGAAGCGATTGCCTCCCGCCGCACGGGGCCGAGCTTGTTGTTGTCCCGGGTGGGATGGACGGCGTTGGTGAGCAGCACGATGTACATCTTGCGGCTGAGTTCGACGCGGATGTAGGTGCCGGTAAATCCGTTGTGGCCGATGGCCCGCTTCTCACCCCGCTCAATCCCCCAGCCCAATCCCCGCCCGGCGCGCCCGCCTAACTCGTGCGGGCGGGCGAATTCCTCGAACACGGCCTGAGAAAGCCACTTACTCTTCCCCTCGTCCGCGCGCAACAACTCAGTGGCCAGCTTGGCCAGGTCTTCAGCCGTCGAGAACAGCCCGGCATGGCCGGTAATGCCTTCGGCGGCGCGGGCATTCTCGTCATGGACAACGCCGTGGACGAAGTTCGTGCTGCCAGGCAGGCGTTCGGTGGGCGCGATGCGGTCCAGGAGTTGAGGCGGGGGATTGCGCATGGTATTCGTCATGCCCAGCGGCTCGAACACCAGCTCTCGTTCCAGCTCGGCCAGGGGTTTCTTGCCGGCACGCGAAGCCACTTCTCCAGCCAGGATCATGCCAAAGTCGCTGTAGCGGAACCGCGTGCCCGGCTCGACTTCCAGTGGTGTCTCGAGAATGGCCTTCAGCATCGAGGCATAATTGGTATGCGTGCGGTAGTAGGGCTTCCAGGCGGTCAGCCCGGCGGTGTGGGTCAGCAAGTGTTCGATGGTGACCTGCTTGCGCCAGGCCTTGTCTTCTTCCGTCGGCGCCAGGTCAAGAAACTCGGGGAGGTATTTGCTGACCGGATCGGAAATCCGCACCTTGCCTTGTTGAACCAATTGCATGAAGACCGAAGTCGTGCCGGTCACCTTGGTGACCGAGGCCAGGTCATAGAGCGTTTGCTTCGTAACCGGCGCGTGGTGCTCGTAGTCGAGGCAGCCAAGGGCCGCCGACCAGAGAATCCTGTCCGGGGTACCCACCACAACTGTGCACCCGGGAAAGGCGTGGTCCTCGATACCTCGCCGCAAAATGCTGGCGGCGTCTGAAAAGTCGGGCGGGCTGGCCGCATGGCTCGCCATCGGGCAGAGCAGAAAGCACAGCAAAGACGCCAGCAGCACAGGTTGTCGCACTGGCAGGGGAGGAGTAATTCTCATGTCAATTTGGTGGCCGCGATAGCTGTGGTTCATGATCTGTCTGTGCAGTCTGGAGCGATGCTCAGCCAAAGTCCAGCAGAGGAGCAGCGGGGCCAGCAAAAGCCCCAGTCCCCCTGGCAACGGGCGGAGCCTGTCTCGCGACGGCCGTCTGCACCTCGTTGCGTGCTGTCACTTTGGCCCGGCCACCGGGCCGCACCTTCAGAGCCGTCCCCCCACGCGGCCCGAAATACCCAAACATCACCTGTTGACGTGCCAGACCGCCCTTTGGTACCATCCCTCCCGTGCTTGGTGAGTGAGCCCGAAAACCAACTCTCCCTCACCCGCGCAGCGCCCAGTACGTGTGGCGCGAAAAAGCAAATGCCTATCAGTCAGTTTTCAATGTGAACCCGCGTTTAGCCTGCGAGGGGACAATCGGCAATCCGAATGGTCCGGGTGGCGCCGGCGGCTTGCTTTGGCAGTACATCAAGAGCATACCCGGGTACCGGTGTCCGCTCGGTTTCATGAACACCACGGATTGGAAGCCGCGCCCCGACAAACCGTCCACCTACGTGGAGAACGGGGCAATTTGCGGATACAGCACCCTTGCGCCGAGAAGTTGTCGCCAGAGCCAATTTCGGCAGGACGCTTTCATGATGGGGGAGCCGGGCTCAGCACCGGCGCACGCGCCGAGTCGAGGGCGCTGCGAGCAAGGGCCAATCACAGATGCGATCGGAATCGCCCGCCGCTTCGCTTGCCGCGAGGCTGTGATGTATTTATGAGTTGTGGTTCAGCAGCCTCGATAGTCAGGCTGGTCGCGTCGCGCGTTTTTACCGTCGCGCTGTCAGTGGTGGCTGCCGGTGTCGGGGCAAGAGCGGCGACCAATGCCCCGCCGCGGGCAGCGCGCTCCGTGCATCTCCATTTCCCTGCCCCTGAGGGCAACCTGTATTACAACGAGATGGTGGTGGAGGAGTCGGTGCCTGGGAGCTTTTTCATGGCCTGTGGCTGGGATACGGGCTACTTCGGCCTTCAGCAACTCGACCGCCCGGAAGACAAGGTGGTGCTATTCTCGGTGTGGGATCCTACGCGCGGAAATGATCCGAATGCCGTGCAGAGCCAGGACCGGGTCGAGGTGCTGGCGCAAGGGGAGGGGGTACGCATCCGGCGATTTGGCGGGGAGGGCACCGGCGGCCAATGTATGGCACCGTGCCCCTGGAAGCTGGGAGAGACCAACCGTTTTGTCGTCCAAGGCGAGGTGCAAGGCGACAAGACCGCTTACACCGCGTATCTCTGGCTCCCGTCGAGGCAGGGTTGGTGGAAACTGGCCACTTTCCGTACTCGCACTGGTGGCCGCCCGTTGCGGGGCTACCATTCGTTCATCGAGGATTTTCGCCGCGACGGCAAGAGCGCGCAGCAGACCCGGCGCGCGACCTACGGGAACGGCTGGGTGCGCACGCTGCAGAATCAGTGGATTGCGCTGGACCGTGCGCGGTTCACCGCTTCCAACGCCGTGTGGGAGTCCCGCGACAACATTGATGCGGGGTTGGCCGGCAACCGGTTCTATCTGGCCACCGGCGGCAGCATCACTTCACACATGAAGCTGCAAGGGGCGATCCAACTGCCGGTCGCGCCAACCAAGCCGCCAATGCTCGATTTCCTTGTATCCGCGAGTGGCGTCTCAAAAGGCGAATGATTCGTTTGCCGTCGTCGGGGTCAGACCGGAGCCAGCGAGAGGTACGGGTAATGCCGCACCATCTCTTCCGCCGACCAGCCGCGCCCCTGGTTGTCCACGACGATCATGGCCACCCGGGTGCGCGGATGCCGCTCCAACCGGGCTGGGTTGCCCGGCTCCTTCAGGATGTGCGGATATGTCAGTGCCGCAGGCACGGGTCAAAAGCCGCGGGTTCGACCGGAGGCGTCAATAGAGCGCCTGCCTTTTGGTTGTCTGGCAGCGCCAATTCATGAAAAGGGGCGGGGGCGGCCTCGTCCCCATCCGGCTGCTGAATTGGGCCGTATCACGGGGACGAGGCCGTCCCCGCCCCTTTTCGTGAATTGGCCCCGCGGCGCCGGGTTGACTTGCGGATTTTTCTGGTTCCCGACTGCCAAAGCGCGACAATCCATTTGTTATGGGCGAATCTGGCCGAATAGCGATGTTACTGATCGCGTCTCTGGGAGTTCTGGCTCCTCTCGGGACGCAGGGTGGGCCGGTGGGGAGCGGACGGGAAGCGGGCCAGGCTTCGGGAAAGGTTGATGTGGAATTGCGGGAGGGAGGGATAGTGCGCGGCCCGACATCGGCCAGGCGGCTGGCGGTTGTGTTCACCGGGCACGGCTACGCCGAGGGCGGGCAGGTTATCCTTGATGAGCTGGCCAGGCATAAGGCCAAAGGGTCGTTCTTCTTCACGGGCGAGTTCCTCGCTAACACCAACTTCACGGCTTTGGTGCAACGCATCGTGCGGGAAGGCCACTATGTGGGCCCGCACTCGGATAAACACGTGCTCTATTGCCCCTGGGAAGGGCCGAAGAAGACTCTCGTCACGCACGCCGAGTTCGAGTCCGACCTGGAAAGCAACCTGGGGAAGATAGAACGCTTCGGCATACCGCGCTCGCAGATTCGCTTCTTCCTGCCGCCCTACGAGTATTACAATCGGCAGATCGTGGACTGGGCCAAAGGGATGGGCCTAACCCTGGTGGATTACACCCCAGGCACCCGCTCGAACGCCGACTACACCGGCGAGGCGGACAAGAACTTCGTCTCCTCGAAGACCATTTACGAAAGCATCATCCGCAAGGAGCAGCAGGACCCGCATGGGCTCAACGGATTCATTTTGCTGGTACACATCGGCTCCGGGCCGGGGAGGGTGGACAAGTTTACCGCCCGGTTCGGGGAGTTGCTGGATTACCTGACGGGGAAGGGATACCAGTTGGTGAGGGTGGATCAGTTGTTGGAGCGAAAGTGACGGTTGAAAAAGCATGGAATGGAATATGACGAAGCTGTTTTGTGGGATTGAATTCTGCCGTCCCTGCGGGACTTATCGGGGTGCCGGCCCCACACCCCACGCTAAAGCGCGGGGCTATTGTTTTTCGCCCTGGCGGGCTGCGATTTGGCGCTGCGCGGCATTGATCGGACTTTGCCTTGTCACGCTGGCTGGACACTCCGAGGACATTTACATCCGGGCCAACCAGGTCGGCTACCGGCCCCAGGATGTGAAGATCGCCATTGCGTTTGGCATGGCTCCTTTGCCCGATTCATTTGCCGTGGTTGAGGCCGGCTCGGGGGCGTTGGCCTTTCAGGGCAAGGCCAAGCGCGTCACAGGCGTGAAGTGGGGCCAATTCGACAACCACACTGAGCTGGACTTCTCGGCCCTCAAGACGCCGGGCCGGTATGTCCTCCAAGTCGGAGAGGTCAAGTCGTTGCCCTTCACGATCAGCGCGGATGCATACGCGCAACTGCCTGACGAACTGCTGGAATTCATGCGCGAGCAGCGGTGCGGGTACAATCCGTGGCTCGATGCCGTCTGCCACTCGTTCGACGGCCGCACGGCCTACGGCCCGCTGACCAACGGCACCTACCTTGACGCCCGGGGCGGCTGGCACGACGCGGCGGACCTGCTCAAATACCTGCTGACTTCAGGCAATGCCACAGCGCAAATGCTGATGACGTATGAGTTGGCGGGAAACAAGCATGAGTTTGCGGACAAGGTCAACGCGCTGGGGCAGCCGTATCCGAATGGCATCCCAGATGTTCTCGACGAGGCTCGCTGGGGCCTGGACTGGATGCTCAAGCTGCATCCGGCGCCCGACCAACTGTATCACCAGGTCGCGGATGACCGGGACCATGCTGGATGGCGCCTGCCGCAGAATGAGACGGTGGATTACGGCTGGGGCAAAGGCGGGGCGCGGGTGGTGTATTTCGCTGACGGCAAGCCGCAGGGTTTGCGGCAATACAAGAGCGCGTCCACCGGAGTCGCCAACCTCGCCGGCCGTTACGCCGCCGCGATGGCCCTGGCCTACCAGATTTGGAAGGACGACGCGCGCTTGCGGCCATTTGCGGAGCGTTGTCTGCAGGCGGGCAAGGAAGTTTATGAGATGGGCCGCAAGCAGGAGGGCGTCCAGCAGGGCAACTCCTACGGCGCGCCCTATCGCTATGAGGAGACGACCTGGGCGGACGACATGGAATGGGGCGCCGCAGAGCTGTTCCGGGCTACGCGCGAGCGCCGCTATCTCAATGAGGCGAAACACTACGCCCCGCTGGCGGCCTCAGAATCCTGGATGGGCAAAGAACAGACCGGCCATTACCAATACTACCCCTTCATGAACGCCGGTCACTTCCGGTTGTATGACCTCGTGGATCGCAAGTTCAAGAAAGTGCTCGCCGGATACTATCGCGAGGGGATCGAGCGGTGCGTAGGCGCGGGCGAGAGAAACCCCTATCGCATCGGCGTGCCGTTCATCTGGTGCTCGGACAACCTCACCGTCGCGCTGGTGACCCAGTGCCTGCTTTATGAGCGGATGACTGGCGACCGCACGTTCCACGACTTCGCCGCCCGGCAGCGCGACTGGCTGCTCGGACGCAACCCCTGGGGTTACAGCATGTTCAGCGGGATCGGCAGCGTCTATCCGAAGGACCCGCACTTAATGACCATGCAGTTAACCAAGCGCCTGGTTCGGGGCGGGTTGGTGGACGGGCCGGTCTATGAACGCATCTTCAAATCGCTCAAAGGTGTGACCATCACCGAGCCGGACCCGCTGGCGGCGTTTCAAGGCCCGGCCGTCTATCATGACGACTTTCATGATTACTCCTCGGACGAGCCGACGATGGACGGCACGGCCTCGGCGA
The DNA here is from genome assembly GCA_963762555.1 of uncultured Verrucomicrobiae bacterium. Classification (GTDB taxonomy): domain Bacteria; phylum Verrucomicrobiota; class Verrucomicrobiia; order Limisphaerales; family UBA8199; genus PALSA-1440. The sequence continues at coordinate 14,892 of CAVXLO010000045.1, forward strand.
TCCTGTTGTGGTCGCTGTGCGGCGGTGGGAAATAATCCGTCAGACTGCCTGGAGCAGGGGCTCCTCGACCAGTTCGGAACTGCCAGCCCGGCCACATTCCTCCTGTTTCGGCAGACCCTCCGGCCAGACGAAGAAATCAACATGGGCCTGTCGCGCGACACGTTCGAGGTAGGTCCGTGGGGTTTCGAGAGGCTCCGCTTGCTCGTCCGAGCTGTCAAAGAGGGCAACGAGGCCAACGGCTTCGCCCTTGTGGTTCAGCCAGGTCTCGACCCAGGCCTTCAGCTCGGGCGGCAGCTCGTGGCCGCCGTGGCAGGCAACAATGATCAGATCCGCCATCGTCGCATCGGAAGCTGCCATCTCACGGAGCTCCGGAATGCGCAGCAGTTCAAATTTCCACATCTGTTGCCTTACCTCCCATTGCCTGGTGAGACTTGCCACCAGGAAGTCGAAGGCGCGTTGGGCCTGAAGGCCGGCGCTGAAGTCCTCGTACGCAATGACCACCCTGAACGCCGGAACAGATTCCCGGCTCAGGGACCCCTGGGATTCGAGCAATGTCGCTCTCTGCATGACGGGAGAATGCACTGGAGTCCGGGACCGCTCAATGGGGTGTTCACCCCACTTAGCGGCACACCCACGTCAGCAGCGGCGCGAAGACGAGGCTGGGCAAGTAATCGGCCAGCTCGATCCGTTTCAATTCGAGGATGACCAGCGCCACCGAGAAGACCAGCAAACCGCCCACGACGTTCACCGAGTCGGTCAGCCCGTGCAGGTCGAGGAACGGCTTGAAAACCTGCGCGCACACCAGCGTCACCGTGCCCTGAAACGCCAGCACCGGCACCGCCGAGAACATCACGCCCCAACCGAACAGCGAGATGAAGCTCATCGTGGCCAGGCCATCCATCACCGCCTTTACAACGAGGACATAGCAATAGCCCGACAAGCCGTCCTGGACCGATCCGAGGATGCTCAGGGGCGCCGCGCAGAAAAGCGCGGCGCAGGTCTTGAAGCCTTCGTTCAACTGCCGCGGGTCGCCGGGCCTGGCTGCGGCCACGCGTTCACGCGCCTCGCGCCCCAGACGGTTCGACAGCTTCTGCAGGCCCAGCAAACGCCCCGTCATCTTCCCCAGCATCAACGCCAGCAAGGCGATGAGCAGTTGCTTGAGGATTTGCAGGAAGGGGCCGTTGAGGCTGATCCACGTCAACCGCAGCCCGTAAAAGACCGTGAAGACCCCCAGGCCGACCTTGAAGAAGGATTCCCTCGCCGCCGATAGTGGCTTCCGCCGCACCAGGCCGGTCACACCGCCAATCAGGATACCTGCCACGTTCAGGGCTGTGCCGATCATCGGCGGCATCGTAAGGCGCGAAGTCCGTACTCAAAAGCGCAAAATCCCCAGGCGCTATGGACCGCCGCTGTGGCGCAGGCGGGGGTGCCTTGTCATTACCTACATGTGGAACGGACTTTCTTGAGGGGGAACTGATGGCGCAAGTTGGGCCGACGCTTTGAAACCCCGTTAGGGGTGACCTGTCTATAGCAACGCCAGCCCAACTTGGATTTCGAACCCCGTAGATAGTGCCATTTGGCAACGTCAATCCTGTTTGTCTGATTTCTTTTCATCTCGTTGTTTCTCCTCTTCTATAAGTTTGATGTATTGACGGACGACCTGTTTGGCGATGTTAGTGCATTGGTGAATGAACACCGGATCGGGGTTAATTGCGTGGAGGGTTTTAACCCGGTGGTAATCGCGCAAGTAGCGGTTGACCGAGGATTGGGAGTGATTGATTTCACGGGCGACGGCGGCGGGGTCCTTACGTTCGAAGATAGCTTTGCGCACGGCTTGGGTCTTGTGGGAGACGGTGGAGCCGACGTCCTGGAGGCTGCCGGGATGAGGCAGGATGCAATCGTGCTGGGTTTCATAGCGTTGGCGGAAGCGGGAGATGTGCCCTTGGTTCCGGTGCAAGAATAAGGCGGCGTCGCGCACGGAGAGCAATCCGCCTTGGGCATGAGCTTCCCGGAACAACCGGGCCAGGACTTGCTGGAAGTTATCGGGCAGGGTGGTGCCCTGCGCCAAGCGCTGGGCATCTTCGGGGCTAGCGAGGGTGAGGATTACTGGAACGAGGGGGCGATGGCGCGAGCGGGGACTGGTATTGCTGTCGGGGACGGTCCAGAGGAGTTGGCCTGGTTGGAGGTGCTCGGCGGCGGGGCAGAAGGCTTCGAAGAGGCCGATGACTTCGGCGGCCAGGCGCCCGGCGAGCATGGGGCCCAAGCGGGTCAACTCGCGCTGGAACAGGGCGCTGAGGATGGGGTGCAGGAAGCGTTTGAGCGCGGGCCGGTAGTGTTTTTGGTTATAAGAGGGAGCGATCACGGCAGGTCCTGGGATAGGGGCGGCAGGTTTTTTTTAATGGGCGAATGCAGTTCGGCTTTTCGGTGTTGGATGGCCTTTTTGTCCTTGAGGAGGGTGAGATATTGTTGGGCCAACGGCTGGGAAAGGCGGGCCAGGAAGGCGACGGATTGGAGGTCGAAGCCCTCGGCTTGGAGCAGGGCGACGCGTTTGAACTTTTCCACGTAATTGCGCACCGAGGAGATGCAATGGAAGGCGGTTTTGGCGATTTGGGAGTATTCCTGTCCGTCGAGCCATAATTCGATGACGCGCCGGCGATGGGAGAGAGTGCGTCCGATGTCTTGGATGGTGGAGCGCAGGGGCGGGGAGATGTCGGCTTGGCGCAAGGCATGCAGATCGCGGCAGAGCGTGCGTTGGCCGCAATTAAAGAGGCGATAGGCGAGGTCCTCCAGGGTGAGGAGCCCGCCCTGCTGGAAGGCTTCGTGGCAGACGCGCACGAGGCGATGGCGGCGCAAGGCGGCGACGCCGCCCTTTGTGCGGGCGACTAGATCAGTGGCTGGGTCTTCCCAGGTAAGGGTGACCAGGATCTGAGGGCAGCGGGTCAGGCGCGGGCCTGGCGGCGCCTCGATCGAGACTACCTGGAGAGAAAGTTGGCCGGGCTGTAAACCCGGAGCGCACTGGAAGAAAGCGGCGTAGGTGTCGTGGACGTTTTGGAGGATGGCTTCGGCTTCAAAGGGAGAACAGTTAAGGCCGTCGGTGATGCGTTGCTTAAACATTTGATCGAGCTGTTTGGCGGCGAGCCGTTCCCAGAGCTGCAGGGCGGTGTTATTGATCATGAGCTTAGAAGGTTAGAAATGGACCGATGGAGCGGCAAGGTGCGGCACGGATCCGCTTCGCTGGGCTGCACCACTCCGGCTCGCTACGCTCGCCTCCGCGGTGCAGCCCAGCGAAGCGGATCCAAGCCAAGAAATTAAACGATACTAATGGTTCCATCATGCACAAATGGCCAGATGCCAAATGGCACAAATGGTGGGGTGACCTGTATTCCGTCGCATTACCGTGGCAGAGCTGACCCAGCCACAGGTCACCCCTAACGGGGTTCGGGATCTCTCTTGGCGGCGCGGACCCTATAAACAGGCCACCCCACGGGGTTGAGGGCCAGTTGCCATACAGAAACTCTAATCGGAGCGCGTCTTGTGGGTAATGACAAGGCGGGGACGCGTGCGCTGCTTTGGCAACTGCCGTACAGGGACCATCGGCGAACCGTTTCCGCGCTTACTTCACCACTGGTCTCAGGACGATATTGCGGTACTCGATGCTGGTGTGGTCGCCTTGAAGGTAAATCGGCCCGGGCCGCGACACGTCGGACCACAGCGCGCCGCCGGTGCAGCCGGCCAGCGGCTGGTTGTCTATGATCTTCTTGCCATTCAGGATCACGGTAACATGCCGGTCCACCAGGGTGATGTCCATCGTCTGCCATTCCCCGGCGGGCTTCTCGGCGGCGACGGTGGGCTTGATGCGGCTGTAGATGGCGCCCATGTTGTGCGGGTCGAGGGGCTTGCCGTAGCTGTCCGTCACCTGCACCTCGTAGATGCCGCGCAGATAGACGCCGCTGTTGCCTTTTTCAGGCACCCGCACCTCCAGCGTGAGGTTGAAATCCTCGAATTCCTTATCGGTGCGCAGGTTGCTGTAGTGCTTGTGCGGCTTGCCTTCTTCCTGCGGCGCGGCATTCATCAGCACGCCGTCCTTAACGCTCCACCCATTGAGCGCGTCGGGACTATTCAACCGCCAGCCGGTGAGGTCCTTGCCATTGAAGAGCTGGATCGGCTCACCGAACTTCACCTGGCTCAGGTCGGGTGCGGGCGGCAGCGGCGGCTGGCGTCGGCCCGTGAAGTAGGTCCTGCTCTGTTCTTTCCCGTCAGGCTCAGTCTTGAGGAGGAGAAGCTTCAGGTTGTCGCCGTCCCGCGTCGCCACGATCGTCTCGGTAGTAACCACCGTCACACTCTTGCCGCTCTTAGCTTTGCGTTTGGAAGAGAGCTTGCGGGTCAGGACCAGCCGGCCCATCTCCATCTTGACGTCCTTGACCGGCAGCACGCTGCCGCCGCCCCAAAGCAGGTTGGCGTGCAGGTCCCCGTTGACCTCCTCCACCCCCAACCACCCCGCCGCCCCGCCGGGAATCGTCAACTCCCAGGCGCCGGCGTAGCGATTATCCTGGGCCAAAGCGGTGCCAAGGGCCGCACCCAACACAGACAGGCCAACTATGGCCCCAACAAAGCGAAAGCGTAGAGACATGCGGTCTATATGCGCCACGCGGGTGAGCGGCGCAAGCAGATTTGGTCCAAGCGGCTGACATTAGTCCCTCGCTTCTACCCCCACGCGGGCGGTGAACCTGCGTTGGAACACGGTCCAGTGGTCGCAGCCAGGGGTGGGCAGGATGTACAAATCAGAAATCCCAAGGGGCAAGCTTCGGCTGGCTGCTCTGCTATGCGGCGGACCTTAAAGAGGGGCGGGAGATACCGGCACCTGGGCTGCCTTTTGGACCTTGGAGTGACGGCGCCCATACGTAAAGTAGATCACCAGGCCGATGGCCATCCAAACGATGAGACGCGCCCAGGTGTCGGGGGGCAACCCATACATCAGCCAGAAACAGAAGAGGGCACCCAAAGGCGAAACAAGCCAAAACACGGGGGTGCGAAAAGGCCGTTTGATCTGGGGGTCGGTGAAACGAAGGACAAAAATGCCCATGCAGACAATGGCGAAGGCAAGCAAGGTGCCGATCGAAACCAACTCCCCCAGGAGCCCAATAGGGAAGAGGCCCGCGATGAGCATCGCGATGGAGCCGGTCAGAATCGTCGCCAGCCACGGGGTGCGGAACTTCGGATGGACAGCGCTGAAGACCGGCGGGAGCAGGCCATCTTTGGACATGGTGTAGAAGATGCGAGGCTGGCCCAGCATCATCACCAGGATCACCGAGGAGAGGCCGGCAATGGCGCCAATCTTGATGATGGGGCGCAGCCAGGCGACCGACGCTCCAAGCGCGTCAATGGCTACAGCGATTGGGTCCGGGACATTGAGATGGGTGTATTTGATGATCCCGGTTAGCACCAGGGACACAGTGATGTAGAGCACGGTGCAGATTGCCAGTGAGCACAGAATGCCAATGGGCATGTCGCGCTGGGGGTTCCTGGCCTCCTGCGCCGCCGTTGAGACGGCGTCGAAGCCGATGTAGGCGAAGAAGATGACGCCCGCGGCGCGCAGTACGCCACCCCAGCCAAAGGCGCCTGGCCCTAAGGACGGCGGAACAAACGGCTGCCAGTTTTCTTTGTTGATATAGGCCAACCCGACGGCAATGAATGCCAGGATCACGGTCAGTTTGATGGCCACAATAATATTGTTGAAAGTGGCGGACTCCCTGATGCCAAGCACGAGGAGGATGGTGATGAAGCCGACAATCACCATCGCGGGGACGTTGAGGACGGCGCCCGTGCTGGTCCAACCCTCAGTGAATAGTCGCCAGATGTTCCACCCCGCACCTGCAGGGGTAGCGTGGTTGTAGGGGGCCGAGGTGAAAGCGGGCGGAATGACGATGCCGAGATCCTTCAGGAAGGAGACGACGTAGCCCGACCAGCCGACGGCCACCGTGGATGCGGCAAACAAGTATTCCAAGATCAGATCCCAGCCGATAATCCAGGCGACGAACTCGCCCAGCGTGGCGTAACCGTAAGTGTAAGCCGACCCCGAAATCGGGATCATGGCCGAGAATTCGGCGTAACAGAGGCCAGCCAAGGCACAGGCCATTCCCGCCAGCACGAACGAGAAGACGATGGCTGGGCCGGCGTATTTAGCCGCCGCCTGGCCTGTGAGCACGAAGATCCCGGCGCCGATGACGGCCCCAATCCCCAGGGCGGTCAAGTTCAGCGGTCCCAGCGCTCGTTTCAGGCTCTGGTCGGTGAGTATCTCCGCTTGCAGATCGGCAACCTTCTTTCGTCGGAACAAGTTCATGGCTAGTCAGGTCCGGGCAATTATGTTGTTAACTCGGTTTAATGGGTTACCGGGGGATGCATGTCAAGGAAATGTGAGGCAATGTGAGCGATGTGAGCAAGGCGGGGAAAACAGTCCGGGCAACCAGGGCGGATCCAAACATAGGGCCGAGGGGCGTTTTATGGGTTCAAAGCGCGAGCTGGCTCGGGGAATTCTCCCCCCGAGGTTTGCGTTCATTGGACTGCGCCCGGCGTCAGCCACGCAGCGGCAAATGAAATGCCACCGTGGTGCCCTGGCCCGGCGCGCTGCGCACCTCGGCATGTCCCCCAACCTGCTCCATCCGTTTCCGCAGGTTGGTCAACCCATTGCCCGAGCGGCCCCCGGCTCCGTCGCCCGGGTCGAAACCGTGACCGTTGTCCACGACGGCAATGACGATTTCCCGCGCGCCGGGCTGCACGCGCAGCGTGACTTGCGTGGCGCCGGAATGGCGGGCGGCATTGTGCACCGCCTCTTTGAACGCCAAAAACAGGTGGTGCCGCACTTCCACCGAGAACGAATGCGGCGGCAAGTCCTCGGGGATTTCCAGCCGGCAACGGATCGTCGTGGGGCGGAAGAACTCCTCGGCAAACTGTGCCAGGTAGTTAATGAGTTCCGGCAACACATCGTTCTTCGGGTTAACGGCCCACACAATCTCATCCAGCGCGGTCACCATTTCGCGCGCCCGAGCGCGAACCAGTTGAATGAGGTCCTTCATCTCGCTGGCCGGAGTCTCCTCCCGATTGGCCAGGGCGCTGAGCATGCTGATCTGGGTCAGGCTCGTCCCCAAATCGTCGTGGAGGTCCTGGGCGATGCGGGCGCGCTCGCGCTCCACCGCCCGCTGCCCTTCCAGTTGCTGGAGTCTTGTTCGGTAGCGCCGGCGTTGGGCCAGGGCCACCGCGAGCCCAAATGCCCCAAGCACCGCCAGGCTCAGCCCCGCTTTGAACCACCACGTTTCCCAAAAGTACGGCAACACCGTGAACGCCAGCGTGTCCCCCTCCTCATTCCACACCCCGTCGTTATTGCAGGCTAGCACGTGGAACTGGTAATCGCCCGGCAACAACGGGCCGTAGCCAATCACTCGCTGCCGGCCGGTGCTTTGCCAATCGCGGTCCACTCCCGCCAGCTTCACGCGGAAGCGCACCCCATCCGGCGCCGCAAAACTAAGGCCAGTGAACCGGAATTGCACGTAGTGCCGCCCTGGCCGGATCGTCAGCGCAGTTGACCCCCTCGCCCTGGAGACAACCTGCGCGTCAGCCGCCGGACTCGGTGGCTTGCCGTCCACCAGCATTTCTTCAATGATCACTTTCGGGGGAATGCGGTTCGCGGTGATTTCCTGCGGGTTGACGGTGACCACCCCGTTTGCGGTCGAAAAGCAAAGTGTGCCGTCGCTCGAACGCCAGCAACAGGGTTGGAAACCGCTGGTGCACTCCAACGCCGGAAGCCCGTCGAAACGTCCATAGACGCGGCACGGCACCCGCGCCGCATGCTCGGCGGCTGCCGCTGCCAGGTCTTCCTTGCTCGCGCGAAATATGCCCGCATAAGTTCCCCCCCAAAGATAGCCGTCGTGGCTGTCGAGCAATTGCGAGACGTTATCATCAGGCAGGCCATTGGCCTTCATGCAACGTGTGAACTTCTCATCGCAAAAACGAAGCAGGCCGCCTCCCAGCGTGCCAACCCACACCACACCATTCGTATCCGGCAGCACAGCCGCGAATCGCACCGACGGCCATTCGGCTGGCGGCGTGAACCGGGTAAACTTCCCGCCATCGTACCTCCAGAGGTCGCCCGGGCCGGTGCCGATCCAGATTACTCCGACCGCATCCTCAGCCACCGCCCCAATCGCGTGTGAGTCCACAAAGCCCTGGGCGCTGCCGAACTCGGAGACTCGTCCATGACCGAGGCGGACAATGTTAACCAGTCCACCAATCCACAACTGGCCAGTGCGGTCGCCGAACAGGACCCGGATAGTGTCCCACGGCACCTGCACCCGCGTGATCTCACCCGCGTGAAGTCTCATCAGCCCGTGATTGAGCGTTCCAACCCAGAGCCCGCCATCGCTCTCCGGGAAAACGGTCACGCTCTCCGTGGGATTGGCATCCGGGCTGGGCAGCGGTATCGTCACAAATCTGCCTTCCTGCCAGCGGGCCAGACCGCCGGACATCGTGCCCGCCCAGAGTGTGCCGTGGGTGTCCACACACACCGAGCGCACCACCTTGCCCGGCAGACCTTTCGCCTGGCCCAACGCATGAAACAGGCTCTCGCGCACCCGGGCGATGCCACCCCCAGCCGTGCCGATCCAGATGTCACCCTCGTCGTCCTGAAACCAGCACGTGATGAATGCGCTGGGCAACCCGGTCTCCTCCGTCAGCAGACTCGCCGAGCCGTCCGACTTGATGTGCCACAAACCATGCCCGTAACTGATCAGCCAGGCGTTTCCCTCCGCGTCACCGTGGAGGCTGAACGGTCCCGAAGCGGTATCCGGCTGGAACTCCGCCGAGCTGGCTCCAGCCACCCACTGGCCGTTCATGCATTTGCGCAGGCGATCCTGCTCCAGCACCCAAAGCCCGCCATCGCCGCTGAAGGAACTCTGCAAAATGCCATCCGGTGCCGGCCCATTCGTCGGCGTCCGGTCAGCAAAACCCCGTCCGTCCCACAGCAGAAGCTGGTGCGTGGTGGCCAGCCAAAGCCGGCGCGCGCGATCGGTAGCCAATGCGACTGCGTCGGCCTTCGGCAACCCCGGAGCCCTGGACATCAGCTCGAAGCGGCCATTGAGGAACCGCCCGAGTTGCCGGTCCCGGGTGACGAACCAGACGGCGTCGGTGTGATCCAGGACAAATGTTCCCGGGTCTGGCTCCATCGAGGCGCGTGGGTCAAACACCTCCCAACCATTGGTGCCTGTGGCCAGGTTGAGCGACGGCAAATAGGGTAATTCGCCGGCAAACAGCACTTGGTTGGAGCGGACGCATAGCACGTGGTCCGCTCGCAGCCGTGGCTCGACCCGCGGCCAACGAAGCAATCGGAACCGGCCGTGCTGGAACGCGGTGATGGATTCGTTGCCCATGATGATCCACAGCCGCCCGGTTTCGTCCACGCTCAGACGTTCCACCTGCACATCCTTCAGTTCGGGAGTATTCTGCGGGTTGAAGGCCGTGAACCGCACGCCATCAAACCTGGCCAGGCCGCCGTAACGGGTGCTGATCCACAGATAGCCGTCGGGGGTCTGAGCGATGCAGGAAACCCAGTTCTGCGGCAGACCATTGTCCGTCTGCCAGACATGAACCAGGTAGTCCCGCGCCAATTCCCCGGGCGAGGCAGCCCCCCAGGCAGCAGTATGCAAAAGCAGCCCGCAAATAAGCAGCTTCGTGATCCAATGGCGGTTCAACATGGCGGCGACAGTACGGGGTTACGTTAACGGCTTTCCCCGCCGCCAGGCAATGCGCCTTTTCGCAGCGTCCTGTGCAAAGAACGGTCTCACCGCAGTCCGTCACCTCGCCGTCACCCCACCGTTACCTCACCGTCGTACCTCTGCAAACTTTGCAGAGGTACGACGGTGAGGTAACGGTGGGGTGACGGCGAGGCTCGGGTGGGGCTCAGGTATGGGGGCCGAGTGGTTAACCAGTGCTGCGCGGGCCGCCCACTACAGGTCATCCGGCAGCATTCTCGCTGAGGTTTTGGCGTAACCCATTGGCAACCAAGCACTTGCTTGGTGGCCGGTGCTTTTCGCTCGACCTGCGCCAACCGGTTCTTGGAGGTCCTAGTCCGTATTCCGGGCTCAGAAAGGGTTTGCCGGCGGTGGGACATGGGGGTTCCGCGGCGGTTTTGAGGCTACCTATGCGCCTGGGCCCTATCGTATCCCCGCGGATGACGCACAGGCTATCATCCCTTTGGACGATTGTCGGGGAAGGCCGTTCCTGATAGAGGACATTCATAATATCCAGTGGGTGAGGCGTGGGTCGCAACCTGCTGCGCCTCACTTTTGATTCGGAAGCCTGGGCGGCAGCCGGAACTGAACCCTGGACTAACGAGAACAACAAACCAACTACCATGAGAAACCCCGACCAAAAACGCGCCCTGCTGGCCGCAACGGCGCTGGTGCTCTGCCTGCTCGCCCCCGGCGCTTTCGCAGCCAACCTAATCTGGAACGGCGGCGGGACGGACAACAACTGGAATACCGGCGACAACTGGGGCGGCACGGCGCCGGTCAACGGCGACAACCTGATCTTCAGCGGCGCCAACCGGCAGGACACCACCAACAACATCGGCAGTCTTACCACCGGCTGGCTGCGCTTTGCCAACGGCGGTTTCACCCTCAACGGCAACCCGTTCACGCTCAGTTCGAGCACTACCGCGATGATCACCAATTCCGCCGGCACGAACGTCATCGCCTGTCCCCTGACTATCGGGCCGACAGTCGCCAAGTATTGGTTCGTGGAGCCCAATTCAGAGGTGCGCCTGGCCGGCGTGGTAAACAACACCGCCGCCAGCGGCACGTCCATCGGCTGGATGAACCTGACCAACGGCGGAACGGTCCGCATTATGAATACAGCCACCAGCACCCGCGGCATGGACCTGTTCTACGGCACAGTGATCATTGATGGCGGTTTCGTGGACGCCAGCAACGACGGCTTTTGTTTCAAGGCGCCCACGGGTTTGGCGGTGACGATGCAAATCACCAACAACGGCACCGTGCGGGTGGGCGGCGGCGGAAACTTTCGGGTGGGCAACGGCAGAACCGCCCTCGGGTCTGCCGCCGGCCCGGACAGCCTCAACCGGGTGGACCTGAGCTCGGGCATGTTGGAGTTATACGGGGCCAACGTGGTGCTTTACGTGGGTGATAATGTAGCGGGCGCGAAGGGCGTATTTAATCAAAACGGCGGTCTGGTCTGGGGCAGCGCCGGGAGCGGCAACACGCTGACGATCGGCGGCGCGGCCAACACGGACGGCACCTATAACCTGAATGGCGGGGTGCTGTGGATTGCGCAGGTCCGGCAGGGGAACAGCGGAGCCACTAACGTGGTGTTTAACTTCAATGGGGGAACCCTGAAGCCGACAGCCAGTTCGACGACCTTCTTCGAGGGATTGCTCAACGCCAATGTGCAGAGCGGCGGGGCGATTATTGACACGACGAATCTCAGCATCACCCTGGGGCAATGGCTGCAAGGCAACGGCGGCCTGACGAAGCTGGGCACCGGGACTCTGACTTTGACCGGCATCAATTATTACTCCGGGCCGACCGTGGTCAGCAACGGGACGTTGGCTACGAGCAGCATGTCATTCCTTGGCGGCGGCGCGATCACGGTGGCCAACGATGCCAATCTCTCCCTGGCCTTCACGGGAACTCCGCTCTCGGCCTCAACCCTGACCGTGGGATCCAGCGTCACGAACAGCCTGTCATTGGACCTGGGGACTTCGCCGTTTCCCGGCGCGAACCCGGTGATCTCGGTCAACACCTTGAATGGCACCGGCACTGCGTTGATCAACATCACCGGGTCGGGGTTTGCGCCCGGTTCCTATCCTTTGATCGGCTTTGTCAGCGGGACCGGTTTGAACGCGATCAAGCTCGGCTCAATTCCGTTGGGGTTATCGGCAACGCTGGTGCAAAGCGCCAACGCCCTCAGTCTCAACGTGTCACTGGTACCGAAACACCTCACGTGGAGCGGCGCCCATGACGGCAACTGGGACACGACGACCTTCAACTGGCTGGATCTGGACCACGTTTTTAACCCCACCAACTATTCGCAGTCGGGCGGGAAGGGGGACGCGGTGACATTTGATGACACTGTCGGCGGCGGCGTCACAACCATCAACATCGGCGCCACCGTCACTCCGGCGCAGGTCGTCGCGAACAATAATGTCAGTTACACGTTCACCGGGGCGGGGAGCATCAGTGGCCCGACTTCGCTCATCAAGGACAGCGGTGGTTTTGGGACGCTGACCATCGCCAATGCCAATGGCTACACGGGCGGGACGGTGGTGAACGCCGGCAACCTTTACGTTGCTAACGATCAGGCCCTGGGCACTGGCCCGGTAACGCTCAACTTGGGCACGCTCGCCAGCGCCAGCACGACGGGGCGCACGCTGTTGAACACGATCGTCGTTAATGGGGACAACGGCGTCGTGCTCGGTGATACGGTCAATACCGGCACGCTGACTTTGCCGGGCAAGCTGGACCTCGGAGGCGGCAATGGGCGGACCTTGAATCTGAATAGCGACGTGGTCGTGACCGGCTCGCTGACAAACGGCGGGTTCACGACCAAGACCGGTCCGGGCCAGTTGATCATCAAGGGCGCCTCGCAGCAGACCGCGCTGGTCAACCAGCAGCAAGGGGACGTTATCATTGACGGCGGCTGGCTTGACAGTGGTGATGGCTGGCGCTTGCAAAACTACTTCTTCGGAGCAGCCCTGCGCTTCGCGGTAACCAATGGCGGCTTGTTCACCTTGAACCGGGACTCGGCCAATTTCCGGGTCGGCCTGAACGGTGGTGATAATTCATCCGACAACATCCTGGATATTGCCGGCACCGTTTCTCTGTATTCGGCCACCGGCAACGGGCGCGTGGACATGGGACAATCCGGCGCCAATGACATCCTCAATCTGCGGGCCGGCGGACGGCTCATCTGCCGCTCGATCACCAGCACCTCCCCCGGCTACACCGAGGTGAATCTCGATGGCGGCACGCTGGCGCCCATCGCGAACGAAGCGGCATTCATGCAGGGTTTGACGAATGCCTTTGTCCAGAACGGCGGGGTGAGCGTGGACACGACGAACTTCAATATCACCATCGCCCAGCCGCTGCTGGGCGCGGGCGCGGGCGGCCTGACCAAGCTCGGCTCCGGCGCGCTCACGTTGAGCGGCGCAAACACCTATACTGGCACGACCGCGGTTAACGAAGGCAAGCTGGTTCTCGGCGCCTCGCAGTCGGCGACCGGCGGCATCACGGTGGCCAGCAACGGCACGCTCGCCTTCCTGTCCACCTCGCCGGGAACGACCGTGACTGTTCCCAGCGTCGCCAGTGCCGGCGGTTCGGCTCTGGAAGCGCAGTTCAGCGGACTCACAAACAACCCGACAGCTCCGGCTGGCCTCGTGAACAACCTGTCGCTGAACGGGACGGTGGGGGCGAACCTGGTAGCCGGCAATATCAGGATCGGCGCGTTCCCGCTGTTCGGATACAATACGATTAGTGGCACGGGCAGCATCGTCATCGGTCAACTCCCACAGGGGGTGGTTGGGGTGATCGCCACCAATACCGTCGCCAAGACCATTGATTTGGTGGTTAGCAGCGTGACCCCCACTCTCTGGAATGGCTCCGTCAGCGGCAATTGGGACACCACCACGACGAACTGGACTGTTGCCGGTACGCCTACAATCTATGCCCAGGGCGACAATGTCCGGTTCGATGACTCGGCCAGCAACCCCGCGGTGACGATGACAGTGGCGCTCTCCCCCGGCGCAATGACGGTCAGCAACTCGGCGTTGAGCTACCAGTTTGGAGCCTCGGGCGCCGGTGGTCTGAGCGGCAGCATGAGCCTGACCAAGGACGGCACTAACAGCATGACCCTGAGTTCTCCCAACAGCTTCCTCGGTACGGTCATGGTCAAAGCCGGAACCTTGGTAGCCGGCAACGCGACTGCCCTTGGCTCGGACACCGCCGGCACGATAGTGCAGGGCGGCGGGGCACTCGATGTGAACGGAAACAATCTCGGCCTTGAACCGGTGGTGTTGGCCGGCGGCGGCCCCAACGGCCTGGGCGCTCTGGATAATTCGGGAGCGGACCAGAACAATGCGTTGCGCGACGTGACGCTCACGGCAGCCACGGTAATCCACGCCAATGCGACGCTCGGCATCCGCATGCCGAACGACACCGATCCCGGCTTTCATGGCAATGGCTACAAATTAACCAAGACCGGTTCCGGTCAGGTCAATCTCAACGGCGGTCAGACCAATCCGGGCACTACCATCTGGGATTGCGACCTGGGAGACGTGGATATTCTGGAGGGAACGCTTTCATTCCAGCGCCGGATGACCCTGGGCCGGGCCACCAACTCAATTCACGTCGCCCCGGGCGCAACCCTGATGTTCTTTGCCTTGAGCACCGCCATGCCGGTACAGGTGAAACCCGTGTATCTGACGAATGCAACCCTGAGCGCGAATGGAAACAGTGCTTCGGAAGGCACTACCTTCGGCGGGCCCATTACCCTGGTCAGTGGCAGCAATTCCGTTGCGGCGCTCACCGGCACGACGCTCGAATTGCTCGGCCCGATCAGCGGCGCGGGTGATCTTTACAACACCTCCGGCGCGGCCGCTACGGTGGCCCTGGGTGGAACCAACACCTGCACGGGGGCGACAGTCGTCCAATCCGGCACTCTGAGGCTGGAGAGCACCGCGCTGCTCGCATCAACGCCGTCCATCCAGGTGGCTGCGGGCGCCACGCTGGATGTCTCCGCCTTTTTCCCGTGGACGCTGGCAGCAAATCAGACGCTCGGCGGCTCGGGAACAGTGAACGGGAGCGTTCAGGCCAACGGCACAGTTTCGCCCGGCGCTTCCATCGGCGCGCTTACATTCAACAACGACCTGAGCCTCGCGGGAACGAGCATCATGGAGCTGAGCAAGGATGGCGGCTTAACCAATGACACGGTCACAGTCAACGGCATCCTGACATTCGGCGGCACGCTGCAAGTAGTCCTGACCGGCAGCACCCCGCTGGCGGTGGACGACACCTTCAAGCTCTACAACTTCCTGGGCACGCCGACTGGCAGCCTCACCCTCAACCTGCCGGCCGGCTATACCTGGGACACGACCCGACTCTCAGTGGACGGCACCATCAAGGTCACGGGAGTGCTGAGCGCGCCGCAAATAGGCACGGTGACTGTTTCTGGCGGCAACTTGACGATGACCGGCACCGGCGGCTCAGCCGGTGGCACTTACCACATTCTGAGCAGCACGAACGTGGCGCTGCCCTTGGCCGCCTGGTCCCCGGTCCTGACCAACTCGTTCGCTGCCGATGGCAGCTTCACAAACACCCTGCCGGTGCTTTCAAGCGAACCGAGGCGGTTTTATATCGTGATCTCGCAGTAAGCGCCACGCTCGGGGAGCAGGTCATTGTTCGTGCACCGCTGGCCGTTTCGCGACGGCACCTGCTTGGTCGTGAGCCCCGTTCCCCCTCACCCCGGCCCTCTCCCTCAGGGAGAGGGAGAAAGTCCGCCCGTTGGTGGGCGAAACCGAAGCGCTTGGACTTTTCGAGGGTTGGGCCATGCTGCTCCCTCTCCCTGAGGGAGAGGGCCGGGGTGAGGGGGAACGGGGTTCACGGTCGGCAGAGGGTCATATAGGGATTCCCGTTGGCCCTCACAAAAGGTGAGATTCTCCCCCATCCTCGCCTCATCGCTTTGGACGATAGACGTTCCGCAAGGCGTCATGCTAAAAGGTAATTGCTCAACAGTATGGAACCACAACCACATCGAGTATGAAACCCGAACTATCCGCAGCAATACTTGTCTCCGGGGCCGTGATGGCGCTGCTCACGAGCCAGGCAGGCGCTCAGACCGTTATCTTCGCCGATAACTTCAATCGGGCGGACAGCCGCGACATCCAGGCCTCGCTTACCGGCATTACCGACAGCACCGGCTCCTCCCTCGCTGCCGACGCAGTCTATTCCCAGCCCCATCTCGATCCCAATAACGCAGCGCCCACCTTCGGTGTCCAGGATGGCGACGCGGCCAATGGCGGCGGTGCCCAGATTCTTTCCAGCCAACTCCAGTTGGCCGTCGGGGCGGGCACATCCGATGCCTACGTGAACCACAACTTCGTCAATTCCTTCGATCCTCTCTGCCGGCGGCTTCAAGGTCTCCCTTGACGTGAATGGGTACAACCAGGCCACTTTCAACCAGGGCGGGGCTTTCGCTATCGGCATGTCGCTAACCGAGGCGGCCTCGGCAGGGGATGCCTTCGATGTGAACCCCAGCATGACGGGCGCTTTCAATTCGGCTTCGACTATCGGCTTGGCGGTTCCCGGCACAGTCCTTTCCGACTTCTGGCTGGCGCTCCGCGGCAACAACACCATGGTCTGGGGCGGCAGTTCGGGGTTGATCAGCGGCGTCACCGGCCTCGGCGTCAAGACCGGCACCATCAGCGCCACCTTCTCGTTCAGCGACTTCAACGCGGGGAGCACGGTTAACTACGAAGTCTTCTTCAATGGCGCCTCCGAGGGGACCGGGTCCTTCACCTGGAGCGGCAGCGACGAGAACTACATTGGGCTCGACGCGCGTGATTCGACCGGAGTGAGCCTGGACAATTTTGGCGTCACCACGATCCCGGAACCGTCCGCCGCGCTGCTGGGACTGCTCGCGGCCGCGGGTTGGCTCCTGCGCCGTCGCCGGGCCTGAGACGCGCTCGTCAGACCGATCTCTCAAGCCCCTCACTGCAGGTATTTGACGATTGCCTCCGTTCGGGACCGGACGTGGAGCTTCTTGTAGATATGACGCAGGTGGGTGCGGACGGTCGGCACGCTGATACTCATCTTGTCCGCGATTTCCTTGTTGGCAAAGCCCCGCGAGAGGCAGGAAAGAATCTCTGTCTCCCGATCAGTGAGAGCGGTGGTGTCGAGGCCCGTTGGCGTTGGTTCATGGAACGAGTGCACGACGCGGCGGGCAATCTGGCTGCTCATGGGCGCGCCGCCTTCCCGCGCGTTCTTGATGGCTTCAAGCACTTCTTCCGGATCGGAGCGCTTGAGCAGATAACCGCTGGCACCGGCCTTGAGCGCGCGGAAGATGTGTTCGCTGTCCTCATAGACCGTCAGCACTATGATTTGAGTCGAAGCGAGCAAGCCCTTCAACCGGTGGATACATTCGGTGCCGGACATTTGCGGGAGATTCAGGTCCATCAGCACGACCTCGGGCTTGAGCGGGGGAAGTTTCTGCAGCGCCTCCTCACCCGAGGCGCAAGCGGCCACGCAGCGAAACCCGCGCGCGGCGCCCACCAGTTTGGTCAAGCTGCTGCGCAGGATGGCGTCGTCTTCAACAATCCCAACGGTTGTGCTCATTTTCGCCGTCTGTTTTCGAACGCAAGGTTCCTGCTGCCGCGTGTTTGCGGCATCCAGAACGACTCTGGCAGCATTGCCCGGTGAATTGGCGGTGAGCAAGCGCATTTGCGACGGGCAGACTTATTTGGACGCATCTCAACAGTACCACCAACCGCCAGGTCCTCAAATCCGAAATCCGAAACCCGAAGGCCGAAAGAAGGCCGAAGTCCGAAACCCGAAGTCCGAAAAGCCTGCTCTCGCGCCCCCCTTAGCGCTGATTGAGCCGCTGCCGGCTGGGTCGCAGGCGCGGGTTCGCCTTTCGGGTTTCGGCCTTCCTTCGGCCTTCGGGTTTCGGGCTTCGGGTTTCCGGCCTATGGCTGCCCGAAATGGTGGTACTAACAAGAAGCGCCCGACCTATTTAGCGGCAGGCCCTGCGCCGGCCGCCGTGGCCTGGCTGGTTTTGGCCGGCACGATAGCTCGTGCGGGAGGAAGCTGGCCAGGGGGCACAACATTGCAACGTTTCGCCCACTCCTCGTACTGCGCGGTCATCTGCCGCACCTGGTCGGGATGCTGTCCAGCCAGGTTGTTCGACTCCGTGCGGTCAACCTCCATGTCATACAGCTCCCAGGCCCGGCGGTAACGGCTCACCAGCTTCCACTTGCCCGCCCGCACCGCCCGATTGCCCTCATGTTCCCAGCACAGGGGAGTGGGATGTGCGCGTTCTTTCCCTTCGAGAATGGGTAGCAGACTGGTTCCTTCCAGCGGCAGAATGCGATGCCCTTGAAATGACTCAGGGTGACGAGCACCGGCCAGGTCCACGCAGGTGGCCATGATATCCGTGACGTGTCCGATCTGACGAGTCAGGCCGCCCTTCGCCTTGATCACTCCCGGCCAGGAAGCGATGAACGGGCTGGCAATGCCGCCCTCGTGGGTAAAGTGCTTGTAGAGTAGAAACGGCGTGTCGCTGACGTTCGCCCAGGGTACGCCGTAGCTTTGCCACACATCATCGGGCCCGGCAAAGACAGAGTGATCCCGATTGCCGACCTTGACGCGGCGTCCATCGCGCGTGCGACTCGGAACATCATACCAACCCGGCTCGACAATCTCGGCGCAGGCGCCGTTGTCCGAGAAGAATATCACCAGGGTGTTCCGCTCGATGCCTTTATCCCGCAAACTATCGAGAATGCGCCCGACACCCCGGTCCAGGTGCTCGACCATCGCCGCATAGGTCGCCATCCGGTTTGCTTCCCACTGCTTGTCGCGCACCTCGGTCCAGGGGGGCACGCGCGGATCACGGGACGACAGGGCCCAATTCTTCTCAATGACGCCGAGTTCAATTTGCCGCCGATACCGATTGGTCCGGATCACGTCCCACCCGGCCAGATACGTTGGCCGATACTTCGCAATATCGGCTTCGGGCGCTTGTAAAGGCCAATGCGGCGCGGTGAAGGCGACGTACAGAAAGAAGGGCTGATTGGTATGCGCGTACTTTGCTATGTCGGCGGTTGCCTGGTCGCTGATGACGTCGGTGTAGTAGAAGCCTTTGGTTTCGGTGTTGATCACCGTATTGCCTCGCACCAGGGAGAAGGGGTCATAATAGCTGCAGACGCCATGGATGGTGCCGTAGTATTCCTCGAAGCCGCGTTGGAGCGGCCAGTCGTCCTGGTTATCCCAAAAGGGCGCGGCCGACTCGTGGTTCAACTGCGTCTTCCCGTCGAAGTGGATGTGGCAAATGTGCCATTTGCCCACCATCAAGGTATGATAATCCGCGCGGCGCAATTCTTCGGCGATGGTCAGACAATCCCGGCTAAGTTCGCCGCGATAACCCGGGATACCACGGTCCTCCATCATTCCGCCAATACCCGCCTGCTGCGGATACACCCCGGTGAGGAGCGCGGCCCGCGTGGGGCAACAGCGGGGAGTGGTATAAAACTGCGTGAGGCGTAGGCCGTTGGCTGCCAACCGGTCCAGGTTAGGGGTGGCAATCTCCGAGCCAAAACAGCCCAGGTCCGAATACCCGAGATCGTCCGCCAGGATCAAAACAATATTCGGACGAAGCGCATTGGTGGCCGCGACGCCGCTGCTCCAGCACGCGCTGAGCGTGGCGACGGCGACCAAGCTCCGCAGCCAGTTTCGCAGCGAGTTGGGCAGTGACGAGCTGATCATAATCTAGAATAAGAGATTAGGTCGCAAGAGAAAGCCGAACAATCGTCCAAACCGATGAGAGGGGCGGACCGGTTCTCCCTGAATGACCATCACAAACCCCGCCCTTGGGGCTGGCGAACTGATAGTGGAGCCAACGGTCAGAATTGAACTGACGACCCGCGCTTTACGAAAGCGCTGCTCTACCAACTGAGCTACGTTGGCCCAAAGCTCTGAAAGGACTCAGAAACACTGCAGTATCAAGCCTTTCTGCAACGCTTCCATACATATCAGAACCGGCAACCTGATGCAAGCAAAAGCAGAGATTTGCAGAGAAATGAACGTTTTGTGCAAATCCCGTGCAAATCCGAAAGGCTCCGAGCCGCCATCCTCCCCGCCCCCGATATCGGTCAAGGGCGGCACCAAAGTCCTGCGCGACGCGCTCAACATCATTGACCGGCGTGGAGATAAGCTCGGCTGGGAGCAGCTCACCTTTTGTGAGGGCCAACGGGAAACCCTATGTAGCCCCCTGCCAACCGTGAGCCCCGTTCCCCCTCACCCCGGCCCCACTGCCGCTGAAGTTGGGTGACATAGTATTTGCGTGCATTCATAACATGCTGATAAACAATGATTTAGGTTTGTACTTTTGCGCTGGTACCCCCATTAACCTGGGGATGCAAACGATTATCCACGACATTCCCGATTATCTCACCACGCTCATCGAAACTCTGCGCGCCAAGCTGCGTGTTCCGCTGCAGGGAAATCACTGAAGTAAGAGGGGGGTTCTCCTCACGCTCCGTCGTGACACCATTGCTCAGATCCGAACCTGAAGTCGCGTAAGTCGTAGGCGTGAAGCCAGTTGCGTTGACCGCTTGGAGGAAACTCCTCAACTTCAGGCTGTTCCAGGATCGTTCGCCATAGTAAAGGGGCATCCGTCGCGATCTTGCAGCGGTCTGAACATCGCGGCTGGTCACTTCTCAAGCAGCCAAACCGCAACGAGTTATGCACGCGCTGGCCCCTCCCGCCGGAGCCCGAAGTAGCCCTGCGCGACCTCCCAGATGCCGTTGCGCCTCATCCCGGCGGCGCACATCAGCGGGAATTGTGGCCCGTCTGACACAGAATCTCGCGCTTGAGAGGGATTCGCCCAAATTGTCACGATAATTCTCTCCCAGATTATCGTGCAGCGGAACACTGCGCGACCAGAACTTCTTGGCTCGCCATCGAGTGCGACCTCAAGATTTCACCCGCCAACGCCAACTGACTTTTCCCCTGTTAATGCTTTTTCTGTTGCAACAGACCCTCAAGTTGATCCAACGCCACTTACACGAATTCCTCGACGAGCTGGCCCAAGGCGAGATCTTCGAGCCGCTGACCAGCGGAGCGGTGACCCATGCCCGAGCCAAGCTCAAGGAAAGCGCCTTCACCGAATTGAACCGAGAGTGCGTCCTGCCCACGGTCTATGGCCCGGAGCACCCCATCCAACGCTGGCGGGGACACCGGCTCATCGGCGTCGATAGTTCCTTGGTGCGGCTGCCGGAGAGCCAGGAACTGGGCCAAACCTTTGGCTGGAAAGAAGCTTCCAACCAACACGGGAGCACTGGCACCCGCTATCCGGAGGCTCGCTTGTCGGTGATTTATGATTTGCTCAACCGCATTGGCCTGGACGCACGGTTGGAACCGAGCACGGTGGGCGAGGTGGTTTTGGCGCTGCAACAGTTGGAACACTTGCAGCCGGGCGATGTGGAGATCAATGATCGCGGTTTCACCGGTTACCTCTACCTGGCTTCGGTGGCGCAGCGGGGCCGGCATTTTATTGGGCGCTGTTCGACCGGTTCTTTTCTGGCGGCCCAAGAGCTGTTTCGGGTCAACAAAGCCAATCAAAGCAGAGTGGTGTGGCTTTTCGCTCCACCCGACCAGAAGGCCGAGTGCCAACGGCTGGGGTTGCCCTTGAAGCTGAAGGTGCGTTTTGTGAGCCTGCGTCTGCCGAGCGGGGAATTGGAAGTGCTGGCCACCTCGTTGCGGGACGAGGCCCTGTATCCCACGGAGGAATTCTTGACGGTGTATCATTGGCGCTGGGGACACGAGACCTTTCACCTGATGCTCAAGGGCCGGCTGGAACTGGAGAACTTCAGCGGACGAACCCTAGAGGCCATCCGACAGGATACTCAGGCAGCGGTGCTGCTGGCCAATTTGGAGAGTGTGCTCAGCGAGCCCACGCAGGCCGCCCTCAGAGAGCAAAGCACGCCCGAAACCCAGCCCCGGCAAGTCAACCACTCCAACTCCTATCATGCTTTGAAGGACCAGGTGCTGGACTTGTTGTACCGGGACGTTCCAGTTCCAATAGTCATCTGTAAGTTGATGAAACTCTTTAAGGGCAGTCCGGTGGCGGTGCGTCCGAATCGCAAAGTGCCTAGACGTCGCAGACCCTCGTTCCACCGGTCTTATCATTTTCAAAGACGGGTCAGGAAAGCGGTATTCTAAGAGTATGAGCCTAATTCAACGGCAGTGCACCCCGGCCCTCTCCCTTAGTACCCTAATTCATAAGTCCGCGCACGTATTTTTTGTTAAGCCGCCATCCCTAATTCCGTGGGTTTTGGGGTAGCTAACTTGGTTAGGAGTTGATTGAGGTCCTCGCGCGTAAACTTCCACTCGAAGGGCCGTCCGATCGTTTCGAAATGGCGTTCGAATTGCCAAAGGGCGTGGGCGACTTCATCCAGGGATTTGAAATCGTTTGGCGTGAGCACTTTTCGCTGGATGATGGAAAAGTAAACTTCGACCTGATTGAGCCAACTGCCGTGAACGGGTCCATGGACCAAATGCAGACGGGGGTAACGTTGTTGGAGCCGTTGGACACTGGCCGTTCCGCGATGAGAGGAACCATTGTCCACAATCCAGAACACGCGGCGGGCTTGGGCATAGGGAGGCTGATTCATCACCCGGTTGACCAAGCGATCAAAAGCCACAATGCCGCTTTGCGGTTCGCAGTGGCCGAAAAGCTTGGCCCGATGAACATCCAAGGCGGCCAGGTAAGTAAGCGCTCCGCGCCGCTCGTACTCGTGTTCGACCTTCATCGGTTGGCCGGGTTGGGGTGCCTGGGTAGGATGGATGCGAGCACGGGCTTGGATGCTGGTCTTTTCATCGGCCGAAATGACGAACTCGTCTGCTTGCAAGGGTTGGCCCTGCCAGACGCGCTGGTAGAGGTCCAGCAAGCGTGCGGCTTTGGCAGCGAACTGCGGGTCACGGGGAAAAATCCAACAACGGTGAAACCAAGGTCGGATGGCATCTTCATGCAGCCAGCGCCAAAGAGTGCTATCGCTGATTTTGGCCACCAACCCGGATTGACAGACCTGCTCGTTCAACTCGGCGAGGCTCCAGCGGGAGAGTGGCAAGCCGAACTGGCTGGGCAACTCGCAGGCCAAGGCCTTAACCTG
This sequence comes from uncultured Verrucomicrobiae bacterium, assembly GCA_963762555.1. Taxonomy (GTDB): domain Bacteria; phylum Verrucomicrobiota; class Verrucomicrobiia; order Limisphaerales; family UBA8199; genus PALSA-1440. The sequence continues at coordinate 37,837 of CAVXLO010000045.1, forward strand.
CACGACCAGTTCTGGGGGGAAAAGCCCGGGGGCGACCCGGGCGGGGCAGTTCTTCCAGTCCGCGTAAGCGCTCGTAGAAGAAGCGTTTGCGCCATTGACTGACGACTTCACGCCGTGTGTCCAGCCGAGCCGCAATGAGGTCGTTGGGCAGGTTTTGAACGGCCAGAAGGACGATTCTGGCGCGGAACACCTGAAAGTAAGGCAACGTATATTTGGCTGATCTATGTCGGAGTTCTCGCTCCTCATCTTGGGTGAGAACGATAGAGAATGGGCTATTTCGTGGCATATTATCCGCACATTTCCGTGCTGCGACAAGATACCACTATCCAGTCGGTATGGCCAGTTAAAATACGTTATTGTATTTAAGAAAACAAGTACTTAGGGAGAGGGAGAACGGTCGGCAGTGTGTCGGCGAATCCGAGCCGTCCGGTATGTTCGAGCGTTGGCGCAGGTGGCTCCCTCTCCCTGAGGGAGAGGGCCGGGGTGCACTGCCGTTGAATTAGGCTCATACTCTTAGAATACCGCTTTCCTGACCCGTCTTTGAAAATGATAAGACCGGTGGAACGAGGGTCTGCGACGTCTAGGCACTTTGCGATTCGGACGCACCGCTACCGGACTGCCCTTAAAGAGTTTCATCAACTTACAGATGACTATTGGAACTGGAACGTCCCGGTACAACAAGTCCAGCACCTGGTCCTTCAAAGCATGATAGGAGTTGGAGTGGTTGACTTGCCGGGGCTGGGTTTCGGGCGTGCTTTGCTCTCTGAGGGCGGCCTGCGTGGGCTCGCTGAGCACACTCTCCAAATTGGCCAGCAGCACCGCTGCCTGAGTATCCTGTCGGATGGCCTCTAGGGTTCGTCCGCTGAAGTTCTCCAGTTCCAGCCGGCCCTTGAGCATCAGGTGAAAGGTCTCGTGTCCCCAGCGCCAATGATACACCGTCAAGAATTCCTCCGTGGGATACAGGGCCTCGTCCCGCAACGAGGTGGCCAGCACTTCCAATTCCCCGCTCGGCAGACGCAGGCTCACAAAACGCACCTTCAGCTTCAAGGGCAACCCCAGCCGTTGGCACTCGGCCTTCTGGTCGGGTGGAGCGAAAAGCCACACCACTCTGCTTTGATTGGCTTTGTTGACCCGAAACAGCTCTTGGGCCGCCAGAAAAGAACCGGTCGAACAGCGCCCAATAAAATGCCGGCCCCGCTGCGCCACCGAAGCCAGGTAGAGGTAACCGGTGAAACCGCGATCATTGATCTCCACATCGCCCGGCTGCAAGTGTTCCAACTGTTGCAGCGCCAAAACCACCTCGCCCACCGTGCTCGGTTCCAACCGTGCGTCCAGGCCAATGCGGTTGAGCAAATCATAAATCACCGACAAGCGAGCCTCCGGATAGCGGGTGCCAGTGCTCCCGTGTTGGTTGGAAGCTTCTTTCCAGCCAAAGGTTTGGCCCAGTTCCTGGCTCTCCGGCAGCCGCACCAAGGAACTATCGACGCCGATGAGCCGGTGTCCCCGCCAGCGTTGGATGGGGTGCTCCGGGCCATAGACCGTGGGCAGGACGCACTCTCGGTTCAATTCGGTGAAGGCGCTTTCCTTGAGCTTGGCTCGGGCATGGGTCACCGCTCCGCTGGTCAGCGGCTCGAAGATCTCGCCTTGGGCCAGCTCGTCGAGGAATTCGTGTAAGTGGCGTTGGATCGACTTGAGGGTCTGTTGCAACAGAAAAAGCATTAACAGGGGAAAAGTCAGTTGGCGTTGGCGGGTGAAATCTTGAGGTCGCACTCGATGGCGAGCCAAGAAGTTCTGGTCGCGCAGCTTGGCGCGCAGAGTTTCGATGAGCGTGGTGAGATAATCGGGAATGTCGTGGATAATCGTTTGCATCCCCAGGTTAATGGGGGTACCAGCGCAAAAGTACAACCTAAATCATTGTTTATCAGCATGTTATGAATGCACGCAAATACTATGTCACCCAACTTCAGCGGCAGTGGGGCCGGGGTGAGGGGGAACGGATCTGACGCCGAAACAGGCGCCGACGCGAAGCAGCCTCTGATGTACAGAAAGTGAGATGCTCCCAACTCCGCTGGGTCTTCCTGCTCGATCTTGGCGAACCGGGCGTCGCATCATCCGTGATGGCTCGCTCCATTCTGACTACTACGCCCACGACCGGACGGCCCTACGTCTCGAAGTCCAAATTCCTTTGGGGCATCCAGTGCCGGAAGCTGCTCTGGTACGCTTACAACGCCAAGGACCAGATTCCAGAGCCTGACGCCGAGCAGCAGGCGATCTTCGACCAAGGCCGCTCTACCCCGGCGGTATCGAGGTCAACGCGGGCGTGACCGACTTCGAGCACGTGCTCCAGCAGCCACTGGAGCCCGCCAAGGCGAGGAAGCCGCTGTAAGTGAGCCGCCCAAGCCGCCGCCCTCAAGCTTCACCCTCGGCTTTCCGCCCGTGAACTGGCGCAAACCCAAGTTCACTATGCCAGCCGCCGCTGCGTTCCCCCGCGTCCGAAGCGGGAGTTGATCGCGGAAGCACTCGGGGTGGTCGCGTTTGCCTGAACCGTAGCGTATGCGCCAACACTGGGGCCGGCGGGTCGAGGCGCAGACGGTGAATTCCCCCCTTGCGCCCGCCGGTTCCCAGTCCTAACGAACCACCCTGAGCGCGCGAATCCTATATGCCAAATCCCTACGCTGTATAGGTGCCCGACGCCGTAGTGCCGCCATGTCCCGTCCAGTTGGTATGGAAGAACTGGCCGCGGGGCTGGTCGACGCGTTCGTAGGTGTGCGCGCCGAAGTAGTCGCGCTGGGCCTGGAGCAGGTTGGCGGGCAGACGCTCGCTGCGGTAGGAGTCGTAGAACGCCAGCGCGGTGCTGAAAGCGGGCACGGGGATGCCCTTCTTGGCCGCCAGGGCCACCACTTTGCGCCAGGAGCGTTGCGCGCCCTTGATCGCCTTGTTGAAGAACGGGGCGAGCAGCAGGTTGCTGAGCTGCGCGTTCTTGTCGAACGCTTCCTTGATCTTGCCCAGGAACACGCTGCGGATGATGCAGCCGCCGCGCCACATGAGGGCGATGCCGCCGTAGTTGAGGTTCCAGTTGTATTCCTTGGCGGCGGCGCGCATGAGCATGTAGCCTTGCGTGTAGGAGATGATCTTCGAGGCGTACAGCGCGCTGCCGGATGTCCTCGATGACCTGCTTCGGGTCGCCCGTGATGGCCGGCTTCGGGCCCCTTGAGCTTCTTGGCGGCCGCGACGCGCTCCTCCTTGAGCGCCGAAATGCAGCGCGCATAGACCGCTTCGGCGATCAGCGTGATGGGAATGCCCAGGTCCTGCGAGGAGATGACGGTCCATTTGCCGGTGCCTTTCTGGCCGGCGGTGTCGAGGATCTTGTCCACCGAGCGGCTGGCCGTCGGTGTCCTTGTAGGCCAGGATGTCGCGGGTGATCTCGATCAGGTAGGAGTCGAGTTCGCCCTTGTTCCACTCGGCGAAGACCTCGTGCATCTGCGTCGGCGCTCAGGCCCAGGCCGGTCTTCATCAGGTTATAGGCTTCGCAGATGAGCTGCATGTCGCCGTATTCGATGCCGTTGTGGACCATCTTCACGTAATGGCCGGCGCCGTTCTCGCCCACCCAATCGCAGCAGGGCGTGCCGTCCTCGACCTTGGCGGCGATCTTCTGGAAGATGTCCTTCACGTGCGGCCAGGCGGCCGGCGAGCCGCCGGGCATGATGCTCGGGCCGCGCCGGGCGCCTTCCTCGCCGCCGGAGACGCCGGTGCCGATGTAGAGCAGGCCCTTGGACTCGACGTATTTGGTCCGGCGGATGGTGTCTTCGAACAGGGAATTGCCGCCGTCGATGATGATGTCGCCGGCTTCGAGGTGCGGCAGGAGGTGCTCGATGAATTCGTCCACCGGCTGGCCGGCCTTGACCATGAGCATGACCCGGCGCGGGCTTCTTGAGCAGGCCGACCATTTCCTCGAGGGAATGGGCGCCGATGACCTGGGTGCCCTTGGCTTCGCTGTTGAGGAAATCGTCCACCTTGGAGACGGTGCGGTTGAAAGCGACCACCGTGAAGCCGTGGTCGTTCATGTTCAAGATGAGGTTCTGGCCCATGACGGCCAGCCCGATGACGGCAATATCAGCTTTAGGTTCCATGTTGTTCTTGATCCAGAAGTTCTCCAAGGTTACTGGAATCCAGGCTGTTCGCCAGCGGAATCTTTCCCCCCGCGACAGGGGGGCGCATTTGCGAGTGGTTGGTAAGGTAGCGACGCCTCGGCGAGGCGTCCCTACCAACCACTCGAGAATGCGCCCCGACAGGGGTGCCTCCTCACGATCCATTGCCCAAACCGCTTCTCCTGGAGGGCGAGCGCCATCGCGAGCGGTGACCTCCCGGAGCATCTGCAAAAGCCAGGGCTCGCGGGAACGCTCCCCCGCCAGAATAGTCGTAACTGTCTATGGGCAAGGCATTTAGGATGGGCGCCCGCGGCGTGCCGGGCGGGGCATGTGACAAATGCCCCTCGGGGGGTATATTTGTACTGAAGATAGAAAGGATAAAGAATATGAATACAACCGAAGTTCATACAGGGTATCAACCTATTCAGGAAGCAACCTATCGAACCGTCGAAGGCGGCGCCATTATGGAATCCATGGGCGCCGTAGCCACCATCGCCCTCGCGATCGTGGGTTTGGCGGGTGTATTCTCCATCACGATGGCGGCAATTGCGGCCATTGTGTTGGGTGCCGCCATCTGGATGGAGGGAGGGGCTCATGCGGCCAATTACCGGAAAGCTGCTTCCTCAGGGAGCAGCGTCGCCCGGACGCTGGAATGGAGTGAAAGCCTGTCCGCTGAATTTCTTGGCGGCTTGGCTGGAATCTTCCTGGGCGTGCTCGCGTTGCTCGGGGTTTCTCCAATCCCGCTGCTATCAGTAGCCGCGTTGGTTTTCGGCGCGACGTTCCTGTTCAGCGGTGTGGCAACCTTCGGCTCCAGTAGCCAGGCCCTGATGGGCTTAGGCGCGCTGGTCCTCGGGTTATTGGCCGTGATTGGCCTTAATTCGTTGATTCTGGTTCTAGTGGCGTTCGCATGCCTGGGCGCTTCGGCCCTCCTCCATGGAGCGGCGACGAGCGCGAAAATGGCACTCGAGACTCACAAGTGAGCCAACCCGGTCCATATTCAGACCGGTAAAAACCGCCGGCACGGCGCATGGCTTCCCAGCCGTGCGTTGGGGCCGGCGGAGCTTTGAGGTATTACCCTATGAACATTGATGACGGCTTTGCGCGGTGCCTGGCTTACCTTGGCAGCCAGTCGCAATTGGTCAAGGTACCGGTCCCCATCCAGCAGGTCAGTCGCATGGCTGTGGCCATCTCACGGCAGACCGGCGCTGGCGCCCTCGGCATCGCTCAAAGGCTGGCGGTCTATCTCCAAGCCGCCCAAGAGCCCGGCGAGCCGCCCTGGACGGTTTTCGATAAGAACTTGATTGACAAGGTCCTCGAGGACCAGCAGTTGCCCGCGCGCCTCGCGAAATTCCTGCCCGAAGACAGAATCAACGCCATCAATGACATAGCGGATGAGATTCTGGGCTTGCATCCGCCTTCGTGGCTCATCATCCATCAGGCCACGGGGACGATACTGCGGCTGGCAGAGATGGGGAATGTCATCCTGCTCGGCCGGGGAGCGGGCCTGATCACCGGGCGGTTGCCCAACGTTTTGCGCGTTCGAATGGTGGGGTCGTTGGAGCAGCGGGTGGCGCGCGTTCAGGAAGCAGAGCATTTGAACCGCGAAGCAGCCCTGGCGTTCGTCCGCCGCAATGACCGCGGACGTGCCCGGTATGTGAGGAAATACCTGCACCAGGACGTTGCCGATGTGCTGCGGTATGATTTGACCCTCAATACCGACCAGTTTTCCGAGGACGAAGCAGCCCATACGATTGGAGAGATCGTGCTAAGCCGGCTCGCTTCGGCTGGGAGCAACCCAGGGCGTCAGGCGGCTTGAGATTCCCGCAAGCGCCATTAGCGGCTACACGGTGAATCCAGCCAGTGGCGTGTTTGTCATCTGAATGAGAGGAGGGCCAACTCCCGAACAGATTTGAGCCTCGTTCCGGGTAGGTGGTCCGAGTGGTGCGCCCTGCAAGACGAGTTGGGCAACCTGCTCTTTACCTCGCCTGCGACAAAGGCACACCGTTTTCCCCACCTATTGCCTATCAACGGGTGCTGCCCACACGCCCCGCTCTGGACCTGCACCTTACACGGATCTTGGGGAGTTCCGGGCTCCGGCTTGGCGTGGGCCCTGTTCCCCCTCACCCCGGCCCTCTCCCTTGGGGAGAGGGAGAATGCTCGCCAGGGCGGTCGCGAACCGGAAGCGCCAGGTACGCTCGGGAGACGGACTGCGAGGCTCCCTCTCCCCAAGGGAGAGGGCCGGGGTGAGGGGGAACGGACCAAATTCCAACCCAAACAACTCCCGAGGCGGAAAGAGAAGCGTGTAAGGTGCAGGTTCTGGACTCCGCACCCAACTCTAGCCTTTCCTCGGCCATCGCGCTATCCTCGGCCTCCTGACAGAATCCCAATATGAGCCATGCCATGAAACGAAGAGACTTCATCTTGCGGGCGTGCTTCGCGACCGGCGCCACTGCTTTGGGAGTGAACCCCCTCGCCAGAGCCGCATCACCGGCAACTCCGGCAGAGGCCAGGCAAGCCAGGCTGGCGCCGGGAGGGACGACCATGGTGAAGCTCCTCTTCTTCGACTGCCGCGAGCTCGAGAGCATGGATGGCTTCACCCGGAAGCTGGGCCAGCCGGCGAAGCACCTCAAGAACCCGCTGTTTGTGGCTGATGCCCCCTGGGAGAACGGCAACATGCAGCTCTACGGCAGCGTGCTCCAGGCGCCCGGCAAGCCCTTCCAGATGTGGTACAGCCTCATCCACAAGCCCTGGCACATGTACCTGGCCTACGCCGAGAGCGACGACGGGTTCGCCTGGCGGCGGCCGCTCTTTGACATCTTCAGGTTCCGCGGGGAGAAGACCAACATTGTGTTCGCGGACAACCCGCACGGCCCGGCGGTGATCTACGACGAAGCGGACTCGCGGGAAGACTGGCGCTACAAGATGGTTGCCGGGGCCGCTCCGACCAACCACATCTGCGCCTTCCACAGTGCCGACGGCATCCATTGGCTTCCAGCGAAGGACGGCCCCATCCGGGCAACGGGACCGGATTGCCCCATGGGCTTCTTGCGCGCGCCGAACGGGCGGTATGCCATCTACCATCGGGTCAGCGGCTTTGGCCGGCGGGTTTTCCGCAGCGAATCCCCCGACTTCATTGATTGGCCGTGCGAGCCGCGCCTGGTGCTCGAACCCGATGCGGGCGACCCCCCGCAGATTCAGTTCTACGGCATGGGCTCGACCGCCTACGGCCCGTATGAGTTGGGCACACTTTGGATGTATCACACCGATCCGAAGGACCGTGGCGCGGGCAAGGCGCGCGGTTACCAGGAGGCGGAGTTGACCTACGCCCGCTCCGGCTATGCCTGGCACCGCGCCGCCCAGGGCATCCCTTTCATCCCGCACGGGAAAGCCGGCGATTGGGACCAGGGCAACCTGCAATGCGCCTCCTCCCCCGTCTTTCTGGACGACGAGATCCGCTATTACTTCATGGGAACGAACATGTTTCACCAGTCGCACTGGGAACTCCAACCACAGCGCGCCGGCCTGGGCCTGGCGGTCCTCAAGCCGGACCGCTTCGTCGCACTGCGGGCCGGCGAGAGCACAGCGGAGCTATTGACCTACGCTTTCAAGCTCCCCTCGAACCGGGTGTTGGTGAACGCCGCCACCGGGCCCAACGGGTGGATACGTGTGGGCATTCTGGAGGCAAACGGAAAGCCGGTACCTGGCTTCGATGAGGCCGATTGCGCACCGATCGCAGGGGATTCAACCGCCCACGCCGTGCATTGGAAAGGTGCCGATGCCGGTGCCACCCTTACCGGCCGGCCGGTCCGCATCCGTCTGCGGGCCCAGAATGCCGAGGTGTTCTCCATTTACTCCAGCGAGTCAGGTGATCTTCCTTCCTATTCCCGGTTCTCGGCTGCCCGGCCGTAGAAGCTATCTGATAATCAAAGAGGGGAGCGTATCAACCGACGTGAGGGTGTGTTGCTCAAGTGCCTCGGTGGCGGGGCACGCAGCGGAGCGCGCGCCCTACCGTCGGGGGCGTGGACGAGTTGGGCAACGCGCCCGTGAGGAGGCTCCGTCTAAGAACTCCGCATTCCGCGCTCCGCACTTTATTCACCCCGCATAGCCATCAACCGCCAGGAACTGCCCCGTTGCCGCGCCCTCTCGCAACTTCCTGGCCCGAGAATACTCTTCCGAGTGGTAAAACGCTTTGGCCTGGTCAAGGCTCGGGAATTCAATCACGACTAACCGCCCCGCTTCCGGTGGGCCTTCGAGGGTGATGGTCTCCCCGCCGCGGACAATAAACCGGCCGCCGAACTTTTCGATGGCGGCAGGCGTGGCGTGCGTGTATTGCCGGTAACGTTCCCAATCTGTCACTTGAACTCTGGCGATAAGGTAAGCTGGCATGGAAGGATGATGGAACGTCAGGCGGCAGCGAGGCGAGCAAATTAGGCGCTACTCATAGATGCGTGGCCCCGCAGCGGTTCAATCCGCCAGCTTCCGCGTTATTACCCCTGAAGTCGCCGTGGTGGACCGAACGTAATCTTGCGGGGCCAGCAGGATTTGCGTCCCACGTATCCCCGCGGACACGGCGATTGCCGGATGGCCCAGGGCGGAGTCGTCAATATAGACCGGGTAATTCCTTTTCGCGGCCAGCGCGGTCACGCCACCGCGAATGTAACCGGTGAGCTGTTTGAGTTGAGCGACGGGCACCAGCTCCATACTCCGCTTGGCGGCCAACCGGGCCAGGGCTTTCAAATCCAGCTCACGATCCCCGGGCACCACCGCAAAGATGATTGTGCCATCGTCACCTTCGGCGCAGAGGGTCTTGAAAACCTGCGCCGTCGGCAGGCCGATTTGGCTGGCGACTTTGATCGCTCCCAGGTCATCGAGGTCCACTTCGTAGTCCCGCAGTTCGTAGGCGATGCCCAGCTTGTCGAGCTGTCGTGTGGCATTGGTCTTCAATTCACCGCAGCGGTTCCATGGGCTTCCACTCGTCCACGACAAACCGCACGATCTTCCGCGCCTCCACGGCGGGGGCGCTGGTGTCGGCGGCTGGAGCCGGAGCCGCCCAGGCAGCCAGCACCCACACGATCAGTGCGCAGACACCGAACGCCCTCAGTGAGAGGATGCAGGATGCTCGGGCCATTGTCGGCGAGAGAGTATCCCGTGCGGCTGCGAGAGGTCAACGAGGCAGTTGCCAGTTAGGATTTGGCCTGACATGGGTGGGTGGCATTGCTAGATTGTGCCCCATGAAGCCCAGCGCATACCCACTCTGTGAGAATCACACGATATCACGACGAACCTTCCTCAAGACGAGCCTGCTCACCACTGCCGGGTTCTGGATAACCACCAACCGGGGCTTGGCCAGGACGATTTCGGCCAATGACAAGCTCAACCTCGGTGTGCTCGGCACGATCAACCGCGCGGCGGCCAATATCAGCGCCCTGGAGGACCAGAACATCGTCGCCCTGTGCGATATCGAGGACAAGCTGCTCGCCGCGGCGCAGGCCAAGTTCCCCAAGGCCAGGACCTATACCGACTTCCGCAAGATGCTGGACCGGCGCGACCTTGATGCCGTGGTGGTCAGCACGCCTGACCACACGCACGCGGTGGCAACCATGGCTGCCTTGAAATCCGGCCGGCCCGTGTACTGCGAGAAGCCGCTGGCGCATGAGGTGTACGAAGTGCGCGCCGTCACTGAGGCCGCCGCGAAATACAAGCTGGCGACGCAGATGGGCACCCAGATTCATGCGAACGAGAACTATCGCCGGGTGGTGGAGTTGATCGAGACCGGGGCCGTCGGGCCGGTCAGCGAGGTCCACGTCTGGTGCAACCGTGTCTGGACCGGTGATGGGCGGCCAAGCGAGACCCCGCCGATTCCCAAAGGGTTGCACTGGGACCTATGGCTGGGGCCGGCGCCGACGCGGCCTTATTCGCCCGAATACCTACCAAAGGCCTGGCGGCGATGGTGGGATTTCGGCGGCGGCACGTTGGCCGACATGGCTTGCCACTACGTTGACCTGCCCTTCTGGGCTCTCAAGCTGCACGCCCCGACCAGCATCGAGGCGGAGGGACCGCCGGTGCTCGTGGAGAATACGCCCGCCTGGCTAATTGTGCGCTACCAGTTTGCCGCGCGCGGCCCACTGCCCGCTTTGCAGCTTGCCTGGTATAATGGCGGGAAGCTCCCGGAGTTGGTCAAGGAAGGGAAGGCCCGCGACTGGTCGAGCGGCGTGCTCTTCGTCGGCTCAAAGGGAATCTTGCAGGCCGATTATAACCGGCGGCTGTTGCTGCCGGAGAAGGACTTCGCGGACTTTAAGCCGCCGGCCCCTTACATCCCGGATTCTATCGGGCACCACAAGGAATGGGTTGCGGCCTGCAAGGGAGGCGCTCCCGCGCTCTGCAATTTCAGTTACAGCGGGCCGCTGGCCGAGACGGTGCTGCTGGGCAACGTCGCTTACCGCAGCGGCCAGAGGCTCGAATGGGACTCGGCTGCGTGCAGAGTCACCAACACGCGCGAGGCCGACCAGTTCATCCGCCGCAAGTATCGCCACGGGTGGAAGCTCTAACTGGCATCCGCGAATTGCGCGAATTAACGCGAAGTAGTGCCCCGCTCAAAGGCTCACGGCCAGTGACAAAGTCTGGCCCAAAACGTTGTAGGAGACGACGTAAGGAGTCTCTGATCAACAGCTTACGCAAGGACCAGACTGGGTTTAGTGAGAGACTCCTTACGTCGTCTCCTACAAGGGGTTACGCAGGAGTTTGTCACTGGTCGTGCTCAAAGGCTCCTCGATCCACATCTGGTTATTGACACCGCCTGCCAATTCGCGTCAATTCGCGTAATTCGTGGACAGCAATCTTAAGCTATGACTCCTAGAACACACTTCTTCATCCTGACGCTTTCGCTGGCACTTGCGGCCTCTCCTTCGGCGGGCTCGGCTGCCGGGCTGAAGGTGGACGGAATGAAGTGCGAATACCGCACCAATCCGCTCGGGCTCGACACACCCCAGCCGCGCCTGAGCTGGCTGCTGGAATGCCCGGAGCGCGGCCAGCGGCAGACGGCTTACCAGGTGCTTGCGGCGACCAGCCCGAAGCTGCTGTCGGAGGGCAAGAGCGATTTGTGGGACAGCGGCAAGGTGATTTCAGGGGAATCGGTGCAGGTGGTTTATGCCGGCCAGCCATTGAGTTCCGGCCAACGAGTCTATTGGAAAGTGCGCGCCTGGGACCGCGAGGGTCACCCATCGGCCTATAGCGCGGCGGCCTGGTGGGAAATGGGGTTGCTGAGGCCGGCGGATTGGCGAGCGGCCTGGATCACGCGGAGGCGGGCGGCGCCGCTCTCGGAGCAACAGATGTTCGAGGATGATCCCGCACCGCTCTTCCGGAAGGAGTTCCAGATCGGGAAGAAGCTTAAGCGGGCGCGGGTGTATGTGAGCGGGCTGGGCTATTACGAGCTGCACCTGAACGGCAAGCGCGTGGGCGACCATGAGCTTGACCCCGGCTGGACCACTTACTCGAAGCGGGTGCTCTACTCGACCTACGACGTGACCGACCAACTGCAGCGAGGCCGCAACGCGCTCGGCGTAATGCTCGGCAACGGGTGGTTTAATCCCCTGCCGCTGCGCATGTGGGGCATGCTCAATCTGCGCGAACACCTGACCATCGGCCAGCCGCGGGTCATCCTGCAACTGGTGGCCGAGTTCACCGACGGCACGTCACAGACAATTGTCACCGATGAGAGCTGGAAGGTTGGCAACGGCCCCATCCTGCGCAACAACGTCTATCTGGGGGAACTGTATGATGCCAGGAAAGAGCAGCCGGGCTGGGACAAGGCGGGTTTCGACGATTCGGCCTGGCAGCAGGCTGTCGGCGCGACCGAGGCCCTTGGTCCGCTGCGGGCGCAAGAAGCGCCGCCCATCCGCATCACTCACGTGCTGAAACCAGTCAAGCTCACCGAGCCGAAGCCGGGCGTTTATATCTTTGATTTCGGACAGAACTTTGCCGGCTGGGTCCGACTGCGCGTGCGTGGGCCAGCCGGGACGCGGGTAAGGATGCGCTATGGGGAACTGCTCTACTCGGATGGCACACTCAACGGGATGACCTCGGTCTGCGGCCAGATCAAGCGGGGCGGCCCCGGCTACCGATACGACGGCAATGGCCCGCCCAAGACGGCTTGGCAGTTGGATGAGTATATCCTCAAGGGCAATGGCAGGGAGATCTATACGCAACGATTCACCTTCCACGGGTTCCGCTATGTCGAGGTCACTGGTTTTCCAGGCAAGCCCACGTTGGCCACGCTGGAAGGGCTGCGGCTCAATTCCGACGTTGCTCCCGCCGGCTCATTCGCCTGCTCAAACGAGCGGCTCAACCGCATCCAGCGGATGGTGCTGTGGACGGAGTTGAGCAACCTGTTCAGCGTGGAATCCGACTGTCCGCACCGGGAGAAATTCGGTTACGGCGGCGACATCGTGGCGGCGGGTGAGATGGCGATCTTCAACTTCAACATGGCCAGCTTTTACGCGAAGGCGGCGCAGGACCTGACGGACGCCGTGCGCCCGAACGGCGGCTTCACGGAGACCTCGCCGTCGGTCGGCCTCGATTCTGACGGCCTGGGAGGCGGGGCCGGCCCGATTGGCTGGGGAACAGCACAGCCTTTCCTCCTGTGGCAACTCTACCAGCACTACGGCGACAGGCGATTGCTGGAGGAGAATTATGAGCCGGCGAAGCGCTGGATCGCCTTCCTGCGGTCGCGGGCCAAGGACGGCATTCTGGACAACGGCATCAGCGACCACGAAAGCCTGGCGCCGAAACCGCGCGCCTTGACGGGCACGGGCTTCTACTACCTCAACGTAAAGCTGTTCGCCCATATCGCGCGGGCGCTGGGGAGGGAATCCGACGAGGCCGAGGCCGAGGCGCTGGCCGATACGATCAAGGCCGCCTTCAACCGCAAGTTCCTCCAACCGGGCACGGGCCGGTATGATACGGGGACACAAGCCTGCCAGGCCTTCGCTCTCTATCTGGGCCTGGCGCCTGCTGCAGAAAAAGGAAAGCGCGTTGTCCGTCCTGGTGCGGGATATCGAGGACACGCACGCGGGCCACCTGACTACAGGTATCTTCGGGACTAAATTCATGTTGCAGGCGCTGGCGGACGCGGGCCGCGCGGATGTGGCGTATGAGATGGTGAATCAGAGCACGTTCCCGGGGTGGGGCTACATGTTGGAAAACGGCGCGACCACGCTATGGGAGCATTGGGCATTCAGCGACAACACCTACTCGCACAATCATCCGATGTTCGGCTCGGTCAGCGAATGGTTCTACAAGGTGCTGGCGGGCATCAACGCCGCGCCTGACGCCGTGGGCTTTGACAAGGTCGTCATCTGGCCCCAGCCAGTCGGCGATCTCAAATGGGTTAAGGCCAGCTACGATTCCGTGCATGGCAAGGTGATTAGCGAGTGGAGCCGGGAAGCGGGCAAGTTCAGCCTGCGAATACGGGTGCCGGTTGGCGCCACGGCGACGGTGTTCCTGCCCGCCAGGGAAGCAACGCCGGTCACGGAAAGCGGCAAGCCACTCGATCGAGCGGCCGGAGTGGAGTTGCTGAGGAGGGAGAAAGGCGTTGCCTTGGTCTCCCTGGGGTCGGGGGCGTACCAGTTCAGTTCTGAGGCTTATTGAGCTTCCAGTAAATCAGACCATTGCTGCTCTGCCGCGTCAGGTTCCGCCGTTCGGGCGGCAGGCCGCGGCAGATCACGTCGGCGATGTCGGCGATGACGGCGCGCGACTTCACCAGGTAGCTGTGCCCCAATAGGTCGGTGTCCACGTCCGACGCGTCAATGGTGTCAATGCCCTTGCAGACTGTTAGTTCCGGGTCGGCGTCACCGGCGCGGGCATACTGGTGCAAGGATCGGGAGGCAGACATAGCCTTATCGGTGGAGGAGGCATAGATCGTCACTCGCCGGGCGACCTTCGGCAGCGCTTCGGCCACGTCATGCATGAACTCCACCCGGTTGACATCCGGGGCGGCGAGCACGACTTCGCCGAACAACGGCTGATCCGCCTCCGCGGCAAACTTCTTCAGCACCTCAGTCAGCGCGCGGCAGCCCAAGCTGTGCGCGATGAGATTGACGTTCGTCGCAGCCGTCCGGGTCAGAATGCCCTCGAGGAAGGAACGCAGATGCTCCTCTGTGAGATGGGCGGATTCCTCGTCCCGGGGATAGGCCAACAGGGTGCCGTGCGAAGGCCAACTGTAGAGGATGGGCACGCCGCGGAAGTCCCAGTCCCAGCTCAGTTGGCAGGTGTAGAGGGCAGCCGTCGAGAACGTCATGTTGTAGCCGTGGATGAACACCGCCACTTCGCGGCAGCCCGAGTTGGTTAGCCGGCGGTTCAGTTCGGTGAAGAAAAGGTCCGGCTTCAACGGCTTGAGGGCGGTGATGGAGAAGTATCTGCCCGGGAGTTCTTTCGAGGCAGGCCACCCGGGCCGCTCGATCACGCCGGTGCGGTGCCTGCGGGTCGGGATGCTGACGGGGCAAATGCCCATTTCGAGGGGTGCGGGGTTGTATTCCGGACCGTAATACTGGAAGCGGCTGCCCTTCTTGTGCAGCTTCGCCTGCCAGACATCCAGCGGCATAAGGGGCTTGCGGTCGGTAGCGTAATACACGGGCACGACCGTGGAATCGGTCATGCGCGGCGGCACGGTGCCGCAGGAAACCGTGATGATGACCAGGCCCAGAACCGCCATGGCATTGAAGGCTGGGCGCAAATCTCTCATAAGGTGGAACGTATCCGGCGAGACAGGTGCCGGAGAGGAAAGCCGGGCGTTCTTAGCCCGGATATTTCACGCTGGTAGGGACGCCTCGCCGAGGCGTTCGCTGTGGGCACCTGACGGACGCCTCGGCGAGGCGTCCCTACCTTCCAGCCTGTGGGTGTTTCAATCGGAGCATGAAATATGCGGGTTAGCCGTTCATGCACCAGGTCGCTAAGGAACGTCGTGTCGCAAATCATTTGAATTCGCCGCCTACGGCCACGCCGCGTAGTCCCTGATTATCTCCGCGCCGCCGCCATCCAGAAAATGGAGGAATATGGGCGCGGCCTCGTAGGGCTTGCCGGCAGTACCGCCTTTGACGTCCACGAACGAGAGTTCCACACCGACCGGCGCGCCACGCAACTCGGAGGGGCGCGGCCAGTTGCCGTCATCACGTGTCGTGCCGGAGCTGGCGGGGATTAACTCCAGGCGGACGTAGAGGCCCCGGTCGGCGGGATCGTCCGCGCCGATCAGCACCGATCGCGATGCTCCGGGGGCGTAGAAGCCCAACCACGGCTCGGGCTGGCTCCCGGGATAGGCATAGAACTGCTCGGGTCCCTGGTCGCCGAACGGCGCCATGTTGTTGAAGACCTTGAAGGTGGTGGAGGTGGTGAGGCCCAGCCCCGCTGGCGCGGCTTCGGCCCCGGCTTTGGCGTTGCCATGGCGTTTGCGGCCCACAGCAGGTGGGCCGGTGGGCCGGACCATCTCCGTGCGCTGAAGCTGTCCTCTGGTGTTCCCGAGTCCCTGGATGCCGCCCAGCACCGGGAAATAAGTCTCGCCTACCGCATAACGGCTCGGGTTGTTGACCTTCAGGCCGAACCAGACTCCCTGATCGCGCAGCTCGATCGTCATGGTGACTGATACGTCGAAGGGCTCGTGCAGGTAGTTTTTCAGCGGGCCGTCCCAGCGCAGCGTCAGGCGGTTGCCATCCAATTGGTAAGTGGTGAGCTTCTGGTCCTTGCCGAAAATCCAGTTGGCCTCGATGGTCTGCCAGGGCTCCTTGCCCGGAATAGGCAGCGCGAAGCGGTAGCTGCCGGCGAGCCGGGGCTCCAGCAACAGGTCCAGGCCGGTCTTCTTGTCGCGGATGCGCGTGACGGACCCGTTGGCCCGGCTCACCTCCACGCAGTAGTTCTTGTCTTCAAGGCGCACGGATCGCCTGCGATTGAACGCAGACAGCGGCCTCACCGGCTGGGCGAACTCGCGCGGCAAGTCCGCCGTGCGAACGTCGTCAATGCAGAGCATGGAGAAGGTCGGCCTGGTCGGCGTCGTCAACCGCGCGCACAAAGACGGTTTGCCCCCGGTGTTTCGAGCCATCCAGCAGGACTGGAACAAAGGCCGTTGTGTCCGGCGCATAGACGCGGTCCAGCTCGGTGCCGTCGGCGAGATTCAGAGTGACATAATTCCACCGGCGTGGTTGCCCGGTGCCATGGATCGAACTCCAGCCGGAGACGAGCAGGCGCACGCCGTCATTATCGAGCACGAACGGCTTGGAGGTGAGGACGCCTGTGGCAGGCTCGCCCTTGCCGCCGCTCCAGGCCCAGTATTTGCCCGCCCAGCCGGAGTAGTAGCCACAGGAATTGTCCACGACCGCCCAATTCGGGTCAGCCGTCCACCCCTCGAAGCCGCCGCTCTCGAAACCGCCGTTCACAACTTGGGCGGCGGACAGGATGACAGAGGCACAGCACAGAATGCTGCGATCAAGATTTGCAGGATGGGAGATGCTGGGGTCCTGTTCCCCCTCACCCCTGCCCTCTCCCTTGGGGAGAGGGAGAACACTCGCCGCACAGCCGGTGAATCCGACGCGCCCGGGTTGTTCGGGAACCGGACTCCGCAGCTCCCTCTCCCCGAGGGAGAGGGCAGGGGTGAGGGAGAACGGGCCTTGCGAATGCTGCCAACGCGGCCACCAGTCGCGGCCCAACCCCTCCAGAACACCGCCTTGCTCGCTCTCATCGTCCACCTCCCAATTCCTCGACGAATACGAGGCGCTCCGCAGGTATGGTCACCTCGGCTGGGGAGCTTCACGAGCCTTGTCTTATGGCTCGGAGAGTAAATACGGCGCCTTGCCGCCCGGCGCGCCTTTGAAGCCGGGGAACAATACCTTGCGCGCTTCCATGCGGCTGTTGGTAAGGATGCAAACCTGGCGTCCGTTCGTGCGGTTGCGGAATACGTTATACGCTACGCCGTCGGGCGGCCCTCCGTCGAAGTGCACCGGGCTCTGCGCCCTGCGACTCGCCGAAGAACACCGTGTCCTGCAGCTCGTCGCGGATGCGTTTGACCTGCTGGATGTAATTCGCGAGGTCATGGAACGGAGGCCACTCCAGGCCACGGCAGAAGTTGAGCGGGGCCACCATGACGGCGTGGCCATCGCGCACGGCATTGTTCACCCCCAGGTAGTCGTACGCCTGATAAAGCCCCAGCGTCTCCACGTTCTCGGGGAAGACCTTGCGAGTGATGCGCTGGTTGCCCACCCACCAGGTCGCATCGCCGAATTGCAGCATCCGGTCCCAGTTGCACTCAAAGGACATGCACCAGTCCGGGTTGGCTTTGCGGCACTCGCGCATGATTTCCTGGCTTAGCAGGATGGCGCCCTTCCCAAGTGGCGGTGTCCGGGCTCATCGGGATGTCCGGGTTGTAGTCCAGCGCGGCGGGGAACATCTTGTCCACGTGCACGCCGTCGGCGCCGATGCTGGCCAGCTTCACGAAGTAATCCACGATGATCTTGCGGAACTGCGGGAACGCCAGGTCCGCCCACGTCATCAGCTTGGGATGTCCGGCCCTGGCCCAGAGCGTGCCCATCCCCCAGCCGGCCATCCAGGTGTAGCCGCCGTCGGCCTTCATCTCCCGATACTTGTGGAGCTCGCGCTTATACCAGTCTGAGTCCACCATCATCGGCTGGTAGTTCGCAAAGAAATAGACCTTCAGGCCCATCCGGTGGCAGGCGCGGATGCCGTCCTCGAGCTCCTTCCACGTGCCCAGGCGCGGGTCGGGCTCGTAGTAGGGGTAGCCGTTGTCGTGGCCGCCCCGCTGCCAGCCGCTGATTTGCACGGCGTTGATGCCGTGCTCTTTGGCGGCCTTTGCCCACTTCGGGATGTCCTTGAAGGTGTAGTTGATCGTGCCTTCGGGCAGCATGAACATCGTCATGAGGAAGAACGACTGCCGGCGAATCCAGTCGTCCGCCGGCTGCACGATGCCGAACGCGCTTGCGGAACCACTCGCGGTAGATGTGCGACGCGGCAAACCAGTCGCCCTCGACGAAGCGCAGCACGACGGGCGAGCCGTCGAACTGCTGGCCGGGAGGCAGGATGGGCGAATGCTGGATGCACGCCGCCATGTCAGTAGCTGCCGGAACTGCCGGTCTCGACAAACCGGAAGGTCTTGTACCGAGCAACGGAATCATGGGCGCCGAAGTAGAGTGTCTTTCCAGCCGACTTGCTCTGGATGCAGGCGAAGCGCCATGTTCATCTGCCCCGGATAACCGAACGAGGCGCCTCCCGCGGTCGGCACGATCGGGCGCTCGGTGGGCGTCGAGGTGGGAATCCACAGCGTCGCGTCGGACTTGCCGCCTGCGGAAGCTAAAGCCGGTCAGGCCTCCGACCACTGGATACCAAACCTCCTGGACCTTCGCCTGCGATTGGTTGCTGACGTGAAGGCCGAACGTCAGGCCCGCCGGACGTTCGCGGTGATGGTCATGCGCACCGAAATGTCGTGCCCGGCTCCGGCGGTGTCTTTCAAAGGGCCCTCCCAGTCCAGGGTCATCGTCTTGCCGTCCACGCGCGACCCGGACAGCGCCTGATCTTTGCCCAGGACGGTGACGTTCGTCCCATTCGGGAGGCGCAGCGCCAGGCGGAAGTTCTCGGCCAGGCCGGCGGGCGGCGCCAGGGTGATGCCGGACGACGCATTGTGAATGCGCAGGATCGCGCCGCTCTTGTGGTCTCCCTCCAGGGTGGTTCCGCCGGCGCTCACAACGAGATTCGACTGTGCGCGGCAGAGGTCCGGCGGAGAAGAGCAGCGTCGCACACAGCGATTTCGAGACGATGGCTCGCATTTCCGCCGATGCTATCGGCGGGACGGGTCTGGCACCAACCCCAAAGTGATGACTGAATTATCGCCGGGCATACACTGTTCCGGTTTTGCGAAGACCTCGCCGATGCGCGTCAATTGCTGAGCGGCCCGCGCGGCACCCAGATACTCCACGCCGCCCTGGCGCACACCGAATAGCGGCATCCGTCAGGCTTTGGTGTCGGCCGCCGGCCTGTTTTTCCAGGCCCGCCAGTTTGTTGTAGAGCCAGGCGAAAACTGCGCCTCCGATCAACCCATCGAAGAACCCATTCACCAACCCTAACAGGCTGCCGATGGGTGGGATCGTGTACTGCCTACGGCGTGACCCCCAGTGCCGGCTTATCGAACTTCACGCCTTTGCGCACCGCGTGGTCCACCATTTCCGCGACATAACGGCGGCGTTCGGCGAGCGGCAGGAAATTCACGCGCGCCATCTCTTCGCCGAAGGCGCGGACATGGAAGTCGTAAATCGCCTGCCGGACCCTTCGGCGCACGCCACGCGGCCACGCTTTCGTTTGCGGTCCGGTCTTCTTCATACCATCAGTACCCGTAAACTGTTCGCGCACGTCTGGCAACCACGCCAGGGTGGAAGGCTGCACCATCTCTCCGAGCGCCTCCCGTGCCTCCGCGATCATCCGCTCGATGCCGTAGTCCCGCAGGGGATTTGTCGGCAGTTGGTTCTCCGCGCATCGGACCCGAATCTCGTGTTGGGTTGCCAAAGCGGTTCCGGCGGGGACAAGAGCCTTCCTCACCGCCACCATGTAAGGCCGCACGGCCTTCTCGTAAATACGCAAACGCGCCCGGTCGAGTTCGTGCCAGAACTGTATTTCCGCATGCAAAGCGGCACGAAGCCGGGGATCGTTCGCGACAGCCAGTTCCAGGACGGGGCGTCGTTTCAGCAGCTCGGGTGGTGCGGGTGAGGCCAGGTCGAAGGTGCGGAGCAGATTCTCATCGTAAATGTGCAGCCAGCCTCGTGCATCCCTCGCCTCCAACATTTGCGCTCCCAGCGCTGTTACGAACGGCCAGTCCTTCCCGCGGTTGGTGCGCTTCATCTCCGCCACGGTATGCGGGCTGGCGTAGAAACCCTCGAGTTCCGCCTCCCACGGCGTACTGCCCCGCGGCGCGACCCCGAAGATGTCAAGATACGCCTCCGCGCCCGCGGCATCCCAGACAAAGTGGCTGGTCCAGCCGCCCCGCAGCCAGCGCGCATCCAGTGGCGGGGTCAGATGACCTCGATAGCTGGGCAGTTGGCCGTGAAGACTGGCTTCGCCCAGCAGGTCAAGGAACTTCCCGGCGCTATCGGGAGCGCAGAGCAGATCGCAATCTTTCGTCGCCTCCGCCACCCCGAAGGCCACACACGCCATGCCGCTCGTGATGGCGCAGGTAATCCCCCGGCGGCGGGCGCGGGTCACGAGGCTCTCGTAGAACTGTTCCAGCTCGGCGTAGCTCAACGGCATGGCTCTCCTTTACTGCCCCAGGCCGGCGGCGTCGAGTGCGAATCGGGGTTCGGGGTTGGGGGATGAAATGCAAAGGCGGTTGGCGGACGTGCTCAAGCATTCCGGAATTGCGGCAGTTTGCGCAATTGGCGTTCGATATAGGGCAGGCTGCGGAACAGGAATGGGTTGAGCATGATGGAGATCATCGCGGCGGCGACAAGCTGGTGGCCGGCATCCACGGGCAGCAGCTTCAGTTCGTGGCCGAGGCGGATGAGGATGAAGGAGAATTCCCCCACCTGAGCCAGGCCGATGGCGACGACCAGGGCGGTGTGCAGAGGGCGATGGAAGAAGCGCACAACCACCAGCGCCGTGAGCGGCTTGACGAGGATGATGACCAGCAGGGCGAAGAGCAAACGGCCCGGCTGCGAGATGACGTATTGCGGGTCCACCAGGGTGCCGATGGAGAGAAAGAACAGGGCGGCAAAGGGGTCCCGGAGCGGCTGAATGGTTCGCTCCACGCGCTCGAGTTGCGGTGATTGGCCCGCGACGACACCGGCCAGGAACGAGCCGAGCGCCAGCGAGACACCGAAGAATTGCGCCGCTACCCAGGCGATCCCGATCGCGACAACCGGGACGGCCAGGTTGAAGATTTCGGCGGAGGCGGCGGCCTTGCCCAGGAGCCAGGGCACGAGCCGCGCGCCCAGAATGACGATCAGCCCGACCAGCACGGCGAACTTGCCCAGGCCGGAGCCCAGTCCCTTCGCCAGATCGAGCCAGCCGCCATGGGTCCCTTCCTGCACGGCCAGCATGGGCAGCAGGATCAGGACGATTACCGTGAAGACATCCTCGACCACCAGCCAGCCCATCGCCAACTGGCCCTCGGGGGTCGAGAGCCGGTGATGGTCGGCCAACATGCGGGCCAGCACGGCCGTGCTGGCGACCGAAAAGGCCAATCCCACTATCAGCGCCTGGGTCCAGGTCAGGCCGACCAGGTGGCCGGCGCCCATGACCACGCCTGTCGTGACCGCGCTCTGCACCAGCGCGCCGGGCACCGCGACGTGGCGGACGGCGAGCAACTCGCGGAAGTTGAAATGCAGGCCGACGCCGAACATGAGCAGCACGACGCCGATGTCGGCGAGCTGCTCGGCGATGTCGGGGTTGGCCACCCAACCGGGCGTAAACGGGCCGCAGATAATGCCGGCGACCAGGTAGCCGACGATGGGGGAAAACCGAAAGTGCGTCGCTATCCAGCCGCAACACAGCGCGGCGGCGAGGCAGACAGCCAGGTTGAGCAGGAGGCTCTCTTGGTGCATAGGCGATTCCTTATTCGGTGCCGGATTTCGGCGGATGGAAGCAGATTGCGGCGGGCATGGCAATCAGACAACGGCGGCTAATCCGCGGAAACAGGATCGGGGCCTCTCAGGCTTCCGCGTATTCCGCATATTCCGCGGCTTAGCCGGCTTTGGTTCTGGCTCTGCCAGGTTGGAATTTCGGATTTAGGGTCTGGTGCCCGGTGATACCGTCCAGGCGCGCCTGGTTCAGCGCTGCGCCGGCCGCAGCCCAATCAGGCAGCGTCCTCCAAAGAGCTTTGGCCACCGGGAGAGCTTGGCCTCGAACCTCTGGAGCCCTTCCAGCCAGCCCGCCGGGTAGCAGGCGGGTTTGCTGTATCCCCCGGACAGCAGGTAGTAGAAGCAACTGAAAGCTTCCGCGTGGAGTAGGGTCCAGCCCTCGGGCCAGCCGGGGAATTCCCGCCGGAAGAACAGGCGCGTGGCGTTGCCCTGTGCGGCGTAGTAATCGCGCGGGCGCGGCAGCGATTCGGCACGATTGATTGGTTGCCTCCACCCAACCGGCTCGTGGTGCAGCAACCCGTAGATCGGGTAACTGCTCCAACTGATGTAGGGTTCGAAGAGTATCAAGCGGCCGGACGGCGCGAGCACACGCCGGGCCTCATGCAGAAACGCATTCGGCGCGCGCAGGTGGTGGAACACATCGAAGAGCACCAGGTGTGAGAGACTCGCGTTGCGGAACGGCAGTTCATAGCCGTCGCAGGCGAGGTCGAGCCACGGGTTCGGGAACAGGTTGGTCGCCAGCGCGTCCGGCAGGTGGGCTTTGAGGTTGCCGATGCCGGACCCGATCTCGACGATGCGCCCGGGGATGGCTGGGTCTATCAGGGTGAGGATGCGCTGATAGAAGCCTGCGTAAATACTTCGCAGGAGGGGCTTGTTATCCCAGGCGCGGCGGTTGCGCTCGATCTCCGCCTGGTGCTGCATCAGCGGCGCGGTCATGCAAGGAGAGGGCTAAAAGCGCCACGCAGGAGCACGGACATTCTTCTCCTCCGCCAACAGGTGCGTGCGGAGGGCGGACAAGAATGTCCTCGCTCCGGCCTGCATGATCGAACTGGCCGACACGTTTGATGCCCTGCGGTTAGATCACGTCCAAGGGGTGCGAGGTGATCCAAATCTCAAGCTGGTCGAAGCGAGCCTTGAGCTTCTGCTTGAACTCCTGGAAGAAGACCCGGTGCTCGGGCAGGTCTGGAACATCCACGAAGAACCGCGTTAGGTTGTCCAGGTAAACCTCACCCCGATATTGCCATGAACCTCGAACGGTTTGCGTCTCCCACGACGCGGCGCCGAATCTCTCCCTCAGCTCGGCAAACGTCTGCGCCAGCAGCGGCTCAGGCACGGGCCGGCCGTCATTAAACAGCAGGGGCACCAGAATCTCGTAGCGGCGCAAGGCGCTCATAGGGGGCGGGACCGATCACCTCGAACTTGATTCCAACGTCGGCCAGGAAACTCAGCGCCTCCGAAGGCACCGCCGTCTCGCCGGAAGACCAGCTCTTCCCCGCAAACCGCGGGATGAGCTTGCCCAGAGCGCGTCGCTCCGTCGCTTCATCAGGAAAGCGGATGAGAATCTGCATACCCGTAAGTTACGTCCCCCCGAGGGCGGGAGCAACACTTCTCGGTTGCGCTCGATCTCCGCCTGGTGCTGCGTGAGCGGCGGGGTCACGGGATGAATTTGAGGCGGCGGGCGGCGAAGCACACCATGCGCAGCAGCAGCCAGCCGTGGCGCCAGCGATGGATGTTGGTCTGGCCGTAGGTGCGGGCGCGGTAGCGAATCGGCAGGTCCACCATGCGCAGGTTGAGCTTGGCGGCGCCGAACAGCAGATCGAAGTCGCCGAACGGATCGAACTCCCCGAAGTAGGAGCGGTTGCGCGCGATGGCCTCGTAGTCCGCGCGGAACAGGACCTTGGTGCCGCAGAGCGTGTCCTTGAGCTTTTGGCCGAGCAGCCAACTGAACGTCAGGCCAAACGCCTTGTTCGCCACCATGTTGAGGAACTGCATTGCCTGTTCCTCCATCGGATAGACCAAGCGCACGCCGTTGACGAACTCGGCGGTGCCGGAGCGGGCGGCTTCGTAAAACTTCGGCAATTCCTCCGGCGGCATGGTCAGATCGGCATCCAGAATGAACAGCACGTCCCCCGAGGCGGCTGCGAAGGCTTCGCGCACGGCGCCGCCTTTGCCGCGGCTTTGCTGCTTGAGGACTTTGATCCTTCTCTGCGGATACTTCGCGGCCACGCGCTGGATCTCGTCCCAGGTGTTGTCGGTGGAATGGCCTTCGATGAATATGATCTCGGTGCCATGTCCCATCTCGGGCGTGCGGCGGACGGCGTCCTCGATGTTGCCCGCCTCATTGCGCGCGGGGATGACGATGGAGCAGTGATACTGAGTGGTGGCGTCTGTCTGGGGTCTGGGCCGCGCAATGAGCCCGACGGTGACGCAGAACGGCGTCAGCAACGGCGCCAGCCAGCGGTTGCAGAACCAGCTCCAGATCGGCAGGCGAGCCGGCCAGAGGATGCACGTGTCCGCCTTGATGACTTCCCAGCCCGCCAGGTGGAGCAGGTTCGTCACGTCGTCCTTTGAAAGCCAGTTCTGCACGAGCGTGGGGGCCTTCAGGCCGAGCCTCTCGGCGGCGCGCAGCACCGGGCGCCAAAGGTTATTGAAGAAGCTGACCACCAGGCGCGTGCGCGTATGGGCGACGGCTTGGAGTTGCTCGAATACGGCCTGCACATCGGGCAGGTCATTCACCAGGTCGGCAAGGAGGATGTAATCGAACTGCTCCGCAACGCTAACTTGGGCGGCGTCGGCGACCTGAAACACAAGCTCCGGATGCCGCTGCCGTGCCAGCGAAATCATCGCCGGGCTGAAGTCCACGCCCACACCGCGGGCCGGCTTGGCTGCGGCCAGCAAATCCCCCAGGCCGCATCCCACTTCCAGCACGTTCAAGCCCGGTGGCACCCAGAAGCCGGTACTGTTTGCGCAGCAACTGCTGGTAGTAGCGGCCGGTCTCGCGTGCCCGAAAGGGGGCACGTTGGTCGTAGAAGGCACGCCGGTCGGTCATCGGTCTATGCTGGTAACCCAAAAGGTTGGTGCTGGCCAGTTCCAAAACCGGGCGCTTGCCTGTGCAGCGGGCGTGGGGATGGCGAGGTTGGAGCCTGTGAGCCGCGCCCCGCTCTTGATTGTTGCTCGATTGGTCCTCTATTGGTCCTCTATTGTTCCTCTACTTCTTGGCGTATTTTTCGCGCCCTACGCTTCGCCCTGCCCGTCAACCTCAGACGGAAGAAGACGGCCCCCTCTCCCTTTCTCTCTCCGCCTCAAAGAGGGAGAGGGTCTCCCGATGCATGGGGAGAGAGGGGTTGGTTCATGGGTTCAAAGCGCGAACGGGCTCGGAGGATTCTCTCCCCTACGCTTTCTGGTCCCCTGGCCCGGCCAACGGCGCAAAGTCGGCTTCAACTGCTGACGCGGATTTGGCCCTGGCGGTGCCGGCGCAGCAATTCCACGTCGGCATCTACCATCAGCTTGACCAGGTCCTCGAACCTGGTCCTGGGCTGCCAGCCCAATTGCTGTTTGGCCTTGGAGTAGTCGCCAATGAGCAAATCCACCTCGGCGGGCCGGTAGTAGCGGGGATCAATCTGCACGTGCTGCTGCCAATCCAGCCCGGCATGGCTAAAGGCCGCTTCCAGAAACTCGCGCACCGAGTGGGTCTCGTTGGTGGCGATCACGTAGTCATCCGGCTTGT
Source organism: uncultured Verrucomicrobiae bacterium (assembly GCA_963762555.1). Taxonomy (GTDB): domain Bacteria; phylum Verrucomicrobiota; class Verrucomicrobiia; order Limisphaerales; family UBA8199; genus PALSA-1440. Next base: position 63,327 of record CAVXLO010000045.1, read on the forward strand.
CCTGCTGCAACATCAGCCACATCGCCTCGACGTATTCCTTGGCGTAGCCCCAGTCGCGCTTCGCGTCGAGGTTGCCCAGGAACAGCTTGTCCTGGAGGCCGGCCTTGATGTGCGCCACGGCCCGGGTGATTTTGCGCGTGACGAAAGTCTCCCCGCGGCGTGGCGATTCGTGGTTGAAGAGGATGCCGTTGTTCGCATGAAGGCCGTAAGACTCGCGGTAATTGACCGTGATCCAGTACGAGAACACCTTCGCGCAACCATACGGGCTGCGCGGGTAAAAGGGCGTCTTCTCGGTCTGCGGCACCTCGCGCACCATGCCGAACATCTCGCTGGAGGAGGCCTGGTAGAACCGCGGCTTGATGCCGGTCTCGCGAATTGCCTCCAGCAGTCGCACGGTGCCCGTGGCCACAATATCCGCCGTGTATTCGGGGCTGTCGAAACTCACCCGCACATGGCTTTGGGCGGCGAGGTTATACACCTCCTCGGGCTGAATCTTGCCGATCATCCGCGCCAGCGCGCTCGCGTCGCTCAGGTCGCCGTAGTGCAGGAACATCCGGCTCTTGCCCGAGTGTGGATCATCGTAGATGGGTTCCAGCCGCCCGGTATTGAACGTGCTCGCCCGGCGGATCAGGCCGTGCACTTCGTAGCCCTTGGACAAGAGCAACTCCGCCAAATACGACCCATCCTGCCCGGTGATGCCGGAGATCAACGCTTTCTTCGCCATAGTTTATGGGTGACAGGTTCCGCGACTTCGCCGCGCGAGGCAAGCCCATTGACGGCGGTGATTGCCCCTTTGAGTCCGCCTGCGTTTGGCCGCAGCGCAGGGCTGCATCGAGCTTTCCCGGAGCGCGAGCCGTCCCGGCTCGCAGCACGCAGGAACGCGAGCAATGCCTAGAAAGTCGGGGAATCCGGGAGCGCCGGTGGCCGCTGCGAGCCGGGACGGCTCGCGGTCCGCACGGGAGCTTGATGGAGCCCTGGCCGCAGCGCTGTGCGTGAAGTATCTTCTTGCCGTGCCTCTCCGTTTCTGCAACTACCCTTGCCTGGCTGTTATGGGAATACTTGTCGCAATATTGCTGCTTTGGGGCGGCGCGAGCCTTGGGTGGTCCCAGGAGTCGAAGCCCCCTGTAACCTATGCCATCTTCGGCCTGGCCCACGACCATGCCTATGGTTTCATCCCCCGCGCGCGGCACCGCCCCGAACTCCAACTGGCGGGTATCATCGAGCCGGACCCGGCGTTGGTCGGGCGTTACTCGCGTGCGTTCGACCTGCCGACCAACCTCTTCTTCCCCAGCCTCGAAGCCTTGCTCGCCAAGACGAATATCCAGGCCGTGGCCACCTTCACCAGCACCTTCCAGCACCGCGAGGTCGTCGAGCAGTGCGCCGCCCGGGGCATCCAGGTGATGATGGAGAAACCGCTGGCCGTCAACCTGGCCGAGGCCCGGGCCATCGCCGCCGCGGCCAAAAAGGGCGGCATCCACGTCATCGTGAACTACGAAACCACCTGGTACCTCGGCAACCAGAACGCCTACACCATTGTCCACGACCAGCACGCCATTGGCGACCTGCGCAAGATCGTCGCCCATGACGGCCATCGCGGCCCCAAAGAGATCGGCTGCTCTCCGGCCTTCCTGGCATGGTTGACCGACCCCGTGCTCAACGGCGGCGGCGCCCTCACCGATTTCGGTTGTTACGGCGCCGACCTCATCACCTGGCTGATGGAGGGACAGCGCCCCACCGCGGTGCTGGCCCTGACGCAGCACATCAAGCCCGAGGTCTATCCCAAGGTGGAAGACGAGGCGACCATCCTCCTGGCCTATCCCCATGCCCAGGGCATTATCCAGGCCTCCTGGAACTGGCCGTTCGACCGCAAGGACCTCGAAGTGTATGGCCGGACGGGTTACGTCCTGGTGCCGCAAAAGGACTTGCTCCGCGTCCGCAAGGCCGGAGGCGAAGAGAGTGAAGTGAAACTGTTCCCGCCGCCAGCGCCCGGCCCCTGGAAGGACGAAATCGCCTACTTCGCCGCCGTCGTGCGCGGCGAAATCCAGCCCTCGGGTCTCTCCTCGCTCGGGGTCAACCTCATCGTCACCGAAATCCTCGACGCCGCCCGGCAATCCGCGCAGACCGGCAAGCGAGTTGACCTGCCCTCTGTCCCACCCTATTAGTCACAACCGGCATACGGCGCGGAGGGGATGGAGCCAGTTCTCGGATTCGAACCGAGGACCGACGGTTTACAAAACCGTTGCTCTACCACTGAGCTAAACTGGCTGAACTGCCTGGCTTTATCAGGGCTTCCTGTGGTCCATGGGTGCTGACCTTCCAGCATCCGCCCCACAGGTTTGGCCGGCTTCCAGCCGCACCCGGCCCTAGCAAAACCATACGCAAAGCTTGCCCCAGAGCCCGCCAATACGTCAAGGCGGGAATCCCGGGCGCCAACTGCAACACCAACCACAGAAGAACGCAAAGCACACAAAGAAGAGGAAAAGGGCCTGTTGCTATGTGTGCTTTGCGTTCCTTCGCGCCTGCGCCGGACCTTTGCAACCGGCTCCCGAACCTTCTCCATACCTCCCCAATCTATGCAGGTTCCAGGTCAAAGAATATGGGGCTTGGACCCCATACCCAGCCGCGGGGGCTTTTGAACAGCCTGCCGGTTCCCCGGCTGCTTCAATATCTTCTCGAAAATAGACGCTCCGCGCTTCGCCTCTGCGCTCTTCCCAAACCAACGACGGGCAGCGCTCTCTCGGTGGACCTTGCCGCCCGGGGGAGCCTGAGGGGGAGCCTGAGTGGAGCCTCGGGGTACTCAGGGTGGCCTCAGGGTGGCCTCAGGGTGCCTACCGGTTGGCCACCAGATGGCCTCGGGGTCGCCTCGGGGTAGCCTGGAGGTGTCCGCCGCAGACCATTCACGCGGTCTGCACTGATCCGCCTTACGGCCTGATCGAATTCTCCGAGAAGGAACTGTCCAAGCTCCGGAACGGACGCGGCGGCGTGTGGCGGCTACCGCCCACCATCGGCGGACACAGGCGCGATCCCCTGCCTCGGTTCACCGTCCTGAAGGACGAGGAGAAGCTGAATCTCCGGGCGTTCTTCCGCGACTGGGGAAAGCTTCCTGAGGATGCTCTTCCGCAAGCCGCTCGGCGAAAAGACCGTCGCCGAAAACCTCCGGCATTGGAAAACGGGCGGCTTGCGGCGCCTCTCGTTGGACAAACCTTTCCCCGAAGTCATCCCCAGCGGGCGCACTCCGAGACGTGAAACGGCCATTTCCGATCACCCGTGCCTGAAGCCCCAGCATTTCATGCGAATCATCATGCGAGCGCTGCTGCCGCTGGGCGAAGGCGCCGTGCTCGACCCGTTCATGGGCTCCGGCTCAACCATTGCCGCCGCCGAAGCCGTCGGCTACCGCTCCGTCGGGATCGAGATTGACAAGGATTACTTCCGCCTCGCCGAGGCATCCATCCCGAAGCTGGCCGCGCTTTATCCGTCCTTCCAGGGCGACGAGCTTGAGTTCGATTCGAGCGATTATCCGCAAGAGGCCGTCGAGGAAGCCCAACTCACCATGGCCTTGGCCGAACCGGTTCGGCGCTACCGCGTGCGGAAAAGCTGACTGCGAGTTACCGCCTCTTTATCAGTTGGCGGGAGCCTGATTGAAGTCAACTCTCGCAACGAAATCTCCCCCGCTTCGAGCCAGCTGCTTGGCCAGTCCAACCCCGGTATGGAACTACCACTCGGTAAAGCCAGCTTGGGCAATTCGTCGCGTAGAATTCAGTGGACTGCCACAAGCCAGACGACAGCACCATGTTGGTAACTGCCATCTAATTGACCCCAAATCCATACGGCCGAAAACGAGCACCACCGGCCCAACTCCCGGCCCCACAAACTACTGGGTCTGAGAAACCGCCGTAGCTCGGTAGAAGCGCGGGTTGTAAAAGGGCGCGTAGTAGTCCGTGAAATAACCCGACGAGTTTGTCAGCACCAGATATTGGGCGGGCTGCCAATCCACCAAGTTCGTTGAAGTCTCTATCAGGTAGCCGTACCCCGCCACACCCTGCAGTTGCAGGGTAAAGCCCATCTCCACACTGGATGCCGGTCCGCATCCCAGCGTGACCGGAGCCGCTGGAACAACGTAGGTCCCCGACAGAACCCGGCCTACGCCGCCACCTATGGTCAGCAAGCCAACGACCGAATATGACCCTGGGGGAAGACCGCCAGGCAGCATGAAGCTCAGGTTCGTGCTTCCCATGCCGTCCACAGCGAACGCCACCGCGGAACTCCAAACCGATACGCCCCCGGCGTTCGTGAGCGAGATGGTGACAATGCCGCCTTGGCTAGCGCCCGTCCAATTCGTCACGGCCAGCACCATCGGAACGTCGGTCCCAACCACGCCACTTGGCACCGCCCCCGTCACCTGAACAGGGAGCAACCCCTGAAAGCCAGACGCAGTGGATGAAATAACCGAACTTGTGTTGTTCGTCTGGTCCACAAAGACCGCCGTCGCAGCGGCCAGGTTCGTTTGCACCCCGGGGGCAAGCGAAACGGCAAATGTAAAGAAATCCTTCGCTAGCCCACCCGCAGGGATAATGTTGGTCCACACTATCGCGGAGCCAACAACCGCTCCATCAGTGACGAGAACGCTGAACCCCGGAGGCAACGCCTGGGTCACTATTGCCGAGTGACGCTTGGCCGAACGGGTTCACCACAAAAATCTTAGCCTCATACGTTTGATTGTTCGAGTTCTGCACCACGTAGCTGGTCACCGGGTTCTCGATCTCCTGCTGTACGTCCATGGGCCTTATACCCCCAGATGCGCTACTGCCAGGGTTCCAGTTGTGCGAAAATCCCCCAATATAAAAGGTGCCAGAACTGTTCACTCCCAGCACGTAAACCAACATCGTGGCCGCCGGATCAGGTCTGCCCCCGTTTGACCCGTCGTAATAAGTCACCGGCACCTGTGCGTGGCTGTTCGCCGGGATCGTCAGCACCCCCATCGTGGTCTGAGGCAAATTGGGAATGCCAACGCCATACGCGGACCCGGCATAGCCAGACAGCACGATGACCTCGAACACCGCATCCCCTTCACTCGTATTGTTGATGTCGAGCAGGGAGTACGCCTTGGTTACGGAAAAGTAAGGCGTGAACGGCCAAGGCCGCCAAACTTGGTAGCCCGCCTCAAAATCCGTCATCGGCCCGATGTTGGCCGAAACAGGGTTTGCCTTTCGTCCCTGGCCGATTTCGCCATAGGCACTTGCGGCATCCAGGTACACCTGCTTTGCGTATTGCACGCCGCCCCCGACTATGCCATACGCTATGTCATATCCCTTCTGATCCGAGTCCATTTTCTGCATCGTCCCGTGCTCATCCTGGATCGTGAACCCCAGGCCCGCAATGATGCCCGCGGGCTTGAACAACGCCGATACCCCAACCTCAACCGCGAACTTCGACGCTGCCCACTCAAGGGCATCGTGGCTGGACAGCTCTCTGGCAGTCTGGAACTGCTGCAAGAACTCGTCCTCGTGCGCCAAAATAGCAAGCAAAGCAGTCGAATATCCGTACCTGGACTCCAGATCGCTCACCCAAGCGGATTGCTGCCCCGCAGTCAGGGGCGGAATCCCCTGCGCGACGAGCCTTTGGCTCTGCTGGGCTAGAGTTTGCTGATACGCCAGGCAGTTCTGTGCGCTGCTCGACGCCATCAAGCTCAGGCCGGTCGGCCGCGAACCGAGCACCTGCAAACCCGCTTTCACGAAATCGTCTAGGGTGCCGCCCTGCAACTCCACGCCCGTGTCCGTCAACACATCCAACAAGAGACTCTTTAGCACACTGGGCACATTGGCCGCTTGCAGTAGTTGGCGATTGAACAGGTAAGCCTCCAGCCCCGATTCGGGAATTCCTCCCAATTCGTCCACTCCAGGCAACGCTGCCAGCTTGGCCGCCTTCACGTCCTCTGGCGTGCCGATAAACGCTGTGGTAATCCCATAGATCGCGTCAAGCGCTCCGACTGCCTTGTCTTCGCCGAAATACGCATGGAAATCGTCTCCTCTCTTTCCAGCATCCGTCGTGACCGATGAAATAGACAGCAAACTGCTGTTCAGATTATCCCCGCTGATCTGGTACAACATCCCGATGGCCTGGCTCAGGTCACTGTTGGGCGCAACCAGCCCCGACGTGAACCGCACCGTGAGCTGCTGCAGGGCCACACCGTCCGTCACATCCTGCGCGGAGATTATCGCTGTGCCAGCCACCGCCGACTTCACAGTCGCTGTGGCTTGGCCATAGCCGTCTGTCGCGCTCGCCGGCTGAGCCACAGTTGAAAGTAATGCCACCCCACCCGAAGACAACTGCTCGACAGCGCTGATCCTCACCCGCTTCCCCACAACGGGGAGGCCATTCCCGTCCAGCAGCGTCACTGTCACCGTGGCTGCGCTCTGGCCGTCCGCAGGCACTACACTGGGGGAAACCACCACCGTCGAAAGAACCGCCGAGACAGCGAGTCCAGGACCCGGCGAGCCTCGAGTAAAGACCCCGGTGACTTGCCCAGTAAAGCTGTAGTCCACCGATTCAATTCTTACCCGACCGTCGCCGCCACCATCGTACCCCAAGGAGTCGGTACCATGCGTCCAAATGTTGCCCCCACCGAACAGCCTAGCTGTAACCAGTCTCACACCACCGCCACTGCCACCCCCGCTGTAGAACCCCAGGTCACCCCTTGCATCAATGGTACCATTCACTTTTATGGACCCAGAGGCAATAATAAGAATCGACCCACTACCACCGCCCCCACCAGACTCCCAACCTCCTCCCCCCGCACCCCCAGAGCCTCCGAGCAGGGGAACCAAAGACGGGTCCCCGTACGCAACCCCGCCTGCGCCAGACCCCCAAAAACTCTTCCCCTGAGTGCCAAACCCACCCGCTCCAGCAGGCACGCTTCCTCCGCCTGGGCCCTGCCCGGGAGTGGGGCTACTCCCTCCATCCCCCCCGCGGGCCCCGCCAGGACCTCCCATACCTCCGATCGTATATGCAGGGTAAGACGGATAAGGGGTCCCAGTCGGCCCACGCCCGTGCACGTCCACCGTCCCGTTTATGACAACATTACTCTGCACGAGCCAATAAACCGGCGTGTTGCTTGCGTTGGCCACGAACGTCACCACCACCCCGCTTGGAATACTGACAGAACTGTACTGGTAAATCCCATTCGCGTGGTCCGCCATGTTAACGATCGTGTTCGTCGTCGGCTGAAACACCCCGTCGCTGCCATTGCTGCCGCTGTTCACCTGTGCCCGCCCCTTCGCCGGCAGCCAGGCCACCAGCACGGCGACACAAAAGATGATAGAAGAAAATGCCACGCCTCCGGCATGCCGCCGCATCGCATCATTTTTCATAAGCTAAACTCCTGGCCAGAAACCCCTCTGTGGTTTCCACGGTCAAGTTTTTGCGCCCCCCACCCTAATAAAGCAACACTAATCTGCTCGCCTGAAAGGTGGCGGTTCTTGCCTCAGTTGGGCTTTGGCAGCGGGTGGAGGCCGAGGAGCAACTCGGGCACCGGAAGCAGAAGCACCTCGAGAACCACGGCATTGAGGCACAGCGCGACGCGGCGCTCTTGCGCCAGTCTCGGCCCCATGGCCGCGAGCCTACATGATCTACTTCATCACCAACCGGCTCAGCCATGCCAGGGCCCGGGGGCTTCACCGACCGCGTTCGCGACCACGCTCAGGCGGAAACTCTCGTAGCGGCCGGTGGCAACCGCACACCATCTGAATCCTTGCTCGCACTGCCGACAGCCAGCGTGATAAACTAGCACCCTGAACATATGAACGAATGGGCACTTGTCACGGGCGCGTCATCCGGAATCGGCTACGAGCTTGCAAGGATCCTCGCCGCCGACCACTTCGACTTGGCGCTGGTAGCCCGAAACGAGGCCCGGCTCAACGAAGTCGCCAACGAACTTAGAGCACGCGGCAACACCACGGTCCAAGTGTTTGCTAAGGATCTATCAATGGAAGCCGCGCCAACAGAGATCTACCACGCTTTGACAAACACAGCAGTCTCCGTACTCGTCAACAACGCGGGCTTCGGTTGGAAAGACGCATTCGCCCATGGCGACCTCCAGCGCTGGACCGATATGATGCGCGTGAACATGGAAGCCGTGGTCCACCTCACGCATCTTTTCCTGGCGCCTATGCTCGCGAGGCGCCACGGACGCATCCTCAACGTTGCCTCCACCGCCGCTTTTCAGCCTGGCCCCTCCAAGGCCATTTACTATGCCACAAAGGCTTTCGTCTTCTCCTTCTCTTATGCCCTGGCTGAGGAGTTGAGAGGCACAGGCATCACGGTCACGGTCCTTTGCCCCGGCGCCACCCGGACCCAGTTTCACGAGCGCGCCGGCATGCGGCCGTCCCTGCGAAAGCTGCACATCATGGAAGCAAAGGACGTCGCGAGCATCGCCTACCGCGGCTTAATGGAAGGAAAACGCGTCGTGATTCCTGGTACTGTAAACAAACTCACCTCTACCCTCGCCAAGTTCGCGCCGACAAGGCTTGTAGCGAAGGCAGTGCAAACCTTGAACGCGAAGTAGCCACCACGTCGGCCTCGAAACCCACCGATCCGTGCCTTTTCAGCGCCGGATCGAGGCGTAGGCCCGCTCGACTCGGACCAGTTCCACAAGAAAAGCAAGGCTGACAAACAAGCTGACAATCCAGTGGAAGCGGTGCGGGAGATGCCAGGCCGAACAACCGTACGCCAGCAGGCTGAACATCCCAACATAACCGATGGTGAAAAGCATGCTCCTCCTCGACATGGATATCGGGGTTCTCGACTCGGGCTCACAGTCTGCCTTCCCGAACTGATTCCAATACGCGAATACCGAGACAAAGGCAAACGCTGCCAGGGACCACAACCAGAGGCTGAAGCGAACCTCACTGAGAGCCGTTTTCGCCTCAGGGATGCCGATTGCCGCGATCATCGAGTATTCACAAATGCCGAGAAGGTAGGGGATGATCGAGTCAAAGATGTCTAGCTTCCAACGATAGACGATCGTTCCAATCGCATACTGGTGCCACACGAGGATGATCGCAAGGAGTGCCGTGACTGCTTGGAAGACCATATTCAGAGGCAAAGCCCCCCTGGCAAGCAGCTGATCTCCGAGCAACTGCAGAAGGTAGCCGAGAGCCAACGATTGCATTATGCTCACGAGCGTTAGATAAAACCCGCTGTGCGCTTCTCTGGACTGGTCACCAAGCTTGCTCATCTCGCACCTGCCTGTAAGCCAACGTCATCCACGTCGCAACTACAAAACCGTACCGGTATTGTACCTGCGCGACGCCGCTCGCAGCCGCCCGCCTTGGCTATACGATTACCAAGGCCAGGCCATGGACGTATCAATGATAATGTCATCTGCTGGCCAACCCCTGCGCTATAGTTCTAAGCTTGGTTTGCAACCTCCTAATGCCGCCGCCTCCGCTGGGTGCCAGAATGCCAAGACCGCGTCTTGCCTACCGACTTTGGTATGGAGGTTGCTGCTCAGCAGACACACACAGCCCTGCATGGGCGAAAGAGGAAAACTATGAGTCTGCTATTCGACGAACGAATACTGAGGGAAGCCCGCATTCATCCGGGCATTTTTGGCCTGCCCGTTATGCTGCTGGTCGTGCTTCTGCTTCCCATGATCCCGCTCCTCTTCTTCTTCAACATGATGGGAAACATGATGAGCCAGTTCAGCACCCAAGGCGCGGGATTCCACCTTCCCGTTCTTTGGTTCTTCATCATTGGGATGGACCTGATCCCGGCATTGCTTGTCTTCATCCTCGTCCTGGTCGCGTACCTGTACTGCGAAATCACGTTGACCAACAAGCGCCTCATCTACCGCACCGGCTTCCTGGTCCGCGCCGCCGGGGAGCTTCCCCTGGAAAACGTAGAGGCAATGTTCATCCTGGAACCGCTTCTGGGCAGGTTGTTAGGTTATGGCACGGTTGCCGTTTCGACACTGGGCGGACTCCAGTTCCCGCTTCGCTTCATTGGCAAACCCCATGTCTTCCACGCCGCCTTGCAGAGGGCTGTGGCTGAGGCCAAGGCCCCCAGCCGTCCCTCGCCCAAGCCTGCACTCGCGCCGCTGGGCGATGCCCGCTATATGCCAAGGGCCTGATGCAACCGCTTTCAGGATTGGGAACCTTCCCGGGTTGTGCCCCAGGGTAGAACCATCGCAAGGGCGGAGCTGCGACGGCTCAACCCTCGGCTGGATTACACAATCCCTTCAGGAGTGGCTGTGGTGGGACTTGCCCAACCCGCCATGTGCTGCTGGAGCATCAGTTCCCGCGGCTTCTTCTTCCTATCCGCGGACCCAGAGATGCCCTTCGCAAAGCGGCACGCGGTGTTTGCGGTTCTTCCATTTGATGTTCCGGTCGCGCAGCTTCTCGAACGACCACGAATCAAAGCCAGCGGCCAGGGCCAGTTTCCCGAACCATTCGATGACCGGTACGTAAACCCCATAAGGCGCGGAATCGCCGATAACGAAGCAAAGTTCCGAGGGCGAGGTGCAAACCCGCCGGAGCGACCGCCACGTTTGCGCCAAGTCGAGGAAGTGGCAGGTGATCATGTTGTTGTAGGTCTTCTTGCCCCCGCGCTCCAACCGCCGTCGAGGTGACGGTGCGCCGCTTGCCGGGACTGGCCTTGAGGGCGACATGAATCGCCGGACTATTGCTCTCCGTGGCGCACGACGTGAAGATGATCTCGCGCGGCTGGGCTCCGAACAATTCCGCGACCTGCGCCCGGGTCGTCTCGATCACGCCCTTGAGCTTTGAGCCGAACTTGCAGGCGCTGGACGGGTTGCCCCACTCGGCAAGGAAGGAAGAAGGCAGAATGAAGAATGAAGAACTCCCGGGCGGACGGGGGTGGTGGCGTTGTGGTCGAGATAGATCATCACGTAGTCCGAAGTCTAAGGTCTAATGTCCAAAGTCGGGGAGTGGGGTGGGCCGGAAGCTGGAGCCGAGCAGGCCTTCTCGGAGTCCCCGGGTCCTTCCAAAGGCGGTATGCGGCTACCGCAGTCCAGGACGCTGCGCGTGTTTGGGGGCTTTGAAGGAGGTGGCAGCGTTTGGAGTGCTCCAGTCCTATGGCGAAAAGTGCTTGAAATCTGCGTCGGCGGGTGGGAGATTCCTACCGCAATGACAGTTGTGGCCGACAACAAGAAGCGAGTGACCCTCCGCCTGGCTAATCCCGGCGACCGGTTTGACGTTCGGGTTTCGCCGGAAGGCAAGTTCGTCCTGACCAAGTTGGAGCCTGTCCGCGAAACTCCTCCAGCCAAGGTCAGGATCGAGAAACGGGGGCCCTATCATGTGGGGGTTCTGGACAGGCCGGTCAACGAAGAAGCCCTGAAAGAGGCCCTGGCCGACTTTCCATGAATGGCGGAGCAGCAGCCCCGCCACCCAAGCACTTGCTGGATGTTAACGTCCTGCTGGCGGCGATTTGGTCCAACCATCCACAGCATCCCAAGGCCTTCGCCTGGCTGTCGGGAAAGACCGTCCTGGTTTGTCCGCTGTCCGAACTTGGTTTCCTGCGCATCTCGACCAACAAAAAGGCCTTCAACGCGCCCATGGAGCAAGCCCGGAGACTACTCGATCAGTTCGTCACGGACCGGAAGGCAGACCGAGTGCCGGACGATCTGCCCGTGCTCGACTCCTACCCGAAGAAATCCGAACAGGTCACAGATCTTTACCTGGCTGACTTGGCCGCCAAGCATGGCGCCCGTCTCGGGACTTTTGACCAGGCGATTAAGCACAGAGCCATGGACGTCATTGGTTAGCGCTGACGCCGCACCCGAAGAAAGCATGAAGGCGGTCTTTGCCGACCGCTTCTTCTTCCTGGCACTCCCCAACGAGCGAGATGCAGCGCACCAGCGAGCGGTGGCGGCTTCGCGCGCACCCGGACTGACCCTCGTCACCACCGAGTTCGTGTTCCTGGAGTTGAGGGGGTGGAAGGCTTGCCGGGGTCTATCGGCAAGGAAGGGTATTGAGACCTGGCAGGCCTCACTCCAGCTCGCTCGTTAAACATCGCCTTCATGATAGAAAAGCAATCAGGATCACTCACCAACCGCATTAACCGCTGATAACGCTGATGAACGCTGATAAGACCTCAAACCAAGACCCGAACCCAGCTCCCTTCTCTCCATCCGCGAGGGTATGAGTTTTGTCAACGGGGCGCCCTGGAACACTCAGGACGCAGTTGCAGGATGGACGGAACCGGTGTCACCTTAAGGACCTGTTGGGATATGCTAACCAGCAGGTGGGCTTTCGGGAGATGCTCGAGGAATACGCTCGGAGTAATTCTCCGTTTTCGTGAATGAGCACCGGCGCAAAGCACCTACATGGGGACCGCCCCGCATACCTGAGTGCATGTAAGCGCCTGACCCGTGTTCCGTCCGCCTGCATAACCGTTAGGAGACAAGATGAGTGAATTAAATCAATGTGTCCAGCAGGTGATCGGTTTTGACGCTCACCCGGACAGTTTCACGGCGGCGATTATCCGGGGGCCGACTCCGGCCGCTGCGGTGGTGGAAAAAACGTTCAACAAAGTGCCGTTAAGCCAACTGCCGTCCTGGGCCAAGAAGCACACCACGGCCCAAGATCAGTTTGTGCTGGAAGCCTCGGGCAATAGCTTCCACGTGGTGCGTGTGCTGGGCGGGATTGGGCGCAAAGCCAAGGTGCTGGAGAGTTGCCATTTGGGGCAGCTCAAGGAGGCGCATGCCAATAACGACAAGATTAGCGCCGTACGCATCGGCAAAGCCTACCTGGCCGGCACGGCCAAGGAGGTGTGGGTGCCCGACGCCAAGACGCAGGAGCGCCGCGACCTGTTTCACGCGCATCGCAAGGCGGTCAAACGCACGACGCAAATGAGCGCACGCGTCCGCTCTTACCTGAGCGACAACGGCGTGCGGCTCAAGGCGCACTGCCCCCTGACCCCGCCCGGAACGGTGGAGGAGCAAATCCGCCAGGCCCGCCCCTGGTCGGTGGGCCAGTGGCAGGTCATCGAAGGGCTGCTCCTGGAACTGCGCCACGCCGACCAACAACGCCGGCATTGGCGCAGTCTCATCGCCGAGGAAGTGCTGACTGATGCCGACCTGCTCCAGTTGGTGCGCTTGTGCGGCGTGCGCGAGATGGTCGCCTTTGCCTTGGTCGCCTTTATTGGCGACATCAAACGCTTTGCCCACCCCAAGCAACTGGTCAAGTACGTAGGACTCAATCCCGCGTTCGACGACAGTGGCGCGGGCAGTTGGAGCGGCGGCATTGGTGGCCACGGCAACAAACATTTGCGCTGTCTGCTGATTGAGGGAGCCCAGGCCCTGTTGCGTTGCGCTCAGACTCCCCTGGCTCAATGGGGCAGGAAACTGCTGGCCCGCAAAGGCTCGCTTAATCTGGCGGTGGCGGCGGTGGCACGCAAACTGACGGTGGCCGCTTGGTACCTGCTGATGGGGCGATGGACGCCGCTCGAAGAGCCCGACCAGCGGCTCTGCCTCAAGCTCGGCAAAGTTATTGGCCAAGTGGGCCAAGCAGCCCTGGACAAGCTGGGCAAGACCCGCCAAGACCTGCGCCAGGCAGCCAATGAAATGCTCACTGCCCGCAAAGCAACGACCCCAGCCGGCCAAAACCATCCCCCTGCGCCGACCGCGCCGCAGACCCAATCCGGGCCTGGGGCCAAAACTTACGTCCTGGATCCGGCCCGCAAGTTCACGCCCAAACCCAAGGCCAACGGCTTGGCCGCCGAGTATGGCTTGGCTTGAATTTGCGTCACGGGGGAGCGCATGCGATACTACGCCGGACAAAAAACAACGAGAGGGGAAAGCGACGAACAACGCGCCTCTTTTTGGCCCGTCGTTTTCCTTTCTCAAATTAAGGGTTTTGCTCCCCACCGGCCGCCCGCGCAGAACCACCTGCCTGCGGGGTCGTCAGACGCCTTGGCGCCTGGCTCACAGGTACAGCTCGCGGGGCTACCCTCGCCCAAACCTCAAAGAAAAAATAATGCACGTCCGACCACTTCCCGTTGACAAACCACATACCCGTAATCAGCGGTAATAACAGGACCAACCTCATCTCCTCCGGCCTCCGCCAGAAGGTTGATCAGCTCATGGACAGGCACGTTGCTCGGAGCCACTGGACCAGAAGCCCCGCACCATGAAAAAAAAGGCAGTTGATTTGCAGCCACTTACAGCAATTCAGCAAAATAATTTCACCGCCCGCCCGGCGCCTTCCCGTGCTCCAATAACGTTAACGGTATGCGTAACCATTTGCCTATCAACCACTTTCCGCCAACACTGTTTTCGCCGAACCGGTTCCCCATATATGAGAGGCGCAATTATTTTTCGCAGCCTGCGGCGCAGCGGGCAGGCGGCTGATCCTCCTTACGCGGGCGTTTTCCCAGGGCAGAGGTCCCCGCTGCGCGCGGCCTGCTGCTGCCGTGCCTGACGAGCGGGCTTGTGGGGATTCTCCGATCATGGAGTTCCCGCCCACGCGAGCCCGTCGGCACCGGCGCCGGCGTGGATCAGCCTGGCGACGCGCCAGTTCTTCAGGTCCAGGACGGCGACCTCGTGGCTGGCGTCACAGGATACGTAGGCTTCGAGACCGTCGGGGCGAACCAGCACCTCTTGCGGGGCTTTGGGCACATCAAACGTGCGGGTGACCTGCATGGACTTAAGGTCAACGACCCCAACCTTGCTGATTCTGGGTAATGCGACCAGCAGCCAGCGGCCATCGGGAGTGGGCGCGGTTCCGTACCCGATGCCCGGCAAGGTGATCCAGCTTCGCACCCCGTTCGTGGCGGTATCAATCACCGCGAGCCGGGGCTGGCGCTGGTCCGCGGTAAAGGCCCAACGATCGTCCACCGAGAGGGAAATCCGTTGTGTGACAGCGCAAACGGGGATGACCGCCAGGACCTTCCTGGCCTCAAGGTCCAGAACGGAAACGGTTCCCGGCCCGACGTTGGCGGTGTAGCCGCGGCGGCCATCGCTGGTGATGGCCAGCATGTGCGACTCGGGCTGGCCGGTGGGAACGGTGCCCACGATCTTCCACGTGCGGGGATTGATGACCGTGATCGAGTTGTCGAGTTCGGTAGTGACGTAGAGCAGGCCGGTCGCGTGGTTGAACACGGCGCAATGCGGGCGGACGCCTTTGCCGAAATCCACGGTGCCGGCGATCTCACGTTTGGCGATATCTATCACCCGCAGCAACCGTCCGTCGGTGCCGCGCCCGCCGACCCCGCCACTTCCGTAGATGGGAACGAAGGCGTATTTGCCGTCGGCCGAGGCGGCGACTTCATGACCGGTGACACCGTCTTCGGGGATCTCAGCGACTTGGTTGCCGAGGGCTGGATCAATGATGCCGAGGGCACGATCGCCCTTGTTGGCGACGAGCAACAGGCCCGAAGATTCTGAGCCGGCCGCATGGGCCGCCGGGGAGTGGGCTGAAACGCAGGCGCAAAGCATAAGCGTGAAGAGCGACCCGAATCGGCGGGGGTGAATACACGAGCTTGAGGAGTAATGACTGGGGCCGGGAGAGTCATCCCGCCTTGTCCGACTTGGTTTGATATTCATTGGCTGGGGCAAGATTCTCGCAGCAGGGCCAAAAGTCAAACGGCCTGCTCCCGGCGTGGCTCCGCCTGCCAGAAAGGAGCATGGATGCCGGGCATGGCTTTGTCCCCACAACTGGTGACATGCAGGGGGCCAGACATCTGGTATGCTTTGACCGTCGCGAGAATTTGAATTTGTTCTCAGTGTAACGTGTGGCAAAGAGGCCGGATAAAACTCCGGCTTTTTTGTTGTACCTGTGGGCTTCCGGGAGCAGCTCACTTTTCTTACATCGCAGTTTGCTTTGCGGCGGCAGAGAGTCATAAAGGGCTTTCGGTGAGTTCCCTCGCGTTGGGCGCATTCGCGAGTGGTTGGTAAGGTAGGGACGCCTCGCCGAGGCGTCCGTGTGGCGCCGGGATGGACGCCTCGGCGAGGCGTCCCTACCAACCACTCGCGAATGCGCCCCTCGCGTTCGGGCGCATCTTGCAACCACCACCGATCAAGGGATTGGCCAGAGGTCGTCCCAGTGGAAGTTACGGCGGGCATCATCCAGCGCGCACAAGGCGCGTAGGCCCGGCCCAGTCCAGAACTGTCCCGACCGTTTGAAGCGGCACTGGCTTTGGCGGCAGGCCGATTCGACCGCTCCGCTGCCAATGGGCCAGCCGCGATCAGCGATCTCCTTGTAGTTCATTCGCCCAGCGTGACCGGCAAAATAATTCTGTTGTTTGCGCACGGTCTCAGCCGCAGGGCCGCCAGGTCCCCTTAGCGCGGCCAAGCCCTTCAACATCTTCTGTTCTTTGCCGTGCCGCAGCTCATGCAACCGCGGTTCTACCCAGCCTTGGGTTTGCACTTCATCCTCCTTACACAAGGCCCGGCCCAGCTCCCACAAATGCTCGCTGCCATGATAGAAATCCAAAAGCTCCCTAGCCCCGGACCAGCGGTCGGCGGCCACGTTCCAAATCCAGGCGCTCCCGTCACCCAGCACCAGCCTTTCTTGGGCTCGTCCCAAACCGCCCCGCAAGGCTTCCCAGTGCAGTCGCTGCCCCAATTCCATGGGCTCGCCGTACCAGCGCACCATCGTCTTCTCCGCCAAGATCCCTCGCTCCCCCTCGGTATGGGCGGCTTGCTCGTGCAGGTAGAAAACCCCCGTCTTGACTTCGTGCCATTGCACCCGCTCTTGCTTGGTTTTCTTCTTACCCCAGCCGGGACCGCGAAAACGCGCCAACCAGCCATCCATCATCAATACCGCCAACTCCGAAGCTCGCCGTTGCCGGTAGCGCTCCTGGGGCAGTTCTTTGAGTCGTTGCTGCGTCTGGGCTTGCGCCCGCTCTCCCACGCGTTGCACCAACGCGTGGATGACCGAATCGTCCCCAGTGCAGCCCCACTTCTGGGCCAGTAAGGCGGCGTCGGCATACGAACCCGCCAGCGTGGCCGTAAACGCCAACTTCTCCTCCAAGGCCGGACTCATCTGTTGGTGCGCTATCAATCCCCACCGCTCCCGCATCGGACAGCCCCAATGCTCATCCTGGGGATCCTGCCCCTGCCAGATGCTTAGTTCAACAACCCCGGCGACGGTGTGCAGGTGCATCGGCTGGCTTCGCCGGTGCCACGCTTGGCGACCGCTGAGGGGGGAAAACTCCGCCGTGGCGGTCCGCTTCAGCTTGAAGCCTCTGTTGCAGCCGCTGCCGCATCCATTCGCGGCCTTCGGCGAGAACTTCCATCTCTATTTCACGTAACGAGCGCGGTTCTGGTATATCCGAGTTCATGATTCTTTCATCGGTTAATGGTTTCCCGTCTCGGATGAGGAACCAGTTCACGCCCATATTATGGTGGTAGTGTCAAGATGTGCCCCTCGCGTTCTCGCGTTCCCCGCCGTCAAA